>NZ_JAFLRK010000038.1 GCF_017315735.1 Paracoccus shandongensis
GGTCGCGACCGGCGGCCTGACGCTGGCCGCCAGCGCCCGCCCCGTCAGCCGCCGCGCGGCCCCCGCCGAGGTTGCCGCAGCGGCAGAGGCCGAACCTGCGGCGCCGTCGGCCAGCCTGGCAGCCCCGGTCCTGCAACAATCCGTCCGGCCCACCCCCGCGCCACGGTCCCGTTCGGCCAGCACGGCGGCAATCACCAATGCCGCCGCCGAACCCGAGGCGATTGCCCGCGCCGTGGCCCAGGCCGTGCCGCAGGATGGCGGCGCCGCGATGTCGCTGCTGGCCTCGCCTGCGCCGAAGCCCCGGTCGGAAACGGTGATCCTGGCCGCAATGGGCGAAGGCGACCTTGCCGAACCCGAGGCGCTGGAGATCGTGTCCCGCCCCGGTGGCAGCGCGCGTGGCTGGGGCGTGACCCTGGGCATGTTCAAGTCAAAGACCGAGGCAGAGCGCCTGCTGCTGCGCAGCGCGCTGCAGGACGGCGCGATCCTGAACGGGGCGGCGCGGCATGTGGCCGACACCAAGCGCGGCTTTCAGCCCAGCTTCGCGAACCTGACCAGGGCCAATGCCGAACTGGTCTGCGAACGCTTCGCCAGCCGGTCTCAGGAATGCCAGGTGGTCGGGCAGTAAGCCCGGTCGTCATGGACATGAAAAAGGGGCGAGGATCACCTCGCCCCTTTTTCTATTCCGGCCTGCCTAGTCGGGCCTTGGCCGGTCGTCCCATTTGTCGGACAGGATCCGTTCGGCGTCGCCTTTCGGATCCTCGAACTGGCGCGACCGCAGGGCCCAGATGAAGGCCACCAGGCCTGCCGCGCCAAGGCCCAGCGATACGGGGATCAGGATCGACAGGATCTCCATGGCCTAGTTCCTTCCGTCGCGCAGCCGCAGGGCGTTCAGCGTCACCGTGATCGAGCTGAGCGACATCGCCAGCGCCGCAATCAGCGGCGTCACCATGCCGGCCACCGCCAGCGGCACCGCCACGATATTATAGGCGATCGAGATCGCAAAGTTCTCGCGGATGCGGCGGGTGGCGCGGCGGGCGGTGGCCACCGCGTCGGCCACGGGGGCAAGATCGTTGCCGGTCAGAACCATGTCGCTGGCGACCCGCGCGGCGTCCAGCGCGCTTGCAGGCGAGATCGAGGCATGGGCCCGGGCCAGCGCCGCCGTGTCGTTCAGCCCGTCGCCCACCATCAGGACGCGCGCACCCTGCGCTGCCAGATCCGCGACCATGGCCTCTTTCCCGCGCGGATCGACGCCCGCACGCCAATCCTCGATGCCCAGGCGTGCGGCCAGATCGGCCACCGCCGCCGGACGGTCGCCCGAGATCACCACCACACGCATCCGCGCCTTGCGCAGCATCTCCACGCAATCCGCGGCACCGGGCCGCAGTTCGTCGGTGAAGTCCAGACGGACCGGGGCCTGCCCTTCCACCGCCAGCCAAGTGGCGCTGGTGGGCAGGGTTTCGACATCGTCGCCCACGCCCAGCCAGTCGGCGCGGCCCAGGCGAACCGCTTGGCCCTGCCAGCGGGCCGAGACGCCAAAGCCCGGATGCTCGGTCACGTCGGACAGGTCGGCCAGGGGCTGGTCGGCCAAGGCCTCGGCCAGGGCGCGCGACAGGGGATGGGCGGATGCCTCGGCCAAGGCGCGGGCCACGGGGCGCAGGTCGGCGGGCAGCGGATCGGCGCTGACCAGGACCGGGCGGCCCATGGTCAGCGTGCCGGTCTTGTCGAAGACCACGGTATCGACCTCGGCCAGGCGCTCCAGCGCGGTGCCGTTCTTGATCAGCAGCCCGCGCCGGAACAGCCGCCCCGAAGCCGCCGTGGCGACCGCCGGGACCGCCAGGCCAAGCGCGCAGGGGCAGGTCACGATCAGCACCGCCGCCGCGATGTTGACGGCCAGCCGCAGGTCGCCCGTGGCCCACATCCAGCCAATGAAGCTGGTCAGCGCCATCACGTGCACGCTGGGCGAATAGGCCTTGGAGACCCGTTCGGCCAGCGAGGTGTAACGCCCGCGCGCAGCCTCGGCGGCCTCGACCAAGGCGGTCAGGCGCGCCAAGGACGAATCGCGGCCCGCCGCCGTCACCCGCAGGGTCAGGGGGCCGGTCAGGTTCACCTCGCCCGCCGACAGCATCTGGCCGGGGGCGGCCAGCACGGGCAGCGTCTCACCCGTCAGCAGGGCGCGGTCGATCTCGGACCGGCCTTCGACGATTTCCCCGTCGGCGGGTACGCGGGCGCCGGGACGGATGCGGATCAGGTCGCCGGGGCGCAGGGTGGCGATCGGCACGACCTGTTCGGCCCCGTCCACCAGCAGGGTGGCGCGGGGAACCTCCAGCGCGGTCAGTTCGGCCGCGGCAGAGCGGGCGATGGCGCGGGTGCGGTGGTCCAGATAGCGCCCGATCAGCAGGAAGAAGCACAGCATGGTCACGCCGTCGAAATAGGCGTGATGGCCCGACTGCATCGTCTCGGAGACCGAGATCGCGCTGGCCAGGACCAGCGCCAGCGAGATCGGCACGTCCATGCCCAGCCGGCCTACGCGCAGCGCGGACCAGGCGCTGCGGAAGAAGGGCTGGCCCGCGAAGAACACGGTGGGCAGCGCGATGGCGCCGCTGATCCAGTGGAACAGGTCGCGCGTCGCGGCCTCGGCCCCCGACCAGACGGCGATCGACAGGATCATGATGTTCATCATCGCGAAGCCCGACACGCCGATGCGCATCAGCAGATCGCGGCCCTGGCGGTCGGCGGTGGTGGCCGAAAGCGCGTCGGGGTCAAGCTCGTGCGCCTCGTATCCCACGCCCGCCAGGACGGGGATCAGGTCATCCGCCGTCAGGCCCGGCGCGTCCACGGTGACGCGGCGCAGGGTCAGGTTGACGCGGGCGGACTTGACGCCCGGATGGGCGGCCAGCGCGGTTTCCACATCGGTGATGCAGGTCGCGCAATGGGCCGTGGGCAGCGACAGGATCAGCGTGCCGTCGGCATGGTCGGCCCGGTCGGCCAGCCGCTGCGCCAGGGGCGCGGCATCGCAGGCCGGACAGGCGCTGAATCCCGATGCGGTCAGGTCGGCCATGTCAGTTCACCCTTGCGCCTGCGTAATGGTCCAGCCGCTGGCGGAACGCCGTCCCGTCCTCGGCCACGGCCTGGACATGGATGTTCCAGGCCCCGGGTTCCAGGGTCAGGGGCGCGCGATAAACGCCGCCCTCCACGGTGAAGTCGGGCGTCACGTCCGACCGCTTGTGCGTGGGCCGCCCGATCGTGGCCGAAAAGTCGCGCAGGATCGGATGGCGGCCCTGCTTGTCCAGGATCTCGATGGTCAGTTCGGATCCTTCATAGCTGGCCCTGGCGGTCCAGCCCAGGGATTGCTGGGCCTGCCGGTCGCGGTCGAACTGCTGGGATGCGACATAGCTGTTCTTCACCTCCAGCCCCGGAAAGCTGCCCACGGCCAGGGTCGCCATGACGACGTTGACGGCGATGATGACGCCAAAGGCGGCCAGCGTGATGATCAGGACGTGGCGGCCCGTCAGTTCCCTTGCCATGTCATTGGCCCTTTCCGTGGAAGATGGTGCCGACGGTCGCGGTGGTCCCGTCGATCTCGTCCTGGACGACCAGGTCCAGCGGGGTCGTCTCGGCCAGGGCCAGCGGCGATCCGGCGGGGGCCGTGACATACAGCCTGCGGCTCAGCGTCTCGTCCGCGGGCACATCGACCGCACCCGAGGGTGCGCCCTCGATGGCGACGGTCAGGCCGTCGGCGCCTTCGACGTCAAAGCTGAAGGCGCGCGGTTCGTGCTGCTTGTTGCGCAGGCGAACCTCGTAGGTGTTGCGGATCGCGCCGTCCGACATGGTGACGAACAGGGGGTTGCGCACCGGCGAGACGTTCAGGTCCAGCGGCGAGCGGATGAACAGCGCCACAATCAGCGCGACCCCGATGCCGGCCCACAGCGTGAAATACAGCAGCGTGCGCGGGCGCAGGATGTGCTTCCAGACGGGCTTCGGCTTGGCCCCGGCGCGTTCGGCGGTCTCGTCCTTCAGCGCCATGTAGTCGATCAGCCCGCGCGGCTTGCCGATCTTGTCCATGATCTCGTCGCAGGCGTCGATGCACAGCGCGCAGGTGATGCATTCCATCTGCTGGCCGTTGCGGATGTCGATGCCCATGGGGCAGACGTTCACGCAGGCCATGCAGTCGATGCAGTCGCCCGCCGAGTTGGCCGGGATCGGCCCGCCGACGCCGGTGCGCACGCCTTCATAGGGGACGGGCGGGTAATGGCCGCCCGCGACAGGGCCTGCGGGGTGGCTTTCCGCCTCGGCCTGGAAGGCCACGGCGGCGGGACGGTGGCGGACATTGGTCTTGCCGCGCGGCTCGCCCCGCCATTCGCGATAGGCGACGGTCAGCGTGTCCTCGTCCATCATGGCGGCCTGGATGCGCGGCCAGGGGCAGGCATAGATGCAGATCTGCTCGCGCGCGAAGCCGCCGAAGAAGAAGGTCGTCGCCGTCAGGATCGCCATGGTGATATAGGCGACCGGATGGGCCTGGCCGGTCAGCAGGTTGCCCAGCAGCGTCGGCGCATCGGTGAAATAGAAGATCCAGGCCCCGCCGGTCATCAGCGCGATCACCAGCCAGACCGCCCACTTGAACAGCCGCAGCCTGACCTTCTGCCCGTCCCAGGTCTGGCGGTGCAGGCGGATGCGGGCGTTGCGGTCGCCCTCGATCCAGCGTTCGACCAGGATGAACAGGTCGGTCCAGACCGTCTGCGGGCAGGCATAGCCGCACCACACCCGGCCCAGGGCCGAGGTGAACAGGAACAATCCCAATCCCGCCATGACCAGAAGGCCCGCGACGAAATAGAATTCGTGCGGCCAGATCTCGATCCAGAAGAAGAAGAAGCGCCGGTTGGCCAGATCGACCAGGACCGCCTGGTCGGGCATCGACGGCCCGCGGTCCCAGCGAATCCACGGCATGACGTAATAGATCGCCAGGGCCACGGCCATGACGACCCACTTGAGGTTCCTGAACCGCCCCTTCACCCGCTTCGGAAAGATCGGTTCCCGCTTGGCGTAAAGGCTGGGGTGGTCCAATTCGGGATTGGACATTGTAAGAATCGCTCCTGTTTCGCAAGGGCCGGTCTAGACCGGATGCCGGGGCGATTCCTTGACCTGCATCAAATGCAACCAGCCCCTATTCGTGCGGCACGGCGGCCTTGCGGCTGTCGGGATGCAGCGCACGGCCCAGGATATGGGTCGATCCGTGGACCACATGGCTGGCCGTTCCCACGATCAGCGGGTCGGGCGGCAGGGCGATGGCCGGATCCTTGTCGGGATAGTCCAGCGTCGCCAGGAAATGCCTCATGCAGTTCAGCCGTGCGCGTTTCTTGTCGTTCGACTTGACGATGATCCAGGGCGCGTCGGCGGTGTCGGTGTAAAAAAACATCGCCTCCTTCGCCTCGGTATAGTCGTCCCACTTGTCCAGGCTCGCCTCGTCGATGGGCGACAGCTTCCAGCGTTTCAGGGGGTCGGTCTTGCGCGCGGTGAAGCGCAGCCGCTGTTCGTCCTGCGTGACCGAGAACCAGTATTTGTAAAGCCGGATCCCCGACCGGACCAGCATCCGCTCGAACTCGGGCGCCTGGCGCATGAATTCCAGATAATCGCTGGCGGTGCAGAACCCCATCACCCGTTCGACCCCGGCGCGGTTGTACCAGCTGCGGTCATAGAAGACCATCTCGCCCGAGGTGGGCAGATGCTGGACGTAACGCTGGAAATACCATTGCCCGCGTTCCTCGTCCGTGGGCTTGTTCAGCGCCACCACGCGGGCCGCGCGGGGGTTCAGGTGTTCGTTGAACCGCTTGATCGTGCCGCCCTTTCCGGCGGCATCGCGGCCCTCGAACAGGATCACGAATTTCTGGCCGGTTTCCTGGGTCCAGATCTGCACCTTCAGCAATTCGGCCTGCAATTTCGCCTTTTCCGCCTCGTATTCCCGGCGGCCCATGCGGTCGCGATAGGGATAGATGCCGGTCTCGAAGGCCTCGCGCACGGCGTCGGGGCCTGCAAGCCTGACGCGGCGGGGGCGCGGGGTGCGCACCGGCGGGGGCGCCTCGGCCTGGGGGGCCGGGGTGGCGTCGGCTGCGGGGGCGGTCTGGATGGCAGTCTCGGCAGTGTCGGGGGCGGGGGACAGGATGTCGGCCATGGAATGTCCTTCTGCACGGGATTGAACGGCATGAGTCTGTCACATTTTCCGGCCTTCCGCCTTGCGCAGGATCAATTCATGGCGCTTTCCTGCCCGCTTCAGGCGGCATACCCTCTGCCTGACAGAAGGAGCCTTCCATGCTGACCATCCACGGGGTCACCCGCTCGCGCGCCTCGCGCATCATCTGGCTGTGCCACGAAATCGGGCTGGCGTTCCGGCAGATCCCGGTGATCCAGGCCTATCGCCTGGCCGATCCCGATGCCCCGGACGCGGTGCTGAACACCCATTCCCCGGCCTTCCTGTCGCTGTCGCCCGCAGGCGCGATCCCCGTGATCGAGGATGACGGGCTGGTCCTGTCCGAATCCCTGGCCGCCACCCTGTATCTGGCCCGCAAGCATGGCGGCGCCATCGGCCCCGCTGATCTGGCCGAGGACGCGCTGATGATGCAGTGGAGCTTCTACGCCGCCACGAGCATCGAGCCCGACGCGCTGACCATCCTGTTCCTGCACGCCCGCTCGCGCCTGCAATCGGGTGAGGACCAGGCCCTTGTCGCCCATGCGGCCGAACGGCTGGTCCGCCCCCTGAAGGTGGTCGAAGGGCATCTTTCCACCCGGCCCTATCTGGTCGGCGACCGCTTCACCGTGGCCGACATCAACATGGCCGAGGTTCTGCGATACGCCCAGGGCTATGGCGAGCTGATGGGGCAATTCCCTGCGACCATGGCCTGGCTTGAGGGTTGCCAGTCGCGCCCCGCCTTCCGCCAGATGTGGGAGGCGCGGCTGGCCGAGCCGGAATAGATATTGAAATATGCATTCCTGCATCTAATATGAAGCGCAGGAGGCCCGCCATGACCCGTTTGCTGACGAACCACATCTGCACCATGACCGAATTGCGCGAACCGCATAAGGTTCTGGAACGCTCGGGCGGCAAGCCGGTGGCGATCCTCAGGAACTCGCAACTGGTGGGTTATCTGGTGCCCGAGGAGGCGACGGACAAGCGCCAGCACCGCTATGCCACGCGCGAGGAAGTGATGGAGTCGCTGCAGCGCACCAGGGAACGCGCGCAACCTGTTCTTGACTATCTGCGCGACAAGTAACCATGACCGAATGGCTGCTGCCCTCGGCCGAAATGGTCGAGACGATCCACGATGTCGTGCTGAATGAGGGTGAATTGCTTGGCCGCGCGCAGGACAAGTCTCTGGAGGGGGCCTTGGCGCGGGTTGAAAACCGGCTGGCTTACGGCATGATCGGCGATGTTTTCGACCTGGCTGCCGCCTATGCGATGGCCATTGCGCAGGGTCATTGCTTCAATGATGCCAACAAGCGCACGGCCTATCGGACGATGCAGATCGTTCTGGACATGAACGGCGCGCGCGAGCCGGACGTGCCGGACGACATTATCGGCCAGAAGATCATCGCCCTTGCCCAGGGCCTGATCGACGATGGCGACCTGGCCGAATGGCTGCGCGACAGGGCCTGAACCCGCCGGGGCTGGCCCTTGGCCCCTTCGCATGAGATAGTCCGGCGCGAGCCGACCCAAGAACAAGAGCAGACACGAATGGCCGACGACCTTCTTTCCGCCGTTGATGCGACCGACAGCTATTCCGCCGCTTCGATCGAGGTGCTGGAGGGGCTGGAGCCCGTGCGCAAGCGCCCCGGTATGTATATCGGCGGCACCGACGAACGCGCGCTGCATCACCTTGTGGCCGAAATCCTCGACAACTCGATGGACGAGGCCGTGGCGGGCCATGCCAGCCGGATAGAGGTCGAGCTGCTGGCCGACTACAGCGTGGTCGTGCGCGACAACGGCCGCGGCATCCCCATCGACCCGCATCCCAAGTTTCCGGGCAAGTCCGCGCTGGAGGTGATCCTCTGCACCCTGCACGCGGGCGGCAAGTTCTCGGGCGATGCCTACCAGACCTCGGGCGGGTTGCACGGGGTCGGCGCGTCCGTGGTCAACGCATTGTCGGACGTGATGATCGTGCAGGTCGCGCGCAACAAGGAACTGTTCGAGCAGCGGTTCTCTCGCGGCATCCCGCAGGGTCCGGTGGCCCGGATCGGCGCCGCCCCCAACCGGCGCGGCACCACCGTGACCTTCCACGCCGACGAGGAGATCTTCGGCCATCACCGCTTCAAGCCCGCGCGGCTGCTGAAGATGGTCAAGTCCAAGGCCTATCTGTTCAGCGGGGTCGAAATCCGCTGGAAATCGGAAATCGACGACGGCGAGACCCCGCGAGAGGCGACGTTCCATTTCCCCGGCGGCCTCGCCGACTACCTGTCCGAAACGCTGCACGGGGCCAGCACCTATGCCGACCGTCCGTTCGCGGGCAGCGTCGATTTCCGCCGCCAGGGCGCGCCGGGCAAGGTGGATTGGGCGATCAACTGGACGCCCTCGCGCGACGGCTTCATCCAGTCCTATTGCAACACGGTTCCCACGCCCGAGGGCGGCACGCACGAGGCGGGCTTCTGGGCCGCGATCCTCAAGGGGGTGCGCGCCTATGGCGAGCGGGTCAGCAACAAGAAGGCCGCCAACATCACGCGCGAGGATCTGCTGACCGGCGGCTGCGCGCTTGTGTCCTGCTTCATCCGCGAACCTGAATTCGTGGGCCAGACCAAGGACCGCCTGGCGACGACCGAGGCTGCGCGGCTGGTCGAAAACGCCGTGCGCGACCATTTCGACACCTGGCTGGCGGCGGATACCAAATCAGCGGGCGCGATCCTGGACTTCCTTGTGCTGCGGGCCGAGGAGCGCCTGCGCCGCAGGCAGGAAAAGGAAACCGCCCGCAAGACGGCCACCAAGAAGCTGCGCCTGCCGGGCAAGCTGGTCGATTGCAGCGCCACCAGCCGCGAAGGCACCGAACTGTTCATCGTCGAGGGCGACAGCGCGGGCGGCAGCGCCAAGATGGCGCGCGACCGCACCAACCAGGCGCTGCTGCCCTTGCGCGGCAAGATCCTGAACGTGCTGGGCGCGGCGTCCAGCAAGATGGGCGCCAACCAGGAAATCAACGATCTTTGTCAGGCCCTTGGCGTCGGTATCGGATCCAAGTTCAATGTCGATGATCTGCGCTATGACAAGGTCATCATCATGACCGATGCCGACGTGGACGGCGCCCATATCGCGTCGCTGCTGATGACCTTCTTCTTCACGCAGATGCGGCCGATGATCGACAAGGGGCATCTTTATCTCGCCTGCCCACCGCTTTACCGGCTGACCCAGGGGGCGCATCGCGTCTATGTCGCGGATGATGCCGAGAAGGAACGGATGCTGGCCAAGGGCTTGGGCGGCAAGGGCAAGATCGACGTGCAACGCTTCAAGGGTCTGGGCGAGATGGACGCCAAGGATCTGAAGGACACGACGATGAACCCCAAGACGCGCAAGCTGATCCGGGTCAGCATCGACGATGACGAAGGCGGCGAGACCGGCGATCTGGTCGAACGGCTGATGGGCAAGAAGCCCGAACTGCGCTTTGAATATATCCAGGAAAACGCGCGCTTCGCCGAAGAACTGGACGTGTGACATGCGGCAGTATCACGACGCGCTGCGGACGGTTCTGGAACAAGGGCAGGAAAGCACGGACCGGACCGGGACCGGCACGATCAGCCATTTCGGGTTGCAATGCCGATACCCCCTGGCCGAGGGCTTTCCGCTGGTCACGACCAAGAAGCTGCACCTCAAGTCGATCATCCACGAGCTTCTGTGGTTCCTGTCGGGCGACACGAACATCCGGTACTTGCAGGATAACGGCGTCTCGATCTGGGACGAATGGGCGGACGAGAATGGCGACCTGGGTCCGGTCTATGGCCGCCAGTGGCGGCACTTCCCGAAGCTGGTGCCCAGCGGACTGGATGCCGATGGCCGCCCGCTGTTCTTCGCGGGCCATGTGGATCAGATCGCGGACCTGGTGGACGCGATCCGCAGGACGCCGGATTCGCGCCGCCTGATCGTCTCGGCCTGGAACCCCGGGGATGTGCCGGACATGGCGCTGCCGCCCTGCCATACGCTGTGGCAAGTGCGGATCCTGGGGGGCAGGCTGCATCTGCAACTGTATCAGCGGTCGGCGGACATGTTCCTGGGGGTGCCGTTCAACATCGCCTCCTATGCGCTGTTGCAGGTGATTCTGGCGCATGTGACGGGGTATCAGCCGGGGGATTTCATCCATTCCATCGGCGATGCGCATATCTATTCCAACCACCTGGATCAGGTGCAGACCCAGCTTGCGCGGACCCCGAAGCCCCTGCCCCAGCTGCGCCTGCGGCGTCAGGTCGGGTCGATCTTCGACTTCCGCTATGAGGATTTCGAGATCCTGAACTATGATCCCGATCCGGCCATCAAGGCCCCGGTGGCGGTGTGAGATGCTAACCCTGATCGCAGCCCGCGACCGCAACGGTGCCATCGGCAAGGACAACGACATCCCCTGGCGCGCCCCCGAGGATCTGGCCTTCTTCCAGCGCGAAACCACTGGCGGCGCCGTGATCATGGGCCGCAAGACCTGGGACAGCCTGCCGGTCAAACCCTTGAAGAACCGGCTGAACCTGGTGGTCTCGGCGGACCCGGCGGTTGCCGAGCAGGTCTTCCCCTGGCCCGCTGCGGCCGTCGATCACGCGCATCAGGCGGGCCATCGCCGCGTCTATGGCATCGGCGGGGCGGGCATCTATCGCGCCCTGCTGCCGGTGGCGGACCGGCTGCTGCTGACCGAGGTGGACCTGGCCGTGCCGGATGCCGACGCCTTTTTCCCGGACTTCGACAAGAACGACTGGCATTGCCTGGGTTCCGTCCCGCTGCGCGCCGCGGACCCCGGTTGCGTTCTGTTTGAATACCTGCGCCGCCGCTAGGGCGGTTTGCACCCCGCCGCGCGCCGTGCCAAGCTGCCGCTGATCCGCAGCAAGACAAGGAGATCCCCATGAATATCCGCTATCTGCACACCATGGTCCGCGTCGCCGACCTGGACAAGACCATGGCCTTCTTCAAGCTGCTGGGGCTGGAGGAAACGCGCCGCATCGCCAACGACAAGGGCCGCTTCACGCTGGTCTTCATGGCCCCGCCGGGCCAGCCGGAATGCCCGGTCGAACTGACCCATAACTGGGACGGCGACGAAGGCCTGCCCTCGGACAGCCGGCACTTCGGCCACCTGGCCTATCGCGTCGGCAACATCTATGACCTGTGCCAGCGGCTGATGGATGCGGGCGTCACCATCAACCGGCCGCCGCGTGACGGGCACATGGCCTTCGTGCGCAGCCCCGACAACATCTCGATCGAGCTGCTGCAGGAAGGCGACCCCCTGCCCCCGGCGGAACCCTGGGCCAGCATGGCGAACACCGGCCACTGGTAAGGCGCGTCAATAGATATAGCGGATCTGTTCCAGCCAGAACCGCTCGATCCGGCGGCTTTGCAAGTTGACCTGCTCCAGGGGCGGGTCTTCCAGCACGCCGGACATGGCCAGCCCCTCGGCATGGCGCAGGAACAGGCGGTGAACCATGTCGCGGATGGCCTGCCCTTCGTCGGTCAGCTTGACGCGAACCGACCGGCGGTCCAGGTCGCTGCGTTCGTGATGGACATAGCCCATCGTCACCAGCTTCTTCAGGTTATAGCTGACATTCGATCCCTGATACATGCCGCGGGACCGCAATTCGCCCGCCGACACCTCGGCCCCGCCAAGGTTGTAAAGGATCATCGCCTGGACCGGGGTCAGGTCGTGCTGGCCCAGGCGTTCAAATTCATCCTTGACCAGATCCAGCATCAGCCGGTGCAAACGCTCCAGCAGTTGTAGGGATTCCAGATAGGCCTCGGTCGTGTCGGCCAGGTCCGGCAGGGCCTGGACATCGGCTTGGGGGCGCATATCGCGGGGCGCGGGGGAAATCATGGCGTCTGGCGATCCTGATTTGTTCGTCATGACCCGACATTGCCGCAAAATCCAAAATCTTCAGTTAATGCAACACAACTTCCGCAAGATGTTTGGGAAAATTTTAGCGAACGGGCCGCAGCCGTTCCGCCGCATGGGTTGCGATCCTGTCCAGCATCGCGGCAATCCCCGCCGGGCCGCGATTGTCGCCGCCATTCACGCGGGCCGTGACCCACAGGTACAGATCCTGGTCGTTCTCGGCCAGCACGGCCTCGTAGGCGTCCAGATCGGCGGGCGACAGTTGGGCGAGGGGGCCATCGGCGAAATGGCCCAGGATCAGGTCCATTTCCTTCATGCCCCTGCGCCAACTGCGCATGGTCAGGCGGCGCAGGCGGATTTCAGGCGATTCGATCATTCTTTGTCCTTTCCGGCGCGCTTGTCGTCGCGGTCCGGGCAGCATAAGCCATGCGGCGACGCCATTCAAACCGCCGAGGCCGCCCATGGGTTTTCTGTCCGACCGCCTGTCCCGCATCAAGCCCTCGCCCACCATTGCGATGACCACCCGCGCGGCAGAACTGCGCGCCCAGGGCCGCGACATCATCGGCCTGTCGGCGGGCGAGCCTGACTTCGACACGCCCGCCCATATCCGCGACGCCGCCAAGGCCGCCATCGACGCGGGCCACACGCGCTATACCGCCGTGGACGGCACGCCGTCGCTGAAGCGCGCGATCTGCGACAAGTTCGCGCGGGAAAACGGGCTGGACTATGCCCCTTCGCAGATCACCGTCGGCACGGGCGGCAAGCAGATCCTGTTCAACGCGCTGCTGGCCACGCTGGACGAAGGCGACGAGGTCATCATCCCTGCGCCCTATTGGGTCAGCTATCCCGACATGGTGATGCTGGCGGGCGGGACGCCGGTCGTGGTCGAATGCGGCCTGGACCAGGGCTTCCGCCTGACGCCGGAGGCGCTGGAGGCCGCGATCACGCCGCGCACCAAATGGCTGATCCTTAATTCGCCGTCCAACCCGTCCGGCGCGGGCTATGACCGGGCGGCGATGGAGGCGCTGACCGATGTGCTGCTGCGCCATCCGCAGGTCTGGGTTCTGTCCGACGACATCTATGAACACCTGGTCTTCGACGGGTTCGAGTTCGTGACCCCCGCACAAATCGAGCCCCGTCTGAAGGACCGCACGCTGACGATGAACGGCGTCAGCAAGGCCTATGCCATGACCGGCTGGCGCATCGGCTATGGGGCCGCGCCCGAATCGCTGATCAAGGCCATGGCCAAGCTGCAATCGCAGTCCACGTCCAACCCCTGCTCGATCAGCCAATATGCGGCTGAGGCGGCGCTGAACGGGCCGCAGGATTACGTCACCGAAAGCCGCGCCGTCTTCCAGCGCCGCCGCGACCTGGTAGTGGCGGGGCTGAACGCCTGCCCCGGCATCGAATGCCCGACTCCCCAAGGGGCCTTCTATGTCTATCCGTCGATCAAAGGGCTGATCGGCAAGACCTCGGCCGCAGGGACCGCCATCAGCGACGACGAGGCCTTCGCCAACGCCCTGCTGGAGGAAACGGGCGTGGCGGTGGTCTTCGGGGCGGCCTTTGGCCTGTCCCCGCATTTCCGCATCTCTTACGCCACCAGCGACCAGCAACTGACCGAAGCGGTGGCCCGCATCCGCCGCTTTTGCGAGGGCTGCGCCTAAAGCGCCGTCCAGCCGCCGTCCACGCTGATCGTGGTGCCGGTGATCTGGGCCGCCGCGTCGCTGCACAGGAAGACCGCCGTGTCGCCCATCTGCTCGACCGTGGCGAATTCCTTGGACGGCTGGCGTTGCAGCATGACGTTGCGGATCACCTCGTCGCGCGTCATGTTGTATTCCTTCATGGTGTCGGGGATCTGCGCCTCGACCAGGGGGGTCAGGACATAGCCGGGGCAGATGGCGTTGCAGGTGATCTGTTCCTGCGCGGTTTCCAGCGCCGTCACCTTGGTCAGGCCCACGATTCCATGCTTGGCCGCGACATAGGCCGACTTGAAGGCGCTGGCCGTCAACCCGTGGGCCGAGGCGATGTTGACGACCCGGCCCCAGCCTGCGGCGCGCATCATCGGCAGGGCCGCCGCGGTGGTGTGGAAGGCCGAGGTCAGGTTGATCGCGATGATCGCGTCCCACTTTTCGACCGGGAAGTCGGGAATCGACGCGACATGCTGGATGCCCGCATTGTTGACCAGGATGTCGCAGCGGCCTGCCTGCGCGATCAGGGCGCGGCATTCGTCGCCCTTGGACATATCCGCCTTGATATACCGGACGTTTACGCCATGTTCCTCAGCCAGATTCTGGGCCAGCGCATGATCCTCGGGGCGGTCGGTGAAGCTGTTCAGGACGATCTCGGCCCCGGCCCTGGCCAACTGGCGCGCCACCCCAAGCCCGATGCCCGAGTTGGAACCCGTCACGATTGCCGTTTTACCGCCTAGAAATCTCTCGAACATCATGCCTCGCACCTGTTGCCCGTGATGACCGGGAGCCGTTAAAAGACCCGGTTTGCAGGTGCAGCATGGGCAAAAAAAAACGCCCGCACAAGGCGGGCGCAGTCATGAGGCAGGTTTCATACAGGCAAGAAACCTATCGAGCAGTAAGGTATTTATACGCCAAAGCCCGCCAGAGTCCAACGAATAAGTCTCACCTGCCATTGACGATCTTCGGCCGAGTCAGTTGAATTTGTATCGAAAACAAGAAAATCGGGCAGTCGGGCGATGAAAATCTTAAGAAACCTTAACAAATCCGCGACTATGCGCGCCTTGTGCCTGATTTTGGGGGCTTTTTCAGGTGTTGCATCATTGCCGCTTTCGGCGCGTGCCGAAGCGGTCCATGCCCTTGCCATGTATGGCGAACCGGCGCTATCCGAAGGATTCACCGCGCTTCCCTATGTCAATCCTGACGCGCCGCAAGGCGGAATGATTCGCCTGGCGGAACCCGGCGGGTTCGATTCGCTGAAGCCCTGGGTTCTGAAGGGCAATGCTGCATATGCAACCGGCGTCCATGTGGCCGAGACGCTGATGTATCGCAGCCTGGACGAGCCCTTCACCCTGTATGGTCTGCTGGCGCAGTCCGTCGAGACCGCGCCCGACCGATCCTGGATCGAATTCACCCTGCGCCCCGAGGCCCGCTTTTCCGACGGCAG
Organism: Paracoccus shandongensis; assembly: GCF_017315735.1. Taxonomy (GTDB): domain Bacteria; phylum Pseudomonadota; class Alphaproteobacteria; order Rhodobacterales; family Rhodobacteraceae; genus Paracoccus; species Paracoccus shandongensis. Next base: position 15,180 of record NZ_JAFLRK010000038.1, read on the forward strand.
CCCCGTCACGGTGGCCGACGTGATGTGGTCCTTCGAGACCTTGGGCACCCAGGGCCATCCGCGCTATCACGCCGCCTGGGCCAAGGTCGCGAAGATGGAGCAGGTGGGCGAACGTAGCCTGCGCATCACCTTCACGGAAACTGACCGGGAACTGCCGATGCTGATGGGCCTGCGCCCGATCCTGAAGAAGGCGCAATGGGAGGGCAAGGATTTCTCGGCCTCCAGCCTGGAGCCGCCGGTCGGATCCGGGCCCTATGTGGTGGACCGCGTGGATCCCGGCAGGTCCATCACCTTCCGCCGCAATCCCGATTACTGGGGCAAGAATCTGGCGGTGAACCGGGGGCGCAACAACCTGGATGTGATCCGCTACGATTACTTCGGCGATGCCAATGCCATGTTCGAGGCCTTCAAGGCGGGCGAGGTCACGGTCTGGCGGGAACTGTCCGGGCTCAAGTGGGAAACAGAATACGGCTTCCCGCTGATGCAGCGCGGCGATGCCGTGAAGTCCGAGATCCCCAATGGCCGCCCCTCCGGGATCATGGGGCTGGTGATGAACACCCGCAACCCGCTGTTTTCCGACTGGCGCGTGCGGCAGGCAATGATCGAAGCCTTCAACTTCCGTTTCATCAACGCCACGCTGAACGGCGGCAAGGACCGGCGCATCACGTCCTATTTCGCCAACAGCGACCTTGCCATGCAGCCCGGCCCCGCCACGGGGCGCGAGGCCGCGTTGCTGGCCCCCTTCGCTGCCGACCTGCCCCCCGGCACCATCGAGGGCTACACCCTGCCCGAGGGGTCGGACCGAGCCCTGGACCGCGCGGGCTTGCGCCGTGCCATCGCCCTGCTGGAGGAGGCGGGCTGGACAGTGCGCGACGGCGTGTTGCAGAACGCGGAAGGCCGCCCCTTCGCCTTCGAGATCCTGCTGAACCAGTCGGGCACCGCCATGCGCACCGCGTCCGAAACCCAGCAGATCGCCGACATCTATGTGCAGGCCTTGCGGAACCTGGGGATGCAGGCGCGCATCACGCTGCTGGATGCGGCGCAGTTCGTGCAGCGCACCAACGAATTCCAGTTCGACATGACCTGGTACGAACGCGCGCTGTCGCTGTCGCCGGGGAACGAACAGTTGCTGTATTGGGGGTCGGTTGCCGCCGACCAGCCGGGCAGCCGCAACTGGATGGGGATGAAAAGCCCGGCTGCGGAAGCGGTCATCGCTACCATGGTGAATTCGCGAACTTCCGAAGATTTTGCCGCCGCCGTCCGTGCCTTGGATCGAATCCTGACCGCGGGGCGTTATGTGGTGCCGGTCGGGTTCTCGCCGGTCTCGCGGCTGGCCCATGCCGCGGACCTGCGTTATCCTGCCCGGACAACGCCACTTTACGGAGATTGGCCGGGCTTCATGCCCGAGCTGTGGTGGCAGGAGGCAGAGAAATGAGAGCAGTGATAGGAACGCTGCTGGCCTGCATGGTGCTGGCTGGCTGCAACACGGTCGCAGGCGTCGGAGAGGACATCACCGGCATCGCGACATGGGCACAATCCTCGATGGGAGGCGGATACTGATGAAATGGCAGCACGTGCAACAGAACTGGGCCGCCTTCTACGAGGCGATCGTGGAGAAATGGCCCGAGGTGGACGAGTCCGACCTGGACGAGATCGACGGCGACCAGCGCGCCTTCGTGGCCTATCTGGCCGAGGCGACGGGCCAGGAGCCGTCCGAGATCCGCGAGGAATTGCGCGAATGGCTGGCCGGAGAGATCCCCTCGGACGTGGTCATGGATCCGACGCATGACAACCATTCCATCGCCCTCAGCGCCAAATACGTGGGCGAGGGCGAGGACGAATATGCCGACGACGCCCGCTTCGGGGACGACGACGAATATCCCGACGACGGCGACCGCTGACCCCTGCGCGCCGCGCGGTCCCCGCAGCATCGGGGCCGCGCCTGGAAGGCAGGGCACCCGCTGATCCTGGCAAGGGGCAAGGGCAGGCATCGGCCCGCCGACGACGTGGCGGCGCAAGGTCCACCGCCCTTTCCAGTTGCAACTGACGCCATAGTCTGACAGATGCGCCCCGACGGGAGGGGCAGCATCGAAGGACCGTCGCCATGAACCGCACCTTGAAGATCGCCCTTGGCAGCATCGCGGTCGGCATCGTCGTGCTTGGCCTCAAGACGCTGGCCTGGCAGGTGACGGGATCAGTGGCGCTGTTGTCCGACGCGCTGGAAAGCACCGTCAACGTCGCCACCGCCCTTGCCGCGCTGGTCGCGATCCGCATCGCCCAGCGGCCCGCCGACCAGAGCCACCCTTATGGCCACCACAAGGCCGAGTTCCTGTCCGCCGTGCTGGAAGGCGTGATGATCATCGTCGCCGCCCTGCTGATCCTGGAGGAAGCCTTTCACGGCATTATGGCGCCCCGTCCGCTGGATGCGCCGCTGGAAGGCCTGCTGATCAACGTCGCGGCCAGCGCGGTCAACGCGGCCTGGTGCTGGGTGCTGCTGAGCCAGGGCCGCAGGCTGAAATCGCCGGCGCTGGTGGCCGACGGCAAGCACCTGCTGTCCGATGTCGTCACCTCGGGCGGGGTGATCGTGGGCGTGCTGCTGGCGATCGTGACAGGCTACGCGATCCTGGACCCGATCCTGGCGGCGGTGGTCGCGGTCAACATCCTGTGGTCGGGGTGGAAGGTGATGACGGCATCGCTGGGCGGGCTGATGGACGAGGCGGTGCCCGACGACATGCTGACCGCGATCCGCAGCACCATCTCGGACCAGGCGCATGGCGCGATCGAGGCCCATGACCTGCGCACCCGCCACGCCGGCAGCATGACCTTTATCGACTTCCACCTGGTCGTGGACGGCGAAACCTCGGTATCCGAGGCCCACGCGATCTGCGACCGGATCGAGGCCGCGCTGAAGAACCGCCTGGACGACGCGCAGATCACCATCCATGTCGAACCCGAACACAAGGCCAAGCATTCGGGCGTGCTGGTGCTCTAGGCGGCCAGCCTGACCCAGACGGGCACGTGGTCGCTGGGCTTTTCGCCCGCGCGGGCGTCCTTGTCGATGCCGGTTTCGACCAGCAGGTCGGCGGCCTGCGGCGACAGCAGCAGGTGGTCGATGCGGATGCCGTCGTCGCGCGACCAGGATCCGGCCTGGTAATCCCAGAAGGTGAACGGCCCGCGCGTGGCCCAGGGGTCGCGGATGCGCACGGCGTCCGTCCAACCCTGGTTCACGATCCGGCGGAAGGCCGCGCGGCTTTCGGGCAAAAACAGCGCGTCTTCCACCCAGGCCTGCGGGCGGGCGGCGTCGCGGGGTTCGGGGATGATGTTGAAATCGCCAAGCATCACCACCGGCATCTCGCTTGCCAGCAGGTCCAGCCCGCGCTGGCGCAGGCGTTCCATCCAGGCCAGCTTGTAATCGTATTTCGGCCCCGGCGCGGGATTGCCGTTCGGCAGATAAAGGCCCGCGATGCGCACGGCCTGGGTGCCCACCACCGTCGCCTCGATGTAACGGGCCTGTTCGTCCGTGTCGTCGCCGGGCAGGCCGCGCGTCACGTCCTCCAGCGGCAACCGGGACAGGATCGCCACGCCGTTGAAGCCCTTTTGCCCGTGGGTTTCGACGGTCCAGCCCAGATCCTCGAAATGCTGGCGGGGAAAGCCCTCGTCCACCGACTTGATTTCCTGCAGGACGACCAGATCGGCCGCCGATCCGGCCAGCCAGTCGGTCAGCGCCTGGATCCGGGCCTTGACGCCGTTGATGTTGAATGTCGCGATTTTCATGGCCGCATCTTTATCCGCCGCCCCGCGATTGGCAACGGGGGGCGGGATGCTTACGTTCATCCCATGCGCCGCCTGCTCGCCCTGCTGATGCTGATCGCCCTGGCCCTGCCCGCCTGGGCCCAGGACCACCCGCGCGCGGGCCTGATGTGGAACCGCAGCGGCTTGCCCGCGACCCTGCCGCTGGTGGTCAAGACCATGCCGGGGCAGGATTATGTCGTCTTCCTGGCCCCGGCGGACAGCGGCGATCCGGTGATGGTGGGCTATATCCACGGCGGCGCGTTCTTCCGCCTGCTGGTGCCGCCAGGGACATGGGCCGTCCGCTTTGCCCATGGCGAGGAGTGGCAGGGCGAGGATGCGCTGTTCGGCCCGGAAACCGGATGGATCGCCCTGAACCAGCCCCTGACCTTCGAGGCGGGCGTCGCGCGCAGGCAGGGCCATATCATCCGGCTGATCGAAAGCGGCGGGCAGGTCAGGGTTGCGTCCCTTGGGCCGCTGGACATCTGCCAGGCCCTGACCCTTACGACCGAAATCGAAGAACGCGACGAAAAGGACCGAAAGGCGCTGAACCTTCTGCCCGCGCCGGGGCTTCAGGATCTGCGCGACGACTTCGACACCTTTCCGCAAAGCGACTTCAACCGCCTGCCCGCCCCCGGCCTGCGCCGGATCGAGACGGAACTGGACACCCGCAGCAAGGTTTGCCCCTTAGATTGAAAACGACGTGCCGCAGCCGCAGCTGCTGGAGGCGTTGGGATTGTCGATGACAAAGCGCGCCCCGATCAGCTCATCGGCAAAGTCGATGGTCGCGCCCGCCAGATAGGGCAGCGACACCGGATCGACCACGACCTTCTGCCCCCCGCCTTCCAGCACCAGGTCGTCGGCCTCGGCCCGGTCCAGGCGGATGTCGTATTGGAAACCGGAACAGCCGCCGCCCGCCACGGCCACGCGCAGGGGCTTGGCCTCGCCCGAATCGTTGATCTCGGCCAGGCGGGCAAAGGCGCGTTCGGTGACTTTCGGCGGCAGGTTCATGGGGCGTTCCCGTTTTCGTCAGCAGGCCCTAAATATAGGGTCCACAGCACCTGTTGCAAGGAAGGCCCTGCCCCCGTGATCGCGCCCTATGCCTGCCACCCCGAAGCCAGCCGCGGGCGGCTGCACCCCGAACGGATGTCCACCTTCCGCAGCCCCTGGCAGCGCGACCGCGACCGCATCATCCATTCCAGCGCCTTCCGCCGCCTGAAGCACAAGACCCAGGTCTTCGTCGAACATGACGGCGAAGCCTATCGCGGCGATTATTTCCGCACCCGCCTGACCCACACGATCGAGGTGGCCCAGGTCGCCCGCACCATCGCCGGCGCACTTGGCCTGAACACGGACCTGGCCGAAACCGTGGCCTTGGCGCATGACCTGGGCCACCCGCCCTTTGGCCATACCGGGGAAGACGCGCTGGCCGCGCTGATGGAACCCTATGGCGGCTTCGACCACAACGCGCAGGCCCTGCGGATCGTCACCCGGCTGGAACGGCACTACGCCGATTTCGACGGGCTGAACCTGACCTGGGAGGCGCTGGAGGGCATCGCCAAGCACAACGGCCCCGTCACCGGCCCCCTGCCCTATGCCCTGGCCGAGGTGAACGCCGCCTGGGATCTGGAACTGCACACCAATGCCAGCGCCGAGGCTCAGGTGGCCGCCGTTGCCGACGACGTGGCCTATAACCACCACGACCTGCACGACGGCCTTCGCGCCGAACTGTTCACCGAGGATGAGCTGGCCGAACTGCCCGTCGTCGGCCCCGCCTTCGCCGAGGTTGACCGCCTTTATCCCGGCCTCGACCCCACCCGCCGCCGGTACGAGGCGCTGCGCCGCGTGTTCGGCGTGATGGTCGAGGACGTGATCGCCGTGGCCCAGAACCGCCTGGCCGGATTGCAGCCGCAATCGGCCCAGGAAATCCGCGACATGGACGGGCCGATCATCCGCTTTTCCAAGCCGCTGTATCAAAACATCAAGGCAATCAAGTCCTTCCTGTTCACGCGCATGTATCGCGCCCCTTCCGTGGTGGTAGAGCGCACAAACGTCACCGCCATGCTGAACGACCTGTTCCCGCTGTTCCTGCACGATCCCGGCCAGATGCCCGACCACTGGTGCCAGGTCGCGCGTGAGGCCGGGGACGAGACGCAATGCGCCCGTGTCGTTCTTGACTACGTCGCAGGCATGACCGACCGCTTTGCCATCGCCGAACACCAGCGGCTGTTCCCGAACCGCTGAAATCTGAACCGAAGCCTTGCCCCCGGCGTTCGGCGTGCGACAGCATGAACGCAGGAAGGGCAAGGCATGTTCACACGCAGCGGATCGGCCGAATGGCAAGGCGGACTGAAGGACGGCAAGGGCACGGTCTCGACCCAGTCGGGGGCGCTGGACGCCCTGCCTTATGGCTTCAACACCCGCTTCGCCGACGAACCCGGCACCAACCCCGAGGAACTGATCGGCGCGGCGCATGCCGCCTGCTTCAGCATGGCCCTGTCCAACATGCTGACCCAGGCGGGGATCGGCGGCATCGCCATCCAGACGACCTCGAAGATCACGCTGGAAAACGACGGCGACGGCTTCACCGTGACCAGGGCGCATCTGGTCACCCGCATCTCGGCCGACGGCGACCGCGCGCGGATCGAGGATCTGGCCCAGAAGGCCAAGGCGGGCTGCCCCATTTCCAAGCTGCTGAACGCCGAGGTCACGATGGACGCGACGGTCGCCTGATGCGCATCCGGATCGGGCACGAGATGACGATCGAGGTGCCGCAGGCCACGCCCCTGATCGGCCTGACCACGCCGGAAGCGGCGCGGCACCGCGACTATGTCCTCCCCGAGGATTTCAGGACGACGCCCCCTGTCCCGGTCCAGAGCTATGTGGACCGCTTCGGCAATATCTGCCGGCGCATGGTGGCGCCGGCGGGGGCTTTCACGCTTTACAGCGACATCACCATCAACGACCCCGGCACGCGCGACGAGGCCGACTTCGGCGCCGCCGAATGGCCGGTCGAGGCCTTGCCTTCCGAAGTCCTGGGCTTCCTGACCGCCTCCCGCTATGTCGAGACCGACCTGGTCAGCGACGAGGCCTGGGCCCTGTTCGGCCAGGTCGCGCCGGGCTGGAACCGGGTCCAGCATATCGTCGATCACGTCAACGGCAGGCTGGCCTTCAACTATGGTCTCGCCTCGCAGTTCCGCACCGCCCACAGCGCGCGCAACGACGGCACCGGCGTCTGCCGCGACTTCGCGCATCTGGCGCTGGCCTATCTGCGGGCGCTGAACATCCCGGCGCGCTACGTCAACGGCTATGTGGGCGACATCGGCGTGCCTGCCGCCGCCGCGCCCATGGATTTCGCCGCCTGGATCGAGGTCTTCCTGGGCGGCAAGTGGTGGACTTTCGATCCCCGTAACAACCAGCGCCGCATCGGCCGCGTGGTGGTCGCCCGCGGCATGGACGCGGCGGACGTGCCGCTGATCAACAGCTTCGGCCCCCATGTCCTGACCGGCTTCCGCGTCTGGTGCCACCCGGTGGACGAGGCGGGGAACGAGTTGGACGGGATGCTGTTCGCCTGACGCTTGCCATTGCGGTTGCCGCGTGACCTTCTGTCCGCGACAACCGCAAGGATCACCATGCGCCCTTTTCACGGCCTTTCCGCCTTTCCGATCACCCCGACCGATCCTGACGGCACCCTTTGCCGCGCCGACCTGCGCGCGATCCTGCGCCGGACCGCAGACGCGCAGGTCGATTCGATCTGCGTGCTGGGAAGCACCGGCGGCTATGCCTATCTGGATCCCGGCCAGCGCCGCGCCGTGGCCGAGGAAACGGTGGCCCAGATCGGCGGCCAGGTGCCGGTCATCGTCGGCGTGGGCGCCCTGCGCACGGATACGGCGGTCTCGCTGGCCCGTCATGCCCAGGATAGCGGTGCCAATGCGCTGCTGGTCGCGCCCATCTCCTATACCCCGCTGACCGGGGACGAGGTCTTGGCCCATTACGCAGCCATCGCCGAGGCCAGCGACCTGCCGATCTGCATCTACAACAACCCGACGACGACGCATTTCACCTTTACCGCCGACCTGCTGGTCCGCCTTGCGGCGATTCCGACGATCCGGGCGGTCAAGATGCCGCTTCCCACGGATGGCGATGTCGCAGGCGAGATCGCCGATCTGCGCGCCTGCCTGCCCCGGGGATTCTCGGTCGGCTACAGCGCCGACTGGGGGTGCAGGGGGGCGATGCTGGCGGGCGCCGATGCATTCTACAGCGTGGCCGCCGGAACCTGGCCCGCCGAGATGCTGCGCCTTGTCCGCGCTGCGCAATCGGGCGACGCCGCCGAAAGCGCACGGATCGACGCGGCATTCCAGCCGATGTGGGATCTGTTCCGCAAGGTCGGCAGCTTTCGCGTCGTTCACCGCGCGGCGACCCTGCTGGGCCTGACTGAGGCGCAGCCCCCGCGCCCGATCCTGCCCTTGCAAGGCCAGGATGATGCCCTGCGGCGGGCCATGGATGCCCTCGCGGCGGTTTAGGCATACCGTTGCATACCGATTGCCTATCCGACCCTCGCCCGCTAGAACCGCGCCAAACCGCGAGGGAGCCTTTCCATGACCAAGACCCGCATCGAGACCGACAGCTTCGGCCCGCTGGAGGTTGACGCCAGCAAATACTGGGGCGCGCAGACGCAGCGGTCCATCCAAAACTTTCCCATCGGCTGGGAACGCCAGCCCGTCGCGATCATCCGCGCGCTTGGCGCGATCAAGCTGGCGGCGGCGCGGGTGAACCAGGCCAATGGCGACCTGGACCCCGCCATCGGCAAGGCCATGGAACAGGCCGCGACCGAGGTGTTCGAGGGCAAGTTCGACGACAACTTCCCGCTGGTGGTCTGGCAGACGGGGTCGGGCACCCAGTCGAACATGAACGCGAACGAGGTGATCAGCAACCGCGCCATCGAGATCCTGGGCGGCGAGATGGGCAGCAAGAAGCCGGTCCATCCGAACGACCATGTGAACATGGGCCAGTCCTCGAACGACACCTTCCCGACGGCGATGCACGTGGCCATCGGCATGATGGCGCGCGACACGCTGATCCCCGGGCTGGAAAAGCTGCACGCGGCCCTGGACGCCAAGGCGCAGGAATTCAAGGACATCATCAAGATCGGCCGCACCCATACGCAGGACGCGACGCCGCTGACGCTGGGCCAGGAATTCGGCGGCTATGCCCATCAGGTCGCCAAGGGGATCGAGCGGGTCAAGCTGGCCCTGACCGACATCTATGAACTGGCCCAGGGCGGCACCGCCGTCGGCACCGGGCTGAACACGAAGAAGGGTTGGGATACCGCCATCGCGGCGGAGATCGCCACGATCACCGGCCTGCCCTTCGTCACCGCACCGAACAAGTTCGAGGCCCTGGCCGCGCATGACGCGATGGTCTTCTTCTCGGGCGCGCTGAAGACGGTGGCGGCGTCGCTCTTCAAGATCGCCAACGACATGCGCCTGCTGGGGTCCGGCCCGCGTTCCGGCCTGGGCGAACTGATCCTGCCGGAAAACGAGCCGGGGTCGTCGATCATGCCGGGCAAGGTCAACCCGACCCAGGCCGAGGCGCTGACCATGGTCTGCGCGCATGTCATGGGCAACGATGCCGCCATCGGTTTCGCCGGGTCGCAGGGGCATTTCGAACTGAACGTCTATAACCCGATGATGTCCTATAACGTGCTGCAATCCATGCAGCTTCTGGGCGACGCGGCGGGCAGCTTCACCGACAACATGGTGGTGGGCACGCAGGCCAATGTGGCGCGGATCGAGAAGCTGATGAAGGAATCGCTGATGCTGGTGACGGCGCTGGCGCCGACCATCGGCTATGACAACGCCACCAAGGTCGCCAAGACCGCCCACAAGAACGGCACCACCCTGCGCGAGGAAGCCATCGCCCTGGGCTTTGTCGATGGCGAGACCTTCGACCGCGTCGTCCGCCCCGAGGACATGATCAGCCCCAAGGGCTGATCGCCGCTTGACCGTATCGGGATGGGGCGCGGTATGATGACTGCGCCCTCTTCCATTGGACCCGCATGACCAAGATCATCAACCTGCGCCAGGCCCGCAAGCAGCGCGACCGCGATGCGAAACGCGCGGCGGGCGACGTGAACGCGGCCAGGTTCGGCGAGGCGAAGCCCGTGCGCGAGGCGCGAGAGGCCGAAGCGGACCGTGCCGCCCGCATCCTCGACGCGCATCGCCGCGACGATGCCTGCGAAGATGATTGACCTGCCGCCCATGACACCGCCGGTCAAGCGGTCGGTCACCATCGACGGGCACCGGACCTCGGTCTCACTGGAGGACGCGTTCTGGCGCGGCGTGGCCGAGGCCGCCCGCGCGCGCGGCATGACGCGGGCGGAGCTGATCGGCCGGATCGACCATGCCCGGCCGCCCGAGGTGGGATTGGCGACCGCGCTGCGGCTGTTCGTGGTGGCGGAATTGCGTCCCGCGAAGGCCGGGGGCGCTTCGCCCCCCGGACCCCCCGAGGATATTTAAGCCAAGATGAAGGATCAGGCGCGCAGGGTGCCGCCGGTGGCCTTTTGCACCTTGTCGATGATCTTCTGGCTGACGGCCTCGATTTCCGCGTCCGTCAGGGTCTTGTCGCGCGGTTGCAGGCGGGCGGTGATGGCGATGGACTTCCTGCCACCTTCCAGCCCGGTGAACTGGTCGAAGACCGTCACGCTGTCGATCAGCGCCTTGTCGGCCCCGGCGGCGGCGTTGACCAGGGTCAGCGCCTCGACCTGCGGATCGACGACAAAGGCGAAGTCGCGTTCCACGGCTTGCAGTTCCGAGATGGCCAGCGCGGGACGCGTCGCCGTGCGGGTCTTGGGGAAGGGCACGTTGGCGATGCGGACGGTGAAGGCCACGGCCGGCCCCTTCACGTCGAAGGCGCGCAGGATACGGGGGTGGATTTCCCCGAATGTCGCCAGCACGTTCGGGCCAAGCGCGATGTTGCCCGCGCGGCCCGGATGCCACCAGGGATCCAGCTTGCGGTTCACCTGCACCTTGGCGGGCGACCCGAGGGTGGCCAGCACGGCCTCGGCATCGGCCTTGGCGTCGTAAAGATCGACCTTGCGGCGGCTGCCGAAGGGATCGCGCGGGGCGGTATGGCCGATCATAAGGCCCGAGATTTGCGTGGCCTGCTCGCCCGGTTCGCCGCCTGCGAAGACGGGGCCAAGCTCGAACAGCGCGAGATCCGCGAAGCCGCGCGCCTGGTTGCGGGCGGCGGCGGACAACAGGCCCGGCAGCAGGTCGGGGCGCAGATGCGTCATCTCGCTGCTGATGGGGTTTTCCACACGAACCGCATCCGCGCCGCCGCCGAACAGTTCGGCCGAGGGCTTGTCGATGAAGCTGTAGGTGACGCATTCGTTATAGCCAAGCGCCGCCGTCTGCCGCCGCGCGGCCTTTTCGCGGACCTGCAGGGGCGTCAGCACCGGCTGCGGCACGCCGGGGCGCGGGCGCGGCAGGGGCTGGCCTTGCAGCCGGGTCAGGCTGGCGATGCGGGCGATTTCCTCGACCAGGTCGGCCTCGCCCAGCACGTCGGGGCGCCAGGAGGGGACATGGGCCATGTCGCCCTCCATCCGGAAGCCGAGGGCGGTCAAGGTCGCGCGCTGCGTGTCCGCCGGGATGTCCAGGCCGACCAGGCTGGCGGTGCGGGCGGGGTCCAGGCGATAGGCGCGCGTGGTATCCGGCACCGCGCCGGCCTCGACCACCTTGGAGGGCTCTCCGCCGCAGAGGTCCAGGATCATCTGCGTGGCCAGTTCCAGCCCCGGGCGGGTGAAGGCCGGATCGACGCCGCGTTCGAAGCGATAGCGGGCATCGCTGTTGATCTTGAGCGCGCGGCCCGTCGCGGCGATGGCGATCGGATCCCAATAGGCGCTTTCCAGGAACACATCGGACGTGTCGTCCGAACAGCCGGACTGTTCGCCGCCCATGATGCCCGCGATGCTTTCGGGGCCGTTGGCATCGGCGATCACCATCGCGCCTTCGGGCAGCGCATAGGTCTTGCCGTCAAGCGCCAGGATCTCCTCTCCGGCGGCGGCGGGACGCACATGAAGATCTCCGGAAACCTGTGCCATGTCAAAGACATGCAGCGGCCTGTTCAAGTCGTATGTGAACAGGTTGGTGATATCCACCAGCGTGTTGATCGGGCGCAGGCCGATGGCGCGCAGGCGCTGTTGCAGCCAGTCCGGCGACGGGCCGTTCCTGACGCCCCGGATCACCCGGCCCGCGAAATAGGGGGCCTTGTCGGCAATCGCCGGGTCGATGCTGATCCCAACCGGGCTGGCGAAGCGCCCCGGCACGACCGTATCGGCCACGGGCTTCAGCACCCCCAAGCCACGCGCCGCCAAGTCGCGGGCAATGCCGTGGACGCCAAGCGCGTCGGGGCGGTTCGGGGTGATCTTGATGTGGATCATCGGATCCACCTTCTCGGGCGCGTTTTCGGCCAGCCAGTCCACGAAACGCTGCCCCACCTGTCCCGAGGGAAGCTCGATGATGCCGTTGTGTTCGTCCGACAGCTCCAGCTCGCGTTCGGACGCCATCATGCCGTGGCTCTCGATGCCGCGGATCTTGCCCACGCCCAGCGTCACGTCGATGCCGGGGACGTAATCGCCGGGCTTGGCCAGCACCACCGTGATCCCCTCGCGCGCGTTGGGGGCGCCGCAGACGATCTGCTTCTCGCCCTCGTCCGTCAGCACGCGGCAGACGCGCAGGCGGTCGGCGTCGGGGTGCTGTTCGGCATGCAGCACGCGGGCCAGGGTGAAGGTCTTCAGCTTGGCGGCGGGATCGCGGATCTCCTCGACCTCCAGGCCCAGGTCGGTCAGCGCCTCGGCGATCTGGTCCAGGGTGGCGGTGGTGTCGAGATGCTCTTTGAGCCAGGAGAGGGTGAACTTCATGACGCAGCTTTCCGGTTCGCGCTTGGGGCGTTTGCCTGCCTTGAACCGCCCAAAGGCGCGATGGTCAAGCGTCAAGCAGAACGGCAGGGCATCTTTCGGCTTTCGGGAATTGTCTATCCCCCCGCCCGGTGCCAGAGTTCGCCCGAACCCGGCACCTGCCGCAGGAGGTCTTTCGTGCCCTATCGCCTTTCCGTTCTTGCCAGCCTTGCCCTTGCAGCGGCACCCGCCCTTGCGCAGGAGGCGCCCCGGATCTGCGGTGCGGCGCAGGTCACTTGGCTGGCCGAAGACGAGGCCGGGCAGGACATCGCGGCCACTGACGCCGCGCTGTCGGCCCCGGTGCGGGTGGCGGGCCAGCCCGTTGTCCTGGCCTTCCGCAACACCGCCGCCAGCCAGGCCCTGCGTGTGGAGGCCAGCGCGGACAACGGCGATCCCGCGATCTCTCTGCTGACCGAGGATGGCGACGTGATCGCGGAAAACGACGACACGCCGGTCTCGCTCAATTCGCGGCTGGAAACGGCGGTGGGCCCGGGGGTCTATTGCGTGGCGGTCCGGTCGGTGGGCGACGGCGACATGGCGGCCACGGTGCAGGTGTCGCGCCCCGAACAGGCCGCGCTGCTGGATGAGGGCAGCGAAGGCGGAAGCAGCCGGATCGCCACCTGCACCCCCGACACCCCGGCAACGCCCCTGGCCGAAGGCGCGATCAACGAGCGGCTGGCCCAGGGGCCGGTCAGCGCCACGCAGGACGGGACAGGGGTCGGCTATTACCGCTTTACCCTGTCGCAGGCCGCCCCGGTGACGCTGCGCGCGTCCAGCCCCACCCTGGACCCCTATCTGAAGCTGTTCGACGCCCAAGGCAACTTGGTCGGAGAGAACGACGACGCCGACGGGCTGAACGCGCGGCTGGATTTCGTGTCCACCCTGGCGGCGGGCGATTACTGCATCGGCGCCGCCACCCTGTCGTCCGAGCCGGGCGAACTGACCATCAGCGCCGAGACCCTGGACCCCCAGATCTTCCTGCGCAACGCCTATCGCAAGGGGGAACTAAACCCGCCCTCGGATGGCAGTTATCCGGTGCAGGCGCTGGACCTGACGCAGCAGAAGCAGACGGTGGTCCTGCATGACGGCGCCACGCAATGGCTGGGCTTCGACCTGGACAAGCCCACGGTTCTTGTCGTCAGCGCCTATGGATCCCTGGCCGGGGCTGATCCGCGGCTGGTGCTGTTCGCGGCCTCGGGCGCGCTGGAGGGCGAGAACGACGACATCGACGGCAGCACGGACGCGCGGGTCGGCCCGGTCCTGTTGCAGCCGGGCCGCTATCACCTGGGGGTCGTGGATGTCAGCCGCAACGACGACACCTTGGGCCCGATCAGGCCCATCGGCCTGATGTTCGACCGCTTCCTGCGGCCTGACTGATCGACCCGTGATCCTTGCGCGGGGCCCGGCCGTTCCTATCTATCAGGGCAAGGGGCGGCTGATCCGCCCGGCGTGATGGAGAGAGCCTTGGCGGACACTATCCAGCAACAGCTGCTGATCGAGCAGCGCGTCGCGAACGAATCGAAGTCCCAACTGGTCGCCTATCTTCTGGCGATCCTGCTGTGGGGACTGGGCGTGCATCGCATGTATCTGGGCCGCTGGGCCAGCGGCCTTGTCATGCTGGTGCTGTCGGGCCTTGGCATGTTGACAGCGCCCATCCTGATCGGGTGGATCCCGCTGGCCTTTGTCTGGGTCTGGGCGGTCATCGACCTGTTCCTGATCCCCGGCATGATCCGCAACGACCAGGCGGTGATCCGGCAGCGCCTGATGGCGGGCCGCTGGTAACGAAAAAGGCCGCGCGGCATCTGCCGGCGCGGCCTTTCTGCATCGGATGGACCGGCTTATTTCGGCGCGATCATCATCACCATCTGCCGGCCTTCCAGCTTGGGCATGGATTCGATCTTGCCCGCCTCGCCCACGTCGTTGCGGACGCGGTTCAGCAGTTCCAGTCCCAGATCCTGGTGGGCCATTTCGCGGCCCCGGAAGCGCAGGGTGACCTTGACCTTGTCGCCTTCCTCCAGGAACTTCATCACGGACCGCATCTTGACATCATAGTCATGGGTATCGGTTCCCGGACGGAACTTGATTTCCTTGATCTCGATGATCTTCTGCTTCTTGCGGGCCTCGGCCTCGCGCTTTTGCTGTTCATACTTGAACTTGCCGAGGTCCATGACCTTGCAGACCGGCGGCACGGCATTGGGAGAAATTTCAACCAGATCCAGCCCGGCGTCCTGCGCCATCTGCAACCCGACCGAGGGCGGAACCACGCCGACATTCTCTCCATCGGCGCCGATGAGGCGGATTTCGGACACGCGGATGCGTTCGTTCACGCGGGGTCCAGTGTCACGGGTGGGCGGTGCGTTATGCGGTCGGCGGGCTATGGCTGTGCTCCTTGGATAGCCAAATCGGAATGGACGGAAAATAAGCGTGAAGACGACGTGATTCAACCGGATTTGACAGGCTGATCGACAACCCGGCGGCATATCTGGCCGCCCTGGCCCGTCCGCCGCCTTTTCCACACGTCCAGGCTGTGCCATAGCTGCGCCAAATCGACCCATAAGGCAAGGACTGCCCGCCATGCGTATTCTTCTGGCCGTGATCGTGATTCTGCTTCTGGGCGTCGGCGGCTGGTGGTTCTGGCAGCAGGCCCGCCCGCCCCTGGCCGAAGCCCCCGTGACGGCCGAGGCCCCCGCCGTGACAAAGGCGGCCGAGGCTGCGGCCGATGCGGCAGCCGACGCCGCAGCCGTGGCGGCCGACGTGGCCGCAGAAGCCGCCCAGGCGTCCCGGGAAGCGGGCGTGGCCCCCGTCAGCGATGCCGCCGCCGAGGCCGAGGCC
>NZ_JAFLRK010000039.1 GCF_017315735.1 Paracoccus shandongensis
GCCCGCCGCCACGCCGGGCTTTTCGGCACGCGCGGCCGCAGCCTCGATCGCGGCGCGGTCGGGGGAAGCGGGCCGTGCGCCTGCCGGGCGGGCACCGGCGGGCTTGGTGTCGGTGGCGCGCGCGGGGCGTTCGGCGGCTTTCGGTTCTTCCTTGGCCCTGGCGCGTTCCTCGGCCTCGCGGGCGCGGCGGGCGTCCTCCTCGGCCTTCAGGCGCAGGGCTTCCTCGCGTTCGCGTTCCTCGCGCTCCTTGGCCTCAAGCTCGGCGCGGCGGCGTTCGCGTTCCTCCTCGCGCGCCTTTTCGTCGGCGGCGCGGGTCGCGGCTTCCTCGACCTCGCGCGCCTTGGCGGCGGCAAGGGCCTTGAGGCGGCGCTCCATCTCGGCGTCGGAAATGCCGGCGGGGCGCTTGGACGGGTCGCTGGCGACCTTGGCGGTCAGCGGGTTCTTGGCCTTGTCGGCCACGCTCATCGGGGCGCCGGGTTTCGGCACCACGACGCGCTTGCGCTTGGTTTCCACGACGACGCTCTTGGTGCGGCCGTGGCTGAAGCTTTGCTTGACCTGGCCCGAGCGGCCGCTGCCGCCGAGTCCCAAGGTCGATTTTCCGTCTTTGTCGCTCATCTGCGTCTTCATTCCTTCCCGGCCGCCGTATTGCCGCCGTCATGCCCGCGCAGACCCGTCAGTCTGCCGGCTTCCAAGATCACCTTGTCCGTCAGGCCACCCGCCGCAAGCGCGCCGTGTATGACATGATCGCGCCCGAAGGACAAACCCAATTCTGATGCGGTCAGGCAGCCGAACCAACGACCGCCTGTCGGCGTCCACAGCTTTCCCTTGCCGCGGTCCGATCCGTCGCTGGCCTGCAGCAGCACCTTTGCGCGCCCCTCGGCCAGCCAGCCCTTGACCTTCTCGAACCCCGCCACCGCCCGGCCCGACTTGCGCGCCAATGATACCAGTTCGACCAGCCGTTTGGCCACACCTGCTTCGACCATGTCGGCCAGCCCCTCGGGGGCCTTGACCGGGGCCTTGGCGGCGCGGGAAAACAACCCCTTGGCCGCCGCCTTGTCGATGGCCGCGCGATCCGCGCTGACCCACAGTCCCCGGCCCGGCAGCTTTTCGGCCAGGTCCGGCACGACCTGGCCGTCAGGCCCGGCCACGAAACGGATCAGCCCAGCCTTGGGCTGGACCTCTCCGGTGACGATGCAGCGCCTTTCGGGCTCATCGTGATCCTTGATGCGACCACCGCGGCTCAAGCGGGCGAATCCGGGGCATCACGCCCCGGCCTCCTGGTCGTCAGCGGTCTCGGCTTCCTCGGCATCGCCTTCCAGTTCGGTCGGATCGACCCAACCCAGCTGCACGCGGGCGGTCATCACCAGGGTTTGTGCTTCTTCCAGGGACACGTCGAAGGGCTCCAGAAGCCCCTCGTCCTTGACGCGCTGGCCGTTCACCGTGGTCCAGCCGCCCGCCAGTTCCCAGTCGGCGCAGGTGGCAAAGTCCTCCAGCGTCTTCACGCCGTCCTTGGCCAGTGCCTCCACCATCTGGGGGGTCAGCCCCTCGAATTCAATAAGGCTGTCCTCGGCGCCAAGCGCGCGGGCGTTTTCAAGCGCGGCCTTGGTGCGGGCCTCCAGCACGTCGCGGGCGCGGGCCTGCAATTCGGCGGCCGTGCCTTCGTCCACGCCCTCGATGGAGAGAAGCTCGTCCAGATCGACGTAAGCCACTTCTTCCAGGTCGGTGAAGCCCTCGGCCACCAGAAGCTGGGCGAAGAATTCGTCCAGATCCAGCGCCTCCATGAACAGCGCGGTGCGGGCGTTGAACTCGGCCTGGCGGCGCTTCGACTCCTCCTCCTCGGTCAGGATGTCGATGTCCATGCCGGTCAGCTGGCTGGCCAGGCGCACGTTCTGGCCGCGCCGCCCGATGGCCAGGGACAACTGCTCGTCGGGAACCACGACCTCGATCTTGTTGGCTTCCTCGTCGAAGACGACCTTGCTGACCTCGGCGGGCTGCAGGGCGTTGACCAGGAAGGTGGCCTGATCCTCGTTCCAGGGGATGATGTCGATCTTTTCGCCCTGAAGCTCGCCCACCACGGCCTGCACGCGGCTGCCGCGCATGCCCACGCAGGCGCCGACCGGGTCGATCGAGTTGTCATAGCTGATCACGGCGATCTTGGCGCGCGAACCGGGGTCGCGGGCCACCGCCTTGATCTCGATGATGCCGTCATAGATTTCGGGCACCTCCATCTTGAACAACTCGGCCATGAACTGCGGGTCGGTGCGCGACAGGAAGATCTGCGGGCCCCGCGATTCGCGGCGCACGTCCTTGACATAGGCGCGGATGCGGTCGTTCGGGCGATAGCTTTCGCGGCCGATCTTTTCGTTGCGGCGCAGGATGGCCTCGCCCCGGCCCACGTCCACGATGATGTTGCCGTATTCCTCGCGCTTGACGACGCCGTTGATGATGGTGCCGGCGCGGTCCTTGAATTCCTCGTACTGGCGATCACGCTCGGCCTCGCGGACGCGTTGCAGGATCACCTGCTTGGCCGACTGCGCGGCGATGCGGCCCAGTTCGACGGGCGGCACCTGGTCCACGATCACGTCGCCGACCTGCGGGTTGTCCAGATAGGGGCGGGCCTGGTCCACCGTCAGCTGCGCCTGGTAGTTTTCCACCGCGTCATCCTCGACCACGGTGCGGACGCGGGTGAAGGTGGCGTTGCCGGTCTTGCGGTCGATCTTGACGCGGATGTCCATTTCCGCGCCATAGCGCGACTTGGCGGCGCGGGCGAGGCTGTCCTCCATCGCCTCGATGACCAGCTCTGGCTCGATCATCTTCTCGCGCGCGACGGCTTCGGCGGTTTGCAGCAGTTCAAGCTGATTGGCAGAGGTGATTGCCATCACTCACTCCTTGGCAGCGGCGTCGTTCGCGCCGTCGTTGTCTTCGGTTTCGCCAGTCTCGGCTTCGATCTCGTCAAAGGCGCTTTCGTCCAGGTTCTCGATCTGGACGCCGGCTTCCTTCTTCTGGCGCAGCATCTCGCGGATCAGCTCGTCCGTCAGGACCAGCTTGGCATCCGACAGCCAGTCGAACTGCAACCCGATGGTCTGCGTCTCGCCCGCTTCCTCGATGTTGAGCAGGACTTCCTCGCCCTCGACCCCCGCCAAGACGCCCTTGAATCGCTTGCGGCCGTCGATGGGCTGGTTCGTTTCCAGCCGCGCTTCGTAGCCCTCGAAGGTCTCGAAGTCCTTCATGCGGGTCAGGGGGCGGTCGATGCCGGGGCTGGAAACCTCCAGGTGATAGGCGTCCTCCAGCGGATCCTCGACATCCAGGGTGGCGCTGACGGCCACGGAAATGTCGCCGCAATCGTCCACGTTGATGCCGCCCTCGGGCCGGTCGGCCATGATCTGCAGGGTCGCGGTCTTGCCGCCCTGCAGGCGCACGCGCACCAGCTCGAACCCCAGATCCTCGATCACTGGGGTGATGATCTCGGCCAGACGCCGGTCGATGGCGGTCTTGGCGATCAGATCGTTCGACATGAGATCCTTTCGGATATGAAAAAAGGCCCGACAACGGGCCATGCGGAAGCGTCCGGTGGGCAGGGGGTGGAAGCCTGCGCCGCTGTTGAAAGGCGATATAAGGGGAAATGCCGCCGATTGCAAGACGGCTCAGCAGGCCTCGCGGTTTTCCGTCAAAGCCAGCAGCCGGTCCACCATCTGCAACACTTCGTCGGGGTCGATGGTGAAGCCCCCTTCGACCGCCTTGCCGATGACCATGCCGCTGTGCAGGTCCAGCGTGCGCATCCATTCCTGCGCCGCGCTGTAGACCTGGTCGGGAGGCTGCAGGACCAGCAAGGCTCCGCCTTCCCGCAATGCGTAGATCGCATGGCAGGCCTGGCTGCCCTCGACCGAAATGATGATTGATGCATCAAGGATTTTTTCGGCGAAGGTCTTTGCGTTTCCTTCGGGTGTCACGACCTCCACCCCTTGCTTGGAAAAGCACTCTATCAGCATTTCTTCATTTGTGACGATGGCACGCGGTTTGGCGCTGGCGCCGCGCCGGATATAGACGATCTTCGCAGACTGGCCTTGTTCAGGAACCGTCTTTCGCAGCTTCTTGCGCAGGCTGCGATAATGTTGGGCTTTCCGTCGATCAAATCCAAGGGCGCGAAGCAGGACAAGGTTGTTCGAGCGAATGATCGCATCTTCCTGCCAGTGTTGATCGAATGCTTGTTCGAAGAACGGAAGGTCGTTCCATTTGGGTCTTCGCATGGACCGCAAATCAGGATGATCGCGGAATTCCTCATAGGCGGTGCAGTCGTCGCCAAGCCAATGACCAAAGAAACGCAGCCCCTGCAATGAGTTGGCAATCACCGTCTCGTCCGAGACAGGACTTTGGTCAAAGGCCTCTCTGAATTTCGGCTGCGGCCAATCCATCCAGTGGAGCGCCGTCTTGGTTGCAACAACTCCGCCAATTATCGTGGCTGGTCCAAGCCGGAACACCGAGATCGGGGTTTCAATCCATTTGGTCTGGGTCCACACGTCCAGGACATAAGCCAAGCTGACGCCACGGTTGCATCCCAGCACTCGAGAAAGCTGGTCGGGTTCATACAAGCCCGCGCGGCAGGACAGTTGCCTTGGCTCAGCCGTAGGCTCCGGCTCGGGCAAGTCGGCGAAGATCGGGTAGCCAAGCAGCTTTTGCTTCAGTCTCGCGGTTTTATATCGGATGACGGTTTGAAATGGAGACATGTGAAACCCTGAAAACATGATCAAGTGAGTGTCCAATGTTCAGCGTCAAGAGAGGCCGACTGGCTCATCCCGCCACGCATCCATCACCTTGACCAGTTCCGCCGAGATGCGCGGCTCGGACAGCGCATGTCCCGAGGCGGGGATCAGGCGCAGGTCGCACCCGGGCCAGCCTTCGGCCAGGCGCCAGGCCGACAGCGGCGGGCAGACCATGTCGTATCGGCCCTGGACGATCACGGCGGGCAGATGCTCGATCCGATGCCGGTCGCGCAGAAGCTGGCCTTCCTCCAGGAAGCAGCGGTTCAGGAAATAGTGGTTTTCAAGCCGGGCGAAGGCGCGGGCGTAATCGGGCGGCGCATGGCTGACGGCGGCCGATTGCAGCCCCGCCAGCGCGTTTTCCCACATCAGCCAGGGCTGCGCATAGCGGCCCTGGCGGCCGAGATCGGTCCCGAACAGGCGCTTGTGATAGGCGGCGATCATGTCGCCGCGCTCGGATGGGGGGATCGGTTCGCAGAACTGCGCCCAAAGGTCGGGAAAGAACCGTCCCGCGCCGCCGCCATAGAACCAGTCCAGTTCCTCCTGCGTGCCCAGGAAGACGCCGCGCAGCACCAGCCCGGTCACGCGGCCCGGATGCGCCTCGGCATAGGCCAGGGCCAGCGTCGCCCCCCAGCTGCCCCCGAACAGCAGCACCGATTCGAGGCCGAGGGTCTGCCGGATCACCTCGATATCCGCGATCAGGTGCTGCGTCGTGTTGGCATGGACCGAGGCCTGGGGGCGCGAACGCCCGCAGCCGCGCTGGTCGAACAGGATCGCGCGGTAATGGGCAGGGTCGAAGAAGCGGCGCATGAAGGGGCTGCAGCCGCCGCCGGGGCCGCCATGCAGCACCAGCACGGGCCGGCCTTCGGGATTGCCGCTTTCCTCGACATACACCTGGTGGCCGTCGCCGACCTCCAGCAGGTGGCGGGCAAAGGGTTCCGCGGCCATGTGAAGGCGGCCAGCCGATGCGGCGTTTTGTCCTGCCAATCGATCCATCCCCTTACTATAAGCGCAGACGAACCCGCCCGCCAGAAGGACCAGACCATGACCGGCCCCATCACCAGCATCGACCCCGCCGAGATCGCCAAGTTCGAGGCGATGGCCGCCGAATGGTGGGATCCCCGGGGCAAGTTCCGGCCCTTGCACCTGATGAACCCGGTGCGGCTGGACTATATCGCCACCCAGATCGCGGGCGAGTTCGGGCGCGACCGGCGCGACCTGCGCCCCTTCGGCGGCTTGCGGGTGCTGGATATCGGCTGCGGCGGCGGGCTGGTGGCGGAACCCATGGCCCGGCTTGGCGCGCAGGTCGTGGGCGCGGACGCGGCGGAAGGCAACATCGCCGTGGCGCGGGTCCATGCGGAAGGGCAGGGGCTTGCCATCGACTATCGCGCCACCACCGCCGAGGCGCTGGCGGCCGGGGGCGAGGTTTTCGACGTGGTCCTGGCGCTGGAGATCGTCGAGCATGTGGCCGAGCCTTCGGCCTTTGTCGCCACCTGCCGGGATCTGGTGCGGCCGGGCGGGCTGGTGATCCTGTCCACGCTGAACCGCACGGCCCGCAGCTTTGGCGCGGCGATCGTCGGGGCCGAATGGATCATGCGCTGGCTGCCGCGCGGGACGCATGACTGGTCGCGCTTCATCACGCCGGACGAACTGGCGGGGATGGCGGAAGGCGCGGGGCTGGCGGTGGCCGACCGGCGGGGGATGGTCTTCAACCCCCTCAGCTTCGGCTGGTCGCTGTCGGGCCGCGACCTGTCGGTGAACTATGTCCTGACCGCCCGGCGCGGGGGCTAGCCGTCGCTGTCCTCCAGCCGGATGCGCAATTCGCGCAGCACGGGCAGGGCGGTGCGGACCTTGTCGGCGCCGATGTCGCGCACGACCTCGGCGATCAGGGGCATGAAGGCGGCGATGGCGGCGTCGCGCGCCGCACGGCCCGCTGGACTGATCGACACGAACTTGCGCCGCGCATCGTCCCAGTCGGGGCGGATATGGACATGGCCCGCCCATTCCAGCCGCGACAGCGTGTTGGTCATCGCCCCGCGCGTGACGTGGAAGGCCTGCGCCAGTTGGGCGGGGGTCCGTTCCTCGTTCACATGGGCAAGCAGGTTCAGGACCGAGAAATGCGAGATCTGCATTCCGCGCGGCAGCGCCTTGCCGATCAGATTTCGCGACAACTGTTCGGCGATCAAGACCTCGGCGAAAAGGCTTGCGGCAAGCCGGTCATTGGCCTGCGGGCGGTCGGTCTCGGTCGCGGATATCGGCATTTTTCCCTGGGGGGTGTTCGCGGGCGGGCAAAGCAGGAACCCTGCCTCGCCCGGGGGTTCCTGGTCAAGCCCGACCTTTGCCGGAACCTGCCGCAGGCCGCCGCGTCAGGCGGCGGTGCCGGCCAGAAGCGCGTCCAGCTTGCCCTGGCGGTCCAGGTCGAACAGGTCGTCGCAGCCGCCCACATGGCGATTGCCGATGAAGATCTGCGGCACCGTGCGCCGGCCACCGGCGCGCTGCGTCATCTGCGCGCGGATGGACGGATCGGCGCCCACGTCGATTTCGTCGTATTGCGCATTCTTTTCCCGCAGCAGGCCCTTGGCGCGGATGCAGAAGGGGCAGGTGCGGGTGGTATAGATGGTGATCGAAGGCTGGGTCATGGGGCGCTCCTTTTTCGTGGTGGCCCCTTATCTAGGCATCCTTGACCGCCCTTGCCAGAACCGCGACCGAAACAGGCCCGGAACCCGCCGCCAGCAGCGCGTCCGTCGCCGCCGCCATGGTCGCGCCGGACGCCATCACGTCATCGACCAGCAGCACCGGCCGCCCCTGCAATGCCACCGCGCAACGGGGATTCACCGCCAGCGCGCCGGCGATATTGGCGAAACGGTCACTGATGCCGCGATGGTCCTGGCTTGCCGTGTGGCGGCGGCGGACCAGCAGGTCCGGCAGATGCGCCGCCCCATGCGCCCGCGCCACCCGCCCCGAGACCAGCGCCGCCTGGTTATACCGCCGCTTCAGCAGCCGCCGCAGATGCAAGGGGATCGGCGCCACGATCGTGTCCGGCCCGATCAGCGGCCCCGCCGCCCGCGCCAGCCAAGCCGCCAGCGCAGGCGCCAGATCCGGCCGGTCTCCGTGCTTGAGCGCCAGCACCAGCTTGCGTCCGGTGCCCGCGTAAACCATCGCCGCCCGGCCCTGCGCCCAGGGGCGCGCCATCGACAGGCAGTCGTCGCAGGCCAGCATGGGATCGTCCGCGCCTGTCCCGTCGTCGGGCAGCGGCACCCCGCAGCGGGCGCAGGCCGCGCCGGTGATGAAGCGCGTGTCGGAAAAGCAGGCCGGGCACAGCTGGCCCGGACCCATCCCCGCCACGGGCGCGCCGCAGGACACGCATTGCGGCGGATAAAGCAGGCGCAACGCGCCTTTCATCGCCCCTTGAAGCACCCTATGTTCCACCCCCATGACCATGCCCCCGCCAGACCGCCCCGCCCTGACCGACCGTTCCGCGCTGCTGCGCCAGCGCGACCGCGCGAATCGCCAGGGCTTCGTCGATGTGCTGCACCGGCTTGCCGCCGACGAGATCCAGGATAGGCTGTCCGAGATTAACAGAAGGTTTACCGCCCCCGCCCTGGTGACGGGTTTCCCGGACCTTTGGGCGCAATCCTTTCCCGATGCCCGCATCGTCCCCGACGACCCCGTGCTGGATCTGGAACCGGGCGCGCATGACTTGGTGATCCACGCCATGGCGCTGCACTGGGCCGACGATCCGGTGGGCCAGATCGTCCAATGCGCCCGCGCCCTTTGCCCGGACGGGCTGTTCATCGCTGTCTGCTTCGGCGGCCAGACGCTTCAGGAACTGCGCGCCGCCCTGGCCCAGGCCGAGGTGGAACTGACGGGCGGCCTGTCCCCCCGCATCCTGCCGATGGGAGAGATCCGCGACCTGGGCCAGCTGATCAGCCGCGCGGGCCTGGCCCTGCCGGTGGCCGACCTGTTGCCGCAAAGGGCCAGCTATCGCGACCTGTTCCACCTGGCCCATGACCTGCGCGCCATGGGCGAGGGCAACGCCATGGCCGCCCGCCTGCGCCGCCCGACGCGGCCCGCGGTCTTTGCCCGCGCCGCTGCCATCATGGCCCGGCACCATGCCGACCGCGACGATCCGTCCCGTGTCGCCGTGACCTTTGATCTGGTCTTTCTGACCGGATGGTCGCCCTCGGACACGCAGCCCAAACCGCTGCGGCCGGGATCGGCCACGACCCGACTTGAAGACGCGCTGAAAGAAATCAGGACCAAGAAGACATGACGCCAGCCCATGCGCCTGCAAACCACCCCCGGATCCCGCCGAAAAAGACCGGAATCCTGATCGCCAACCTGGGCACGCCGGACGGCTATGACTATTGGTCTATGCGCCGCTATCTGAACGAATTCCTGTCCGACAGGCGGGTGATCGACTATCCGGCCTGGAAATGGCAGCCGCTGCTCCAGGGCATCATCCTGACCAAGCGGCCTTTCACGTCCGGCAAGAACTACAAGCTGATCTGGAACGAGGAAAAGAACGAAAGCCCGCTGATGACCATCACCCGGTCCCAGACCGAGGCGCTGCGCGAACGCGCCCAGGCCGAATGGGGCGACAGCGTGATGGTGGAATTCTGCATGCGTTACGGCAATCCCTCGACCCACGACGTGCTGGACCGCATGGTCAAGGCGGGCTGCCAGCGGATCGTGTTCCTGCCGCTTTATCCGCAATATGCGGGCGCGACCTCGGCCACGGCGAACGACCAGCTGTTCCGCGCGCTGATGACGCAGAAATGGCAACCGGCGGTCCGCACCTGCGAGCCCTATTTCGACCGCCCCGATTACATCGCCGCGCTGGCCGCATCCGTGCGCCGCACGCTGGGCGACAAGGTGCCCGCGAAACTGGTCGCCAGCTATCACGGGATGCCCAAGCGTTACCTGCTGGAAGGCGATCCCTATCATTGCCAGTGCCAGAAGACCTCGCGCCTGCTGAAAGAGGCGTTGGGCTGGCCCGACGGCGTGATCGACACGACCTTCCAGTCCGTCTTCGGGACCGAGGAATGGCTGCGCCCCTATACGGTCGAACACGTGGCCGAACTGGCGAAACGCGGCATCACCGACATCGCCGTGATCTCTCCGGCCTTCGCCTCGGACTGCATCGAGACGCTGGAGGAGATCAACGGCGAGATCCGCGAAAGCTTTGAACATGCGGGGGGCAAGGAGTTCACCTATATCCCCTGCCTGAACGACGATCCCGCCCATGTCGAGGTGATGCTGGCCGTCATCCGCGACAACATCGCCGGGTGGGTCTAGCCAAGGGAAAGGGGGCCGAGGCCCCCTTTGTCACAGCACCAGGACCTGCGTGCCGATCTTGGCCAGGCCGAACAGTTCCTTGATGTGTTCGTTGTAAAGCCCGATGCAGCCGTTCGACGACTTGCGGCCGATCTTGCGCGTGTCATGGGTGCCGTGGATGCGGTAATACTGCCAGGACAGCCACAGCGCATGGGTGCCCAGCGGATTGTCCGGTCCCGGGGGCACGAAATCGGGCCATTCGGGGTTGCGGGCCTTCATCTCGGGGGTGGGGGACCAGCTGGGGCCTTCGACCTTCTTGATGATCTCGGTCCGGCCGGTGCGGGTCAGATCCTCGCTGACCGGGATCGAGGAAGGATAGACCCGATAGGTGCTGCCGTCCTCGGACCAGAAATGCACCGCGCGCGAGGTCAGGTCGCACAGGATCGCGCCGTTGGTCAGGGTCTCGAAATGGGGCTGCCAGCTTTGGCCCGCGAAGCTCGAGATGTTGTGGCGGCTGTCCGCATTGGGATCGTATTGCACCTGCCCCGCGTCGGGGGTGGCGCCCGGGATCGCCGCGCCCTGGATCGGCTGGCCGGTATAGGGGTCGTATTGCTGCGCCAAGGACGGCATCGCCAGACCGGCGGCGCCGAGCGCTGCGGCCGAACCCAGGAAGGTCCGGCGGGTGATGGGGGATGACTTGCTCATCGTCACATGTCCTTCGACGGATGGCCGCTCTTGCAAGGCGGCTTGACCACTCTGCCTCATCTGGCAGGGAAATCCACTACGCCCGGGCGGCGATTCCGGCAACTCAAAGTCATGTCAGCGGCCAACATGCCACAGGCCCCGCGCTTCACAGATTCTTGGGTTTGATCGGCCGGGCGTCCTTGGGTAAATCTGGGCCCAACAAGAAACGAGGGATGGCGAAAACATGCCGAATTACAAGGTGATCGCGGCTCTGTCGCTGGTGGCGCTGGCGGCCTGCCAGCCGCGCAGCCTGCCGCCGGTCGGGGCTGCCGCGCCCGGCGCGCCCGCCGGCAACCAGATCAGCGCCGCCGAGCAGCAGCAGATTCCGATCCGGGTGTTGCAGCAGATCAACACCTTGCGCGGAAACGTCGCGGCCCCGCCCTTGACGCTGAACCCGCAGCTGTCGGCGGCGGCCCTGGCCCATTCGCGCGACATGTCGGCGCAGAACCGCGCCTGGCACTGGGGGTCGGACGGATCCTCGCCCCTGGACCGGGCGCGGCGGGCAGGCTACATGGGCACCATCGTGGGCGAGAACATCTCGGAATCCTACGAGAACGACATGCAGACGCTGAGCGCCTGGATGGGCACGCGGGACACGCGCGACGTGATCATGGATCCGGCGGCGACGAACCTGGGCTTCGCCTGGTATCAGGAACCCTCGGGCAAGCTGTGGTGGACGCTGCTGACGGGAAGCTGAACGCAAAAGGCCCCGGATGTCCGGGGCCTTTGTGATTCTGGATCAGGGGTTGATGACGATCGGCACGCCGGGCCGCAGCATCGCATAGACTTCCTCGATCTCCTCGTCCTTGATGGCGATGCAGCCCGCGGTCCAGTCGCGGTTCTTGGGCGCGAAGCGGTTGCCTTCGGGGCCGCGGCCATGGATGAAGATGTCGCCGCCCGCGTGACGCCCCAGGGCGGCGGCCAGGGCCGCGTCCCGTTCGTTCGGATAGGACACGCCCACCGACAGGTGATACCGGCTGCGCGGGTTGAAGCGGTCGATGTAATAGATCCCCTCGGGCGTCTTGCCGTCGCCCTCGAACTGCTTGTGGCCCACGGGCACGTTGCCCAGACCCACGTCATAGGATTTCAGCACGGTCGTCCCGTGCAGAAGATACATCTTGCGGTCGCCCTTGTTCACGACGACCTGGGTCACGGCGGGGCCGTTATAGGCCCTGAACTTGCTTTCCGGCTTGCCGCAAGCCGCCACAAAGGCAAGCAGGGAAAATGCGACGGCGCGGCGCGTTGGCTTGAACATCACTGCCTCTGGACGTTTCTGGTTTTTATGACCGTTGGATACCACATTCCCATGTGATTTGACTAGGTTCTGGCGAAGTCCGCGACGATTTCGACATGCGGCGACCAGCGGAACTGATCGACCACCGACAGGCGCCGCATCGTAAAGCCGCCATCAGCAAGAAGCCGCGCATCCCTTGAGAAAGTCACCGGGTCGCAGGCCACGAAGGCCACCTTCCCGACCTTCGAGGCCGCGATTTCGCGCGCCTGCGCCTCGGCCCCCGCGCGCGGCGGGTCGATCACGATTGCGTCAAATCCGTTCAACTCATCCGCCAAAAGGGGACGGCGGGCGAGGTCTCGATTCTGCGTCGTGACGCGGTTCAGCCCCGCTGCCCCCCGCCAGCCCGCATCCAGCGCCGCCAAGGGCGCGGCCAGGCCTTCCACCGCCAGGACGGTGGCGGTTTCCGCCAGCGGCAGGGAAAACGTCCCGCAGCCCGAGAACAGATCGACGATCCGCGAGGCGCCCTTGGTAAAGTCGCGCACCGCCGCGACCAGGGCTGCCTCGCCCTCGGCTGTCGCCTGCAGGAAGCCGCCGGGCGGGGGCACGACCCGCGCCCGATCCATGGGCAGGGCAGGCGGGCGGCGGGTGATCGACTGGCCGTCCCCCGCCTGGTCCTGCCAGGTCAGCCGCGCCAGGTCGCCTTCATCGGCCAGACCGGCAAGCGCCTGGAACAGCGCCGGATCCATCGGCTTGCCGCCGGTGATGGTCAGGTCCAGCCCGGCGGGGCCATGGATCACGGTCATGGACAGCGCGCCGCTGCGCGAGGCGCCCGCCACGGTGATCCGCCGCAGCAGGGGCAGGGCGGCGGTGATCTGGGGCCGCAGGACGTGGCATTCGGCCAGATCCACGATCACGTCGGAGGCGCGGGCGTGAAAGCCCACCAGCGCGCCCTTCTTCGTCCGCCTGCCCGACAGCACCGCGCGGCGCCGCGACAGCGGGGGCGAGACATGCACGTCCTCGATGGGCGCGGGCAACCCGCGCGCGACCAGGGCGGTTTCCACCACCTGCCGCTTCCAGGCGGTCGTGAAACCATCGGAGGCGTGCATCAGCGAACAGCCCCCGCAGGCGCGGTAATGGGCGCAAACGGGCCGCACCCGGTCCGGCGAGGGCGTGACGATGCGCGGGGCGGCGATGCGGTCGCCCGCCGCCTCGCCCTCGACCTGTTCCCCGGGCAGGGTCAGGGGGGCCAGGGCGCGGCCCATGTCACCCACGGCCACGCCGTCGCCGCGACGGCCCAGCCGTTCGACACGCCATAGGGTCACTCCGCCGCCTCCTCGGTCCCCAGGAAGCCGCCCGATTGCCGGTTCCAATAGCGCGCATACAAGCCCCCGCGCGCCAGCAGCTGGTCATGGCTGCCCTGTTCCACGATCCGGCCCGCGTCCATGACGATGATGCGGTCCAGTTCCGCGATGGTGGACAGGCGATGCGCGATGGCCAGAACGGTCTTGCCCTTCATGGCGCGCGCCAAGGCGTCCTGGATCTGCGCCTCGACCTCGCTGTCGAGCGCGCTTGTCGCCTCGTCCAGGACCAGGATCGGGGCGTCCTTCAGGAAGGCGCGGGCCAGCGCGATCCGCTGGCGCTGGCCGCCCGACAGCTTGACCCCGCGTTCGCCCAGATGCGCGTCGTAACCCTTGCGGCCCGCGTGGTCCTGCAGGGTCAGGATGAAGTCATGCGCCTCGGCAGCCTTGGCGGCGGCCTCGATCTCCTCCTGCGACGCGCCGGGGCGGCCATAAAGGATGTTGTCGCGGGCGGACCTGTTGAACATCGCGGTTTCCTGCGTGACCATGCCGATCTGGCGGCGCAGGCTTTCCTGGGTGACATCGCGCAGATCCTGCCCGTCGATGCGGATCGCGCCCTTTTCCACGTCGTAAAGCCGCAAGAGCAGCGCGACCAGCGTGGACTTGCCCGCGCCCGACGCGCCCACGATGCCGACCTTTTCGCCCGGGCGGATATGCAGGTCGATGCCCGCAAGGCCCCCATCGTCGCGGCCATAGGCAAAGCCCACCCCGTCGAAGTCGATGCGCCCCGCGACGCGGTCCAGGGTCACGGCACCCGGCGCGTCGGTCAGGGCATGGGGCGGGGACAGGGTCTTCATGCCGTCCTCGACCTCGCCCACGCTGCCCCAGATGCCCATCAGCGACATGCTGACCCAGCCGGTCATCTGGCTCAGCCGCATGGCGATGGCGCCCGCCGCCGCCACGTCGCCAGGGGTCGCGGACCCCTGCCGCCACAGCATGATGGACCCGCCCACCAGGATCACAGGCAAGACGCCCGCGATCACCATCAGCGACATGCGGAAGGTGCTGGACACCACGCCGAAATCCAGCGCGCGGTCGCGGAACCCCGCCATGGCGCCCAGGGCGGCGCGATCCTCGTGTTCCGCGTGGGCGAACAGCTTGACGGTCTTGATGTTGGTGATGGTATCGACCACCTGGCCCGTGATCATCGCGCGGGCGGATGCGCGGGCCCCTGATTTCGCCCGGATGCGCGGCAGGAAGAAGCGGATCAGCCCCAGATAGGCCAGCATCCACAGGATCAGCGCCACCGCCCCCCAGGTATCGACCGACACCAGGAAGGCCGCCGACCCCAGGACGGATGCCAGCGCGAAGGCCACCACGTTCACCATCTCGGACGCGACATCGGTCACGGCCCGGGCGGTCTGCATCTGCTTCTGCGCCAGCCGCCCGGCGAAGTCGTTGTCGAAGAAGGCGACCGAATGGCCCATGGTCCAGCGGTGGATCCGCGACAGCACCAAGGGCAGCACGTTCGGCCCGATGATCACGCTGGAGGTCGCGGTCGAGAACCCGAAGATCAGCGGCCGCAGCAGCAGGAAGAAGCCCGCAAAGGCGGCGATCAGCAGGCCGTTCTGGCTCCACAGCGCGTCGGGCGTGCCGGTGGCGACGGCATCGACCACCCATCCCAGCAGCACCGCCGCGATCACGTCGGCGACGCCCCCCAGGGCCGAGGCGATGCCCGCCAGCACCAGCCCGCCCCATGCCCCCGACAGGCACCAGCGGAAAAAGGCCAGCAGGGTGGCGGGCGGCGGACCGTCCGCCGGGCGGAAGGCGTCGATCAGGCGGCCGAGGCGGTGGTGCAGGGTCATGGCGTCTCTCCGGCCAGCAGGGCGATGTCGATCAACGCGGGCGGCGGCATGGCGAAGCCCGAATCGATCCAGGCATCCTCGGCGGCTTTCAGGCCGCGGCCCAGGGCCGGGCCTTGCAGATGGGGTTGCAGGTCGGATGCGGTGATGGGCAGGGCGCGCGCGGCGGCCCGCGCCTCGGGCCAGCCGGGGCGCGGTCCCGCCGTCTGGACCAAAGCCGCGGCGGCATCCGCCAGATCGCCGTGCAGGCGATAGGCGATGCGGTTGAAGGACCAGTTCTCCGCCAAGGCGGTGACAAGGATGCGGTGGTCGCGCGCCTCCGACCGCGACAGGCGCAGGGCGTCGGACAGATCCGCTTGCGACAGCGCGGCCAGGCGGGCCAGCCAGGGCGCGGGGGATGGCAGCGCATGAAGCCGGTCGGGCGTGGCCCCAGGCAGCACCTTGTCCAGCACGCCGGTGTCCCGCATCAGCCGGACGGCGGGCAGCGGATCGGGGGCCATCAGCAGCTTGCGCAACTCTTGCCCGATGCGTTCGCGGGAAATCCCGTCCAGCCCGTCGCGCCCGTCGCGGCAGGCGGCGACCGCATCCGGGTCGGCGTCGCGGCCATACCAGGCGAGGAAGCGGAAAAAGCGCAGGATGCGCAGGTAATCCTCGGCAATGCGCTGCGCGGGATCGCCCACGAAGCGCAGGCGCCGGGCGCGCAGGTCGTCCAGGCCCCCCACCAGGTCGATGACCGCGCCGCTGTGGTCGGCGTAAAGCGCGTTCATGGTGAAATCGCGCCGATGCGCGTCCTGGGCAAGGTCGTCGGAAAAGGCCACCACCGCGCGGCGCCCGTCGGTTTCGACATCGCGGCGCAGGGTCGTCACCTCGAACCCCCGTCCGGCGGCGACAACCGTGACGGTGCCGTGGTCGATGCCCGTGGGCACGGGTTTCAGCCCCGCCCGTTCCGCCAGGCGCGTGACCGCATCGGGCGGCGCATCGGTCGCCAGGTCCAGATCGCATACCGGCTCGCCCAGAAGGGCGTTCCGGACCGCGCCGCCGACCAGCCAGGCGCGATGGCCGCCGGCCTCGATCGCGTCGAACACCGACTGCAGGGCGGGATCCTGCATGAGGTCTTGAGGAAGCTGCGTCACGCCCCCATCCTTCCGGCAAGGCCCAAGAGGATCCGCGCGGTCGCGCCCCACAGGTAATAGGGGCCGAAGGGCGCCGCGTGATAGCTGCGCCAGCCCTCGCGCCAGCGGCGGCGTTCCACGCGGTAACGCGACGGGTCGGCCACATGGGCGAAGGGCAGGGTGAAGGCTTCCTCGACCTCGCCCGGCTCGGGGCGCGGGGCGAAGGGGCCGCGGATGATGCCGATGACCGGCGTGACGGCAAAGCCCGTGACGGTGCGGTGCGGGGGCAGGGTGCCCAGCAGATCGACCTGCGCGGGGTCCAGGCCGATTTCCTCGCGCGCCTCGCGCAGGGCGGCGGCGGTGGCATCGGTGTCGGTGGCATCGACCTTGCCGCCGGGCAGGGCGATCTGGCCCGGATGATGGCGCAGGCCGGATGCGCGCTTGGTCAGGACCAGCCGCCCGTCGCCTTCGTGAAAGGCCGCCAGCACGCCCGCCGCCCGCAAGCCGCCCGACGGCGGGGCGACATCCGGGTTCAGGTCGTAATCCGATGTCGGTCCCGCCGCGACGGACAGGGCCTGGCGCAGACGGTCCTCGGACCAGTCGGGGATCACTCGGCCGCCCTGTCGGGCAGGGGCTGGCCGTCGGCATCCACCGTCGCCTCGAAGCCCAGGCTGTGGGGATCGAATTCGTAATGCGCGTTGCAGAACTGGCAGTCGGCGGTGACGACGCCCGCATCCGTGGTCATGTGGGCGATGTCCTTGGCCGAATAGATCGACAGCGTTTCCCGCACGCGATCCGCCGTGCAGGAACAGCCGAATTCCAACCGCTGCGTGTTGAAGACACGAGGCTCCTCCTCGTGGAACAGGCGCAGCAGCAGGTCGGTCGGCCCGACCGAGGGGCCGATCAACTCCAGCGTCTCGACGGTGTCCAGCAGCAGGTTGGCACGGTTCCAGTTCTCGGACTCCATGCCCTGCAGGATGTCGGCGGCCTCGATCAGCCCGCCCTCGCCGCTGCCGCCCTCGCCCTGCATGGGGGTGGCGGGCAGGGTTTGCAGCATCATGCCACCCGCGCGCCAATGGCCCGCCTCGCCCGGCAGGCGGGAATGGCCGCTGGCCAGCTGGAAGCGGGTGGGCAGCTGTTCGGACTGCGCGAAATAGGTCTGCGCGCAGGCCGACAGAGAACCCCCGGCCAGGGGTGTGATGCCCTGGTAGGGCAGCGTGCCCTCGCCCTGGTCGATCAGCAGGGCGAAATAACCCTCGCCGATCTGGGCAAAGGGCGGGCGGGTGTCCAGGCGGCCTTCGTCGAAGCTGGCCCAGGCCCGGATGCGGGCGGGCGCGCCGTCGCGTTCGGGGGCGTAGTAATCGGCCGCCAGCGTGCGGATCGCGCCGTTGCCCCGGACCTGCAGGCTCAGCTTCCAGCGCAGCTTGACCGTGGGGCCGATCAGCGCCACCAGCAGCGCCAGTTCGGCCACCAGGGCGCTGACGGGCGCCGGATAATCGTGGCGCGACAGGACGTGATCCAGCACCCCGTCCAGCCGGACGACGCGTCCGCGGATGTCGGAACGGTCCAGCTGGAACGGCAATACCGTGTCGTCCCACGCAATCTGGTTGATCTTGCTCATGCGTTATTCCTGAGATCGGGGCAGGCCCGCAAAGGGGCCGGGTCGCGCACAATATAGGGCTTTCGCCAGCAATCCCAAGGGGCGGCTTCCGCGTCGCGCGGCCCTGCGCTAAGGCTGCGCGGACACAGGAACCGGAGGCACCATGATCCGCCGATACGGCCGTCCGCCGCAGCACGGGCAGCACCACGGGCTGCGGCCCGGCGCCTATGCCCTGCTGGCGCGCGACGGGCGCCTGCTTTTGACCCGCCAGGCGACGCCCGAGCCCGAGTTCCAGTTGCCCGGCGGCGGCATCGACGGGGGCGAAAGCGGCCTGCAGGCGCTGCACCGCGAGGTGTTCGAGGAAACCGGCTGGACCATCGGCGGGGCGCGCTGGCTGGGCGCCTATCGCCGCTTCGCCTTCATGCCGGACCATGGCCGGTTCGCGGAAAAGCTGTGCCATGTCTGGATCGCGCGTCCCATCCTGCGCCTGTCCGCCCCGACCGAGCCCCATCACAGCGCGCATTGGGCCAGCCCGCAGGCCGCCATGGACCTGCTGGCCGACCCGGGCGCGCGGGCCTTCCTGATGCGGTTCCGGGCGCTGGTCTAGCGGGCGGAAGTCCTGTCGGCCTAGCGGGCGGGCAGGGGCACCATCTGGGCCGGGGCCAGGTATTCGATCAGCACGGCGGACATGTCGTCCTGCCGGTCGCCCCGGCAGTATTCCGACACCGACCAGGCCATGGATTCCAGAAATACATGCCCGCTGAGGAAGGCGTTGGTGCGCAGGATCGCCTCGACCCCCTCGTCGCCCAGCAGGCGGCCCGCGGGATTCGCCGCCTCGGTGATGCCGTCCGAGCAGATCAGCAGCCGGTCCCCCGGTTCCATCACCAGCTCGATCTCGTCGAAGACGGGACGCTCGAAGACGCCGATCGGCATGCCCCCCTGGCCCAACGGCCGGACCGATCCGTCGGCGCGTTGCAGGACAGGATGGGGGTGGCCCGCCTGCACCATGCGCAACTGCCCGGTCGCGTGGTTCAGTTCGGCATAGATCATCGTGTAGTAGGTGTCGGTCGCCATCTCCTCCAGCATCATGTTGTTGAAGAAATGCGCCAGCGCCGCCGGGCTGACTGCGTCGGTGCCGGTCTGGGCCGCGCGCAGGGCCACGTTTTGGTCGGCCGATCCCGACAGATGCACCGACAGCTGCGCGGTCAGCAGCGCCGCCGTGACGCCGTGACCCGACACGTCCAGCGCATAGATGCCCACCCGGTCCTCGCCAATCGGGAAGAAGCCCACCAGATCGCCGCCGATATGGCCCGCGGGACGCAGCAGCAGCGACAGCTGGATCGGTCCGAACCGCCCCGAGCGTTGCTTGACCAGCCCTTGTTGCAGCTTGCGCGCCTCGGCCAGGTCGCGGTCGATGGCGGCCTGGGTGTCGCGCAGCCGGTCCAGCGCCGCGCGAAGCTGGGCGTTGCTGGCGCGCAGGTCATCCTCGACCCGCAGGATGCGTTCGCCCGCGGCAAGGCGCACCAGCAAGTCGGGGGGGGTGACGGGCTTGGTCAGGAAATCGTCCGCCCCGGCCTCCAGCGCGCGGGCGATGTCCTCGTGGTCCTGGGCCGAGGTGAGCAGCACGAAATAGCCATAGTTGCGCCGTTCCCCGGCCCGGAAGGCGCGGCACAGGGCCAGTCCGGATTCCATCCCCTCCCGCCCGGGAATGACCCAGTCGGACAGCACGATGTCGGGTTCGTTGCGCTGGCACAGTTGCAGCGCATCCGCGACCGAGGCGGCCTCCAGCACCTCGTAATGGGCGCGCTTCAGATGAACCGCCAGAAGACGCCGTTGCCCGGCGTCGGGGCTGACCACCAGCACGCGCCGCATCAGCCGGGTGGCGGTGGGTGTTTCAGGGGCAGGGGCCTGGCGATTCGCGCGTATCATGCCAAGGTCATACCGCCCCACGGGTAAAGACCCGGTAAACGCAGGCGGTCAGACCAGCAGTTCGGACAGGATCTCGTCGTTGGTGATGTCGCGGTAAACGAAGCCCGCCCCGTCCAGCCGCGTCTTCAGCGCCGTCAGGTTCTGCGGGGCCGAGGTTTCGATCCCGATCAGGATCGAGCCGAAGTTGCGCGCCGATTTCTTCAGGTACTCGAACCGCGCCACATCGTCGTCGGGGCCCAGCAATTCCAGGAAATCGCGCAGCGCGCCCGGGCGCTGCGGCAGGCGCAGGACGAAGTATTTCTTCACGCCCGCAAAGCGTTGCGCGCGTTCCTTGACCTCGGGCAGGCGCTCGAAGTCGAAGTTTCCGCCCGAACAGACGCAGACCACCCGCTTGCCCGTCAGGTCGCCCAGGTCGCCCAGCACGTCGATGGCCAGCGCGCCCGCGGGTTCCAGCACCACGCCTTCGTGGTTCAGCATGTCCAGCATGGTGGTGCAGATGCGGTCCTCTGGCGCCAGATGCACGTCCCCGGGGGAAAAGCGGCGCAGCGCCTCGAAGGGCAGGGCGCCGATGCGGGCCACGGCCGCGCCATCGACGAAGTTATCCACGGCGGGCAGCGCCACGGGCGCACCCTGTTGCAGCGCCGCTTGCAAGCTGGCCCCGCCCAGCGGTTCGGCAAAGGCAAAGGCCACGTCGGGCGCCATCTCGGCGAAGTAGCGCGTGACCCCCGCCGCCAGCCCGCCGCCGCCCACCGGCAGGACGACCAGATCGGGCGCGCCGCCCAGTTGTTCCAGCATCTCCAGCCCCACGGTGGCCTGACCCTCGATCACGTCGGCCGAATCGAAGGGGGCCAGGAACTGCGCGCCGTGTTCCGCCGCGAAAGCCTGCGAGGCGGCCAGCGTCTGGTCGAAATAATCGCCGGTCAGCACGATCTCGATCGCGTCGCCCCCGAAGACCTTGGTCTTGTCGATCTTCTGCTTGGGCGTCGTCACCGGCATGAAGATCGTGCCGCGCGCCCCGAAATGGCGGCAGGCAAAGGCCACGCCCTGCGCATGGTTGCCCGCGCTGGCGCAGACGAAATGCGCCTTCGTGGCCTGCCCCGGGGTCACCCGCTTGCGCATGGCGTTGAACGCGCCGCGCAGCTTGTAGGAGCGCACGGGCGTCAGATCCTCGCGCTTGAGCCAGATGTCCGCCCCGAACCGGGCCGACAGGTGGTCGTTGCGCTGAAGCGGCGTCGGCTCGAACAGGTCGCGGATCGCGGTTTCGGCGTTGCGGACGAGATCGGCGAAGGAGGGCGCGGCGATGGTGGAGGCGGTGTTTTCCATGCGCTTGCGCATGACGCGAAACGGGCGGTTTGGCAAGGGGACGCAGCGTCAGCGCAAGGGGCGGCCTTCGACAAAGTGGCCCCAGAGGGTGGTCACAACGGATAGGCCGATAAAAGTGGACAGCCAGTAAGCGATCGCCGACAAGATCACGACAAGGGATGTTGGCAGGCCGATGGCTAGGAACATATCGAGCATGGCTTCGATCACTTCATAGCTGACAAGCCCCATGATCGTCAGCAGCACGATTGTCCCTGCCGCCGGTTTGAGCGCGCGCCAAGCAGCACCGATAGGGCGGTGCGCCCCGACAGCCGCCCCAGGCAGGGCCGTGCCCAGGACCAAAGTTAAGGCGTAAAGCAGAACGGACAGCACAAGGATGGCGATGAACGTCAGGACAGGAATGCCGCCCTGGTGCACTGCGTAGAGGACACCGATGGTCACAAGCATCGCCGGAATCATGAGGATAACGGTAAGCACCATCGTTCCGACATAACGCCAGAAGGCCGCGCGCGAGGGTGGGGCAAGAAGATTCTTGGATTCGTCAAGCAGGACGAAACGATGCCAGCGCACGGCGA
Organism: Paracoccus shandongensis; assembly: GCF_017315735.1. GTDB lineage: Bacteria > Pseudomonadota > Alphaproteobacteria > Rhodobacterales > Rhodobacteraceae > Paracoccus > Paracoccus shandongensis. The sequence continues at coordinate 21,709 of NZ_JAFLRK010000039.1, forward strand.
ACCACACTACGCAGGCGGCCGCCCCAAGCATCAGTGCCAGCATCAGGCTGATCGGCCCGATCCCCGGCTGCGTGCCTCGGATGTTGGCCCCAAGCAGGACCGCCGACGCCAGAAGCACAGCTTGGATCGCCACCGGCATCGCCAAAAGCCCCAACGCCTGCCGGAAATTCCCGAAGACCTGCCGAATGGCATGCAGCAGAATACGAAATGCCTGCATCAAATGCCCCTCATCAACAACACCGTCCTATCCCGCCCCCACACCCTTGTGACAACGCGCCAACTGCCTTATTGCCCCGGAAACTTTGCCGAAGGGTTAACCGCATGTCTGACGCGCCGAAAAAAGTCGTCCTTGCCTATTCGGGCGGGCTGGACACCTCGATCATCCTCAAGTGGCTGCAAACCGAATACGGCTGCGAGGTCATCACCTTCACCGCCGACCTGGGCCAGGGCGAGGAGCTGGAACCCGCGCGCGCAAAGGCGGAACTGCTTGGAATCGCACCGGAAAACATCCACATCGAAGACCTGCGCGAGGAATTCGTGCGCGACTTCGTGTTCCCCATGTTCCGCGCCAACGCGGTCTATGAGGGGCTGTATCTGCTGGGCACCTCGATCGCGCGCCCGCTGATTTCCAAGCGGCTGGTGGAACTGGCGCACCAGCACGGCGCCGACGCGGTGGCCCATGGCGCGACCGGCAAGGGCAACGACCAGGTGCGGTTCGAACTGTCGGCCTATGCGCTGGATCCGTCGATCAAGGTGATCGCGCCCTGGCGTCTGTGGGATCTGACCAGCCGGACCAAGCTGATCGAGTTCGCCGAACAGAACCAGATCCCCATCGCCAAGGACAAGCGCGGCGAGGCGCCGTTCAGCGTGGACGCGAACCTGCTGCACACGTCGTCCGAAGGGAAGGCGCTGGAAAACCCGGCCGAGGCCGCGCCCGATTACGTCTATCAGCGCACCGTGAACCCCGAGGATGCGCCGAATACGCCCGAGTTCATCGAAGTGACCTTCGAACGCGGCGACGCGGTGGCGATCAACGGCGAGGCGCTGTCGCCCGCGACCATCCTGACCCGCCTGAACGAACTGGGCGGCAGGCATGGCATCGGGCGGCTGGACTTCGTGGAAAACCGCTTTGTCGGCATGAAGTCGCGCGGCATCTATGAAACGCCGGGCGGCACGATCCTGCTGGAAGCCCATCGCGGGATCGAGCAGATCACGCTGGACTCCGGCTCGGGGCACCTCAAGGACAGCCTGATGCCGCGCTATGCCGAATTGATCTACAACGGCTTCTGGTTCAGCCCCGAACGCGAGATGCTGCAGGCCCTGATCGACAAGTCGCAGGAGCATGTCTCGGGCACTGTCCGTCTGAAGCTGTATAAAGGGCTGGTGACCTGCGTCGGCCGCTGGTCGGACCAGTCGCTTTATTCCGAGGCGCATGTCACCTTCGAGGACGACGCGGGCGCCTATGACCAGAAGGACGCGGCGGGCTTCATCAAGTTGAACGCGCTGCGGCTGAAGCTGGTGGCGAACCGCAACGCGCGGGCGAAGTAAGCCGCCCCGCCTGACGACCGGCAAGGCTGCGGCATCCCCGCGGCCTTTTCTTTTGGCCGGGCCCGTTCCACAGTGGCGCGACCATCGAAAGGCCCGCGCCATGACAGACCGACCCGCCCGCATCAGCATCGTCACCGTCAGCGACCGCGCCGCGCGCGGCGAATACGAGGACAAGGGCGGCCCCGGCGCGGAAGGCTGGCTGCGCGATGTCGTGACCTCGCCCATGGAGATCACCCGCGTGATCATCCCTGACGGCCGCGAAGGCGTGGCCGCGACCCTGCGCGAACTGGTTGAGAACGGCGCGGACCTGATCCTGGTAACCGGCGGCACCGGCCCCGCACCCCGCGACCAGACGCCCGAGGCGGTTGCGGACGTGGCCGAAAAGGAACTGCCCGGCTTCGGCGAGGAAATGCGCCGCGCCTCGCTGGCCGAGGTGCCGACCGCGATCCTGTCGCGGCAAACGGCGGTGATCCGGGACGCGACGCTGATCATCACGCTGCCGGGGAAGCCCGCGGCAATTGCGACATGCCTGAACGCGGTGTTCGCGGCGGTGCCCTATTGCCTGGACCTGATCGGGGCGGCGAGGGTGGAGACGGATGCGGGGAAGGTGAAGGCGTTCCGCCCAAGCGAGGGCAAGCCGGCGGCATGATCCCCGCCATGGTCGGATACCCCGGCGCGCGAAGCGCCGTCCAGCATCTTGGCGCAACCGTTGCCGCAGGCTGCGTTGTCGCCAAGCAGGTACCTAGGTAGAGAACTCATTCAGGTCCAAGCAATTACGATAGAAACTAGCGCCAGACTGGCCAGGTAGTTACGAGCAAGGCAGTCGTATCGGGTCGCGATACGGCGCCAGTTCTTGAGCCTTCCCCACATTCGCTCGATGACGTTGCGCCGCTTGTATGCTCTCCGATCGAGCGGAAAGGGAAAGGTGCGTGTGGCCAAAGACGGGATCACCGCTTTGATGCGCCGGTGCTTGACCGGCGGGTGCTGAACGGCATCTTCTGGCGGCTCAGGACCGGAGCGCCCTGGGCGGATATTCCGACGCGTTATGGCCCCCATACCACCTGCGTGAACCGCTTCAACCGCTGGTGGGAAGCGGGGAATTAGGCGCGTATTCTGCAATCAGTATCAGATGCTTACACGGTGACATCCAGATGATCGACAGCTCTTCGATCCGGGTTCACCAGCATGGGGCCAACGGGCCGAAAAAAGGGGGGCGATCCGATTGCACGGGTCGCTCGCGCGGCGGCCTGACGACCAAGATCCACGCGCTTGTCGATGCCTTGGGCCGACCGATCCGCCTGAAGCTGACCGAAGAACAGGCCCATGACGGGCGCTCGGCGGCGGATATGGTCGAGGGCATCGGGGCGGGCCAGACCCTGCTGGCCGACCCGCGGGTATGACAGCGACGGGCTGCATGACAGCCTCGCCGCGCGGGGCGCCGGGGCTTGCATCCGGCTCATGCCGACGCGAAAACGCTTCCCGGTCTTCGATCCCATCCTCTACCGCCAGCGCAATCGGGTCGAAAGGGTCTTCAACAAGCTCAATCACTTCCGAGCAGTGGCCACAAGATATGACAAACGGGATGACAACTTCCTCGCAGCCGTCCAACTCGCATCCCTGCGCATCTGGCTAAGAACTTATGAGTCGGTGACCTAGACCAGCAGGTCGATGGTCCGCAAGATTTCGTCAAGACTTGCGTCGAAACCCTCGCGGTCGCCCTCGGCAACGACGAACCCATAGCGCATCCCCATCAGGTCGGTGAAATCCTTCCAGAGATTGTTGAAAAGATACGGAGGCTGGATCGTCAGCAGCGCCCCGTTGTCGGCCAGGGTCATGAAGGCGTGGCCCAGAGAGCTTCCTTCAACACCGATCGCGACCCGCGCGCCCGACAGCTTGCGGACGATGTCGGCCGCCGTTTCCCTTGCCGGATCGACGATCTCGAAGCCGCGGGCGGCCAGACCCTCCGCGACCTCCGTCTCGTTGCGCAGAACCCGGGGCTGCGAACCCGACCTGCCGCGCACCAGAAAGACTCCATGCCCGCAGTGCTTTGAGGGCTGCGCCCGCAGGCGTTCCCGCAGCGTCTGGAAGCGCAGGCGGCGATCCCGCGTCATTCCGATGTCCTGAAAGACCCAGGCCTCGCCAATGCGGACATTGCCAGTCACCTGCAGATCGATCCCCATCATCCGGTGATAGGCGGCAGGATGGCTCCAGTCGGCATGACGATGGCTGAAGGGCCGATAGGCCGGGGCAAAGTCGCCCGCAAGAAGCGCCGTGGCCGAGTCGTCCACCAGATAGTGGCCGAAATAAAGATCACTGACCGGAGTGCCGACGAATGCCGCCCGTTCGATCTTTCGGTCAACCACGGCGGCAAGCGGCGGCCGGTCATGCAGCATCTGGTGCCGGCTGCCCCTTGAATAAAGCGTTCCGCCGATCAGCAGGCAATCCCTGAGGCAATAGGCCTTTGTCGCAACATGATGGACCCGGCTGGCGGTGATCCGATCGATTTCATGTCGATGGCTGGTCAGGGCCTGGACATCCTTCACGCGGTCCAACTGGCCCGGCAGCCATGCCGCCTGCAGGCGGACTCCGTCCTCGGCTTCGGCAAGGACAACCGTTTCACAAGCCGCCCGGGCAGGATCCTGATCCAGGGAAAGGCGTTTGCGGATGCGATGCAGCAGAGGAACAAGCGACATGGGAAACCAGCAATGATCGTAATAATTCCGGGCAACATCCAGGAAGAGAAGCCGATGTAGCAACACGGATGCCGATGCGGCAACATGGTCTTTTGGGCAGATGAACCTCCCTTACCCCAACCACCCCACCACCACCGGCGCGATCACCGCCGTCAGCACCGCGTTCAGCCCCATCCCGATCCCCGAGAACGCGCCTGCCGTCTCGTTCACCTGGAACGCCCGCGCGGTGCCGATCCCATGCGCGGCGACCCCCACGGCAAAGCCCCGCGCGCGCCAGTCCCTCACCCGCAAGGCGTTCAGCAAAGGCGTCACGACAACCGCCCCGAAAATCCCCGTCAGCAGCACCAGGGCCGCCGTCAGCGTCGGCTGGCCGCCGATGCGCTCGGCAATGCCGATGGCGACCGGGGCCGTGGTCGATTTGGGCGCCAGGGACGCCAGCACCGGGCCGGAGATCCCGAACCCCCGCGCGATCAGCAGGGCGGACACAATCGCCACGCCCGATCCCACGAACAGCCCCGCCAGCATCGGCCACAGGGCGCGGCGGACCCTCGGCAGGTTGTCATACAGCGGCAGCGCCAGGCAGACCGTCGCGGGGCCGAGCATGAAATGCACGAACTGCGCGCCCTCGAAATAGGTCGCGTAATCGGTGCCTGTCGCGCCCAGCAGGACTGCCAGCAGGATCACCGCGATCAGCACCGGGTTGGCCCAGCTTTGCCGCCCCGCCGCGCGGAACAACGCGTCTCCGATCACATAGGCGACCAGCGTCGTGGTCAGCCACAGCAGCGGGCCTTGCGCCAGATAGGACCAGATCAGCGCGGGATCAGCCATCCTTGTCCCCTTTCAGCGCGGATGGATCGACCGAGCCCGTCCAGCGCGCCACTGCCTGGAAGGCCAGCGCCCCCGCCGCGATGGCCAGCACGGTGGACCCCATGATCGCCACCGCCAACCCGATGCCCTGGTCGCGCAGCACCGGCCAATGGGCCACGATCCCCACCCCCGCAGGCACGAAGAACAGCGACAGATGCGCCAGCAGGCCTTGCGCGGTGGGCCTCAGCCGGTCGGCCAGGGCGGGGCGCAGGATGCAGGCGGCGACCAGCAGGCACAGGCCCACCACCGGGCCGGGCAGGGGCAGGTCCAGGGCGCGGGACAGGATCTCTCCGGCCAGTTGAAAGGCCAGAATCAGGGACAGGGCGGCGATCATGCCGGGATGGTAGCGGAAATCGGCCCATCCACCATGCGCATCTTGTGGAAACTGTGTTGCGCCGGGCCAGATATAGTTGACTTGCACCCCCGCAATGGGACAATCCCCGGAAGAACAAAAAGGAACCACCGCTTGCGCTTCGACCGGCTGCGACTGAACGGCTTCAAGAGCTTCGTGGACCCGACCGACCTGGTCATCCGCGAGGGGCTGACGGGCGTGGTCGGCCCGAACGGCTGCGGCAAGTCGAACCTGCTGGAAGCCCTGCGGTGGGTCATGGGCGAGAACCGCCCCACCGCCATGCGCGGCGAGGGGATGGAGGACGTGATCTTTGCGGGCACCGCCCGCCGGTCCGCCCGCGCCCATGCCGAGGTGGTGCTGACCGTGGACAACCGCGACCGGCTTGCGCCCGCGGGCTTCAACGACGACGACCAGTTCGACATCGTGCGCCGGATCACGCGGGATGCAGGCAGCGCCTACAAGATCGGCGGCAAGGACGTGCGGGCGCGCGACGTGCAGATGCTGTTCGCGGATGCCTCGACCGGGGCGCACTCGCCTGCCTTGGTGCGGCAGGGGCAGATCAGCGAGCTGATCAGCGCCAAGCCGCGAAGCCGCCGCCGGATCCTGGAGGAAGCGGCGGGCATCAGCGGCCTTTACCAGCGCCGCCACGAGGCGGAACTGAAGCTGAACGCGGCCGAGGCGAACCTGACGCGGGTCGAGGATACGCTGGACCAGTTGTCCACGCAGGTGGTCTCGCTGACCCGCCAGGCCCGCACCGCCGCGCGATACCGCGAAATCGGCGCGGCGCTGCGCCTGGCCGAGGGCGCGCTGCTGTATCGCCGCTGGTCCGAGGCCGAGGCCGCGCGCTTGGCCGCCGCCGAGGCGCTGGCCGGGGCGATCCGCGATGCCGGTGCGGCCGAGGCGGCC
>NZ_JAFLRK010000004.1 GCF_017315735.1 Paracoccus shandongensis
CGCGGCCCCCGAGGGCGAGGGCAACGGCCGCCGCCGCCGCTCGCGGTCGCGCAACCGCCGCCGGGGCGGCGACCTGCCGCAGGCCGAGGGGCTGCCCGAGGTCGTCGATCTGCAGGATGCGCCCGGCGACCAGGCCGAATCGCTGCCCGGCCTGAACGCCCGGCCCGAGCCGGCCCTGCCCGCCGAGGAGGAAGGCGAGATCGTCCCCCTGTCCGAGATCGCGTCCGAACCCCAGGCCGCCGAGGCCGAGCCGCAGGCCGAGGCTTTCGTGCCCGCCGAGGTGGTCGCGGTGCATGTCGAGGAAACGGTGATCGAAGCCCTGGTGGTCGAAACGGACCGGCCCGAAGGCGCCGAGCCGGAGAGCGCCCGGACCGACGCGCCCCAGGAACAGCATGCCACCGCGCCCGAACCCGAGGCCGAACCGGCGGTGGAAGCCCCCGCCGAGCGCGAGCCCGAGATGGCCGAGGCCGAGGCCGAGCGGCCCAAGCGCCGCGGCTGGTGGTCGGGCAACCGCTGATGACAGGAAGGGCGCGGGGCAACCCGCGCCCTTTTCGCAGGAACGTGACGCAATGACCCATGGCCTGCCGCCCCGCAAAAGGTAAGCTGCGCGCCATGTTGGGAATCGAACTCGCCACCGCCGCCTTCCTGCCCGCCGCCCTTGTGGCGCTGCTGGCGGGCGTCCTGTCCTTTCTGTCGCCCTGCGTGCTGCCCATCGTGCCGCCCTATCTGGCCTACATGACCGGGGTGGGGGTGAACGGGCTGCGCGCGCAGGAACGCAGCGCCGTGCTGCCCGCGCTGTTCTTCGTGCTGGGCCTGTCCACGGTGTTCCTGATCATGGGCTTTGCGGCATCGGCATTCGGCCGGGCCTTCCTGCAATACCAGGACATGCTGGCCAAGATCGCGGGCGGCGTGGTGATCGTGATGGGGCTGCATTTCCTGCACGTGATCCGCATCCCCTTCCTGGATCACGAGGCGCGGATCGACGCCGGCCAGCAGGGCGGCGGCGCGGTGGGGGCCTATGTGCTGGGCCTGGCCTTCGCCTTTGGCTGGACCCCCTGCATCGGCCCGCAGCTGGGCATGATCCTGTCGCTGGCCGCCACCGGGGGCGAGATGTCGCGGGGCACGGCGCTGCTGGCCGTTTATGCGCTTGGCCTGGGGATCCCGTTCCTGCTGGCCGCCATTTTCATCAACCGCGCCATCGGGTTGATGAACCGCATCAAGCCCTGGCTGCACGTGATCGAGCGCGTGATGGGTGCCCTGCTGCTGGTCGTGGGCACGATGCTGCTGACCGGGGCCTTCTCGGCCTTTTCCTACTGGCTTCTGGAAACCTTCCCGGGACTGGCCAGCCTGGGCTGAACCGCCCGCGCAATCCCCAGTAGCGCCCACCCGATTTTCCCGCTATGCTGACCGGCAGACCCGGAAAAACCGGGCAGGATCAGAGGCAGTGACGGCGGTATCCCCATGACCGAGATGGTCTTTGGCACGACGCCCGTGCGGGCGGGCGACCCGATTCTTCCACGCTGGTGGCGCACCCTGGACAAGTGGTCGCTGGCCTGCGTGCTGGGGCTGTTCGCCATCGGCATCCTGCTGGGGCTGGCGGCATCCGTTCCCCTGGCGGAAAAGAACGACCTGCCGCGCTTCTATTATGTCCAGCGGCAGGGGGTCTTTGGGGCGATGGCGCTGGTCATCATGCTGGTGATCTCGATGATGTCGCCGCGCCAGATCCGGCGCATCGGCGTGATGGGCTTTGCCGCGGCCTTCGTCCTGATCCTGCTCTTGCCCTTCATCGGCGAGGATCACGGCAAGGGCGCGACCCGCTGGCTGTCCGTCGCTGGGATTTCCATGCAGCCGTCCGAGTTCCTCAAGCCCGGCTTTGTCGCCATCTGCGCCTGGTTCATGGCCGCGGCCCAGATGGTCGGCGGCCCGCCGGGCAAGCTTTATTCCTTCATCACCGCCATGGTGGTGGTGATCCTGCTGGCCCTGCAGCCCGATTTCGGACAGGCGTCGCTGGTGCTGTTTTCCTGGCTGGTGATGTTCTTCATCGCCGGGGCGCCGATGCTGTTCCTGATATCGGTGGCGGGGTTGGCCCTGGTGGGCGGCGTCTTCGCCTATGGCGCCTCCGAACACTTCGCCCGCCGCATCAACGGCTTCCTGAACCCGGAAATCGACCCGCGCACGCAGATCGGCTATGCCACCAAGGCCATCCAGGACGGCGGCTTCTTCGGCGTCGGCGTGGGCGAGGGCAGCGTGAAATGGTCGCTGCCCGACGCGCATACCGACTTCATCATCGCGGTCGCGGCCGAGGAATACGGCACCGTCATGGTGCTGCTGGTGATCGCGCTTTACTGCACCATCGTGGTGCGGTCCCTGCTGCGGCTGCTGCGGGAACGCGATCCCTTTGCCCGCATCGCGGGGGCGGGGCTGGCCTGCGCCTTCGGCGTGCAGGCGCTGATCAACATGGGCGTGGCCGTGCGCCTGCTGCCCGCCAAGGGCATGACGCTGCCCTTCGTCAGCTATGGCGGATCGTCCGTGATCGCGTCCGGCATCGCCGCCGGGATGCTGCTCGCGCTGACCCGGACCCGCCCCCAGGGCGAGCTGGCCGAGATCCTGCGGCGGGGACGCTGATGGCCCGCGACCTGAACACGGCCCCCCTGGCCCTGATCGCCGCCGGAGGCACCGGCGGCCACATGTTCCCCGCGCAGGCCCTGGCCGAACTGCTGCTGGCCGAGGGCTGGCGGGTGAGGCTTTCCACCGACGACCGGGGCGCGCGCTATGCGAACGGCTTTCCGGATGCGGTGGAACGCAGCATCGTGCGGTCCGCCACCACGGCGCGCGGCGGGCTGGCGGGCAAGCTGACCGCGCCCTTGAAGATCGCGGCGGGCGTGCTGGCGACCCGAGGCGCCTTTCGCGGGGACCGGCCCTCGGTCGTGATCGGCTTTGGCGGCTATCCGACGATCCCGGCCATGTCGGCGGCGCTGTCGCTGGGCGTGCCGCGCATGATCCACGAACAGAACGGCGTGATGGGGCGGGTCAACGGCCTCTTTGCCCGCCGCGTCCATCGCGTGGCCTGCGGCACCTGGCCCACGGCCCTGCCTGCGGGCGTCACCGGCATCCATACCGGCAACCCGGTCCGCCAGGCGGTGCTGGACCACGCCGCCACCCCCTATGCCCCGCCGGGTGACGGTCCGCTGCACCTGCTGGTGATCGGCGGCAGCCAGGGCGCGCGCGTGCTGTCGGACGTGGTGCCCGAAGCCATCGCGGCCCTGCCCGACGACATGCGCGCCCGCCTGCATGTCAGCCACCAGGCCCGGGCCGAGGACGGGGCGCGCGTGACGCAGGCCTATGCAGATGCGGGGATCGCGGCTGATGTGCAGCCCTTCTTCACCGACGTTCCCGAACGGCTGGCCCGCGCGCAACTGGTGATCAGCCGCTCGGGTGCATCATCCCTGGCCGACATCACCGTGATCGGGCGGCCCGCGATCCTGATCCCCTATGCCGCCGCCACCGGCGATCACCAGACCGCCAATGCGCAGGCCCTGGCCGAAACCGGGGCCGCGCTGATCCATCCCGAATCGGTGCTTGACGCCCCGGGCCTGACGCGCGACATCCGCGCGATCCTGAACGACCCCGCGCGCGCCGCCCAGATGGCCGCCGCCGCCCTGTTCCTGGCCCGGCCCGATGCGGCGCGGCGCCTGTACGACCTTGTCACGGAGATTGCCCGATGAACGCCGCCACCAAACTGCCGCACGAGCTGGGGCCGATCCACTTCATCGGCATCGGCGGCATCGGCATGTCGGGCATCGCCGAGGTGCTGTTGACCCTGGGCTATGACGTGCAGGGCAGCGACGCGAAGAAATCCAAGATCACCGACCGGCTGGAAACCCTGGGCGCCCGCGTCTTCGAGGGCCAGCGGGCCGAGAATATCGGGGCAGCGGGCGTGGTGGTGATTTCCACCGCCATCAAGAAGGGCAACCCCGAGCTTGAGGAAGCGCGCCGCCGCGGCCTGCCCGTGGTCCGCCGGGCCGAGATGCTGGCCGAACTGATGCGGATGAAGTCCAACATCGCCATTGCCGGGACGCATGGCAAGACCACGACCACCACCATGGTGGCGACGCTGCTGGACGCGGGCGGGCTGGATCCGACCGTGATCAACGGGGGCGTGATCCATGCCTATGGGTCCAACGCCCGGGCGGGCGCGGGTGAATGGATGGTGGTCGAGGCCGACGAATCCGACGGCAGCTTCAACCGCCTGCCCGCCGACATCGCCATCGTGACGAACATCGACCCGGAACATATGGAGCATTGGGGCAGCTTCGACGCGCTGCGCCAGGGGTTCTACAACTTTGCGTCCGGCATCCCGTTCTATGGCCTCGCCGTCTGCTGCACCGACCACCCCGAGGTGCAGGCGCTGGTCGGCAAGCTGACCGACCGGCGCGTCGTGACCTTCGGCTTCAACGCCCAGGCCGATGTGCGCGCGATGAACCTGCGCTACGACAACGGCATCGCGCATTTCGACATCGCGCTGCAGGGCGAAGGCCCCACGGAAACCGGCGATGTCGAGATGATCGAGGGCTGCAGCCTGCCCATGCCGGGCGATCACAACGTCTCGAACTGTCTGGCCGCCGTGGCGGTGGCGCGGCACCTGGGCATCAAGAAGGCCGAGATCCGCGAGGCGCTTGCCAAGTTCGGCGGCGTCGGACGGCGCTTTACCCGCGTGGGTGAAATCAACGGCGTCACCATCATCGACGATTACGGCCATCACCCGGTGGAAATCGCCGCCGTGCTGAAGGCCGCGCGCCAGGCCACCAAGGGCCGCGTGATCGCCGTCCACCAGCCGCACCGCTTTTCCCGCCTGTCCAACCTGTTCGACGACTTCTGCACCTGCTTCAACGAGGCCGATGTGGTCGCCATTGCCGAGGTTTATGCGGCGGGCGAGGATCCGATCCCCGGCGCGACCCGCGACGACCTGGTGGCGGGGCTGATCGCCCACGGCCATCGCCATGCCCGCGCGATCCTGGATGAAAACGACCTGGAGCGGCTGGTCCGCGAACAGGCCCGGCCCGGCGACATGGTGGTCTGCCTTGGGGCGGGCACAATTTCCACCTGGGCGAACGGCTTGCCGGAACGCCTGCAGGGGCGCGCCGCATGATCCATTCGGCGGTTCTTGCGCTGGCGGTGGTGGCGGGCTGGCTGATCCTGGCCCGCCTTGCCCGCAGCCTGCGCAGGCGCCAAAGGCAGCGCGCCCTGTGGGCCCTGGTCGCCACGGGCGTCCCGATCCTGGGCTGGCTGACCTATACCTGCGGTCCCTGGGCGGGCATCGCCTTCTTGTCGGTGGGCGTGCTTGTGCTGGTCCGCCTGCCGCTGCGGAGCCGGACCCGGGCCGCCCCGTGATCCCCTTCTATCTGGCCATCGCCCTTGTGGTGCTGTGGTCCGTCTGGACCGGGGCCACGCGCATGGCCGCGCGATCCTTTCGCCCCCTGCTGGCCGCGCTTGCCGTGCTGCTGGCGGGGGCAGGGGCCTGCTGGCTGATCGGGGCGCAAAAGTCCGACTATTCCGCCCTCTTCGCCACAATGATTGCCTTGCTGCCGCTGCTGGCCGCCGGGTCCGTCGCCTTTGGCGCGGCGCTGCGATGGGTGCATGACGTGACCCGCCGCCGCATCGCCTCTGATCCCGACTGGCCCCCGGCGCGTCCCTGGGACGTATGGGGCCTTTGCGCGCTGTCCGCCCTTTCGGTGATCGCCGCCCTTCTGGTCTGACCCGCCGGTTGACCCAAGGCCGCCCTCTGGCTACCACATCCGCCATGATGACCGATCTTCCCCCCGTTCGCGGTACCCTGACCCCCGACCGCCCCCTGGACAGCCTGACCTGGCTGCGCGTGGGCGGCCCCGCCGACTGGCTGTTCCAGCCCGCCGACGAGGACGACCTGGCGGGTTTCCTGCGCGACCTGGACCCTTCGGTGCCGGTCTTTCCCCTGGGCGTCGGCAGCAACCTGATCGTGCGCGACGGCGGCATCCGGGGCGTGGTGATCCGCCTGGGCCGGGGCTTCAACGCCATCACGGTGGACGGGGACCGCGTGACTGCAGGCGCCGCCGCGCTGGATGCGCATGTCGCCCGGCGGGCGGCGGACGGGGGGCTGGATCTGACCTTCCTGCGCACCATTCCCGGCAGCATCGGCGGGGCGGTGCGCATGAACGCGGGCTGCTATGGCAGCTATGTCGCCGACCAACTGGCCGAGGCGCGCGCCGTCACGCGCGCGGGCGAGCGAATCGTCCTGACCCCCGCCGACCTGCGCTTCGCCTATCGCCATGCCGACTTGCCCCCGGGCTGCGTGCTGACCGAGGCGACATTCCGCGCAGCCGCCGGAGACCCTGATTCCCTGCACGCGAAGATGACCGACCAGCTTGCCCGGCGCGACGAGACGCAGCCCACCCGGGAACGCAGCGCCGGATCCACCTTCCGCAACCCTGCGGGGTTCAGCTCCACCGGGCGGGCGGATGATGTCCACGACCTCAAGGCCTGGTCGCTGATCGACCGGGCGGGCTTGCGAGGGCACAGCTGGGGTGGCGCGCAGATGTCGGAAAAGCATCCGAACTTCCTGCTGAACACCGGCGGCGCGACGGCTGCCGAACTGGAAGCCCTGGGCGAACTGGTCCGCCGCCGCGTGCGTGAGGACAGCGGCCACGACCTGCAATGGGAAGTGATCCGCGTCGGCGAACCCTTGGCACAACCACAAGCTGATTAACGAATTACCCAACAATCTTTGGCAGATAGCGAAAATTACCCTTTTGTGATTTTCCTGCATCAGCTATCCTTTCGTCCAAGGGCAGGACCGGGGCAAACCCGGCTGCGCGGGGACAGAAAATCCCGGGTCAACCGGGACGAAAGGCGAAAAACGTGGCGGGCAGGTCGAGCAGGACAGCCCATACCGTAGCCGTTCTGATGGGCGGACCCTCGGCTGAACGAGAGGTCTCGCTGTCATCGGGGCGCGAATGCGCGAATGCGCTGCGGGTGGCGGGCTATGAGGTGATCGAGGTCGAGCTTGGGGCCGATCGCGGCGGCGACCTGGTCGCGCGCCTGGCGGGCCTGCGCTGCGATGTCGTCTTCAATGCCCTGCATGGCCGGTTCGGAGAGGATGGCTGCGTCCAGGGCATCCTGGAATGGCTGGACCTGCCTTATACCCATTCGGGGGTGCTGGCCTCGGCCCTGGCGATGGACAAGACACGCGCCAAGAACGCGCTGCGGGTGGCCGGTCTGCCGGTGGTGGACAGCGTCATCGCCTGCGCGGACGAGGTGCGCGCTCGCCATGTCCTGCCGCCGCCCTATGTGGTCAAGCCGAACGACGAGGGTTCCTCGGTCGGGGTCTATATCGTCCATGACGGCGCCAACCAGCCGCCGCAGCTGGCCCCCACCATGCCCGCGCATGTGATGGTGGAAACCTATGCGCCGGGCCGCGAGCTGACGACCGCCGTGATGGGCGACCGCGCCCTGGGCGTGACCGAGATCGTGACCGAGGGCTGGTACGACTATGCCGCCAAGTATTCCGTGGGCGGCTCGCGCCATGTGATCCCCGCCGGGATCCCGGCGGACATCGCGCAGGCCTGCCTGGATTACGCGGTGCGCGCCCACCGGGCGCTTGGCTGCCGGGGCCTGTCGCGCACCGATTTCCGCTGGGACGAATCGCGGGGCCTTGACGGGCTGATCATCCTGGAAGTGAACACGCAGCCCGGCATGACGCCCACCTCGCTGGCCCCCGAACAGGCCGCCCATGCGGGCATCGACTTTCCCGCCCTGATGCGCTGGATGGTGGAGGATGCGCTGTGCCCGAGGTGATCGATCACCGCCCGAACCGGGCCCTGCTGCCCGCTGACCGCATCAGGCGCGACCCCGCGCCGTCGCGCCTGCAATACCGGCTGGAACGCATGTGGCTGCGCCCGATCTGGCGGCGCGCGGTGCGGATCGGCGTCCCGGCCGCCCTGGCCATCCTGATCGGGGGCCTCTGGCTGGCGGACCCGGACCGCCGCGCGCTGCTGTCCGACGGCGTGCAGCAGGTCATGGACAAGATCCAGAACCGCAAGGAATTCCAGGTCACGACCATGGTGGTCGAGGGGGCCTCGCCCGTGGTGGACGCGGCGCTGCGCCAGATGCTGCCGGTCGATCTGCCGGCCTCATCTTTCGACATCGACCTGGCGGCGCTGCGGCTGCAGGTGATGCAGCTGGACGTGATCGAATCGGTGGACCTGCGCATCAAGCCGGGCGGCATCCTGTCCGCCGTGGTGAAGGAACGCGAGCCCGCCATCTTGTGGCGCCATGCCCGGGGGATCGAGATCCTGGACCGGACCGGCCACCGCGTCGCCTCGGTCACGTCGCGCGACGTGCGCGCCGACCTGCCGTTGATCGCGGGCGAGGGCGCGGATCTGGCGGTCCCCGAGGCGCTGTCGCTGATCGACGCCGCAGGCCCGATCCTGCCCCGCGTGCGCGGCCTGGTCCGCAAGGGCGAGCGCCGCTGGGATCTGGTGCTGGATCAGGGGCAAAAGATCATGCTGCCCGCGACGGGCGCGGTGATCGCGTTGCAGGCCGCGATGGCGCTGGACAAGGCGCAGGACATGCTGGGCCGCGACATCACGACGGTCGATCTGCGCGACCCGTCGCGCCCGGTGCTGCGGCTTGGCATGGACGCGCGCAACACCATCCGCGAGGCGCGGGGCCAGGCCCTGCTGGGGCCGGACGGCAAGGTCATCATTCCTGAAGACGACAAGAAGGGGGGCTGAACGATGGCGGAACTTTATCAAACGCAACGCGCGATGCGCAACATCCGCCGGGCCGCCCTGCAGCGTGGCGTGATCGGCATCCTGGACATCGGCACGTCCAAGATCGCCTGCCTGGTGCTGCGCTTCGACGGCACCGGCACCTTCCGCGAAACCGACGGCGTGGGGCCCATGGCGGGGCAGGTGAACTTCCGCGTGATCGGCGCCGCCTCGACCCGGTCGCGCGGGATGCGCCGGGGCGAGATCGACGTGATGGCCGAAACCGAACGCGCCATCCGCACGGTGGTCGCCGCCGCGCAAAAGGTCGCGGGCGTGCGCGTGGACCACGTCATCGCCTGCCTGTCGGGCGGGCGCCCGGCCTCATACGGATTGGCGGGCGAGATCACGCTGGAGTCGGGCCGCGTCCACGAACATGACGTGGCCCGCGTGCTGGCCGCCTGCGACGCGCCCGATTTCGGCCGGGGGAGAGAGGTGCTGCACGCCCAGCCGGTCAACTTCGCCGTGGACAACCGCAGCGGCCTGGGCGATCCGCGCGACCATGTGGGCAACCGGCTGGCCTGCGACATGCACCTGCTGACGGTCGATGGCGACGTGATCGGCAACCTGGTCCAGTGCATCCGCCGCTGCGACCTGGAACTGGCGGGCATCGCCTCGGCCTCCTACGCCTCGGCCCGCGCGGCGCTGGTCGAGGATGAACAGGAACTGGGCTCGGCCTGCATCGACTTTGGCGGCGGCGGCACGGGCGTGTCGATTTTCGTCAAGAAACACATGATCTTCGCCGACAATGTTAAGATCGGCGGTCAGCTTGTCACCCAGGATATCGCGCAAGGGTTGCGGGTGCCGCTGCCGGTGGCGGAACGCCTCAAGACCCTGAACGGCGGGGTCGAGGCGACGGGCCGCGACGACCGCGACATGCTGGACCTGGGCCCCGACGCGTCAAGCTGGGACGGCGAGCGCCGCGCGGTCAGCCGCGCCGACCTGATCGGCATCATGCGCCCCCGGGTCGAGGAAATTCTGGAAGGCGTCCGCGAAGTCCTTGATGCGGCAGGATTTGATTCGATGCCCAGCCAGCAGATCGTTTTGACCGGCGGGGGCAGCCAGATCCCCGGCCTGGACGGGCTGGCCGCGCGCATCCTGGGGCCGAACATCCGCTGCGGGCGTCCGCTGCGCATCGACGGGCTGGCCCACCAGTTCACCGATCCCGGCTTTTCCAGCGCGGTCGGGCTGGCCTTGTTCGCCGCCCATCCCCAGGACGAATGGTGGGATTTCGAGACGCCCGCCGACAGCTATCCGACCCGCAGCCTGCGCCGCGCCTACCGCTGGTTCAGGAACAACTGGTAAGTCCTTGAGGGCAAATATGTGGCAGCCCGGCCAGGGCCACCATATCCTGTCGCATTGGCAAGATACCGCCGAAATCACCTGCGAATACGGCCAGATTTTGCGGTTTTTGCGAGTTTTTTTGGTGACGGAATACTGGCTGCCCGCTAGGATTGAGACTGGCACGAGGGATTCGACGGGCGGCAGGTCATGACCCGATCGACATAGCAAAAACAGGCGGACTCATGAACCTCAATCTGATGATGAACGACGAGGATGAACTCAAGCCCCGGATCACCGTCTTCGGGGTTGGGGGCGCGGGCGGCAACGCGGTCAACAACATGATCGAGAAGAAGCTCGACGGGGTCGAGTTCGTGGTCGCCAACACCGACGCGCAGGCCCTGGCCGGGTCGCGCGCGACCAGCCGCATCCAGATGGGTCCGAAGGTCACCGAAGGCTTGGGCGCGGGCGCCAAGCCCGTCATCGGCGCCAAGGCCGCCGAGGAAACGATCGAGGACATCGTCGATCACCTGATGGGCGCGCATATGTGCTTCATCACCGCCGGCATGGGCGGCGGCACCGGCACGGGCGCGGCCCCGATCATCGCCCAGGCCGCGCGCGAGATGGGGATCCTGACCGTTGGCGTCGTGACCAAGCCCTTCCAGTTCGAGGGCACCAAGCGGATGCGCCAGGCCGACGAGGGGATCGAGGCCCTGCACAAGGTCGTGGACACGCTGCTGATCATTCCCAACCAGAACCTGTTCCGCATCGCCAACGAAAAGACCACCTTCACCGAAGCCTTCGCGATGGCCGACGACGTGCTGTACCAGGGCGTCAAGGGCGTGACCGACCTGATGGTCAAGCCGGGCCTGATCAACCTCGACTTCGCCGACGTGCGGTCGGTCATGGACGAGATGGGCAAGGCCATGATGGGCACCGGCGAGGCCTCGGGCGAGAACCGCGCCCAGGAAGCCGCCGAACGCGCCATCGCCAACCCGCTTCTGGACGAGGTCAGCCTGAACGGCGCCAAGGGCGTGCTGATCAACATCACCGGCGGCTATGACATGACCCTGTTCGAGCTGGACGAGGCCGCGAACGTCATCCGCGACAAGGTGGACAGCGACGCCAACATCATCGTGGGCTCGACCCTGGACCCCGACATGGACGGGTCCATCCGCGTGTCGGTCGTGGCGACCGGCATCGACGCCGCCGCCGCCGTGGCCGAAGTCCCGGCCCCCCGCCGCAGCATGGCCGAACCCCTGACCCAGAACCCGCCCGTCTCGCAGCGGGTCGAGATCGCGCCCCAGGGCGACGACCTGCCGCCGCGCCGCGTGGCCCCGCCGCTGGGCGAAACCCGTCCGGCCGCGCCTGCGCCTGCCCCCCGGGCCGAGGATGACATGCCGGCCCCGGCCTACCAGCGCAAGGAACCCGCGCAGCCTGCGATGCTGAACGTCCGCGAGGATGCGGGCTTCATCGCGCCGCGCGCCCCGCAGGGCGCCACGCCGCGCGGCCACGCCTCGCCCGAAACGCTGGAGCGTCTGCGCCGTGCGGTCGAACACAAGGGCGAACGCAACCAGCAGCCCACGCCGCAGCCCGAACCCGTTCGCGCCCACAGCCGTATGGCGGGTCTTGGCCGGATGCTGGAACGGATGGCGGGCCATGCCGACGCCTCGGCGCCCAAGCCTGCCCCGTCCTCGATCTCGGAACGGGTGAACGACCGCGTGGCGGTCCGCGCCCGCCAGCAGGAAGCCGATTTCGACGACCTGGCCAGCCCTGATGCGGCAGGCGACAATGTCGAAATTCCCGCCTTCCTGCGCCGCCAGGCGAACTGAGGCGGTCACAACTCGGATCCGGGAAAAGGCCGCGTTGCGCGGCCTTTTTCTTTTGCATTGTCAAGGTGCGTAGCCGTTTCGGCCCCCTTGGCGCAGGGCGGTCCCCGCGATTGTTTCATGCCGTCACAAAACGTTAATTGAAGGATCGGCACCCTGGGCCTAGGTCACTCGTTACTCCGGTGGACGATGTCGTTCCGGTTCAGGATGAAGGCGGGAAAGCCATGCAGGCGACGTTGAAGAAGATGGTGACCTTTGGGGGCGTGGGGCTGCATTCCGGCGCGCCCGCGCGGCTGGAGATCCGTCCCGCGCCCGCAGGCCACGGCATCGTCTTCCGCCGCGGCGACCTGAAGCCCGCGGTGGACATCCCCGCCCGCTGGGACCATGTGACGCCCTCGAAGCTGTGCACGCTGCTGGACGACGGCAAGGGCACGACGCTGTCCACGGTCGAACATGTCATGGCGGCACTTGCGGGCACGGGGATCCACAACGCCCTTGTGATCGTGGATGGCCCCGAGGTTCCGATCCTCGACGGGTCGGCCGCGCCCTTCGTGCGGGGCATCCTGCGCGCGGGCATCGCGATGCAGACGGCCCCCCTGCGCGCCATCCGCGTGCTGCGCCCGGTCGAGGTCCGCGAGGGCGAGGCCTTTGCCCGCCTGTCCCCCGCCGATCACCTGGAGATCGACTTCCAGATCGACTTCACGGATGCGGCCATCGGCCACCAGGAAAAGCGGCTGGACATGGCCAACGGCGCCTTCCTGCGCGAACTGGCCGACAGCCGCACCTTCTGCCGCCAGGCGGACGTGGACGCGATGCGCCGCAACGGGTTGGCCCTGGGCGGCACCTATCTGAACGCCGTGGTCGTGGACGGCGCGCGCGTGCTGTCGCCCGGCGGCCTGCGCCACCGGGACGAGGCCGTGCGCCACAAGATGCTGGACGCCATGGGCGATCTGGCGCTGGCGGGCGCGCCGCTGCTGGCGCGCTATACCGGCCATCGCGCGGGTCATGCGATGACCAACCGGCTGCTGCGCGCGCTGTTTGCCGATCCGGCGGCCTGGCAATGGGAAACCTGTTCCCCCGCGCTGGAAGATCGCCTGCCGGGCGCGGGCGTCGCGGCCTATGACCTGGCGGCCACCGCCTGGGCCGCCGCCTGAGGCGGCCTTTCGCGGCCTCAAGCATGGTCCCGGAAACGCACGCGACATTCAACGGATTGCCATTTTGCGCCCCCTGATGTTCTGTGCTAGTGGGTTCGGGCAGCGCGGCCCGAAGGTGTCGGCTGCAAGGAAGAAGTCTTAGGCAGGGTGAAGATGGCGCGCTCCAAAATTTCGGCTTCCGTGATGGCGGCGGTGCTGGCGGGTCTGGTGCTGACCGGCTGCGGGCGCGGCGGAACCGATTCCGACAAGCGCAACCTGGACCGCTTCACGGCCGAGGAAATCTACAAGCGCGGCGAGTTCGAGCTGGAAAACAGCCGCAAGCCCGAGGATGCGGTCTTCTATTTTTCCGAGGTCGAGCGGCTTTATCCCTATTCCGAATGGGCCAAGCGCGCGCTGATCATGCAGGCCTATTCCAACCACCGCGCCCAGAATTACGAGGAAGCGCGCGGGGCCGCGCAACGCTTCATCGACACCTATCCGGGCGATGAGGACGCGGCCTATGCGCAATACCTGCTGGCCTTGTCCTATTACGACCAGATCGACGAGGTGGGCCGCGACCAGGGCCTGACCTTCCAGGCGCTGCAATCCCTGCGCACCGTGATCGAGCAATATCCCGACAGCGAATATGCCCGCAGCGCCATCCTGAAATTCGACCTGGCCTTCGACCACCTGGCCGCCAAGGAAATGGAGATCGGGCGCTATTACCTGAAAAAGGGGCATTACAGCGCCGCCATCAACCGTTTCCGCGTCGTGGTCGAGGAGTTCCAGACCACCGGCCAGACGCCCGAGGCGCTGCTGCGCCTGGTCGAGGCCTATCTGGCGCTTGGCCTGACGGACGAGGCGCAGACGGCGGGCGCGATCCTGGGCCACAACTTCCAGTCCTCGCCCTTCTATCAGGACGCCTATCGCCAGTTGCGCGGGCGCGGGCTGTCGCCCGACGCGCGCGGCGACAACTGGCTGATGAACGTGTATCGCCAGATGATCCAGGGTCGGTGGTTGTGACGGTGGGGTGAAACCCCACCCTGCGGGGATTGCCGATGCTGAGATCGCTGGATATTCGGAACATGCTGCTGATCGACCGGCTGGATCTGTCCTTCGGCCCCGGTCTCAACGTGCTGACCGGAGAGACGGGGGCGGGCAAGTCGATCCTGCTGGATTGCCTGGGTTTTGTCCTGGGCTGGCGCGGGCGCGCCGATCTGGTGCGCCAAGGGGCCGCGCAGGGCGAGGTGACGGCGGTCTTCGACCTGCCCGCCGGCCATCCCGCGCGCGGCATCCTGACCGATGCCGGGATCGAACTGGATGACGACGACCTGATCCTGCGGCGCGTGAACGGGGGCGACGGGCGCAAGACCGGCTTTGTCAACGACCGCCGCGTCTCGGGCGAGGTCTTGCGGCAGTTGTCGGACACGCTGGTCGAACTGCACGGCCAGCATGACGACCGTGGCCTGCTGAACCCGCGCGGCCACCGCGCCCTGCTGGATGCGTTCGGGGCTATCGACCTTGGCCCCGTCCGTGCGGCCTGGGCGGCCCGCCGCACCGCCCGCCGCGACCTGGAGGGGGCCGAGGCCCGCCTGACCGCCGCGCGCGCCGAGGAAGATTTCCTGCGCCACGCCGTCAAGGAACTGGACGACCTGATGCCCGAGGCGGGCGAGGAAGCGATGCTGGATACCCGCCGCCGCGCCATGCAGGGGGCCATCCGCATCCGCGAGGATGTGGCGCGCGCGCTGAAGATGCTGGGCGGCGAGGGGGCCGAAGGGGCGATGGTCGATGCCGCCCGCTGGCTGGAAGGCGCCGCCGACAAGGCCGAGGGGCGGCTGGACGAGCCCATCGCCGCGCTGTCCCGCGCCCTGGTCGAACTGGGCGAGGCGCATCGCGGGGTCGAGGATGCGTTGTTCGCGCTGGACGTGGATCCCGCCGCGCTTGAGGCGACCGAGGAACGGCTGTTCGCCCTGCGCGCGCTTGCCCGCAAGCACAATGTCCTGGCGGACGATCTGGCGGGCCTGGCGGACGAGTTGCGCGGCCGCCTGGGCCAGATCGACGCGGGCGAGGCGCAGATCGCCGCCCTGCGGCGGCAGGTCGAGGACGCCGAGGCCCGCTATGACGCCGAAGCCGAGGAAGTGACGCGCGCACGGACGGAAGCCGCCACCGCCCTGGACCGCGCCGTCACCGCCGAGCTTGCGCCGTTGAAGATGGAACGCGCGGTGTTCCGAACGCTTGTGACACCGGGGGAACCCGGTCCCGACGGGCGCGACGACGTGGCCTTCACCGTCGCCACCAACCCCGGCGCGCCTGCGGGGGCGTTGGACAAGATCGCCTCGGGCGGGGAGTTGTCGCGGTTCCTGCTGGCGCTGAAGGTCTGCCTGGCGCGCGGCAACGACGCGCTTGTGCTGATCTTCGACGAGATCGACCGGGGCGTGGGCGGGGCCACTGCCGATGCCGTGGGGCGGCGGCTGAAGCGGCTGTCCGAGGATGCGCAGGTGCTGGTCGTCACCCATTCCCCGCAGGTCGCGGCGCTTGGGGCCAATCATTTCCGGGTGTCGAAGTCGGTCCATGACGACATGACGACATCCACCGTGGCGGCGCTGTCCGCGCCCGAACGGGTCGAGGAAATCGCCCGGATGCTGTCGGGCGACCGGATCACCGATGCCGCGACGGGCGCGGCACGGGCGCTGTTGCAGGGCTGACCGTCACGCGCTGATGAAGTCGCGCACGAAGGGGGTCGCGGGCTTGGCGCGGATGTCCTGCGGCTTGCCGATCTGTTCGATCCGGCCCATCGACATGACCACCACCAGGTCGGCCAGTTCCATCGCCTCGTCCTGGTCATGGGTCACGAAGACCGTGGTCAGGCCGGTTTCGTCATGGATGTCGCGCAGGCCTTGGCGCAGCTCCTTGCGCACCTTGGCGTCCAGCGCGCCGAAGGGTTCGTCCAGCAGCAGCATCCGGGGCTCGATGGCAAGCGCGCGGGCCAGGGCCACGCGCTGCCGCTGGCCGCCGGACAGTTGCGTGGGATAACGCCCCGCGATGTCCGGCAGCTGGATCAGGTCCAGCAGCCTGGTCACGCGGCGGGCGATTTCGGCCTTGGGCGGACGCTGGCCGCGGGGGCGGGCGCGCAGGCCATAGGCGATGTTGTCAAAGACCGTCATGTGCCGGAACAGCGCATAGCTTTGGAACACGAAACCCGCGCGGCGGTCCTGGACCGTCATGCCGGTCGCGTCCTGCCCGTTGAACAGCACCCGCCCCGAGGTCGGGAATTCCAGCCCGCCCAGAATGCGCAGCAGCGTGGTCTTGCCCGAGCCGGACGGCCCCAGCAGCGCGACCAGCGCGCCCGAGGGGATGTTCAGCGACACCGGCAGCAGGGCCGTTGTGCCGCCGAAACTCTTGGCGATTTCGTCGATGTCGATATGCAAGGCGGCCTCCTCAGTGGCGGCGGATGGCGGCAAGCTGGTCGGCATGGGTGACCTCCAGCAGGGTTTTCAGAAGCAGGGTGACAAGCGCAAGCGCGGTCAGCAGGGCGGCCATGCTGAAGGCCGCGACGGACAGGTATTCGTTGTACAGCATCTCGATCGTGATCGGCATGGTGGCGGTCTGGCCGCGGATCTTGCCCGACACGACCGCGACCGCGCCGAATTCGCCCATGGCCCGCGCGGTGCAAAGCAGCGTGCCATAGAGTAGCGCCCAGCGGATGTTGGGCAGCGTCACCGTGCGGAAGGTCCGCCAGCCGGATGCGCCCAGGGTCAGGGCGGCTTCCTCCTCGGCCCGGCCTTGTTCGATCATCACAGGGATCAGTTCGCGCGCGACAAAGGGGAAGGTCACGAAGATCGTCGCCAGCACGATGCCGGGAATGGCGAAGACGATGGGCCAGCCATGCGCCACCAGCCAGCCGCCCAGGACGGAATTGGCGCCGAACAGCAGCACGATGCACAGGCCCGCCACGACCGGGCTGACCGAAAACGGCAGGTCGATCAGGGTGATCAGGAAGGCCTTGCCGCGAAAGTCGAACTTGGTGATGAACCAGGCCGCCGCGATGCCGAAGGCGGCGTTCGCGGGCACGGCGATGGCGGTGATCAGCAGCGTCAGATGGATCGCGGAACGGGCGTCGCGGTTGCCCAACGATTGCACGGCGACCAGCCAGCCGTCCTTCAGCGCCTCGGCAAAGACGACGATCAGGGGGGCGAAGACCAGCACGGTCAGGCCCGCTACGGCGATGCCGATCAGGGCTGCGCGCAGCAGCGGCGCTTCCTCGGTCGCCGCGCGGAACCGGGGCAGGGTGGCGTCAGACATGGCCCATCTTCCTTCGGCTGATGATCTGGATCAGGTTGATCGCCAGCAGCATGGCGAAGGAGATCACCAGCATGGCGATGCCGATGGCGGCTGCGGCGTCATAGTTGAATTCCTCAAGCTGGATCACGATCAGCAGGGGGGCGATTTCCGTGCGCAGGGGGATGTTGCCCGCGATGAAGATCACCGATCCGTATTCGCCGACCGCGCGGGCCAGCGACAAGGCAAACCCGGTCAGTGCGGCGGGCATCAGCATCGGCAGGATCACATGGCGCAGCGTGTAAAGGCGGGATGCGCCCAGGGTGGCCGACGCCTCCTCGACCTCCTGCTCGATTTCCTCGATCACCGGCTGGACGGTGCGGGTGACGAAGGGCAGGCCCACGAAGACCAGCGCGATGAAGATGCCCATCTGGGTATAGGCGATCTTCCAGCCGATGCTTTGCGCCAGGCTGCCGAAGGTGCCGTTCGGGGCGTAAAGCGCGGTCAGCGCGATCCCCGCCACGGCAGTCGGCAGGGCGAAGGGCAGGTCCACGGCGGCGTCCAGCAGCCGCTTGCCCGGAAAGCGGTAACGGACCAGCACCCAGGCCAGCAGCACGCCGAAGACCAGGTTGAACAGGGCCGCCAGCAGCGACAGCTTGAAGGACAGGACCAGCGAGGCCGTGACGCGTTCGCGGCCCACCACCTCAAGCACGTTGGACAGGCCGAAACTGGCGCCCTTCATCAGAAGGGCGCCGATCGGCAGCAGGACGACGATGGACAGCATAGCGATCGTTATGCCCGCCGACAGGCCCAGGCCGGGCATCGCCGTCTTGTGGACCAGGGGACGCGCGGTCATGGTCACTTCGCCGTATAGATCTGGTCGAAGATGCCGCCGTCACCGAAATGTTCGGGCTGCACCTTCTTCCAGCCGCCGAAATCCTCGATGCTGACCAGATCCAGCTTGGGGAAGCGTGCGACATCCTCGGGGGCGGCGGCGCTGGTGTCCCAGGCACGGTAGTAATGCTTGAAGGCCAGCGCCTGTCCTTCGGGGGAATAGAGGAAGTCAAGGTAAGCCGTCGCCAATTCTCGCTGCGCGTCGCTGGCGATGTTGCCCTCGACAATCGCGACCGGCGGTTCGGCCAGGACGCTGACCGAGGGCACGACGATGTCGAACTGATCCTCGCCGATTTCCTTCAGCGCCAGATAGGCCTCGTTTTCCCAGGCCAGCAGCACGTCGCCGATGCCGCGCTGCGCAAAGGTGGTGGTGGAACCGCGCGCGCCGGTGTCCAGCACGGGGACATGGGTGTAAAGCTGGCCCACGAAGGCCTGCGGATCCTGGCCGTTCTTTTCCGCCCAAGCCCAGGCGGCCAGATAGTTCCACCGCGCCCCGCCCGAGGTCTTGGGGTTCGGCGTGATCACCTCGACCCCGTCCTTGACCAGATCGCCCCAGTCGGCGATGCCCTTGGGGTTGCCCTCTCGCACCAGGAACACGATGGTCGAGGTATAGGGGCTGGAATTGTGCGGCAGTTTCCCCTGCCAGTCGGCGGGCAGCTTGCCGGCCTCGGCGATGCGGTCGATGTCGGAGGCCAGGGCAAGCGTCACCACCTGCGCGTTCAGCCCGTCCATCACCGCGCGGGCCTGCGCGCCGGAACCGCCATGGCTCGTCTCGATGGTGGGGGCCTCATGACCCTCGGCAGTCCATTTCTGGGCAAAGGCCGCGTTCACGTCGCGATAGAGTTCCCGCGTGGGGTCATAGCTGACGTTCAGCAGCGTCTCGGCGCTGGCTGGGGCGGCGAGTGCCAGCCCCAGCAGCAGGGCACCGGCGCGGCTGGAATTCGATCGGAACATTTAACCGTCTCCTGAAGGGATTCGTCATGGGTGGGTGCGGGTGGCCAGCGGTTCGATCCGCGCCTCCCACAGGGCGGGGTCGCGGCCTTCCAGCAGGGACGCGGCGGCGGCCTGGGGCTCCCGGCTCAGCGCCAGAAGGGGGGCGCCGTTGACGCGGTGGACCTGGCCCGTGCGGCGGTCGAACAGGCGCACCGAATAGAGCGGGGGCGTTTTTGCGTCGATGGACTGGCTGATGTTCGTCATCTGCGTCGCTCCTGCGGTGGGCCGATCCGTATGCCACAAATAACGACAGACAAAGTCGTGTTTAGCAAGAGCAGAGATTTGCTGAAAATGCGGGTAGCAAGAGAAGATTATTCCCCCCATGAAAAAGGCCCGCCGTCCAGGCGGGCCTTACAAGTGGCGTGGCGGTCGCGTCAGGCTGGGATCACCTTGTCTAAGACCGCCCGAAGCCGGGCCAGGGTGCCGTCCACGTCACCCAGCTTGTCCAGCCCGAACAGGCCCAGGCGGAAGGTGGAAAAGGCGTCGCCCTCGTTCACCGCCAGGGGCACGCCCGCCGCGATCTGCATCCCTTCGGCGGCAAACTTTTTGCCATTCTTGATGTCAGGATCGTCGGTATAGCTGACCATCACCCCCGGCGCGGCGAAACCGGGCGCGGCCACCGACCGCACGCCGCGCTGCGCCAGCATCTCGCGCACCGCATTGCCCAACCGCCATTGCGCATCGCGCGCGGCGTCGAATCCCATCGCGCGCGTTTCCTCCATCGCGTCGCGCAGGCCCAGCAGGGCGTCGGTCGGCATGGTGGCGTGATAGGCGTGGCCGCCGTCCTCATAGGCCGCCATGATCGCGCGCCATTTCTTCAGATCCAGCGCAAAGCTGTTGCTGTCGGTCGCGGCCAGCCGCTCCGCCCCGCGTTCCGACAACATCACCAGGCCGGCGGCGGGGGACGCCGACCAGCCCTTCTGCGGGGCCGAGATCAGCACGTCCACGCCGGTGGCCGCCATGTCCACCCAGACCGCGCCCGAGGCGATGCAGTCCAGCACCATCAGCGCGCCCACGTCATGCGCCGCCTGGGCAAGCGCGCGGATATAATCGTCGGGCAGGATCAGCCCGGCCGAGGTTTCGACATGGGGCGCAAAGACGGCATCGGGCCGGGCCTCGTGGATCCTGGCCACGACCTCCTCGATCGGCGGGGGCGCATAGGCGGGCTGCGGCTCGTTCCCGGCGGGGCGGGCCATCACCACGCTCGTCTCGCGGGCAAAGCCGCCCATGTCGAAGATCTGGCTCCAGCGGTAACTGAACCAGCCGTTGCGCACGATCAGCGCATGGCCGGTGCCGAACTGGCGGGCGACCGATTCCATCGCATAGGTGCCGCCGCCCGGCACGATGGCAACCTGATGCGCGCCGTAAACCTCGCGCAGGGTGGCGGACAGGTCGCGCATCACCCCCTGGAACCGCTGCGACATGTGGTTCAGCGAACGGTCGGTGAAGACGACCGAGAATTCATCTAGGCCCTCGGGGTCGATATGGGGGTGCAGATGGGGCATCGCGTTCTCCTGTCCAAGCCGGGATCAGCCTAGCGTCCGGCAGGGGTCTGCGCCAGACAGCCAAAGGCCGCAGGGTCAGGCCGGGACCAGCGCGCTTGCCCCGACCGCGATCATCGCGCCCGCCGTGACGTAGCGCAAAAGGCGCGCCGTCCCGAATGTCCTGCCGCGCAGGGCGGTTGAAAACAGGATCGCCAAGGATGAATACCATAAAAGGCTTTGCAGGATAATCAGCGCGAATATCCGCGCATAATGATGATCAGGCGCGGTCGCGGGGATTGCCGCCAGAAAGGTGCCCAGCCAGAAGGCCATGGAGAAGGGGTTGGCGAGCGCCGTCAGAAGCCCGAGGATGAACGGCTGCCCCCCGCCCAGGCCCTTGCGCGGAACTGCGGGCGCGGCCAGCATCCGCAGGCCGATCCAGATCAGATACAGCGCCGCCACGACCCGAAGACCCAGGAAAAGCTGGTGATTCCAGGCAACCACTTTGCCCGCGCCGAACAGCGCGATGCCGATCCACAAGCCCGTCGCCGTCACCACGCCCGCTGCCGCGGACAATCCGTCCCGGCGCGATCCGGTGCTTGCCACCCAGCAGACCGCAAAAGTATTGGGACCGGGCGTCATCGCCACGGCAAGATGCAATCCTGAAACAAGAAACATATTCGATAAAAGATCCATTTCGCAAATCCCGCCGGATCATTCCATATTAAATAAAATCACGATAATTGATATTTTTATTATTTGCGCCATATTCGGGACTTGCACGAAAATGGCGAAAAACGCCCCCTTGCGGCCCACCCGTCCGGGCGACTACCTTCTGGCCTGACAGCAACATCGCAGGTTCTTCATGCGCATCGGCATCCTTCAATGCGGCCAGGCGCCCGCCGAATTGAAGCAGGACATGGGCGATTATCCCGATATGTTCGTCCGGCTTCTGGACGGGCGCGGCTTCGATTTCCGCACCTTTCACGTCGAGGCGATGGAGTTTCCCGCATCCGTCCATGACGCCGACGGCTGGCTGCTGACCGGATCGCGCCACGGCGCGTACGAGGATCACGCCTTCATCCCGCCGCTGGAACGCTTCATCCGCGACGCCTATGACGCCGCCGTCCCCATGGTCGGCATCTGCTTCGGCCACCAGATCATCGCGCAGGCGCTTGGCGGCACGGTCGTCAAGCATCCGGGCGGCTGGTCGGTGGGCACGCATGACTATGACTTCGGTGGGGAAACCGTGCGGCTGAACGCCTGGCACCAGGATCAGGTGGTGGTCCTGCCCAAGGACGCGCAGGTCGCCGCCCGCACCGAATCCTGCGAAAACGCCGCGCTGGTCTATGGCGACCGGGCCTTCACCGTGCAGCCGCATCCCGAATTTTCCGACGCTTTCATCCAGGGCCTGATGGACAAGCGCGGCAAGGGCCTGGTCCCGCAGCCGCTTCTGGACCGCGCGTCCGACCGCATGGGCGAGCCGAAAGGATCCGCCGCCATCGCCGACCGGATCGAGGCCTTCTTCAAGCAGCCCCGCGCCATCGCCAAAGGTGCCGCATGAGCGACTGGATCGACAGGCTGCCCCAGGCCGCCCGCGACTTCGTGGCCGGCCGCCGGCTGGACGAGGTCGAATGCATCCTGGCCGACATCGCGGGCGTCGCGCGCGGCAAGGCCATGCCCGCGTCGAAATTCGCGCGCCAGGACAAGTTCTATCTGCCCAATTCCATCTTCCTGCAGACGATCACGGGGGAATGGGCCGACAACCCGGCGGGGGCCTTCACCGAACCCGACATGATCCTGACGCCCGATTTCAGCACCGCGACCGCCGCGCCCTGGACCGCCGACTGGACGCTGCAGGTGATCCACGACGCCCATGACCAGCAAGGCAACCCGGTGCCCATCGCCCCGCGCAACGTGCTGAAGCGGATCGTGGCGCTTTACGCCGAAAAGGGCTGGAAGCCGGTCGTCGCGCCGGAAATGGAGTTCTTCCTGGTCGCCCGCAACATCGACCCGAACCAGCCGATCATTCCGCCGATGGGCCGCACGGGCCGCAGGGCGGCAGCCAAGCAGGCCTATTCGATGAGCGCGGTCGATGAGTATGGCAAGGTCATCGACGACATCTATGACTTTGCCGAGGCGCAGGGTTTCGAGATCGACGGCATCCTGCAGGAAGGCGGCGCGGGGCAGGTGGAAATCAACCTGAACCACGGCGATCCTGTCGCGCTGGCCGACGAAATCTTCTATTTCAAGCGCCTGATCCGCGAAGCCGCGCTGCGCCACGACTGCTTCGCCACCTTCATGGCCAAGCCCATCGAGGGCGAGCCGGGCAGCGCCATGCACCTGCACCATTCGATCATCGACGCGAAAACGGGGCGGAACATCTTTTCCGATGAAAGGGGCGCGGAAACCCCGCAGTTCCTGCATTTCATCGCCGGGATGCAGAAGCACCTGCCCGCCGCCGTGGCGCTGCTGGCGCCCTATGTGAACAGCTATCGCCGATACGTCCCCGACTTCGCCGCGCCCATCAACCTGGAATGGGGCCGCGACAACCGCACCACCGGCCTGCGCGTGCCGATTTCACCGCCCGAGGCGCGGCGGGTGGAAAACCGGCTGGCGGGCATGGATTGCAACCCCTATCTGGGCATCGCCGCCAGCCTCGCCTGCGGCTATCTGGGCTTGGTCGAGGCCGAGAACCCTCGCGCGGAATGCCTGGGCGACGCCTATATGTCCGAGGACGAGCTGCCCTATAACCTGGGCGACGCCTTGGACATTATGTCCGAAAGCGCCCCCATGCGCGGCGTTCTGGGCGAGGAGTTCACCGCCGTTTACGAATCCGTGAAACGCAACGAATACAAGGAATTCCTGCAGGTCATCAGCCCCTGGGAACGCGAACATCTGCTGCTGAACGTATGAAGCTGCTTTACGCCAACGACCGGCGCGGGGAATATCCGCCCAGCCTTTACGCCGAGACCTGCGCGCCCCTGAACCGCCTGTCCCCGCTGAAGGGGGAAACGCGGGCCGATGTGGCGGTGGTGGGCGGGGGCTATACGGGCCTGTCCGCTGCGCTGCATCTGGCGCGGGCAGGGCGCGACGTGGTGCTGGTCGATGCGCATCGGGTGGGCTTTGGCGCATCGGGGCGCAATGGCGGGCAGATCGGATCGGGCCAGCGGCAAGAGGTGGACTGGCTGGAACGCCAGTTCGGCCGCGACACCGCCCGCAGGTTGTGGGATCTGGCCGAGGAGGCCAAGGCCCTGGTCCGGTCGCTGGCGGCGGAAAGCGGCGTGCCCATCCGCGACGGCGTGGCCCATGCCTGCCGCAGCGGGGCCGAGGTTGCCCATGCCGCCCGGATGGCCGAACATCTCGCCGCGCATTACGGCTATGACAAGGTGCAGCCCCTGGACCGGGGCGCCTTGGTGGCGCATCTGGGAAGCCACGCCTATCTGGGCGGCGATGTGGACTGGGGCGCGGGGCATGTCCATCCGCTGAATCTGGCCTTGGGCATGGCGCGGCTGGCCTTGGCGGCGGGGGTGCGGATCCACGAGGGCACGCATGTCCACCGCATCGAACACGGGACCGCCACCACCAGGACCCGCGTGTTGTGCGACACCGGCAGGATCCTCTGCGATCACGTCATCCTGGCGGGGAACGGCTATCAGGGGCGGCTGGACGCGCGCGTCGCGGCGCGGGTGATGCCGATCAACAACTATATCGTCGCGACCGAACCGCTGGGCGATGACTTCCCCGAGATCCTGCCCCGGCATACCGCCGCCGCCGACACCAAGTTCGTGGTGAACTATTGGCGGCTGGACGACGACCGCCGCCTGATCTTCGGCGGGGGCGAGACCGCGACCTATCGGTTCCCGAAAGACATCGCCGCCCTGGTGCGCCCGCATCTGCTGTCGGTCTATCCGCAGCTGCGCGAGGTGGGCATCACCCATGCCTGGGGCGGCACGCTGGCGATCACCATGAACCGGATGCCGCATTTCGCCCGGCCCGCGCCGAACTGCCTGTCGGCGGGCGGTTACAGCGGGCATGGGGTGGCGATGGCGACGCTGGCGGGCAGGCTGATGGCCGATGCGGTGGGGGGGCAGGCGGACGGATTCGACGCCATGGCCGCGATCCCGTCGCGGCCCTTTCCGGGCGGGTCGATGCTGCGCAGTCCGCTGCTGGTCGCCGGGATGGCCTGGTACGGATTGCGCGACCGGCTGGGCTTCTAGCGTCCGGCGGCGATGCGCCGGCGTTCAAGGGCCGAGTCGCGGTCGTTCACGCCCAGAAGGCCGGACACCAGCCGGATCGCCGTTTCCTCGTTCGCGGCGCGGTGGTTGTCGGCCAGCGAAATCTCCCACATCGCGCCGACGATGGCGGCCCGGTCGTCCAGCGAGACGCGGTCCTTGATCAGCCGCGTGAAGCGCACGGTGTCGGGGGCCTCGGCCTCGATCATCTCGGCCACGGATCGGCGTTCGGCCGCGTCGGCCAGGCCAAGGCCGTGCATCCGGGCCAGAACCTGGTCGATGCGGCGCTTTTCGGCGCTGTGGTAATGGTCATCCGCACGCGCCACCCGCACCAGCAGGGCGGCCACCGCAATCTCGGCATCGTCCGTGGCCAAGGGCCTCGGATCGGGGTCTTCGGTGAAAAGACGGTTCAGAAGATTGCGGAACATGCAACCAGTGTAAGGCTTCGGCGGCAGTATTCAAGGAAGAAGAGCCAACCTGATCTTTGTTAAACCGCACGTTGAGGAACCCGCCCCTCAATATCGTTGCGGCACGTAAAGATCGCGGGCGATGACCTCGCGTTCATAATCCGGGTTGAAGACGCGGTCGGGCAGCGTCACCTCCTCGTGCGGGACATCCGCATAGGGGATCAGGCTCAGCAGGTGGCTCATGCAGTTCAGGCGGGCGCGCTTCTTGTCGTTGGCGGGCACGATGTACCAAGGCGCCTCGGGGATGTTGGTGTGTTCCAGCATGTCCTCTTTCGCCTTGGTATAGGCTTCCCAGCGGACGCGGGATTGCAGGTCCATGGGCGACAGCTTCCATTGCTTCAGCGGATCGTGGATGCGCATCAGGAAGCGAAGCTGCTGTTCCTCGTCGGTGATGGAAAACCAGTATTTCACCAGCCGGATGCCGGACCGGACCAGCATCCGCTCGAACTCGGGCACGTCCAGGAAGAACTGGTCCACCTCGTCCTCGGTGGCAAAGCCCATCACGCGTTCCACGCCCGCGCGGTTGTACCAGCTGCGGTCGAACAGAACGATTTCCCCGCCCGCGGGCAGGTGGGGGACGTAGCGCTGGAAATACCATTGGGTCTTTTCGCGGTCCGACGGGGCGGGCAGGGCCACGGTGCGCACCACGCGGGGGTTCAGGCGCTGCGTGATGCGCTTGATCGCGCCGCCCTTGCCGGCGCTGTCGCGGCCCTCGAAGATCACCACAACCTTTTCCTTGGTATGGGCGACCCAGTCCTGCAGCTTGATCAGTTCGGTCTGCAGCCGCAGCAATTCGCGGAAATACAGCTTCCGGTCCATCTGCTCGGGCCGGTTCTCGCGATAGATGCGCCGGATCTCCTCGGACAGGACGGCGTCTTCCAGCTCGATCTCGTAATCCTCGTCCAAGGTTTCCATAAGCTCGGCTTCCAGCCAGTCCTTGGGTTCGTCAGTCATGGTTCCCTCCGGCAATGCAGCGGTTGGTTCTAGGGCGGACTTGTAGCGATGAGGCGGCATTCAGCGCCCAAAGCGCGCGGCGCAGGCGGGGGTGACGGCCAGCACGAAGTCGGCGCGCCCGCCATCCACAGTGCCGCACCACTGGCCGGTGACGGTGAACAGGCTGCGCGTGCCGCCCGCCGGGCGATAGGCGATACGGCGGCCTGTCACGTCGAACAGGTTCAGCACGCCGCCGGCATTGGGGGCGTAATAGCCCAGCACGCCCCCGTCGGCGGTGATGATCAGCCGACCTTCGTTGTCGGGGTTAGACGGGCGGTTCTGCCAGGTGCTGCCCGCATTGGCGGGATTGCCCGAGGAATTCCACGCGGCGTTGGGCGAATTGGCGGGGCTGGCCGGGTTGTTCGACGGATGGCCCGGCCCCAGGTCGAAGGGCAGGCGGGTCTGGTCCAGCACGATCAGCGGCGCATCGGCCTGGGCGGCATTGGCTGCCAGGACCAGGGCAATCACGGCGGACAGGCTGCGCATCCTATTCCCCCGGGGCGTTCTTTTCGGGCCGGGCCAGAAGGCCGGGGGGCAGGGCGTCCGATCCCTCGGCCCGGTCGCGGTGCAGGGCGGCGCGGGCCAGCATCATCAGCGTCACGGGCGTGGTCACGACGATGCAAAGGCCGATCACGAATTCATGGATCACCGCCCGCCCCTCGAGGACGCTGAACATCAGGGCGGATGCGATGATGATCCCGCCCGTGCCCCAGCTGGTCGCCAGCGTCGGGGCGTGAAGCCGGTCATAGAAGCTGGCCAGCCGCGCGAAGCCAAGCGCCCCGATCAGCGTCAGGGTGGACCCCAGCACGACCAGGATGGCGACGGGGATGGCGATCCACAGGGGCACGGCCTCAAGCGGGCTCATTCGATCACCTCGCCCCGGAACAGGAACTTCGCCAGCGCGACCGAGGTGACAAAGCCCATGATCGCGACCACGGTCGCCGCCTCGAAGAAGAAGGCGGTGCCAAGCTGCATTCCCGTGACCAGGAACAGAAGCATGATCGAGACATACAGCGCATCCAGCGCCAGCACCCGGTCCTGCGCGCGCGGGCCGCGCAGGATCCGCGTGCCGACCAGGCAGCCCGCCAGCGCCAGGGCCACCTGGGCATAGCCCAGGGCGATGGTCAGGATCGTCGCGCTCATTCAAAGATCTCCATCAGCATGGGTTCATAGATCTGGCCGATCATCTCGCGGTAATGGGCCTCTTGCGCGGCATCGAAGATGTGCAGCGTCAGCGTGCCGGTTTCCACGACATATTCAAGCCAGGCGGTGCCAGGGGTCGCGGTCAGGATGATCGCCAGCACGGCCAGGGCGTTTTCGTCGGTGATGGTCAGGGGAACCTGGATGAAGGCCGACCGGCGCGTGCCCCGCCCCTCGATCAGCAGCAGGCGGGCGACGGTGATGTTGGACTGGACGATGTCCCGGAACAGGGTGGCGGCCAGGCGCGGAATGGCGCGCCAGCGCCTGACGCGGGGCTTGGCCGGATGCAGCGCCGAATAGGCCCGGCCCGCGACCAGCGACAGCGCGGTGCCCAGGATCAGGTAGCCCAGCGAAAAGCGCGTCAGCATCAGCCACAGCATCACCATCGAAAGCGACAGCACGGGATGGGGGATCAGCCTGGTCATGGCTGGGCGTCCTCCTCGGGGCGGTCGGCGACGCGGGGGGTCGCGAAGACGCCATAGGCATAGGCGACGGTGTCATGCAGCGCGGCGGCGGTGCCCCCGGTATAGCGCAACATCGCCTCGGCCTTGAAGCTGGTCAGGGCCAGGACGACCAGCAGCGCGACCACCGGGGCGATTTCCAGCGCCAGCACGCGGGGCAGGACCGAATCGCCCGCCCAGAAGGTCTGGATGCCGATCCGCGCCATGCCGATCAGCGTGGCAAAGCCCGACACGACCAGCAAGGCGATGAAGGCCCAGGCCAGGCCCGCGGGCAGGGCGGTCTGCGCGATCAAGGCCTGCACCATTGCCAGCTTGCCGATGAATCCCGGCAGCGGCGGCAGCCCCGCCAGCATCAGCACGCAAAGCGCAAAGCAGATGCCCAGCACGGTCATGGTGGCGGTGATCGCCAGGCCCGTATCCGGCACCTCGTCCAGGTCTTCGGAATCCAGGCCATAGGCGTCGGCGGTCAGGGCCAGCATCGCGGCGATGCCGCCATCCTCGCGGTTCATCGGCTCGATCAGCAAAAACAGCGCGCCCGTCGCCAGGACCGAGCCGATCAGGTAATACAGCGCCCCCGCCAGCATCGCGGGGCCCCCGCCCGCCAGCGCAAAGCCGGTGATGCCCAGCACCGTGCCCGAGGAGATCAGCACCGAATGCGCCGCCATCCGCCCCAGGCTTTGCGAGGACAGCACCCCCAGAAGGCCGAACAGCACCGTGGCCATCCCAAGGATGATCAGGATGCTGGCGCCGAAGCCCGCCGAGGCCCCGCCGGTTTCCCCGAACAGCAGCATCGACAGGCGCAGGATCGCGTAAACGCCGACCTTGGTCATGATCGCGAACATCGCGCCCACGGGCGCTGCGGCGGCCATATAGGCGGTGGGCAGCCAGAAGGACAGCGGCCAGCTGCCCGCCTTGACCAGGAAGGCCACCGCCAGCACGGCCGCGCCCGCGTGCAGCAGGGGCCGGTCCTCGACCGAGACGGCCGAGACGAGGTTTGCCAAGTGCGCCATGTTCAGCGTGCCGGTGACGCCATAGATCAGGCTGACGCCGATCAGGAACAGCAGCGATGCCGCCAGGTTCATGGCGATGTAATGCATCCCCGCCCGCACCCGCAGCTGCCCCGAGCCGTGCAGCAGCAGGCCATAGGACGCGGCCAGCAGGATCTCGAAAAAGACGAACAGGTTGAACAGGTCGCCCGTCAGGAAGGCGCCGTTCAGGCCCATCAGCAGGAACTGGAACAGGGAATAGTAATGCGGGCCCTGCCGGTCCCACCCCGCATGGGCATAGACCAGCGACGGGATCGCCAGCAGCGCGGTCAGCACCAGCATCATCGCGGCCAGCCGGTCCAGCACCAGCACGATCCCATAGGGCGCGGCCCAGTCCCCCAGCAGATAGAAGCTGATCCCTTCCGCGTCGCTGATGTCGCCGCCGGTCTTGGCGCGGACCACCAGTTCCACCGCGATCAGCAGCTGCGCGGCGGCCGAGACGATGGACAGCCAGAACTTCGCCTCGCGCCGCTGCCGGTCGTCGTAAAGCAGCATCAGGGCGCCAGTGACGAAGGGGATCAGGATCGGCGCGATGATCAGGTGTTCGTTCATTGCTGGCTGCGTTCCTTCCCGTCCACATGGTCGGTGCCGGTCATCCCGCGCGAGGCGATCATCACCACCAGGAACAGCGCCGTGGTGGCGAAGCTGATGACGATGGCGGTCAGGACCAGGGCCTGCGGCACGGGATCGGCGTAAAGCGTGGGGTCGATGAAGCCGCCCTTGGGCATGATCGGCGGCGCGCCCGGCGTCAGGCGGCCCATGGAAAAGATGAACAGGTTCACCGCATAGGACAAGAGGCACAGCCCGATCACCACCTGGAAGCTGCGCGGGCGCAGCACCAGCCAGATGCCGGATGCCGACAGGATGCCGATGGCTGCGGACAGGATGATCTCCATCAGGCGGCCTCCTTCCGGGGGGCGTCGTCGATCTCGCGCCGGCGGCTGGCGCGCAGCGACTGGTGGGCGATGGCGACCAGCATCAGGACGACCGCGCCCATGACGGTGGCAAAGACGCCGATGTCGAACAGCATCGCGGTGGCCGCCGGGACATCGCCGATCAGGGGAACGTGGACATAGCGCGCGTGCGCGGTCAGGAAGGGATAGCCGAACAGCCAGGCCCCCATGCCGGTCGCGCCCGCGATCAGCAGGCCGATGCCCATCCAGCGGATCGGCAGCACGGTGATGCGCGATTCCACCCAGCGGACATTGGTGCCGATATACTGGATCAGGAAGGCGATGGCCAAGGTGACGCCCGCAGCGAACCCTCCGCCCGGCAGGTCGTGGCCGCGGAAGAAGAAGTAACCCGAGACCATGATCAGCACCGGGAACATCCAGACCATGATGACCGAGGGGACGTAGAGATAATCGTCCAGCGACGGGCCGCCCACGGTCTGCTGGTCTGGCGCGGCGATGCTTTCGGGGGCGGGGCGGAAGCGGCGCAGCAGCGCATAGACGGTCAGCGCGACGATCGCCAGGACGGCGATTTCGCCGAAGGTGTCGAAGGCGCGGAAATCCACCAGGATGACGTTCACGACATTGGTGCCGCCGCCTTCGTAATAGGCGTTGCCCAGGAACCAGTCGCCCACATTGGTGATCACCGGCCGCGTCATCAGTGCGAAGGCGATGGCCGCGATGCCAAGGCCACCCGCAATGGCGATGACCAGGTCGCGCCCGCGCCGGATCTTGGCGGGCAGCAGCTTGTCCTCGGCGATCTCGGACCGGCGCTTGGGCAGCCAGCGCAGGCCCAGAAGCAGCAGGACGGTGGTCGCCACCTCGACCAGCAGCTGCGTCAGCGCCAGGTCGGGCGAGGAAAACCAGGCGAAGGTCAGGCAGGTCACGACCCCCGCGCCGCCCAGCAGGACCAGGGCCGCAAAGCGGTGATACTTGGCCTGCCAGGCCGCGCCGACGGCGCAGGCCGCGCCCACCAGCCACAAGAGCGCAAAGGCCGGGTTCGGCGCGTGCAGCCGCAGGTCGGATGCAAAGGTCAGCGCCCCCCACAGCGACCCGCAGGCGACCGCGATGGCCGTCAGCACCAGCAGGCGCAACTGCGGCTGCAACGCTTCGGTCGAGAAGATGCGCAGCGCCAGGCGCGGCAGGCGCCAGGTCAGGCGGAACAGGATCCAGTCGTAAACCCGCTGGCCCCGGATGCGGTGCAAAAGGAACGGGCCCTCGGGGCCATGCGGGATGGCCTTGGCGCTGAAGGCATAGATCAGCGTGCCCACCGCCAGCGCGATCAGGCTGAGGATCAGGGGCGCGTTGACCCCGTGCCAGACCGCGATATGGTAATAAGGCATGTGGGCCCCCGCGACGGACCGGGCGGCGGTGTTGATGATCGGCCCCAGCGTCAGCGCCGGAAAGATGCCCACCAGCAGGCAGATCAGGACCAGCAGTTCCACCGGGCGGCGCATCCAGGCAGGGGGCTCGTGTGGTGCTTTCGGCAGGTCGGTGGCCTGCGGGCCGAAGAAGACGGTGGCGATGAAGCGCAGCGAATAGGCGACCGACAGGCTGCTGCCGACGATGGCGAAATAGGGCAGGGCGTTGTCCAGCCAGGTGCCGTTGTGCCAGTCCACGGCCTCGGCCAAAAACATCTCCTTCGACAGGAAGCCGTTCAGCAGCGGCACCCCGGCCATGGCTGATGCCGCGACGATGGCCAGCAGCGCGGTGAAGGGCATGGGCCGGAACAGCCCCGACAGGCGGCGCATGTCGCGGGTGCCCGTTTCATGGTCGATGATGCCGGCGGCCATGAACAGCGACGCCTTGAAGACCGCGTGGTTGCAGATGTGAAAGATCGCGGCCAGGATCGCCACCGGCCCGCCGATCCCGGCCAGCGCGGTGATCAGGCCCAGGTGGCTGATCGTGGAATAGGCCAGCAAGCCTTTCAGGTCGTGGCGATAAAGCGCGACCGCTGCCCCCAGGATCAGCGTGATGCAGCCCGCGCCGGTGACGGTGAAGAACCAGGCCTCGGTTCCGCCCAGGACGGGCGAGAATCGGACCAGCAGGAACACGCCCGCCTTCACCATGGTCGCGGAATGCAGGAAGGCCGACACCGGCGTGGGCGCGGCCATGGCGCCGGGCAGCCAGAAATGGAACGGGAACTGCGCCGACTTGGTGAAGGCGCCCAGCAGGAACAGCGCCAGCATCGGACCATAGAGCGGATGCGCCCGCACCCGGTCGCCCGCCCGCAGGATCATCCCCAGGTCGTAACTGCCCGCCGCATGGCCCAGCATCAGCATCGCCACCAGCAGGCACAGCCCCCCGAAGGCCGTGATGATCAGCGCCGTGCGCGCCCCGTCGCGCGCCGCCGCACCCTGGTGCCAGAAGCCGATCAGCAGGAAGGACATGAAGGAGGTCATTTCCCAGAAGACCACCATCACCAGCACGTTGCCGGATATCAGGATGCCCTGCATGGCCCCGGTAAAGGCCATCAGCAGCGCATAGAAACGCGGCAGGCTGTCGCTTTCGCCCATGTAGTAGCGCGCATAGATCACCACCAGGACGCCGATGGACAGGACCAGCGTGGCGAACAGCCAGGCAAAGCCG
Organism: Paracoccus shandongensis; assembly: GCF_017315735.1. Taxonomy (GTDB): domain Bacteria; phylum Pseudomonadota; class Alphaproteobacteria; order Rhodobacterales; family Rhodobacteraceae; genus Paracoccus; species Paracoccus shandongensis. Next base: position 32,632 of record NZ_JAFLRK010000004.1, read on the forward strand.
TCCATCCGCAGCGCCATGTTCATCCCCAGCGAGGGCACCCATTCCATGCTGGCGCGCAGGACATTGCCCGCCTGGATGCCGGGCAGGAAACCGGCCAGCACCGCCAGCCCGCCCGCCAGCGACAGGGCCGACAGCCAGGTCGAGGCTCCGCGCGCCCTTGGCGGCAGGGTCAGCAGGATCAGCGAAGTCGCGAAGGGAAGGCAGGCCAGCAACAGGAACAGATTGTGTTCGGCCATCGTCGCCTTGCCCTCACCCCAATGAAATATGTCACCTTTCCCGGCACATGACGGCGCAACCTTGTTGCTTCATGCAAAGAAAACGGACCATGCCGGACGTGCGGGGGCAAGACCCGAATGCCTTCCGGGCCGATCAAGTTCAAGGCCAGATTGCCCGCAACGCCGGGATTTATCCAACATTTCCGTTATCGGCGCCAACAAGGCGGGCTTGGCCTGCGGCAGATCGTCCCGGCGGTGAACCGGGACGGGGGCGCCGTCGTTGGGGAACGGCCCGCGCGCGCGCTCAGACCTCGACGGCGATGGGGCCCATGGGATGGGAACAGCAGGCAAGGATATAGCCGTCCGCGATGTCGTCGTCGCTGATGCCGCCGTTGTGGACCATATGCACCTCGCCCGAGATCTTCTTGATCCGGCAGGTGCCGCAAAGCCCGAAGGTGCAGCCCGAGGGGATGTTCAGCCCCGACCGCTTGGCGACCGCCAGAACCGTGTCGGTTTCCGCGCAAGGCGCGGTGACGCCGCTGGCGGCGAAGGTGATCTGGGCCTTGGCGCCTTCCTCGGGGGCGACATCGTCGATCACCGGGGCGTCGGCCTCGGTCTTGATGGGAGCGCCGAAGCTTTCCTGGTGGTAATGGTCCATGTCGAAGCCCAGCGACACCAGCATGTCGCGGACCGCGTGCATGAAGGGCTCGGGGCCGCAGCAGAAGACCTCTCGCTCCAGATAGTCGGGGGCCATCAGGCCCAGCATGATCGCGTTCAGCCGCCCGCGATAGCCGGGCCAGGCCCCGAAGGCGTCCTGTTCCTCGACCGTGAAATGCAGCTGCAAGCCAGGGGTGCGGCTGGCGAACTGTTCCAGGCGGCTGCGGAAGATGATGTCGGACGGACGCCGTGCGGCATGGACAAAGGCGATGTCCGGCGCCTCGCCCGAATCCCATGCCCAGGTGGTCATGGACATCATCGGCGTGATGCCCGACCCGGCGGAAATGAACAGGTATTTCCGGGCCGGATGCCTGTGGAAGCTGAAGATGCCCGACGGCCCGAACGCCTTGATCCGCACCCCCGGTTTCAGGTGGTTCAGCATCCAGCGCGTGCCCACCGACAGGGGCTGCGCCTTGACCGTGACCGAGATGGACAAGGGCCGCGATGGCGAGGACGAGATCGTGTAGGTCCGCTGGACATTGCCCGCCGGGCCGCGCGCGGGATCGACGGGCAGGTCCAGCGTCAGGAACTGCCCGGGCTGGTAATCGAACCACGCCCCCGATGGCGCCCGGAAGGTGAAGGTGGCGGTGTCGGGCGTTTCCGGCACGACCATCGTGCATTCCAGGGGTTCGTCGTCGGACCAGGGCTCGGCCGCCCAGTTCAGGCGTGGTTTCTTCATCGGTTCCTTACTCCGCCGCGACGCTGGTGGGGGTCAGGCGGCGCGACATCAGCCCGCAATACCAGTCGATCAGGTGGATCACGCCCGCTTCCTGCGTCGGCGAATAGGGGCCGGGCTGGTAGGCGGGCGACAGGATCCCGCGCTGGTTTTCCTCGACCACCTGGCGGTCCTCGTCATTGGTGTTCAGCCAGACCTCGGTCAGGGCCTTCAGGTCATAGTCCTTGCCCTCGACCGCGTCCTTGTGGACCAGCCATTTCGACGTGACCTCGGTTTCCGTGGGGCTGATGGGCAGCACGCGGAAGACGATGGCATGGTCGGGCAGGAAGTGGTTCCAGCTGGACGGGAAGTGATAGAACATCAGGCTGCCCGCGTCGTTCCAGGGGATGGTTCCCATGCGGCGCGACACGGCGGCCTTGCCCGACATGGTGAAGCTTTCCTGATTGTCCATCAGCGGCACGCGGGCCATGCGCCACTGCATGTCGGGCGTGTTGGTGAACCGCGCAGGCAGGCCCGCCGCATCGCAGCGCGCCCAGTGGTCGAGGATCTCGGGGGACGCCGAGTTCGGACCCTCCATCACCGTCATCAGCGGATCGTCCGAATAGGTCCGGCAGAGCGAGGGGTGGGAACCGCCGCAGTGATAGCATTCGCGGTTGTTCTCCATCACCAGCTTCCAGTTGCCCTTCTCGATGATGGTCGAGGTGAAGGCGACCTTGCTGTCGGCGATGGCGCTTGGGGCGACATAGCGCGTCAGGTTCGCGGCCAGGTCGTTGATCGCGGGCGGGATCTGGGCCAGGCAGATGAAGACCATGCCGCCCAGATCGACGCAATGGACCGGCTTCAGCCCGTATTTGCCGGCGTCGAAATCGTCGCCCATGTCGCGGGCATACAGCAGCTTGCCGTCCAGGTCATAGGTCCACTGGTGATAGGGACAGACCAGTTTCGGGTTGGACCCGTTCGTCTTGGCGCAAAGCCGCTGGCCGCGATGGCGGCAGACGTTGTGGAAGGCGCGCACGCGCCCGTCGCCGCCGCGCACCACGATCACCGGATAGGCGCCCACGTTCAGCGTGACGAAGTTGCCGGTCTTGGGGATCTCGCACGAAGGCAGCGCGAAAAGCCATTCGCGGTACCAGATCTGTTCCAGGTCGTCCTGGAAGGCCTGCTGGCCGCAATACAACTCGCGGGGCAGGGAAAAGCCGGGGATGCGTTCGGCGATCAGGCTGGCGGTCGAGGTCGTGTTCATGTCTGGACCCATGGAGGTGCTGGCTGCTATGGGGTGCAAACTAGCCCGATTGTGGCGGAGCCGTGGCAAAATTGCGACCTTGCAGGGCGCGATTGAGACATGGGCCAAATCAGCGTCCTTGGGGCCGCCGGATCGCTTGGGAAAGTTATCCACAAGGAATTTGGCGAAGACTCTGGAACCTCATCCGCCTTCCATATATTGTTGGGGTGAAGATGATTTGCCCCAGATGATGTGGTTGCAACGATTTGTGGTTGTTCCGCAACAGATGGGAAAACGTCTGAACCGGATGGAAAGACACCGTTTGCCTGCCCTTGGCGGTTGCGGCAGTCTGACAGGAAAACGACACCGGGCAGGCCTGACAAAGCAGTTCGCGGGACTTCGTCCTGCGGCCTGTCCGGCCCTGCCCAAAGCAGAAGGAGCAGTGGGCATGACCATCACCGTTTATTCCAAACCTGCCTGCGTGCAATGCACCGCGACAACGCGCGCGCTGGATGCGCGGGGGCTGTCCTATGACGTGATCGACCTGACCGAGGACGAGGCCGCGATGGCCCGTGTCGTGGCGCTTGGCTATCGCCAAGCCCCGGTGGTCATCGCGGGGGATGCGCATTGGGCGGGCTTTCGGCCCGACATGATCGGCCGGCTGGGCTGATCGGCTCATGGCGGGGCTGGTCTTCTTCTCCTCGGCCTCGGGGAACACGGCGCGCTTTGTGGCGCGCCTTGGCCTGCCCGCGCTGCGGATCCCGATCCGGCCCACCGATCCGATGCCGGGCGTTGACGCGCCCTTCGTGCTGATCTGCCCGACCTATGCGGACGGTCAGGGGCGCGGCGCGGTGCCCAAGGCCGTGATCCATTTCCTGAACGATCCCCGCCGCCGCGCCTTGCTGCGTGGCGTGATCGGCGCGGGCAACCGCAATTTCGGCGCGACCTTCGCGCTGTCGGCCCGCGTGATCGCGGAAAAATGCAACGTCCCCGTGCTGTGGCGGTTCGAGCTGGCGGGGACGGACACCGATATTCAAAAGGTCCGCACGGGCCTTCATCAATTCCGGGGGTTGGAATGCTTGACGGCCTGAAGCCAGAGCTTGATTACCACGCGCTGAACGCGATGCTGAACCTGTATGACGCCGACGGGCGCATCCGGTTCGAAGCCGACCGCATGGCCGCGCGGCAATATTTCCTGCAGCACGTCAACCAGAACACCGTCTTCTTCCATTCCCTGGACGAGAAACTGGATTACCTGGTCGAGGAAGGCTATTACGAGCCGGAAGTCCTGGACCAGTATTCCCGCAATTTCCAGCGCGCGATCTGGGACGCGGCCTTCAAGCGCAAGTTCCGCTTTCCGACCTTCCTGGGCGCGTTCAAGTATTACACCAGCTATACCCTGAAGACCCGCGACGGGCAGCGTTATCTGGAACGCTATGAGGACCGCGTGGTCATGGTCGCCCTGACGCTGGCGCGGGGGGACGAGGCGCTGGCCATGCGCTTCATGGAGGAGATGCTGTCGGGCCGCTTCCAGCCCGCCACGCCGACCTTCCTGAACGCCGGCAAGGCATCGCGGGGCGAGCTGATTTCCTGCTTCCTCTTGCGGCTGGAAGACAACATGGAGTCCATCGGCCGCTCGATCAATTCCGCCCTGCAACTGTCCAAGCGCGGCGGCGGCGTGGCCCTGATGCTGACCAACCTGCGCGAGGCAGGCGCGCCCATCAAGGGGATCGAGAACCAGTCCTCGGGCGTGATCCCGGTGATGAAGCTGCTGGAAGATTCGTTCAGCTACGCCAACCAGCTTGGGGCGCGGCAGGGGGCGGGGGCGGTCTACCTCAACGCCCATCATCCCGACATCATGCGTTTCCTGGACACCAAGCGCGAGAACGCGGACGAGAAGATCCGCATCAAGACGCTGTCCCTGGGCGTGGTGATCCCGGACATCACCTTCGAGTTGGCCAAGAAGAACCAGGACATGTACCTGTTCTCGCCCCATGACGTGCAGAAGGTCTATGGGGTGCCGTTTTCCGAGATCTCCGTCACGGAAAAATACGCCGAGATGGTGGACGACAAGCGCATCAAGAAGCGCAAGATCAACGCCCGAGAGTTCTTCCAGACCATCGCCGAGATCCAGTTCGAAAGCGGCTATCCCTATATCATGTTCGAGGACACGGTGAACCGCGCCAATCCCGTGCATGGCCGCATCACCATGTCGAACCTGTGCAGCGAAATCCTGCAGGTGAACGAGGCCTCCGAGTTCAACGAGGATCTGAGCTATTCCCACCTGGGCACGGATATTTCCTGCAACCTGGGGTCGCTGAACATCGCGGCGACGATGGACGGCCCCGATTTCGGCGGCACGGTCGAGGCCGCGATCCGCGCCCTGACCGCCGTGTCGGAAATGTCGGCCATCGACGCCGTGCCGTCCATCCGCCGCGGCAATGACGAGGCGCACGCGGTCGGCCTGGGCCAGATGAACCTGCACGGCTTCCTGGCGCGCGAGCGGATCCATTACGGCAGCCCCGAGGGGGTCGAGTTCACGTCCGTCTATTTCGCCGCCGTGGCCTTCCACGCGATCCGCGCGTCGAACCTGCTGGCGCGGGAACATGGCCGGACCTTCAAGGACTTCGAGAAGTCGAAATACGCGGACGGGTCGTTCTTCCACAAATATACGGATCGTGACTGGCTGCCCACGCTGCCGGATGTGGCGCGCGTCTTCGAGGGTGTGACCCTGCCCACGCGCGACGACTGGGCCGCGCTGAAGGCCGAGGTGATGAAGCACGGTCTTTACAACCGCAACCTTCAGGCGGTGCCGCCGACCGGGTCGATCAGCTATATCAACAACTCGACTAGTTCGATCCACCCGATCGTGTCCAAGATCGAAATCCGCAAGGAGGGCAAGATCGGCCGGGTCTATTACCCCGCCGCCTTCATGTCGAACGAGAACCTGGAATACTATCGCGACGCCTATGAGATCGGTCCCGAGGCGATCATCGACACCTATGCCGCCGCGACCGAGCATGTGGACCAGGGGCTGAGCCTCACGCTGTTCTTCCCGGCCGAGGCCACGACGCGGGACATCAACCGCGCGCAGATCTACGCGTGGAAGAAGGGCATCAAGACGATCTACTACATCCGCCTGCGCCAGACCGCGCTGGAGGGGACCGAGGTCCAGGGCTGCGTGTCCTGCACGTTGTAATCCAGCGGTGCGTGTGAACACGCATCCTACCCAACCCGTAGGGTGCGTGCTTGCACGCACCATCCGAAAGGCCACCACCCGATGAAAGACCTTGCCCCGCAGACCGCCGCGCGCGCGATCAACTGGAACCGCCTGGACGACGAAAAGGACCTTGAGGTCTGGAACCGGCTGACGGTGAACTTCTGGCTGCCGGAAAAGGTGCCGCTGTCCAATGACGTGCAAAGCTGGGCCACGCTGCGCCCCGCTGAGCGGGAGCTGACGATCCGCGTCTTCACCGGCCTGACGCTGCTGGATACCGTGCAGAACACCGTGGGCGCGCCCTCGATGATGCCCGACGCGATCACCCCGCACGAGGAAGCGGTCCTGTCCAACATCGCCTTCATGGAGGCGGTTCATGCGCGGTCCTATTCGTCGATCTTCTCGACCCTGTGCCTGACCAAGGAGGTGGACGAGGCCTTCCGCTGGGCCGAGGAGAACCCGCATCTGCAAGCCAAGGCGCGGCTGATCCTGGAGGAATACAAGGCCGGGTCCGATCCGCTGAAGCGCAAGATCGCATCGGTGTTCCTGGAAAGCTTCCTGTTCTATTCGGGCTTCTACCTGCCAATGTACTGGTCAAGCCGCGCCAAGCTGACCAACACCGCCGACCTGATCCGCCTGATCATCCGCGACGAGGCGGTGCATGGCTATTATGTCGGCTACAAGTTCCAGCGCGGTCTGGAGCGGGTTTCCGAGGAACGGCGGGCCGAGTTGAAGGACTTCGCCTTCTCGCTGATGTTCGAGCTTTACGACATCGAGCAGCGTTACACGGCCGAGCTTTACGATGGCATCGGCCTGACCGAGGATGTGAAGGCCTTCCTGCACTATAACGCCAACAAAGCGCTGCAGAACCTTGGTTATGAGGCCCTTTTCCCGCCTGCCGCCTGCGAGGTGAACCCGGCGATCCTGGCCGCGCTGTCGCCCGACAGCGAGAACCACGATTTCTTCAGCGGGTCGGGGTCGTCCTATGTCATCGGCAAGGCGGTCGCGACCGAGGACGAGGACTGGGACTTCTAGGTTAAACTGCGCAAGACCTGCGGGATCATGTCCGGCAGGTCGTCGGCGATCAGGCCGGGGCCGAAGGCGCGGGCGGCCTTGGCGTGGATCAGCGCGCCCAGGCTGGCCGCGTCCAGCGGCTGAAAGCCCCGCGCCAGCAGGCCGGTGATGATCCCCGCCAGCACGTCGCCCGCGCCTGCGGTGGCAAGCCAGGGGATGTCGAAGGCGGAATGGATCCGGGCGCGGCCGTCTGGGGCGGCGATCACCGTGTCGGGGCCTTTCAGCAGGACCACCGCGCCGCAGCGGGCGGCGGCGTCGCGGACGGCGTCGAGCTTGGAGTAGGCGGGGCCTTGCAGGGGTGTCGCCTCCAGCTGCTGCGCAAGATCCGGGAACAGGCGGGCGAACTCGCCTATGTGGGGGGTGAGGACGCAGTCGCGGTGAAGCGCCGCCACAAGGGCAGGGTCGTGTGCAAGGGCCGTCAGCGCATCAGCATCCAGGACCATGGCGCGTCGGGCGGGCAGGGCTTGGGTCAGCAGGGCCGCGGCGCGGTCGATGCCGCAGCCGGGGCCGATGCACAGCGCGTTGATGCGGCTGTCCGTCAGGGCCTCGCGCAGGTTGTCGCCGCTGTCGATGGCGCGGCGCATCAGGGCATCCGGCTGGCCAGCATGTTCAGGCAACGCGTCTTGCGGCGGCGCGATGGTCACAAGTCCCGCACCGATCCGCAGCGCCGCGCGGGCGGACAGGCGCGCGGCACCCCCCTTGGCGGGGCCTCCGGCAAGGATCAGGGCATGGCCGTGGCTGTATTTGTGCGGACTTGCGGACGAATGTTTCCCCAGCCGGTCCGAAATCAAAATCCTGCTTCGCCGCCCGTCGGGGATGTCGAACCTTGGCCAGATCGCCTCCAGATCGGCTGGCCGCTGGCCTCGGCTGCCCGGATTGCGCTCTCTCCATTCCCGCAGCCCAATGTCCGCCACGACCAATTCGCCGCACAGATCCGGGCCAAGGCCGATCAGATGGCCGGGCTTGGGGCTGTCGAAGGCCACGGTTAGGCGCGCTGGACTGTCGAACGTGCCACGTCCCGCAGGAAGGGTGGGGGCTTTGCCGCTGTCCATGCAGAAGCCGCTTGGACAATCCACCGCAACCAGACGGTTGCAATAATAGGCTCCATCTCCGCATCGGCTGAGGACTTGGGCCAGAATGTTGGCAACCTCTCCCTCGGGCGGGCGGGTCAGGCCGGTCCCGAAGATCGCATCGACATAGACATCGCTTTCCGCCCCGCTGCGCAACTCCTGCTCCGTCAGCGGCCCGACACCCCCGATTTCCAGCCACCGCCGCTTCATCTCGGCCGCGTCCGGCCCGGGCGTGTTGTCCATGCCCAAGACCCGCACCCGCCATCCCGCGCCGTGCAGCAGGCGGGCCACCACATAGCCGTCGCCGCCGTCGTTGCCCGGACCGCACAGCAGCGTCGCGCGTCCCGCCTTGGGCCAGCGCAGGCGAATCTGACCTGCCACCGCGCGGCCCGCCCGCTCCATCAACTCCAGCCCCGTCACCTGCCCGCTGGCGATCGCGGCGGATTCGATGGCGCGCATTTGGGCGGTTGTCAGGACTTCGGTGCCTTCCAGCATGGCCTCTGCCCTTTCCTTCATCAGCACGCACAAAAAACAGGCACAAAGCTCTGGCCTGGCGGATTGCGTCGGCAATCCATGCCGTCGCCCGTTTACCCACGCCATGAAACCCGCCAATCAGGCGACAGGCAAGCCGCGAGGAAGGATCATTGCGATGAAGAAGGTCGAGGCGATCATCAAGCCGTTCAAGCTGGACGACGTGAAAGAGGCGCTGCAAGAGGTGGGCGTGCAGGGTCTTTCCGTCACCGAGGTCAAGGGCTTTGGCCGCCAGAAGGGTCACACCGAACTTTATCGCGGCGCGGAATACGTGGTCGATTTCCTGCCCAAGGTGAAGATCGAGATGGTCCTGCCCGACGACCAGGTCGATGCGGCGGTGGACGCCATCATCGGCGCGGCCCGCACCGAAAAGATCGGCGACGGCAAGATTTTCGTTTCGCCCGTCGAACAGGCAATCCGCATCCGCACGGGCGAAACCGGCGACGACGCGGTCTGACACAACAAGAACCATCCCAACAGGACTATCGCGCCCGGCACCGGAATGGCCGGGCCGCATCTACGCAGAAAGGGAAGAGATGACAGTCAATGACGTTTTGCAGCTGCTGAAGGACGAGGAGGTCGCCTATGTCGATGTGCGCTTCACCGATCCCAAGGGCAAGCTTCAGCATGTGACGCTGGATGTCGATCTGATCGACGAGGACTTCTTCGAGGAAGGCTTCATGTTCGATGGTTCCTCCATCGCCGGGTGGAAATCCATCGACCAGTCCGACATGAAGCTGATGCCGGATCCCGCCTCGGTCTACATGGATCCGTTCTATGCCGAAAAGACGCTGTGCGTGCATTGCAACGTGGTGGAACCCGACACGGGCGAGGCCTATCCCCGCGACCCGCGCGGCACCGCCGTCAAGGCCGAGGCCTATCTGAAATCAACCGGCATCGGCGACGCCTTCTATTGCGGCCCCGAGGCCGAGTTCTTCATCTTCGACGACGTGCGCTATCAGGTCACGCCACAAAAGGTGTCCTACCAGATCGACTCGGTTGACGCGGCCTGGAACACCGACACCGAATACGAGATGGGCAACCAGGGCCACCGCGCGGCCCACAAGGGCGGCTATTTCCCGGTCAACCCCATCGACGCGGGCCAGGACATCCGCGGCGAGATGCTGTCCACCATGAAGCGGATGGGCATGAAGGTGGACAAGCACCACCACGAGGTCGCCTCGGGCCAGCACGAGCTGGGGCTGATCTTCGGCGGGCTGGTCGAACAGGCCGACAACATCCAGAAATACAAATACGTCATCCACAACGTCGCACACGCCTATGGCAAGTCGGTGACCTTCATGCCCAAGCCCATGAAGGGCGACAACGGGTCGGGGATGCACGTCAACATGTCGATCTGGAAGGACGGCAAGCCGCTGTTCGCGGGCGACAAATACGCCGACCTGTCGCAGGAGGCGCTGTATTTCATCGGCGGCATCCTGAAGCACGCCAAGGCGCTGAACGCGCTGACCAACCCGTCCACGAACAGCTACAAGCGGCTGATCCCGGGCTTCGAGGCCCCGGTGCTGCGCGCCTATTCGGCCCGCAACCGCTCGGGCTGCGTGCGGATTCCGTGGACCGAATCGCCCAAGGCCAAGCGTGTGGAAGCCCGCTTCCCCGATCCGGCGGCCAACCCCTATCTGGCCTTCGCCGCGCTGCTGATGGCGGGCCTGGACGGGATCAAGAACCGGATCGACCCGGGCCCCGCGTCGGACAAGGATCTGTACGACCTGCCGCCGGAAGAACTGGCCGAAATCCCGACCGTCTGCGGCAGCCTGCGCGAGGCGCTGGAGGAGCTGGAGAAGGACATGGACTTCCTGCTTCAGGGCGACGTGTTCACCCGCGACCAGCTGGAAGCCTATATCAAGCTGAAGTGGGAAGAGGTCTATGCCTATGAGCATACGCCCCATCCCATCGAATACGCGATGTATTACAGCTGCTGATCCTTCGGGACAGCGACATGGAAAGCCGCCCTTCGGGGCGGCTTTTCCTATGACAGCCGCAGGCCCGCCGCGAAATCCAGGAAGCTGCGCATGGCCCCCGTCATCAGCTTGCCGGATGGATAGACCAGGTTCACCGGCAGGTCGGGCAGGGCGTAATCCGTCATCAGCACGGACAGCCTGCCCGCCGCGATGTCGTCGCCCACGATGAATTCCGGCAGCAGCGCCAACCCCCTGCCGTTCAGCGCCATGGAATGCAGCAGTTCGGTGTTGTTCGAGGAAAAGCTGGGCCGGACCGGCTGGCGGATGGTCCGGCTGCCGCGCCGCAGGGGCCAGGTCAGGTTGCCGGGCAGGTTGGTGTAGTGCAGGCAATCGTGGCGCAAGAGGTCGGCGGGCTTTTCAGGGCGCCCGCTGCGGCCCAGGTAATCGGGCGCGGCGACCAGCAGGATCCGCACTGAATGCAGCCGCCGGGCGTGCAGCGTCGAATCGCTCAGGTTGCCGATGCGGATCACCGCGTCGAAGCCGTCGCCCACGATGTCGCTGGCGCCGTCGTCCAGCACGACCTGCAACTGGATGTCGCGGAACCGCTCCATGAAGTCCAGCAGGTGCGGTTGCAGCACCTTCAGCGTGTAGAAGATCGGGCTGCCGATCTTCAGCGCGCCGGACTGGCTGGTGGTGGTCGCCTTGACGGCCTCGGTCGCGCCGTCCAGCCGGGCCAGGATGTCGCGCAGATCCTGGCTGTAGGCGAGGCCCGCGACGGTCGGCGTCACCTTGCGCGTGTTGCGCACCAGCAGGCGCACGCCCAGATGCGCCTCGAGATCGGCGACATGCTTGCTGCACAGGCTGCGGGAAATGCCCATGCGCCCAGCGGCGGCGGCAAAGCTGCCCTCGTCCACGACGCTGACGAAGGTCCGAAAGACATTGGTATCCATGGACGCCACCATGCACCGGGGGGTGAAAAAGGAAAACCGCCCCCGGATGGGGGCGGCGTCCGAAAGGCCGGGGCCTGCGCGATCAGCGGGTATAGGTCGAGCGCGGGCCGGGGGCGGAAAAATCGCTGACGGTCAGTTCCGCATCGGCGGACAGGCCGCGCTTGGCAAGTTCCTTGCCGGACAGCACATTGCCCGCCTTCACCTGCACCGGGTTCTGCGCGGTGACGGGCGCGGTCGGCATGTCGTTGTGGCGGTTGGTCTCGTTCAGGCCGGAGGCCTGGGCCGCGCCCGCCGCCAGAACCAGTGCGCCGATGAGGGTTGCGAGGTTTTTCATCGGGTCATTCCTTCTGTCTTAGTTCGATGATGGACAGATAAGCCCCTGAAAAGGCGATGATTAGCCCGGCTTTGCTGGCTTCAGTGTTCAACGATGCTGCACAATCGTCCTGCGGGTCAGCCTAGGTCCAGCAGGCGCACGGCTTGGGCCACCTGATCCTGGGGCGGCAGCGTCATGTCGATCACCGCGCCGTCCTCGTCCGGTGCCAGCGGCTCCAGCGTCGCCAGTTGCGAATCCAGCAGTTGGGGCGGAAAGAAATGCCCCGCGCGGTGGTTCAGCCGATCCGCCAGCAGGTCGCGCGTGCCGTGGACATGCAGGAACCGGACGCGCGGCGCGCCCGTGCGCAGGATGTCGCGATAGGCGCGCTTGAGCGAGGAACAGCCCAGGACCGAGCTTTCGCCCCGCGCCTCGGCCGCCGCGATCTGGTCGGCCAGGGCGCGCAGCCAGGGCGCGCGGTCGGCATCCGTCAGGGGCGTGCCATGGGCCATCTTGTCCACGTTCGCCTGCGGGTGAAAGGCGTCACCCTCGACAAAGGGCCAGCCCAGATGGGCGGCAAGCGCCAGGCCCGTGGTGGTCTTGCCCGCGCCCGACACGCCCATGACGACGATGTGCTGAACCCCGGTCACAGCAGCCACCAGCCCAGCAGGGCAAAGGCAAAGGCGGTCAGGCCGATGGTCGTTTCCATCACGGTCCAGGTGCGCAGGGTGGTCGCCTCGTCCATTTTCAGAAAGCGCCCGACCAGCCAGAAGCCCGAGTCGTTGAAATGGCTGAGAACCGTCGCCCCACCCGCGATGGCGATCACCAGGAAGCACAGGTCGAAGTCGGACAGCCCTTGGGTCGCGGCGACGGTGGGGGCGATCAGGCTGGCGGTGGTGGTCAGCGCCACCGTGGCCGATCCTTGCGCGACGCGCAGCGCCGTGGCGATCACGAAGGCCGCCACGATCAGCGGCAGGCCCACCGATTGCAGGCTGCCCGCCAGGGCCTCGCCGATGCCGCTGGCGCGCAGCACGCCGCCGAACATGCCGCCCGCCCCGGTGACCAGCACGATGGCGCAGATCGGCCCAAGCGCGCCGTCCACGATCTTTTCCATCCGTGCCGGGTCGTTGCCGCGCCCCAGCAGATACAGCGCGATCAGCAGCGTGATCAGCAGCGCGACCGGGGTCTGGCCCAGCATCCGCAGCAGGCTGACCCAACCGGCATCGCCATCCACGACGCCCACCGTCGCCAGCGCGTTCAGGCCGGTGTTCAAAAAGATCAGCCCCAGCGGCAGCAGCAGGATCAACAGGACGGTGCCGAAGGCCGGCGGCTCGCCCGTCAGGTGGTGTTCGTCATTCGCGCCCAGCAGTTCGGGCACCGGCACGTTGAAGCGCCGCCCCAGCACCATCGAGACCAGGTAGCTGCCGATATACCAGGTGGGCAGCGCCACGATGGTGCCGACGATCAGCAGCAGGCCGATGTCCGCGCCCAGCAGATCGCCCGAGGCCACGGGCCCGGGATGCGGCGGCACCAGCGCGTGCATGACGGCAAAGGCCCCGGCGGCGGGCAGGGCGTAAAGCAGGACCGATCCGCCGAACCGCAGCGCCACGCTGAAGATGATGGGCAGCATCACCATCAGGCCCGCGTCGAAGAAGATCGGAAAGCCGAACAGCAGCGAGGCCACGCCAAGCGCAAAGGGCGCGCGGCGTTCGCCGAACTTGTTGATCAGCCGGTCGGCCAGCACCTGCGCGCCGCCCGTCACCTCCAGCAACCGCCCGATCATCGCGCCAAAGCCCACCAGCAGGGCGACGGTGGCCAGGGTGTTGCCAAAGCCGGTCAGCAGGGTGGGCACCACATCGGCCAGGGGGATGCCGGTCGCAAGCGCGGTCAGCAGGCTGACCAGCACCAGCGCGATGAAGGCATGGATCTTGAGGCGCATGATCAGCACCAGCAGCACCGCGACGGCACCAGTGGCGACCGACAGCAGGAACAGGGTGCCGTGGACGGCTTCGACGTTTTCCAAGAGATCCCCCTCGTTCTGATGCCTTCGGGACAACCGCCGGTTTTGCGGCGGCACCAGGGTGCAAGTCCCCTGGCGGGACACGGGTTCCCTGCGGCGGGGGAAAGGTCAGTCCTCGGCCAGGATATCGACGCTGTGGCTGCCCGATTGCGACCCGGCCAGGCGCATGGATCCCGTGACGGGGGCCACGTCGCTGTAGTCGCGGCCATAGCCGATGGTGACGTGGTCCGCGGCCACGAAGCAGGCGTTGGTGGGGTCGTATTCGCACCAGCCCGCCTCGGCCCCGGTCCAGGCGCGGACCCAGGCGTGCATGGCGTCCGCCCCCTCCAGCCGGGGCTTGCCGGGCGGCGGGACCGTGCGCAAAAAGCCCGACACATAGGCCGCCGGAACGCCGATGCCGCGCAGGCCCGAGATCATGATCTGCGAGAAGTCTTGGCAGACGCCGTGCCGCCCGGCGAAGGCCTGGGCGATGGGGGTGTCCACCTCGGTGGCGTCGGCGTCGAAGCGCATGTGCGCGTGCAGCGCGCGGCCCAGGGCCTCGACCGCCTCGCGCACGGTCGCGGCATCGGCGCAGGCCTTGCGGGCGAAATCGGCGATGGGCGCCAGCAAGGGGATCCGGGGCGAGGCGCGCAGGAAATGATGGGGCGAATGGGGACCAAGGTCGGTGATGTCGTCGAGATCCTGGGGCAGGCGGTCCAGGCTGGCCGACAGGTCCAGTTCCGTTTCATCCGCAAGCCGCAGCACCCGGCCCGCCATGTCGAAGCGGATCTGCGTCAGCCCGGCGGGCAGGACCAGTTGCGTCACCTCGGTCCCGAAGAAATCGGTGAAGCGGCTGCGTTCCACGGGGGGCGGGGTGATGGTGATGCTGGTCTGCTGCACCTCTTGCACGCCGGGCAGGTCGGCGGGGCTGATGCGCAGAAGCTGCCGCCCCGCGCCGGTGGGGCGGGCGAAGTCATAGCGGATGGACAGGCGCAGGCGATACAGCATCAGGACAGATAGCTGGCGGTCAGCAGGTCCGACAAGGCCGCGATCCGCCCGCGCAACTGCCACAGGGCATCGGTGGTCAGGCTGTCGGGATCGGTGGTGGCCAGCTTCGCGTGCAGGCGCAGAACCTCTCGGGCCAGGGGGGACAGGGCGCCGTGGTCGTTGGCGGCGGGCAGCATGTCCACCTGTTCGCGCAGGCTGTCGATCTGGTGGCGCAGCGCGCGCGGGTTCAGCGGATCCAGCGCCAGAAGGTCGATCACCGTCCCACGCGAGGCGCTGAAGGAAAAGCGGCGGCGGTGGGTCAGCACGCTGTCGCCGACCTCGATGGCCAGGTCCAGCGCGCCTTCGGGGGCGGCGGGGTCGCACAAGACCGCCAGCAGCGCGGCCGTGCCCATGGCGCGTTCGTGCAGCCGCCCGATGGTCAGGAAGCGCCAGCCGACGAAGCGGTACATGTTTTCATGCACCAGGCCCGAGATCCCCGCCAGCTTGCGCAGCAGCCTGGACAGCGCCCGGGCCGCGTCGTCGCCGGGCGCGACCCTGGGCGCCATGGCCCGTGCGGTGCGGTCGATGTCGTGCAGCGCGGACCAGGCGTCGGGGGAAAAGCGGTCGCGCACGCTGCTGGCGCTGCCGATGGCGGCGGCCAGGTTGTCCAGCAGCCTTTGCGGAATGGCCTGGGCGGGATCGATGCCCATCTGGCGGAACAGGGGATCGAACCCCGCCAGCAGGGGGCCGCCCGCCTTGCCCGATTCGGCCAGGCGGGTGTGATAGGCGCGCATCAGGCGCACGACCCCCTCGGCCCGTTCGGCATAGCGGCCCAGCCAGAACAGGTTGTCGGCCGCCCGCGCAGGCAAGCCGCCGGGCACCAGGCGCTTTTCCGCGGCGGTGGCCTGGCGCGCCATGGTGATGGCCGGCACGGGACAGGGGCTGACGACCCAGACATCCGCCGCAGCGCCACCTTCCTGCATGGCGATGGCCGACACATCGTCGCCCGTCCCGATGCGCGCAAAGCCGCCCGGCATCACCGCCCAGCCATCGGCGGTGCGCGCCAGATAGACGCGCAGGGTCATGGGGCGCGGCACCAGCCTGCCTTCCACCAGGGCGGGGGTGGTGGACAGCGTTACGGCCTCTTGCGCGACAAGATCGCCGCCACCCTCGGCCAGCCGCCGGTCCAGCACGTCGGCGGGCAGTCCGACGGCGCGGGTCAGGTCGTCCTTGGGATCGAAGGGCAGGCGCGTGGTCAGCGCGTCGGCCAGCACCATCCGGCGCGGGCTGGCGCGCACCGCCGCGCGGGCGGATGGATCGCCGCACCACCAGGTCGCGATATTGGGCATGGCCAGGGGCGCGCGCACCAGTTCGGGCGCAAGCTGCGGCAGGAATGCCATCAGCGCCCGCGTTTCCAGGACGCCCGAGCCCAGGCAATTGACCATCGTCACCGATCCCGCCCGCAGCGCCGCGACCATGCCGGGCGTGCCGATGCGGGACGCGGGGTTCAGTTCCAGCGGATCGGCGTAATGCGCGTCCAGCCTGCGCCACAGCACATCGACCTGGCGCATCCCCTGGACCGTGCGCACCATCAGCCGGTCGCCCGCCACGCCCAGGTCGTCGCCTTCCAGCAGGGCAAAGCCCAGGTAGCGCGCGATATAGGCGTGCTCGAAATAGGTCTCGTTCATGGGGCCGGGGGTCAGGATCGCGATGCGGCTGTCCGTGTCGCGGGCCTGGCCCTGCAAGGCGTCGCGGAAATCGCGGAAGAACCCGGCCAGGCGGTGGACATTCTCGTCCGGGTAGAATTCCGAAAACGCCCGCGCGGTGGCGACGCGGTTTTCCAGGGCATAGCCCGCGCCCGAGGGCGCCTGCGTCCGGTCGGCCAGCACCCACCATTCGCCGTCCGGGCCGCGCCCCAGTTCGAACGCCAGGAAATGCAGGAAATGCCCGCCCCGGGGCCTGACCCCCACCAAGGGGCGCAGCCATTCCGGGTTGCCCGCCACCAGCGCCGCAGGCAGCCGCCCCGAGGCGACCAGTTCGTTCGGGCCGTAAAGATCGGCCATCACCGCTTCCAGCAGGTCGGCGCGCTGGCGCAGGGCGCGGCTGATCCTGGACCATTCCTCCTCGGCCAGAAGGACGGGGATATGGCTCAGCGGCCAGGGACGCTCGACCGATTCGCCGCCGCCGTATTGGCGATAGAAGACGCCGCTATCCAGCAGGTGGCGGTCGGCGCGCGACAGGTCGCGGGTCAGGTCGTCGTCCGACAGCGCGTCCAGATGCGCCACCATCCGCCGCCACAACGGGCGGATGGTGCCGTCGGGGGCGATCATCTCGTCCGGGACGCCGGGCAGGGGGCGATAGCCCGCCGTGCGCGAGCGCCGCATCGCCGGGGCCGGCCCGCCCGCCATCACACACCCGGGGCGCGCCGCAGATCCAGCGTCAGCGGGAATTCGCGGTGGATGCGCTCGGGCTGGATCCTTTGGTCGTGGCCGGGGCGGTGGCCATGGGGGCTGAAGCGGGCCAGCCTGCGCGCCTCGGCCTCGTTTCCGTTCACGGGGAAAGTGTCGTAATTGCGCCCGCCCGGATGGGCGACGTGATAAACGCAGCCGCCAAGGGGGCGGCCCGACCAGGTGTCGAAGATGTCGAAGGTCAGCGGCGCATCGACCGGCAGCACCGGGTGCATGGCCGATGCGGGCTGCCAGGCCTTGTAGCGCACCCCCGCCACGGATTCCCCCGCACCGATGGGGGTCAGCGGCACCGGGCGGCCATTGCACAAGACCTGATAGCGCACGGGATCCGCCGCCGCCAATTTGACCTGCAACCGTTCGGTGGAACTGTCGGTATAGCGCACCGTGCCGCCGATCGCGCCGGTCTCGCCCAGGACGTGCCAGGGTTCCAGCGCCTGGCGCAGTTCCAGGTGGACGTTCTCGACCTCGACCTCGCCGCAGAAGGGAAAGCGGAACTCGGCCTGGGCCTTGAACCAGTCCTCCTGCATGGGAAAGCCGTGGTCCGTCAGGTCGCGCAGCACGTCGCGGAAATCCCCCCACACGAAATGCGGCAGCATGAAGCGGTCGTGCAGCGCGGTGCCCCAGCGGGTCAGGTCGCCCGTCGCGGGTTCGCGCCAGAACCGCGCGATCAGCGCCCGCAGCAGCAGTTGCTGGGCCAGGCTCATCCGCGCGTCGGGGGGCATCTCGAAGCCCCGGAACTCGACCAACCCCAGGCGGCCGGTGGGGCCGTCGGGGGAATACAGCTTGTCGATGCAGATTTCCGCCCGGTGGGTGTTGCCGGTCACGTCGGTCAGGATGTTGCGCAGCAGCCGGTCGGTCAGCCAGGACAGGGGCGGCGTGCCTGCGCCGGGCGCGGGGATCTGCGCCAGCGCGATTTCCAGTTCATAAAGCGAATCGTGCCGCGCCTCGTCGATGCGCGGCGCCTGGCTGGTCGGCCCGATGAACAGGCCC
Organism: Paracoccus shandongensis; assembly: GCF_017315735.1. Classification (GTDB taxonomy): domain Bacteria; phylum Pseudomonadota; class Alphaproteobacteria; order Rhodobacterales; family Rhodobacteraceae; genus Paracoccus; species Paracoccus shandongensis. Next base: position 50,980 of record NZ_JAFLRK010000004.1, read on the forward strand.
GAGAACAGGTAGGACAGCGAGGGATGCCGGTTCCAGTGCCGGATCAGGCTGGCCAGCAGGTCGGGTCGGCGCAGGAAGGGGCTGTCGTTGGTGGTCGCACCCCCCACGACGACATGGTTGCCGCCGCCGGTGCCGGTATGCTTGCCGTCGATCATGAACTTTTCCGCGCCAAGCCGCGACTGGCGCGCGTCCTCGTAAACCCCTTGCGTGATCGCCACGCAGTCGTCCCAACTGGCGGCGGGGTGGATGTTCACCTCGATCACGCCGGGATCGGGGGCCACGCGGATCACGTTCAGGCGCGGGTCGTGGGGGGGCGCATAGCCTTCGACATGGACCTTCAGGTTCAGGCGCAGGGCCGCCGCCTCGACCGCGTGCAGCAGGTCCAGGTATTCCTCCAGCGTGGCCACGGGGGGCATGAAGACGCAAAGCCGCCCACCTTTCGGTTCCACCGACAGGGCGGTGCGGACCATGCCCTGCAACTCGGCCTCTCCGGTGGGGGCGACCTGCTGCACCACGTCCTGGCCCGGCGTGTTGGCGACAAAGCTTGCCATGGCCTGGGTCTTGCGGTCGGGCGCGATGCTTCCCGGCTGGGCCAGGGGCGCGCGGTCCACCGTGGGATCGGTCGGGTTGATATAGGGATAAACCGATTCCGGCAGATGCGGCAGCGAGGCCAGGGGCAGCCGGTATCCGACGGGGCTGTCGCCTGGCACCAGGAACACATGGCCCCGCCGCAACTGCCAGCGTTCGGAATGCCATTGCAGGCCCGCGCGCGACTGCCAGGCCTGGATCGGCAGCACGAAGCCCGTGGGCGTGGTCAGGCCGCGGTTGAAGACGGCGGCCAGGCGGTGGCGGGCCTCGGGGTCGGTCAGTTCGCTGTTTTCCGGCGTGACATTGGCGGGAAGGTTCGCTTCCTTGACCAGCCATTCGGCGGGATCCTCATAGGCGGGCAGCACGTTGTCGTCGGAAACGCCCAGTTCGGCGGCCATTTCCCGCAGCAGTTCCTGCGCCTGCAAGGGCGTCGCCGCGCCGGTGTCGGCTTCCCGCGCGATCAGGTCGGGGTTTTGCCAGACCGGCTGGCCGTCGCGCCGCCAGTACAGCGAGAAGGTCCATCGCGGCAGCGTCTCGCCCGGATACCACTTGCCCTGGCCGTAATGCAGAAAGCCGTTCGGGGCGAAGCGGTCGCGCAGCTTGCGGATCAGCACGTCGGCGCGGTCGCGCTTGGTCGGCCCCACGGCGTCGGTGTTCCACTCGGAGGCCTCGAAATCGTCGATGGACACGAAGGTGGGTTCGCCCCCCATGGTCAGCCGCACATCGCCTTCGCGCAGCGCCGCATCGACCTGGTGGCCCAGGCGGTTCAGGTCCGCCCAAGCCTCGTCGCTGAAGGGCCTGGTGATGCGCGGATGTTCGGCCACGCGGCGGACCTGCATGTCGAAATGGAAATCGACCTCGGCAAAGCTGGCCGCGCCCGAGATCGGCGCGCAACTGCGGTAATGCGGCGCGGCGGCCAGCGGGATATGGCTTTCCCCCGCCAGCAGGCCCGAGGTCGGGTCCAGCCCGATCCAGCCCGCGCCGGGGATATAGACCTCGGCCCAGGCGTGCAGGTCGGTGAAGTCGTGGGCGGTCCCCGACGGACCGTCCAGCGCCTGCAGGTCGGGCTTCAACTGGATCAGGTATCCCGAAACGAACCGCGCGGCGAAGCCCAGGTGGCGCAGCGCATGGACCAGCAGCCAGGTGGAATCGCGGCAGGATCCGCTTTTCGCGGTCAGCGTTTCCTCGGGCGTCTGCACGCCCGGCTCCATGCGGATCGTGTAAGCCGTGTCGCCCGCGATGCGGGCGTTCAGCGCCACGATGAAATCCACGGTGCGGGTCTTGGTCTTCGGGATGCTGTCCAGCAGCGCGCGCAGCATCGGCCCGGGGGTTTCGGTGGCGCGATAGGGGATCAGCTCCTCGGCCAGTTCGGGGGCATAGTCGAAGGGCCAGGTTTCGGCGCTGTCCTCGACGAAGAAGTCGAAGGGGTTGTAGACGGTCATGTCCGCGACCAGATCGACCTCGATCTTCAATTCGCGCACGGGTTCGGGAAAGACGAAGCGGGCCAGCCAGTTGCCGAAGGGATCCTGCTGGTGGTTCACGAAATGGCCGCCGGGCGCGACCTTCAGCGAATGGGACAGGACGCGGGTGCGCGAATGGGGCGCGGGGCGCAGGCGGATCACCTGGGGGCCAAGGACCACCGGGCGGTCGTACCTGTAATGCGTCAGGTGATAGATGCTGGCCTTGATCGACATGCGCGCCGCCTTCCGTGGTCTTTGTCCCAGCTTACACAATGTGGACTGCGGCGCGAGGGATCCCGGGGCCCTTGCCTAAATTTCGCGCAAGGCGGCCGACAGGCGGTCCCATTCGTCGCGGGTCGCGGGAATGCCGAGGCGCAGGCAGGCGTTCGATACGCGCCGCGCCCTGATGCGCGCCCGGGCCAGCCGGTCCTGCGCCGCCCGCGCGTCGCCTGTGTCAAACAGCCGGAACAGATGCGTGCCCCCTGCCGGGTGCCATCCCGCGCGGACGGCGATGCGGTCCAGGCGCAGCGCGGCCTCGGCATGGTAAAGGATCGTGTCCTCGGCCCAGGTCCGGTCGGCCAGCGCCAGCGCGCCAAGATGCAGCACGCGGTCATCGGCGGGGGCATCGGACAGGCGGGCGAGAAGCGCGGGATGCGCCAGCACAAAGCCAAGCCGCAGCCCCCAGAGGGGCCGCAGGCTGCGCAGCACCACCGCGTTCGCGGGCAGGGCAGGGGCCAGGGACAGGTCAGGCCGGGCATCGGCCAGGCATTCGTCCACGACCAGATGCCCGACGCGGCGCGCCAGCCGGGCCAGCGCCTCGGGCGGCCAGTCGCGGCCGTCGGGGTCGCGGGGGTTGGCGAGGACGGCCAGGTCGGCGCCCTCCATCTCCTCGACCGTTCCGGCCTGGGCCACCTGCCAGCCTGCCGCCCGCAGGATGGCGGCGTGGCGGGTGCAGCCGGGGGCCATGACCGCGGCGCGGCCCGCCGGACGCAGGCGGGGGACCAGCCGCATCGGCGGGCAGCCGACCGGCAGAACCTGGGCCGGCGGGCAGCCAAACCATCCGGCGGCAGCCCGGACAAGCCGGTCCATCGCCGCCCGCCCGTCCCCGCCGTCAGGCGGATCGGGCAGGGGCCAGGGGCGGCGGTTGATGCCTTGGGACAGGTCGATCCAGCCGTTCGGGGCAGGCCCTGCCGCCGTCCTGTCGATATCGCCGCGCTGGTCTTGGGGCATGGGCTTCGCTGCTTTCGGGGACGGTCGGCGCGACTTAGCCTGTTGCCGGGTTTTCCACAATCTTTTCAGGAAATCCGCTTTACAGCGGCCCAAATCGCGACCACGATGATGGGGGAACATTCCGGCACCATGCCTGGTCTTGTTCTGGAACAAAGGGTTTGCGGCGACAGAATCGCTTCCCGATCGAGGGCAGGACGCAGGAATGGCACAAACGGAAGCAATAATTCCGACCGATGAGATTCATCCCATCGACATCGTCGAACTGGTGGCGGCCCATCACGACTGGGATTTCGACCGCCTGACCGACGACCAGATCGCCATGACGGTGGAGGGACAGTGGCGCAGCTATTCGCTGACGCTGGCCTGGTCCGCGCGAGAGGCGGTGCTGCGGCTGATCTGCACCTTCGATCTGGACCCGCCCGCCGACCGGATGCCCCCGCTTTACGAGACGCTGAACCTTGCCAACGACCAGGTCTGGGACGGCGGCTTCACCTTCTGGTCCAAGCAGCGGCTGATGGTCTGGCGCTATGGCCTGGTGCTGGCGGGCGACGCCGTCGCCTCGGCCGAGCAGGTGGACCAGATGATCAGCAACGCGCTGGTCTCGTGCGAGCGGTTCTATCCGTCCTTCCAACTGGTTGCCTGGGGCAACAGCAGCCCCGCCGCCGCGCTGGACATCGCCCTGGGCGAGGCCTACGGACGGGCGTAAGGGGCGCATGGCCCCGCTGTGACATGGGGGACCGGATGGGCGATTTCGACGATATCAACGCGCGCGGGCTGGTGCTGGTCGGCTGCGGCCGGATGGGCGGCGCGATGCTGCGCGGCTGGCTGGCGCGGGGGCTTCGGGCGGATGCGGTCACGGTGATCGACCCGCGCCTGGCCCCCGAATGGCAGGACAAGGGCCTGCGCGTGAACGCCGCGCTGCCGGGCAATCCCGCCGTGCTGGTCCTGGCCGTCAAGCCGCAGATGATGGCGGATGCGCTTGGCACCCTGCCGGTGCTGGGCGACACGCTGGTCCTGTCGGTCGCCGCAGGCACCACCATCGCGACCTTTGAAACGGCCTTCCCCGGCGCCCCCATCGTCCGCGTCATGCCGAACACCCCCGCCGCCATCGGCCAGGGCATCAGCGCCATGATCGGCAACAGCCGCGCCACGCCCGCCCATCTGGATCTGGCCCAGACGCTGATGGCCGCCGTGGGCCGCGTGGTGCGGCTGGAGTCCGAGGACCAGATGGACGCGGTCACCGGCCTGTCGGGCAGCGGCCCGGCCTATGTCTTCCACCTGATCGAGGCGATGGCCAAGGCGGGCGAGGCGCAGGGCCTGCCCGCCGCCCTGTCCCTGGAACTCGCGCGCATGACCGTGGCGGGCGCGGGCGCGCTGGCGGTTCATGCCGACGAGGATCCGGCGAGCTTACGCGAAAACGTCACCTCGCCCGGGGGCACGACCGCCGCGGGGCTCAAGGTTCTGATGGACCCCGACACCGGCCTGGCGCCGCTGATGGCGCGCACGATTGCCGCCGCCACCGAACGCGGGCGCGAACTGGGGCGCGCGCAATGACCATCAGCTTCGACGACTTCCTGAAGGTGGATATCCGGGTGGCGACCATCACCCGCGCCGAACCCTTCCCCGAGGCGCGAAAGCCCGCGATCAAGCTGTGGCTGGACCTGGGGGACATGGGGGAACGCAAGTCCTCGGCCCAGATCACGCGGCATTACGAACCCGGCGCGCTGGTGGGCCAGCAGGTCTTGTGCGTGGTGAACTTTCCGCCCCGCCAGATCGGCCCCGTCCGGTCCGAGGTTCTGGTGCTGGGCGTCCCCGACCCGGACGGAGAGGTCGTGCTGATCCGCCCCGACAAGGACGTGCCGAACGGAGGAAGGCTGTTCTGATGAAGCTGCTTGTGACCCGCCGGATGACCGATCGCGCCACCCAGGCGATCCGCGACCGTTTCGACGTGACCTTCGGCGACGAGACCCCCCTGGGCCCGTCCGAGGCCGCGCAGGCCCTGGCGGATTACGACGCCATCATGCCGACCCTGGGCGACGCCTTTCCGGCGCAGGCCTTCCAGGGCCAGCCGCGCTGCCGCATCATCGCCAATTTCGGCGCGGGCCATAACCATATCGACGTGAAGGCCGCCGCCGCCGCCGGGGTGGTCGTCACCAACACGCCCGATGTCGTGACCGACGCCACCGCCGACATCGCCCTGACGCTGATCCTGATGACGATGCGCCGCGCCAGCGAGGGCGAACGGATCCTGCGGCGCGGCGAATGGACCGGCTGGAAGCCCACGCAGTTCCTGGGCGGGCATGTGACCGGGCGGACCCTGGGCATCGTCGGCATGGGCCGCATCGGCCGCGCCGTGGCCCGGCGCTGCCACTATGGCTTCGGGATGGATGTGGTGTTCTTCAACCGCTCGCCCGTCACCGACCTGGACTTTCCGGCCCGCCAGATCCCCGACCTGAACGCGATGCTGGAACAGGCCGACGTGGCGGTGGTGGCCGTTCCGGGCGGGGCTGGCACGCGCCACCTGATCGGGGCCCCGCAGATGGCGGCGCTTGGGCCGCAGGGCTATCTTGTCAACATCGCCCGCGGCGACGTGGTGGACGAGGCCGCGCTGATCGAGGCGCTGACCAGCCGCCGCATCGCGGGCGCGGGGCTTGACGTTTACGAACGCGAACCCTTCGTTCCGCAGGCCCTGCTGGACGCGCCGAACGCCACGCTTCTGCCGCATCTGGGGACCGCCACCGATGACGTGCGCACCGACATGGGGCTGCGCGCGCTGTCGAACCTGGTTGCCTTTGCCGAAGGGCGCGAGCCCGGGGACCGTGTGGCCTGAAGGGAACCCTTTCAAGTTGCGGAATGTTAGTTTTCCATGACGCAACTTCGAAAGGAGGCATCCATGAACTGGGACATCATCCAGGGGAAATGGAAACAGGTCCAGGGCTCGGTCAAGGAAAAATGGGGCGACCTGACCGATGACGAGCTGACCCAGATCGACGGCAACAAGGACCGCCTGGCGGGCAAGTTGCAGGAAAAATACGGCTGGACCAAGAACGACGCCGAACGCGCCATCGACGATCACTTCCGCGACCACAAGATCTGAGGCGGCCTGCGGACAGAACGGAAGGGGGTGCCATTCCGGCACCCTTTTTCTTTGTCCCCCGCCGCGCTACCAAGGCCGCAGGTCAGCGCCGGGGTTCGCTTCCATGATGTATTCCTATGTCATCCGCCAGGGCCGCATCGCGCGCCAGGACAAGGACGCCCCCCTGGCGGATGCGATCTGGATCGACCTGATCGCCCCCGACAAGGACGAGACCGCCCGCCTGCGCGACCTGGGCGTCGATGTCCCCACCCTTGCCGACATGGAGGAGATCGAGATCTCGAACCGCCTCTATCGCGAGGCGGGGATGGACACCATGACCGCCGTGCTGCCGGGCGAACGCGGCGACGGCACCCGCGTGGCGATGCCGGTCAGCTTCATCCTGTCGCCGCAGCGCCTGGTGACGGTGCGCCACCATTCCCCGCGCCCCTTCCTGACCTTTCCCGAACGCGGAGAGCGGTCCACGCTGGGCTGTTCCACCCCCCACCGCCTGTTCATCGGCCTGGTCGAGGAGATCGTCGCCCGCTTGGCCGATATCCTGGAAGGCTCGGGCCGGCTTCTGGACGACACCACGCTGATGATCTTCGAGACGCAAAGCCGGCGCGGCCAGAGCGACCGGCTGCAGGCCGCGCTGCGCCAGGTGGGCCGCGAGGCCGAGGCCATGGCCCGCATCCGCCTGGGCCTGCTGACGATCGAGCGGATGCTGGCCTTCTATATCGCCACCATCGACGAACAGCCCGAGGCCGCCCGCCTGCGCCCGGTCGTCAAGGGCCAGCTGCGCGACGTGCAGGCGCTGGAGGTCCATGCCGATTTCCTGGGATCGCGCGTCAGCCTGGCCGTGGACACGACGCTGGGCATGATCACCCTGGAACAGAACAACACCGTGCGCATCCTGTCGGTCGTGGCCGCGCTGTTCCTGCCGCCCACGCTGATCGCCAGCATCTATGGCATGAACTTCGACGTGATGCCCGAACTGCACAAGGCCTGGGGCTATCCCATGGCCCTGGTGCTGATGGCGGCGACCGCCGGGGCGACCTGGCTGGTCCTGCGCTGGAAACGCTGGCTTTAGCTGCCGGAGGCCGTCAGCCCGCCAGCAACGCGGCGTTTCCGCCCGCTGCGGTGGTATCGACGCAAAGATGGCGTTCATGGGCCACATGGGCAAGGTCGGGCAGGCCGGTGACAAGCTGCACGATCTCGCCATCCCGCGCGGCAAGGGCATTGGCATAGGCGCGGCCCTGCGCCTCGTCCCCCCACCAGAGAACGGCGGCCATGGCGGGCAGGCGGGTCAGGGCATCAGGCGGCAGGATGCCGTCCACGCCCACGGCATCCCCGCCAAGCGCCGCGACGGCGGCGACCTGTGCCGCGACCGTTTCCGAACCGGGCCCAAGGCAGAGGACCGGCGGTCGGGTATGCGCGGTCAGGCGGTTCAATTCCCCCGTGGGGCCGGGCATCAGCCGCTCATCGATCTTGCGCGACACATGGGCGGCCAATTGGGCGCGGATGCGGTCCTCGCTGGCCTGGCCTTGCCAGTTGCCGCCCCCTGCCGCAGGCGTTTGTGGCGCAAAAAACCGGGGGACATAGCGCGGCCCGCCCGCCTTGGGTCCGGTGCCCGACAGCCCCTCGCCGCCGAAGGGCTGGCTGCCCACCACCGCGCCGATCTGGTTGCGGTTCACATAGATGTTGCCGACATGGATCGCGTCCGAAACCTCTTGCACGCGCGAGTCGATGCGGGTGTGCAGCCCGAAGGTCAGGCCGAAGCCACGCGCGTTGATCTCGGCCACGACCTGGTCCAGCTTGTCGCCCTTGAAGGTGGCGACATGCAGGACAGGCCCGAAGATCTCGCGTTCCAGATCACTGATGCCGCCCACCCGCAGCATGGTCGGCGGGATGAAGGTGCCCTGCGCGGGCACGTCCAGCTTGTGGATCACGCGGTTGCCATTGGCGGCGACATAGCCCGCGATGTCGCCCTGCGCCGTGCTGTCGATCACCGGGCCCAAGTCGGTCGCCAGATCCCACGGATCGCCCACCACCAGTTCGTCCATCGCGCCCCGGATCATCTCGATCACATGGGGGGCGATGTCCTCCTGCACGTAAAGGCAGCGCAGGGCGGAACAGCGCTGCCCGGCGGACCGGAAGGCGCCGTTCACGATGTCGCGCACTGCCTGTTCGGGCAGGGCGGTCGAATCGACGATCATCGCGTTCAGCCCGCCGGTTTCCGCGATCAGCGGCGTGCCGGGCGTCAGGTTCGCGGCCATGGTGCGCGCGATGGTCTGGGCGGTCGCGGTCGAGCCGGTGAAGACCACGCCCTTCACGCGGCGGTCCCGGGACAGGGCCGTGCCCACCACGCTGCCGCGTCCCGGCAGCAGTTGCAGCGCAGGCAGCGGCACGCCCGCCTGGTGCAGCAGCTTGACGCCCAGGGCCGCGATGATCGGGGTGGCCTCGGCAGGCTTGGCGATCACCGCATTGCCCGCCATAAGCGCCGCCGCGATCTGGCCGGTGAAGATCGCGAGCGGGAAGTTCCACGGGCTGATCGCGCCGACGATGCCGCGCGCGTGGCCAGAGTTCGTCTCGCCCTCAGCCGCGTAGTAGCGCAGGAAATCCACCGCCTCGCGCAGTTCGGCCACGGCGTCGGCCAGGGTCTTGCCCGCTTCCTTCGCCAGGATGCCGAAGATCGGGCCGAAGTTTTCCTCGTAAAGGTCGGCCGCGCGGCGCAGGACGGCGGCGCGATCCGCGGCGGGGGCGTCCCAGGGGCGGGCATCGTCTATGGCGCGGGCGGCGGTCGCGGCATCGGCCATCATCACCGTGGCCAGCCTGTCGCCCGTGGCGGGGTTCACCACGTCCTGCACCTGACCCGCAGGCGGGGACACCGTTAGCGGCACCACATCGGACGGGGCCACGTCGCGGGCCGCGTTGATCCGGGCCAACGTCTGTTCGTCCGACAGGTCGAACCCTGCCGAATTGCGCCGCGAGGCCCCGAACAGATCGGCGGACGCCAGCAGCGAGGCCGGAGCCTTGGCCGTCGCCAGCGCGTCAAAGGGATCGCGCGCGACCTCCTCGGGCGTCACGCTTTCATCGACGATCTGGTTCACGAAACTGCTGTTGGCGCCGTTTTCCAGCAGGCGGCGCACCAGATAGGCCAGCAGGTCGCGATGCGCGCCCACCGGCGCATAGATGCGGCAGCGGCCGCCCGTTTCGCGCAGCACGATGTCGTGCAGGCGTTCGCCCATGCCGTGCAGGCGCTGGAATTCGAAGCGGATGTCGCCCGCCATTTCAAGGATCGCGGCGACGGTATGGGCGTTGTGGGTGGCGAATTGCGGATAGATGCGGTCGGCATGGTCGATCAGCTTGCGGGCATTGGCGATATAGCTGACATCGGTCGCGACCTTGCTGGTGAACAGGGGGAAACCCGGATGGCCGTCCACCTGGGCGCGCTTGACCTCGCTGTCCCAATAGGCGCCCTTGACCAGCCGCACCATGATGCGGCGGTCAAGCCGCACCGCCAGGTCGTGCAGCCAGTCGATGGTCTGGCCCGCGCGCTTGCCATAGGCCTGCACCACGACGCCAAACCCGTTCCAGCCGGCCAGAGAGGGGTCCGACAGAACCGCCTCGATCACCTTCAGCGACAGGACCAGCCGGTCCTGTTCCTCGGCGTCGATGTTCATGCCCATGTTCGCGGCCTTGGCGGCCTGCGCCAGCCGCAGCACCACCGGCACCAGCTCGCGCATCACGCGGGCCTCTTGTGCAACCTCGTAACGCGGATGCAGCGCCGACAGCTTGATCGAGATGCCGGGGTTCTGTTCGACCGACCCCTTGTCGCAGGCCTTGGCGATCGCCGCTATGGCATCGGCATAGGCGCGTGCGTAACGCGCGGCATCCGCCCCCGTCATCGCCGCCTCGCCCAGCATGTCATAGCTGTAGGTGAAGCCCTGTTTTTCGCGCGCCCTCGCGCGGTCCAAGGCGTCGGTGATGGTCTGGCCCAGCACGAACTGGCGGCCCATCTCCTTCATCGCCCGGCCCACGGCGGTGCGGATCACGGGTTCCCCGAGGCGGCGGACCATGCGGCGCAGCGTGCCCGCCTGGTCGTCGTCCAGCACCTTGCCGGTCAGCATCAAGGCCCAGGTCGAGGCGTTGACCAGCGACGAGGACGCCTCGCCCAGGTGCTTGCCCCAGTCGGAGGGGGCGATCTTGTCCTCGATCAGGGCGTCGATGGTGATCTTGTCGGGCACGCGCAGCATCGCCTCGGCCAGGCACATCAGGGCCACGCCCTCGCGGGTGGACAACCCGTATTCGGCCAGGAAATGCTCCATCAGCGAGGGGCGCGCCTTTGCCCGGATCTGGCGGACCAGGTCGGCGGCGCGGGCGGTGATGGCGGCGCGTCGGTCGGGGGACAGGGCGGCCCCTGCCGTCAGGCGTTCCAGAAGCTGCCTTTCATCCGCGAACTTGGCTTCGGTGGAAAAGACGCTGGAAGCAACGGGGGCCATGGCCTGTCTCCTTGACTGATCGGGGCTTTATATCAAAGGTCTGCTAGGCCGTGCGGCTAAAGATCACGCCCACCATGGGCGGATGGGATATTCTGGAAGGGATTTGCAGGATGAACGTCAAGCTGGATGCCCTGGACCGCAAGATCCTGGCCGAACTGACCCGCAACGCCCGCATCCCGGTCGCGGAACTGGCCCGTACCGTGGGCCTGTCCAAGACCCCCGTCGCCCTGCGCATCAAGCATCTGGAGGAGATCGGCCTGATCACCGGATACCGCGCGATCCTGTCGCCCGTCAGGCTGGGCCTGACCCATGTCACCTATGTCGAGGTCAGCATGAGCGACACGCGCGAGGCCGCCCTGCAACAGTTCAACGCCGCCGTCCGCGCCATCCCGGAAATCGAGGAATGCTACATGATCGCGGGGGGCTTCGATTACCTGATCAAGGTGCGGTCGCGCGACATGGCCGATTTCCGGCGCATCATGGCCGAACGCATCTCGGGCCTGCCGCACATCAGCAACACGTCGAGCTATGTGTCCATGGAGGCGGTGGTCGAGCAGACCTTCACCTTCAGCTGAGGCTGTCGATGATCCAGGACGCGATCATCAGGTCCAGATGCGCGCCGCCGCCGTTCTTGAAGACGGTGATGTCCGCATCCGACTGCCGCCCCCGCGCGCCGGGGCGCAGCAGGTCGTAGAGATCGCCCCGGACGCTTGCGGGCGTGATCGCGCCGGACGCCAGGGGCATCAGCAACTCGCCGATATGCGCGGTGGTTTCGCGGCTGTCCACGAACAGGCGCGCGCGGGCCATCAGCGCGTCGTCAGCCTCGCGCATGTCGGCCTTGTAGGCGCCGATCAGGTCCAGATGGGTGCCGGGACGGACCCATTCGCCAAGGATCACCGGATCGCGGGCCATGGTCGTGGTGGCGACGATGTCGGCCCGGCCCACCGCGTCCTGCAGGTCGGTTGCGACGGCCAGGCGGGCGGGGACTTCAAGGCGGTCCACCAGCGCCTGCGCCTGTTCCGGCCGCCGTGCCCAGACCGTCACATGATCAATGCCCGGCAGGACCGCCGGATAGGCCCCCACAAGACTGGCCGCGACCGTGCCCGCGCCGACGACCAGCAGGTGGCGGCTGTCGGGCCGGGCCAGCAGGCTGGCGCCCAGCACCGAATCCGCCGCCGTCTTCCAGGCGGTCACAAGCCCGCTGTCCACGACCGCCCGCAGATGCCCGTCGTCCTTGTCGAAGACCAGCATCGCCCCCTGCACCGTGGGCAGGCCCTTCGCGGCATTCGCGTCAAAGACGGTAAAGGGCTTGGCGCCATAGCCAAGGCCAGGAATGAAGGCCGACCGCGTCATCATCGTGCCCGTGGCGGGGCCAAGGAAAGTGTCGGCGATCTCGGCGCGCGGCAGGGCATGACCCGCCTTCAGCGCGGCAACCGCGCCCGGCCAGTCCAGCCGCCCGGCGGCGTCGTCACGGGTGATGAAAGGGGGAATGTCCCGCATCGTGCAAACCACCGTTGGACGTTCGCGCAAGGGAATGGATCATGGCGGAGAGGGTGGGATTCGAACCCACGGAACCCGTGAAGGCTCAACGGTTTTCGAGACCGCCGCATTCGACCACTCTGCCACCTCTCCGCGTCGTGGTGAGGCGGGGATTTAGAGGGGTGGGGGTTGAAGCGCAAGAGGTTTTAGCGAAAAAAACGCCTATACGCGGAAAGGATGCCGGATGCTGCGGTTTTTGTGTCTAAGCCTGCTGATCGCCCTGGCCGGGCCCGCCGCCGCGCAGCCGCAAACGCCGCTGCCGCAGCACCGGCAGGCCGCCGATGCGGTGTGGGACGTGATGGACCTGGACAGCCTTGCGCCCATCCTGCAAGCCGAGGCGGTGGCCGAGGGCGAGGAGATGGCCGCCACCCTGTTCCAGGGGCGCGGGACGGGCCGCTGGCTGGACCGGGTGGGCGCGATCCACCACCCCGCCCGTATCAAGGCCTTGTTCCTGGCCGGGATGGCCGCCGCTATGCCCGGGGCCGATCCCGCCCAGGTGAAGGCGGGTCTGGATTTCTATCGCACGGGCTTCGGGCAGCGGATGCTGGCGCTGGAAAGTTCGGCCCGGGTGGCGATGCTGGACGGGGATGTCGAGGACGCGGCCCGCGACGCCCTTGCGCAGGCCCGCAGCCGGGGCGATCCCCGCGCCGCGCAGATCGATCGGCTGATCGAGACCGCCGACCTGATCGAGCCGAACGTGGCCGGGGGCCTCAACGCCGCCATCGCCTTTTCCCGGGGCTTCCAGGCCGGGGGCGGCTTTCCCATGCCGATGACCGAGGCCGAGATCATCCGGGACGCCTGGGCGCAGGAACCGCAGATGCGCGCGGATACCGGGGACTGGATCGGGGCCTATCTGTTCCTGGCCTATTCCTCGCTGTCGGATAGGGAACTGGACGGCTATATCGCCTATGCCGGATCGGCCGAGGGACAGGCCCTGTCGCGGCTGATGTTCGCGGGCTTCGACGCGGTCTTCGGACAAACCTCGCATGACATGGGCCTGGCCGCCGCGGCCGAGATCCGGGCGCATCCGCTATGAGCGGCGACATCCTACTGGCGGGCCTTCTGGCAGATGCGCGGATGCTGGCGGTCCTGGGCCTGGCCGGGACGCCCGTGGCGCTGGCAGGCCGTCTGGAAGGCGGTGGACGGGCAGGGATCGACCGGGACGGCTGGCCCAGGCTGGCGGCAGGGCAGGGGACCGTCGCGGCGATGCGTGTCCGGCCCAATGCCGCGCTGGACCGCTATGCCGCCGTGATGGGCCTTGCGCCGCAGGACCGCCCCGAGGGGGTGGTCCTGGGTCTTGGCGCGGGCGGTGCCCATGGCGAACCGCAGGCGGACCTGGCCGCGGCGATCGCGCGTCAGATCCTGGCGCTGCCCGCCGACCGGCCCGCCGAGGACATCGCCAGGCGCCTTCCGGCCATCGGGGTCTGGGCGGCATCCGAACTGCGCGGCGCGCAAACCCCGCCCTCGGGCGGCGATCTGGTGGAACGTCGCGGGCCGGGGGATGTCGAGATCCTGCGGCAGGACGAGCCCTTTGCCAGCTTCTTCTCGGTCAATGTCAGCCATCTGCGCCACCGCACCCATGCGGGCGGCATGACCCCCGTGGTGCGGCGCGAGGCGCTGGTCCTGGGCGATGCGGTCGTGGTGCTGCCCTGGGATCCGGTCCGCGACCGCGTGCTGCTGATCGAACAGTTCCGCATGGCGCCCCTGCTGCGCCGCGACCCGCAGCCCTGGCTGCTGGAAACCGTGGCAGGCCGCGTCGATGCGGGCGAAACGGTCGAGGAGGCCGCCCGCCGCGAGGCGGTCGAGGAGGCGAACCTGACCCTGACCCGGCTGTTTCCCGCGCTGCATCATTACCCCAGTCCGGGCGTGCTGGGCGAATACCTGTATCTTTATGTCGGCATCGCCGACCTGCCGGACGGGATCGAGGGCGTGCATGGCCTGGAAAGCGAGGCCGAGGACATTCGCGGCCACCTGGTCCCCCGCGCGGATCTGACCCGGATGGCGATGGGGGGCCAGGTGACGAACGGCCCGCTGGCAATGCTTGCGCTGTGGCTGGAACTGCGCGGGGACGCGATCCGCGCTGAACTGGGCCGCACGGAATTGCGACCGGGTTGAACCGGGGGGTGGGGTTGTGCCCCTGACGGACCCGTGTGTAGGTAACGCGGAACTGGACCCCGACGGATAGGTTGCTTGACCATGCGAATTTGCCCTGACCTGGCCGACATGATCGGCAACACGCCCCTGATCCGCCTGCGCCAGGCCAGCGAGGCCACGGGCTGCGAGATCCTGGGCAAGGCCGAGTTCATGAACCCCGGCCAGTCGGTCAAGGACCGCGCCGCGCTGTACATCATCCGCGATGCCGTGGCGCGCGGCGCATTGCGCCCGGGCGGCACCATCGTCGAAGGCACGGCGGGCAATACCGGGATCGGGCTGGCGCTGGTCGGCGCGTCCATGGGCTTCCGGTCGGTGATCGTGATCCCCGAAACGCAAAGCCAGGAAAAGAAGGACATGCTGCGCCTGGCAGGGGCCCATCTGGTCGAGGTTCCGGCAGCCCCCTACAAGAACCCCAACAACTATGTCCGCTATTCCGGCCGCCTGGCCGAGGCGCTGGCCCGCACGGAACCCAACGGCGCGATCTGGGCCAACCAGTTCGACAACGTGGCGAACCGCCAGGCGCATCTGGAAACCACCGGGCCGGAAATCTGGGAACAGACCGGCGGCAAGGTGGACGGCTTCATCTGCGCGGTCGGATCGGGCGGGACGCTGGCGGGCGTGGCGATGGCGCTTCAGCACAAGGGCGTGAAGATGGGCTTGGCCGACCCGGAAGGGGCGGCGCTGCATTCCTTCTATACCACCGGCGAATTCGACGCGCCCGGCAGTTCCATCACCGAGGGTATCGGCCAGGGGCGCATCACCGCGAACCTGGAAGGCTTCACCCCCGATTTCAGCTACCGCATCCCGGACGCCGAGGCGCTGCCGGTGGTCTTCGACCTCTTGGAACACGAGGGGCTGTGCCTGGGCGGGTCGTCCGGTGTCAACGTGGCGGGCGCGATCCGCATGGCGCGCGAGATGGGGCCCGGCCACACCATCGTCACGATCCTGTGCGACTATGGCAACCGCTACCAGACCAAGCTGTTCAACCCCGACTTCCTGCGCGCCAAGGGACTGCCCGTGCCCGGCTGGCTGACGCGCGAAGCGCCCGACATTCCCGAAGTTTACGAAGGCTGAACCCCCATGATCCGTGCGTTCATGGCTGTCATCGCGACAGTCCTCGTCCTTGTCATGTCGCCCGCCTGGGCGCAGGAACCGTCCTTGCCGGATTATGGCCGCTGGGACCGGGTCGCCACCCAGGCCGAAGGGCTGACCCGGGACGAAGACACCGCGACGGCCCAGCTTGAATCGATCCGGGGCGATATCGTCGGATGGCGCGGCCGGTTCGAGGAAGCCCAGGGCGTCAACGGCGAACGCATCGCCACGCTGGAATCCCAGATCGCGGCCCTTGGCCCCGCACCGGCGGAAGGCGCGACCGAGGCCGAGGATATCGCCACCCGCCGCGCCGACCTGCAGAAGCAACTGTCCGAGGCGCAGGCCCCGCGCCTGGCGGCGGTCGAGGCCTTCAGCCGCGCCGACGCCATCGTCCGCCAGATCGACGACACGCTGGCGCGGCGCGCGGCCAGCCAGATGGCGCAGCAATCGACCTCGCCCCTGCTGCCCGCGAACTGGATCATCGCCGCCTCGGAAACCCGGCGGCTGGCGGCGGGGATCATCGAGAACACCGGCCTGCGCATTTCCGAACGCGCCACCTGGCCGGAACTGAAGCCGCGCCTGCCCTATGTGCTGGGCTATCTGGTCACGGCCTTTGTGCTGCTGACCTTCGGCCGCTACTGGGTCGAGACCCTGCCGCGCCGCATTTCCGCACGCACCAGCGATTATTCCCGCGCGGCCGTCACCTTCATCGTGTCGCTGCTGCAGATCATCCTGCCGATGATCGGCATCTACCTGATGATCAGCGCGCTGACGGCGACGGGCATCTTCGGCCCCTGGACGCGCCCCTTCCTGGAAGCCCTGCCGGGCGCGGGCGTGATCCTGTTCGGCAGTTCCTGGCTGGCGCGCCAGCTGTTTCCGGGGCAGTCGATCAACTACGACACCGTGAACATGGCGCCGAAGGACCGGCAGCGGGCGCGGTGGCTGACGAACACCCTCGCCACCGTCTTTGCCGTCCATTACGTCGCCTCGCAAGCCTTCCTGCCGCTGTCCGGCCTGGTCGAGCGCAGCAGCAACCTCCAGCGCATCCCGGTGGATTTCGCGGAAGGCGCGGCGGTCGTATTCAACTTCGTGCTGATCACGGTGGCGGCGGCGCTGCTGTTCAAGCTGGGCAACATCCTGCGCAAGCTGAAGCCCTGGTCCGACAAGACGGGCGCGTCCTATCGCCACCGCGTGCTGGCCTGGGCGGGCAAGCTGACGCGGGTCATGGCGATCCTGGCCGTCGCCCTGACGGCCTTCGGCTTTGTCAACCTGGGCAACCTCGCGACCTGGCCCTGGGTGCAATCGCTGGCGCTGATCGGCCTGCTGGTGCTGCTGCAGGACTTCATCGCCGACGTGTTCAACATGCTCAAGCGCGGGCAGGAAGGGGCACGGGAAGGATTGGCCCCGCTGCTGATCGGATTCGCGCTGATCGTGCTGTCGGTGCCGGTCTTCATGCTGATCTGGGGCGCCTCGGTCAACGAGCTTGCCGAATACTGGGTCCGCTTCCGCCAGGGCGCGACGCTGGGCGGGGTGCGGCTGTCGCCCGGCGCGGTGCTGATGTTCATCCTGGTCTTCGGCATCGGCTATTCGATCACGCGCGGGATCCAGGGGGCGATGCGCACGTCCGTCCTGCCCAAGACGAAACTGGACGCGGGCGGGCAGAACGCGGTGGTGTCGGGCATCGGCTATGTCGGCATCGTGCTGGCGGCGATGCTGGCGATCACCTCGGCCGGGATCGACCTGTCGTCATTCGCCATCGTTGCCGGTGCGCTGTCCGTGGGCATCGGTTTCGGCCTGCAGAACATCGTGTCGAACTTCGTGTCGGGCATCATCCTGCTGATCGAGCGCCCGGTCAGCGTGGGCGACTGGATCAGCGCGGGCGGCCAGCAGGGCATCGTCAAGCGCATCTCGGTCCGGTCCACCCAGGTGGAAACCTTCGACAAGCAGCAGGTGATCGTCCCCAACAGCGACCTGATCAGCCAGCCGGTCACCAACTGGACGCGGCAAAGCAAGACCGGCCGGATCATCATCCCCATCAGCGTCAGCTATGGCACCGACACCCGCAAGGTGGCCCGCATCCTGACCGAGATCATCGAGGACCAGCCGCTGGTCACCATCGACCCCGCGCCCGCCGTCCTGTTCCGGGGCATCACGGTGGACGGTCTGAACTTCGAGATCCGGGCCGTCATTTCCGACGTGGGTTCGGGCCTGTCCGTCACGTCCGAGGTGTATCACCAGATCGTCGAACGCTTCGTCCATGAAGGCATCGGCATGGCCTTCACCACCCGCGACATCTGGAGGGAAAGCCAGGATCTGCCGGATGCCGATCAGGATGACGGGGACAAGGTGCCGCCGCCTGCGCAATCGCCGGTGCGGACGCAACAGGCGGATCTGCCCGACGACGGCAAGTGACGCTCAGCGGCTGGTCGTGTCCGTATCGGCCAGCCCTTCGCGCGACAGCAGGATCGCCACGGGCTGCAGCCAGGGGATGTGCCAGCAGACGATCATCACCGCCACCATGATCGGCACCGCCAAAAAGGCCCCGGCGATCCCCCAGATCGCGCCCCAGAAGGCCAGCGACAGGATGATCCCGAAGCTGGACAGTTGCAGCGTCTGGCCGGTCAGCATCGGGTCCAGGATGTTGCCCACGACGAAATGCACGATCAGGCAGGCGGCGCCGACGACGACCGTGGTGGTGGGATCGCCGGTCAGCACGAAGGCCAGCGCCACGGTGATGGTCCAGGCGATGACCGAGCCGACATTGGGGATGAAGTTCAGCACGAAGGTCAGCCAGGCCACCGCGGCGGCCAGTTCCAACCGGCCCAGGGCGAAGATCAGCCAGACCGCCGCGCCCGTCAGCGCGCTGACAAAGGTCTTGACCACCAGGTAACGGTTCACCCGCCGCATGATCGAGGACATGATCAGCCCGATCCGCGCGGCCTGCGCCGGATCGCCGGTCAACCGCTCGACCTTGACGGGCAGCCAGGTCCGTTCGGCGAACATGAAGCCCACGAACAGGATCACCAGTAGGCTGCCCGACAGCAAGCCGGATGCCTGCCCCGCCAGGGACCGCAGCCAGCCGGTGATGTTGAACTCGGCCATGGCGGCCATCAGGCGGGTCTCGGCCTCGGGGCCGAAACGCTCGATCAGGGCCGACAACGCGATCTGCACCGATTCGGCATAGGCGATGGCGCGGCCGATGACGACGTTCACCTGGGACATGATGGTGGTAGACAGCCAGATCAGCCCCAGCGTGATGCCGATCAGCGCCAGCGTGGTCGCCAGCCAGTTGGGCACCCTGAGCCGCGTGGAAATCGCCTGGATCGCGTCCG
This sequence comes from Paracoccus shandongensis, assembly GCF_017315735.1. Classification (GTDB taxonomy): domain Bacteria; phylum Pseudomonadota; class Alphaproteobacteria; order Rhodobacterales; family Rhodobacteraceae; genus Paracoccus; species Paracoccus shandongensis. Next base: position 69,950 of record NZ_JAFLRK010000004.1, read on the forward strand.
AGGTCAGCGAGAACAGGATCACCGCGATCGCCAGGCAGATCAGGATGAAGCGCGCCTGGAACAGCAGGAACAGGACCAGCGAAAAGGCGATGATGCCCAGGAACCCGGTCTGGAGCCTTTGCCGCAGCACATCGTCGCTGGATGGAGTCACGCCGTCCCTCGTTGAAAGAAGGGCCCGGTCATTGCCGGGCCCTGGTTCGATCAATCCTCAGAGGTCTCCTCGCCGTCGCCCTGTTCCGCGATGCGGGCGACGGACACGACCTCCTCGCCCGGGGCGGTGCTGAAGACCCTGACGCCGCCCGCGCTGCGCGAACGGAAGCTGATGCCGTCCACCGGCACCCGGATCGACTGCCCGGTGGATGTGGCCAGCATGATCTGGTCGTCCATGTCCACCGGGAAGCTGGCGACCAGCGCGCCGCCGCGCATCCCTTTGTCCATCGCCATCACGCCCTGGCCGCCGCGCCCGCGCACCGGATAGTCGTGGCTGGAACTGATCTTGCCCGCACCGTTCGCGGTGATGGTCAGGATCAGATCCTCGGCCGCCGACATTTCGGCGTAACGCTCCTGGGTGATCGCGGCCTCGGCCACGGCTTCCTCGTCCTCGTCGGCCTCGGCCCCGTCGTCCAGCGCGCCGGCCACCGCGCGGCGCATCTTCAGGTATGCGGCGCGTTCCGCCGGGTCGGCCTCGAAGTGGCGGATCACGGACATGCTGACCACGCGGTCGCCATTGGACAGCCGGATGCCCCGCACGCCGGTCGAATCGCGGCCCTTGAAGACGCGCACGTCGGTCGTGGGGAAGCGGATCGCCCGGCCCGAATCCGTGACGAGCATCACGTCGTCGTTTTCCGTCGCCATGCGCACACCCACCAGTTCCACGCCCTCGGGCAGCTTCATGGCGATCTTGCCGTTCGACTTGACGGTGGTGAAGTCCGACAGCGCGTTCCTGCGCACATCCCCGTCCGAGGTGGCGAAGACCGCCTGGTAACGGTCCCATTCCGCCTCGGGCGCATCGACGGGCATCAGCGCGGCGATGGACACCCCCGGCTCGATCGGCAGGATGTTGACGATGGCCTTGCCCTTGGCCGTCCGCCCGCCCAGCGGCAGCCGCCAGGTCTTGAGGCGATAGACCATGCCGTCGGTGGTGAAGAACAGCAGTTCGGTATGCGTGTTGGCGACGAACAGGGTCGTGACGACATCGTCCTCCTTGGTCGCCATGCTGGCCAGGCCCTTGCCGCCGCGCCGCTGGCTGCGGAACTCGGCCAGGGCCGTACGCTTAATATACCCGCCCGAGGTGATGGTGACGACCATGTCCTCGCGCTCGATCAGATCCTCGTCCTCCATGTCGCCGGACCAGTCGGTGATCTCGGTGCGGCGGGGGACGGCGAACAGGCCGCGCACCTCGCGCAACTCGTCGCTGATGATGGCCATGATGCGTTCACGCGACCCCAGGATCGCCAGATAGTCGCGGATCGCGTCGGCCAACTGGCCCAGTTCCTCGGTCACTTCCTGCACGCCAAGCTGGGTCAGGCGCTGCAGGCGCAGGTCTAGGATGGCGCGGGCCTGCACTTCCGACAGGTTGTAGGTGCCGTCGTCGTTCACCGGGTGCAGCGGATCGTCGATCAGGCGCAGGTATTCCAAGATGTCATGGGCGGGCCAGCGGCGTTCCATCAGCCGCTCGCGCGCCTCGGCGGCATCCGAGGATGACCGGATCGTCGCCACGACCTCATCGACATTGCTGACCGCCACGGCCAGGCCGCACAGCACATGGCTGCGTTCCCGCGCCTTGCGCAGTTCGTAAGCGGTGCGGCGGGCGACGACTTCCTCGCGGAAGCTGATGAAATGGGTCAGGAAGTCGCGCAGCGTCAGTTGTTCGGGCCGGCCGCCGTTCAGCGCCAGCATGTTGCAGCCGAACGTGGTCTGCAGCGACGTGAAGCGGAACAACTGGTTCAGCACCACGTCGGGCGTGGCGTCGCGTTTCAGTTCCACGACGACGCGGACGCCCTGACGGTCGGATTCGTCCTGGACCGAGGCGATGCCTTCGACCCGCTTTTCCTTGGCGAGTTCGGCTATGCGCTCGATCAGGCTGGCCTTGTTGACCTGATAGGGAACCTCGTCCACGACGATGGCCCAGCGGTCCTTGCGCAACTCCTCGATATGGGTCTTGGCGCGGATGATGACGCTGCCGCGCCCTTCCAGATAAGCCTTGCGCGCCCCGGACCGCCCCAGGATCAGCGCCCCGGTCGGGAAATCCGGGCCGGGGATGATGTCCAGCAGGCGTTCGGTCGGCAGGTCGGGATTCTCGATCAGTTCCAGCGTGGCGTCGATCACCTCGCCCAGATTGTGGGGCGGGATGTTGGTCGCCATGCCGACCGCAATGCCGCCCGCGCCGTTGACCAGCATGTTCGGGAAGCGCGCGGGCAGGACGGTGGGTTCGCGGTCCTTGCCGTCGTAGTTGTCCTGGAAATCGACCGTGTCCTTGTCGATGTCCATCAGCAGGAAGTTCGCGGGCTTGTCCATGCGAACCTCGGTATAGCGCATGGCGGCGGGGGGATCGCCGTCCATCGACCCGAAGTTGCCCTGGCCGTCCAGCAGCGGCAGGGACATGGAAAAGTCCTGCGCCATGCGGACCAGCGCGTCATAGATCGCCGCGTCGCCATGGGGGTGATACTTGCCCATGACGTCGCCCACCGGGCGCGCGGACTTGCGATAGGCCTTGTCGGGCGTATTGCCGCTTTCGTCCATCGCGTAAAGGATGCGGCGATGCACCGGCTTCAACCCGTCGCGCAGGTCGGGGATGGCCCGGCTGACGATGACCGACATGGCATAGTCCAGATACGAGGTCCGCATCTCGGAACTGATGTCGATCACGGGGCCGTCATGGGGCATCACCTGGCGCGTCGCGGCGCCATTGTCTTCGCCCGCCTCGGGGGTCTCGGGCAGGTCGTCTTCGGGGGTGTCGGCCACGGGATTTCCTCAACGTCTTGTTGGGTCAGATATAGGCGACGCAGCCCCCAAGGGCAATGTTTTCCCCTGATTTTCAGCCTTTCGACGCCCGTTTTGCGGCCATTCCCCAGACCACTGCCAGGCCGGCCGAAAAGACCGCGTTCCAGGCCGCCATGGACAGGCCCAGGAAGCGCCAGGCAACCTCGTCGCAGCGCACCACGGGGGTGGTGTTCAGGCGTTCCAGCAGATCCTGGGCCGACATGGTGGCCAGGTTGCCCACGGTGCCCGAGCAATGCGTGGGACCCGCCCACAGCTTCAGTTCGACCCCGGTGTGATAGATGGCAAGGCCCATGGCAATGCTCGCGGCGACCATGCCCAGGACAGCCAGCCCGCGCACCCATCCGGTCCACCAGACCAGCAGCGCCACGGCGGCGGCGGCGACATGGGGCCAGCGTTGCAGGATGCACAGCTCGCAGGGCGCATAGCCCGCCGCCTGGAAGCCGAGTGCGGCGATCAGCAGCGCCGCCGATCCGGCCCCCGCCAGCAGGGAAAGTTGTCGTCCGTCCATGATCCCCTCGGTCCTTGTTCCGGCCCCGTGGATCGGCCCCCAAGGCGGCGGCGTCAAGCGCCTTGCGGATTTGTCGCGCCGCTGTGATCATCGGCCCTGGCCCGCCTTGCGGAACCCGCAGGTCAGGCTGGTGTTCTGGTGATGACAGCCCCACGGTCCGGGGCAACGGAGGGTCAAGGCTCATGCAATGGCGTGGTCGGCGCGGCAGCAGCAATATCGAGGATCGGCGCGGCATGGGCGCCGCCGGGGCAGGGGGCATGGGCGTCGTGGGGATGCTGGCGATCCTGGCGGTCGGCTATTTCTTCGGCATCGACATCACGCCCCTGGTGCAGGGCATGGACCAGGGCCAGCCGGGGCAAACCCGCCCCCTGACCGAGGAAGACCAGCAATGGGGCGAATTCGTGTCCGTCGTGCTGGCCGATACCGAGGAGGTCTGGGCCCCGGTCCTGCCGCAGCAGGCAGGGGTGACCTATCGCGACCCAACACTGGTGCTGTTCAGCGGCGCCGTGCAGTCGGCTTGCGGGGGCGCGTCGGCGGCCATGGGCCCGTTCTATTGCCCGGGCGACCAGAAGCTGTACCTGGACACCGACTTCTTCGACATGATGGCCAGCCGCATGGGGGCGGGGGGCGATTTCGCCTATGCCTATGTGATCGCGCACGAGGTCGGCCACCATGTCCAGAACCTGACCGGCGTTCTGGGCGAAACGCAACGCCTGCGCGGACAGGTCGGCGAACGCCAGGCCAACCAGATCTCGGTCCTGACCGAGTTGCAGGCCGATTGCTATGCCGGCATCTGGGCGCGCCACGCGCAGCAACGCTTTGGCACGCTGGAAGCCGGCGACCTGGAGGAAGCGATGGGCGCCGCCCAGGCTGTGGGCGACGACGTGATCCAGTCGAATGCGGGCCGCACGCCCATGCCCGACAGCTTCACCCATGGCAGCGCAGCGCAGCGGCAGGAATGGCTGATGCGCGGCTTCAATTCGGGCGACATGGCCCAATGTGACACGTTCAAGGCGGCGGGGCTGTAAGGCCCGCGCGGCGAAAAGGAGAAGACGGATGCTGACGATCTTCACGATCCTGACCATCGGGCTTGGCGCGGCGATGCTGCGCCGCCCGGAACCGCAGCGCGTCGCCGTGCGGGACCGCCGGCCCTAGCGCGGGATGCGCGGGGCGCGGCCTTCCTCCACCGTCGCCCAGTCGGGCCACAGGTCCAGACCTTCCAGCGCCGCGATGGCAAGGCCCGCCGCGACAATCGCCAGCACCAGCTTGACGCGGCGCGCGCTTGGCGGATTTCGCGCCCATTTCGAGGCCCGAAGCAGCCAGATCAGGTTGTTCATGGGGGCAGCCTCCTGCTAGATCGGGGCGACTCGACCACAACCCCCGTCGCCTTTCAAGACCGAACCCTGCGAGACCGTTTTGCCCAACCATCAGGATTCCCGCGATCTTCCCTACAGCGCCCGGCAGATGTTCGACCTGGTGGCCGATATCGAAAGCTATCCGCAGTTCCTGCCCTGGAACAGCGCCGCCCGCATCCGGTCGCGCGAAACCCGCCCCGACGGGTCCGAGGAGATCGCCGCCGACCTGGTGATCAGCTTCAAGGTCTTCCGCGAACGCTTCGGCAGCCGCGTGGTGCTGTGGCCCGCCGATCCCGCGACCGGCGCGCTGAAGATCGACACCGAATACCTGGACGGCCCGTTCAAATACATGCGCAGCGGCTGGACCTTCACCGACCGGCCCGAGGGCGGCTGCCGCGTCGATTTCTTCGTGGATTTCGAGTTCAAGAACCTGATCCTGCAAAAGCTGATCGGGGTGGTCTTCCACGAGGCGATGGTGCGGATCGTCCGCGCGTTCGAGGCGCGGGCCAAGGTGCTTTACGGGACGGTCGAAGGAAAGGTGGGGTGAAGCCCCACCCTGCGGGGGACTTGCGTGGAAACGCCCCGGATCGGCCCGGGGCGATCCCGCAGGGTGGGGTTTTACCCCACCAAACCCTCTCAGCTCAGCGCCGCCTTCAGCGCCTCGGCCCGGTCCGTCTTTTCCCAGCTGAACGCCGTTCCCCGGTTCAGCTGATACGGCTGCCGCCCGAAGTGACCATAGCTGGCGGTCGGGCGATAGATCGGGTGCAGCAGGTCCAGGTCGCGGATGATGGCAAAGGGGCGCAGGTCGAAGACCTCTCTCACCGCCTTGACGATCCTGTCATGGGGCACCGTTTCCGTCCCGAAGGTGTTGAGGCTGATCGAGGTGGGCTGCGCCTCGCCGATGGCGTAACTCACCTGGATCTCGCACCGGCTGGCAAGGCCCGCCGCGACGATGTTCTTCGCCACCCAACGGCCCGCATAGGCGGCCGAGCGGTCCACCTTGGAGGGATCCTTGCCTGAAAACGCGCCGCCGCCATGGCGCGCCATGCCGCCATAGCTGTCCACGATGATCTTGCGGCCCGTCAACCCGCAATCGCCCACCGGCCCGCCGATCACGAACTTGCCGGTCGGGTTGATGAAATACTTGGTCGCGTCCGACAGCCATTCGGCCGGCAGGACGGGCTTGATGATCTCCTCGATCACGGCCTCGCGCAGGTCGGACAGCGTGATTTCCGGGTTGTGCTGCGTGGACAGCACCACCGCGTCGATCCCCGAGGGGCGGCCATCCGCGCCATAGCGCAGCGTGACCTGCGACTTGGCATCCGGGCGCAGCCATTTCAGCGTGCCGTCGCGGCGCACCTTGGCCTGCCGTTCCACCAGCCGGTGCGCATAGGTGATGGGCGCGGGCATCAGCACGTCGGTTTCGTCCGAGGCATAGCCGAACATCAGCCCCTGGTCGCCCGCGCCCTGGTCCTCAAGGTTGTCGCGGTCAACGCCCTGGTTGATCTCGGGCGACTGCTTGCCGATGATGTTGATGACGGAACAGGTGGATCCGTCGAAGCCCACATCGCTGCTGGTATAGCCGATGTCGTTGATGACGCCGCGAACGATGCTTTCCAGATCGACCCAGGCAGCCGTCGAAATCTCGCCCGAGATGATGGCGACGCCGGTCTTGACCATCGTCTCGCAGGCGACGCGGGCGCGCGGATCCTCGGCCAGGATGGCGTCCAGGATGGCGTCGGAAATCTGGTCGGCGATCTTGTCGGGATGGCCCTCGGAAACCGACTCCGAGGTGAACAGCGAATATTCCATGATCAATACCGATAGTGATCTGATTTGAACGGGCCTTCGGGCGTCACGCCGATATAGTCGGCCTGTTCGCGCGACAGTTGTGTCAGCTTCGCGCCCACCTTGTCCAGATGCAGCCGCGCGACCTTTTCGTCCAGGGCCTTGGGCAGGATATAGACGCCGGGCTGGTATTCGTCGCCCTTGGTCCACAATTCGATCTGGGCCAGCACCTGGTTGGTGAAGCTGGCCGACATGACAAAGGACGGGTGGCCGGTGGCGTTGCCCAGGTTCAGCAACCGCCCTTGGGACAGCAGGATGATGCGGTTGCCCGAAGGCATTTCGATCATGTCCACCTGGTCCTTGATGTTGGTCCATTTGTGGTTGCGCAGGGCCGCGACCTGGATTTCGTTGTCGAAATGGCCGATGTTGCCGACGATGGCCATGTCCTTCATGGCGCGCATGTGTTCGATGCGGATCACGTCGCGGTTGCCGGTGGTGGTGACGAAGATGTCAGCGCTGTCCGCCACGTCTTCCAGCAGCACGACCTCGAACCCGTCCATGGCGGCTTGCAGGGCGCAGATCGGATCGACCTCGGTCACCTTCACGCGCGCCCCCGCGCCGCGCAGGGACGCGGCCGAGCCCTTGCCCACGTCGCCATAGCCGCAGACCACCGCGACCTTGCCCGCCATCATCGTGTCAGTGGCGCGGCGGATGCCGTCCACCAGCGATTCCTTGCAGCCATACTTGTTGTCGAATTTCGACTTGGTGACGCTGTCGTTGACGTTGATCGCGGGGAAGGGCAGCAGGCCCCGCTTGTGCAGATCGTAAAGGCGATGGACGCCGGTGGTCGTTTCCTCGGAAACGCCCTTGATGGCGTCGCGCTGGCGGGTGAACCAGCCGGGGGATTCGGCCAGGCGCTTGCGGATCTGGGCGAACAGCGCCTCCTCCTCCTCGCTGGTGGGAACGTCGATCAGGCCGGTCTCGCCCGCCTCGATCCGCGCGCCCAGAAGGACATACATGGTCGCGTCGCCGCCATCGTCCAGGATCATGTTGGCCGTGCCTTCCGCGAACTGGAAGATCCGGTCGGTATAGGCCCAGTATTCGGCCAGCGTCTCGCCCTTCACCGCGAAGACCGGCACGCCAGAGGCCGCGATGGCCGCCGCCGCGTGGTCCTGGGTCGAATAGATGTTGCAGGACGCCCAGCGGACATCGGCGCCAAGGGCGGTCAGCGTCTCGATCAGGACGGCGGTCTGGACCGTCATGTGCAGGCTGCCCGCGATACGCGCGCCGGCCAGGGGCTTCGCCGCGCCGTATTCGTCGCGCAGCGCCATCAGTCCGGGCATTTCCGTCTCGGCGATGTCCAGTTCCTTGCGGCCGAAATCGGCCAGCGCGATGTCGCGGATGATGTAGTCGGTCACGGCGGTTCGTCTTTCGTCTGTCCTGCGGTCGGGGACCGGATAGCCCAAGCCAGCCCCGATCAAAAGCGAAAATGGCGGACGGCCCCCGCCTGTCGCCGCAGGGCCCTGTGGCTGCGGCGGAACCCCAGATCCGCCGCAGCCCGGAAGGCGGCAGTGCGCTGTCCGCCTTCCTTCCACACGACACCCCTTTGCACCCGATGGCGGCAGGCCCGCCCTTTCATGCGACAGGGTGTCAGACCAATCTGAAAATTCTATTAAGACGATGCCAGCGACGTGGCCTGTCGCGTCACAATGGCAAAATGGACCTTATCAAACGGCGCGGCGTGACCCTGGCGGCCTCACGTGGCGCAGAGCGGGCGCTTTCCGGCGGTGCGCGCGAAGCGCATGACGAAATCGGCCAGGGCCAGTTCCGCCGCCTCGACCGGATCGCGGGACGGAAGCAGGCCCTGCATCCGGCCATCGACCACCATGCGGGCCAGGCCATAGGCAAAGACGCGCGACGACAGCAGGATCATCGCGATATCCTCGTCCTCGCGCAGGCACCCTGCGGCCCGGGCGCGTTCCAGCATCCGCGTCATCAGGTCGCCCACCGAATCCAGATAGCGGCGCAGTTCGGGGATCCGCATGGCGTCCAGGGTCGGATGGCTGGTGATCAGCCGGAACTGCATCCGGTGATCGGCGGCCCAGCGGATATAGGCCTTGCCAAGCGCCAGGAACTGGCCGACCGCATCGTCCGGGTTAACCCTGACGACCGCCTTCGTGCAGGCATCCATCAGCCGGACCAGGGCCTGTTCCGCCGCGGCGATCAGCAGGCTTTGGTCATCGGGGAAAATCCGGCGCAGGTCGCGGGCGGGCACTCCAAGGCGCCGGGCCACCTGGTCCAGGTCAGGGTCGCGGCTGCTCAGGTCCACCATCATCTCGATCGTGGCGACGACAGCCTGGCCGTGCAGGCCCAGTCCCTTCATGATGTCGTCGTGTCTGCTCATGTTCCGCTTCCGTATGGCGTGGCTCATGGCCGGGCAAATGGCGCGCCGTGGCACCCATTCCCCCAACCAGATGAACCGTTCTTCCGTTGTCGAGTTCCCTGCAGCACCCGCCGCGCGGCAATTATATGTGCAGACCAATAAAGAACCAGGGGCCTTGGCACCCCCGGCGGGACTGAAAAACCTGTCACCATGAACATGTGCCGATGACCCCGACAAGGTTCCCCAACAGGAACCTTATCACGGCATCAAGACGAGGCGAACTTCGCTAAAACTACAAGTTGACCTTGGGGAAGGATTCGTCAGCCTTCCGCGCGGGCCTGGCGCTTGCGTTCGTGCGGATCCAGGTGGCGCTTGCGCAGGCGGATGTTCTTGGGCGTCACCTCGACCAGCTCGTCGTCGTTGACATAGGCGATGGCTTCTTCCAGCGACATGCGGACCGGGGGGGTGAGGCGAACCGCTTCATCCGTGCCGGATGCGCGGACGTTGGTCAGCTTCTTGCCCTTGAGCGGGTTCACCTCGAGGTCGTTGTCGCGGCTGTGTTCGCCGATGATCATGCCCTGGTACAGCTGTTCCTGGGCGCCGATGAACATCTTGCCCCGGTCCTCCAGGTTCCACAGCGCATAGGCCACGGACACCCCGTCCTCCATGGAGATCAGCACGCCCTGGCGGCGGCCCTGGATCGCGCCCTTGTAGGGGGTCCAGCCGTGGAAGATGCGGTTCAGCACGCCGTTGCCGCGCGTGTCGGTCATGAATTCGCCGTGGTATCCGATCAGCCCGCGCGAGGGCACATGGGCCACGATCCGCGTCTTGCCGACTCCCGCCGGGCGCATGTCCACCATCTCGCCCTTGCGTTCGCCGGTCAGCTTTTCGATCACCACGCCGGTATAGTCGTCGTCCACGTCGATGATGACTTCCTCGACCGGCTCCATCCGCTGGCCGTTCTCCTCGCGGAAGATCACGCGGGGGCGCGAGATCGAGAGTTCAAAGCCTTCGCGGCGCATGTTCTCGATCAGGACGCCCATCTGCAATTCGCCCCGGCCCGAGACGACAAAGGCGTCGCCGCCCGGCGTGTCCTCGACCTTGATGGCGACGTTGACCTCGGCCTCGCGCATCAGGCGTTCGCGGATGACGCGGGACTGGACCTTCTTGCCGTCCTGGCCCGCCAGGGGGCTGTCGTTGATGCCGAAGGTCACGCTGATGGTGGGCGGGTCGATGGGCTGCGCGGGCAGGGCGGTGTCCACCTCCAGCGCGCAGATGGTGTCGGCCACGGTGGCCTTGGACATGCCGGCCAGGGTCACGATGTCACCGGCCTGCGCTTCGTCGATGGGGGTCTGGTTCAGGCCGCGGAAGGCCAGCACCTTGCTGATGCGGAACTGTTCGATCCGCTCGCCGTCGCGCGACAGCGCCTTGACGGTGTCGCCCGCCTTGGCGCGGCCCGCCTCGACCCGGCCGGTCAGCAGGCGGCCCAGGAAGGGATCGGCGCTGAGCGTGGTCGCCAGCATCTGGAACGGCTCGCCCGACCGGGCGATCTGCTTGGGCGGCTGGACGTGCTTCAGGATCAGGTCGAACAGCGCCGACATGTCCTTGCGCGGGCCGTCCAGCGTTTCGTCCGCCCAACCGCCGATGCCGCTGGCATAGACATGGGGAAAGTCAAGCTGTTCGTCATTCGCGCCAAGGTTCGCGAACAGGTCGAAGACATCGTTCAGCGCATTGTCGGGCTCGGCTGCGGGCTTGTCCACCTTGTTCAGCACCACGATGGGGCGCAGGCCAAGCGCCAGCGCCTTCGAGGTCACGAACTTGGTCTGCGGCATCGGCCCTTCGGCGGCATCGACCAGCAGGCAGACGCCATCGACCATGGACAGGATCCGTTCCACCTCGCCGCCGAAGTCGGCGTGGCCGGGGGTGTCCACGATGTTGATGCGGGTGCCCTTCCATTCGACCGAGGTCGCCTTGGCCAGGATGGTGATGCCGCGTTCGCGTTCGATGTCGTTGCTGTCCATCGCCCGTTCGGCGACGGCCTGGTTTTCACGGAACGACCCGGACTGGCGCAACAACTGATCGACCAGCGTTGTCTTGCCGTGGTCAACGTGAGCGATGATGGCGATGTTGCGGATATCCATGAGCGACCTTTTCAATTTGGGGCCGCCCTATCGAAACCGCGCCGGAAAGGCCAGATGCAATCGCGGCGCCGTCCGTCCGGGCTGGCGCCGCCGACCGGCCTCAGCGCAGCCCGAGGAAGGACAGGATGAACAGGACGATGACGACCAGGCCGACGATGTAGATGATCGAGTTCACGGCAATGCTCCTTGCTGTTGACTGCCACGCGCGCATCCCGCAAAGGCGCCGCCTGACCGATGTCCCACGAAGGGATTGTCCGTTCAACAATTTGATCTGCTTTGGGTTCCACGGGTCCGGCAGCCTTGGCGATCCGGGCCGGTCAGGAACGCGGCAGCCAGCCCAGACCCTCGGCCGTCAGCGAGGCGGGATCGTATTCCGCGCTGACCCACCCCTTGTAGCCGGAATGATCCAGCGCCGCGAAAAAGCCTGGATAGTCGATCATTCCGCCCAGGGGCTCGTGCCGCCCGGGAGCGCCCGCGATCTGGATATGCCGGACGATGCCCGCGTGCTTGCGCCAGACCGCCATGGCGTCGCCCGTGATCCGCTGGGCGTGATAGGTGTCGAATTGCAGGCCCAGATTCGGCACCCCGGTCTCGGCGATCAGGTCCGCCGCCAGGTCGAAGTCGGCCAGGAAATAGCCGGGCTGGTCCACGGGGTTCAGCGGCTCGATCGTCAGGCTGACATGGGGGGCGCGGTCGGCGGCCCAGCGGAGGTTGCGGGCGAAGGTGTCGCGCGCCTGGGGCCCCTGGGCATAGCCTGCCATGATGTGGATGTGGCGCGGCCGCAGCACGCCCGCAAAGCGCAGCGCCCGGTCGAAGTCGCTGCGGAACCGTTCCTCTCGCCCCGGTTCGGCGGCAAAGCCGCGCGGGCCGCCCGCCCAGTTCGGGGGCGGCGTGTTCATCAGCACGAAGTCCAGCCCCGCCGCGATGGCCGCGCGGGACAGGTCGCGGGCCGCGAGGTCATAGGGAAACAGGATCTCGACCCCCTGGAAGCCCGCGGCGGCGGCGGCCGCGAATCGCTCCAGCATGGGCAGTTCGGTGAACAGCATCGTCAGGTTGGCGGCGAAACGGGGCATCAGGGCTCCAGCGGGAAGAAGACGCCGCCCGAGCGGATGCCGCTGCGGCCGTCCTGTTCGATGGCGGCATCGGCCAGGCGGTAGAAGGTCTTGCGGTCGATCAGCGCCTCCAGCCCCGCGCGGACATGGACATAGGGGCGGGGCTCAACGGCGGTGCCGCGCAGGGTGATGGGGTTCTCCGGCCCCGCCGTCACCCGGTCGCCGACATTGGTGGTGAAGGTCACGGCGTCGGGCGCGATCTCGGCATCGACCGCGACAAAGGGCGCGTCCACCACGCGGATGCCCACCTTTTCAACGGGTGTGACCAGGAAGAAGCGGTCGCCCTCGCGCTTCAGGATGGTGGAAAACAGCCGCACCATGGCCGGGCGTCCGATGGGCGTGCCCTGATAGAACCAGGTGCCGTCGGCGCGGATCTCCATGTCCAGGTCGCCGCAGAAGGGCGGGTTCCACAGATGCACCGGTGGCAGCCCACCCTTGGACGCCTTGCCGGCGGCGGCGGCAATGCCTTCGGCGCTCACAGCTTTGTCACCGCGATCTGCCATTCCCTGTAGTCGCCTTTCGCATATCCTCTTATGGTTCGTCTAAAGCACAGAAGGGGCGTTGTCATGGCTTCGGATGAGATTCTGGTTACCCAGGTCGAACAGCTTGGGCAGGCCTTGGCCGATGCCCGCACCAGCATCGAACGCCGCTTCGTGGGCCAGCATCAGGTGGTGGAACAGGTCCTGGCCGCGATCCTGTCGGGCGGCCACGCGCTGCTGGTGGGCCAGCCGGGCCTTGGCAAGACCATGCTGGTCGATACGCTGTCCACCGTCCTGGGGCTGGACAGCCAGCGCATCCAGTTCACCCCCGACCTGATGCCCGCCGACATCCTGGGGTCCGAGGTTCTGGACGTGCTGCCCGACGGCAGCCGCGCCTTCCGCTTCATCGAAGGGCCGGTCTTCACCCAGCTTCTGATGGCGGACGAGATCAACCGGGCATCCCCCCGCACCCAGTCCGCGCTGTTGCAGGCCATGCAGGAGCGAGAGGTCACGATCAGCGGCCAGCACCGCCCCCTGGGCCGCCCGTTCCATGTCCTGGCGACCCAGAACCCCATCGAGCAGGAAGGCACCTATCCCCTGCCCGAGGCGCAGCTGGACCGTTTCCTGTTGCAGATCGACGTGGATTACCCCGACCGCGACACCGAACGCGCGATCCTGCTGGCCACCACGGGGGTCGAGGACGCGCGCGCCCATGCGGCCTTTGACTCGGGCAGCCTGATCGCCGCGCAGCGCCTGATCCGCCAGATGCCGGTGGGCGAGGGCGTGGTGGAATCGATCCTGGATCTGGTCCGCGCCTGCCGCCCGGGCGGGCTTGAGGCGGCGGGCTTCATCGGCGACGCGCTGGTCTGGGGGCCGGGCCCCCGCGCCGCGCAGGCGCTGATGCTGGTCACGCGCGCGCGCGCCGTGCTGAACGGCCGCTTCGCCCCGACGCTGGAGGATGTCGAGGCCATGGCCGCCCCCGTCCTGCGCCACCGCATGGCGCTGTCCTTCGCCGCCCGCGCGCGGGGTGAAACGGTGGACAGCGTGATCGCCCGCCTTCTGGACGGCCGCTTCGGCCAAAGCCGGGCCGCATGAGGTTGCCTTGAGCGCGTCCCCCGCCGACCTTCGCGCAGCCAACCTCCGTTCCGGGGCGCAAGGGGCAAGCGCGCATCTGCCCGCGCTGATCCTGTCGGCTGAACGGCTGGCGGCGATGGTTGCCCCCGGCGCGCATGGCTTGCGGCGCGGCGGCCCGGGCGAGGATTTCTGGCAATACCGCCCCGCCGCCCAGGGCGATTCCGCGCGGTCCATCGACTGGCGCAGGTCCGCCCGGTCGGATGCGCAGTTCGTGCGGGACCGAGAGGCGCAGACGGCGCAGGCCGTGGGGCTGTGGGTCTCGGCCGGGCAGGGGATGGGCTATTCCGGCGCGCCCGACCGCCCGACCAAGGCGGACCGGGCGCATCTGCTGGCGCTCGCGCTGGCCATGGTGCTGCTGCGCGGGGGGGAAAAGGTGGGCCTGCTGGGCCAGCCCGCCCGGGCGGGGCGGGTGCAGGCCGACCGGCTGGCCGAACAGATCGTGGCGCTGCGCCCGCGTGATGGCGACGGCGACGCGCCCGCGCCCGATCACCTGCGCCCGAACCAGCGGCTGGTGATCCTGTCGGATTTCCTGGACGACCCGGCCTGGGTCGATGCGCTGCTGGCCCGCGCGGCGGGCATGGGCGTCGGCGGCGTGCTGATGCAGGTGCTGGACCCCGACGAGGAGGTGTTTCCCTATCACGGCGCGGTCCTGTTCCGCTCTCTGTCGGGCGCGATCCGCCACGACAGCCGCGATGCGGGGGGCCTGCGCGACGCCTATCTGGCGCGGCTTGCCGAACGGCGCGACTGGCTGCGCCGCCGGGCGGAAGGCGCGGGCTGGCATTTTGGCCATCACACCACCAGCCACGCCCCGGCCGTCGCGCTGAGCTGGCTTTATCAGGTGCTTGCGGGCTGATGTTGATGCTTGGTCCCATAGGCTTCGCGGCCCCCTGGGTGCTGACCGCGCTGATCGCGCTGCCGGTGCTGTGGGTGATCCTGCGCGCCATGCCGCCCGCGCCGCGCCTTGTGGCGTTCCCCGGCGTGGCGCTCTTGCGCGGGCTGGTGGACCGGGTGCCGGTCGCCCGGCGCACGCCCTGGTGGCTGCTGCTGCTGCGGCTGGCCGCCGTGGCCGCGCTGATCCTGGCCTTTGCCGGGCCAAGCTGGAAGCCGGTGGTCGCATCCGGCCAGACCGGCCCCTTGCTGGTGGTGCTGGACGCGGGCTGGTCCGCCGCCCCCGACTGGCCCGCCCGCCTGACCCGGGCCGAATCCGCCCTGACGGATGCCGCGGCCGAGGGCCGCCCCGCCGCCCTGCTGCTGGCCGATGGACGCGCGGTGCCGGGCGCGCTGCCCTTCGCCCCCGCCGATACGCTGCTGGCACGCCTGCGGGCCGCGCAGCCGGTATCCTGGGCGACCGGCCTGCCTGACGATCCCGCCGCCGCCCTGGCCGCCGCGCCTGACGGCACGCTGGAAACGCTGTGGATCGCCGACGGGCTGGATCACCCGAACCGCGCCGCCTGGCTGTCCGCGCTGACGGATCGCGGGACCGTCACGGTTGTTCCGCCTGCCCGCGCCGTCCGGTCGCTGTCGCTGCACGCGGGCGACACGCCCTCGCTGACGCTGGCGGCGATGGACGAGGCCGCGCCCGCGATCCTGGCCATCGGCCCCGATCCGCAGGGCGTCGAACGCGAACTGGCCCGCCTGATCCCCGGCGATGCCGCCACCGCCGCCGGGATCACCACCCGCCCCGTGGCCATCGACCTGCCCCCGGAACTGCGCAACCGCATCACCCGCTTCCAGATCGAGGGCGAGGCCCATGCCGGGGCCGTGGTTCTGGCCGACGACCGCGTGAAGCGCCGCAAGGTCGGGCTTGTGGGCGATGCCGACCGCCAGGCCGAGGGGCAGGAACTGCTGTCGCAATTGCATTACCTGCGCCGCGCATTGACGCCCACGACCGACCTGGTCGAGGGCGGCCTGGGCGACGTGCTGGACAGCGCGCCCGACGTGATCGTGCTGGCCGACCAGGTGGACCTGGCCGAGGCAGGCGACCTGGCGGCTTGGGTGGACGACGGCGGGCTGCTGATCCGCTTCGCCGGGCCGCGCATGGCCGCGTTCGAGGATCTGCAGAACGAACCGCTGTTGCCGGTCGCCCTGCGCCAGGGCGGGCGCGACATCGGCGGCGCGCTGTCCTGGGGCGATCCGCGCGCCATCCTGCCCTTTGCGGCGAACGGCGTCTTCGCGGGCCTCACCCCGCCCGGCGATGTGGCGATCCGCGCGCAACTGATGGCGCAGCCCGCGCCCGATCTGGCGGAAAAGACCTTGGCCTCGCTGACGGACAACACGCCGCTGGTCACGCGCGCCCGCGCGGGGCAGGGGCAGGTGGTGCTGTTCCACGTCACCGCCAACGCGGAATGGTCGAACCTGCCGATCTCGGGTCTGTTCGTGGACATGCTGGACCGCCTGGTCCAGACCGCCCGCGTCTCGCCTGCCGCCAGGCAGGCGGACGACCGCGACCAGCCCTTCTGGACGCCGGAAACCGTGCTGGACGGCTTCGGCCGCGCACAGCCCGCCGAGGGGCTGGCCCCGGTGCCTGCCGCAGACCTGGGGCTTGGCCCCGGCCCGGACCGCCCGGCGGGCATCTATGCCGCAGGCGACCGGCGCGTGGCGCTGAACGCGGGCGGGCCGCTGGCGCGGGCCGACTGGCCGGGTGCCACCGTCGAGGCGACCGGCACCACCGGCGGGCGCGACGTGAAGGGACCGTTGCTGGCGCTCGCCGCGCTGATCCTGGCGCTGGACGCGCTTGGGTCCGCCGCGCTGGTCCGCGGCGGGCGGGTCGCGGCGGCCCTGCTGCTGGCGCTGCTGGTCCAGCCCGTGCCGCCCGCTGCCGCGCAGGAGGTGAACCCCGAACTGGCCCGCGCCGCCAACGAGGTCGCGTTGGCCTATGTCGTGACAGGCGATGCCCGTGTGGACGAGGCGTCCCGCGAAGGCCTGCGTGGCTTGTCGATGGTGCTGGCGCAGCGCACCTCGGTCGAGCCGGGGGAACCTGTGGCGGTCGAACTGGACGATGACGACCTGTCGATGCTGACGATGCTGTATTGGCCGATCACCGACACGCAGCCGCCGCCCTCGCCCCAGGCATACGTGCGGCTGAACCACTTCATGCGGTCAGGGGGCATGATCCTGTTCGACACGCGCGACGGCGATGTCGCGGGCGTGGGGGGGCCTGACATGTCGCAGGCCTTGCAGGCGCTGGCCTCGCCCCTGGAAATCCCGCCCTTGTCGCCCATCCCGCAGGATCACGTCCTGACCCGCAGCTTTTACCTGCTGTCGGATTTCCCGGGCCGCTGGCAGGGCAACCCCGTCTGGCTGGAGGCGCCCCCGGCAGGCGCCGAGGCGGCCGAGGGCGTGCCCTTCCGGCAGTTGAACGACGGCGTCAGCCCGGTCGTCATCGGCGGCAATTCCTGGGCCGAGGCCTGGGCCGTCGATGAAAACGGCTTTCCCGCCTATCCCATCGGCCGGGGATGGGAAGGAGAGCAGCAGCGCGAGATGGCCTTCCGCTTTGGCGTGAACCTGATGATGTATGTCCTGACGGGGAACTACAAATCCGACCAGGTGCATGTTCCCGCCCTTTTGGACCGGATGCGGGTCGAGGAGATGCTTGGCCCGTGACCCAGTTGCGCTTCGACCCCCTGTTGCCCCCTTGGGCCATCGCCGCGCTGGCCGCGCTTGCCCTGCTGGTCGCGGGCTTCGCGCTGTGGCGGGGCTTGCGGGGTTGGGGCTGGCGCGGGCTTGCCGGGCTTGCCGCCGCGCTGGCCCTGGCCGGGCCTGCGCTGGAAATCGGCAGCCGCACCGGCCTGTCGGATATCGTGATCCTGATCGACGACCGTTCCGCCAGCCAGACCCTGCCGGAACGGACCGCCCAGGCGGACGGGGCCGTCGATGCGTTGACCCGCCAGATCGCCGCGCTGCCCAACACCGAACTGCGCCGCGTCACGGTGGGCGACAACGACGACGGCACCTTGCTGGCGACGGAAATGGCCCGCGCCATCGCCGCCGAACCCGAAACCCGGCTGGCGGGCGTGATCGCCGTCACCGACGGGCGGCTGCACGACCCCGCCATGCTGCCCGCCTCGGTTCCCGCCCCGGTCCATGTCCTGCTGACCGGCAGGCCCCAGGATTGGGACCGCCGCCTGGTGATCAAGGAAGCCCCCGCCTTCGGCCTGATCGACCAGGAGGTCACCATCCGCCTGCAGGTCGAGGACCAGGGCAACGTCCCCCCCGAAGCCCGGACCGGATCCGTCAACCTGCGCCTGTCGCTCGACGGAGAGGATGAGCAGGTGGTGGCCGTCCCCCTGGGCCAGCCGATCAGCCTGCCCCTGACGCTGGATCATGCGGGCCAGAACGTCGTGCAGATCGCCTTTGACGCGCCCGAAGGTGGCGAGCTGACCGACCGCAACAACGCCGCCGCCATCAGCATCAACGGCGTGCGCGACCGCCTGCGCGTGCTGCTGGTCTCGGGCGAACCCCACGCGGGCGAACGGACCTGGCGCAACCTGCTGAAATCGGATGCGGCGGTCGATC
This sequence comes from Paracoccus shandongensis, assembly GCF_017315735.1. Lineage (GTDB taxonomy): Bacteria > Pseudomonadota > Alphaproteobacteria > Rhodobacterales > Rhodobacteraceae > Paracoccus > Paracoccus shandongensis. The sequence continues at coordinate 88,368 of NZ_JAFLRK010000004.1, forward strand.
TGATCCACTTCACCATCCTGCGCCCGCCCGACAAGTCCGACGGCGTGCCGGTCAACGAACTGTCGCTGATCGCCTTTCCGACCCAGGAACTGTTCATGGAGCGGATCGAGGATTTCGACCTCATCATCTTCGACCGCTACAGCGTCCGGGGCATCCTGCCGCCGGATTACTATGCCAACATCGCCCGCTATGTCGAAGACGGCGGCGCGATCCTGGTGTCCGCCGGGCCGGAAATGGCGGGGGTCGAGAGCCTCTACCTGTCGCCCCTGGGCCGCATCCTGCCCGCGCGCCCGACAGGGCAGGTGCTGGAGGAACCCTATCTGCCGCGCCTGACCGAGGACGGGCGGCGCCATCCCGTCACCGCTGGCCTGCCGGGTGGCGAGGGCGAGGATCCGACCTGGGGCCGCTGGCTGCGCATGGCCACCGTGACGCCCGATCCCGGCGCGCAGGTCGCCATGACCGGCGTGGACGACCAGCCGCTGCTGATCCTCGATCGCGTGGGAAAGGGGCGGGTGGCGCTGCTCACCTCGGACCAGGTGTGGCTCTGGGGGCGCGGGTTCGAGGGCGGCGGGCCGCAACTGGAACTGCTGCGCCGCATCGCCCATTGGTCGATGAAGGAGCCCGAGCTTGAGGAGGAGGCGCTGCTGGCCGATGTCTCGGGCGACTTGGCCGTCCGCTTCACCCGCCGCACCATGGCCGACAGCACGGGTCCGCTGATCGTGACCCGCCCCGATGGCGGGACCGAGGAGGTTGCGCTGGCCCCCGCCGGGCCGGGCCGCTTCACCGCCGACTGGACCGCGCCGGAACCGGGCCTCTACCGTTTGCAGGACGGCGATCTGCGCCGCGTGCTGGCGCTTGGCCCCGCCGCCCCGCGAGAGTTCGAGCAGACCGTGGCCGATGCCGCGGCGCTTCAACCCCTGGTCCAGGCCACCGGCGGGGGCGTCGTGACCCTGTCGGATGGGGTGCCCGACCTGCGGACCGTGGCGCCGGGACGAACGGCGCATGGCAGCGCGGGCCTTGGCGACTGGATCGCCATCACCCCGCGCGAGGCCGCATCCGTCACCGGGCTGGAACGCCGGCCGCTGCTGCCCGGCTGGGCCTGGCTTTTGCTGGTGGCGGGCCTGATCCTGACCGGCTGGCTGCGCGAGGGACGCGCAGGCCGGGGCAGCGGAGGGACGCCGAGGGCCGGGGCAGCCGCCCCCTGATCGGCTTGCCAACGGGCTAGCGCATTGCTAACCGGAACAAAACGTCCCGAAGGAACGCCCATGGCCGAAGAAACGCGCGCCCCCGCCCCTTATACCGAGGCCGACCTGTCGCTGATCAAGCGCATCATTCCGCACCGCTATCCCTTCCTGTTCATCGACAAGGTGCGCGACATCGTGCCCCACGAAGGCGGCGTCGGCATCAAGATGGTCACCTGCAACGAGCCGCATTTCCAGGGCCACTTCCCCGACGAACCCGTCATGCCCGGCGTCACCATCGTCGAGGCGATGGCCCAGACATCCGCCGTGATCGTCGGCATCAGCATGAACATCATCGACAAGCCGCTGGCGACCTATTTCATGGGCATCGACAAGTGCAAGTTCCGCCGCATGGTCGTGCCGGGCGACATGCTGGAGCTGCATTGCAAGGCCCTGCGCGGCGGCGGCAAGATCTGGAAGTTCGAGGGCCGCGCCCTGGTGGACGGCCAGCTTTGCGCCTCCGCCGAATTCACCGCCATGATGGCGCTGAAGGCCGATGAGTGACATTCATCCCTCGGCCATCATCGAGGACGGCGCGCAGATCGGCGCGGGCGTCCAGGTCGGGCCCTTTTGCGTGATAGGCCCCAGGGTGCGGCTGGCCGACGGGGTGGTGCTGAAATCCCACGTCGCCATCGCCGGGGACACAACGGTCGGCGAGGGCACGGTGGTCTTTCCCTTCGCCTCGATCGGCGAGGTGCCGCAGGATCTGAAATTCAAGGGCGAGGACGTGCGGCTGGAGATCGGCGCGCGCAACCGCATCCGCGAATATGTCACCATGAACCCGGGCACCCAGGGCGGCGGCGGCGTCACCCGCGTGGGCGATGACGGGCTGTTCATGGCGGGTTGCCATGTGGGCCACGATTGCCAGCTTGGCGACCGGGTGATCCTGGTCAACAACGCCTCGCTTGCCGGGCATTGCCACCTGGACGATGACGTGATCGTGGGCGGGCTGTCGGGCGTGCATCAGTTCGTCCGTATCGGACGCGGCGCGATGATCGGTGCGGTGACGATGGTGACGGCGGACGTGATCCCCTATGGGTTGGTGCAGGGGCCGCGTGGGCATCTGGACGGACTGAACCTTGTAGGGCTGAAGCGCCGGGGGGCCAGCCGGGCCGAGATCCACGAGTTGCGCGAGATGCTGGACCGGCTGGGCGGCGGCAGTTTCCGCGACACCGCCCGCCACCTGGCCGAGGGCGAGACGGGCGCGATGGTCCGCGACGTGCTGGACTTCATCCTCGGCCCGTCCGACCGCAGCTTCCTGACCCCGAAGCCCGCATGACCCGAACAGCCGTCATCGCAGGCCAGGGCGCGCTTGCCCCCGCCGTCATCGCCGCGCTGGACGCGCCGCTGGTCTATGCGCTGGACGGCTTTGCGCCCGAGGGGGTCGAGGCGCAGCCCTTCCGGCTGGAACGGCTGGTCCCGTTCCTGGACAGCCTGCTGGATCAGGACGTGTCGCGCGTGGTCTTTGCCGGGGCGATCCGCCGCCCGCGCCTGGATCCGGAACTGTTCGACAACCGCACCGCGCAACTGGTGCCGCGCATCATGATGGCGATGCAGTCGGGCGACGACGGGGCGCTGCGGGCGGTGCTGGACGTGTTTGGGGAACACGGGCTGGCCATCGCCTCGGTCGCCGAGGTCGCGCCCCACCTGATCCCCGGCGAAGGCGTGCTGGCGGGCGAACCGTCCGCCGCCGACAAGCGCGACGCGGCGCGGGCCGCGCTGATCCACGCGACGCTGGGGCCGCTGGACGTGGGGCAGGGGAACGTGGTGGCGCAGGGCCAGTGCCTTGCCATCGAGACGCTGCCCGGCACCGCCGCGATGCTGGACTTTGCCGCGCGCCATGCGGGCCTGCGTCCCAACCCGAACGGCGCGAAGGGCGTGTTCTTCAAGGCCCCGAAACCCGGCCAGGACATGCGCATCGACCTGCCGACGCTTGGCCCCGACAGCGTGACGCAGGCCGCCGCTGCTGGCCTTGCAGGGATTGCCTGGGCTGCGGGCGGCGTGATCCTGCTGGACCGGGCAGAGGCTGTCCGGCGCGCGGAAGCGGCGGGGTTGTTTTTGTGGGCGATGCCGGATTCGGGTATTTAGACAACGAGGAAACCGGCTTCTTCGTTGCATAAATACCCATGACGCATCAGCAGCGGGGCGAGGCGCATGAAGTTCTTCCTGATCGCGGGCGAGCCTTCGGGCGACCTGCTGGGCGCGGCGCTGATGGCGGGCCTGCGCGAGCTGGTGCCGGACGCCCGGTTCGTGGGCATCGGCGGGCAGGCGATGACGGCGCAGGGCCTCGACAGCCTGTTCCCGATGGGGGAACTGAGCGTGATGGGCATCTGGGAAGTGCTGCCCAAGTATCGCCATCTGAAACGCCGCATCGCTGAAACCGCTGCCCGTGTCGCGGCCGAGAACCCGGATGCCCTGATCGGCATCGACAGCCCGGATTTCTGCCTGCGCGTGGCCCGCGCGGCGCGGGCACAGCAACCGGGGTTGCGGGTGATCCACTATGTCGCGCCCTCGGTCTGGGCTTGGCGGCCGGGGCGGGCCTTGAAGATGGCCGAGGTGGTCGATCACGTCCTGGCGATCCTGCCCTTCGAGCCGCCTTTGATGCAGGCTGCGGGCATGACCTGCGATTTCGTGGGCCACCCCATCGCCACCGCCCCCGTGGCCGGTCCCGACGAGGCTGCGCTGTTCCGCGCCGGTCACGGCATCGTGCCCGAAAGCCCTGTAGTCCTGTGCCTGCCGGGTTCGCGCGGCGGAGAGGTCGCGCGCCTGCTGCCCCGGTTCGGGCAGGCGCTTGCGGATCTGCGCCATCATGTGCCGGACATGCAGGTGGTGCTGCCGACCGTGCCAGGCGTGGCCGGTCAGGTGCGCCATCTGACAGCCGCCTGGCCCGTCCGGCCGCTGATCGTCGAGGATGCCGACCAGAAGCGCGCGGCTTTCGCGGCGGCGGATCTGGCGCTGGCGGCGTCGGGCACGGTCAGCCTGGATCTGGCGGCGAACCGGGTGCCGATGGTGATCGGCTATGACATGGCGCCGCTCAGCCGGATGCTGGTGGGGATGCTGCTGAAGACCGACACGGTGACGCTGGTGAACCTGGTCAGCGAGACGCGCGCGGTGCCCGAGTTCCTGGGCCGCGACTGCCAGCCGGGGCCCCTGGCGCAGGCGCTGCGCAGGCTGCTGGACGACCCCGCCGCCCGGCAGGCCCAGCTGGACGCGATGGATCTGACCATGGACCGGCTGGGCAAGGGGGGCGAGGCGCCGGGTCTGCGCGCCGCCCGGTCCGTGCTGCGGGGGGTTACAGGACCGCGGTGACGATCACCTCGACCTTGTAGTCGGGGGTGGCCAGCTTCGCCTCGCCCGTGGCGCGGGCGGGGGTGTGGCCCTGGGGCACCCAGGCGTCCCAGACGGCGTTCATTTCCGCGAAATCGGCCATGTCGGCCAGCCAGATCTGGGCGGACACGATGCGGGTCTTGTCGGTGCCAGCCTCGGCCAGCAGGCGGTCCACCTGCTCCAGCACCACGCGGGTCTGGTCGGTGACGGATGCGCCGGGCTCGCCCACCTGGCCCGCAAGCCAGACGGTGCCGTTGGCGATGACCGCCTGGCTCATGCGCGGGCCGGTCTCGATACGGGTGATGTCGCTCATGTTCATGCTCCTTGAATGAGACGCCAGAAAAAGATCGCGGTCATGCCAAGGCCGATGACGGCGATCAGCAGACGCAGGGCAGGGCGCGGGATGCGCCGGGCCACGGGCGCGCCGGCATAGCCGCCGGTGATCGTGCCCGCCGCCATGATCGCGGCCGGACCCCAGGCGACCGCGCCCCCTGCCGCAAAGACCGCAAAGGCCACGATCGACAGCGCGAAGGACAGCCAGCATTTCAGCCCGTTCATCTGGTGCAGGTCCGTCATGCCCCACATCGCGAACATGGCCAGCAGCACGATGCCAAGTCCGCCGTTGAAATAGCCGCCATAGACCGCCACCGGCATCAGGATGCCCAGGCCGAAGGGGACCACCACCGACCGCCAGCGCGACGCCATGCGCCGCACGTCGTCGGCGAAGGAAAAGACCAGCGTGGCCGCCAGCAGCAAAAAGGGCACCAGGGCCGAGAAGGCCTTGTTGGAACTGACCAGCAGCAGCCCGCTGCCGATGGCTCCGCCGATCATCGTCCAGACCGTCAGCTTCAGGAAGGGCGCGTCGTGGATCGCGCGGATGTCGTTCCTGAACCCGATGGCCGAGGCGAGATAGCCCGGCAGCGCGGCGATGGTGCTGGTGGCATTGGCCGCGACAGGCGGGATGCCCAGGAAGACCAGGGTCGGAAAGGTGATAAAGGTGCCGCCGCCCGCGACGGCGTTCAGCATCCCGCCAAGCAGCCCGGCGAAGAACAGCAGGGCAGCGTCCAGCATGGGCGGCCTTCCGTGTGGTCACGGCGCAAGGGCCGCAGGATTCGGCCGCGACGCTAGCGGCAGGGTCGGAAAGGCACAAGCCCCGCTCTGGCCCAGGCCGCTTGCCTGACCCTGCGGTGGGCCTGCCTGTTTATCGGGCAGGGCCCACCGATGCATGTTAGCGACCTTCAAGGGCGAAGAAATGTCGCAAACGGTGTTGCGCCTGTCCCGTGGCGCTGCTTAACCTGCTGATGCGCTGATCAAGAAAACAGAAACACGGGGAGAGCGCCTTTTGCTGGACGACCGCCACGGCGATAGCTTCGTCGCTTTTGAACATGTGCAGAAAAGCTATGACGGACAGACGCTTGTCGTCAAAGACCTGAACCTGTCCATCGGCAAGGGAGAGTTCCTGACCATGCTCGGGCCCTCGGGTTCGGGCAAGACGACCTGCCTGATGATGCTTGCGGGCTTCGAGACCGCGACTCATGGAGAGATCCGGCTGGCCGGACGCCCCATCAACCAGGTGCCGCCGCACAAGCGCGGCATCGGCATGGTGTTCCAGAACTATGCCCTGTTTCCGCACATGACGGTGGGGGAAAACCTGTCCTTCCCGCTGGAAGTGCGGGGCATGTCCAAGTCCGACCGCGAAACCCGCATCAAGCGCGCGCTGGACATGGTGCAGATGGGCAAGTTCGCCAACCGCCGCCCCGCGCAATTGTCGGGCGGCCAGCAGCAGCGCATCGCCCTGGCCCGCGCGCTGGTCTTCGACCCGGAACTGGTCCTGATGGACGAACCCCTGGGCGCGCTGGACAAGCAACTGCGCGAACACATGCAGTTCGAGATCAAGCACCTGCACAACCGCCTTGGAATCACGGTGGTTTACGTCACCCACGACCAGGGCGAGGCCTTGACCATGTCCGACCGCGTGGCGGTCTTCAACGACGGCCGCATCCAGCAGCTTGCCGCGCCCGCCGACCTGTATGAACGCCCGGAAAACAGCTTCGTGGCCCAGTTCATCGGCGAGAACAACAAGCTGCCCGGCACCATCGAGGAGTTGTCGGGCGACAAGGCCCTGGTGCGCCTGGCCACCGGCGAACTGATCGACGCGACCCCGGTGAACGTCACCGCCAAGGGCCAGCAGACGCTGGTGTCGATCCGTCCCGAACGCGTTGAGTTCAAGCCCGAGATGATGCCCCCCGGCGCCCACATGATCGGGGCCGAGGTTTGCGACGTGATCTACATGGGCGACATCCTGCGCGCCCGTCTCAAGGTCGCGGGCAGCGCGGATTTCGTGATGAAGATGCGCAACACCATCGGCCAGACCCGGCTGGAACCGGGCCAGCAGATCCGGATCGGCTGGCATCCGGCGGATGCCCGCGCGCTGGATCCCGTGTGACGGCCGCCCCGGCCCACCAATGACGGCGAATGCCGCATGTCCTTGCAGTTGGAGTGATCAATGAAGAAGACGCTTGCCCTGACCACCGCGCTTGGCCTGATCGCCTGTCCCGCGCTGGCCGATGTGAACCTGCTGTCCTGGGGCGGGGCCTATGGCAACAGCCATCTGGAAGCCTATGCCAAGCCCTTCGAGGCCGAGACCGGCATCAAGGTGACGATGGCCGACGCCGACAACCCGGCCACGCCCATCAAGGCCATGGTCGAGGCGGGCAATGTGACGACCGACGTGGCTTCGGTCGAATATGCCGACGCGGTGCGGCTGTGCGACGAAGGGCTGCTGGAAACCATCGACCCCGCAATCCTGGTGCCCGCCGCGGACGGCACGGCGGCAACGGACGATTTCATCGACGGCGCGATCACCGAATGCTTTGTCGCGACGGACGTGTATTCGATGGTCCTGGCCTTTGACGACAGCAAGTTTCCCGACGCCAAGCCCTCGACCCCCGCCGATTTCTTCGACCTGGAAAAGTTCCCCGGCAAGCGCACCATGCGCAAGGGGGCCAAGTTCAACCTGGAACTGGCGCTGATGGCCGAAGGCGTTCCCGCCGCCGAAGTCTATGAGGTCCTGGGCACGCCCGAGGGCGTGGACCGCGCATTTGCGAAACTCGACAGCATCAAGGACAGCGTGATCTGGTGGGAAGCGGGCGCGCAGCCGCCGCAGCTTCTGGCCGATGGCGAAGTGACCATGGCCTATGCCTTCAACGGCCGGATCTTCAACGCCGCCCAGGGCGAGGGCAAGCCCTTCAAGATCATCTGGGACGGCCAGATCTATGAGATGGAAGGCTGGGTGATCCCCAAGGGCGCCGAGAACCTGGAGGATGCGAAGAAATTCGTGGCCTGGACGACCTCGCCCGCGCCGCAGGCCCGGGCCGCCGAATTCATCAGCTATGGCCCGCCCCGGCGCTCGGCCGCGGCCCTGGTCGGCAATGCCGAGGGCACCGACGTGCCCATGGGTCCGAACCTGCCCACGACCGAGGCGAACATGACCAATGCCCTGGGCTCCGACCTGGAATTCTGGGTGGACCGCGATGCGGAACTGAACGAACGCTTCAACAGCTGGCTGGCCAGCTGACGCGACGGGGGCGGGTTCCGGCCCGCCCCTTGCCCCCGACAGGGCCAAGAACAAGGGGCGAAAGACCCCATCACCAATGGGAGAAGAAGACCGTGAAAACCACTCTGGTCCTATCCACCGCCCTTGCGGGCATGGCCTTCGCGGCCCATGCGCAAGAGGTCAATGTCGTCTCCTGGGGCGGCGCCTACGAGGTCAGCCAGGTCGAGGCCTATAACAAGCCCTTCACCGAGGCGACCGGCATCAAGGCCAACATGATCGCCGCCGACGATCCGGCCACGCCGCTGAAGGCGCAGATCGAGGCGAACAACGTCACTGGCGATGTCTTCGACCTGGCGATGGCCGACGCGATCCGCCTGTGCGACGAAGGCGCGCTGATGGAATTCGACCCCGCCGACCTGCCCGCCGGGGCCGACGGCACCCCCGCCGCCGAGGATTTCGTCGAAGGATCGCTGTCCGACTGCGCCGTGGGCAACATCGTCTGGGGCACCGTGATCGGTTACGACAAGACCAAGTTCCAGGGCGAGGCCCCCACGACTGTCGCCGACTTCTTCGACACCCAGAAGTTCCCCGGCAAGCGCGGCCTGCCCAAGTCGCCCAAGCGCACGCTGTATCTGGCGCTGATCGCGGACGGTGTGCCGGCAGACCAGATCTATGACACGCTGGCGACGCCCGAGGGGGTGGACCGCGCCTTTGCCAAGCTGGACACGATCAAGAACGACGTGATCTGGTGGGAAGCGGGCGCGCAGCCCATGCAGCTGCTGGCCGACGGAGAGGTCGTGATGACCACCGTCTACAACGGCCGCATCTTCGACGCGATGGTGGGCGAGGGCAAGCCCTTCGACGTGATCTGGGATGGGCAGTATCTGGAAATCAACGCCTTTGTCGTGCCCAAGGACGCCCCCCATCCTGAACAGGCGGTGGAATACGTCAAGTTCGCCACCGGCACGCAGCCCCTGGCGGACCAGGCGAAATACATCGCCTATGGCCCGGCGCGCCAATCCTCGGCCCCGCTGGTGGGGATGTATCAGGATGGCAAGACCGAGATGGCCCCGCACATGCCCACCAACCCCGAACACCTGACATCGGCCGTGGTGGACAACCCGGAATTCTGGGCCGACCACGACGCCGAACTGTCCGAACGCTTCAACAGCTGGCTTGCCGGTGCCTGACCGGGCGGCGCCGCCTGTGGCGCCGTCCTTACCCCAAGGGTTCGAGAGAGCAGACCATGACCAGACGACTGATTGCGGGAACGGCACTGGCGCTGATCGCCGGGATGGCCGCCCAGGCTCAGGAAGGGCCGATCAACATCACCACCTATGGCGGCGCCTTCGGGGCCGCCGTGAACGAGGCCTTCGCCAAGCCCTTCACCGAGGCGACCGGCATCCAGACGACGATGGTGGATAACGACAACCCCCCCGCCACGCTGAAGGCTCAGGTCGAGGCGGGCAACATCACCAGCGATGTCTTCGATGTCGAGCAGTCCGACGTGCTGCGGCTGTGCGACGAGGGGTTGATCGAGCCGATCGATCCCGCCGCCCTGCCTGCCGCCGCCGACGGCACCCCCGCGACCGAGGATTACCTGCCCCAGGCCTTGCATGAATGCGCGACCGCGATCATGGTCTGGTCCACGGTGATCGCCTACAACACCGAGGCCTTTCCGGACGGTGCGCCCACAACGGTTGCCGATTTCTTCGACACCGAGAAGTTCCCCGGCAAGCGCGGCATCATCAAGCGGCCTAAATACGCGCTGGAATTCGCCCTGCTGGGCGACGGCGTGGCGCCCGACGAGGTTTATGACGTGCTGTCCACCCCTGAGGGCGTGGACCGTGCCTTTGCCAAGCTGGACAGCATCAAGGACAGCGTGGTCTGGTGGGAAGCGGGCGCGCAGGCGCCGCAGCTTCTGGCCGACAACGAGGTGTCGATGACGCTGGCCTATAACGGCCGGATCTTCGATGCCATCGTGTCGGAAGGCAAGCCCTTCGCCTTTGTCTGGGACGGCGTGAACCTGGACATGGATTACTGGGTGGTGCCGATGGGCGCGCCGAACAAGGAAGCCGCGATGAAGTTCATCGCCTTCGCCTCGGACCCCGCGCATCAGGCCGATCTGTCGAAATACATCGCCTATGGCCCGCCGCGCAAATCCGCCTCGGCCAGCGTCGGCACCTACAAGGACGGCAAGACCGCCATGGCGCCCTATCTGCCGACGACGCCCGAGAATACCGAACGCGCCCTGGTCAACGATGCGGGCTTCTGGGCCGACCACGACGCCGAACTGACCGAGCGGTTCAACAGCTGGCTGGCCGGGGCCTGACCTGACGATTGCCGCCGCCCACGCCGGGGCGGCGGCCCCAATACCTTGAGGAAGACATGGCGAACGCTTTAGATCCGCACGCAGCCATTGCGACAACGGCCACCGGCCTGACCGACGGCGCGTTGCGGACCGCCGATGGCAGGCCGCTGGTGCGCGCCCTGGCGCGGTCGCAATCGCTGGCTCGCCGCCGCGCCTTTCTGCTGGTGCTGCCGCTCTTGGCCTTTATCCTGATCACCTTCGTGGTCCCGATCGGGCAGATGCTGCAGCGGTCGTTCTATAACGACGGCTTTTCGGCCAACATGCCGCACCTGTCGCAATGGTTCGCCGACAATCCGCGCGGCACCGACCCCGACGAAGCCGCCTGGACGGCGCTTGCCACCGACCTGCAGGCCGCGGCCGAGGCGCGCACCATCGGCGTCGTGGGCACGCGCATCAACTATGACGTGCCGGGCACGCGGTCGCTGTTCACCGCGACCGGGCGGCAGGTGCGGCGCGGGCTGGAGCCGCCCTACCAGGCGGCGCTTGTGGAGATCAACGAGGACTGGGCCGACCCGCGCCTGTGGTCCGCCATGCGCGAGGCATCCAGCCCCGTGACCGGCAACTTCTACCTGGCCGCCGTGGACCGCAAGCGGGGCGACGACGGCAGCATCGTCCAGGTCGAGGAACGCCAGCAGGTCTATGTGATGCTGTTCATGCGCACCTTCTGGCTGTCGCTGGTGATCACCTTCATCACCTTTGTCCTGGGCTTTCCCATCGCGCATCTTCTGGCGACATTGCCGATGCGCAAGTCGAACCTGCTGATGATCCTGGTGCTGCTGCCCTTCTGGACCTCGCTTCTGGTCAGGACGACAAGCTGGATGGTGCTGCTGCAACAGCAGGGCGTGATCAACGACATCCTGGTCTGGCTGGGCGTGATCGGGGGCGGGCAGCGGTTGCAGATGATCTATAACCAGGCGGGCACGATCATCGCCATGACCCATATCCTGCTGCCCTTCATGATCCTGCCGCTCTATTCCGTGATGCGGACGATCAACCCGTCCTATGTCCGCGCCGCGCGCAGCCTTGGCGCGACAAGCTGGACCGCGTTCCGCCGGGTTTACTTCCCGCAGACGCTGCCCGGCCTGGGGGCAGGGGCGCTGCTGGTCTTCATCCTGGCCGTTGGCTATTACATCACGCCCGCGCTGGTCGGCGGATCCTCGGGCCAGCTGATTTCCAACATGATCGCGATGCACATGACCGACACGCTGAACTGGTCCATGGCCGCGGCGCTGGCTGCGCTGCTGCTGGGCGCGGTCCTGCTGCTCTACTGGGTGTATGACCGGATGGTCGGCATCGACAACCTGAAGCTGGGGTGATCCATGGCTGTTCCCACCTATGCAACCCCGCTGGAGCGCATCTGGCATTACGCCTATCTGGTGATCTGCGGGCTGATCTTCTTTTTCCTGATCGCGCCGATCATCGTGATCATCCCGCTGTCCTTCAACGCCGAGCCCTATTTCACCTTCACCGACCGGATGCTGTCCTTCGACCCCGAGGGCTACAGCCTGCGCTGGTATCGCAGCCTGCTGACCTTCGGGATGCAGAACCCGGATGCCACCGGCTGGGCCTTCTGGTCGGATGCCTGGGCCAACGCGAACTGGGTGAAGGCCGCCAAGAACTCGATCATCATCGGGGTGGCTTCGACGGTGGTGGCGACCGTGCTGGGCACGCTGGCGGCCCTTGGCCTGTCGCGCCCCGAGATGCCGTTCCGCCGGGCGATCATGGCGATCCTGATCTCTCCCATGATCGTGCCGCTGATCATCACGGCGACGGGGATGTTCTTCTTCTATTCGAACCCCTGCGAGTTGCTGGGCGTCTTCGGCCTGCCCACCAGTTGCGGGCGGCTGGCAGGCACCTATGTCGGCGTGATCCTGGCCCATGCGACGCTGGGGATCCCCTTCGTGATCATCACCGTGACGGCGACGCTGGTGGGCTTTGACCAGTCGCTGAACCGGGCGGCGGCGTCGCTGGGGGCGAACCCGCGCACCACCTTCTTTCGCGTGACCATGCCGCTGATCCTGCCCGGCGTGATCTCGGGCGCGCTGTTCGCGTTCGTGACCAGCTTTGACGAGGTGGTGGCGGTGCTGTTCATCGCGGGCCCGGAACAGCAGACCATCCCGCGCCAGATGTGGAACGGGATCCGCGAGCAGATTTCGCCCGCCATCCTGGCGGTGGCGACGCTGCTGGTGATCTTCTCGATCGCGCTGCTGACGACGGTTGAGTTGTTGCGCCGCCGGTCGGAGCGGATCCGGGGTGTGACGCCGCGCTAGACAAGCTGGGGGACTTCACGTCCCCCAGACCCCCTGTGGGATATTTAAGGTCCAATGCAGGAGATCAGGGTAGGATTGCCAGCCACATCCAGATCGTGGCGACCGAAATGGCCGTGCCGACAAGGACTGTGGTAGCCGCGACCCGCTTGGCGGCGCCATAGAGGTTGGCGAACAGATAGGCGTTCACGCCCGGCGCCATGGCTGCCGTCATCACGGCCGAGCGCAGGCCCGCATCGTCCAGTCCGGTGATCCAGCCCAGGGCATAGGCAATCCCTGGATGGACCAGCAGCGAACAGGCGCAGCACATGGCAATGGCGCCCGTGTCGCCTTCGGGGCGATAGCGGTAGAGGACGCCGCCCAGGCCGAACAGCGCGGCGGGCAGGGCGGCGTCGGCGATCATGTCCACGGCGGCCCAGAAACCTTCGGGCATGACAAGGCCCGCCTGTTGCAGCACGTTCATGGTCATGCCCGCAATGATGCCGATCACCAGGGGCGTCCGCAGCACGCCCGTCATGGCGCGCAGGGCGACGCGGCCCACGGACAGCCCGCTGCCATGGGCGCGGGTGAACTCCATGAAGGTGATGCCGAAGGTGTAGAGCAGCGGCGAATGGATCGCGATGATAGCCCAGTTACCCGACAGCGCGTCCGGCCCATAGGCGCGTTCCATGATCGGGATGCCCAGCAGCAGGCTGTTCGAGAACAGGCAGACAAAGCCGATCGCCACGCAATCCATCGGCGGGCGGTTGAACAGGAACCGCGCGCCCGCCCAGCCGATGAAGAAGCTGGAAAAGGCACCGATGTAGAAGGGAAGCAGCACGGCCGGGCGGAAATCCGCCCCCAGGTCCAGGCGCGACATGGACAGAAACAGCAGCGTGGGCGCGGCGAAGTTCTGGGCGAAGACCATCAGCCCGTCCACCGCGCTTTCGCGGAAGATGCCGCGCCAGGCCACCACGTAACCGAAGCCCACGATCAGGAAGACCGGGACGATGATGTTGAACAGCGCGCTCATAGCGCGGCGGGGTGGTCGGGGGTGTCCGATGTGGCCTCGATCACCAAGCCGTCGAAGGCGGGGATGATGTGGTCGGGCGTGGTGGCCGCGACCGTGGCATAATCCATGTCGATATGCATGTTCGTCAGCACCCCGCGCGGGCATCCCGAGCGCGCGATCCAGTCCAGCGCCTGCGCCAGATGGGCGTGGCTGGGATGGGGCTGCGGGCGCAGGGCGTCGCAGACAAAGACCTCGGCCCCGTAGATCAGCGGCCAGGCGGCCGGGGGAATGTCGGATACGTCGGGCAGATAGACCAGGCCGCCGATGCGCAGGCCCAGGGCGGTGATCTCTCCGTGCTGGGCGCGGAAGGGGATCAGCGTGACGGGGCCGCCGGGGCCCTCCACGGTGATCGGCCCGTCGATCAGGTGCAGGTCGCAGATCGGCGTATAGTAGCTGCCGGGCGGGGTCTTGAAGATATAGCCGAAGCGGTCCAGCAACTGTTCCGAGGTCGGCATGTCGGCCCAGGCAGGGATCAGGCGTCCCGCGTTGAAGGCCACCTGCCGCAGGTCGTCGATGCCGTGGATGTGGTCGGCATGGGGGTGGGTATAGACCACCGCGTCCAGCGTCGCCACGTTCGCATCCAGCAGTTGCGGCACCAGGTCGGGGCCGGTGTCGATCAGCACCTGCGTCACGCCGCCGGGGCCGGGGCGTTCCACCAGCAGCGAACAGCGGCGGCGGCGGTTTTTCGGTTCGTTGGGATCGCAGGCGCCCCAGCGGTTCCCGAGGCGCGGCACGCCGCCCGAGGAACCGCAGCCCAGGATCGTCGCCCGGATCATGCTGCCTTCCAGAACAGGCGGTCGAAATTGGCCGAGGTTTGCGCCGCAAGCTGCGGATAATCCATGCCGAAGGCATCGGCCAGGATGGCGGCGGTTTTTGCCACATAGGCGGGTTCGTTGCGCTTTCCGCGATGCGGGGGCGGGGCGAGGTAGGGGCTGTCGGTTTCCACCAGAATGCGGTCCAGGGGGGCGGCGGCGAAGATCGCGCGCAACTCGGTTGATCGGGGGAAGGCGGCGATGCCCGAGATCGAGAGATAGAAGCCCAGGTCCAGCGCCGTCTGCGCCAAGGCCGCGCCCGAGGTGAAGCAGTGCATCACGCTGGTGAAGGCGCCCGCGCGGTGTTCGTCCGTCAGGATGCGGGCCATGTCACCGTCGGCGTCGCGGGAATGGATGATGAGGGGCAGGCCCGTGCGGCGCGCGGCCTCGATATGGACCGCCAGGCTTTCGGCCTGACGGGCGGCGCTGTCGGCGGTGTAGTGGTAATCAAGACCTGTCTCGCCGATGCCCACGAATTTCGGATGGGCGGACAGGGCGACAAGCTGGTCCACAGTTGCCATGGGTTCTTCGGACGCGCTCATCGGGTGGGTGCCTGCAGCGTAGAAGACGCCGTCAAAGCGTTCGGCCAGGGCGCGGACCTGCGGTTCCTGGCGCAGGCGGGTGCAGATCGTGACCATGCGGGTGACGCCTGCGGCGCGGGCGCGGTCGATCAGGGCGTCATGTTCGCCGTCGAAGTCGGGGAAATCCAGATGGCAATGGCTATCGACAATCGGCGTGGGGGCCGCGTGGGACATGGATCAACCTTTGGCTGGCAGGGCGGATCGCGCGGGCGGCAGATGCGCCAGTTCGATCAGCATATCCATCACCAGCGCGGCAGGGTCAAGGTTGACCGCCCGCCCGGTGCGGGCGCGGGCCGACAGCCGCGCCTGCGCCTCGGCCCAGGCACGGGCGGCGTGATCGTCGGGCGAGATGCGGGCCAGCAGCGCGCCCTCGCCGCGCGCGGCCTGGGGCAGGGGGGCGCCCATCAGCCCCGCCCGTGCGGTGCGGGCCAGGAAGCGGTCCAGCACGGTCATGGTCAGGTCGAAGGGATCGCCGTCAGCCCCGGCGCGCCCTGCCGCCGCGTCGGCAAAGGCGGCGGCCTGCGGGCGATCCAGGCGGGGCAGGGTCGCCATCAGGTCCACAAGTTGCTGGTAACGGTCGAGGCCCCCTTGGCCCGCCAGCCGCAAGGCCTCGCCCACCGAGCCGTCGGAGAGCGCGGCAAGCGCCTCGGCATCCTCGTCGATGCCCAGGTGCGACAGGACATTGCCCATCTGCGCCGGGTTCAGCGGCGACAGGCGCAGGGTGCGGCAGCGGGACCGGATGGTGGGCAGCAGGCCCGCGGGCTGGTGCGCGACGATCAGGATCAGCGCGTCGGCGGGCGGTTCCTCCAGCACCTTCAACAGGGCGTTGGCGGCGGCCACGTTCATGTCGTCGGCGGCGTCGATGATGGCAATGCGGCGTCCGCCCTCGGCTGCCGAGAGGTGGAAGAAGGACAGCAGGCGGCGGATTTCGTCCACGGTGATCTGGGCGGACAGGCGCCCCGCCTTGTCGTCCCAGGGACGGCGGACCAGATGCAGGCGCGGTTCCGAAAGCGCCGCGATGCGCCGGGCCTCGAGTGTATCGGACGCGCCGAAGGGGCCGGTTGCCCCCGCCAGCATCCAGCGGGCGATGGCCCAGGCCAGCGTCGCCTTGCCCACGCCGCGCGGGCCGGTCAGCAGCCAGGCGTGGTGCAGGCGTCCCCCTTGGGCGGCCTCCATGAACTCGGCAATGGCGCTGTCCTGGCCGATCACGCGGTCCGTGTGGCGCGGATGCGGCGCGCCGGGGACGCGGTCGGGTTCGGGGATGTCGTCGGGATCGGCTTTCACAGCGCGGCCCGGATGCGGGCGGCGACCTCGGCCTGGGTGCCGCTGCCGTCGATCAGGCGCACGCGGGCGGGAAACTCCTCCGCAAGGGCGCGGAACCCCTGGGCCAGCCGCTGCTGGAAGGACAAGCCCAGGCTTTCAAACCGATCCTCGGCCCCGCCGCGCGCGTTGCCCCGGCCAAGGGCGGTCGCCGGGTCCAGGTCGATGACGAAGGTCAGGTCGGGTTCCACCCCGATCGCCAGGTCGTGCATCCGGTCCACGAAGGGGCGCAAATCGCCCCGGGTCGCGCCCTGATAAACGCGGGTCGAATCGGCGAAGCGGTCGGTGATGACGGTCTGCCCGGCGGCCAGGGCCGGGCGGATGGTGCGTTCCAGGTGATCGCGGCGGGCGGCGGTGAACAAAAGGCATTCGGTTTCCGCCGACCAGCGTTCGCCCGCGCCCATCACCAGCAGGCGGCGGATTTCCTCGGCCCCCTCGCTGCCGCCGGGTTCGCGGGTCAGGACGACCGCGCGGCCTTCCGCGCGCAGCGCCTCGGCCAGCAGGCGGGCCTGCGTGGACTTGCCGCAGCCGTCGATCCCCTCGAAGCTGATGAACATCAAAGGCCGGCGGCCTCGACCGCCTTGTGGCCAAGGCGCATGACCGCGCCCTTCATGCGGCCTGCGAAACCGGCCTCGGGCACGTCCTCGGCGGCCAGCAGGGGGGTGACGGCCTCTTGCGTGCCGGGCATGGTCACGACCAGGCGGCCGATGGGGTCGCCCTTGGCGATGGGCGCGGGGATGGGGGAGTCGTAAACCGCTTCGACCTTGACCTGGTCCTGCGATCCCGCGGGGACCAGCACGTTGACGCCGTCCTTGGTGGTCAGGCCCACGCGCGACTGCGTGCCCAGCCAGACCGGAGCCTCCAGCACTGTTTCGCCCGCAGGAACCAGCGTTTCCATGCTGAACTGGCGGAAGGCCCAGTTGGCGATGCGTTCGGCTTCCTCGGCCCGGGCGGTGTCGGTGGGCAGGCCGCTGATGACGAAGATCACCCGGCGCCCGCCCTGGACGGCGGACCCCACCAAGCCGTAACCCGCTTCCTGCGTGTGCCCGGTCTTCAGCCCGTCGGCGCCGATGTCCAGCTTCAGGATCGGGTTGCGGTTGAAGCGGTTCGACGGCACCCGGTCCATGTAGCGGAATTCCGTCAGCGAGAAGTCGCCGTAATACTGCGGGAAGTCGTGGATCAGGTGCATCGCCAGCATTCCCAGATCCTCGGCCGACATCACATGCCCCTCGGCGGGCCAGCCGGTCGCGTTCTTGAAGACCGAATGCTTCAGCCCCAGCGTTTTCGCGCGTTCGGTCATCTGGGCGGCAAAGGCTTCCTCGGTCCCCGCCAAGCCCTCGGCCAGGACCACGCAGGCGTCGTTGCCCGACAGGACGATCACGCCCTTGATCAGCTGTTCCACGGTCGGCGTGTCGCGGGGTTCGACGAACATCTTGGACCCGCCCATCTGCCAGGCCCGCGTGGACACGGGCAGCGTGTCGGTCATCTTCAGGCGGCCGTTCTGCAGCGCCTCGAACACCATGTACAGCGTCATCAGCTTGGACATGGATGCGGGCGGCATGGGCACGTCGGCGTTCTTCGACATCAGCACGGTGCTGGTGTTGACATCGTAAACCCAGGCAGAGGTCGCATTGGTCTCGAACGCCTGAACCGGGGCGGCCAGGCACAGAAGGGCCAGAAGCCTTGTCAGGAATGCACGCATGGAAAGTCCTTTGCCTGTTTGGCGCCGATGGTTACAGCATGGCCCCGCCCCTCGCAACGCGGGCCCACACGTATTCCGGGATATTTGAACGTCAGTTCCCCGTCGCCTCGCGCCAATGGCGCCGGCAGAGCGAGACATAGGTCTCGTTTCCCCCGACCTGCACCTGCGCGCCTTCGGTGATCGCGCGGCCCGCCTCGTCGCGGCGGATGACCATGGTGGCTTTCTTGCCGCAATGGCAGATGGTGCGGACCTCTCGCAGGTCGTCGGCCAGCGCCAGCAGGGCGGCGGATCCGGGGAACAGCTCGCCCCGGAAATCGACGCGCAGGCCATAGCACATGACGGGGATGCGCAGGTCGTCGGCCACGCGGGCCAGCTGCCAGACCTGGGCGGGGGACAGGAACTGCGCCTCGTCCACGAAGACGCAGGCGCAGCCGGTGCCGCGGTCCCTGACCAGGGCGAACATGTCGGTGTCGGCGTCAAAGGCCAGGGCGTCCTCGCCGATGCCGATGCGGCTGGCGATGCGGCCCGGCCCCGCGCGGCTGTCGATGGCCGCCGTCAGCAGCAGCGTCCGCATCCCCCGTTCGCGATAGTTGTAGGACGCCTGCAACAGCAGCGTGCTTTTGCCCGCGTTCATCGTGGAATAATGGAAATAGAGCTTGGCCATGACGCCAGTTACCCCCCGGCGCGGCCCTCATCAAGCCTTGCCGCCGCGCCGACAAGCTGGCACCAAGCAGGCACAAGCCAATCCCGGAATATCCTGATGCGCGATCCCCTGTTCCGCATGGCCCTTGTGCTGGGCGTCCTGTCCGCCGTCGGCCCCTTTGCCATCGACATGTATCTGCCCGCGCTGCCGCAGGTCGCAGCCGACCTGGGCACGACCGAGGCGGGGGCGGCGCTGACGCTGACCTCGTATTTCATCGTCTTCGGCATCGCGCAGATGATCTATGGCCCGATGGCCGATGCGGTGGGCCGCAAGACGCCGCTGGTGGTCGGCGTGGCGATCTTCACCGCCGCGACCGTGGCGGCGGCCCTTGCGCACACCCTTGGCTGGCTGATCGCCGCCCGCGCGATGCAGGGCCTTGGCGCGGCCACGCTGATGGCCGTGCCGCGCGCGGTCATCCGCGACGTGGCGACAGGCCCCCAGGCCGCGAAGGTCATGTCCACCATCATGATCGTGATCGCCGTCAGCCCGATGCTCGCGCCCCTGACCGGATCGCTGGTCCTGGCCTGGGGCGGCTGGCGAGAGATCTTCGCCGTCCTCGCGGTCGCGGCGCTGGTCAGCCTGGCCCTGATCCTGTTCGTCCTGCCCGAGACGCTGGCCCCCGAACAGCGCCGTCCCGTCAGCCTGCGGCCCATGCTGTCGGGCGCGCGCCGCCTGCTGACCGACCGGCGCTTCATGGGGCTGACGATGATCGGCGGCTTCGGCATGGCCAGCTTCTTCGTGTTCCTGTCCTCGGCCAGCTTCGTCTATACCCGGCAATACGGGCTATCGCCCACCGGCTTCTCGCTGGCCTTCGCGGTCAATGCCGTGGGCTTCTTCGCGGCGTCCCAGTTCGCGGGCCCGACGGCGCAACGGCACGGGATGGAGCGGGTGATTTCCCTGGCGATCACCGGATTTGCCGGGATCATGATCGCGCTGGCGGCGGTCGTCTGGCTGGGCCTCGATGCGCTGCCGGTGGTGATGGCCGGGCTGTTCCTGGGCAATGCCTGCCTGGGGCTGGTGATGCCCACGGCCATGGTGATGTCGCTGGACCCGCATCCCGACATCGCCGGGCTGGCATCATCCCTGGGCGGGACGTTCCAGATGCTGACCGGCGGGCTGATGATCGCGCTGACCGGCCCCTTCATGGACAACAGCGCCGCCAGCATGGTCACGGCCATCGCGCTTTGCGCCGCATTGGCCTGGTGCGCCGCCGCCGCATCGCTGCCCCGCCTGCGCCTGGCATGACAAAAGCCGCAGGGCGAACCCTGCGGCTTCTTCTTCATCTGAATATCCTCTGGGGTGAGGCGCGCCCGGAAAAAGGTCCAGTGGACCTTTTTCAGCGGCGAACGCCTGCCGCCGCGCGGCAGGCTGGGGGGCGAAGCGCCCCTGGCTTACGCCTGCCGGCTTTTCGGGGCCCGCGAGGGACGCCGGGCCGGCCGCTTGTTGGCGCCAGCGCCCATCGGCTTGCCCATGCCCGGACCACGCCCGCCCTGCGGACGGGCCGAGGGCACCGGCCCCACCGGCACCTCGCCGCCGATCACCGGGATCGGCGCCTTCATGGCCTTTTCGATGGCGCGCAATTCGCCGACCTCGCCCGGCGCGCACAGCGCCACGGCGCGGCCGTCGCGGCCCGCCCGCGCGGTGCGGCCGATCCGGTGGACATAGTTTTCCGGCACATTTGGCAGGTCATAGTTATAGACATGCGCGACCTCGGGAATATCCAGCCCCCGCGCCGCCACGTCGGTCGCCACCAGCACCTGCGTCTGCCCCTTGCGGAAGGCGTCCAGCGCGCGTTCCCGCTGGCCCTGCGACTTGTTGCCGTGGATCGCGGCAACGGCAAAGCCCCACTTTTCCAGCAGCTTCGCCAGCTTTTCCGACCCGTGCTTGGTGCGGCCAAAGACCATCGCCAGCTCGCCCGGGTGCTTGGACAGGTATTCCGCCAGCAGCGTGGCCTTGTCGCCCTGGCTCACGAAATGCACGCCCTGCTCGATCTTCTTGGCCGCCTGGCCCGGAGGGTTCACGGCGACCCGGACCGGATCGGTCAGGTAGGTGTCGGCCAGTTCCTCCATCAGCTTGGGCATGGTGGCGGAAAACAGCAGGGTCTGGCGGTCCTTGGGCAGCATCCGCGCGATCTTGCGCAGGGTGTGGATGAAGCCGATGTCCAGCATCTGGTCGGCCTCGTCCAGCACCAGATAGGTGGTGGCCTCAAGGCTGATGGCGCGGCGGTCGATCAGGTCCATCAGGCGGCCCGGCGTGGCGATCAGCACGTCCACGCCGCGCGACAGCCGTTCGGTCTGCACGTTGATGGACGCGCCGCCCACGACCCGGAACGACCGGATCGGCGTGCCTTCGGCATAGGCGTCGATGTTCGTGGCGATCTGGGTCGCCAGTTCCCGGGTCGGGGCCAGGATCAGCGCGCGGCAGGTCCGGGGATCGGGCTTCTTGCCGAAGTTGATCAGCCGCGTCAGCATCGGCAACCCGAAGGCCGCCGTCTTGCCGGTGCCGGTCTGCGCCAGGCCCAGCACGTCGCGGCCCTTGACCACGGCGGGGATCGCCTCGGTCTGGATCGGCGTGGGCTTGGTCAGCCCCATCGCGGCCACGTTGGCGTTGATGCGGTGGTCGATGCCCATGTCCGCAAAGGGGCCGGTGGGCAGCGGATCGCGGGCAGGGGCGCGGCGGCCTTCGTTCGCGTCGAAGTTGGGCAGGTTGCGGGGCCGGGGCTTCTGGCCGCGAGACGGGCGGCGGGTGGTGTTCTGTTCCATCAAACTCTCATCCTCGCATCCCCCGTATCGGACGCAAGGCAGGGGCCGCGTCCGATGCGCGGCGATCAGCAGGGATGCGGGCGCGATAGGGTGCCCGCAAGCCTCCCCGCGTGAATGGGAAACTGGAATGAAATGCCGGACCCTGGGCAAAAAACGCGGCTGCTCACGCGGCAGCGGGTGGCGACAGGAACCACATGGGGCTTCATGACTTGCAAGTCAAGCGGGATCGGCGGCGCCGAGCGTTCATTAAGGATGATTAAGATCTCGCTGGTGGAGGGATGGCGTTGCTGTCAGAATGACGCCGAATCGCCCCTAGTCCATGCAATCGTTAATATTTTTCACAGGAAAATGCCATGGCGAACTTCAAGGCCCATTACGGCGTCGATAGCCGTCTGATGGATCTGAACTTTTATTCCCGGTGGTTTTATGAAGATTTATTCCTGGAAGACTTTTATCACGAGATTTCCGGGAAGACGTTTCAAGACGTCTATATCGTTAACGGGTGGGACGGATATAACGACCTGCTCCTCGGCTTTGGCGGGTCCGGCTTCGGCTTCACCGCATGGGGCGCTGTGACCCGGGGAACCGTCACATTCATGTCCGAGGAGATCTACGATGGGCCGGAGATCTGGTCCATGCAGAACATTTCCGTCTCGGCCGCGCGCCTCTACAATGCGGCTCTGACCTACAGCAACGCCGACGACCGGGCATTGTTGGCCTCGATCATGGCGGGCAACGACACGATCACCCTCAGCGCCTATGACGACCGCTTTGAAGGCTGGGCAGGCCACGACCGGATGTCCGGGCAAGGCGGGAACGACACGCTGATCGGCGGGACCGGCAACGACACGCTGAACGGCGGCGGGGGCTATGACCGCCTGGCAGGGGGCGACGGGAATGACCGCCTGATCGGCGCCGTAGGAAACGATATCCTGAAGGGCGGAAACGGCAGCGACACGCTGGACGGCGGCACGGGGCGCGACCACTTGTATGGCGGCCCTGACGCGGCCCGGGACGTGTTCATCTTCCGCGCCGCTGCGGAAACCACCGTCGGCGCGCAACGGGACCAGATCCTGCAATTCAGGGCCGGTCATGACGACATCGACCTGTCGCTGATCGACGCCAATGCCGCCCGCGCGGGAAACCAGGCCTTCGCCTTCACGGGCACGGCGGCCGCCGCCCATTCGGTCTGGTATGTGAAACAGGCGGACGGCGTCCTGGTGCGCGGCGACATCAACGGCAACAAGACCGCCGATTTCGAGATCTGGGTGGACGATGCGACGCGCCTTGGCGCGGGCGACTTCATTCTCTAGGCGCGGTCCGCCGTGTCCAGCCAGATCGTCACCGGCCCGTCATTGACCAGCCGCACCCTCATGTCGGCGCCGAAGCTGCCGGTCTGGACCGCGATCCCCTGCGCGGCAAGGCTGGCCGCGAAGCGTTCGTAAAGCCGCCGCCCCTCCTCGGGCGCGGCGGCCGAGGAAAAGCCGGGGCGGTTGCCGGTGCGCGTGTCGGCGGCCAGGGTGAACTGGCTGACCACCAGGGCGCCCCCGCCGATGTCGAGGACGGATCGGTTCATGCGATCCTGATCATCGCGGAAGATGCGCAGTTTCGCCACGCGCAGGGCCAGCTTGTCGGCAGCCCCTTCGTCATCGCCGCCCATGGCGCAGACCAGCACCAGAAGCCCCGGCCCGGTCTGGCCGATCACGGCGCCCTCGACCTCGACCGACGCCTCGGCCACGCGTTGGACAAGCGCGCGCATCAGCCCAGCACGATCCCGGTGATGACCAGCAGCAGCCCCATCATCGACAAGGCCAGCGCGCCCATGTTGACGGCCAGCACCGGCCGCATCCGCGCGCGCAGCGCGGCGTCGTCCAGCCCGGCCCTGCGGGCGCGGGCCACCGTCACGATGCACCACACCAGCGCCGCGACCCCCGCCAGCGTCAGCGCCGCGCCGCCCCAGATCAGCCCCTCGAAAACCGTCATCGCACACCCCTATTGATGGCCATGCGCCCTAGCGGCGATTGCGCCGCGCGGCAAGACCGCCTAACAGATGCGCCCAAAGACGGGCAGGATCAAACGGAAGGACACCCCATGAAGGACGAGCAGGCCTACAGCGTCGCGGCGGATGAGCTGCGCCAGTTCATCGAGCAGTTCGAGCAGCTGGAAGCGGAAAAGAAGGACATCGCCGAACGCCAGAAAGAGGTGATGGCCGAGGCCAAGGCCCGCGGCTATGACACCAAGGTGATGAAGAAGATCGTGGCGCTGCGCAAGCGCGACCGCGACGACATCGCCGAGGAGGAGGCGATCCTGGAAATGTACAAGCAGGCGCTTGGCATGGGCTGAGGGCCTATTTCCTTTGACTTCCCGGGTCTGATCCCCTAAAAGCCGGTCCTTCGGCCCTGACATCCAGGGCGGCGGACGCGGGGAGATGTCTGTCGCAAGGATCGCGGTGCCTTCACGGGTGTCCGCACCCCCCATCCTGGCGAAGTTTATGACGAACGATATGATAGCCGCGCCCTTGGCCGCGGCGCTGGCGGCCAAGGGCTATGCCAGCCTGACCTCGGTTCAGGACGCGGTCCTGGAAAGCAAGGCGCAGGGGCGCGACATGCTGGTCTCGGCCCAGACCGGATCGGGCAAGACGGTGGCCTTCGGGCTTGCCATCGCGCCGCAACTGCTGGACGGCGACATGCTGCCCGATGCGGTGGCCCCCCTGGCGCTGGCCATCGCGCCCACGCGGGAACTGGCCTTGCAGGTCGCCGCCGAACTGGGCTGGCTTTACGCGCAGGCGGGCGGCCGGATCGCCACCTGCGTGGGCGGCATGGACTATCGCGGCGAACGCCGCGCGCTGGAACGCAATCCCCAGATCGTCGTCGGCACCCCCGGCCGCCTTCGCGACCATATCGAGCGTGGGTCGCTGGATCTTTCGGCCCTGCGCGTCGCGGTGCTGGACGAGGCCGACGAGATGCTGGACCTGGGCTTCCGCGAGGATCTGGAATTCATCCTGCAATCCGCGCCCGAGGATCGGCGCACGCTGATGTTCTCGGCCACGGTGCCGCCCGCGATCGAGCAACTGGCCCGGACCTTCCAGAAGGACGCGTTGCGCGTCGCGGCCCAGGGCGAATCGCGCCAGCACGGGGATATCGAATACCGCGCCTTCACCGTGGCCGCCCGCGACCGCGAGCCCGCGATCTTCAACCTGCTGCGCCTGCACGAGGCGCAAACCGCGATCATCTTCTGCAAGACGCGGGCCAACGTGAACCACCTTCTGGCCCGCATGGGCAACCGCGGCTTCAAGGCCGTGGCGCTGTCCGGCGAACTTTCCCAGCAGGAACGCACCCATGCGCTGCAAGCCTTGCGCGACGGGCGCGCCAAGGTCTGCGTGGCGACCGACGTGGCCGCGCGCGGCATCGACCTGCCGGGGCTGGAGCTGGTGATCCATGCCGACCTGCCCACCAATTCCGACACGATGCTGCACCGTTCCGGCCGCACCGGCCGGGCAGGGGCCAAGGGCGTGTCCGCCCTGATCGTGACGCCCGCCGACCTGCGCAAGGCGCAGATGCTGCTGAAGCGTGCGCGTGTGGATGCGGAATGGGGACCGGCGCCCTCTGCCGACGAGGTTCGGGCGCAGGACGATACCCGGATGCTGGATCATCCCGCGCTGAAGAACGGCACCGATGACGATGCGGGCATGGCGCAGATGCTGCTGGACCGATTCGGCGCCCAGCGGGTGGCCCAGGCCTTTATCGCCCTGTGGCGCGAAGGCCGCCCCGCCCCCGAGGAACTGACGGTGCTGCAGGACCGCGCCCCCGCTGCCGCCCGCGAACGCCCGCCCTTTGGCGAGGCGGTCTGGTTCCAGCTGTCCGTGGGCCACACGGGCCGGGCTGAGGCGCGCTGGCTGCTGCCCAAGATCTGCGACGGCGGCGGCATCAACCGTGACGCCATCGGCGCCATCCGCGTGCGCCAGGACGAGACCTTCGTCCAGATCGCCGTGGAGCAGGCCGGCAGGTTCGGCAAGGCGATGGAGCTTGAGCCCGGCCTGACCATGCGCCGCCTGGAGGGAGAGCCGGATCTGGACCGCGCCCCCCGCCCGGCCGAGCGTCCCGCCCCCCGCAAGCCCGAGGCAGAGTGGAAAAGGCCCGCCCCGCGCGAGGCCTCGGACGAGGCCCCGGCCAAGCCCAAGAAGCCCCGCTGGACGCCCGAGGACCGCAGCGCCAGGACCGGCAAGCCGCCGCGCGACAACGCCGCAAAGCCCGGCGGCTTCCGCGCCAAGGCCGCGCGCCCCGAGGGCGGCAAGGAACGCGGCAAGTTCGCGGCCCCCCGCAAGGGCGGCAAGCCGGGCAAGGGCTGACACCGATAGGCGCCGCGCATCCCCCAGGCTGCGCGGCGCCTTCCTGCAGGAAGGCGACTCAAAGCTAAGAATAATGTTGACCTTGGGTCAAAGTCGTCTCACGCTGAACTCCGTGTTCTAGTTAACGGAGTTTGGGTGATGATTAAGCGTCTTGGGACTGAAGACGGGTCCGGGGACCGGCCCCGCAATCCTCAGCCAGCGCAGGTTCTTCAGAAAAAGGATTTCGTGGACCGCGTGGTGGCCGCCAGCGGCGCCAAGAAGGCGGACGCCCGCCCCATCATCGAGGCCACGCTGGCCCAACTGGGCAAGGCCCTGTCCGCAGGCGAGACCCTGGCCGTGCCGCCCCTTGGCCGGGCCCGCGTCAACCTGGAACGGGACCAGCGGGGCGGCGAGATCATCACCCTGCGCCTGCGCCGGCGGCCCGGCAGCATCCGTCAGTCCGCCCGGCCCTCTGTCTCGGATTGATACCGCCGATTCGCCCTTGCGGTCGGCTTTCACGCCTGCTAGATGCTGCGCCCACGGGTGATTAGCTCAGCGGTAGAGCGCTTCGTTCACATCGAAGATGTCAGCGGTTCAAATCCGTTATCACCCACCATCTTTCCCTTTTGCCGCGTCGTCGCATGATGAAACCCTCTGCCACCGACGCCGCGACCCTGTCCGTCGCCCCCATGATGGATTTTAGCGACAGGTAGGAAAGCCTAGCGATAACAAGGCGCTATGCTTTCCTACACTTTCGAATCATACAAAATAGTCATACGCGCGGTTAGTAAGTCGCTGAATCGCTTGAGTCAGGCGTGGAACTGTTCGAACTCGCGCCGTGCTACCTCGTGTCTGGCGTCCAGATAGGAAGCCAGAACGGCCAGGTGAATCGCTTTGGCTGACTTCTGCGAAGCTTCGACGTTCACCAAGGGCAGGGCAATGTGACCGTCAGTGACCTTCCGTAAGAAATTCGTTCGGTTCAGGTGGGGAAAGAAGTCTTCCACCACACGATCCACCGGAATCAGGGGGAGACCCTGATAGCGTCCGGTCAGCATCCAAAGTGTATCCATTCAATATCCTTTCTCTAGAATGAAAAAAGGCGACGGTCCTGGAGCCATCGCCTTCGCGTGTTTTGATGTAGTGTTTGGATCAGGCCGCACGCTTGATTGTTCGATACTGGTTGCTGAATTCATCAAGCATGATCAGCCCATCAGTCTGTAATTCAAGAAGGGCTTGCTCAACTTCGTTCCGGTCGAAGCCCCGCAACTTGACCATCAACGGGATGATAGTCACGCGACCCGTCGTGCCTCTATTCTCATTCTTAATGATGTATTCGTAGAGAACATCTTTGACTGTTTTCGGGGCTTGCGCTTTGGGGGTCTTGCGTTCGAACGGAATAAGTTCAAACTCTTTATTTGCCTCATTGCTGTCCGCATCAACGTTATTGTCATCAAGGCTCAAATCTTCATCATCAATGATAGAATCATTTCCAAACTCGAAGCCTTTCATCAGCCATTGGACGCAAGACATGTCATAGGAAATGTAATCATTAATACCCTTATCCTTAGCGCGGGCCGCTTTCTCCAGTGCTTCCCATTGCTGAACTTGTTCATCTGTAGGGTTTTTATCAAAAATGAAAAACATCCATAAGCCACGCTTCTCGCGACAAAATGCGCCGAAGAACGTTGATAGCATATGTGCGCCTTTACCTTTCGCATCGACTCTGTTCGTGAAAGCGCGGCGGAAGACTGGCGGAACTGCATCGGGATTTTGGTGAATTTCTTCAAAAAGCGCATTCAGGAACGATTGGCACTCGATAGTTCCTTTGGAGGAAAATCGCTTATGAAACTTTTTGGTCATGTGTTCATGAAGGGCGTAAGCAACAGTATTTTTCTTCGCGCTGCTCCTACGGATCGTGGCCTTGTGGTTATCCACTTTGCACTGCGGGCAAAGCGTCTGTGGCGCACCGCGACCCTTCTTAGCGGGAACAGGGAACGCTCTACCGCAATGTTTGTTTTTGCATGACCGGAATTCGTGTGTCATCTGGCTTCCTTCCAATGTGATGATATTAATCTTGGGATGTCATCCTGCGGCGCTGACAGACGGGCTTTTAGTGCTTTCGGGTCAGGCTCATGACTTCCTGACCCTACAGCGGTCCCAAAATTCATCATCCGAAAGAATTGACTAATGTAGCTGGTTTGTATCGATTTTCCAAAACGCCAAAAAAGGGGCCGAAATGACCCGAAAAGATTTGATGTTTGGGAATGACTGCCATGCGCAAACGCAAGGATTGAACATGACAGCGAATCGGCTAAACCGACTACGGTTGTCTATAGCATGAAGCGGAATGAACAGCAAGCCCCATGAGGAATGAAGTCAGCAAAACCAAGCCCCCAATGAGGATTGAACTTGGCGTCGTCGCAGCGCAGTCTGACTTGTGAAAATTAAGAAGGGTATATGTGAAGATTCATTATGGACTCCATACCCAAGAATTAAGATGGGTATATGTTTCTTCACATATACCCTTTCTAATTTAGAGTAGATATTTGGCTTTCATAATTTGAAAAAATGAAATCCTTTATCAGGTGAGAGTTTGACGGCCTGCGGCCTAAGTGACTGCCTAATGTATGATGCCTATGGGATAAAGATCAAAGTCCTTCCTTCCTCACCAAGGCTCGTCGGAAGGGCATCGGCACGTTGCGCGCCCCGCTGACCCGTTCTCTTGATAGTCCTTTATCATTTTTGACTAGAACCTTCAAAGACTGAAAATCTCTATGGGGTTCGGTTATCCGCTGCCGCGTCTAACCTCACTGTCTCATGATCATTTCGCATTGTTTGAAGATCATCGGCGAAGGCGATTGATAAATATTCTTTCCTGATAATCCCGTATTCCGTTTGGTTCGGCGTTCCGCCTCACGTCACATGTGCCGTTCTGCTGTCCTGCCGCTGCCGAACGACTCTTCGGTGGCGTTCTGGCGACAAAGCCCCGCACAAGCCGTAGAAAGCCCGCTGATGGGGCTTAGCTATTCCTGGTAGGGTGAATACCCTCAACCCGCTTAAAAAGCCCCTAAAACGGCTAAATTTCAGGGATGAGTCAGCGCAGGGGCCGCAAACGCGGGCGCTCGGGCGGGGAAATCCGGGCTTAGCCCTTTGGCGGCTTGTCGCCCCAAGAGTGGCCGTCATGTAGGGCTTCAGCATGAGGGAATCTCTTACCCCTCTGGCGGCGTCTACAGCTGCCCCGTCGCGGATGAACCCATGCTGATGATCTTCGATGTTCCGCCACTGACAGGCGCCAATCCTGTAGCGTCACCCATTTTGTCCAGCCAACTTCGAAGCTGTTGGCATAGACAAGGTAGTCACCAGTCAAGACCTTGCCGGAGCTGTCACGCCCCGGACCGGGTTAAAAATTCGTAAAGCTCCCTGCCAATATAGGTCTGCCATCCTAAACATTAGACTGGTGGTGTTGCGGTAGGCTCAATTTTTTGGTGGTAAATATCGTGTAGAATTGGTTGAGGGAAAGATGAAAAAGAAAATTTCCAGATCAGAAGCCTTAGATATTCTGGCTTCTATGCCATTGGAAAGTCCTGGGCGCTCGGAACTTGTTAGTATTGTTGGCTATGATCCGAATGAAAAGTGGGCTGGACCGCTAGGTGAACATTCCTTCATCATTGCGGAGATGATGCAGAAGAAGAATATCAAGCCGAAACTTTAACTATCTGGAAGACAAAGATTGAGCGTTAGTGATAAGATCACTGCCCGCCTGGATGCGCTTGAGGCGGGACTTCGGGAGGGTAAGCATCTTGCGGGGGTTGAGGGCCGTTCCGAAATGACTGCTTTGTTAAGCAATGTAGCGAAGTTCTATTCTGCCATGGATGATGGCGAGCGCGACTTTGTAACTAGTGCTCGGATGGCTATTGAGGAGCGTCTGGCGTGGTCGTGAGGCCCCATGAGCAACATGCAAATTTGGATGCAAACACCCGTTCAGAAAAGTGCGCTGGACAAAGGGCTATCGCTTGCCTTTCGTCCAGCGCGTGTTGTTACGCCTGTTCATTCAGCGGCGGCAGCGCCGCAACGATCCGCACGGTTTCCAAGCTGACGCGGATGATCCGCTTTACCAGATCAACAATATAGCGCGGGTCTTCGGACCAGTCATTCGGATCGTTCCTGATGCCGCTTTCCTTGTGGATGGTTACAGCATAGCGTTCCATCACCCATTCCAGCGCGGATTTGCCGTTCACCACATAGTCGTAGGCTTTTAGCGGGATGCCGCGCAGGGTGACATGCGCGTTGTAGACGATCACCGTTTTATCCTTTTCGCCACCGCGCTTGCCGAAGACCATTTTGTGAACGCGCCAGTCGGCGGCTTCCATTACTAGACGGCTGCAATCCTCGGTTAGCGGGTAGGGCTCCACCGTCTCGTATCCCAGGTGCCACTGTCCCAGTTCGCGGCCCGCATTGCTGAACGCGCGGAAGTTGGCGGCGAAGGGGATGCGGGGGACCATCTTTTTCAGGTCGGCGGCGAAGCGATCCTTGTATTCGGGGGAATGCAGGATGCCGTAGACATACCAGAAGATGTCTTCCTTGGTGATGCTGTCGTCTCCGTAGCGGCGGCGATACTCACCCAGCGCCCAGTCGGAAATCGCATCGCGACGGATGTAGCCGTCTGCGTCGATCTGGGCGGCATCGGAGAACATTTCCGACTGCCGCTTGCTGCGGGAGTCCTCGGGGTTTTCAAACCAGTAGAGGGGGAAGGTCTGGCCGGAGTCGTGCATGTGGTAATTGGGCACGGCATCGCAGACGAGGGCAGAAAAGCCCTTCGACGCCCCGATACCTGTCACGGCAAACGCAAGGTTCTGATGCCGGGGTGTCGGAAACAGGCGGGGCTGTTGGTAGACCATTTCGTTCATGCGGCGGTCGAAGTAGAGCCATTGCCGTTGAAAGGGACGATAGGCCCCCTGCACAATAGCGTTGTTATCGAAGGCATAGCCTTTGTTTCGAGAGGCATCGGCTTTCAAAGCACGCGACCAACTGATCTTGCGTGCGTCGGTGTCGACGACTTTTTCCAGTAGCGGCCGTTCGTCCTTTTGCAGCCCACCGCAGACAC
This sequence comes from Paracoccus shandongensis, assembly GCF_017315735.1. Taxonomy (GTDB): domain Bacteria; phylum Pseudomonadota; class Alphaproteobacteria; order Rhodobacterales; family Rhodobacteraceae; genus Paracoccus; species Paracoccus shandongensis. Next base: position 119,492 of record NZ_JAFLRK010000004.1, read on the forward strand.
GGGCGTAGCGGTCCCGCTCGGTCTCATAGGTTTCGATCATGCGGCCCATGTTCTCGGCCAGCGCCGCTCTGCCCGAGTTGTAAGCCCAGGCATCGCGCGAGGTCAGGACTCCTTGGGAATACATATCGAAAATCGCGCCGCCCTCGGTGCCTTCCTTGTCGCCCAAGGGAACGAAGGCATCAAAGGCTGGATCGCGTTGATTGACCCAGTCGCCTTCGGCGTTAGGGCGCAAACGCTGCCATGTCATTCGGTCGATACTGCCGAAGTCGTCGACGATGGCTAGCTTTTCTTCGCGGGTGAGGTAATCGCCAATGTCATGGTAATGCAGCTGGCAGGGGCCTTCGTGGGCCGGGTCTTTCACCATGATGGTGATGGCAACCGGGGTGCGGGAACCTGAACCGAAAACCTTGCCGCCTTCACGCCGCGACTCTTCACCCGAAGTGCGCTGATTGCCTCGCAGGTTGAAGATGTAAAGGTGGCTAAATTCCTCGGCCAGCGACAGGCGCAGCCCGTCCATATTGTTGGCCTCAAGGAAAGACCCATTGGTCACATAGGCGACGATGCCGCGATCTTCGATCCGGTCGGATGCCCAGCGGATCGCTCGGATATAACTGTCGTAGAGATTTTTTAGCAGCTTAGCATTTGATTTGGCAGCATAGGTTGACCGGATGCGCCCGTCCAGCGTGGGATAGGTCAGGTTCTTGTTATTGTCATTCTCGCTGTCTTGCTGCGCCGAATAGGGCGGGTTGCCGACGATTACCTGAATGGGCTGTGCCAGTTGCCGTTCGACCCGTTCGTTGTTTTCCGGCAAAACCACCCGGTCCACAAGATCGTCTTTCTCGGTCATCTGGAAAGTGTCGACCAGGATCATCCCGTCAAACGGGCGATAGCTGCCTGCCGCGCTGTGGTAGGCAGTCTCAATATTTACCGTGGCGATGTAATAGGCTAGCAGGACAAGTTCATTGGCATGCAGTTCATTATCGTATTTGCGGGCCAAATCTTCGGATTTGATCAACCCTGACTGGATCAGCCGGACAAGGAAGGTGCCTGTCCCGGTGAAGGGGTCAAGAATTTGCACCCCGTTGCTGGACAGTGATTGTCGGAAGTGATGACGCAGGGCGGCATCGGCGCTGCGCAGGATAAAATCCACTACGGGCACGGGAGTGTATACAATACCAAGGCGTTCCGCCATGCGGGGGAAGGCATTGTTGAAGAACGTGTCATAAAGGTTGCGGATGATGTCTTGTTTCGACTTGTCGCTTTTTGCCAGGCTGATGCGTTCGCGCACGTTGTCGTAGAAGCGTTGCATGCCCTCTGTCTCGCTGTCCACCGATCCAGCATCAAGCTTCTGGACAATGGCTTCCAGCGCCTTGCCTACGGCATTGTGGGCCGGGAAATCGGTCCCCGCAAACAGGGCCTGAAAGACAGGCATGGTCAGGATGTGCTGGGCCAGCATTTCCACGGCGTCTTCGGATGTGACGGCGGGGTTTAGCGTGTCTTGCAGGCCCTTAACGAAGCGGGCGAATTCCTCGGCCACCTCCGGGCTGCCCGCGATCATGGCGTTGATGCGAGCGATCAAGCGTTCGGCAACGGGACCAATGCTCTTGGCCCATTCACTCCAATACTCGCGGTCGCCCAGCTTCTTGGGGATAGCGGCATAAACGGCTTCGCTGATAGCGTCGATTGGCAGGGCCGGGAAATCCAAGGGCAGGGTATCGCCGCCGCCGCCTTCGCCCTCGCCGGTCTTTTCGCCGCCCGAAACAACCTTGATCTTGCGGCGGAACTCGGCTTCGTCGACCAAGCTGTCATCATGGGCGCGAAGGGCCTTGATCACCTTCCAGATGCTGCGGAACTGCGGGTCGCCTTCGATGTAGTTGTTGTAGTCGGCCACGTTCTTGGATGGCATGCAGACGGGCAGGATGATGTAGCCGTATTTTTTGCCTTCCGCCTTGCGCATGACGCGACCGACTGACTGCACGATGTCGACGATGGATTCCCGAGTGTCGAAAAACACCACGGAGTCCAGCGCGGGAACGTCGATACCTTCTGACAGGCAACGGGCATTCGACAGGATACGGCACTTGCCCGAACCGGGGTTATCTTTCAGCCAGTCCAGCGCCGAAGACCGTTGCAGGGCGTTCATCGTGCCGTCGACATGTTGCAGGTGGCAATCCACCATGTCGGGCACTTCTTCGGGCTGATAGGTCTCGGCATAAAGTTCGGCCAGTTTGCCGAACACCTCGGTCATCTGTTGCGATGCCTTGATGGACCGCGAAAAGGCCACGGCGCGGCGCATCGGTTCGGTGTCTTCGGTCAGGTCTTCCTGTTCACCGTCCTCGTCTACCAGGACAAGACCCTTTTTCGAAAGGCCCTTCCAGCTACCCACGATCTTGGTGGCGAAGTTGATGTCGATAGCCTTCTTGTCATCCAGCCGATAGGCACGGTTGTAGCGGTTCGCTATGTCGCCCATCTTGTCCTGCTCAACGGCGACAATAAGCACCTTGTATTCTGACAGAAGGTCGCGTTCGACTGCCTTCCCGAACCCTAGCCGATAGAACTCTGGCCCAAAGGTATCGGGATCGTCCATTGAGAACAGGACAGCTTCGTTCTGATCGGCCTTGGTCTTGGATGCATCGGCATAGATGCGGGGCGTGGCGGTCATGTAGAGGCGCTTAGCCCCTCGCACGACGCCGTTGCTGTGGACCTTCACGAAGTCTGATGGGTCTTCGCCCGGCAAGGTCAGGCCGGTTGTCCGGTGTGCCTCGTCGCATATTATCAAATCAAAATCGCCAAGCCCGGCGCGCTGGGCATCCGCGACAACCTGGATGGACTGGTAGGTGGAAAAGACGACGACACGCCGCCCATGGGTCAGCGCCTGTGCCGCTGATGCTAGCTTGCGGGCGTCAGTAGTGGCCGGATAAGCAAGGTCATGGGTGCGAAGGTCTTCCTCATCACGGCCCACCTTGCTGTCGGAACAGACGACGAAGGCATGAATCGGGTCATGCGCCTGCGCTGTCCATTCCCGCAGCGTCTGTGCCACCAGTGAAATAGACGGGGCCAAGAATAGGACGCGCCCCCCCCTCGGGCACGATGCTTTCGGCCAGCCGCAGGGAGGTGAAGGTCTTGCCGGTGCCGCAGGCCATGATCAGCTTACCCCGGTCAACCGTTTCCATGCCGTCCAGCACGGCGGCGATGGCTTCATCCTGATGCGGCAGAGGGGTCTTCTTGGGGCGCAGGCGGATCAGGTCAGGCCGGGTGAGGCTGAATTCTGTCCAGTCAATTGGGCTTTCGGCAAGGTCGGACAGGCTGATCCGAGAAACAGGGATGGTCTGCCCTTCGATGGCGCTTTCGGCGTTTCGGTTCCATTTGTCGGTGGTCGACACGACGATGCGGCGCGCGAACTGCTTGCTGCCATCATTGGTGGCGAACTGCTTGCCTGATGCCGACAGGAAGGAGTCGATGTCGGGTTTCTGGATCGTGTGGCTTGGGTCAAAGAATTTGCACTGAATCGCCCAGTAGTCTCCGGTCGCCTTTTCACGGGCGACGAGATCGATGCCAGTATCTGCGCCCTTCCTGTCGGGCCATTCCTCCCAAAGCCAGACGTGTTCCAAGAGGTCGGAATACTGGGGGTCTTTGACAAGGTAGTTTGCGATCAGCCGTTCGAACATCCGGCCCTTGCCGCGCTCGTCGCTGGAAAGTTCTCGAAATTGCAAAAGGATTCGATCAATATCCTCGTGGCTCATGGCCGTCCCCTCAATGACTTTTCGAGCGTTAAACCACTTCCCTCCGCCTACCGACAAGCCGAAACATCTATGCCTCGCGCGACCACATGCGCTGGGATTGAGTAAAATATTGCTGGTTTTTCTGCGCTTTGCGTGATTTTAGCCATCCCATGTCATAGCCGAAATGTTCGAAGAACTTAGTCTGGTCGGCGGTCAGCAGATGCACTGCCCGCCGGTCAGGAAAGAACGTCACCCCCTCACCATCGCGTCGTGTCTGGCGTCCGCTGGCTGTCCTACGTTCCGCCATGAGTGGGCGCAGGTGCATAGCCACCTTATCGGCGTGATGGGCCGAAGCTTGTTCGATGGACTGGAAAAAGGCGCTAACCAGCACATCGGCCAATTGCAGGCCCGCCTGGGTAGGGGCGTGGGCGAGTTCGATCAGGTTGTAGCGTAGCACCTCCGCAGAAATCTGCCGGGTGGATAGGTAAGTCGTTCCCGCCGTCGCCTGATTGATCAGTTGCTGCACGTAGGCTTTGAACTGCCCGAAGTGGTGCCCCCGACGACTCGCCATCACGATGCGCAAGACAGGCTTTTTCATCCCATGGCGCTGGGCGTGGTTCGCGACGTAGGCGGTCACTCTTTCCAACAGCAGGCGCACGACCCAGTTGTAAAGGTAGTCGCGCTGATTGCTTGTGGCGGCGGCGGCACGGGCGTTGTGGTGGTTCACCATTGTTCGCTTGCAGGAGCACACGACAAAGCCACGCGCGGCATAGGTTTTAGTCGCCAGCGTCTGCGCAGCCTTCACCCGGTTCTTCGGGTGAAGCTTCTGGTAGTGCAGAACCCCTCCGGGTTGCCCCCCTATGGAGCGTAAGATTTCATCTCTGCGACGATCCAAATCGGGTTCTGCCTCTGCCCGGATCAGATACCCGCCCAAACACAGCCATTCCGAGTTCCCATCCAACACGGAAGGCTTGAGGCGTTCAACCTTGTCGTCACCCGCCTCATCAATGAACAGTGTATAATGATGGTCCATGGTCTAACCAACTTTGCGAATAGCAGGAAGATGAGAGGTTCGCTGGCATGGGTCAACGCTTCCTTCGCGGTTTTCCCCCATGATTTGCTTATCTAGGGCGTGGCCATGTTGAACATCTCCCAGAACAGCCATTAGCGTTCAAATAGAATGGGTTTGCATTTTTTAGACAAAAGTCTAAGATAGTCTAAGAATCGTGTTATACAGATGAGGCTAGTTCTTGCTCGTAGGTTACGCTCGCACTTCTACTCTTGACCAACTAGCGGGCATTGAAGCCCAATTACGTGATCTTCACTCCGCAGGGTGCGAGAAAATTTTTCGAGAGCAAATCTCGTCAGTTGATGTGGTGAAGCGAGAGCAATTAGCCGCTGCGGTAGACTTTCTTCGAGAAGGTGACACCCTCGTCGTGACCAAACTTGACCGCCTGGCGCGATCTGTTCCCCACATGCACGAACTACTAAAACAGATTACTGCAAAGGGGGCAGCGCTCAACATCCTCGGGCTAGGGATCAATACTTCGACTCCTACTGGGATGCTCATGCTCAACATCCTGGGGGGCGTGGCAGAGTTCGAGAGGAGTATAATGCTTGAACGTCAGCGCGAAGGGATTGCCAAGGCCAGGGCCGAAGGCAAATACAAGGGTCGCGCACCAACAGCCCTTCGGAAGGTGGCCCAAGTCGTAGAACTTCGGGCTGCTGGTATAGGTGCGTCCGACATTGCTCGGCGGCTGGGTATCAGCCGGGCTAGCGTTTACAATGTTCTGAAGTCAGGAGGATAAACTAACCGCGGCAGCAGTCACGCGCAGGGCGCCGAAGAAGCATGTTCTATCTAAAGCACGAAATCCATAATTTTTTACTGAAAAATTACAACTGGAAAATTCTATTATATAATTCCTGGGAGGGGATGATTCCGATAACATAGGAAATTAAAAAAATGTTCCAAATCAGTTTTATATCAACGACTTGTCCTTTATCTAGGGTGAAAATTACACATTGTGCAAGATCAGGTCGTAGCGATAATTTCTGTTGCACGATAAGGGTGCATGTTGCACATTGCTAGCTAGTGCCACTAGTGCCACTTGCTACTTTGGTGATCTTTTATGGCAACAGACCCCGAAGTGATTTTCACGGGACTGAAGGATATCATTGTCAGTGGTAGCAATAATCCGCTCGCTTTAGCAATAACCTGCTTAATTATTATTGCTGCGCTTGCTTACTTTCAGTTCAAGGGGGATAATCCTAATTACCGAGCAGCTGTGTTTTTTTCGGTTTTTTGCATCGTTATCGGAATTTTGTTTATAGCAACATCAAGTGGTAGAGAAGCTGATAGCAGTGAATTTGTTCCAATATTGCAGCAGTCAGATATAAGAGCACAGCAGCAACCTGAAACAAGCACGAAGCGAAAGAATGCCAGTGATCTATTTCTCCCCGGAAAACTCGAACTTGGAGTAAGTGGAATCGAAGAAATTGAAAAAGTTTTTGGAAATTCTGATGTTTATCCCAGAGACTTCAATTCTTGGCTTCTTGACTTTAGTAAGCGTGTTCGTATTATATCACATAATTTGCCATTGCCGCAATCTGGTCTAACTGTTAAGCGAGAAGCCGTTTTAGATGAAAATGACAGAGTTATTATAACGAGCGTTACATATACATGTCTATCCAGCGAATCAAATTGCCTTCAAAATTGTAAAGTGGTTGATAAGGAGATGATCAGGGAATTGCAAAAATTCTCAAGAACGCCAATAGGTAACTGGCGCAATAGGAGCGCAGAAGATTTTGAAATTTTTCATAAAACCTCTGATTACAAACTTGCTGTATATTACTCAATCCGGGGGGATTCGTGCCGAATTTCGGGTGATTTGGCGCTGAATTAAGATGTTCGTTTAGTAATTTTCTTATTGTCTAGGTTTAGATTTTTAAGCTTTTCGATCCACTCCCAGTTTTCCCATTTATCACCTGATTTGTCGATATGGGAATACCGCTGCAATGATTGCCAGGACTTATGGCCCGAAACTTTCGCAGCTTGAGGAATGGTATAACCCATCTCCATTACCCGGCTGATACCTTCATGTCTCAAATCATGAAAATGCAAATCCTTGATTTCAAGGAATTTACATCCTCGTGTGAACGCTGCGGAAATAGCATCAACACCATACGGGAAGATATAAGTTCCGGTCTTCGGCATTGTTTCAATAATATCGCAGCAAGGATCAGGCAAATCGACAAACACATCATTGCCAATCTTTTCGCCCGGATGCTTCATATCCCGAATTAGAATACGCTTGTGTTTTGGATCGTAATCCGACCATTGCAGACGGGTGATTTCTTCCTGCCGCCGGGTTGAGAAAAGCGCAAATGCAATGATCTTGTGCATCGGGTTGACGTTCGGGCGAGTAATTCTCTTATCCAAGAAATACTGCATAAGACTATTGATTTCTTCAATTGATGGTCGCCTGGTTCGGGATTTTGATTTCTTCGTGTAGCCCATTTTCTTGCAAATGGTCATCGCCTCCTTCATCGCCTTTTCGTCCAAGGGCATGTTCCACGCGGGACGGGCAATGGCGAAGATGGAAGACAGGTGAGACATGTAGTTCAGCACGGTTGAGGCCGAAGTGATGCAGTCCCGGTCATGCAGGGTTTTGGCAAACTCTATGATGGTCTTAGATGTGATCAAGTCGCAGCGAACGTCCGCAATCTCGGGGCCGTATTCCTTCTGGATCGTCCGAAGAACCTGCGTCTTGGTCTTTCCAATGGGGTTCATCGACTCGTTGATATAAAGGTCTATGGCATCGCCTAGGGTCTTGGTCTTGATCTTCTGCTTGGTGATCGGGCGTCCAGCTTCAATGTCTGCCTGTATCTCTTTCTCACGCTTTGCCGCCCATGCCTCGGCAACCCTGCGGCTGTCGAAGGTCTTAGAGTCGTGGAAGTTGTGGGCGCGTTTGATGATCTGGGCAACGTAGGATACAGTCCCGTCCTTGCGCTTGCGTTCGGCTATCGTTGCCATGCGTATGACTCCGGCTCGTGGGTATGATTCCGCTGTCATACTTGTAGCAGTCATACGCAAAAACACGCAAGATCATACATAAAATGGGCCATCTGTCGGGCAGTCAAAATGGAAGAAAACAGAATAAATACAATGGTTTGTGACTATACCAAGCTTAGTATTGCCCCCATGATGGACTGGACAGACCGGCATTGCCGCGTCTTCCACCGGCTGATGTCGCGCCGCGCGCTGCTTTACACGGAAATGGTCACGGCCCCTGCGATCATCCATGGCGACCGGCCGCGTCTGCTGGATTACGACGCTTCCGAACATCCCGTGGCGCTGCAACTGGGCGGATCGGACCCGGCGGAGCTTGCGCAGGCCACGCGGATCGCGGGCGATTGGGGCTATGACGAGATCAACCTGAATGTCGGCTGCCCCAGCGACCGGGTGCAATCGGGCTGCTTCGGCGCGGTGCTGATGAAGACGCCCGATCTGGTCGCCGATTGCGTGGCCCGCATGATGGAGGCCAGCCGGGTCGAGGTGACGGTCAAATGCCGCATCGGCGTGGACGACCAGGTGCCCGAGGACGTGCTGCCCGCCTTTCTGGACACCATGCGCGCGGCGGGCGTCCGGCGCATCGCGATCCACGCGCGCAAGGCCTGGCTGCAAGGGCTGAGTCCAAAGGAAAACCGCGACATTCCCCCGTTGGATTATCCCTTGGTCCACCGGATGAAGCAGCAGTTTCCCGACCTGCACCTGTCGGTCAACGGCGGCATCCCCGGCCTTGATGCCGCGCGCGATCACCTGCGCGTCATGGACGGCGTGATGGTGGGCCGCGCCGCCTATCACCAGCCCTGGGACATCCTGGGCCGGGCCGACCAGCTGTGGGGCGAGACGCCGCCCTTCGACCATCCCGAACAGGTCGCCCAGGCCATGCGCCCCCATATCGCCGCGCACCTGGCGGCGGGCGGGCGGCTGCACCAGATCACGCGGCACATGCTGGGCCTGTTCCACGGAATGCCCGGCGCGCGCGGCTGGAAACGCACCCTGTCGGAAGGCGCCTCCAAAGGCGGGATCGAGGTCTATGACGCCGCTCTGCGGCAGGTGACGCACCTCGCCGCCTGACGGCTTCTTCTTCATCCAAATATCTTGGGGGGTGAGGAGCGCCCGGAAAAAGGTCCGGTGGACCTTTTTCAGCGACGAACGGGCGAAGCCCGGACTGACGCAGGGCCGGGGGCAAAGCCCCCTATTCAGCAGCCTTCGCCTGATCCCACAGCCGGTCCATCTCGGCCAGGTCGCTGTCCTCGGGGCGGCGGCCCTGTTCGGCCAAGGCCGCCTCGATGGCCCCGAACCGCCGGGTGAACTTGGCATTCGCCCGGCGCAGCGCCTGCTCGGGGTCGATCTTCAAGTGCCGCGCCAGGTTCGCCATCACGAACATCAGGTCGCCGAACTCCTCCTCCAGCGCCTCGGGCCCCAGGGTGTCGCGCGCCTCGACCAGTTCGGCCGTTTCCTCGACGATCTTGTCCAGCACATCCGCCGGGCCGGGCCAGTCAAAGCCCACGCGCGCCGCGCGGTTCTGCAGCTTCACCGCCCGCGTCAGCGCGGGCAGGCCCAGGGCCACGCCGTCAAGGGTGCCGCGTTCCGCCTTGTCCGCGCGTTCGACGGCCTTGATCGCTTCCCAGTCCTTGACCTGCTGTTCGGCGGACTTGTCGCGGCTTTCGTTCCCGAAGATATGCGGATGGCGGAAGACCAGCTTGTCGGACACCGCCGCCGCGCAATCGGCGAAATCGAACATCCCCGCCTCGCGCGCCATCTGCGCGTGAAAGACCACCTGCAACAGCAGATCCCCCAACTCGCCTGGCAGTTCCCCCCAGGCCTGCCGGTCGATGGCGTCCGCGACCTCGTGCGCTTCCTCGATCGTGTAGGGCGCGATGGATGCGAAGTCCTGCTCGATATCCCAGGGGCAGCCCGTCTTCGGGTCGCGCAACTGCGCCATGATGTCGATCAGGCGGGCGATTTCCGCCCCGGCGTCGCGGTTGGCTTCGGTCATTGCGATTTCCCCTCGCTTCTGTCCTGATGGGCCATTGCCACAGCCAAGGTCGTTAGTCCACATGCCCGTCCTGAACCGTATCGCCGAATTTTCCGACGACATGACCGCCTGGCGCCGCCACCTGCACCGGCATCCCGAACTGGGCTTCGACTGCTTCGGCACCGCCGCCTTCGTGGCCGAACGCCTGCGCGCCTTCGGCGTGGACGAGATCCACGACGGCATCGGCAAGTCCGGCCTTGTCGCCATCATCGAGGGGCAGGGGCCCGGCCCCACCATCGGCTTGCGCGCCGACATGGACGCCCTGCCGATGGAGGAGGCCACAGACCTGGACTATGCCTCCACCGTGCCGGGGCGGATGCACGCCTGCGGGCATGACGGGCACACGACCATGCTGCTGGGCGCGGCGCGATACCTGGCGGAAACGCGCAACTTCGCGGGTCGCGTCGCGCTGATCTTCCAGCCGGCCGAGGAGAACGGCGGCGGGGGACAGGCGATGGTGCAGGACGGCATGATGGACCGTTTCGCCATCACCCGCGTCTTTGCCATGCACAACAGCCCCGGCCTGCCGGTGGGCATGATGAACACCACGCCCGGCCCGATCATGGCGGCGGTGGACACGTTCGAGATCCACGTCCAGGGCCGGGGCGGTCATGGCGCGATGCCGCACCTGACCGCCGATCCCATCGTGGCGGCGGTGGCGGTGGTGAACGCGATCCAGACGATTTCCAGCCGCAACCATTACGCGCTGGACGACCTCGCGATCTCGGTCACGCAGATCCACGCGGGCAGCGCCGACAACATCGTGCCCGACACCGCCTATGTCTGCGGCACGGTGCGCACCTTCGCCCCCCATGTCCGCGACATGGTGCGCCGCCGCATGACGCAGATCTGCGAAGGCCAGGCGGCGGCCTATGACGTGACGATCCGGCTGGATTACGTCCCCGGCTATCCCGCCACCGTCAACGACCCCGACCAGACCGCCTTTGCGGTGCAGGTGGCGCAGGAAATCGTCGGTCCCGACAACATCTCGGGCGAGGCGGGGCGAGAGATGGGGGCCGAGGATTTCAGCTATATGCTGAACGAACGGCCCGGCTGTTACCTGTTCATCGGCCAGGGCGACACGGCCAGCGTCCACCACCCGGCCTATGACTTCAACGACGCCATATCCCCCATCGGGGCCAGCTTCCTCGCCCGCCTTGTCGAACGCGCGCAGCCCGTGGCGCGCTGAGGGTCAGGCGCGTTCGTCCTTGGGGCTGTCCATCACCACATGGGTGGTGATCGTGGCGATCCAGGGAAAGGCGCCCAGGACATCGGCGTGGAACTGCTTGTAGGCGGCCAGATCCGCGACCTCGACCCGCAGCAGGTATTCCATCGTCCCGGTGATGTTATGGCATTCGCGGACGGCGGGGGCGGCCAGGCAGGTCCGCTCGAACGCCTTTTGCGCGTCGTTGGCGTGCCGCGACAGGCCCACCGCGACATAGGCGACAAAGCCGATGTTGCGCGCCCTGGGGCTGATCACCGCGCGATAGCCCACGATGATCCCGCGCCGTTCCAGATCCTGCACCCGCCGCAGGCAGGCCGAGGGCGACAGCCCCACCCGCGCCGCCAGTTCGGTATTGGCCAGCCGCCCGTTGCGGGACAGTTCCTGCAATATGCGGTCGTTGATCCGGTCATCCACGCTCATGGATTGCAGCATTGATGCCTTTTCAGCCATCTTTGCAAGATTATGGCGCGACACATGCGGCATTGTTGCGGCCTGCTTCGAGGACATTCATGACAGCCGAGATCCTGCTTGCCCTGACGGGCTTTTCCCTTGTCACCTCGGCCACGCCGGGGCCGAACAACATGATGCTGATGGCCTCGGGCGCGAATTTCGGGCTGCGGCGGACGGTGCCGCACATCATGGGCGTGTCGCTGGGCTTCGGGGCCATGGTGGCCATCCTGGGAATGGGGCTGGACCGCATCGTCATGGGCAACGCGGCCCTTGCGGGGGCGCTGAAATGGGCCAGCCTGGCCTATGTGCTGTGGCTGGCCTGGAAGATCGCCACCGCCGCGCCGCCGTCGCAGGCGGATGCACCGGGCCGTCCGCTGGGCTTTCTGGGGGCGGCGGCGTTCCAGTGGGTCAACCCGAAGGCCTGGGCGATGGCGCTTGGCGCGCTGTCGGCCTATGCCGCCGGGGTGGGCGGTCCGCTGGTGGTCGCGGTGATCTTTGCGGCGGTGAACCTGCCGTTGGTCGCGGCCTGGGCCGCCGCCGGGCAGGGATTGCAGGGGCTGCTGGCCCACCCGGCCCGGTTGCGCGCCTTCAACGCCGCGATGGCCGCGCTGCTGGTGCTGTCGATGCTGCCGGTCGTGTTCTAGGATCGCGCTCACGATCCTGTTTGCCGCCCTGGCCCGTCCCGGGTCCGGCCTTTCTTGCCAAGCAGGGGCGGCGGGGATAGGTTGCGCGCCAATCCGGGCGGGGTCACACCGCCGCGACAGCCGAAAGGACAACCCATGTTCGTCACACCCGCCTATGCCCAGGCCGCCGCAGGCGGCGCAGGCGCCAGCGCCGCATTCGCGCAGTTCATCCCGCTGATCCTGATCTTCGCGATCATGTATTTCCTGATGATCCGCCCCCAGCAGAAGCGCGTGAAGCAGCACAAGGAAATGGTCGCGGCGCTGAAGAAGGGCGACCAGGTCGTCACGCAGGGCGGCATCATCGGCAAGGTGTCATCGGTCCGCGACGAGGAGCTGGAGGTCGAGATCGCCACCGGCGTCCGCGTCCGCGTGGTGCGCGGCACCGTGTCGCAAGTCCTGTCCCGGACCGAGCCCGTCGCGGCGAACGGCTGACGCTTTCACTTCATTCTCAAGGGCTTCGGCAAAGATGCTACAGATCGACCGTTGGAAACGCATCCTGATCATCGGGCTGTGCATCCTGGGCATCGGCTTTGCCGTGCCCAACCTGTTCTATACCCGGGTCGAATCCCACAACGACGCCGTGGCCGAGATGGAGCGCACGGGGGTCGAGACCCCGGAACTGGCTGCGGCCCGTGACGGGTGGCCGTCCTGGCTGCCGTCCTCGGTCGTGGCGCTTGGCCTTGACCTGCGCGGCGGCGCGCATCTGCTGGGCGAGGTCCGCGTGGCCGAGGTCTACAAGGCGCGCATGGACGCGCTGTGGCCCGAACTGCGCCGGGCGCTGGCCGACGAACGCGCGACCCTTGGCGCGGTCCGCCGCCTGCCCTCGCCCGAGGGCACGCTGAAGATCGAGATCGAGAAGCCCGAAGGCTTGACCGGCGCCACCGAAATCGTGCGCGGCTTTTCCAACCCCGTCACCACCCTGACCGGCGCGGGCCAGCAAAGCCTGGCGATCCAGGCGCAGGGCAACACCCTGACCATCCAGTTGTCGGACGCCGAAAAGGCCGCGACCGACGACCGCACCGTCCAGCAGAGCGTGGAAATCATCCGCCGCCGCGTCGATGAGGTGGGCACCCGCGAACCCACCATCGTCCGCCAGGGGGCCGACCGCATCCTGATCCAGGTGCCCGGCATCGGATCGGCCGAGGAGTTGAAGGCGCTGATCGGCACCACCGCCAAGCTGACCTTCAATTCCGTCGTGGCGACCGGCACCAACCCCGATGCGCGCCCCGGCGTGGGGCAGGTGATCCTGCCCGCCGCCGATCAGGAGGGCCTGTATTACACGCTGGAGGAAAGCCCCGTCGTCACCGGCGAGGAACTGACCGACGCCGTGCCCTCGACCGACCAGAACGGGATGCCCTCGGTCGATTTCCGCTTCAACCCGACCGGCGCGCGCAAGTTCGGCGCCTATACCAGCGCCAATATCGGCCAGCCCTTCGCGATCGTGCTGGACAACAAGGTGATCTCGGCCCCGGTGATCCGGCAGGCCATCACCGCCGGTTCGGGCCAGATCTCGGGGTCGATGGACTTCGACGGCGCGAACCAGCTTGCGATCCTGCTGCGCGCCGGTGCGCTGCCCGCGCAGCTGGATTTCCTTGAAGAACGCACCATCGGCCCGGAACTGGGCCAGGACAGCATCGACGCGGGCCGCCTGTCGTCGGTCATCGCGACGGCGGCGGTCGTGGCCTACATGATCGCAAGCTATGGCCTGTTCGGGGCCTTTGCCTCGATCTCGGTCATTGCCAACGTGATCCTGATCCTGTCGATCATGTCGATCATGGGGGCCACGCTGACCCTGCCTGGCATCGCCGGGATCGTGCTGACGGTCGGCACGGCGGTCGATGCCAACGTCATCATCTATGAACGCATCCGCGAGGAATTGCGCGCGGGCAAGCGCGTGGCGAAAGCCATCAGCGACGGCTTTGACGAGGCGATGAGCGCGATCATCGACGCCAACGTCACATCCTTCATCGCGGCGGCGGTGATGTTCTTCCTGGGCTCGGGTCCGGTCAAGGGCTTTGCCGTGACGCTGACCATCGGGCTTGTCACCTCGGTCTTCACGGCCATCTTCCTGACGCGGCTGATGATCGTGTGGTGGCTGGAATGGCGCAAGCCCAAAGAACTGATCCTGTAAGGGGACCGCACATGGCATTCCGTCTGAAACTTGTCCCCGACCACACCAACATCAACTTCTTCCGCTGGCAGTGGCTGACCTTCGGCATCTCGGCGGTGGCGATGGTCGTCTCGGTGCTGCTGATCGCCGTGATGGGGCTGAACTTCGGCATCGACTTCAAGGGCGGCACCACGATCCGCACCGAAAGCTCGACCGCCTTCGAGGTCGGCGATTACCGCGATGCCCTGAACGACATGGGCTTCAGCGACCTTGCCATCACCGAGGTCTTCGATCCCAGCTTCGGCGCCGACCGCCACGTCGCCATGATCCGCATCGGCACCACCGATGAGACTGGGTCGGTCACGCCCGAGCAGTTGAACGAGATCGAGGCCGCCCTGCACGAGGTCGATCCGCAGATCACCTTCGCCTCCGTCGAATCGGTCGGGCCGAAGGTATCGGGCGAGCTGATCCAGACGGCGCTCTATTCCGTGGGTGCGGCCTGCCTGGGGATCATGGCCTATATCTGGCTGCGCTTCGAATGGCAGTTCGCCATCGGTTGCGTCGCCGCGCTGATCCATGACGTGCTGCTGACGGTCGGGCTGTTTTCGCTGTTCCAGTTGAAGTTCGACCTGACCACCATCGCGGCGCTGCTGACGACGCTGGGCTTTTCCTGCAACGACACGGTCGTGGTCTTTGACCGGCTGCGTGAAAACCTGATGAAGTACAAGACGCGGCCGCTGCTGGATCTGATGAACCTGACCTGCAACGAAACGCTGTCGCGCACCATCATGACGGCGGTGACGACCGCCATCGCCCTGACCGCGATGCTGATCTTCGGCGGCGACGTGATCCGCGACTTCGTGATCGCCATGCTGTTCGGGGTGGTCGTGGGCTGCTATTCGACGATCTACATGGCCAAGAACATCGTGCTGTGGCTGGGCGTCAAGCGCGACTGGTCCAGGAAGGATCCGAAGCTGGCCGCATCGCCGTTCGAGAACGCGGAACGTCCCTGATGAAGCTGACACCCACCCAGTTCGGCGGGGCGGCGGCGGTCGATGGCTATGGCCCCGGCTTCTTCCGCATCAACGGAAAGGTCATCCACGGCGCGGTGCTGGTCACGGCGGAAGGCGGTGCCCCCTGGGCGGGCCTGGACGACCGCGCGTCCCTGCTGGCGCTGGCGGGTCGGGTGGACGTGCTGTTCATCGGCATGGGGGCAGATGTCGCCCATGCCCCCGCCGATCTGGTCGCCGCGCTGCGCAATGCGGGGGTGGCGGTCGAATCCATGGCATCCCCCACCGCCGCGCGGACCTATAACGTCACCCTGTCCGAAGGGCGGCGGGTGGCCTGCGCCCTGCTGCCGTTGTGAGCCTGCTTGCCGTCCATGACCTTGCCGTCGCGCGCGGCGGTCTGCGGACGGTGGAAGGCGTGTCCTTCACGCTGGACGCAGGCCAGGCCCTGATCCTGCGCGGCCCGAACGGCATCGGCAAGACGACGCTTCTGCGCACGGTCGCGGGCCTGCAACCCCCGGTGACCGGCCGGATCGAGATGCCGGACGACGCGGTCGCCTATGCCGCCCATGCCGACGGGCTGAAGGGCGCGCTGTCTGTGACCGAGAACCTGGTCTTCTGGGCGCAGGTCTTTGGCGGGGGCGATGTTTCCGCAGCACTGGCGGCGATGGATCTGGCGGCGCTGGCGGACCGCCCGGCTGCGGCATTGTCGGCGGGGCAGAAGCGCCGCCTGGGCCTTGCCCGCCTGCTGGTTTCGCGCCGCCCCTTGTGGGTGCTGGACGAACCCACCGTCTCGCTGGACGCGGCGTCCGTGGCGCGCTTTGCCGACATGGTGCGCGGGCATCTGGCGCAGGGCGGGGCGGCGCTGATCGCGACCCATATCGACCTGGGCCTGGACGCGCGGGTGCTGGACCTGACGCCCTTCCGCGCCCGGGCCGACAGCGTTGTGCGCCCCGCAGGCTTCAACGAGGCTTTCGCATGATCGCCCTTTTGCGCCGCGACCTGCGGCTGGCCGTGCGCGCGGGCGGGGGCTTCGGCCTGGGCGTGGCCTTCTTCCTGATCCTCTGCGCCCTTGTCCCCTTTGGCGTCGGCCCCGACACCGCCGCGCTGCAACCGATCGCGGCGGGCATCCTGTGGCTGGGCGCGCTGCTGGCCTGCCTTCTGTCGCTGGACCGCATCTTCGCCCTGGATCACGAGGATGGCAGCCTCGACCTGCTGGCGACCTCGCCCCTGCCGCTGGAAGGGGCGGTGGCGGTCAAGGCCCTGGCGCACTGGATCACCACCGGCCTGCCGCTGATCATCGCCGCCCCTTTGTTCGGCATCCTGCTGCACCTGCCCGGCGCGGCCATTCCGGCGCTGCTGGTGTCGCTGCTGTTGGGCACGCCCGCGCTGTCGATGCTGGGGGCCTTCGGCGCGGCCGTCACCGTGGGCCTGCGGCGCGGAGGGCTGCTTTTGTCGCTGCTGGTGCTGCCGCTCTATATCCCCACGCTGATCTTCGGGACCGAGATGATCCGGCGCGGGCAGGAGGGCGGCGACATGGCTGCGCCGATCCTGTTTCTGGCGGGAATCACGGCGGGGGTGCTGGCCGTGATACCTTTTGCCGCAGCCGCCGCGTTGCGGGTCAATCTGCGGTGAAGCCGCTTGAGCCGCCGGGGCGCGGGCGCTAGGGGAAGAACCATGTCGATCTGGGAATACGCCAACCCCGTCAAGTTCATGCGCACCTCGGGCGCCGTCCTGCCATGGGTCGTGGCGGGGGCCGTGGTCTGCACGGTCACGGGCCTTGTCTGGGGGTTCCTCACGCCCGAGGATTACCGGCAGGGATCCACCGTCAAGATCGTCTTCCTGCACGTGCCCGCCGCGATGATGGCGATCAACATCTGGGTGATGATGCTGGTGGCGTCGCTGATCTGGCTGATCCGCCGCCACCATGTCAGCGCGCTGGCCGCCAAGGCCGCTGCCCCCATCGGCGCGGTGATGACGGTGATCGGCCTGATCACCGGGGCGGTCTGGGGCCAGCCCATGTGGGGGACGTGGTGGGAATGGGATCCGCGCCTGACCAGCTTCCTGATCCTGCTGTTGTTCTATATCGGCTATATCGCGCTGTGGTCGGCGGTCGAGGATCCCGACAGCGCCGCCGACCTGACGGGCGTGTTGTGCCTTGTGGGATCGGTCTTTGCGCTGCTGTCGCGATACGCCGTGTTCTTCTGGAACCAGGGCCTGCACCAGGGGGCCAGCCTGTCCGTGCAATCGGGCGAACGGATGAGCGCGGTTTACCGTTACCCCCTTTACCTGACCATGCTGGGCTTCGGGCTGCTGTTCCTGTCGCTGATGCTGGTCCGCACCCGCACCGAAATCCGCAGGCGCCGTCTGGCCGCGCTGCAGGCAAGGGAGATGCGCGCATGATTGAGCTTGGGAAATACGCGGGCGCCGTGATCGGCGCCTATGGCCTGTCGCTGGCGCTGCTGGGCGGGTTGATCTGGCAGACGCTGGCCGCCAATGCGCGCGCGCGGCGCGATCTGGAAAGGCAGGAAAACCGTGGCTAGGATCTCTCCTCTTGTCGCGCTGCCGCCGCTGGCCTTTGCCGCCCTGGCGGGCATGTTCCTGTGGGGCATGGGGCGCGACGATCCGAACGAACTGCCCTCGGCCATGGTGGGACGCCAGGCGCCCCCGGTCCCGCAGACAACGCTGCCGGGCAAGGTGCAACTGACGGATCAGATGCTGCGCCAGCCGGGCGTCAAGCTGGTGAACTTCTGGGCCAGCTGGTGCCCGCCCTGCCGGGCCGAGCATCCGACGCTGACAGAGCTGTCGAAGCAGATGCCCGTCTATGGCGTCGACCTGCGCGACACCGATGCGAACGCGCTGGCCTTCCTGACCCAGGACGGCGATCCCTTCGCCGCCATCGCGACCGATCCCAAGGGGCGCGGCGCCATCGACTGGGGCGTGACCGCCCCGCCCGAAACCTTCATCGTCGATGGAGAGGGCAGGATCCTTTATCGCTTCGCAGGCCCCCTGGTGCGCGAGGATTACACGAACCGCTTCCTGCCCGAGCTTGAGAAAGCACGGGCAGCCGAATAGCGCGGCACGGGCCCGTCAGGGGCCGTCGTTCAGGTAAGGCGTCGATTCGGCTTGCGGCTCGGCTGTCTCGTCAGAAGCCTTGGCGGTCTTGCGGCTGCGCTTGGGCTTGGCGGGTTCTTCCGGCGACGTTGCCTTGGCCTTCCTGGCCGTGCCAGGCGCTTTCGCGGATCGGCCCGACCGCGCCGCGCGCGCGGGTTGCGGCTCTGCCCCTTCGGCGGGCTGGTCTTTGCCCATGTGGGTCTTCAGTTCTTCCTCGGCCCGGGTCCAATGCTCGGCGTCGCGTCCCTCGGGGCGGCCTTCGCTTTCCCAGATCTCGTGGGCGCGCTGCCTGATCCGTTCCTGGTGGTCTTGATCCATGGTTCTCTCCTCTGGTTTACGAAGGCGGTCCTGGCGTCAACGCACAAGCGCCATGACAGTTTGCCACGGCACCGGCACGGTGCCGCTGAGGGGACGGTCCTGCGCGACCTCGTCGGCCGAGGTGTCGATGCGCAGCACCCATTCGCCCTCGGGCAGGGCGAATTCCGCATCCTCGCCCGCATTGACCACGATCAACACATTCCTGCCGCCAGGCAAGGCCTGCTGCAGGGCGAAGCAGCGCAATTCGCCGTCTTGCCAGTCGCCTTCCTCCATCGCGCCGCCGCGCGGGTGCAGCCATTCCATGACCGGGTGGCGGTCATCCGCGTCCGTCGGGGCGACGCCGAAGCGGGATTGGGCCAGCGACACCTCCTGGCGGAAGGCCGACAGCGCCTGGACGGCCACCAGCACCTCCTCGCGCGCCTTGTCCCATTCCAGCCAGCTGATCGCATTGTCCTGGCAATAGGCGTTGTTGTTGCCGTCCTGGGTGTTGCCGATGTCGTCGCCCGCCAGGATCATTGGCACGCCCTGGCTCAGCAGCACGGTGGCCAGCATGGCGCGGACGCGGCGGATGCGCGCGGCGATGACGCCGGGATCGTCGGTCGCGCCCTCGGCCCCCAGGTTGTCGGACAGGTTGTGGTCGTGGCCGTCGCGGTTTTCCTCGCCATTGGCGTCGTTGTGCTTGTCGTTGTAGCTGACCGTGTCCCACAGGGTGAAGCCGTCATGGGCCGCGACGAAGTTCACGGAACTGGTCGCGGGCCGGTGGCTGTGGTTGAACTGCACGGGCGATCCCGCCAGCCGTTCTGACAGCGCGGGCAGCAGGCCCGGGTCGCGGCGCCAGAAGGCACGGGTGTCGTCGCGGAACTTGTCGTTCCATTCGCGGAAGGGCCAGCGGTATCCGCCGACCTGGTATCCCCCTTCGCCGATGTCCCAGGGCTCGGCGATCAGCTTGACGCCCGACAGCACCGGATCCTGGCGGATGGCGTTGAAGAACGACCCGTCGCGTTCAAACCCCTGCGGCTCGCGTCCCAGGGTGGATGCCAGGTCGAAGCGGAAGCCGTCCACATGCATCGCCTCGACCCAATAGCGCAGGGAATCCATCACCATGCGCAGCACCATCGGATGGGCCACGTTCAGCGTGTTGCCCGTGCCCGTGGTGTCAAAGCCATGCCGGGGGTTGTCGGGCGACAAGAGGTAATAGGACGCGTTGTCGATGCCGCGCAGCGACATGGTCTGGCCCAGTTCGTTGCCCTCGGCGGTGTGGTTATAAACCACGTCCAGGATCACCTCGATCCCCGCCTTGTGCAGCTTGCGGATCGCCTCCTTCACCTCGCGGATCTGGCCCGATTTCAGATAGGGCGCATGGGGGGCGAAGAAGGCCAGCGTGGAATAGCCCCAGTAATTCGACAGCCCCTTTTCCATCAGGAAACGGTCATTGGCAAAGGCGTGGATCGGCAGCAGCTCGATCGCGGATGCGCCGATGCGTTGCAGATGCTCGATCACGGCGTCGCTGCCCAGGGCGCGGAAGGTGCCGCGATCGGCATCGGGCACGCCCGGGTGCATCTGCGTCAGGCCCTTGACATGGGCTTCATAGATCACGCTGTTCTGCCAGGGCGTGCGGATCGCGCGGTCGGTGTCCCAGTCGAACTTGGCGTCCACCACCACGGCCTTGGGCATGAAGGGCGCGCTGTCGCGTTCATCGAAGCTCAGGTCGTCCGCGCCCACCTGATAGCCGTGCAGGGCGTCGTCCCATTGGATCTGGCCGCGCAACTCGCGGGCATAAGGGTCCAGCAGCAGCTTGTTGGGGTTGAAGCGGTGGCCCTGTTCGGGCTGATAGGGGCCGTGGACGCGATAGCCATAGACCTGTCCCGGCATGATGCCGGGCAGATAGCCGAACCAGATCCCGCCCTCCATTTCCGGCAGGTCCAGCCGGTGCAGTTCGTGCCGGCCCGATTCGTCGAACAGGCACAGCTCGACCTGCGTGGCGTGGTCCGAGAACAGGGCGAAGTTCGTGCCTTCGCCCAGGAACTCCGCGCCCAGGATGTCGGGGCGCATGACGCTTTGATCGAACGAGGGGGCTTGCTTCATGTCGTGCATGGTCAATCCAGGTTCAGGCCACATCGCGCGGATGCAGGGCAGTGCCCTGGCGCGCGGGCAGGATCGTGGGGATGCGCAGCGCCTCGCGCCGGTCCAGCATGGCCTGCGTGATCAGCACCGTGCGGCCTTCGCGGCGGAACCAGCGGGCGTCCTCGTCGGGGTCTTCGCCCGCGACCAGACCATGCGGGATCCGGGTGCCGGGCGCGACAATGGTGCAGGTCAGCCGCGCCGATGGCGGCACCACCGCGCCGGGCATCATCACGCTGCCGCGCGCCAGATACCATTCGGCTGCGGGCGAGATGCGCGGCAGACGCGCCGGCTGGGCGGCCACGAAATCCAGATGCGCCTGGCGCAGGGCGTCCAGCGTGCCCACGTCGCGCCAATAGGGCAGCCCGCCCGGACCGGCGGGCAGGCGATAGGCCATGGCCAACCCTTGCGCCACGGCGGCGGGAATGACCTCGTGCCCGAAATCCAGCGACTCGATGCCGGGGCCGAACAGCGCGTCCCGCAGCCAGGCCGCGTCGAAGACATAGATGCCCATCGACACCATGGCGCGGTCGGGCTCTCCCGGGATGGCGGGGGGATTGGCGGGCTTTTCCAGGAAGGAGAGGATGCGGCCGCTGTCGTCGGTCTGCATCACGCCGAAACCGCTGGCCTCGGTCCGGGGCACCACGTCCACCGCCACCGTGACGCCCGCGCCCGATGCGCGATGCGCCGCGATCAGCCCGGCATAATCCATGTCATAGATGTGGTCGGCCGCCAGCACCAGCACCTGGTCGGCGCCCCAGTCCTGGACCTGCCGCCAGTTGTGGCGCACCGCGTCGGCGGTGCCCAGGTAGCGGTCGCGCCCGTCGCGCAGCAGCAGCGCGCCCGGCGCGAAATGCCCCCCCCAGCGGGCGGGCAGGTGGTGGTTCAGCGTGGCGGGCGCGAATTGCGTCGCCACCAGCAGCCTGTCCAGCCCCGACCGCACTACGTTCGCCATGGCGAAGTCCACGATCCGGTTGCGGCCCGCGAAGGGCACGGCGGGCTTGCTCTCAGAGGCGGTCAGGTCATGCAGCCGGGTGCCCTTGCCGCCCGCCAGCAGGATGGCGGCGACGCCGCGGTCGGGATGGGTCAGTCTGGACAACGATGGCTGCTGGTCTGTCACCGGGACGGTCCTTTTTTCAAGGGAAAGGGGCCCGCCTGAAGCCGACCCGTTCCAGCAACCGCCGCAACGCCGGATTGTTCCGGCAGCCCTCAAAAATTGTCCAGTGTCCTGACCGGGTTGAGCGTCACGCGCACCCCGCTGCCATCCGCGAAGGCACGCGACAAATCCCCCCCGTCCCGCGCCGGGGCCTTGGGTGAAAACGCGACCGCAAGATGCCGGCCGCCCCCGCTGCGCACCAGCCGGAGGCCGGTGCCGTCGAGGCGGACCTGCGCATCCGCGTCCTTCAGGAAATCGGCGTGCCTTTGGCGCAGCGCCAGAAGCTGGCGGGTCCAGTGCAGCTTGCTGTCCGCATCCGGGGGGGCGGACAGCCTGTTCCAATCCACGGGCAGGCGGTTGTCGGGATCGGTCAGCGCCAGCAGCCCGCCCTCGTCGCCGCGATAGATGTCGGGAAAGCCCGGCATCAGCATCTGCAAGGCCAGCTGCGCGAAGGCCAGCGCCTCGCCCCGGTCCAGCAGGGATTGCAGGGCGGGATCGGGCGCGCGCTGCCAGGCGTCCAGCAGGTCGCGGGCAAAGGCCTGGGCGGCGGCCTCGGCCCCCTGGTCGGGGTTCGACCAGAAGCTGGTCAGCTTGGCCTCTCGCATGGCCTTTTCGATATGGCCGTTCAGCCGGTCCGCGCTGCCGTCCGCATCGCCGTTCCAGATCGCCAGGGCCGACTGCACGACATACCAGCGCCAGCGCGGCTCGACCCCTTTGGCGGAAGGCAGGGCGCAGGCCGCCTCGTAAAGTGCCGCGAAAGCCCCGGGCAGGTGGCTGACTGCGACCAGCCGCATCCGGGAATCGCCCGACCGCTTGGTGTCGTGGGTGGACACCAGCGTCATGTCCGACGCGCGGCGGCGGGCCAGGAAGGCGTTGGCCTCCTCCGCCGTCACGGTGGGCTCATCAGGCTCGGCCCCGACCTCGTTCGCGGGCAGATAGCGGGTCCAGCGAAAGCCCGCCGTGTCCTCCTGCGCCTTGGCCAGCAGCGCGCCGGACACCTGCTGGAAACGGCGCACCAGCGCGCGCGCCTCGTCCGTCTGGGGTTCCAGCATCACGTCGGCCAGCAGATCGACGACCTCGCGGCTGCGCAGCCCTTGGGCGGCATCGTCGGCCACGGCGCGCAGCAGCTCGCGATCCTCGGGGCGGGCGGTGTCGGTGACATAGCTGCGGTATCGCGGCATGGCGACCAGCAGCGCGGTGATCGCCTCGCGCAGCGATTCCGGCCCCGGTTCGGCCACCGGCGATCCCTTGACGGCGGCGGCGGCCATGTCGCGCAGCTGACGCCGTTCGGCGGCCAGTTCGTTGTCCAGCACGTCCAGCTTGGCCTGGCGAAGCTCGGCCCGGAAGGCCGTTTCGATGCCGGTCGCCTTGCGCCACATCCTGTCCAGTTCTTCGACCCCCGCCGGGTCGGTCAGAAGCCGGGCGATCAGGCGCGCGGCTTCGTATCCGGTGGTGCCGACCGTTTCCCATTCCGGGGGCAGGGTCTCGTCCCCCACCAGGATCTTTTCCACCCAGACGGGGGTGTCGGGCAGGGCCTGATGCAGCCGGTCCAGATATGTCGCGGGATCGGCCAGCCCGTCAATGTGATCGACCCGCAGCCCCTGGACCAGACCCGACCGGACCAGATCGAAGATCAGGGCGTGGGTGTCGTCAAAGACCTGCCGGTCCTCGACCCGCATCCCGATCAGGCTGGTGACGTTGAAGAAGCGGCGGTGGGTGATGCCGTCGCGTTCCTGGTTGTAATGGACCAGCCGCCAATGCTGCGCGTCATGCAGGGCGCGCAGGTCGTCCGTCACGGTGCCCTCGGCCAGGGGCACCGCCACATCGCCGAACCGCCATGCGCCGTCCGAGGCGCTGAAGGCGCCGTCGGCCAGCATCTTCTCGAAGGGCTCGGGCAGGAAGGGCAGGGCCAGCGGGCCCGCGTTCCAGTCGATGTCGAAGTGGCGGGCATGGCGGCTGGCCTGCCCCTGCTTCAGCACGTCCAGCAGCCAGGGGTTTTCCAGCGTGAAGGCGGTGTGGTTCGGCACGATGTCCAGGATGATGCCCAGGCCTTGCGCCTGCGCGGCATGGGCCAGGGCCTCGAACCCCTCTCGCCCGCCAAGCGCGGGGTCGATCCGGGTCGGGTCGATGATGTCATAGCCATGGGTCGAGCCCGTGGAGGCCATGAAGATCGGCGACAGATACAGGTGCGAGATCCCGAGGCCCTTGAGATAGGGCAGCAGGTCGCGGACCCGCGCGAAGTCCACGCCGTCGCGCAGCTGGATGCGATAGGTTGCCGTCGGGATGTGATGGGTCATCTGGGCCTTGTGGTCACAAAAAGGGCAAAGGGATCATGGCCTGCGCGGCCCACGGAAAAGGCTTCATCCTGCGGCTTCAGGTCCGGTTCGGCCTGTCCTAGGCTCAATCCCAGGTGCAGGGTGCCCACGTTGAAATGCCACGTCGCCGTCAGGGATGCCGCGCCGATGCGCGCGACCTCGGCCGGGGCGCTGCGGCCCGATTTCAGCAGCGGCACGACATGATCGGCGCGGAAGGCCAGCGCGCGGCGCGTCAGGTCCAGCCAGTCGCGGGCGGTGTCGCTGTCAGACCAGTCCAATTTGGACCGCTGGAAGGTGTCGATGGACAGGGGGTCGGGCACCTTGTCGCCAAGGCTGGCGATGCCCGCGAATTCGGCGGCGCGGCCCTTGCGGACGGCTTCGGCCAGGTCGCCGGTATAGTCGGCGAAGAACAGGAAGGGGGTGGTGGCGCCGCGCTCCTCGCCCATGAAGATCATCGGAATATAGGGTGCTGTCAGCAGCAGGGCATAGGCCACGCGCACCCCATCGGGATCGGCCAGCGACAGCAGCCGTTCGCCGCGCGCGCGGTTGCCCACCTGGTCATGGGTCTGGGTCGAGTTGACAAAGCCCGTGGGCGGCAGGTGCCCGCAGGGTTCCCCGCGCGGTTCGTCCCGGTCGGGGCGGTCCTGGCCTTCCTCGATATGGCCGCGTTGCAGGGCAAGGGACAGGTCGCCCACCGGATCATGCGAGAAACTGGCGTAATAGCTGTCGGATTCGCCCGTCAGCGCGCAGTGGACCGCATGGTGAAAATCGTCGTTCCAGCTGGCGTCATAGCCGTTCTGGCGCAGGAAGGCCTCGTTGCGTTCATCCTCGACGATCAGGTGGATGGCGCGCGCGGGATCGACGGCGCGGACGCGCCCGGCGAACTGGCGCATGAAGTCGTCCGCGCCGGGGCCGGTGATCTGGTGGACGGCATCCAGCCGCAGCCCGTCCAGCCCGAATTCCCCGATCCAGTATTCCGCGCATTGGATCCAGTATTCGCGCACGGCGTCCTGCGAAAAGTCGATGGCCGCGCCCCAGGGCGTATGGCGGCTTTCATCGAAGAAGGCGGGTGCTGCGTGGTGCAGATAGGCGCCCTCGGGGCCGAAATGGTTCATCACCAGATCCAGGATGACCATCAGGCCCAGCGAATGGGCGCGGTCCACGAAGCGGCGCAGGTCGTCCGGGCTGCCATAGGCCGGGTGCAGCGCATAAGGCAGCACGCCGTCATAGCCCCAGCCACGCGCACCCGACCACTGGCCGATGGGCATCAGTTCGATGGCGGTGATGCCCAGACCGGCCAGCCCGGCCAGCTTTTCCGTGGCAGCCGCCAGCGTCCCTTCGGGCGTGAAGGTGCCCAGGTGCAGTTCATAGATCACCGCCTCGGCCCAGTCACGCCCCTGCCATGACGCCTGTGGGGCAGGGCTGGGGCGTGTCACGACCGAGGGCGCATGAACGTCGCCCGCCTGCAGGCGCGATGCCGGGTCGGGAATATCCTGGCCGTCGATGCGGAACAGGTATTCGTCGCCTTCCCGTGCCGGGACCGTCACCGACCAGAACCCGTCCCCCTGGCGCGCCATCGGGTGGTGCCGCCCGCCAAGGACCAGCCCCACATCCTTGGCGTCCGGCGCCCAGATCCGCGCCGTCCAGCCGTCGCCGGACCATTGCCCGCCCCAGTGTCGCGTCATCCGTTCACCCTCAGATCATCGGCTTGCCGCCGGTCACGGCAATCGTCGCGCCCGAGACATAGGAAGACATCGGTTCCGCCAGCATCACATAGGCCGAGGCGAGTTCGACCGGCTGGGCGGGGCGCTTCATCGGATAGTTCTCGCCGAACTTGGACACCTTCTCGGGGTCCATGCTGGCGGGGATCAGGGGCGTCCAGACGGGGCCGGGGGCCACCGCATTGGCGCGGATGCCGCGTTCGGCCAGCATTTGCGCAAGGCCCATGGTGAAGTTCTGGATGGCGCCCTTGGTCGTGGCATAGGCCAGCAGGTTCGGACTGGGGGTGTCGGCGTTGATCGAGGCCGTGTTGATGATCGCGGAACCGGGCTTCATATGCGGCACGGCGGCCTTGGTCAGGTAGAACATCGCGTGGATGTTGGTGGCGAAGGTGTATTGCCATTCCTCGTCCGGGATGTCCTCGATCCGGTCGAAGGTTTCCTGGTGGGCGGCGTTGTTGACCAGGATGTCGATGCGCCCGAACTTCGCGGCGGTTTCCGAGATGATCCTGCGGCAGTGTTCGGGGTCCGAGATGTCGCCCGCGAAGGTCAGGCATTCGCGGCCCGCGTCCCGGATCAGCTGCGCGGTGGATTGCGCGTCGTCGGTTTCGTCCAGATAGGCGATGGCCACGTCCGCCCCCTCGCGCGCATAGGCGATGGCGACCGCGCGGCCGATGCCGCTGTCGCCCCCGGTGATCAGGGCCTTCATCCCCTCCAGCCGGTTCGCGCCGCGCCAGCTTTCCTCGCCATGGTCGGGCTTGGGGTCCATCTTCTGGAAGCTGCCGGGCAATTCCTGCTGCTGCCTGGGGAAGGGGGGCTTGGGATAATCGCGCATCTGCGGCCTCGTCTTGCTGGTGAATGGCGCCCGGTCGGGGCGGGATGCCCTTGCAGAACCGCCAGCGGGCCGATGGGTTTCCACCTTGCTGTTTATCAGTCGCAAAGGCCGCGCCCCGGCTGTGGGGAACAACTGCCCCCGCCGCGTCGTTTGGCCCCCACAAGATCGGAGCAAGACCATGCGAAACTGCGATATCCTGATAGCGGGCGGCGCGCTGATGATGGTGGCGGGCCTGATCGCCAAGGCCGCGTCCAGCCGCGACGACGAGGGCGGCAACTACCGCTATGTGCGCACGGCTGGCACCCGGGAAATGTCCGCCCCGCCGCGCCACTGGGACCGCGTGGACGAGACCGTGGACGAATCCTTCCCGGCCAGCGATCCCCCCGGCGGGTATTGAGGCCATGCCGGATCAGGCCGACGCCCGGCTGATCGCCTATGGCAAGCTGATCGAGGCGCTGCCCGGTCTTCTGGATGCAGGGGGCCGCGCGGCGCTGTGCGACTGGCTGTCCGAACGCCAGGTCATGCATGACGGCCAGGAAGACCCGGGCGCCGTCATCACCGAGGGGCTGGAAACCGAACTGGCCATCGCCCAGGTGTTCCGCGAGTTGTCAGAGCGGTTCGAGTGCAGGCAGCCTTAGGCACCTCTTTCGATCTGGCGAAGGCCATCGCCTTCGCCAGATCAGGTCGGCAAAGGAAGAAAGGCCGATCCCCCTACACCACAGCCGCCAGCAGCTTTTCCGTCCTGATCATCTCGATCTGCTGGCCGAAGCGGTTCCCGTAAATCTCCATCGTGGCGTCATGCGTCTCGTCGGTCGATGAACACAGCGCGTCGGACACGATGATCACCCGATAGCCCAGGTCCACCGCCCCGATCACGGCGGCCAGAAGGCAGACATCCGTCTCGCCCCCGGTCATCACCAGCGTGTCGATGCCGTCCTCTTGCAGCATCCGGTGCAGCCGGCCGTCCATCCAGGGCGAATAGACCGGCTTGTCGAAAACCCGCGCGGTGGGCAGGTGCAGTTCCAGTTCGGGCAGCAGGCGCAGCCAGTCGGGGTCGATGTTCTGGCGCAGCATCTGCGGCCATTTCTCGTAATAGGGGCGCCAGGTGCCGGGGGCGTCGTCCAGCGTCTCGGGCGGGATGAAGCGGGTGAAGACCGTCTGCGCGGGCCAGCGTTCGACCACCTGGCAGACCTGCGGCAGCACCCGGCGCAGCCATTCCACCGCCCAGGGAGAGCCCTTGTCGAACATGCGCTGCATGTCGATGCACAGGTGGACCGTCCGGTCGCCCGGTGGGCCATAGATCAGCCCCTCGTTGACCTTGCCATTCTTGTCCGGCGTCCCGAAGCTCATGCCCGTGTTCCTTTCCGTTACCCCGGGGGAAAACCGCGCGCGGGGCGGGTGGTTGCAGGCGTCCCGTGATGTTCCCTCTTTGTTTCGGAAATGCGGTCGGATAGGATGGTACGCGCTGGCCGATGGCAGAATGGAAGCCCCATGGCGGAACCCGAGGATTGCGACAACCGCGCGGAAGGGGCGGCCCTGCGCAAGATCATCCATGTGGACATGGACGCCTTTTACGCATCCGTCGAACAACGCGACAATCCCGACCTGCGCGGCAAGCCCGTGGCCGTCGGCGGATCCGCCGCGCGCGGCGTGGTGGCCGCCGCCAGCTATGAGGCGCGGGCCTTCGGCGTGCGGTCGGCCATGCCCTCGGTCACGGCGAAGCGGCGCTGCCCCGACCTGATCTTCGTCCGCCCCCGGTTCGAGGTGTATCGCGCCGTATCCCAGCAGATCCGCGCGGTCTTTGCCGAACACACCGACCTGATCGAGCCCTTGTCGCTGGACGAGGCATACCTGGACGTGACCCGGAACAAGCAGGACATCCCCATCGCCACCACCATCGCGCTGATGATCCGCGACCGGATCCGGCAGGTGACGGGGCTGAACGCATCCGCAGGCATTTCCTACAACAAGTTCCTGGCGAAACTGGCCAGCGACCTGAACAAGCCCAACGGCCAGGCGGTCATCACCCCCGCGCGCGGCCCCGCCTTCGTGGCCGCGCTGCCGGTCAAGGGGTTCCACGGCATCGGCCCCGCCACGGCCGCCAGGATGGAACGGCTGGGCATCCTCACCGGCGCCGACCTGCGCGCCCGGTCCCCGGAATTCCTGCGCCATCACTTCGGCAAGGCGGGCGACTGGTATCACCGCATCGCGCGCGGCATCGACCACCGCCCGGTGGAACCCCACCGCATCCGCAAGTCGGTGGGGGCCGAGGATACCTTTTCCACCGACATCCACGACCTTGGCGCGGCGCAACAAGAGATCGCCGCCCTGGCCGACAAGGTCTGGCGGCATTGCGAGGGCAAGGGCCTGACCGGCCGTACGGTGACGCTGAAGGTGAAATACGCCGATTTCCAGCAGATCACCCGCAGCAGGACGCTGCCCGGCCCGGTCAGTGGCGCGCGCGATCTGGAGACCGTCGCCGTCCAGTTGCTGCAACCGCTGTTTCCCGTCGAAAAGGGCGTGCGGCTGCTGGGCGTCACGCTGTCATCCCTGGGATCCGGGGACGAGGCCGGGGAACGCCAGTTGTCCCTGGGCCTGCCCGGCCTTTGACGAATAAATGTCGCCAGATCGCGCGGGCGATGGAACGGACCCGCGCGCGAGTGGTTGGAAAGGCGTCCCGCGCTGCAACACGACTGCGGCGCACCGAACGAAGCAAGGAGCTTTTCCATGGCCGACAAGACGCTGGACACGCTGTTTCACGAAACGCTGAAGGACATCTATTACGCCGAGCGCAAGATCCTGCAATCGCTGCGCAAGATGGCCCGCGCCGCCCAGAGCGAGGATCTGAAGGCCGCCTTCAAGATGCACGAGGAGGAAACCCAGGGCCAGGTCGAGCGCCTGACCCAGGTGTTCGAGCTGATCGGCAAAAGCCCGCGCGGCAAGACCTGCGACGCCATCGAGGGCATCATTTCCGAAGCCGAGGACATCGCCGAGGAGTTCAAGGGCAGCCCCGCCCTGGACGCGGGCCTGCTGGCCGCAGCCCAGGCGGTCGAGCATTACGAGATCACCCGTTACGGCACGCTGAAGGCCTGGGCGCAGCAGCTTGGCATGGACGAGGCCGTGGCGTTGCTGGACCAGACCCTGCAAGAGGAATCGGCCACGGACGAAAAGCTGACGGGCCTGGCCCAAGGCGTCATCAACGCCGCCGCCGAAAAGGCCGCCGCCTGAGCGCAGCCAGTGAAGCACGAAGGCCCGCGCATCGGCGCGGGCCTTTTCCATGGGCAGCCTCAGGGCCGCAAGCGGTCAAGAACCCCGCTGGTAATGGTGGCGGTGGCGTCCCACCCGGGAAGATCGCGTCCTGCGTTCCAGGCGGCCCGGGCTATTCCATGCCGCAGCGCCTTGTCCTCCAGCACCTGGCGCAACGCCCCGGTAAAGGCTGCTGCGTCACCCGGCGGCACCAGAAGGCCCGCGCCGGGGGGCACGGTGTCGGGAACCGCGCCGGTGGCGCAGCTGACGACCGGCAGGCCGCGCACCAGCGCCTCGTCAAAGACAAGGCCGTGGCCTTCGTATCGGGTCGCCAGCGCGAAAAGGGTGGCCTGCGAATACAGCCCTTCCAGCACATCGGGCGCGACCTGTCCGGCAAGCGTGATGCGCCGGGCGGCGGGGCTTGCCGCCAGTTGCGCCGTCAGCGCCCGGGCATGGGCGGAATCCCAGGGCTTGCCGACGATCACCGCCCGCCAGTCGAGGTCCGTCAGCCGCGACAGCGCCTCGATCAGGATGTCGTGGCCCTTGCGCGGGTGCAGGATGCCCACCGACAGGATCAGCGGCGGCGAGACGGGTGCGCGCGGCAGGCGGGGGCGGTCCACCCCCGGGCGGGCGATGGTGATGCGGTCGGGCGCGACATCGTAACGCTCGACCAGGATGCGGCGGGTATGCGGGCTTGGCACCAGGACGTGCCGGGCCAGCCGCAGGTTGTCGCGTTCCGTGCGGAACAGGTGATCGCGCCGCGCCGGGTCCAGGCCGCTTTCGATGGCCAGGGGGTGATGGACCATCGCAAGGATCGGCGCGCGGACCCGGGCCAGACCCTGCGTGTCGATGGCGCCAAAGACCAGCCCGTCCAGGATCAGCGGGCGGTCGGGGGGCAGGGCGGCCAGGGCCTTGATGGCCGCCGCCATGTCCGCCGGGGAAGGGTCGGGAAAGCTGGCGGGCAGCTCCAGATGCAGGATGTCGTGGCCGAACCGGCGCAGCCCCTCCAGCAGGCGGCGTTCATACAGATAGCCGCCGGTCAGGGTGGCGATGTCGCCGGGAATGGCAAAGGCGGCGGGGGTCACGGGTCCACCTGCTCGGGCGCGAAGACGCGCAGCACGCGGCGTTCCACGGTGGCGACACCGGCGTAGCACAGGACCGAGGCCCCCGTGACCAGCGCCACCGCCAGCCACAGCATCGTGTAGTCCGACAGCGATGCCGACAGCGCCATCAGGTTGCCAAGTCCGCGCCCGGTTGCCAGCCATTCGGCCACGGTGACGGCCAGGATGGCGGCGGGCACACCCATCCGGGCCGCCGCGAAAAAGGCGGGCAGCATCGCCGGAAGGCGGACATGGACCAGCGCGGCCCGCCGCCCGGCGGCATGGGCGCGCAGGATGTCGAGGATCTGCCCCGGCGCCTGGCGCAGCCCGTGCTGGCAGGCGACGAAGGCGGGAAAGAACACCATCAGCGCCACCAGCGCAACCGTGCCCGCGCCGCCGCGCCCCAGCAGCAGCACGACCAGCGGCGCGGTGGTGACGATGGGCACCGACCGCAGCGCGATGGCAAGGGGCGTCACCAGCCCCGACAGCACGGGCACCAGCGACAGCAGGGCCGCAAGCCCCGCGCCAAGTGCCAGCCCCGCCAGATAGCCGGGCAGGGCCAGCGCCGCCGTCTGGCCCGCCGCCCCCAGCAGCACCTGCCGGGTGGCGGCGGCATCGGGTGCCAGGGTCAGCGCCGCCAGCAGGTCCGGCGGGCGCTTGGCGAAGAAGGGGTTCAGGCCCAAGGCCCAGATCCCGCCCCACCACAGGGCCATCGTCACAGCGGCCAGCAGGGCGGCGTCCTGCAGGCGGCGGGCGCGCGAGCCCCGGGACAGGCGCGGCGGGGCCAGGATCACGGGCGGGCGTTCCAGCAAGAAGCGGCGGCCAAGCGCGCCGATGGCAAGATAAGCCGCGATCGAGACGGCGGCTGAAACGCTCGCCATGGCCCACAAGGCGGGGACGTTCAGGTCGCGGGTAAAGCGGATGGTCAGCACGCCCATGCCACGTTCGGCCCCCGTGAACTCGCCCACCATGGCGCCCAGGAAGGCGGCGGGCGCGGCGATCTGCAACCCCGCCAGCAGATAGGGCAGGAATGCCCGGGCGCGGACATGGACCAGCGCCGCCAGCCGCCCCCGGCCATAAAGCGCCACAAGGTCGAACCAGGCCGCCGGCGCGGCCCGCATCCCCGCCAGCAGCGGGATCAGCGTCGTGTAATAGACCGCCAGCGCCGCCAGCACGACCTGCGGGCCGTTGCCCGGGCCCATCATCACCCGCAGGATCGGGCCGGTGGCGACCAGCGGCAGGCAAAAGACCACCAGGGCAAGCCCGGCCAGCAGGGGCAGCGCGCGCGGCCACAGCATCGCCACGGCGGCGATGCCGATGGCGGCCAGGTTGCCCGCCAGAAACCCCCAGGCGGCATTCGCCAGCGTGGCGGACAGCGCGCGCCCGACCAGCCCCGGATTGGCGGCAAGCCAGCCCGCGACCTCGGCCGGCCCGGCCAGCAGGAACTGCCCCGCCGCCAAGGCCGCCGCCAGTTGCCACAAGGCCAGCAGCAGCACCGGCGATCCCGCCCGGCGGGCCAGCGCGGTCATTGCGCGGCCAGCGCCGGGCTGTCGGCCACGCCTTGCGCCAGCG
>NZ_JAFLRK010000040.1 GCF_017315735.1 Paracoccus shandongensis
ACCCTCTGGCGGCCTGGGCGGCACGCCGCCGGGTCTGGGGTCGCCGCCGCCGGGCCTGGGGACCCCCGCGCCTGCCGCACCGGCAGAGGGCGCTGCCCCCGCCACGCCCCAGCCTGCGCCCTCGCAAGGCGGGCTTGGGTTGGGCGGTCCGCCGCCCGGCCTGGGGGGCGGCAACTGACGAACAAAAAAGGCCGGGCAAGATGCCCGGCCTTTCCCTTTGTCAGGATGCGGTGCCGATCAGCCCTGCTTGGGCGCCAGCTTGCCGTTGCGCTGCTGGATCATCATGAAGGTGTCGAAGGTGTATTCCGCCGTCTGGTTGTACAGGTACCAGTCGTCGCGGAACTGCAACTGCGCCTCGTACTGCCGCTTGAAGTGTTCGTTTTCCGCCGACAGTTCGGCATAAACCTCGTTCGCGGCGGCAAAGGCGGCGTTCATGATCTCTTCGCTGAACGACCGCAGCTGCGCGCCCGAGGCGGCCAGTTCCTTCAGCGCGGTGGGGTTCTTGAAGTCGTATTTCGCCAGCATGTTCTGGTCCGCCGCCTGGCAGCAGGTGCGCAGCAGCGCCTTGTAGCTGTCGGGCAGCTCGTCGTACTTGGCCTTGTTGACGAAGAAGCTGACCGTCGGCCCGCCTTCCCAGAAGCCGGGGTAATAGTAATAGGGCGCGACCTTCTGGAAGCCCAGCTTGTTGTCGTCATAGGGGCCGACCCATTCGGCGGCGTCGATGGTCCCCTTTTCCAGCGACGGATAGATGTCGCCGCCGGCGATCTGCTGCGGCACGACGCCCAGCTTTTCCACGACGCGCCCGGCCAGGCCGGAAATGCGCATCTTCAGGCCCCTCATGTCGGCGACCGTGTTCACCTCCTTGCGGTACCAGCCGCCCATCTGGACGCCGGTGTTTCCGGCCGGAAAGGCCACCAGGCCCACCGTTTCAAGGAACTGGTTGTACTGGTCGATCCCGCCGCCATGATAGTTGTAGGCCGTCTTGGCCCGCGCGCTGAAGGTGAAGGGCAGGTCGGCGCCGCAGGCAAAGGCCGGATCCTTGCCCCAGTTGTAGTAGCCGACCGAATGGGCGCATTCCACGGTGCCGTCGCCCGCCGCGTTGATGGCGTCCAGACCCGGAACGATCTCGCCCGCCGCAAAGACCTGGATGTTGAACTTGCCGTCCGACGCTTCCTTCAGGCGCTGCGCGATCTCCTCGCCGCCGCCATAGATCGTGTCGAGCGATTTCGGGAAGGACGAGGCCACCCGCCAGTTGATGGTGGGGGCTTCCTGCGCGATGGCCGGGGCCGCCAGCGTGGCGCCCGCCGCAGCCGCGACGCCGCCGACCGATGCCTTGGTCAAAAACGACCTGCGGTGCAGGGTCTTGGAATCTTTCATGAACTCTCCTCCGATCAGGGCAATCACGATTGCTGCCCATTGGGGCCTTGCCCCGAATGATCGCAGTTTATCCCGTGATTGCCGCCTGTCGAGTGGCGAGGACGCGAGGTCGGGAAAAAATGACGCCGCCCCCGCGGTGACGTGGGGGCGGCGTGATTTTCGTCTTTTCCGCGCTCAGCGCAGGATGGTTCTCCCTGCGTATTCGGCGGTGGCGCCCAGCATCTCCTCGATGCGGATCAGCTGGTTGTATTTCGCCAGCCGGTCGGACCGCGCCAGGCTGCCGGTCTTGATCTGGCCGCAGTTGGTGGCCACCGCCAGATCCGCGATGGTCGCGTCCTCGGTCTCGCCCGAGCGGTGGGACATCACGCTGGTATAGCCGTTGCGGTCGGCCAGGCGCACCGCGTCCAGCGTTTCCGACAGCGTGCCGATCTGGTTGACCTTGACCAGCAGGCTGTTGCCGCAGCCGCGCTGGATCCCTTCGGCCAGGCGCGCGGGGTTGGTCACGAACAGGTCGTCGCCGACCAGTTGCACCGATCCGCCCAGCCGGTCGGTCAGAAGCTTCCAGCCCTCCCAGTCGTCCTCGGCGCAGCCATCCTCGATCGACAGGATCGGATAATCGGCACACAGCGCGGCCAGGTAATCGACGTTCTCGGCGGACGACAGCGACTTGCCCTCGCCCTTCATCTCATACCGGCCACCCTTGAAGTATTCGGTCGAGGCGCAGTCCAGAGCCAGCATGATGTCGTCGCCGGGCTTGTAGCCGGCCTTTTCCACCGCGCGCAGGATGAAGTCCAGCGTGTCGCGGGTGGAGCTGAGGTTCGGCGCAAAGCCGCCCTCATCGCCCACGCCGGTCGCCAGGCCCGCCGCCGACAGCTCCTTCTTCAGCGTGTGGAAGACCTCGGATCCCATGCGCACGGCGTCGCGGATGTTGTCCGCAGCCACCGGCATGATCATGAACTCCTGGATGTCGATGGGGTTGTCGGCATGTTCGCCGCCGTTGATGATGTTCATCATCGGCACCGGCAGGATCCGCGCGCCCGTGCCGCCGACATAGCGGTAAAGCGGCTGGTTCGTCGCATCCGCCGCAGCCTTCGCCACCGCCAGGCTGACGCCCAGGATCGCGTTTGCGCCCAGGCGGCCCTTGTTCGGCGTGCCGTCCAGGTCGCACATCATCGCGTCGATGGCGCGCTGTTCGGTCGCGTCCTCGCCGATCAGGGCCTCGGCGATCTCGCCGTTCACGGCGGCCACCGCCTCCAGCACGCCCTTGCCCATGTAGCGCGCCTTGTCGCCATCGCGCCTTTCCACCGCCTCATGCGCGCCGGTGGACGCCCCCGAGGGCACCGCCGCCCGGCCCATGGTGCCGTCTTCCAGCGTCACATCGACCTCGACGGTCGGGTTGCCGCGGCTGTCCAGGATCTCGCGCGCGAAAATGTCGATGATGGCGGTCATGGGCGCCCCTCCGTTGCTTCGTGTCGGCGTCTTCATAGCGGCGGGATGGGCAGGCCGGAAGGCGAAACTTCACGGCTGCTCGATCTCGGCCCAGATGGGCAGGTGGTCGGACGCGTCCCGCGCTTGGGCGCCGGTAAAGACGCCGTGGCGCAGCAGCGTGATGTGCTGGGACATGGCGATGCGGTCGAAGCGGAACTGCGGCAGGGGCGCTGGATAGGACGGCCCCGGCGCGATCACGCGGAAACCCGCCAGCGATTCCAGGCCCCGGCTGTCGTGCCATTCGTTGAAATCGCCCATCATGACGATGTTGTCGTCCGCGATGCGCGCCGCCTGCGCCGTGATCCGGGCAAGCTGCGCGCGCCGGGACGACCGGGCAAGCCCCAGATGCACCCCGATCACCGTCAGCCGGGGCAGGCGCAGCACCACGGCCCCGCGCGGCTCCAGCCCCGGCAGGGGCAGGCGGCGCAGCACGGCCTGTTCGGCCAGGTCGGGCCGCATCAGGATCGTCTGGCCGTGCCAGCCCAGCGAGTTTTCGCCCGTGGTCGTCAGGTCGGCCGGGACCAGTCCGGTGGCCTCGCGGATCAGGCTGCGGGGCAGGGCCTCGGGGCGGGCGCCCAGGCGGAAATCGACCTCTTGCAGGGCGATGATGTCAGGACGCAGCGCGGCGATCACGGCAAGGTTGCGTTCCGGCGCGTGCGGGCCGGTCAGCCCACGGCATTTGTGCAGATTGTAACTTGCCAGTCTCAACAACGACATGCGGTCCCTGGGTGCTGGTCGCAAGATAGCCGGAGGCAGGCCAGCCGCAAGGGCATCCTGCGGCCCGGCCCGGCCTTGCCTGCGGTTTCAGGTGCCGCAGAAGGTCTGATGCACGATCTGCTCGGACAGCGGGGCGGCCGCAAGGTCGTCCCACGCCGCCCGGTCCTCGCGCGGATGCGTCACGGCCTCGAACAGACGCTGGAACGGGGTCAGGTCGCCTGCAACGGCGGCGGCAATCGCCTCCTCGATCCGGTGGTTGCGCGGGATGCGGCGGGGATTGGCGGGGCGCATCAGGTCGGGGTCGGGATTCTGGGCCTGCCAGTCGGCGGCCCAGGCGTCATAGGCCTCTCGGTCGATGAATTCATCCCGGGCGGTGCCATCGGAAAGCCCGGCGAAGACGCGGGTGAAGTCCGCACGCTGCTGGGCCATCATGGTCAGCAGGCGTTCGGCCAGGGGCTGCACGTCCGAGGCCTCGGTCAGGCCCAGCTTTTCGCCGAACCGCCGCCGCCAAGCCGCCTGATAGAGCGGCGCGAAGGCATGGACGGATTTCGTCGCGGCCTCGATGGCGGCCTCGCGTTCGCCCATCAGGGGGATCAGGCAGGTGGCAAGCTGCGCCAGGTTCCAGACCGCGATCTGCGGCTGCTGCGCCCAGGCATAGCGCCCGCCCCGATCGATGGACGAAAACACCGTGTCAGGGTGATAGGCGTCCATGAAGGCGCAGGGGCCATAGTCGATGGTCTCGCCCGACACGGCCATGTTGTCGGTGTTCATCACCCCGTGGATGAAGCCAAGCGCCATCCAATGCGCGATGGTTTCCGCCTGCCGCGCAATGACGTGATCCAGCAGCGACAGGGGGCCGTTCGCCGTCGGATAATGGCGGCCGATGACATGGTCGGTCAGGGCGGCCAAGGCATCCTCCTGCCCCCGGACGGCGAAATACTGGAAGGTGCCGACGCGGATGTGACTGGCGGCCACGCGGGTCAGGACCGCGCCGGGCAGGGCGGTTTCGCGCCACACGGTCTCGCCCGTCGCCACCGCCGCCAGGGCGCGGGTGGTGGGCACGCCCATCGCGTGCATGAATTCGCTGACGATGTATTCGCGCAGCACCGGGCCCATCCAGGCCCGCCCGTCGCCGCGCCGCGAAAAGGGCGTCGGCCCGCTGCCCTTCAACTGGATGTCGAAGCGCGCGCCGTCGGGGGCCTTGACCTCTCCCAGCAGGACGGCGCGGCCGTCGCCCAGTTGCGGGACAAAGCCGCCGAACTGGTGGCCCGCATAGGCCTGGGCAATGGGCTCGGCCCCCTCGGGCACCGCATTGCCCGCCAGCATCGCCACGCCCTCGGGGCCGGACAGCCAGGCCGCGTCCAGGCCCAGCCGTTTCGCCAGCCCCTCGTTCAGCGCCAGCAGGCGGGGTTCGGCCACGGGCGTGGGAGAAACTCGGGCAAAGAAGCCCTGCGGCAGGCGGGCATAGCTGTTGTCGAAATGGATCATCGGGGCCTCCTGTCCCTTTCATCTAGGGACCGGAGGCTTGCGGAAAAAGGCCGGGGTCAGCCGCGCGGCTTGACATGGGGCGACCGGGTGATGCCTGCACCGTGCAGCGCGCCCGCCACGGCCCCGCCCGCCAGCGGCGCCAGGATGAACAGCCACAGCTGCGACAACGCCTGCCCGCCCGCAAAGATCGCCGGCCCGATGGACCGCGCCGGGTTCACCGACACGCCCGTCACGTCGATGCCGACCAGGTGGATCCCCGCCAGCGTCAGCCCGATGGCCAGCCCGGCAAAGCTCGCAGGCGCGTCGGTCTGGGTGGCGCCCAGGATTACGGTCACGAACAGGAAGGTCGCCACGAATTCGAAGACCAGCGCCGCGAACAGCGTGTATTCGCCGTTATAGCCCGCGCCCCAGCCGTTCTGGCCCAACCCGTTCTGCGCGACGGAATAATCCGCCTTGCCCGAGGCGATCACCAGGATCACCGCCGCAGCCGCCACCGCCCCCAGGATCTGCGCGATGCAATAGGTGACGAAATGGCCGAAATCCATCCGCCCCGAGGTCAGGAAGCCCAGCGACACGGCCGGGTTCAACTGCGCGCCGGAAATCGCGCCCAGGCCATAGGCGGCGGTGACGATGGACAGCCCGAAGGCCATGGCGATGCCGTGAAAGCCGATATGCGCGCCCATCAGGACGGCGGAGCCGACGCCGAAGAACACAAGGATGAAGGTGCCGATGAACTCGGCCAAGGCTTTGCCTGACATGATCACTCTCCAATACAGGAATCGGTCCGTTCTGGACCTTCTTCCTCAATGACGGAATCGTGAGGTCGTTGGCAAGACGCTTGCGCCTCTTGAACGCTGGGGCGGGGGCGCGTATCGCATTCCCTTGCAACAGGAGCCTGCCGCCATGAAATTCCTCGATCTTGCCAAGGTCTATATCCGCTCGGGCGGGGGCGGCGCGGGCTGCGTGTCCTTCCGGCGCGAGAAGTTCATCGAATACGGCGGCCCCGATGGCGGCGACGGCGGCAATGGCGGCGATGTCTGGGCGGAGGCGGTGGAAGGCCTGAACACCCTGATCGACTTTCGCTATCAGCAGCATTTCTTTGCCAAGTCGGGCCAGCACGGCATGGGCAGCCAGATGACCGGCAAGTCGGCGGATGATGTCGTGCTGAAGGTGCCCGTGGGGACCGAGATCCTGGAGGAAGACGAGGAAACCGTCATCGCCGACCTGACCGAACCCGGCCAGCGGGTGCTGCTGGCGCGCGGCGGCAACGGTGGCTGGGGGAACCTGCATTTCAAGACCTCGACCAACCGGTCGCCCCGCAATGCCAATCCCGGCCAGCCGGGGGTGGAACGCACCATCTGGCTGCGGCTGAAGCTGATCGCGGATGCGGGGCTGGTGGGGCTGCCCAATGCCGGGAAATCGACCTTCCTGGCGGCGGTGTCGAACGCCCGGCCCAAGATCGCGGACTATCCCTTCACCACGCTGCACCCGAACCTGGGCGTGGTGGGTATCGACGGTTACGAATTCGTCATGGCCGACATCCCCGGCCTGATCGAGGGCGCGAGCGAGGGCAGGGGCCTGGGCGACCAGTTCCTGGGCCATGTCGAACGGTCCCGCGTGCTGCTGCATCTGGTGGACGGCACCTCGGACGATGTGGCGACCGACGCCCGCACCATCCTGACCGAGCTTGAGGCCTATTCCCCGGTCCTGATGCAGAAGCCGCGCGTGACGGCGCTGAACAAGATCGACGCCATGGACGACGACACCATCGCGGAGCGCAAGGCCGCGCTGGAGGCCGAGATCGGCGGCCCTGTCCTGCTGATGTCGGGCGTGGCCAAGCTGGGCGTCACCGAGGTTCTGCGCGCGCTCTGGACCCAGATCGAACCGTCCCGCCAGGCCCCGAAGGACGAACCCGAGGCGC
This sequence comes from Paracoccus shandongensis, assembly GCF_017315735.1. Taxonomy (GTDB): domain Bacteria; phylum Pseudomonadota; class Alphaproteobacteria; order Rhodobacterales; family Rhodobacteraceae; genus Paracoccus; species Paracoccus shandongensis. Next base: position 6,992 of record NZ_JAFLRK010000040.1, read on the forward strand.
CATGGCAGCCGTAAGCCCGACCCTGACGGGCGCGCGGCGGCTGGTCGTCAAGGTCGGATCCGCGCTGCTGGTGGATGAAAACGGGTTGCGCGGCGACTGGCTGCGGGCCTTGTGCGATGACGTGGCCGATTGGCGCGGGCGCGGCTGCGATGTGGTGCTGGTGTCCTCGGGATCCATCGCGCTTGGGCGGCGGGTGCTGGGCCTGCCGCTTGGCGCGCTGCCGCTGGAACAGGCGCAGGCCGCCGCCGCCGTGGGCCAGATCCGTCTGGCACGCGCCTATGAGGAGGCGCTGGCCCCCCATGGCGTGACCACCGCGCAGGTGCTGCTGACGCTGGAGGACAGCGCGGACCGGCGCCGATATCTGAACAGCCGCGCGACCATGCAGACGCTGCTGTCGCTTGGCGTGGTGCCCATCGTCAACGAGAACGACACCGTGGCGACCGACGAGATCCGCTTTGGCGACAACGACCGCCTGGCCGCGCAGATCGCCGTGACCTGCGGGGCGGACCAGTTGCTGCTGCTGTCGGACGTGGACGGGCTTTACACCGCCAATCCCAAGACCGACCCGACCGCCCGCCACCTGCCGGTGATCGAAGCCCTGACACCCGAGATCGAGGCCATGGGCGGCGATCCCGTCTCCGGCCTGTCCAAAGGCGGCATGAAGACCAAGCTGATGGCGGCGCGCACCGCCATCGCCGGGGGCTGCGCCATGGCGATTGCCGAGGGGTCGGTCATGCGCCCCCTGTCGGCTGTGGCGAACGGCGCGCGGTGCAGCTGGTTCCTGGCCGAAAGCGACCCGCAATTGGCCCGCAAACGCTGGATCGCGGCGATGAAGCCCAAGGGCGCGCTTGTGGTGGACGAAGGCGCGGTCCGGGCGCTGCAAGGGGGCAAGTCGCTGCTGCCCGCAGGCGTGCGCACGGTCGTGGGCGATTTCGGGCGCGGCGATCCGGTGGCGATCACCGGGCCGTCGGGCGAGACGGTGGCGACCGGCCTTGCCCGCTATACCGCCGACGAGGCGCGGCGCATCGCGGGCAATCGGTCCGACCAGATCGAGGCGATCCTGGGCTATGCCGGCCGCGCCGCCCTGGTCCACCGCGACGACATGGCATTGTAAGGCCCCGGCCTTGCAGCCGGGGCGCCGGGATCAGGCGGCTTTCTTGCCGCTGCCATAGCGGTCGTAGAAGCCCTGCCCGCTGTCCGCTATCTCGCGCAGCAGTTTGGGCGCGGCGAAGCGGTCGCCATGATCCGCCGCCAGCCGCTCGCAGATCTGAACCGCGCGGGCGGCACCCAGCATGTCCAGCCAGGCGAACGGCCCGCCGGTCCAGGGCGCGAAGCCCCAGCCAAGGATCGCGCCGACATCGCCTTCGCGGATATCCTCCAGCACGCCATCCTCGAAGGCGCGCACGGCCTCCAGCGTCTGCGCGAACATCAGGCGGTGCTGCACGGTGGTCAGGTCCGGCTGATCCTCGGCCTGCGGATAGCGCGCTGCCAGCCCCTCCCACAGGCCCTGCCGCTTGCCGTCCGCGTCATAGGCATAGAAGCCCGCGTTCGACTTGCGCCCCAGGCGGCCTTCGTCGGCCATCGCAAAAAGCACCTCGTCCACCGCACCGTCAGGATAGGCGTCGCCCATGGCCGCGCGGGTGGCCTGGGCGATCTTCACGCCCAGGTCGATGGATGTTTCATCGACCAGTTGCAGCGGGCCAAGCGGCATCCCCATCATCTTGGCGGCGTTTTCCACCAAGACCGGGTTCACCCCTTCGGCCACCATGCGGATGCCTTCGTTGATATAGGGGATGATGCAGCGGTTGGCATAGAAGAAGCGCGCGTCGTTTACCACGATGGGCGTCTTGCGGATCTGGCGCACGAAATCCAGCGCCTTGGCGACGGCCACGGGGCCGGTTTCGCGGCCCTTGATGATCTCGACCAGCATCATCTTGTCCACGGGGCTGAAGAAGTGGATGCCGATGAACTGCTCAGGCCGGGCGCTGGCGCGGGCCAGATCGCTGATCGGCAGGGTCGAGGTATTGGTGGCGAAGATCGCATCCTGCGGGATCACGGCCTCGGCCTTCTTCGTGACCTCGGCCTTGACCTGCGGGTCTTCAAAGACCGCCTCCACGATCAGGCCGCAGCCTTCCAGCACGGCGTAATCGGTGGTGGCGGTGATGCGGTCCAGAACCTCGGCCTTTTTCTCGGCGGTCGATTTCCGGCGAGCGATGGCCTTGTCCAGCAGGGTTTCGGAATAGGACTTGCCCTTCTCGGCGGCCTCCTGCTTCGCGTCGATCAGCACCACCTGGATCCCGGCCATGGCGCTGACATAGGCGATGCCCGCGCCCATCATGCCCGCGCCCAGGATGCCGACCTTGCGCACGGTCTGGTCCGGCGCCTCGGGGCGGTTCGCGCCTTTCTCCAGCGCCTCCTTGTTGATGAACAGGCTGCGGATCATCGCCGTGCTGGAGGGGTTCATCAGCACATTCGTGAACCACCGCGCCTCGATCTTCAGCGCCGTGTCAAAGGGCACCTGCGCGCCTTCATAGACCGCCGACAACAGCGCCTTGGCGGCGGGATAGACGCCCATGGTCTTGCCGTTCACCATGGCGGATGCACCCACGAAGGTCATGAAGCCTGCCGGGTGATAAGGCTCGCCCCCCGGCATCTTGTAGCCCTTCTGGTCCCAAGGCTTGACCAGATCCGCGTCGGTGGCGGTCAGCACCCATTCACGTGCGGCGGCCAGCGGATCGGCGACCACCTCGTCGATCAGGCCTGCGGCCTTGGCCTTCTTCGGATCCGACAGCTTGCCTTCCAGAAGGAAGGGTGCGGCGGCCATGGCGCCCAGCTTGCGCGACAGGCGGATCGTGCCGCCGCCGCCGGGAAAGATGCCGACCATGATCTCGGGCAGGCCGATCTTGGCCTTGGGATTATCGGCGGCAAAGATGCGGTGCGTGGCCAGCGGCAGTTCAAGGCCGATGCCAAGCGCGGTACCGGGCAGGGCCGTGGCGATGGGCTTGCCGCCCTTGAGCGTCTTGGGGTCCATGCCCGCCCGCTCGATCTTGCGCAGGACGTGGTGCAGCGACATGATCCCGTCAAAGACCTGCTGCGCGCCGCCTTGCTTCATCCCGGCGATGACGTTCAGGTCCATCCCGGCGGCAAAGTCTCTCTTGCCGCTGGTGATGACGATGCCCTTAACGGCCTGGTCCGCCAAAGCGTCGTCGATCAGCGCGTTCAGTTCCGACGCGCCCTCCAGCGACAGCACGTTCATCGACTTGCCCGGCACGTCCCAGGTGATGACAGCGACGCCATCGGCGTCCTTCCGCATGGTGAAATCGGTCATTTACTCTCTCCCTCGGGCGCATAGGGCCGCCCGTCCTTGTGGGTATAGGCCGCCGTCCCGTCCTTCAGGGTCAGCACCAGATCGACATCGGAATAGGTGGCCACTTCCTCGGCCGCCTTGCTGCCGATCACGAGAAAGCAGGCGGGCGCGTTGCTGCGGTTGATGAAATGGTGGCCGTCCGGCGTGTTGGCGGGAAAGCCCACGCAATCGCCGGGGCGCATGATCTCCTCGCCGTCATCGGTGACCATGACGCATTCGCCCTCGGTCACCATGACGAACTCGTCCTCGGCCCGGTGCCAGTGCCGCAGCGAGGACAGGGCGCCGGGTTCCAGCGTGACCAGGTTGACGCCGAACTGCGTCAGCCCCGCCGCCTGCCCCAGCCGCAGGCTGGACCGCCCCGCCATCATCGCCGCATAGGGCGCGGGATAGATGGACCCGGTCTTGACCGGAACGGTGTTCAGGTCGAGCTTTTTCATCACACCCGCTCGATGATGGTGGCCGCGCCCATGCCAGACGCGATGCACAGGGTGGCAAGGCCTATTTCCTTGTCCTGGCGTTCCAACTCGTCCAGCAGGGTGCCGATGATGATCGCGCCGGTCGCGCCCAGGGGATGGCCCATCGCCATCGCGCCGCCGTTCACGTTCACCTTGCCGGGGTCCACCTGGAAGGCCTGCATGAAGCGCAGCACCACGGCGGCAAAGGCCTCGTTCACCTCGAACAGGTCGATGTCGCTGATGGACATGCCGCTGTCGGCCAGGATCTTCTCGGTCACGGGGACAGGGCCGGTCAGCATGATCGTGGGATCGGTGCCGATCTTGGCGGTGGCGCGGATGCGGGCGCGGGGCTTCAACCCGTGCGCCTTGCCGAATTCCTCATTCCCGATCAGGACCGCCGCCGCGCCGTCCACGATGCCCGAACTGTTGCCCGCGTGGTGGATATGGTCGATGCGGTCCAGATGCGGGTATTTCAGCATCGCCACCTTGTCGAAGCCGGGCATCACCTCGCCCATGTCCTTGAAAGCGGGCTTGAGTTTCGCCAGATCCTCCATGGTGGTGCCGGGGCGCATGTATTCGTCGCGGTCGAGGATGGTCAGCCCGTTCTGGTCCCTGACCGGCACGATCGACCGGGCAAAGCGGCCTTCCTGCCACGCGCGGGCGGCGCGGTTCTGGCTTTCGACGGCCAGCTTGTCGGCGTCCTCTCGGGTAAAGCCGTATTCGGTGGCGATGATGTCGGCGCTGATGCCCTGGGGCACGAAATAGGTCTTCATCGCCAGGCTGGGGTCAACGGCGATGGCCGCCCCGTCGCTGCCCATGGGAACGCGGCTCATCATCTCGACGCCCCCGGCGATATAGCCGTGGCCCGCCCCGGCCTTGACCTGGTTGGCGGCCAGGTTCACGGCCTCCATGCCGCTGGCGCAGAAGCGGTTGATCGACAGGCCGGGGATGCGTTCGTCCAGGTCTGATGCCAGAACGGCCGACCGCGCCAGGCAGCCGCCCTGTTCCTTGACCTGGGTGACATTGCCCCAGATCACGTCCTCGACCGCGTTGCCTTCCAGGTTGTTGCGTTCCTTCACGGCGTTCAGCAGCCGTGCGGACAGCGCCAGCGCGGTGACTTCGTGCAGGCTGCCGTCCGGGCGGCCCTTGCCGCGCGGGGTGCGGGCGGCGTCATAGATGAATGCGTCGGTCATGCGTCCTCCTTCGGCGCCCGGTCGGACGGGTTGCCGGGCATCAGGTCATAGGGGTGTTTCCAGCCGGGCAGGGCGCTGATCGCGTCCAGCCAGCGGTCGATATGGGGCCAGTCCTTGCGGTCAAAGCCGAAGGGCTCGGGGTAGAACAGGTAGCCGCAGCAGGCGAAGTCGGCGATGGTGGGGGTGCTGTCGGCGACCCAGTCGCGCGTGGACAGGTGGTCGTCCAGAACCTTGTAGGCGGCCTTGAGCCGTCCTTGCAGGTATTCCGCCGCGCCTGTGGGGCGCTTGCCTTCGGGCAGGAAGTTCAGCAGGAACCGCGCCGGTCCGGCCTGTCCCGACAGCTTGTGATTGTCGAACATCAGCCAGCGCAGGGTTTCATTGCGGTCACGGCCCATGAACCGGCCCGTGCGTTCGGCAATGTGCAGCTGGATCACGGCGGATTGCGTCAGGGTCAGGTCATCCTCGCGGAAGACGGGCACCTCGCCCATGGGGTTGAGGGCGCGAAAGGCGGGGCTGCGCGCCTCGCCGTTGAAGAAATCGACATAAACCGGGGTCCAGTCATAGCCCGCCAGTTCCATCGTCAGCGCCGCCTTGTAGGCATTGCCGGATTCGCCAAAGCACCAGAGTTGCGCGGTCATGTGATCCTCCAACCACCGGGGGCTTCGCGCCCCCGGACCCCCGCGGGATATTTTCATGAAGAAGAAGGAAGGCCTTAATCCTTCTTCAACCTTTCCGTCCTAGCTTCGGTGTCGCGGTACAGGCTGGGAAGCCGATGACCGCTGAAGGAGAAGTTTCCGGCCTGCGAGCTTGATGCCTAGGCCCAAGCGCAGGCCGGAAATGCCGCTTCTTCTTCACTTAAATATCCCCGCCGGAGGCTCCTGCCCGTGAAGCGGGCGCCATGATCAGCAGGCTCAGAACGCCTCCGCCTCCAGTTCCATCACCGGCGCGGCGCCCGACTGGATACGCGCCAGATGCGTCGCGGTCATCGGCAGTTGCCGCTTCATGTAATAGCGCCCGGTCGCCAGCTTGGTCTTCAGGAAGGCCGAGTCGCCCCGGCCCGCGTCCAGTGCCTCTTGCGCCGCGACCGCCATCTGCCCCCACATCAGGCCAAGCGCGACATGCCCGAACAGGTGCATGAAGTCATAGCTTCCCGACAGCGCATCGTTCGGGTTCTTCATGCCGCGTTCCATGAAGAACATGGCGGCGGTCTGCAGATCCTTGGAGGCAGCCTTCAGGGGCGCGATGAAATCAGTGGCGATGGCGCTGTCGCCATGCTGCTTGCAGAAGGCCTTCACCATCTCGAAGAAGGCCATCACGTGCTTGCCGCCGTCCTGGGCCAGCTTGCGGCCGACCAGGTCCAGGGCCTGAACGCCGTTCGCGCCTTCATAGATCATGGTGATACGGGCGTCGCGGACGAACTGGGACATGCCCCATTCCTCGATATAGCCGTGGCCGCCGAAGACCTGCTGGGCCAGCACCGTCGTCTCGAACCCCTTGTCGGTCAGGAAGCCCTTGATGACGGGGGTCAGCAGGGACACCAGCCCCTCGGCATCCGCATCGCCGGTGTGGCCCTTGTCGATCAGGTGGGCGCCCCACAGGGCCAGCATCCGCGCGCCTTCCAGGAAGGACTTCTGGTCCATCAGGCTGCGGCGGATGTCGGGATGGACGATCAGAGGGTCCGCCGCGCCAGCCGTGTTCTGCGCGCCCGTCACGGCGCGGCCCTGCAGGCGGTCCTTGGCATAGGCGACGGCGCTTTGATAGGCGGGCACGGCGCAGGCATAGCCTTGCAGGCCGACGCCAAGGCGCGCCTCGTTCATCATCGTGAACATGGCCCGCATCCCCTTGTGCAGTTCGCCCAGCAGCCAGCCGCGCGCGCCGTCATAGTTCATCACGCAGGTGGCGTTGCCGTGGATGCCCATCTTTTCTTCCAGGGCACCGACCGACACCCCGTTGCGTTCGCCCAGGCTGCCGTCCGCGTTCACCAGGAACTTCGGCACGATGAACAGGCTGATGCCCTTGGTGCCCTCGCCCCCGCCGGGGGCCTTGGCCAGCACCAGGTGGATGACGTTTTCCGCGAGGTCGTGGTCCCCGGCCGAGATGAAGATCTTTTGCCCGGTGATCCGGTAGCTGCCGTCGGCCTGGGGTTCGGCCTTGGTGCGCAGCAGGCCCAGGTCGGTGCCGCAATGCGGTTCCGTCAGGTTCATGGTGCCGGTCCAGTCGCAGCTGACCATCCTGGGCAGATAGGTCCGCTTCTGTTCGTCCGTCCCGTGGGCGTGGATCGCGGAATAGGCGCCGTGGGTCAGGCCCTGGTACATGTTGAAGGCCATGTTGGCCGACACGAACATCTCGCCCGTCGCCACGCCCAGCACATAGGGCATCCCCTGGCCGCCGTATTCCGGGTCGCAGTCGAGCGCCGTCCAGCCGCCCTCCTTCACCGCCTGGAAGGCCCGGTCGAAACCGTCGGGCGTGCGGACCAGGCCGTTTTCCAGCCTGCAACCCTGCCGGTCGCCCACCGCGTTCAGCGGTGCCAGAACCTCGGCCGCCAGCTTGCCGGCGGCGTCCAGGATCGCCTCGGTGAAATCGGGATCCAGATCGGCATGGCCCGGCAGGCCGGATTGCGACAGCTTCAGCACGTCATGCAGCGCAAACTGCATGTCGCGGACCGGCGGATTGTAGATCGTCATGGCGCTACCCTGTGATCGTTTCTCTGGACGCGGCGGCCAGCCGGGTTTCTGCGTCGGAAAGCTGGGCCCTGAGATCGACGATCGCCTCGCTCAGTTCAGCATATTGGCGTTCCATGTCCGCAAGACGCTGGCGCCCGACCGCGATGGTCGCGGCGATCTGCGCCTTGTTCGTGCCGCCGGGCTCGTAAAGCTCCAGCAACTGGCGGATTTCCTCGAGGCTGAAGCCGAACCGCTTGCCGCGCAGGATCAGCGTCAGGCGCGCCCGGTCCCGGCGGTCATACAGGCGATGCTGCCCGCGACGTTCGGGAAAGATCAGCTCGCGCGCTTCATAAAAGCGCAGCGTGCGGGGGGTGACCTCGAACGCATCGCACATCTGGCGAATCGTCATCAGCTCGTCGGACATGGATCGCGGTTCCTCCTCATTCACCACACTGCTGTCCTTGACCACGGATATAGGGCCAAGTTGACGCGAACGTAAGCAAGACGCCGCGTCACAGGGTGAAGTCAAGGCGATGGATGACGCGGGGTCAACCCATCTTGCTCAACTCCTGCGCGGCGGTTTCGCGCAGGGCTTGCAAATCGGCGCGGGCGGCGTTCAGGTCGGCGATCTGGTTGTCCAGCACCGTCAACTGCCGGTCCGCCAGGTCCAGCCAGACCTGATACTGCTCGCGCGAGCCCTTTTGTTCATAGATCAGCAGCCATTGCCGGATCTCCTCCAGCGAGAAGCCAAAGCGGCGGCCGCGCAGGATCAGGGTCATGCGGGCGATCTCTCGCGGGCCATAGAAACGGGCGCGGCCTTCCTTCCGGGGGCTCAGAAGCTCGATATATTCGTAATAGCGCAGCGTGCGGGGGGTCACGTCGAAGCGCGCGCACATGTCCTTGAAGCTGATTGTCTGTTCGCCCGGCATCGGCCCCTCCGTCAGCAGTTGACGCAAGGCTATCTGGTTGGCGCGGCCCTGCGCAAGGGACGGGGGGTTGAGCAGGCGCCCCGGTCGCGGATAGCGTGGCCCGAACGACATGGGCGCGGCGATGGACAGGACCACAGGCATGGCTGACACGGACCAGACGCGAATCGCCCAGCAGTTCATCGAGGCGATTCCCCATGCCCGCGCCCTGGCGATGCGGGTCGATGCGCTTGGCGCGGGAAAGGCCGTGATCAGCATGCCCTGGGCGGAACACCTGGTCGGCGATCCGCGCAGCGGGGTGGTGCATGGCGGCGTGGTGTCGGCGCTGATGGATACCTGCTGCGGGGCGGCGGTGATGGCCCATCCTTCGGGGCCGTCATCCACGGCGACCATCGACCTGCGCATCGACTATATGCGGTCGGCCACCAAGGGGCAGCGGATCACGGCCCGGGCGGAATGCTATCACATCACGCGGACGGTGGCCTTTGTGCGCGCGGTGGCGCTGGACGAGGATGCGGACAACCCGGTCGCCGCCGCCACCGGCGCCTTTACGGTGGAACGGTGATGGCCATGGACCGCCGCGAACCGCTGGACCGGATCAAGTCGCGCCGCGATTCCGCCCTGTCGGCGCTGGTGGGGGGCGTGCCCTACCTGACCTGGCTGGGCATCCGCTTCGACAGGCGGGGGGACGAACTGACCGCGACCCTGCCTTACGACGAAAAGCTGATCGGCAACCCGATGCTGCCCGCGCTGCATGGGGGCGTGACGGCGGCCTTTCTGGAGACCACGGCGATCATCGAACTGGCCTGGGCCGCGATGTGGGAGGACATGGAGTCGGGCCGCATCGTCCCCGACGCCGCCGTCGGCGACAGCCTGCCGCGTTTGCCCAAGACCATCGACTTCACCGTGGATTACCTGCGCAGCGGCTTACCGCGCGACGCCTATGCCCGGGCGCGTGTGGTCCGGTCCGGGCGGCGCTATGCCTCGGTCCAGGTCGAGGCCTGGCAGGACAACCGCGCCCGGCTGCTGGCGCAGGCCACCGGGCATTTCCTGATGCCGCAGGGATAAGCGGGCGGAATGGACAGGCTGACCCACCGGCGGGTGCTGGCGATTGCCGTGCCCATCGTGCTGTCGAACGCCACGGTGCCGCTGCTGGGGCTGGTCGATACCGCCGTGATCGGCCAGCTTGGCCGCCCCGAGGCGATCGGGGCCGTGGGCGTCGGTGCGGTGATCCTGACCTCGATCTACTGGATCTTCGGGTTCCTGCGGATGGGAACCTCGGGCCTTGTGGCGCAGGCGCAGGGGGCGGGCGACAAGGCCGAAGGGGGTGCGCATCTGCTGCGGGCGCTGGCCATCGCGGCGGTTGCCGGGGCCTGCTTCATCCTGTTCCAGGGCGCGGTCTTCGGGGCGGCCTTCCGCATCGCCCCGGCCTCGGCCGCGGTCAAGGCGCTGGCGCGGGATTATCTGGCGATCCGCATCTGGGAGGCGCCCGCCACCATCGGGCTGTACGCCCTGACCGGCTGGCTGATCGCGGTGGAGCGGGCGAAATCGGTCCTGCTGCTGCAACTGGTGCAGAACGGGCTGAACGTGATCCTGTCGATCTGGTTCGTGCTGGGGCTTGGCCTGGGTGTGCCGGGGGTCGCCGGTGCCACGCTGCTGTCGGAAGGCTGCGGGCTGGCCCTGGGGCTGTGGATGACGCGCGGGGCCCTGGCGCAGGGGTGGACGGCGGCGGGGCTGTTCGCAAGGGACAGGCTGGTCCGGCTGGCCCGGGTGAACGGCGACATCATGATCCGGTCGGTGCTGCTGCAGGCCAGCTTCACCGCCTTCGTGTTCCTGGGCGCGGGGCAGGGCGACGTGACGCTGGCCGCGAACCAGGTGCTGCTGCAATTCCTGTCGATCACCGCCTATGCGCTGGACGGCTTTGCCTTTGCCGCCGAAAGCCTGGTGGGACAGGCCGTCGGCGCGCGCAGGCCGGGCAGCGTCCGTCGGGCCTCGGTCCTGACATCGGCCTGGGGCGTCGGCGGGGCCTTGGCCCTGGCGCTGGTCTTCTGGCTGGGGGGCGGGGCGATCATCGACGGGCTGACGACCTCGCCCGAGGTGCGGGCCGAGGCGCGGCTTTACCTGCCCTGGCTGGGGCTGGCGCCGCTGATCGGCGTGGCGGCCTGGATGCTGGACGGCATCTTCATCGGCGCGACGCTGACGCGGGACATGCGCGTGGCGATGATGTGGTCGGCGCTGGTCTTCTGGGCCGCCGTCCTGCTGCTGCCGCCGGCCTGGGGCAACCACGGGCTTTGGGCCGCGCTGATGGCGCTGAACCTGTCGCGCGGCATCTTCATGGCGCTGCGCTATCCCCGGGCCGAGGCGGCCGCCATGCCCGCATGAAAAAGGGGGCCGGACGGCCCCCCGATGGCGCGGCGCGGGGCGCGGCTATTCCGCTTCGTCGATGATCTGGTGGCGCGCGACGGTCAGCAGTTCCGCCATCTTGGCGCGGATTTCCGCCTCGTCCGCCTTGCCCTGCAGATCCGCCGTCACCTTGCGCAGCACATCCTCGTAGCCCGGCTCCTCGAAGTCCGATGTCACGACCGTCAGGGCATAGGCGCGCGCATCGTCCCCCTGCTTGCCCAGAAGGCCCGCGGCCCATTCGCCCAGCAGGCGGTTGCGGCGGGCGTCGGCCTTGAAGCGCAGGTTCTCGTCATGGGCGAACTTGGATTCGTAGCCGCGTTCACGGTCGTCGAAGGTGGTGTTCATGATGGCCTCCGGTTTTGGCTTGTTGAAAGCTTAGCCTGCCCGCCTGCGCTTGCAAGCCTCTGTATTGCCCCCGGTGCCGCTTGTAAGGTAAGGCGCGTGGGATAAGGGACATGCGAAAGGACGCCCGCCATGGCACCGCGCCGCAAGAAGATCTATGAAGGTAAGGCGAAGATCCTGTACGAAGGCACCGAGCCGGGCACGCTGGTCCAGTATTTCAAGGACGACGCCACCGCCTTCAACGCCCAGAAAAAGGCCGTGATCGAAGGCAAGGGCGTGCTGAACAACCGTTTGTCCGAGTTCTTCATGAACGGGCTGACGAATATCGGCGTCCCCAACCACTTCATCCGCCGCATCAACATGCGCGAGCAGCTGATCCGCCAGGTAGAGATCGTTCCGCTGGAAGTGATCGTGCGCAACTTCGCCGCCGGATCCATCTCCAAGCGTCTGGGCCTTGAGGAAGGCACGCTGCTGCCGCGCCCCATCGTCGAATACAGCTTCAAGAACGATGAACTGGGCGACCCGATGGTGTCCGAGGAATACATCATCGCCTTCGGCTGGGCCACCCAGCAGGATCTGGACGACATCGTGTCGCTGGCCCTGCGCGTCAACGATTTCCTGTCGGGCGTCTTCTATGGCGTGGGCATCAAGCTGATCGACTTCAAGATCGAGATCGGGCGTGTCTGGGACAACGACTTCATGCGCCTGATCGTGGCCGACGAGATCAGCCCGGATTCGTGCCGGTTGTGGGACATGAAGACCGGGCAGAAGCTGGACAAGGACGTGTTCCGCCGCGACCTGGGCAACCTGACCGACGCCTATACCGAGGTCGCGCGCCGCCTGGGACTGATGCCCGCCAACACCACCAGCCTGAAATCCGCCTCGCTCAACTGAAGGAAGACGCCATGAAAGCCCGTGTCACGATCATGCTGAAGGATGGCGTCCTGGACCCGCAGGGCGAAGCGATCCGCCACGCGCTTGGCGGCCTGGGCCACCAGGGTGTCACGGGCGTGCGCCAGGGCAAGCTGATCGAACTGGACCTGATTGCCACCGACCCCGAGACCGCCAGGGTCGAGGTCGCGCGGATGTGCGAAGGCCTGCTGGCCAATACCGTGATCGAGAAATACTCGGTCGAGATTGTCTGACGCAGCGGCAACCTGCGTTTATCGGCAGGTTGCCCCGCAGACCCCGTTGCAAATGCGCCGGGATTAACGCCCAATGCGCCGATGATGAACGATAAACCTGCCTTGTCCGACACCGCGCCCGTGATCCAGATCCAGGGGCTGCACAAGGCCTATGGCCAGGTCGAGGTGCTGAAGGGCGTCTCGATGGCCGCGCCGCGCGGGCACGTCATCAGCCTGATCGGATCGTCAGGATCGGGCAAGTCCACGCTGCTGCGCTGCTGCAACCTTCTGGAAAACAGCCAGGCGGGCGAGATCAGCTTTGAAGGCGAACCCGTGCGCTGGAAAGGCCAGGGCGCGGCGCGCGTGCCCGCCGACCGCGCGCAGGTGATGCGGTTCCGCACCAACCTGTCGATGGTCTTCCAGCAGTTCAACCTGTGGGCCCACATGACGATCCTGCAGAACGTCATGGAGGCGCCGGTCACGGTCCTGGGCCAGGACCGCGCGACTGTCGAAACCCGCGCCCGGTCGCTGCTGGACAAGGTGGGCATCGGCGACAAGTGCGACGCCTGGCCCGCGCAACTGTCGGGCGGCCAGCAGCAGCGGGCGGCCATCGCGCGCGCCTTGTGCATGAACCCCAAGGCGCTGCTGTTCGACGAACCCACCAGCGCCCTGGATCCCGAATTGCAGCAAGAGGTCGTGCGCGTCATCAAGGATCTGGCGGACGAACAGCGCACCATGATCATCGTGACCCATGACATGCGCCTGGCCGCCGATGTCAGCGACCATGTGGTCTTCCTGCACCAGGGCCTCATCGCCGAGGAAGGCCCGCCCGACCAGCTTTTCGGCGCGCCGCGAACGGACCGGCTGCGCCAGTTCCTCAGTGCCTCGACGCACTGACAAGACAACACCAACAGGAGAGTTGAGAATGAAGAAACTGCTGCTTGCCGCCACCGCCCTGGCCCTGACCGCCGGCATGGGCCTGGCCCAGACCGTCCGCATGGGAACCGAGGGCGCCTATCCCCCCTACAACTTCATCGACGACAAGGGCGAGGTCGCGGGCTTTGAACGCGAACTGGGCGACGAACTGTGCAAGCGCGCCGAACTGGAATGCACCTGGGTCAAGAACGACTGGGATTCGATCATCCCGAACCTGGTCTCGTCGAACTATGACACCATCATGGCCGCGATGAGCATCAACGAGGAACGCAAGGCCGTCATCGCCTTTACCCAGGATTACCTGCCGCCCGCGCCTTCGTCCTATGTCGCCCTGCAAGAGGGTGTCGATCTGGAAGGCGGCGTGGTCGCGGTGCAGACCGGCACCGTGCAGGCGTCCTATATCGCCGGAACCAGCGCGACCATGCTGGAATTCCCGAACATCGACCAGGTCCTGGCCGCCATCCGCAACGGCGAGGCCGATGCGGGCTTTGGCGACCACGAGGTGATGCGCCCCTTTGTCGAGGACAGCAACGACCTGGTCTTCGTGGGCGAACAGGTCAAGCTGGACGAGGGCATCGGCGTGGGCCTGCGCCAGTCCGACACCGAGCTGCGCGAGAAATTCGACGCGGCCATCACCGCGATGAAGCAGGACGGCAGCCTGAACGCGCTGATCAAGAAGCACTTCGGCGACGACGCGCAGACCTACGAATGATCTGACGGGCTGCGGGGCGACCTGCGGCCCTTACCGGGACGGATGATGTTTTCCTTTTGCAGCGACCCTTCGGTGCTGGACGGGCTTGCCTGGCTGTCGTGCTATCTGACGACGGGCACGCACCTGCTGTTCTATGCCAGCTTCGGGGTGGTCCTGCTGCTGCTGGCGGTCACCGCCCCGATTGCGCTGCTGTTCGGATACGGCGGCGCGATGGCGTCGCGGTCGCGCATCGCGCCGGTCCGCTGGTTCGGGCGGATCTATACGGCGATGGTGCGCGGCGTGCCCGACATCATCTTCTTCCTGTTCGTGCCCATCGCGCTGGACCAGGGGCTGGAATGGCTGCGCCACAAGGCGCTGTGCGACAGCGACGCCCCGGTGCGCCAAGGCAACGATTTCGTCGTCTGCGCGGCGGCCAAGCTGCCCTTGTCCACCAGCCCCGAATGGGTCCATGACATCTATGCCATGGTGCTGGCGGTCGTCGCCTTTTCCATCGTCTTCGGTGCCTTTGCCGCGAACGTCCTTTACGGCGCGATGCAGGCGGTGCCCCGCGCGCAACTGGAAACGGCCGAGGCCTATGGCATGACGCCCCGCCAGGTCACGCGGCGCATCCTGGTACCGCAGATGTGGACCTATGCGCTGCCGGGCCTGTCGAACCTGTGGATGATCCTGATCAAGGCCACGCCGCTGCTGTTCCTGCTGGGGATCGAGGATATCGTCTATTGGGCGCGCGAACTGGGCGGGGCCAAGACGCGGTCCTTCGCCTATCCGCATCCCGACTGGCGGCTGTATTACTTCCTTGTCGTGCTGGTCTTCTATCTGCTGATGACCTGGATTTCCGAAAGGGTGCTGGACCGCGTCACCGCGCGCCTGACACGGGGCCAGGCCACCATGGCGGGCGAGGCGCAGCGCAAGGCGGTCGCACCATGACTTGCGCGCAGACGATCCTGGATTACGGGCTGCGGTCGCTGGGCTTTGGCGAACGGCTGCTGCCGCGCAGCGACTTCACGCTCTGCCAGCAGTTCACGCTGATCGGGTCGGGGCTGATCTGGAACCTGTATTTCGCCTTTTTCGCGCTGCTGTTCGGCTTCTTCCTGGCAACCGGGCTGGCGCTGGCCAAGACCAGCACGAACCCCTGGCTGCGCAAGCCCGCCGAGGCCTTTATCTTCGTCTTTCGCGGCAGCCCGCTGTTCATCCAGTTCTTCCTGGCCTACGAGGCGCTGGTCCTGCTGCCCCGCACGGGCGTCCAGATCCTGGGCCTGACGGTGGCGACAAGCTGGCTCGCCAAGGCCTGGGCCGGGGCGCTGATCGTGCTGACGCTGAACACCGCCGCCTATTCCGCGCAGATCTTCCACGGCGCGCTGATGGCCGTGCCCAAGGGCGATATCGAGGCCGCCGAGGCTTACGGCATGACCGGCTGGACCAGGTTCCGCCGCATCTTGTGGCCCACCATGCTGCGGCTGGCCTGGCCGTCCTATACCAACGAGGCGATCTTTCTGTTCCACGCCACCACGCTGGTGTTCTTTTCGGGCTTCCCGGCCTTCCAGCAGCGGGGCGACAGCCTGTATTACGCCAGCTATTTCGCGGGCCAGACCTTCAACCCCTTTGTCGCCTATCCCATCGTGGCCGGGTATTTCGTCCTTTGCACCCTTGCGCTGATCGCGTTGTTCGGCATCGTGAACCGGCGCCTGAACCGTCATCTGCCCGGTGCCGCCCGGCGCATCAGATACCGCCCGCAAATCTTCCGGTGATCCATGGACTGGCTGAAAGAACACCCCGAGGTCAAGACCATCCGCGTGGCCGCCGCCGACCTGAACGGCGTCGCGCGTGGCAAGCGCATCCCCGCCCGCTATGCCCACAAGGTCTTCGACGAAGGCACCAAGTTTCCCTTTTCCGTCCTGAACCTGGACATCTGGGGCGAGGATGTCGAGGACAGCCCCCTGGTCTTCCAGATCGGCGATCCCGACGGCTTGCTGCTGCCCACCGAACGCGGCTTCCTGCCGATGCCCTGGCTGGACGCGCCGACCGCGCTTTTGCCCTTGTGGATGTTCCACCTGGACGGCCGCCCCTACGAGGGCGATCCTCGTCAGGCGCTGGCGCAGGTTGTCGAACGCTACAAGGAAGCGGGCCTGACCCCGGTGGTGGCGACCGAGCTTGAGTTCTTCCTGATCGACGATTCGGGCCGCCAGTTGCGCGTGCCGCCAAGCCCGCGCTCCGGCAAGCGCCGCACCGGGGGCGAGGTTCTTTCGCTGCGGGCGCTGGACGCCTTCGACCAGTTCTTCACGACGCTTTACGACGCCTGCGAGGCGATGGACATCCCCGCCGACACGGCGATTTCCGAAGCCGGGCCCGGCCAGTTCGAGATCAACCTGATGCACCAGCCCGACCCGCTGAAAGCGGCGGATGACAGCTGGCTGTTCAAGATGCTGGTCAAGGGCATCGCCCGCCAATACGGTTTCGCGGGCAGCTTCATGGCCAAGCCATACGAGACGTTCTCGGGGAACGGGATGCACATGCATTTCTCGATCCTGGACAAGTCGGGGCGCAACATCTTCGACAATGGCGGGGACGAAGGGACGGAACAGTTGCGCCAGGCGGTCGCCGGTTGCCTGCGCGCCATGCCGGGTTCCACGCTGCTGTTTGCCCCGCATGAGAACAGCTATGACCGGCTGGTGCCGAACGCCCATGCGCCGACCGGCATCGGCTGGGCCTACGAGAACCGCACGGCGGCGATCCGCATCCCGTCCTCTGGTCCCAAGGCGCGGCGGATCGAACATCGCGTGGCAGGCGGGGACGTGAATCCCTATCTGACGGTCGCGGCGATCCTGGGGGCGGCGCTGAACGGCATCCTCGACAAGCTGGAGGCGCCCGCGCCCTTCAAGGGCAATGCCTATGACCAGAAGCTGGACCAATTGCCCGGTACCTGGGGCGAGGCCATCGACGCCTTCCACCAATGCCCCGAGATGCGGCGGATCTTTCCCGATCATCTGATCGAGAACTTCGTGATGACCAAGCGGCAGGAACTGCACTACATGGCCGAACTGTCGGACGAGGAAACGGTAGAACTTTACCTCGACACCGTTTGACGGGCGGCGGGCGAACCGCCGCCCGGTCGCTCAGTCGGTATGTTCCGGCAGGGCCTTCAGGTCTTCCCGGGACCAGCGCGTGACGCCGTGGACGACGCCGTCGCCGTCGCGCATCAGGTCCAGGTCGGACACCGGCACCAGCACCGGCTTGGATCCGATGCCCAGGAAGCCGCCCACGTCGATCACCACCTGCGCGTGGCTGCCCGATCCATGCACATGCGACACGGTGCCCACGCTGTCGTCGCCCGGGCCATAGATCGTGGCGCCCGTCAGGACCGCATCGGTCAGCTCATCCGGCAAAAGCCGGGGATGTTCGGAATGGTCCATGCCTTTCCTCCATTGGCTTGGTCATCGCAAGCCAACGTCCGGCGGGGGCAGGCGTTCCGTTTTGGTCAGTTCAGGTATTTCTCGGGGTCGACGCTGTCGAAGCCCTGGCGCACCTCGAAATGCACGAACCCGCCCCGGCCCGCCTTGCCAAGCGACTGCCCGGCGGACACGCTGTCGCCCTTGGCCACGTCCAGCGCGTCAAGGCCGGTATAGACCGTCATCAGGTTGCCGTCATGCCGGATCACCACGATGGGCGCGCCGCTGGTATCCTTGGTGACCGCCGCAACCGTGCCCCGGCCCGCCGCCTTGACCGCTGTGCCTGCCGTGGCGGAAATGTCGATGCCGTCGTTCTTGCCCTTTTCATAAACCCGGATGATCGACCCTGATGCCGGCATCTGGAACCGCCCGGCAGCCGAGGCCGCCGTCCGCGTCGCGCCCAGGTCGGTCACGGGCGCCTTGGGGCCAGGCTCGGCGGCGGGGGTGGTCTTCTCGGACGGCAGGGGCTCGGCTGCCGACGGGGGGCGCGGGGTCGGGCTGCCGCTGCCGGGCATGGTGGTCACGGCTACGGCTTTCGGCGCCTTCTGGCCCGCGACGGGGATCACCAGCCGCTGCCCCACGCGCAGCGACATGCTGGAGGGCAAGCCGTTCCAGGATGCCAGATCCTGCACGCTGACATCGTATTTGCGCGCGATGGACCATGCCGTCTCGCCCGCCGCCACCGTATGCTGCGCCGGATTGGCCGTCGTCGCGGGCGCGGGGCTTGTCTTGGGCGCAGGGGCCGCAGCGCCGCGATTGCGGGCAGGTTGGCCCGCGAAGGGGTCGCCGACCAGGCCGCCGCCGCCCGGCGCGGGCGCCGCCCCGACC
>NZ_JAFLRK010000041.1 GCF_017315735.1 Paracoccus shandongensis
CGGCGGTAGGGACCTCGTGATGTCATGGGCCTTCTCCGATCAAGGCCCGTCCAGCGTATCAGTTTTTCAGGGTCCTGTGGTCCAGCCCGAGGGGGTCACTCCAAGGTCATTCCAAATCTGGCCAATTGGGACAACAAATATCGTGCCGCACGTCCCAAGCAGTTGGTTGGCGTCGTAACACGTGCAAGTTTTGGGCCGATTTTCCAATAAAAGCGTATGAAGCGGCGGCCCAGTCTGAAGCGAACAAGATGGTTGTCGCGAAAGGCTCGTAAGGCGACGACATCTGGATGCAAGGGATCTCCGTAGGCAGCCGTTGCAACAAAACATGCTCCTCCGGCATGACTTTCCACTTCGTCTTCCTCCGGAGGCGGAAAAACCGATTCTTCATCCGTGCCCGGGATTACCCAACCATCGTCAGGATTATCCACCTCAGGCTCCTCAGGTGGGTACTCGCCGGGTTCTTATGGGTCGTCATCTTCATCCGGGTCAGTGTCCGGAGACTCTGTCGGGTCTTCGGGATCTGGCGTTTCATCCGGAATGTCCGGACCAAGTTCGTCGTAAAGTTCTGCTCTGTCGCGCCAGACTGTGTCGTCATGACCATCGGCCCAGGCAATCTCTGCCAGACACGACCCGATCTCATCGTACTGGTCAGCCGTCAGTTCCTCGAAAATCCCGTCAATCTGGTCGGCCGCCTTGGAACTCGGCGTGAAGTCGAAGATCTGATCTGCCAGCCCGGATACATACTGCGCACCATTGGTCAGGGACACGATCTTGCCCGTTGGCAAGGTGATCGACAGATCATCTCCATCAACATGCAGCGAAGCTTCAAGAGCTTCGCAGTCGGCGAACAGTCCTCCAAAGCCAAGTGTGTCATCTGCGGAAAAGTCCTTGATGATCACGTCACGGCTCCCATCCATCACGACCAGGTCGGAGCCTTCTCCAGTGGCAGCTTTTACGATATCGGTTGAGGATTCACCTCCAACGGCCAGCACGTCATTGCCCTTCCATCCAGACAAAGTGTCAGCACCGTCCCCAGAAAAGAGAACATCATCCCCTTCACTCCCCGAGAGAGCATCATCACCGCGACCGCCGAGAAGGACATCATTGCCCTTTCCGCCCTCCAGAGTGTCGTCGCCGACATGGCCACGCAGAATATCCCTGCCATTACCTCCGACGATTAGATCATCGACCTGCCCCGTGGTTGGGTCAGTGGCATTATGCGCACCCTCGATGACGTAGTCTCTGTCGGGATCTCCAATGACGACGATAAGCATTTCGTTGGTGCCGAGCGTAAACTCGTCGTTGAGGCCGCTGCCGGAAACCACCTTCATGTCGCCGCGCGCGTCCACGATCTTGTCGTCTGCCGGCAGGGAAACGGCGGACTCGTCATACCACGAGCTTTCCGGCGAGTCTGCAGGCACGATGTGATGGGCAAAGACGCCCTTGCCGGAAAGCGTGGAAAGATCGACCATGGCGTCCTTGTTCGACATGTTAGAAAGAAAGACGACCCGCTCTCCAGCCTCTTCGAACCCGGTAATTCCTAACTGGCCATGGATTTCGAAATCTTCAATCGCAGCCTGATCGGTCATCGTGGACTTGCCTATCAGGTGAGAGGATGCCAAGTCATAAACCTGCCCCATGGGGGTGGCGATCGCACCGATCTCTCCATTATTGCTTTCTCCAGGCGGGAATTTTGTGTCATAGAACTTGGTGGTTAGCCATTTGTAGGCCAAACCCCAATGATCCATAGAGTCGACACTGCTATCCACGTAACGACCGAATTCTTCAATCCAGATAGCGCCTTGGTTTACACCATAGACCTCACTGTCACCTTCATGAATTCCGACGTTGAACTCTGACAACGAGATTTTTAGATCAGTCCGAAAACCATTAATTGTTTCGAATACAGCAGCAGGCTTGATCGCACTATCTTTCTGAAGTTCGAAGTCTTTGTGAGGGTTAGGATAAGCGTGCTGATGGATGATATCGACCAGTTCGCGGTTTTCCGGTGAAATCTGGTCAGCAATCTGTTTGCTTTCACGAACCCCACTAGTACGCCACGCTGTGCCTGCTTGAAGTCCGATATCCGGGCGATCCCAATCATCACCCAGCCGGCTTGCCAATCGATCACTCAACCCGTCAAGAACAGGAATCTGATGGTTTGCTATGATGCCGTAATCTGTCGCGGTGATTTCCGCCTAGTATTCGTTCCCGATCTCAAACCCAGATATGGTCACATCGCGAACTTCGAGGATCGCTTTTTCAAGTTCGCCAACGTATTTTGGAACCCGGCAGAGTCGAAGCTTCTGTCAGCCGAGTTGTAGAACTGGAAGGTGGGGATAACGATCGAGATGCTGCTGCCGCTATCTTCGCACAGATGCAGAGCTTCTCGGAGTGTCATGACATAACCGTCCGAACTGGCCTCCATGGGTGCTCCGAATATCTTGGACAAGCCGCCGTTTTCCCATGTCTGTCCTTCTGTTATCCCGCCACCAGGATAACGCAGATTGGTAAACGTGATTTCCTGGAGCATCTCGCGAAACGGCGAGTCGGTCAGGGCGGAATCATTGGTCAGGACAATATTGCCTCCAAAATGCCCTTGATGAATGGCTCCCACAACGCCCTCCCACCTGTCGATGACGGCTGGAGGATGGTCGCAACAATGCTAATACTGCTTTAAAACACGAATATGGATTATGTAGAATTTTAGAAAACGCTGCGTTTGTCTTATGCCTCTCAAATGCTTTTATGGCAACAGGCCGAAGCCTGCGCTATGACAGCATCCGCACACGGATGAAAGCTAAGGTGCTAAGAGGTCAAGCAAGTTGATGAGTTTATTGGACCAGCCGATCTATCTTTAAGGGCGAAAACTTAAAAAAAGATTAGCTTTTAGAAACCAAGGATAAAAATTTTTTCTTAGTGCTGAATTAAAAGTAGGTATGCTAGAACGACTGTAACGGGACTGGCCATTGAGACCGTAAGGCAAATCCAGCTTCACGAGGTGCATTCGTGGCCTGATCGGTTTCTGGCGGGTGATCTGCCGGGGAGTGACAATGGGTCGTCTCGAGAACGAGGCGCGGACGGTAATGATGGTGTTGCTGAAGCAGGGCCATTGGCAAGGCAGCGGCGGCACCCGAGGCAATTGCCCACTAGCGCAGTCAGTAGCCTGCAGGCCGGGTGAACTTGGCAGCACTGCGCACGATTGGCTGAAGCGCGAGCATGACTACGACAGGAGCCTGAAGTCAGTCCAACGCTATTGGTAGCGGACGTTTCCAGCACCGGCCCTCCGGGCACGGCGGCAGATGGAGGCGCCGATGGGGGCACAGGCCTAGATGAACTGGGCCAAGTATCCCGACTTGGTAATCGGCAGCGAGCCCGCCAATCCTGTCGCGCTCGTGGTAACGCTGTCGTGGAGCCGCAAGCGCGAAAATGGATTTCCAAGCTTGGCTGGCCGACGTCACCGCCCGCATCTCCGACCTGGCTGTGTCACGGCTCCTGACCTGCTCCCTTGCAACTGGAGCACCGCCAACCAAGTCAAGACTGCCTGATCGCGGCCTCCGGCATTGGTTTAAGACAAGTGTCGGCTCTCGGGGAAATGAGATTTTTTGTTCGGATGTCACTGCAGAGAGTTTCGAGGTCGGCAATATGCATCTCGATCTGCAACTGGGCGTCTGCGCTATCTTCGGGTGACAAGGCAAAATTGTCTGCATGTGCCCGGCAAAGCATGACAGCAGTATGAGCTGAGATTAGATAGTCGTTCAGCGTCCTGGCGTTCATCGTTCGGCGCATCGCGTATCCTTCAGAATCATTTACACGTATTACTTGGAAGAAGAATGCACAAAAGGGGTGAAAAAACTGTAAACCTTGGGGCGGGGTGGTGACAGCGTAGATAGCTTGGGTAGGGGATTGACTGAAACTCTATGTATCTGATGGGCTCGATCCAGTTTTTAGATTGCACATTTCACGAAAGATGGACATCGATTCTACGCGATCGTGGGGACTCATTGCACGGCATTGTGGGCAGCCACTTCAGACCTCGGGCAGGTTGGCCGACCGCTTCATGGAGGCAGGCATGAGCCGTTGGGTCAAGAGGTCTCAAATGGGAATCGTGCTTGAGCATACTCTCTCCGGTAAGCGTCAGGCGGCGTGCGTTATGGACGAGGCGATCAAGGATGGCGTCGGCCAAAGTTGGATCACTGATGGCCTTGTGCCAGTGCTCAACCGGACGCTAGCTGGTGATGATCGTCGAACCCCGTCAGTGTCGGTCTTCTAGAATTTCGAGCAGATCGCGTCGCTCCGATGATGTGGCGCAGCAACCCAGTTCCCATTTGTCCAGAATGATTAGTTCGGTCCGGGCAGCAGCTTGAGCATCCGGGGATAGCGTCCGTGCCCCGGACGATGGCTAGGACCTTAAAGAAACGAGGTAAGCGTCCGGTCTGACTGCTTTGTCGCGCGTTGAACGTGGGAGATAGTGTCCGCTATAGACAGTGGACACTATGGTGCGAGCGTGGCGCGTCGGACAAAGCGGCTTTGGACAGACGAAGAGAATCGGTCAATCTGCCTGCAGACGACGGCTCCGGGCGTTTCGGTTGCGCAGGTGGCGCGCCGTTATGCGGCGAACGCCAACATGGTGTTCAAGTGGCTGCGTGATCCGCGTTATGCCCCTGAGACAACAGCAATGGCGGCTACCCCTGCCTTCCTGCCCGTGGAGATCATAGACCATGTCAGGAAGGATGATCTGGTCGTGACCCGCGAGCCGACACGCCCGCAGGAACTGATCGAAGTCGAGCTTGCGGGCGGTCATCGGCTGCGGATCACCGGCAGTTACGATCCTGATGCTTTGGCGCGCCTGATCCGGGGCCTGACAGCATGATCCCCATGCCAGTCAACACACGGGTTTGGCTGGCGGCCGGGGTGACGGACATGCGCAAGGGTTTTGCGGCACTCGCGGCCCAGGCCGAGGCGGTGCTGAAGCAAGATCCGTTTGCCGGGCACCTGTTCGTCTTCCGCGGCCGTCGCGGCGACTTGGTCAAGGTCATCTGGTGGGATGGGCAAGGTGCCTGCATGTTCATGAAGCGGCTGGAGAAGGGCCGGTTTGTCTGGCCCTCGGCCAAGGAAGGCAAGGTGGCTCTCACGCCTGCGCAGTTGTCGATGCTCCTGGAAGGGATCGACTGGCGGGCACCCGAACGAACCTGGCGACCGCTGGCGGCAGGATAATCCACAGGAGTTGCGGGCAAAGGATTCCCACGAGGGATTGAGCAGAATAAGTTGTCTGCATGCTGGATCAGGCCGTAACCTTGCCGGACGACCCCGAGGAGCTGCGCGCCTTCACCGCACGGCTTCTGGCTGAGGTAAAGTCGCAGGCGATCCTGATCGAGAAGCTGCGCCATCAACTGGCCGGTCACCGGGCGCACCGATTTGGCGCCTCCTCCGAGACTGCAGACCAACTGCAACTGGCCCTGGAAACCAGCGAGATTGCCGCCGCCGCGATGACCGCGCGGATGAAGCTTCCCGACATCCAGGAGAAGGACAAACCGAAGCGCCGTCCGATCCCGGACCACGTCCTGCGCATGGAGGTAGAGGTGACGCCCGGCACAGATGCCTGTGCCGACTGCGGCGGGCAACTGCGCCGGATCGGCGAGGATGTGACGGAAGAGCTGGAATATGTGCCGGGCCGCTTCATCGTGAACCGGATTGTGCGGCCCCGGCTGACCTGCGCCTGTTGCGAGCGGTTCATGCAAGTCCCGCTGCCGTCGCGCCCGATCGAGCGTGGCCGCCCCGGACCTGGCCTGCTGGCCTATGTGCTCGTCAGCAAGTATGCCGACCATCTCCCCCTCTACCGCCAGAGCCAGATCTTCGACCGCGAAGGGCTCGACCTGGACCGCTCCACGCTGGCAGACTGGGTCGGCAAGAGCACGGCCTTGCTGGAGCCCTTGGCTGACGCCATCGGCCGCCACGTCCTGTCGGCCGAAGCGATCTTCGCCGATGACACCCTCGTCAGCATGCTCACCCCCGGCGCCGGCAAGACCCAGACAGCACGGCTCTGGACCTATGCCCGCGACGAACGGCCGTGGGCAGGAACCGCCGCGCCCGCCGCCTGGTATCGGTTCTCCGGCGACCGCAAAGGCCAGCATCCCAAGGATCACTTGGCCCGATACCATGGCTGGATGCACGCCGATGGCTATGCCGGGTTCGAGGACCTCTACCGCTCCGGCGCCATCCGCGAAGTCGCCTGCATGGCCCATGTCCGGCGCAAGTTCGTCGACATCCACCGATCGCAGGGCTCCCCAATTGCCGAAGAGGCCATTGGCCAGATCGCCCAACTCTACGCTGTCGAGAAGGAAGCCCGAGGGTCACCGCCGGATCGTCGCGCAGAACTCCGAAAGGCTCATGCCGCTCCGGTCTTCGACGATTTGGAGCGATGGCTGGCGATGCAACTCGCCACGATCTCGGGAAAATCCCCCCTTGCGGCCGCCATCCGTTACGCCCTTGCCCGCATGGAACGCCTGCGCCCCTATCTCGACTACGGCATCTTGGAACTGGACAACAACACCGCCGACCGCGGCATGCGCGCCATTGGCCCTCGGGCGCAAAAACTACCCCTTCGTCGGCTCCGAGGCAGGCGGGAAGACCGCCGCCCTTGCCCGCACCCTGATCGGAACCGCCAAGCTCAACGCCGTTGATCCCCACGCCTGGCTCGCGGACACCATCAGCCGCCTCCCAGACTATAAGATCACCAAGGTCAATGATCTGCTGCCATGGCACTGGAACGGGTAGCAGTCAGACCGGACGCTTACGAAACAAGGCACCCGGTGATAGGCGCCCATACGCCCGTCGCGGTAGGTCTTGCGACCGAGAACCCAGCCGATCCAACTTTTTCCGAGGCCGGTCGGGCCAGTGAGAAGCAAGTTCTCGCGTCCGGAGATCAGGCCCCGTCGATCAGGTGGGCGATAACAGCGCGGGCGATTCCGCGCGGTGTGCGCAGATCGAGAGCCTCGACGCAGGCGGCTCGGCGCGGCGTGGCGAACTTGAGTCAGGTGAGCGAGCGCTTCGCGTCTCGCTAGGCTACCTTGTGATCGACAAGCAAACCAATCCGTTCCTCGAAGGTGAGGCTGTCGAAGGTAGCGGCCGATAAGCGCATTAACGGTGCTGATGGGGTGGCTCTTGGGTGTGTTCCGAGACCACCGCCCACCGTTCAGAGCAAAGAGGGGAATGCAGTTCGCCTTGGCCAAGCACACGTAGGTCAGGTAGCCGTCGGTGCAGAGAACGGTGTTGGGTACCATGACCGGCAGAAGCGACGCGGACACTGCCAGGAGGCTCATGTCCGCAATAGCCTCGAAGATCCGGTGCCCGGAGCGATCAGTGGCCGCGAGAAGATTTCGGTCCCAAGCGCGCCAGCCGCCGAGCGGCGCCTTCATCGTGGCATTGCGGCACAAATAGGACGCCCACGGCTGCCGTGGCGGTATTGTGTACGCTGCCTGATTGGCCCGGTATCATATCCATTCTGGAGATCCCTTGAGGCTCTCGTGCTAGCGCGCCTCGTGGGCCTCGAGGATGCCGGCAAGCGCCCCTTTCCGCTCTAGCGGCCCCGCACGGAGGACAGCCATCCGCCAGCACCATGTCTTGTGGCTAGAGGCCCCAATTCGTTAGCCGCGAGCCGGCAGGGCCAGGGCTTTTCCGCCTCGAACATGTGCGCACCAGTCCAAAGCGCGATGCCTAACCCAGCATCCGTGTCTGTTCCATTCCGCATAGTGGCGATGCGCTGAGGGCATATGCTTTGGCACCGCCACATGGCTGCGCCGCCCTAGGCAGAGCGGATGGCAGGCCACCCCCCGGTGTCATGCTGCCCCCTCTTTTCTCACCAACAGGAGCAGATTACTGCGGGAAAATCAAGGAGCAGTGAAGCCATGTCAGAAAACGTCATAGTAAAGGAAATGCAGAACCTCACAAGTAGCAAGTTATTTCTCAATATCTCGAATGGTCAAACGATTAAAATCTTAATAAAAGTCGCGAATTTTGGACGGCACAAAGCTTTCTCCCGAATTGTTTCCTCGACACTTCGACCATAGACTTGCCTGATACACGCGAAACTCGAGGCTATCATGGTATCTGTTCACAGCGGACATTTTGGTGGAAACATTGTTCTTACGAACGATTCAGCGAAAACTAACTCCGCTTTCCAAAACATGTTAGATGAAATTTATTTTTACAACCTCCGGTATCCAGGCGGAGGAGTCACCGAGGGGCAGACGTGGAAAAATGGTGGACTAGCCAAGATGTTCGGTTCGCCCATGGATCCCAGCGAAGAGGGCTATGTGATGACCTTGCGGGAGGCACTAGCACTTTGTGAAGAAAACCGCAGTAGCATCTCGATCGTCATTCCCACATTCCAGTTCTATGACCGCACAACGCAAAAATTTGATACAATAGGTTTTGACAGATACATCAAAGAACTAGAAAAGGCTATCTTGGATCATCCTAACGCTCGCATCTCAGCTTTCGAGATTGGAAACGAATACTGGGCAGAAATTAATGCTGCGGAGTATGGATTTATTGCCAACAAACAGATCCCATTTCTGGATAGGCTAAATGATAATTTGGCTGCAAAGATTGGAAGTGGATGGGATGATCCCGCTATCGGGATACAAGCCGGCACTGCTTGGCGCGCAAGCGGCGAAAAAGAAAGCAAGCAAATTGCAGAACAAATTTCCCTCGATAACAGGAAGCTGGTAGACACGATCTACCAGCATGCTTACCCAAATCCAAACAAAGACTTTGATACTCAGAAGGACGGGGCAATAAAACCTGCCCTTGTTTTTGAAAAATTGAAAGGATTTAACAAAGACCTGAAAATTTTCCTATCTGAGTTCAACATCGGCATCCACGCGAGCCAAGAAGCACATTACGGGGTCAACCAAGGTGCAGTCTGGATTGAAGAGTTTGGACGCTATGTCGATGCGGGTGTAGACGGTATGGACCATTGGGGTCTGGCCTACAAATGGCTGACCACCAAGTTCTATGATACGAAATTTCCATCTTCTGAAAGTGTAGGCGGTGAGATCACCGCCATTGCCACTCCCATGGGACAAATCTATGATCTTGCATCTTCTCATCTGGTCGGAAAATCCACAATGAGCGACGAAGCGGCAGTGAAAGGTTTATATGTAAAAGGAGAGGTTGGCGTCACAGGCTTTGAAGAAGATGGAGAGCGGGTCGTTTTTCTGTCTAATACATCAGGAAAGGATACGACCATCGATGTTTCCAAAATTAATGGCCAAGCAGTATTTGGCCATCATATTGTACCAGCTGACTCGCCCGAGACTCCTTGGTATGATGAGTCCATCGTGGGCTTGCCTTCATCCGACAAGATCTTGGATGCGCGTGGGGATATGAAGGTCATTTCAGGATATCATTTTGATTATGAGTTTACGCTATCAAACAATGAAATGCTAGTTCTTGTGATTGGTGACGCAGACAGAGACTACATCATAGAAGGTGCTCACAACGTTTCAAATTATAATTTGGGACAAGTCGATGATTTTATTATAAGCAATCAGGGCAGTGATATTTTGAGAGGTCATGCAGGCAATGATACTCTTGACGGTG
Source organism: Paracoccus shandongensis (assembly GCF_017315735.1). Taxonomy (GTDB): domain Bacteria; phylum Pseudomonadota; class Alphaproteobacteria; order Rhodobacterales; family Rhodobacteraceae; genus Paracoccus; species Paracoccus shandongensis. Next base: position 9,607 of record NZ_JAFLRK010000041.1, read on the forward strand.
GAAAAGGCAATGACGTGTTGTCCGGTGGCCAGGATAACGATGTTCTACGTGGGAGCGATGGGAACGATGTGTTGCTATCTGGAAACGGTGCCGACGTATTATCAGGCCAGACAGGAAATGACTTACTTCTGATCGGCGGCACTCAGTCGGACGATGCGATATCCGCCTTTGGAGGGACAGGTGCAGATTTGTTCATCCTAGATAACGGGCGCGATGTTGTCATCCAAGATTTTACCCGCGATGATACCTTAGGCTTTGGAGGGCTATTTTCTGACCGTAATGCTTTTAATTCTGCTTTGCTGGTGGTCGGAGAGAACTTGATCATTTCCTTAGGTGATTGGAAATATGTCTTAATTCTCAATGGTGCTAAATTCCGTACAAATCTTGTTGATATGGTTCTTGATTTTAAATCCAGCAATTTAGTGGAAAATTGCATCGGAAATATTATTGATTATTTCACTGATGAACAGCGTGGAGAATTTTGGCAGGAATTTAAAGATCTTGCCCAATCTCCTAAACAGAATGAAAGCATTTGGGACGAGCATGCGAGTGGTTTTGAAACATTCGAGAGGACAGATCATCTTTCATGGAGTGATGATCTTTGATCGGCCCTAGTGTTCTCAGTCTGACGGTTGATACTGGCTTCCACGGTGTTGATTTCCACCCAGAACTGAGCCGGCATTGGAATGAACACCTCGGGCTGGACCACATTGCGCCACCTGAACTAAGTACTACTCTGCCACCTTCATATCCGGAGGTGGTAGGCCACGTGCTTGCGGCAGTGGGGACAGAGGCCCGCGAAGTCGCTGAGTGTGGCCAGAAGCCGCCGGCGCACCTGCAGCAAGGATGGGGTTGAAGGCCGCCACGGACTGGTGGTGGTTTTTCCCAAGCCGCAGATGCTGAAGAAAGGCAAAGGCGATTACCGTCATGAGCGCATGATGGTGCAGGCCCCGCTAGCTGCGACTTCGAAGTGATCAAGGCCGATCTCCTCCTTCATCTGCAGGTGCATCAGCTCGCAGACCGAGCGGCGCTTGATCGTAAGCCCATGGCGGAGACCGCGGTCAGGCAGCCTTGACTTGGCTGGCTTCAGCGCTCCAGTGCCACGGCATCAATTCGGGCAGCCATGAGACAGGCAGGTCGGAGATGGGGGCGATGACATCGGCCAGCCAAGGCTGCGGGTCTATGCCGCTCAACTTCGCGCCACGCCGTACTGACGCCCTGTCCGACAGCGTGCCTTAGCGGCGTAATCCAAGAGATGCGACCAGGATTGGGGCGTTACAATACAGGTTTATGGTCCGAGGGCTTCCGGTAAGTCTCGCGCGACATAGCGGCTCGTCCGGCGCCGACACTCAGTCCGCTTATTTGGTTCGGCCTGATGATGTGACCGCCCCCGACGGCATCCATCTGATGTGCCATATGTGAACGGCTCCTTCCTGCAAGTGTGAGTGCTGGACGTAATCTCCCCAAAACGGCTGGATGAAAATTCCCTAGTTTGGCGCTGATGCCGATGCTGAGGGGGCATGGGCATGTCCCCTCAGCATCGGTGGCGCAGAATCTCCCTGTTGATGCCAGAGGAAAGGCGCGCAGGTGGTTGGATTGAGGGAGATCGTGATGATCTTGGAATTGCAGCGACAAGGGCTTGGCATCAGCGCGATTGCGCGACAAACCGGGCTCGACCGTAAAACAGTGCGTAATACCTAAAACGGGGCCTGGAGGCGCCGGTATATGGATCCAGAGAGCCGGGTGATCGGCTCGCAGGCTGCATCGCGAGATCAAGGCCATGGGTTATAGGGGGCTTATTCCACGCTCACGGAGTATCTCCGGCTGGTCCGGCCCGTGGCGCCGCGGCAGTTCGAGCGTCGCTTCGAGACACTCGCGGGCCAGTAGGCTCAGGTGGACTTTGCCGAGTTCCAGGTGGAGTTCACCTCCGAGCCCGGCCTCGTGCACAAGGTCTGGCTGTTCAGCATGGTGCTGGGACACAGCTGCTGGCTCTGGGGACGGTTCTGCCCGAACCAGTCGCTGGACACGGTCATGCGCTGCCATATCCGCCGCCTTCGATGCGATGGGCGGGGCTTGCACCGAAATCCTGTATGATCGGATGAAGACCGCCGTCATTGGCGAGGATGCGGCGGGCGTCGTCACCTACAACGCATCCCTGGTGGCGCTGCTGGCCTATTACCGGTCGGCGCCGCGGGCGTGTCAGCCGTATCGGCCAAGACGAAAGGCAAGGTCGAGCGGCCGTTCCCCTACATCCGGCAGGACTTCTTTCTCGGGCGCAGCTTCCACGATCTGGACGATCTGAACGCCCAGTTCGAGGAATGGCGTACGACCATTGCCAATCCCCGGGTGCATGCCACCACCCGTCGGTTGTGGACGAGCATTTTACCGAAGAGAAACCACACCGGCGACCCTTGCCCACCCATTCCTCCGATGCGGTTCTGACGGTCGAACGGCGCATCAGCCAGGAAGGCCTCGTCGCGGCGGGTGGCAATCAATACAGCGTTCCCGACACCACGCGGCGGCAGACCGTCGAGGTCCAGAACCATCCGGCCGAGGTCCGGATCTTCGAGGATGGCTAACTCATCGCCAGCCATTCCGTGCTGGAGGGCAATGGAGTGAACCCCTTGGGCTGGACCACAGGACCCTGAAAAACTGATACGTTGGACGGGCCTTGATCGGAGAAGGCCCATGACATCACGAGGTCCCTACCGCCGGCACTATGAAGGCGAAACCACGGCGGAAGACGTGGCTGCGGCGCGTTGACATCGGCAAGGGGGCCGCTGCAGGCCTCCTTTCACCAACCCCAACACAAGGTCTCAAGACATGAAAAAAGTCACGCTTCTCGCCACGGCCCTGGCCCTTGGCGCGGCCCCCATGCTGGCCCACGCGCAGGACATCATCCGCCACAAGACGCCCGGCTCGGACTTTCCCATCGCCCGCGCGGTCGAAGTCCCCGCAGGCAAGACCACCGTCTATCTGAGCGGAATGGTGCCCTCGGTCGCCGATCCCGCCGCCGATCCCAAGACCCCCGAGGCTTGGGGCGACACAAGGACGCAGACCGTCAGCGTGCTGAACGCCATCGACGCGGCGCTGAAGGATCTGGGCCTGACCATGGGCGATGTGGTCAAGATGCAGGTGTTCCTGGTCGCCCCCGAAGGCGAGGCCGCCGATTTCTCGGGCTTCATGGAAGGGTATAGCGAATATTTCGGCACGCAAGCCCAACCCAACCTGCCCGCACGCTCTGCCATGATCGTCGACGCCTTGGTCAACCCCAACTGGCTGGTGGAAATCGAAGTGACCGCCGTGCGTCCGTGATCTTCTAAACGACCCTGCCCGGCGGATGGTTCTACCGGGCAACCCTCCTTGGGGTTATCCAGGTGCCTTATGCCGCGTGGCCGAGGCCTCCAGCGGCGATTTGCCCTCGAACTCGGGGACATTGCCACCGACTGGCCACCCTGAAGGTCATGTGTTCTGGATCAGATCATCCCTTGGCTCCTCTCAATGTCGCCTGCAAGGCCTGGAAAGTGGCGAAGCGTGCCTCATGGACAGGGCTGGCGGCAGCATCGGGTTGGTATTCCGCCGCCGGACGCGACATTGCGGCCATGGCCCTAGCCATGTCCACGAAAGTGCCCGAGGCAACTGCCCCCAGAATTGCCGAACCAAGCAACACCGGCTCGGTCGCCTCGCTGGCAAGCACCGTCTTGCCGGTCCCGTCCGCCAGAAGCTGGCGCACCAGGTCAAGCTGCCCCGCCCCGCCCGAGATCACGATCCGGTCCACCGGGGCGCCCGCCTTGTCCTGCGCATCAATGATCTGGCGCAGCCCATAGGCGATCCCGCAAAGGCCCGCGACATAGAGCGCCACCAGACTGTCGATGTCGCGCTCCATCCCCAGTCCGGCGACGATCGCGCGGGCATGGGGATCGGCGAAGGGCGCGCGATTGCCCAGGAACTCGGGCACGACATGAAGCCCCCGGGCCAGGGATACCGCCTGTGACAGGCCGGAAACCCTGCCTGCTGCACGTCCGGCCAGCCAGACCGGCAGCGGCTGGCCCGCGGCTTTCGCGGCCGCCTCGGCTTCACCGGCTGCGGGATGGAAGGCCAGAAGCTGCTCGATTGCGGCGCCTGCGGCGGATTGCCCGCCTTCGTTCAGCCACATGCCGGGGACCATGGCTTGGAAATACGGTCCCCAGACGCCCGGCACGAAGACCGGATCGCGCGTGGTCGTCATGGTGCAGGACGAGGTTCCGAAGACATAGGCAAGGTTGCTTTCGGCGGTGCCGGTCATGCCCACGGTCCCGATGCCCCCCGCATGGGCGTCGATCAGCCCGGCTGCCACCGGAATGCCCGCCTGCAGGCCAAGGTTGGCGGCGGCATCCGCCGTCAGCCCCTGCCCCAACGGCGTGCCGGGCGCCACGACCCGCTGTCCGATCCGGACAAAGCCGTCATCCGCCAGATCGCCCAGGCCGATGCTGCGGAAGTAATCGGGATCCCAGCGGTCCTCATGGGCCAGATAGGTCCATTTGCAGGTGACCGTGCAACTGGACCGCGCCGGATCGCCGGTCGCCCGCCAGCTCAGATAATCTGCAAGGTCAAAAAACTGCCCCGCATCTGCATAGGCCTGCGGCATGTTCTCGCGCAGCCACAGGAGTTTCGGCGTTTCCATCTCGGGCGAGATGACATTGCCCACATAGCGCAGCACCGGATGGCCCTGGGCGTTGATGCGTTCGGCCTGAGCGACGGCCCGGTGATCCATCCAGAGGATGATGTTGCGCCGATTGTTGCCCGATGCGCTGACGCTCAGCGGCTGGCTGTCCCGGTCCAGCACCACCAGCGAACAGGTGGCATCAAAGCCGATCCCCGCAATGGCGGCGGGATCGGTGCCCGCTCCGGCCACCGCCTCGCGGGTTGCCGCGCAGACGGCGGACCAGATGTCGTCGCTGGATTGTTCCGCGATATCGGCTCCCTCGCGCCACAGCGCGATGTCGCGCTTGGCTGACGACAGCATGTGCCCGGCGGCGTCGAACAGGCCTGCGCGGGCGCTGCCGGTGCCCACGTCGATGCCCAGGAAGATCGGCTCTGTCATGGCGGCCCCTTACAGATCGACGCTGTTGGGCAGGATCACCAGATCGCGGATCACCACGTTGCGCGGCCGCGTCAGCATGAAGATCACCGCCTCGGCCACCTCGGTCGGCTGCATCAGCGATCCGTTGGCCAGTGCCTCCTCCATCTTGGCCTTGGGCCAGTCATCCAGCAGTGCCGTCACCACGGGCCCCGGCAAAACGGCCCCCATTCGGATCCCGTGCTGAGACACCTGCCGCCGGGTCGCGTGCAAAAAGGCCTGCACCGCGAACTTCGACGCCGTATAGACCGGCTCCCACACCACCGGGACCACGCCCGCCACCGAGGAGGTGAAGATCACGTCGCCGGTCTTGCGCTCGATCATCCCCGGCAGCACCGCCCGGACGCTGCGGAAGGCCGCGTTGATGTTGAGGTTCAGCATCCGGTCCCAGGCACCGGGATCGCCTTCGGCCGCAGGGCCGCCGATATAGGCGCCGGCATTGGCGTGGAAGATGTCCACCGGCCCCGCGATCTCTTCGATCCGCGCGGCGATGCCGTCCACCTGCGCGCCGTCCAGCAGGTCCACGACCAGCGGATGCGCTTCGGGGCCAAGCTCCCGGCAGAGGCTTTCCAGCCGGTCGGCGGCGCAGTCGATCAGTACGACCTTCGCCCCCGCCGCCAGCATCGCGCGGGCGCATTCCAGCCCGATCCCCGAGGCGGCTCCGGTGACGGCCGCAACCTTGCCCTTTAAATCCTGTGCCATGTCCGTTTCGTGCCTTAATGGGGAGTTGCGGTGGTGTCAGGTAGGTCGCTGGCGGGAAACAGCCGTGCGTCCCCAGGGTCGAAGGAAAACGAGATGTCTTGGTCGGGCGACAGTTCCAAGTCTCCCGGAACCACAGCCAGAACCGATGCTCCGCTGGTCAGCCTGATGTTCACCACCGTCTCGGTTCCCATTCGTTCGAGCAGCGCGACCTTGCCCCGCAGAGCGCAGCGTCCTTCGGCTTCGCCCGGAGTCAGGATTTGCGGCCGGATGCCCAGGACAGCCTGACCGCGCGCCCCGACCCTGCCGGCAGCAAGCGTCATGGGGCTGATGCCGGAGGCCGAGACACGGGCCATTCCGCCGTCGATGCTTTCGACCGTAACCGGCAGGAAATTCATCCGCGGGCTGCCAATGAAGCCTGCGACAAAAGCGTTGCAGGGGTTGCGGAACAGGTCGATGGGACGGCCCACCTGCTGCACCACGCCGCTGTTCAGCACCACGATCCGGTCGGCCAGCGTCATTGCTTCGACCTGGTCATGGGTCACATAGATCATCGTCGCGCCCAGGCTGCGATGCAGCTTGGCGATCTCCATCCGCATGTCCATGCGCAGCGCGGCGTCCAAGTTGGAAAGGGGTTCGTCGAACAGGAAGACAGACGGATCCCGGACAATGGCCCGGCCGATGGCGACCCGCTGGCGCTGGCCTCCGGAAAGCTGGCTGGGCTTGCGGTCCAGAAGATGGGTGATCTGCAGGATTTCCGCTGCACGCGCGACGCGGGCCGCCGCCTCGGCCTTTGGGGTCTTTCGCAGCGACAAGCCGAAACCCATGTTCTCGGCCACGGTCAGGTGCGGATAAAGCGCATAGGACTGAAAGACCATGGCGATGCCCCGGTCGCGCGGAGAGATGTCGTTGGCGCGTTTGCCCCCGATCTCGAGCGTGCCGCCAGAGATCTCCTCAAGTCCCGCGATCATCCGCAGCAGCGTGGACTTGCCGCAGCCCGAAGGGCCGACAAACACCACGAATTCGCCGTGGCGAATGTCCAGGTCCACCCCCTTGATGACGGCATGGCCGCCATAGTCCTTCTCTACACCCGAAAGCCGTAAATCGGCCATGGCGTTCCTCCTTCTTGGACGTGGCGGGCCCTTGCGGGCAAGGGCCCGAAGGCGGCTCAGGCCGGAATGGCGACAGCCTCGGTCTCCGGGGTCAGGCGCTCGCCCATCATGCCGCGCAGATAGGCGCCATGGGCCAGCAACTCGCGCCGCAGGGCATGGACATCAATCTGGTGCGGGCGGACGCCCTGCTTCACCGCCATGGCCGCCGCGCGACCGGCGGCCTCGCCCATGGCCATGCAGGTCGCCATCACCCGGATCGCGCCCATGGCCTCGTGCGTGGTCGAGATGGCCCGTCCGGCGACGATCAGGTTCTCGACCGCTTGCGGCAACAGCGAACGGTAGGGAATGTCATAGCAGTCGCCGCACCAGATCAGCGTGCAGCCCTCGTCGCCGGGGCGGTGGATGTCGATGGGATAGGAGGCCACTGCGATAGAGTCCTCGAAGTGGCGGCAGCCCAGCACGTCCTGTTCGTTCATGACGTAGCGTCCGACGATGCGGCGTGTCTCGCGGATGCCCAGGAAGGGCGCGGTCTTGGTGAAATGGGCGTTCTCGAAGCCTGGGACATAGTTCACCAGGTATTCCACGATGTCGTCGATCTGCCGCCGCGCCACGATCTCTCCGTTCGACAGCGACCGCGCATCGGTTCCGTCCGTGCCCGTGACCCGGGTCATGTTGATCCAGGCCTCGCCCGGCTTGAGGCCGGTGATGATGATCGTGCGTTCGTTCGGAATGTCGAGATTGCGTTCCTTGCGGGCCTTGGCCATCACCTCGCGCAGGCCGACCACGATGAACTGGTGGTTCTGGCCGAAGTAATCGGCGGGAATGAAGTCGGTCAGATAGGTGCGCGCCTCCCTGGGGGAATTGGCGATGGCCATGCGCAGCTTGTCGGTATCCACGTTCGACAGGCAGAACATCAGCGTGGGCGGCTGCATTCCACCGTGTTCGTTGCCCTTCTCGGTCGGCACGCCCGCCCGGTGAGCCACATCGGCGTCGCCGGTGCAGTCGATCACCACCTTGCCCATGACCGCGCTGCGGCCCGATTTGCTTTCGGTGATGACGCCACGGATGGCGGTCCCGTTCTCGTCCATCACCACGCCCGCGACGAAGGTGTAGAAGACGACATCCACGCCCGCCTCGGTCAGCATCTCCAAGCCGACAGTCTTGACCGCTTCCGGCTCGACCAGGGTGATGCCCATGTGCAGCGGGCAAGCCCGATGTTCGGACGCCGCGTCGCGGGTCTTCAGGCGGTCGATGAACTTCTGGGGCAGGCCCTCGATGATCTGGTTGCCCCTCTGGCCCAGGAAACCCAGCACCGGCAGGCCGATCGTCATGTTGCCGCCGACAAAGCTGCGGCTTTCCAGAAGCCCCACGCGCAGGCCGTCCTCGGCCGCGGCCAAGGCGGCGATGAGGCCCGCCGGGCCGCCGCCGATGACAAGCACGTCGTATTCGGCACTGACAGGGATCTCGCGGGCGGGTTCTTGGATGGTCGAAGTCTGTGCCATGGTAAGCAGAATCCTGATGAATGGTCTTGAAGTTTGGGCCGGGCCGACGGTGTGGCCCGGCTGGTGTCATGGTCAGGGCAACAGGGGCGCGACCCGGGCCGCGATCGCCTCGACGGCCTCGGCGGGGGACTTGCGGCCCAAGACGGCCAGTTGCACTTCCTCCAGGAACAGGGCCTGTGCGCGCGCCGCCTCGGGGAAAGGCGGGAAGGCGCCGCGGCCATTGGCCAGGGCTTCCGCCTCGATGGCAGCCAAGGGGTTCTTCTCGACCAGCTTCGGGTCCGAGAAGGTCGAGACCCGGGCCGGCCCGTTCCCGTTCAACGCCATGCCCAGCGTCGTCTCGGGAGAGGCGACCTGCTTGATATAGCTCCAGGCCAGTTCCTTGTCCTTGGCGTTGGTGGGGATCACCATGGCCCAGGCCTCGACAACCGTCGCCATCGGCGTCTTGCCCGCCAGGGCCTCGGCCACGGGGAAGCCCACGGCCGTGATCCGGCCCGAGAACTTCGACTGCTCCGGGTCGTTCAACTGCGCGGCGCGGGCGAAGGGCAGAACGGTAAAGGCGGCGCGGCCCTGCTGCATCCAGGTCACCTGGTCGTCGTTCTTGGTGGTGGCATAGCTGCGTGGCAGGGCGCCGTTCGCAAACATTCCTGCCAGGACCGTCAGCGCCTGTTCCATCGCGGCGGCGTCGGGCAGCAGCTTGAAGTCCGGAGTCAGGAAATCGCCGCCGAAGGCCCGTGCGAACATCACCGGGAAGACTGCAAGATCAGAGGCCAGAATCATGCCGGTGGCGATCTTGTCATCCGTGATCTTCTGCGCCTGCGCCACCAGTTCCTCCAGCGTGGCAGGCGGAGCCGAGAAGCCCGCCTGCTCCAGCAGGTCCAGGTTGCAGAACAGCGCCTGCGTTGCGGTGCGGACCGGGATGCCGATCAGCTTGCCGTCGATGGTCATGCCCTTGATCAGGCCGGGGGCGATGTCGTCAAAATCCGCGATGGCGTCCTTTTCCATCCAATAATCAAGCGGCTCGAACAGCTTTGCAATCTCGGAAGTGGGGCGGTTGTCCACCAGATAGCCGACGCCGAATTCGGTTTCCGGCAGGCTGGCCTCGCGGAACAGCCGGTCCATCAGCGGGTTGGAATCGAAGGTCGTGAAGGCCAGATCGGCGTCGTTCGCCTGCTTCCAGGCCGCCATCAGGTCGGCCTCACCCTCGCCCAGCGAGGTCTGGTGGACCCTGTGGCTGAGGATGTTGAGGGTCTTTCCCGCCGCCAGCGAGGGTGCTGCGGCGATCAGCGCCAGGGTGGCGGTTGCCCCCGCCAGAAAGCCGCGCCGGTTCGTCTGCAGTGTCTTCATGATGTTTCCTCCCCAAAATAAACGTTGTCAGCCCTTGGTGGCGCCTGCGGTCAGCCCTGCCACCAGATAGCGGTTCATCAGGATCACGAAGGCCAGCACAGGTGCCAGTTGCACCGTCGAGGCCGCAAACAGCACGCCCCAATCCACCCCGTCGATCGAGCCGATCATCTCGGATATGACCAAGGGCGCCGTCTTGGCGTTGGTCCCGGTGAATATGAAGGCGAACAGGAACTCGTTCCACGCGAAGACCACCACGAAGACCGCCACCGCCAGGATTCCGGGCGCGGCCAGCGGCACGATCACCCGGCGCAGGATCGTCAGGCGGCTGGCGCCGTCGATGGCCGCGGCCTCGTCCAGGTCGCGCGGGATCTGGTCGATGAAGGTCCGCATCAGCACCGTTCCCATCGACACGAAGAACGTCGCGTAAAGGATGATCAGCACAAGATGGGTGTCTGACAGGCCCAGCCGGTTCACGATGGGAAACAGCGGCAGCGTCACCACAATCGGCGGGATCAGGCGCACCGCGATCAGGCCTACTATGGACAGTTCCAGCCAACGCGCCGCATGGCGCGAGAACACATAGCCCGCGCAGGTCGAGGCGATGACCGCCAGAAGCGTCGCGCCCACCGTCACGACGGCCGAGTTCCACAGCCCCCGGAAGAACACGCCCCATTGCGTCCACAGCGTGACGTAGTGCTGCAACGTCGGCTGGAACGTCCACTGTGGCGGCACGGCAAAGATGTCCTGCCCCGGCTTGAGGGACGACGTGACGATGAAAACAATGGGAAACAGCGACCAGAACAGGATGGCCGCCACGGCCACTGCCTTTCCCAAGCGGATCAGAAGGGTTTCAGCGCGCATTCTTCACCTGCCGACGCAAAAGCCAGATATATCCCGAAGCCAGCACCAGCGAGGCTGCCACCATCAGAAGGGCGGTGGCCGACGCCGTGCCGAAGGCGTTGTAGCTGAAGGCTTCCTGATAAAGGTAGACCGCCACCACCTCGGTCGATCGGGCCGGGCCGCCGCCAGTCAGCAGCCAGACCTCCGAGAACATGCGGAAGGCAAAGATATAGCGGAACAGCAGCGCCACCAAAATCGCAGGGCCCATCAGCGGCAGCGTGACACGCCAGAAGCATTGCATCCTAGAGGCGCCGTCGATGCGCGCGGCCTCGTAAAGATCTGACGGCATGGCCAGCCGGGCGGCGTAAAGGATCACGAAGGTGAAGGGCAGGTGCATCCAGATCGTCAGCAGGACGATCATCACCGTCGCATGGACCGGATCATAGGACCATTCCAGGACCGGCAGCCCAAGCGTCTGCATCATCAGCGTGATCGGCCCGATGTCCAGATCGAACAGAAAGCGCCACATGGCGACCGCCACCACCTCGGACACGGCATAGGGCGCCAGCACGGCGACCAGCAGGATGCGCCGGAACGGGATGCCGCTGTTGAAAAGCAGCGCCATGCCCAAGGCCACAAGCATTTCAAGATGCACGGCCACCACGACGATCACGACCGTGTTCCACATCGCGCTGCGGAAGGCGGGATCGGACAGGACGCGCAGATAGTTGCTCCATCCGGTGAACTCGGGCGCCTGGCCGAAGCTTGACACGTGGAAGCTGAGCCAGACGACATAGATCGACGGCAGGATCACCACAACCAACAGCAGAAGCTGCACGGGCGCCAGCAGGGGGACAACCCCCATGAATGTCGTCTTCCTCACCACGTCCTCCCCGACCGGACGAACCGGCCGCTTCCTGTTTCCGTCCGGGTCATCCGCGTCCCGGCCACCCTTGCGCAGGTTTACGCCGCCCCTGGCACTGTGCGGGGTGCGCAGACCGAATTCCGGCGTTGCAGCGGCGCGTCCAGAGTGAGCCGGACAGGCTCGTCCCTCGACCCCCCGATCCGCGCCATGAGGCAGGACCAGGCCGATTGGGCAATGTTCGAGATCGGCTGGCGCACCGCAGAAAGCGGCGTCTTGCGCGCCGTCATCCAGGCGTAATCGTCGAACCCAACAAGCGACACGTCTCCCGGCACGTCGATTCCCGACTGGGCAAGGGCTGTCAGCGTTGCAAGGGTTGTCACGTTGGTCATCGCAATAACAGCAGTCGGATGCCCCTCGCGTGCGAGGCAAGCCGCCATCCGCGCGGCCCCGTCTTCGACATCGGTGCCAAGTTCGGCAATTCGCGGCGTCACGGCCTCTGCATGGCAGGCATCAATGATGCCGCGGATACGATCGGCGATGGGACGCAGGCCTGCAACCGAAGCGGCAACAAGGATCTCGCGGTGGCCCATTTCCAGCACATGCCGGGCAGCCTCCCGGCCAGCGGCATGGTTGTCGACAACAACGGTATCGACAGGCAGATCCTCCTCGCCGATCCGGTCAACCAGCACGATCGGCAGGGTGGCCATCTCACGCCTCAACGCTTCCGGGATGGCATTCGTGCAGGGCACGGCGATCAGGCCAGAGGGCTTCCAGCCCAGCAAGGCATCCAGTTGCGCAGCCTCTCGTGCGGCGTCATCGCCCGACGTCGCGACAAGCACCTGGTATCCGTCGGCCTCGGCCATCTCCTCCAGATCCGAGACGAGCGCGGCGAAGAATGTATCAACAAGGCTGGGGACCAGAACTCCAACCACCTTGACCCGTCCCGTGCGCAGCTGCGAGGCGGCGATGTTCTTCTGGTAACCCAGCATCCGGGCAGCCTCTTCCACGCGCTGAACGACCTCAGGGCTGACGACCTTCCGGCCGCTGAATGCATTAGACACGGTAGCAATCGATACTCCCGCTTCTGCCGCCACATCCCTGATTGTGATTGTCGCCATGACTCTCATGTAAACGTTTAACTACTTGGTAAAACGTTTATCCATTCGCCCTTCATGCTGTCAAATGAAAAAGTATAGGAAGCCTGCAAAGACAGCAGCTAACTTATGGGGATAGCGCTTATCACCGCTGAGTTGTGACGCCTGCTGCGTGCTGTCGGCAACTGCTCCCCCCTCCTTCGGTAACTGGGGCAGATTTCCTGGCAGTTTGGTTCAAGTTGGTCGAAGGGTGACAAGCTCGGAGAGGAGAGGGATACCTCCTGCTGATCGGTTCAGCCCAAGCCGATCGCCGAGACAGGCAAAGAAGGCGATGCTGAGCTTTCGGCAGGTCTTCATCAGCTCGAGCAAGACATCGCGGGCCTGGCGCAATCGGCGCTCATCGTGCCGCCCGAGATCCGGCGCTTGGTGATGCAGGCCCGCAGGTCGTTTTCGGAGGCTTTGGTGTGGAGCGGGATCCCGGATCGCTCCGGCACCTTCAGCAGCTCGGCCTTTCGCCTGTGCAGGGGGCGAGCAACCGGCCCCGTTCCTTGTAGCGGGTGCGTCGGCCGAAGATGTCGTTGAAGCGTTCGGCGAGGACAATCAAGCCGTCCTTTGCCACGCCGGACCGCCCGAGCAAGCTTGATCCTTTCGCCGAGAAGCTGGCCGGCTGGTTGAGGACGAAGGCCGGCAAGTCGCGCAAGCAGCGGCGGACGCTGAAGCAGATGCATGCCGATCTGGTCAAGCTGGGCTTCACCGGCTCCTACAACCGGGTTGCGGCCTTTGCGGGGGACTGGCGGACAAACCGACAACGGAAACAGCAGACCACAGGACGCGGCACCTTCGTTCCGCTGCCTTTCCGACCGGGAGAGGCCTTCCAGTTCGACTGGAGCGAAGACTATGGGCATCTGACCGACGAGCGCACCAAGCTTCAGATGGCCCATATCAAGCTGTCGCATAGTCGGACCTTCCTGTTGCGCGCCTATCCACTCCAGACCCACAAGATGGTGTTCGATGCCCACTGGCACGCGTTCCGCGTCTTTGGCGGTGTGTCTGAACGCGGCATCTACGACAACATGAAGACGGCGATGGATCGTGTGGGCCGTGGTAAGGAGCGGCAGGTCAACCTCCGCTTCCTCACCATGGCCAACCACTATGTCTTCGAGCCGGAGTTCTGCAATCCGGCCGCAGGCTGGGAGAAGGGACAGGTCGAGAAGAATGTTCAGGACTCCCGCCATCAGGTCTTGTACGGGATGCCGGGCTTTCCCGACCTTGCCACGATGAATGCCTGGCTAGAACAGCGCTGCCTCAAGGTGTGGCAAGAGACCCCACACGGCACGCTGCCGGGCACGATCGCCGATGTCTGGGCTGAGGAGCGGGCTGCGCTGATGCCTTTGCTCCCCGCCTTTGACGGCTTCATCGAACTCAGCAAGCGCGTCTCGCCCACCTGCCTGATCAGCTTCGAGCGCAATCGTGACACGCGTGCCGACGTCATTCGCGAACCGGCCTGTCAGCCTGCGGATCTATCCAGACCGGCTCGTCGTGGCGGCATTATCTTGCTGTTCTTCAGCACAAGCCCAGGGCTCTCAGGAACGGAGCGCCATTTGCGGAACTGCCGCCTGCCTTCCGGCAGTTGCAGGAGCAGATGCTGCGCAAACCCGGGGGTGATCGCGAGATGGCCGACATCCTCGCCATGGTTCTCCAGCATGACGAGCAGGCGGTTCTGACGGCTGTGGAATTGGCCCTGGCCGAGGGCGTGGCGACCAAGACCCATGTGCTGAACCTCCTGCACCGGCTGGTCGACGGCAAGGTCATCGGAGGGCCGCCCCTCGATACCCCGCAGGCCATTGCCCTGCGCCGCGAGCCAAAGGCCAATGTCGAACGCTACGACGGCCTGCGGGCTCACATCATCGGAGGCCATCATGCATCATGATCCTGCCAGCGGCGCCATTGTCATCATGCTCCGCAGCCTCAAGATGCACGGCATGGCGCAGGCCGTCACCGACCTGATCGAGCAAGGGGCGCCGGCCTTTGAAGCAGCCGTGCCGATCCTGACACAGCTTCTCAAGGCCGAGATGGCCGAGCGGGAGGTCCGCTCCATCGCCTATCACATGAAGGCGGCGTGCAAGGCAGCAAGCGCCAGTTCCGTATCCAGGTGCTGCGATAGCGCATAGCCTATGACCTTGCGGCTGCAGGCATCCAGGATGACGGCCAGATGGCAAAAACCGGCCGCGACACGGATGTAGGTGAAGT
>NZ_JAFLRK010000042.1 GCF_017315735.1 Paracoccus shandongensis
GCCCACCTGCCAGTCGTTCGGGGCGTATCCGCTGTCAACGGCGGCGCGCGAGGCGCCCACGGCGGCGCCCAGCTTGTCGGCCAGCGCCCCGGCACACAGCACCGTGACCGCGCCAAGCCACTTCCGAGGCCGCCCCCCGCTCCTTCAGACGGATCGCTTCCTCCACCGCGATCTCGTCAAACGGGTCATCGAGGATCTTCATGGGTTAGATGTCCTTCACCAGGCGCAGCGCGTCATAGATCGCGGCATGGGTGTTGCGCGCCGCCACCGCGTCGCCGATGCGGAACAGGCGGAAGGCGCCATCGTTCTTGCGGATCGCCTGCAGCCCGCCGGTGGTCAGCGCCTCGTAATCGACCTCGCCCTCGTTCGAGGACAAGGGCTTGAGGTCGAAATACAGCGTGTCCAGCGGCCGGGTGCCGTGGTTGACGACCACCTGATCGACGATGCGGTCGCGCGTGACGCCGCCGTAATCGCTGCCCAGCGTGGCGCGCAGCCGGTTGCCGTCGCGCATCACCGATTGCAGCCGCCAGGTCACGGTGAAGGTCGTGTCGCGGGCCTGAAGGCTGCGCATGTAGGGGACCAGGTTCATCGCCATCACCTCGGGCGAGAAGGCACGGTCCGGCGTCACGATTTCCACCCGGGCGCCGGTCGCGGCGATCAGGTCGGCGGCCTGCAGGGCGGCATGATCGCCCGCATCGTCATAAACCAGCACGTTGCTGCCGGGCTTCGCGTCGCCCCCCAGGATGTCCCAGGCGGAAACGACCAGGTCGTTGCCTTCCGCCAGCACCTCGGTATGCGGCAGCCCGCCGGTGGCGATGATCACCTCGTTGGGGTTCGTGGCCAGCACGTCGTCCGCTTCGGCGAAGGTGTTGAAGTGGAAGGTGACGCCGTGCCGGTCGCACATGGCCTGCCGCCAGGCGATGATCGCCATCATCTCTCGCCGGCGTTCCTGAAGCGCGGTCAGGCGGATCTGGCCGCCGGGCTGGCTTGCGGCCTCGAACACGGTCACGGCATGGCCGCGTTCGGCGGCAACGCGGGCGGCCTCCATCCCCGCAGGCCCGGCGCCGACGATGGTGACGCGTTTTTTGGTGGGCGCGGGCGGGATTGCGTGGGGCATCGTCTCCTCTCGCCCCGTGGCGGCATTGTGCAGGCAGAAGGCCATCCCGCCCTGGTAGATGCGGTCCAGGCAATAGTTCGCGCCGACGCAGGGGCGGATGTCATCCTCGCGCCCCTCGATGATCTTGCGAACCAGGTGCGGGTCGGCCATGTGCGCGCGGGTCATGCCGACCATATCGACCAGGCCTGCGGCGATGGCATGGCGCGCGGTCGGCACGTCGGGGATCTTGGCGGCGTGGAAGGTGGGAAAGTTCGTCGCGCGCCGGATCTGGCCCGCGAAGTCCAGATGCGGGGCGTTGCGCATCCCCTGGACCGGGATCACGTCGGTCAGGCCCGCATCGGTGTCGATATGGCCGCGCACCACGTTCAGGAAATCGACCAGTCCGCTGTCCTTCAGCTTTTGCGAGATGGCGAGGCCGTCCCCGGCGTCAAAGCCGCCAGGCAGGCATTCGTCGCCGGTATAGCGGACGCCGACGATGAAATCCGGCCCGCAGCGGTCGCGGATGCCGCGCAGGATGTCGAAGGTGAAGCGCAGGCGGTTGTCCAGGGAACCGCCGTAGTCGTTGTCCAGATCGTTGGTCAGCGGCGACCAGAACTGGTCCATCAGGTGCCCATAGGCCTGCAATTCCAGCCCGTCGAGGCCCGCGGCCTTCATCCGTTCCGCCGCATCGACGTAATCGCCGATGATGCGGGCGATGTCCCAGTCCTCCATCTTCTTCGGAAAGGAGCGGTGGGCGGCTTCCCTTTCATGGCCGGGCGAGACGACCGGCAGCCAGTCGGCCTTGTCCCAGCGGGTACGGCGGCCCAGATGGGTCAGCTGGATCATCACCGCGCAGCCGTGGTCGTGGCATTCGTCGGCCAGCCGCTTCATCCAGCCCACCACCTCGTCCTTCCAGGCCAGGATGTTGTTGAAGACCGGCGGGCTGTCGCGCGACACCGAGGCCGACCCCGCCGTCATGGTCAGCGCCACCCCGGCCCGGGCCCGTTCGACATGATAGGCGCGGTAGCGGTCCTTGGGCATCCCGTCTTCCGGATAGGCCGGTTCATGGCTGGTGATCATGATCCGGTTGCGCAGCGTCAGGTGCTTCAACTGGAACGGCTGGAGAAGGGGGTCGTTCGACATGGGCTGCCTTCAGGGATGGAGGGTCTGGACAGGACGTTCCCCAGAATGTTCATATGTGTCAACTTGAAAATCATGATTGAACGCAAGGCACCCAAGATTGCACATTCACCTTGTGGGACAGGGCCCGATTGCATATCGACAAGGGCATGGATCAGGCACATGCACCGGAAACAGGATGGCGCGGATCGCGCGAAGGCTGGCTCGAGGCCGGCTATCAGGCGCTGATCGAGGGGGGCATCGACGCCGTGAAGATCCTGCCGCTGGCCAAGCGGCTGAACCTGTCGCGCACCAGCTTCTACTGGTTCTTCGCCGACCGCGAGGCGCTGCTGGCCGCCCTGATCGACGGCTGGGAAGACCGCACGACCAGGCCCCTGGTGGACGCGACGACCCAATACGCCGAAAGCGTGTCCGAGGCGGTGCTGAACGTCCTGACCTGTTTTCTGGCAGCGAATGTCTTTGATTCCCGCCTGGAATTTGCCGTGCGCAGCTGGGCCTTGCAGGACGAAGGCGTGGCTGCCCGGGTCCGCGCCGCCGACGACGCCCGGCTGAAGGCGCTGACGCGGATGATGGCCCGCTGGGGCCATGACGCGGCCGAGGCCGATGTGCGGGCGCGCACCATCTATCTGGTCCAGATCGGCTATATCTCGATGCAGCCCCAGGAAGACATTGAGACGCGGCTGACGCGCATTCCGCTGTATGTGAAAATCTATTCCGGCCGGGAGCCCGAGCCGCGCGAGATCGCCCGATTCAACGCGGGAATCCGTCGCGCAGGCTGAAAAGGTCGCTTGAACCGATCAACCGATTCGCCCGATGGAACGTGGCGCCCATGCCCTTTCTGAATGCGTGTGTTCGATTAAGGTCGTTCGCGGTTCCATGGTGAATATTCGATATGCCTCCATGAACTTCATGGTGACAGTATTGAACATTTTGTTGCAAGGCGGGGCGGCGGGGCTGTAGCCAAGGGCAAAGGCCAAGGCAGCAGCGCCCGGCAAGGAGGAAGGAGAGACATGCGGATCGGCATCATCGGTGCGACCGGATGGCTGGGATCGGCCTTGGGGGGCCGGTTGCTGTCCGGGGGCATCGTGGCGCCGGACCAGCTTGTCGTCGTCAACCACAGCGGGCCGCGCGCCGATTATCACGGGCATCCGGTCCGCTGGGCGCGGGATGCAGCGGAACTGGCGGCGCTGTCGGATGTGGTGGTCGTCTCGGTCAGGCCCGAGGACTGGCCCGCCTTGCAAGTGCGGGCCGAGGGAAAGCTGGTCCTGTCCTTCATGGCGGGCGTCGGCGCGGATCGCCTGCGGGCCTGCGGCGGACGGATCGTCCGCGCCATGCCCAATGCGGCCGCCGAAATCGGCCAGTCCTGGACGCCCTGGTGGGCGGATGCGGGCGTCACGGATGCCGACCGGCAGGCGGTGACGATGATCCTGTCGGCCATCGGCACCTCGGACGAGATTTCCGGCGAATCGCAGATCGACCTGATGACCGCCCTGCCGGGATCGGGCGCGGCCTATCCCGCGCTGATGGCGGTCGCCATGGCGGATTTCATGACCGGCCAGGGCGTGCCCGAAAACATCGCCTGGCGCGCGACCGAGGCCGCGGTCTGCGGCGGCGCGGCCATGCTGGCGGGCCGTATCGCGGATGCGCCCGCGCTGCTGGCGACCTATCGCGATTACCGCGGCACCACCGCGGCGGGGATCGAGGCGGCCGAGGCGGCGGGCTTTTCCACCGCCATCCAGGCCGCGCTGGAGGCAGCGACGGCAAAGGCCCGTGCCATGGCGGACGCCGCGAAAGGTTAGACAAACCCCTGCGGTCGGGTCCGGCGGCGGCCTGGCTGCATCGGAACAAGGGCCATGGCTGCGACGCCTAGGTCATCATCGCCGACACGGTGCGCGCCATACCTCGCTGGTGGAAAAGGGCGAGCCCGAGATCATTCCCGAAGGCTGGATCGGCCATTACTGGGCGCCGACCTCGCTTCCGGGCAAATACGAAATGGTTAGGGTCGATTTCGGTGTGCCGCTGGACCAGGCCGAATGGGACCGCTGCACCGCCGTCGCCGATTGCGCCGATCCCAAGCCCA
Source organism: Paracoccus shandongensis (assembly GCF_017315735.1). GTDB lineage: Bacteria > Pseudomonadota > Alphaproteobacteria > Rhodobacterales > Rhodobacteraceae > Paracoccus > Paracoccus shandongensis. Next base: position 4,317 of record NZ_JAFLRK010000042.1, read on the forward strand.
ACGGCTGGCCCGCCGACGAGGTGCTGACCCCGGTCGTCAGGGACTTCGCGGACAAGACCGACCCGGCGGTCATCGAATACCTGTCCCGGCGCAGCGGGTCAAACGACGCCGTGAACGCGCTGATGGCCTGGATGACCGACAACCAGGCTACCGGGAAAGGATGGAGGCGCTTGGCGGCTGGAAAGTCCGGCTGTCCTGGCGCCGCAAATCGGTCACCCAGGCGGCGGCGAAAGCGCCATGGCCGCAGAACTGGGCGGCGCGCTGACCGGGATCGGCACCTTCGGGAATACATGTATGCCTGGCCCGAGCGGATCTGCGTCTATACCGCGCTGGATGCCGAACGGCGCGGCGCGACCCTGCGCCCCTATGCCGCCGTCACGGGGATCGAGCGGGCAGGGGGCCGCTGGCCCGACCGAAACCGTGGTGCGCGACGATCCCGACGGCATCCGCGTCACCGACGCCCAGGTCGCCTGCATCCTGGCCGAGGCGACCCACCTGTTGCCGCACCTGAACCTGACGCGCGCCGACGTGGTGCATTGCTGGTGCGGCGTGCGTCCGACTCCGACGCTGGACGGGCAGGACACGGTGCTGCCGGTCCGCGTGGCGGAACAGCCGGGCCGTCGCGGGGCAGCGGCCAAGGGCGCGATCCTGCGGACCGAGCATGTCACCCATCTGGACGACCTGATCCGCCGCCGCCTGCCCGACGGCCTTGACCCCGACCCGTGCCGCGCCCGGCCGAAGACCTGTCCCGCATCGCCGCAGCCGCCCTCGGCTGGCCCCAGGGGCGCCGCCAGCAGGAACTGCGCCGCTTCCACCAGGGAGCCGACCGCATCCATCCCGCCATGACGCCCGCCTCATCCGCCCTGCGCCGCACCGGCTGAGGCGTCGCGCAAAAGCCAGGTGGCGAACAGCCGCGCCCTGGCCGAGGCGCGGGGATGGATCACCATGCGGAACGGGACCGAGGACGGGATGTCCTGCGGCACCAGCCGCACCAGCCGTTCGCGCGCCAGCAGATCGGTCATCAGCCCGTCCCAGGCCAGCACCGCGCCCACATCGTCCTGCGCCGCCTGCAGGGCGATCATGTGGTTGTTGACGAACAGACCCCGTCCCACCGGCGCGGGGCCGCCCAGGGCCGCGAACCATTCCGCCCAGCTTGTCCATTGATGCGCATCGTGGTTGGTGTGGACCAGCGGCACCTGGGCCAGGTCGGCCAGGCTGCGGATGGCGTGGCTGGCCGCGAAGCGGGGCGTACCCACCGCGATGATGCGGTCGCGGAACAGTTCATGCGACGGGCCGGGACCGGGGCTGCCGGTCAGATAGCCGATGCTGATGTCGTGCAACCCCCTGGTCCCCGCCACGTCGCTGACGATCTGCGACACTGTGATGGCCGGATGGCTGCGCCAGAAGGCCGTGATCTTGGGCGTCAGCCACAAGGCGCTGACGGCGGTGGTCACGCGGATCGTCACGTCCACCGCCTGCGGCCGGTCACGCAACTGCGCCACCGCGTCCGAGATCCCCTCGAACCCCCGTTGCAGGGCGACCAGCAGGAAGGCGCCCTGTTCGGTCAGCTCCACCCCACGATGGCGGCGGAGAAACAGCGCGCAGCCAAGGTCGGCTTCCAGCGCCTTGATCTGGTGGCTGATCGCTGCGGGGGTGACGTTAGTCTCGTTCGCCGCAAGCTTGAAGCTGCCATGCCGCGCCGCCGCCTCGAAGCTGATCAGGGCCGTCATGGAGCCGAAGTCATAGGGTCTGGGCATCGGGCCTTCGGTTTAGCTGAACTAAGCCAGGATGAATTTTTCTGCCGTTGTCAGCAAGCCCGGCACGGGGGATTTTCGCGGCAATCCCTTAACCCCCAACCGGACGCCAGCCATGACCGACATTCACAGCCTGCTTGCCCGCCGCATTCCCGGCCACGCGCTGGAACAGCCCTTCTACACCTCGCCCGAGGTCTATCGGCTGGATCTGGACACCATCTTCTATCGCGAATGGCTGTATGCCATTCCGGCGGCGCAACTGGTCAAGGCGGGCAATTATGCGACGCTGAAGGTCGGCGCCTATAACGTGGTGATCGTGAAGGGCGGCGACGGCGTGATCCGGGCCTTCCACAATGCCTGCCGCCACCGCGGGTCGATCGTCTGCAAGGAACGCGAGGGCAAGGTCGCCAAGCTCGTCTGCCCTTATCACCAGTGGACCTATGACCTGGATGGCCGCCTGATCTGGGCCAACAACATGGGGCCGGATTTTGACCCCAGCAAGCACGGGTTGAAGCCCGTCCATGCGCGCGACCTGAACGGGCTGATCTATATCTGCCTGGCCGAGACGCCGCCCGATTTCGACGACTTCGCCCGCACCGCAAGCCCTTTCCTTGAGGTCCACGATCTGCGGGACGCCAAGGTGGCCTATAGCTCGACCATCATCGAAAAGGGCAACTGGAAGCTGGTCTGGGAAAACAACCGCGAATGCTATCATTGCAGCGGCAACCACCCGGCGCTGTGCCGGTCCTTCCCGCTGGACCCCGAGGTCGCGGGCGTGTCGGCGGACGGGTCCATCTCGGCGCGGTTGCAGGGGCATTTCGACGCCTGCGCCGCGGCCGGGGCGCCCGCGCAGTTCACCCTGGGCGGGGGCGGGCAGTTCCGCCTGGCCCGGATGCCGCTTCAGGAAAGCGCCGTCAGCTATACGATGGACGGCAAGGCGGCGGTCGCGCGGCAGTTGGGCCGGGTCGCCAAGCCCGACGCCGGGTCGCTGCTGGTGTTCCATTACCCGTCCACCTGGAACCACTTCCTGCCCGATCATTCGCTGACCTTCCGCGTCATGCCGATCAGCCCCACGGAAACCGAGGTCACGACCACCTGGCTGGTCCACAAGGACGCGGTGGAAGGCGTGGACTATGACCTGAAACGTCTGACCGAGGTCTGGATCGAGACGAACGACGAGGACCGCGAGATTGTTGAGACGAACCAGGAGGGCATCCATTCGCCCGCCTATGTCCCCGGCCCCTATTCGCCCGACTGGGAAAGCGGCGTGATCCAGTTCATCGACTGGTATGCCGACTGGCTGGAACGCGGCCTGGCCCCGCAGCGGCTGGCGGCGGAATGAACGCGCAGGCCCGGCCCGGCCTGCGGTTCTGGTCCGACACGGAACCGCTGGAATGCGTGGCGACCCTGCCCGAGGCGCCGAACGTCATGACCTTCTGCTTCCAGGCCCCCTCGGGCGCGCTGTTCGGCCATGATCCGGGGCAGTTCATCACGCTGGAACTGCCGGTGCCGGGGGGCGCGCTGTGGCGGACCTATACCATCTCGTCCTCGCCAACCCGGCCCACGTCGCTGACGATCACCGTCAAGGCGCAGCCGGGATCGGTGGGCACGCGCTGGATGTTCGACCACCTGCGGCCGGGGATGCGGCTGAAGGCGACAGGCCCGGCAGGGCGGTTTTCCACCGTTCATCACCCGGCGGAAAAATACCTGTTCATCTCGGCCGGGTCGGGGATCACGCCGATGATGGCGATGACGACGGCGATATACGACAGCGGCCGTCCCGCCGACATCGTCTTCGTGAACTGCGCCCGCCGCCCGTCCGAGATCATCTTCCGCGAGCGCCTGGAACAGATGGCGTCCCGGACCGAGGGCATCGCACTGAAATGGGTGGTCGAGGGAAAGGATCCCTATCGCCCCTGGACGGGCTTCCAGGGCATGTTCAACCAGCTGATGCTGGGCCTGGTGGCGCCCGATTACCTGGAACGCGAGGTCTTCTGCTGCGGGCCCGAACCCTTCATGGGGGCGGTGCGCGACGCGCTGTCGGGGCTTGGCTTCGCCATGGACCGCTATCACCAGGAAAGCTTCGGCGCGCCGCCGCCCGGGGCCGAACCGGCACCCGTGGATGCCGTGCCCCATGCCGGCCAGGCCGCCGAAGTCACCTTTGCCGCATCCGGCGTGACGCGGCCTTGCGCGCAGACCGACACGATCCTGGCGGTCGCGCGGGCGGCGGGGCTGAACATCCCCTCGGGCTGTTCCATGGGCATCTGCGGCACCTGCCGGATCCGCAAGCTGTCCGGTCAGGTCCACATGGTCCACAACGGCGGCATCACCGACGACGACATCGCGGACGGCTATATCCTCGCCTGCTGTTCCAAACCGATGGGCGCGGTGGCGGTGGAGGTCTGAAGGGGCGCATGAAAAATCCCCGCGCGGTGGCGCGGGGATCGGTCATTGCAAAAGGACAGCCGTTACGTGCGGTCGCGGTCCAGATCCGTGCGGTTCACATCCGTGCGGTTCAGGTTGGTCCGGTCGTCCTCGATCTCGACCTCGGTGTGGCGGACGGTGTCCGAGATCGTTTCGCGGTGGGTGTCGCTGGTCTTGCGCAAGCCGATCTCCTCGACCACGCGGGCTTCCTTCTGGACCACCGCTTCCTCGCGGTATTCCTCGGCTTCCAGGGTGCGGTCCTGGAAGGCCACGTCCGCGGCATCCAGGGGACGGTCCACCGGGCGGCGCTCGATCTCGACATGTTCCTCGCGCAGCTCGACGCTTTCGCTGACCGGCTGCTCGACCGTGTAGGCGCGGACGCGGACGCGGCCATGGGCGGTTTCGCGCTTGCCCACGCGCAGGCGTTCCTCGATGACCGGGATCGTCTCGTCGGTGCCCATGCGCGCGGTGTCGCCCGCGATGGGACGGTCGGTCTGCAGGCTGGTGGCCTCATAGCTGGTCACCGCGGGTTCGGAGAGCCCCGTGGTTCCGGTGGTCCCGGCGGTTGCAGCGGTCCCGCTGGCATAGGGACTGGCCTCGTAGCCGCCCCAGCCTTCGGAACGCCAGCTTTGCTCGCGCTCGTCCAGGTTGACGCTGCCCTCGTCGTCCAGGATGTCCAGGGCAAGATCGTAATGGGACGCGGCAAGGCCCGTCACCGTCACCAGATAGCCGCCGCGCGACAGGCCCTCGGCATAGGCATAGCGGTCCTCGTCGGGGAAGAAGAAATCGCCCAGGCTGTCCCAGAAGCCCTTGTCGCGGTTGTCCGTGCCGGCGGCCGTGGCCGTGGTGGCGCCGGATCCGCCCGCGACCATCCGGATGCTGGCCGAGGGAATGCCTGCCTGCACAAGCCTGTCCACGGCGCGCTGCGCTTCCGCCTCGCTGTCGAAGAGAGCCGAAACGGAGGTCGTTCCGGTGGTGCCGACTTCATTGTCATAGGTCATCTTGATCGTCCTTGCTTTGGGATGGGGCCGGATCGGCGGCCTCGCCGGGGGGCGGAAGGCGGTCGATCTGGACGGTCTGGCGACGGGTGGTCGCCGGGATCTCGACGGTTTGCGTTCTTTCGACGCGGCGAACATGAACTTCCTCGCGAAGATACAGTTCCCGCGTGACGACCAGCCGTTCCTCGACAACGGGGATGATGGTCAGGTCGCCCTCGGTCGTGATCTGCGGGGCCGTCTCGACCTTGCGGCCGACGGGAACCCTGACCACCTCGACCTCCTGGCTGGACAGGTGGGCGGGAAGAACCTGGTCCACGGTTTCGGTCCGGGTCGCGACGCGGACGCGGCCGGTGACCACCTTCCTGGTGGTCAGGGACAGCGTCTCCTCGATGATCGGAAGGAATTCGGTTTCGTCATCCTCGGACATGTCGTTCCCCCCGCAGCCGTCGAGGGACAACGGATGGCCGCGCCCCGCGTTCCCTGACATTGATGTTATTGGCGGGGGCGGGCCCGGCGGGCGGCATCCCGCCAAGGGCCGGTCCCGCTAAGAAAAGTTTAGTGGCGGCGGGCCGAAACCCCGGGTATGAGGCGGAAAACATTCAGTTTCCATTGCGACATGACGGACACCAGGAAAGAGCCGTTCCTGCAAGGCGGCGGAGAATGTGGTGCATTGCTGCGGGGGCTGGACTGGGCCCGGAATCCGCTTGGGCCCCCCTCGGACTGGCCAGAGGAACTGGCCGTGCTGGTGGGCATGGCGCTGGTCTCCGCCCAGCCGATGCTGATCGTCTGGGGACCGCAGCAGATCACGCTGTATAACGACGGCTACGCGGCCATGTGCGGGCAGCGCCATCCCGCGGCCCTGGGCAGGCCCTTCCGGGATCTGTGGTTCGACATCTGGGACCGGGTCGAGCCGATGATCACGGCGGCCTATGAGGGCACCAGCACCTCGATGGAGGACATCGCCTTCACGATGTATCGCAACGGCTATCCCGAAAAGGCGAACTTCGCCTTTTCCTATACGCCGGTGCGCGACCGTTCGGGCGCGGTCCTGGGCATGTTCTGCCCCTGCACCGAAACCACCCGCGCCGTCGCCCTGCGCGACGCCCAGCGGGTCGAGCGCAGCGGTTTCCTGCAGATTTTCGAGGTGGCGCTTGGCGCGGTGGCGCTGCTCAGCGGGCCCGACCACATCTTCCGCTTTGCCAATTCCGATTACCTGCGCCTTGTGGGCCACCGCGATGTCATCGGAAAGCCCGTGCGCCTGGCCCTGCCCGAGGTGGTGGACCAGGGCTTCATCGACATCCTGGACCGGGTTTACCAGACGGGCGAATCCCATGTCGGGCGCCATATCCCCGTCGCGCTGCAAAGCCATCCCGAAGCCACGCCCCGGCAGCATTTCCTGGATTTCCTGTATCACCCGATCCGCGACGATTCCGAATCGATCAACGGCATCTTCGTCCAGGCCATCGACGTGACCGATCGCGTGGACGAGGATCAGCGGCGGCAGATGCTTCTGGGCGAGCTGAGCCACCGGATGAAGAACCAGCTGGCGATGATCCAGGCCATCGTCAACCAGACGCTGCGCTCGGCCGACGACCTGGTTTCGGCCACCAAGGCGCTGGGCGACCGCATCCGGGTTCTGTCCGGCGCCCACGACATCCTGATCGAGGGCCGCGCCAGCAGCACCACGGTCCAGGAGATCGTCGGGAAGGCCCTGGCGCTGCACGACCACGACGGCACGCGTTTCCGGGTCGAGGGACCGGCCCTGGCCATCGGGCCGCGCCCGGCGCTGTCGCTGTCCCTGATCCTGCACGAGCTTTCGACCAATGCCGCCAAATACGGCGCGCTGTCCGGCGACACCGGCACCGTGCGCATCCGCTGGGGCACCGACCGTTCCCCCCGGGGCGCCGACCGCTTTGTCCTGACCTGGACCGAAGAGGGCGGCCCCCCGGTCTGCCAGCCCGAAACCTTCGGGTCGGGATCGCGCCTGATCGGGGCGGGGCTGTCGGGCACGGTGGATTGCGACGTGACCACGGATTACGCGCCTGACGGGCTGCGTTGCGAAATCAGCGCGGATCTGCTGAGCTTCCAGTCCGCGCACTGACCCTGCGGGCCCGCGTCGGCCGGCCAAGGAGGACGCCTGCCATGTGCAACCTGTACAACCTGACCACCAACCAGCAGGCGATCCGCGACCTGGCGGGCGTGATGCGCGACAGCCTGGGCAACCTGGAGCCTGGCCTCGACATCTATCCCGACCGGCCCGCGCCGGTGGTGCGCAACACACCCGAAGGCCGCGAACTGGCCCCCTTGACCTGGGGGATGCCCACGCCGCCGCAGTTCCTGAAGGCAAGGGACGCGCCGGACACCGGCGTCACCAACATCCGCAACACCCAAAGCCCGCATTGGCGGCGCTGGCTGGGGGTGGAAAACCGCTGCCTGGTGCCCGCCACGGCATTCTCGGAATACGGGGCGAAGCCCGACCCCGTGACGAAGCGCAAGCCCCTGCACTGGTTTGCCAGGGACGAGACGCAGCCCTTGTTCTTCTTCGCGGGCCTCTGGACGCCGTGGCACGGCACGCGCGGGTCGATGAAGACCCCCCGCCCGGGCCAGCATCAGCTGTTCGCCTTTCTCACCTGCGAACCCAACAGGGTGGTGGGAAAGGTCCACCCCAAGGCCATGCCGGTGATCCTGACCGAACCCGACGAGATCGAGATGTGGATGACCGCCGACTGGTCCGCCGCCCGCGCGCTTCAGCGGCCTTTGCGTGATGATGCGCTGGTGCTGGTGGACCGGCCCGTCACGGGCTGACCGCCTGCGGAGGAAAGGGGCGGCTGAGGCCCCGGGCCCCGGCCATCCCGAACCGCCAGGGCAGATCCTGCGCCCGGCTGATGCCGATGCGCGGGCCTGTCAGCAGATCAGGCAGGGCGGGGGACAGGGTGATGGACAGGTCCGTGCCGTCGAAGGGGGCGCCGTCATCGCCGGACCGGATGCCAAGCGCCTGCGTCAGGCGCCCGGGGCCGTTGCAAAGCAGGGGGCTGTTGCGGCGCGCTTCCATCGCCTTGATGCCCGTGGTGGGCGTCAGCGCCCGGATCAGCACCGCCTCGCCCGGGCGGGCCACCACGTTCAGGCACAGGTGGATCCCGTAGGAGCGATAGACATAGGCGTGCCCCGCCGGGCCGAACATCGACGCGTTGCGCGCCGTGGGGCCGCGAAAGCTGTGGGACGCGGGATCGTCGCGGGTGTAAGCCTCGGTCTCGATGATGATGCCGCCCGCACCGCGCACCAGCAGGGTCGCGCCGATCAGGCGGCGGGCCAGATCTGTCGCATCCATCCCGGCGATCTGTTCGGGAAAGGGGGCTGCGCGCATGGATCAGGCCTCGGGCCGCGTCACCACGAAGGCGGCGATGGCGGTGCAGATCATGGCCTGCGCCGCCACGACCCACAGCGGCATTCCGACGAACAGGCTGAAGCCCACCCCGCAGGCCATGGCCGCTGTGGCCCAGATCTTGGCCAGGCGGCTGATCGCGCCGCGTTCGCGCCAGGCACGCACCGGCGGGCCATAGGTCGGGTGGTTCAGGATCCGCCGTTCCAGGCGCGGACTGCTGCGGGCGAAGGCCGCCGCCGCCAGCAGCAGAAAGGGCACGGTCGGCACCACGGGCAGGGCGATGCCGATGATGCCCAGGGCCAGGGCGATCAGTCCGGCGGCATACCACAGGCCCCGCATCTCAGGCCGCCAGTTCGCGCAGGATGGCGTTCAGCAGCGGACGGCCCTGGCGGGTGGTGCGCAACCGGCCGCCCGCCCGTTCGACCATGCCCAGATCGGCCAGCCGTCCGACCGCGCCTTCGTCCAGCGGCGCGCCCGCCAGGCGGGCATGACGGGCCTCGTCCAGACCTTCGCGCAATCGCAGGGACATCAGCAGATATTCGGTGGCCTGTTCATCCATCGGCACCAACTCGCGCAGCGACTCGCCCGTTCCCGTTGTCTCGACAGCGTGAAGCCAGGCGCCGGGCGCGCGATGCGCCTCGGTGGCGTAACGCCCGCCGGGCAGGGTGATGCGGCCATGCGCGCCGGGACCGACCGCCGCCCAATCGCCCTGCCGCCAATAGACGAGGTTGTGGCGGCTTTCCGAACCGGGGCGCGCGTGGTTCGAGGTCTCGTACCCCGCCATCCCCGCCGCCTCGCAGATATCCTGCGTTTCCAGATACATGTCGGCGGCCAGGTCGTCGTCGGGCAGGCCGCGCAGCTTGCCCGCCGCCGCGCGGGCGCCAAAGGCGGTGCCGGGCTCGATCGTCAGCTGGTAAAGCGACAGGTGATCCACCGCCATGGCCAGCGCATCCGTCAGTTCCGCGCGCCAGGCGTCCCGCGTCTGGCCCTGCCGGGCATAGATCAGATCAAAACTGACCCGGTCAAAGCAGGCGCGCGCCACGTCAAAGGCCGCGCGCGCCTCGGCGACCGAATGCATCCGGCCCAAGGCGCGCAGGTCGGCCTCGTTCAGCGCCTGGATGCCCATCGACAGCCGGTTCACGCCCGCCTCGGCAAAGCCCTGGAAACGCCCGCGCTCGACGCTGGTGGGATTGGCCTCCAGCGTGATCTCGATGTCGTTGGCGAAACCCCAGGCGGCGCGGGCGGCGCGCAGCACGCTGTCAACCGTTTCGGGTTCCATCAGCGAGGGCGTGCCGCCGCCCAGGAAGATGCTGCCCAGGTGGCGGCCGGGCAGTTCCGCGGCAAGCCGGGCGATTTCCGCAGACAGTGCGGCGGCCCAACGGGCCTGATCGACGGCGGGCGCGACATGGCTGTTGAAGTCGCAATAAGGGCACTTGGCCGCGCAGAAGGGCCAGTGGACATAAAGGCCGAAGCCCCCCGCCCGCCAGTCCTCTGCGAAGCTGCCTTGGCCCGGCATCATCATCCGCGCAGCGCCGTGACTTCGATTTCCACCTTCATCTCGGGCCGGATCAGGCCTGCGATGACCATGGTGGCGGCGGGGCGGATATGCCCCAAAGCCTCGCCCAGGGCGGGGGTGATCGCGTCCACAAGGGTGGCGTCGGTCACGGTGTATTGCACACGCACGATGTCGCCGGGGGCAAAGCCCGCCTCGGCCAGGGTGGCGAAGATGGTGCGGAAGCAGTTGCGCGCCTGTTCGCAGGGATCCTCCGGCATGGTCATCGTCGCATAGTCGTATCCGGTCGTGCCCGACACGAAGCACCAACCGCCCTTCACCACGGCGCGGCTGTATCCCATCGCGGCCTCGAAGGGCGATCCGGTCGAGATCCTATGCAAAGCTGCCCCTTATCATCCGCTCCACCGCCCGCGCCCGGTGGCTGAGGCTGTTCTTCATCGCGGGCGGCATTTCCCCCAGGGTCACGTCATGCCCGTCCGGCATGAAGATGGGGTCGTAGCCGTGGCCTTCAACCCCGCGCGGCGGCCAGACGACCTGGCCGGGCAGGACGCCCTCGAAGACCTCGTCGTGCCCGTCGGGCCACATCAGCACCAGCGTGCAGCGGAACTGGGCCGTGCGGGGCAGGGGGGCGCCCCGCGATTCCAGCTCGTCCCAGGTGCGCTGCATGGCCATGCGGAAATCGCGGCCATTCCCGGTTTCCGCCCAGTCGGCGGTATGGACGCCCGGGGCGCCGTCCAGCGCATCGACGCAGATGCCGCTGTCGTCGGACAGGGCGGGCAGCCCGGTCGCCTGAACGGCGGCGCGGGCCTTGATGCGGGCATTGCCGACGAAGGTGGTCTCGGTCTCCTCGGGTTCCGCCAGACCGGCTTCTGCGGCACCCACGACCTCGACGCCGTAGGGGGCCAGCAGGGCGCGCATCTCCTCGAGCTTGCCCGCGTTATGGGTGGCGACCAGCAGGCGGGTGCCGTCGAACTTCCTCATGCCACGGCGGCCTTTTGCGCGGCGACCAGGTCGGCCATGCCGCCTTCGGCCAGATCCAGCAACTGCCCCATCTGGTCGCGCGAGAAGGTCGCGCCCTCGGCCGACATCTGCACCTCGATCAGCCGGCCGCTGCCTGTCAGCACGAAGTTGCCGTCGGTCCCGGCCTCGCTGTCCTCGGCATAGTCCAGATCCAGCACCGGCTGGCCCGCATAGATGCCGCAGGACACGGCCGCCACATGGTCCATGATCGGGTCGGAGGTGATCGTCCCCGCCTTCAAGAGCTTGTTCACCGCCAGCCGCAGCGCGACCCATCCCCCGGTGATGGACGCGCAGCGCGTACCGCCATCGGCCTGGATCACGTCGCAGTCGACCGTGATCTGGCGTTCGCCAAGCGCGCTGCGATCCACGCCCGCTCGCAAGGACCGCCCGATCAGGCGCTGGATTTCCTGGGTGCGGCCCGATTGCTTGCCCACGGCCGCTTCGCGCCGGTTGCGGGTGTTGGTGGCGCGCGGCAGCATCCCGTATTCCGCCGTGACCCAGCCAAGCCCCGTGCCCTTGAGGAAACGCGGCGGCGTTTCCTCAAGCGAGGCGGTGCACAGGACATGGGTGTTGCCGACGCGGATCAGGCACGACCCTTCGGCATGGGCCATCACGCCGGTTTCGATTGAAATCGGACGCATTTGGCTTAGATTCCGGCCAGACGGGCGCATGGTTTTTCCTTTTCGCGAAGATCCCCGCCCCATACCGCCCCTGCGGCCCATCACGCAACCCTTCGAGGGACATGGACCAGAAGACGCCGTTGCAGGACATGAACGACCGCTCGCGCGAGATCTTCCGCCGCGTGGTCGAGATCTATCTGGAAACCGGGGAACCCGTGGGCTCTCGCACGCTGACCCGCGCGCTGTCCGAAAAGATCAGCGCGGCGACCATCCGCAACGTCATGCAGGATCTGGAACTGATGGGCCTTCTGGACAGCCCGCATGTGTCCGCCGGGCGGATGCCCAGCCAGCAGGGGCTGCGGCTGTTCGTCGATGGCATGATGGAGGTCGATACCGTCAACCCCACCGACCGCGCTGCCCTGGACCAGACGCTGGGCAACGACGATCCCGACACGGGCGTGCTCTTGGACCGCGTCAGCACGGCGCTGTCGTCCATCACGCGCGGCGCGTCGCTGGTCCTGATGCCCAAGCACGAGGCGCCGATCCGCCATATCGAGTTCGTGAGCCTCGGCCCCGACCGGGCGCTTGTGGTCTTGGTCTTTGCCGACGGGCATGTGGAAAACCGCCTGTTCACGCCGCCCGTGGGCCAGACCCCGTCGTCGATGCGCGAGGCAGGGAATTTCCTCAACGCCATGGCCGAGGGGCGGACGCTTTCCGAACTGCGCGGCCATATCGGCCGCGAGATCGCGGCGCGGCGTCAGGAACTGGACGTGCTGGCCGCCGAGCTGGTCCAGTCGGGGCTGGCCTTGTGGGACGCCGAATCCCACGATCCGCGCCTGATCGTTCGGGGCCGCGCGAACCTGCTGGACCAGGAGGCCGCCGACCTGGACCGCATCCGCGTGCTGTTCGACGACCTGGAACGCAAGCGCGACATCGTGGAATTCCTGGAACTGGCGGAAAAGGGCGAGGGCGTGCGCATTTTCATCGGATCCGAAAACAAGCTTTTTTCGCTTTCGGGTTCCGCTCTGGTGGTTTCCCCCTATATGAATGCCGACCGGAAGATTGTAGGCGCGGTGGGCGTCATCGGACCGACGCGGCTGAATTATGGCCGGATCGTGCCGATCGTCGATTACACCGCGCAGCTGGTCGGGCGGGTGCTGTCCGGCCGGAAAGGATGATGGAACGATGAACGAGCAGAACGAACAGCCTCTTGACGACATCCTGGCGGATCCGCTGGCCGATCCGGCTGATGAGATCGCCGCGCTCAAGGCCGAACGCGACGAATTCCGCGACAAGTTCATGCGGGCGCTGGCGGATGCGGAAAACTCCCGCAAGCGCGCCGACAAGGACCGCCGCGACGCGGAACAATACGGCGGATCGCGCCTGGCCCGCGACCTGTTGCCGGTCCACGACGCCCTGACCCGCGCGCTGGACGCCGCGGGCGAGGAACAGCGCGCCGCGGCCGCCGCCCTGATCGAGGGGGTGGAGCTGACCCTGCGCGAGCTGTCCAACGTCTTTGCCAAGCACGGCATCACCATCATCAGCCCCAAGCCCGGCGACAGGTTCGACCCCTCGGAACACGAGGCCATGTTCGAGGCCGCCGTCCCCGGAACCATCCAGGGCGAGATCATCCAGGTGATGGACAACGGCTTCCGCCTGCACGACCGGCTGCTGCGCCCGGCCAAGGTGGGCGTGTCCTCCACGCCCGCAAGCTGATTTCGTTACGAACCGTGGTCCGAATGGCGAAGGCCATCGCCTTCGCCACGCGATGCGCTATCCACCTGGAACCGCCGGGCCTTCAAGGCCCGGCTCGCGCCCGCCCCGCCCCCAGGCGGGCGCTTCACGCCCCCCTCGGGTCGGGCGCCGGCCTTATGGGGTTGCCAAGCTGCACCGTCTTTGGTTGCACCGTCGCGCAAAGGCGGGGGAAACGCATGCGTTTCCTGATCCCGCCTGCGCCGGAGTGTCTGGATTTGCCCTGACCAATCCCCGGCGGGTTTCCTGCTACAACCTTCCGCTGACTTGCCGAAATGTCCCGATGGCGCGACGGTGACAGGACATTCGGTTCATCGGGAGGGAAGGACCATGGCCAGTACTGAGGGGGTGAAGATCCACCCCGCCGTGGATAACGGCATCAAACAGGGCAATCCCGGTTTTTCGGGGGGGATCCTCACCTGCAAATGCGCGACGAACCCGGTCAAGGTCCGGGTGGGCGCGCAGACGGCGCACAACCATGTCTGCGGCTGCACCAAATGCTGGAAGCCCGAGGGGGCGATCTTCAGCCAGGTCGCCGTGGTGTCGCGCGACGCGGTCGAGGTTCTGGAAAACGGCGACAAGCTGCAGGTGGTCAACAAGGACGCGCCGATCCAGCGTTACGCCTGCACGGGTTGCGGCGTCCACATGTATGGCCGGATCGAGAACAAGGACCATCCGTTCTACGGCCTGGATTTCGTCCATACCGAACTGTCGGACGAGGCGGGCTGGTCGGCGCCGGAATTCGCGGCCTTTGTCAGCTCGGTGATCGAATCCGGCGTCGATCCGTCGCGCATGGACGGCATCCGGGCGCGTTTGCGCGAACTGGGGCTGGAACCCTATGATGCCCTGTCGCCGCCGCTGATGGACGCCATTGCCACCCATGTCGCCAAGCGCTCGGGCAAGCTGGCCGCTTGACGCCGCCGTCCGACCCCATGCAAGAACCCGAAGGGGGCCGCCTTGCGGCCCCTGCGGCTTTCACCGAATGCCCGAACCGATAGGAGAACACCCATGAGAACCCGCGCCGCAGTCGCCCTTGAGGCTGGCCGACCCCTGGAAGTGATGGAGGTCAACCTGGAAGGCCCGAAAGAGGGCGAGGTGATGATCGAGATCAAGGCCACCGGCATCTGCCACACCGACGAATTCACCCGCTCGGGCGACGACCCGGAAGGCCTGTTCCCGGCCATCCTGGGCCACGAGGGCGCGGGCGTCGTGGTCGAGGTCGGGGCGGGCGTGAAATCCGTCAAGCCGGGCGACCATGTGATCCCGCTTTACACCCCCGAATGCCGCGAATGCCCGTCCTGCCTGTCGGGCAAGACGAACCTTTGCACCCGGATCCGCGCGACCCAGGGCCAGGGCCTGATGCCGGACGGGACCAGCCGCTTTTCCATGCTTGATGGCACGCCGATCCACCACTACATGGGCTGCTCGACCTTCTCGAACTTCACGGTGCTGCCGGAAATCGCGGTGGCCAAGGTGCGCGAGGATGCGCCCTTCGACAAGATCTGCTATATCGGCTGCGGTGTGACCACCGGCATCGGCGCGGTGATCAACACCGCCAAGGTGGAAATCGGCGCCAAGGCGGTGGTCTTCGGCCTGGGCGGCATCGGGCTGAACGTGATCCAGGGCCTGCGGCTGGCGGGCGCGGACATGATCATCGGCGTGGACCTGAACAACGACAAGAAGGCCATGGCGGAACGCTTTGGCATGACCCATTTCGTCAACCCCAAGGAAATCGACGGCAATATCGTCCAGCACATCGTCGAGATGACCAAGACCCCCTTCGACCAGATCGGCGGCGCGGATTATTCCTTCGACGCGACCGGCAGCACCAAGGTCATGCGCGACGCGCTGGAATGCACCCATCGCGGCTGGGGCCAGTCGATCATCATCGGCGTGGCGGCGGCAGGCGCGGAAATCAGCACGCGGCCGTTCCAGCTGGTCACCGGCCGCGTCTGGAAGGGCACGGCCTTCGGCGGCGCGCGGGGCCGCACGGACGTGCCGAAGATCGTCGACTGGTACATGGACGGCAAGATCGAGATCGACCCGATGATCACCCACACCTTGCCGCTGGATGACATCAACAAGGGCTTCGACCTGATGCACAAGGGCGAGTCGATCCGCTCGGTCGTCCTTTACTGATCGTTCATCCCTGCATAGGTAAAAGAACGGCGGGGCCATGGTCCCGCCGTCGCCATGAGGAACAGAAGGAGCAGGCCGATGCGTCACCAGTGGCTGGACGATGACGACGACGACGAACCGGAGGAAGACGACCGGCGCCACAAGGGCGACAAGGACGAGGGTCTGGGCCTGCCCGAGGGCGACAAGATCGGCAAGCTGTATTTCAAGTCGCGCACGGTGATCGTGGCGGGCGCCATCAACGACAAGCTGGCGCAGCGCACCGTGGCCCATCTTCTGGCCCTGGCCGAGGACAGTGACAAGCCGATCAACATGCTGATCTCGTCCCCCGGCGGGCATGTGGAATCGGGCGACATGATCCATGACGTGATCAAGTTCATCCGTCCCACCGTGCGCACCATCGGATCCGGCTGGGTGGCATCGGCGGGCGCGCTGATCTTTGTCGCGGCCAAGAAGGAAAACCGCTTCTGCCTGCCCAACACGCGCTTCCTGATCCACCAGCCCTCGGGCGGGATCGGCGGCACGTCGTCGGACATGATGATCCAGGCGGAACAGGTGCGCCTGATGCGCGACCGCCTGAACCAGATCTTCGCCGAGGCGACCGGCCAGCCGGTCGAGCGGATCGAGAAGGACACGCAGCGCGACTTCTGGCTGAACACGCAAGAGGCGCTGGACTATGGCCTTCTGAACAAGGTCATCCGCAGCGCGGACGAGTTGCAATGACCGGGGGCGGGGTGGACATCCGCCCCGCGACCGCCGCCGACCACGACGCCATCTGGGACATCCTGAGGCCGGTCTATCGCGCGGGCGAAACCTATTGCGTCCCGCGCGACATGTCCCGCGACGATGCGCTGGCGGACTGGTTCGCCAAGCCCTTCACGGCCTTTGTCGCCGAATGCGATGGCCGCATCCTCGGCACCAGCCATGTCGGCGCGAATCGTCCTGGCGGGGGTTCGCATGTGGCCAACGCGTCCTTTGCCACCCATCCCGAGGCGCGGGGGCGGGGCATTGCCCGCGCGCTTGTGGATCACGCGAAAATCTGGGCCAAGGGGCAGGGTTTCGCGGCGATGCAGTTCAACTTCGTCGTCTCGACCAATGCCGATGCCGTCCATTTGTGGCAGAAGGCCGGATTTGCCATTGTGGGCCGCCTGCCGGGCGCGTTTTGTCACCCCACGCTTGGGCCGGTCGATGCGCTGGTCATGTTTCAGACCCTGGAGGATGTCGGATGACGCTTGAAACCCTTTCGGAAAACCGCAGCTTCGGCGGCACGCAGGGCGTTTACCGCCACAAATCGCAATCGACCGGCACCGACATGACCTTCGCGGTCTTCATGCCGGAACTGGTGGCCCATGAACGCGTGCCGGTGCTGTGGTATCTGTCGGGCCTGACCTGCACCCATGAAAACGCCATGACCAAGGCCGCAGCGCAGGCATGGTGCGCGGAAGCGGGTATCGCCATCGTCTTTCCCGACACCTCGCCCCGCGGCGAAGGCGTGGCGGATGACGAGGCTTATGACCTGGGCCAGGGCGCGGGCTTCTATGTCAACGCCACGCAGGATCCTTGGGCGCCGCATTTCCGGATGTGGGATTATATCGTCCACGAACTGCCTGAACTGGTCGGCGACAGTTTCGCCATCGACCGCGATTCCATGGGCATCACCGGCCATTCCATGGGCGGGCACGGCGCGCTGACCATCGCCATGACCCATCCCGAACGCTACAAGTCCGTGTCGGCCTTCGCGCCCATCGCCAACCCGACCGAATCCGACTGGGGCCAGAAGCAGCTGTCGGCCTATCTGGGCGAGGATCGGTCCGCCTGGCGCGCCCATGATGCCACGATCCTAATGACGGAACGCGGCTTTCCGGGCGAGGTGCTGATCGACCAGGGCAGCGCCGACCAGTTCCTGGACAAGCTGCGCCCCGAGGCGCTGGCCCAGGCCATGATGGCGCGCCGCCAGCCCGGCCAGTTCCGGATGCAGCCCGGCTATGATCACAGCTATTTCTTCGTGCAAAGCTTCATGGCCGACCATGTGATGTGGCACGCCGAGCGTCTTCTGTAAGGCGCTTGCCGATCATTCCCGGCCGCCTTGGCAATTCACCCTAAGACTTTAGGGGTAATTGCCAAAAGGTCGCATTGACGCAAGAGGGTGTCGGTCAAAGACTGCCTTCCAGGACGGCGACAGGAGGAGGGAACCTGTCGCGCGCTTCCAACAGCGGAGGAGCACTTCATGAAAAGATTGCTGAACAGCACGGTCGCCGTGCTGCTTCTGACGGGCGCGGCGGGTCATGCCAACGAAAGCGTCCTGGCGGAAACGGCCAAGCCCGAGCAATGGGCGATCCAGACCGGCGACTATGCCAACACGCGCTATTCGGAACTGGACCAGATCAACCGCGACAACGTGGGCGACCTGCGGGTGGCCTGGACCTTCTCGACCGGAGTGCTGCGGGGCCATGAAGGCAGCCCCCTGGTGATCGGCGACGTGATGTATGTCCACACGCCCTTCCCCAACAACGTCTTCGCCCTTGACCTGAACGACAACGGCCGCATCCTGTGGCGCTACGAGCCGCAGCAGGACCCGGAAGTCATCGCGGTGATGTGCTGCGACACCGTGAACCGCGGCCTGTCCTTTGCCGACGGCATGGTGATCCTGTCGCAGGCCGACACCACCGTCGTGGCGCTGGACGCCAAGTCGGGCGAGGTGAAATGGTCCACCAAGGTCGGCGACCCGGCCATCGGCGAGACGCTGACCGCCACCACCATGCCGGTCAAGGACAAGGTGATGGTGGGCATCTCGGGCGGCGAATACGGGGTGCGCGGCCGGATGACCGCGCTGAACCTGGCCGACGGATCGGTGGCCTGGAAGGCCTATTCCACCGGCCCGGACGAGGAGATGCTGGTCGATCCCGAAAAGACCACGCACCTGGGCAAGCCGGTCGGCAAGGACAGCAGCCTGAACAGCTGGGAAGGCGACCAATGGAAGATCGGCGGCGGCTCGATCTGGGGCTGGTTCTCCTATGACCCCGACCTGAACCTGGTCTATTACGGGACGGGCAACCCCTCGACCTGGAACCCGTCGCAGCGGCCGGGCGACAACAAGTGGTCGATGACCATCATGGCCCGCGATGCCGATACCGGCATGGCCAAGTGGTTCTACCAGATGACGCCCCATGACGAATGGGACTTCGACGGCGTCAACGAGATGATCCTGACCGACCAGGAAATCGACGGCAAGCCGCGCAAGCTGTTGACCCATTTCGACCGCAACGGCCTGGCCTATACGCTGGACCGCGAATCCGGCGAACTGCTGGTGGCCGAGAAGTATGACCCGGCGGTGAACTGGACCACCGGCGTGGACATGGATCCGAATTCGGAAACCTATGGCCGCCCGGCCGTGGTCGCCGAATACTCGACCGCCCAGAACGGCGAGGACGAGAACACCACCGGCATCTGCCCCGCGGCCCTTGGCACCAAGGACCAGCAGCCGGCGGCCTATTCGCCCAAGACCCAGACCTTCTATGTGCCGACCAACCACGTCTGCATGGACTATGAACCGTTCCGCGTCGCCTATACCGCGGGCCAGCCCTATGTCGGCGCCACCCTGTCGATGTATCCGGCCCCCAACAGCCATGGCGGCATGGGCAACTTCATCGCCTGGGACAACGTCGAGGGCAAGATCAAGTGGTCGCTGCCCGAACAGTTCTCGGTCTGGTCGGGCGCGCTGGCGACGGCGGGCGACGTGGTCTTCTATGGCACGCTGGAAGGCTATCTGAAGGCGGTCGACGCCGACACGGGCAAGGAGCTTTACAAGTTCAAGACCCCGTCCGGGATCATCGGCAACGTCATGACCTATGAGCATGGCGGCAAGCAGTATATCGGCATCCTGTCGGGCGTCGGCGGCTGGGCCGGCATCGGCCTGGCGGCGGGCCTGACCAACCCGAACGAAGGCCTGGGCGCCGTGGGCGGCTATGCGGCGCTGTCCGATTACACGGAACTGGGCGGCCAGCTGACCGTGTTCGAGCTGCCGGGCGAGGCGTCGGCTGCGAACGAACCGGCGGCGGAACCGGCGCCTGCGGAAGGCGGCACCAGCGGCTAATACTTTCGGCCCGCTAACGCAAAGTTGCGCTATCAAACCCTCCCCCCGAGGATAATCTCGGGGGGAGTTTTACCTGCGGAGGAACGGGTAAATTGAATTTCGGGAGGAACGAGACAATGAAAGCCATCACCAGCCTTGCGTCGCTGGCCCTTGCCGCGGCCATGGCCACGACCGCATTCGCACAGGACGCGGCCACCCCGCCCGCCCAGGGGGGCGCGGGCGCCGCGGCCGCGACATCCGGCGCGGCGGCGGCGGCGGAACCGG
>NZ_JAFLRK010000043.1 GCF_017315735.1 Paracoccus shandongensis
CTGGCGGTTGCAGCCGCCGGTTGGGTGGGTGTTGGTTCACCCGGAGATTACGCTGCCAGACAATTTCTACCACTTCCGAGACACGACCAATCCGCAGCCGCAATCAAAAGCTTTGAAACCCGCACCCGGAAAGAAGCCATTACCAAGGCGACAGAAATCGCCAAGGCGGCCGGATTTGCCTCGTTGGAGGACATGATGGCCGCTCAGCCCGGCAACGCGGGCAAAGCCGAGCCGAAATACCGCCATCCCGAAAACCCGGACCTGACCTGGACCGGCCGCGGCCGAAAACCCGGCTGGATCGGCGAGGCCCTCGAAGCCGGAAAGTCCTTGGACGATTTCGTGATCTGATCGAAGGCCGCTCTTTCGCGCCTGATGCGGCAAGAGCGGCATTTCCTTTTTTGAACACAAAGCCCATGTTTCATCTTCTTGCCCGTTTCCTGCGTCTTCTTTTCGCGTCGGACAAGCCGTCCCATAAGGACGGCATTGCCCGAGAGACGTATCGACCGCACAGCCGTCTTGCTCAAAAGCCGCCCTTGCCGCGTGCCGGACAGGTGCTGAAAGGCCGGTGCCATGTCATCGACGGCGACACCATCGTCATCGAGAAAACCCATGTCCGGCCTGCCGGGGTCGATGCGCCGGAACTGGATCATCCCTACAGCAGGAAGGCGAAGTTCGCGCTGGCGACTTTCTGTAAGGGCCAGGTGGTCACCGCCAGAATCAGCGGCGACGTGACCTATGAGCGCGTCGTGGCACACTGCACGCTGGCAGACGGCACCGATCTGTCCGCAGCCCTTGTCAAGCAGGGCCTGGCTCTGGACTGGGCGAGGTTCTCCGGCGGGGCTTATCGGCACCTTGAGCCGGACGATGCCCGGAAGACGCTCTGGCGCGTCGCGGCCAAGCATCAGGGCCACCTGAAGATGGACGCCTGACCGGATGCCGTCAGATGGTGAGGCTTGAGATCTCCAAGGCGGTCTTCATTGCTGTCATAACCGGGACACAGACCCATCCGAAACGCGGCTGGTCCTGAGCCGCCGAAGGTTCGGCACGCTGTTCAAAAGCCGCTTGGCTGCATCTCATTTGAGATACATGATATTCATGGAAACAGGAGAATACGCCATGCCCGCCCAGACCTCGATGCTCCATGTCCGCGTGGATGACCGGCTGAAGGCTCAGGCAGCCGATGCCCTCTCCGGGGTCGGCTTGACGCTTTCGGACGCCGTGCGCATCCTGCTGACCCGCGTTGCCGCCGAAGGCGGTTTGCCTGCCGGTCTGACGGCAGACCCGGATGCCCATGATGCCTGGTTCCGCGCCAAGGTGCATGAGGCCCTGGCCGATCCGCGCCCGGCCACGCCGCACGATCAGGTGATGCGGGACGCACGCGCCCTGATCGACAGGAAGCGTAGTGCCCGAGCTTGAATGGCGGACCCCGGCAATCGCCGACCTGATGGCGATTGTCGATTACATCTCGGACGACAACCCGGATGCCGCTCTCGCCCTCATGGAGGAAATCCAGGACAAGGGGGCGCAACTCCCCGCCCATCCGAAACGTTGCCGCCCTGGTCGGGTGGAGGGCACACGGGAACTGGTGGTCCGGCCCAACTACATCGTGGTCTATACTGAGACCCCAATGGCAGTTACGGTGCTGCGCGTGCTCCATGCCGCGCAGATGTGGCCCTGACGGTCGTTCACGAAACGACCTGGGATCCGCTTGGTCGAACGTCGCCACGGTCTTCATCGCCTTGATGATCCGATCGACATGCGCCGGTGCTGCCAGACACAGCGACCCATCACGCGGCGGGTCTGGTCATGAGTCCAGTCGATCTTGTGCAGATGCTGGACCGGATCCCGCTGATGTCGGATCTCTGTCCCTTCGGGTCCGGTGGCAGACACCGCAGACACCATGCTTCCAGGACACGGATGGAACATGGGGAAAGCAAGGCCGGTGCTGCCAGGCAGGTTGCGCCGCTGCATGTCGAGGTGGCGAAAGCCCCGGCCTGTCAGCCGAGGCCCTTTCAGGCGCCGCCTCTGGATCAGTCGCCCCGGCGGGTGGGGCGCGACCAGATCAGCGAGTGGCCCTCGCCATCCTCGTCGGCGAAGAGGTTGGCGTAGATCGGCGCGGTGAAGCTCGGATCGTCGATCTTGAGGCCCAGGTAGTCGCGGCCCTCGGCCGAGCGCTTCGACCAGGCGGCGCCGATTTCGGCGCGGCCGACCAGGATGCGGTGGCTGGGGGCGTTCTCGCCCGAGGCACGGAGGTCGGGCACGATGCGCACGCCGCGGGCCTGCACGCCCAGGGTGACGATGTCGCCGGTGTATTCGTTGGCGGCGGTCTTCTTGAAGGTGCCGATGGTGGCCATGGTCTGTCTCCGTTGCTCTGGATCGGGCCGCACCATTGCGGCCTCGATGGCGATCGCCCGGCCGAGGACGCGGGACGGCGCACCCCTGCGCCCCGCGGGGGCCTGACGGCAGAGGAGGAACTTTCTTGCCCCGCGAGGAATGACGGCCGCCTGCGGCCGGCAGGGGAAGAAAGTTGCGACAACGCCGTTGCGCCCAAGGCCCGCGAGGCGCAGCCGGTCTTCGGCCAGATCAGGCCATGCACGAGGCCGAGGGTGCGGTTGAGGCAAAAGGAACAAGGAGGCAGGGGGCTGCTCCGGGATCCGGATGAAAGCGCGTCACGGTGAAGACCACGGTCGATCCTGTCGCCTTGACGCTGGCAGGCGCTGCTGCACCTGATGTCGTTCCGACCTTGTTCGGCTCGCCCGCAACGAGGCCGTGGTCGGCCTTGACGTGGCGCTGGAGGGTTTCCCGCGCGGGCGGGGATTACAGGCAAGCCACCATGACGATCCGAAAGCCGCAGCGCTGCTCACCGCAGGCTCGGCGACGAGGACAGCGGGACAGGCAACCCACCATGGTCCCGATCCTTCGCCGGGCATCCAGGGCCGGAGAAGGGCTTCCATCCGACGGGTCGCGAGGCGTGAGGTTCGACGGCGTGGACAGCCGGGACCGACCAAGTCCGTGGCACTCAACCTTGTTCCGGCCGGTCGCTCCGCTGACTCCTGGCGACAGCCAGCAAGACACAAGCGCCCGGCCGTCAGGGCGGGCGCTTGCAGGGTTCAGTCGATGGCCCCGAAGATGTCACGCGCCTCGGGATGATCCGCGGCATAGGCATAAAGCCGGGCAAAGCCGTCCGACAGCTCCGGGGCATCGTGGCGGAAGGACAGGTGGGAGAACGCGAACAGGGTCGCGATGATGCCCGCGGCATCGGCAGACACCTCGCCATCGTAGCCGTTGCCGTCGCAGCAGAGGTGAAACCGGGGCTTCGACGTCGGCGCGAGATACAGAGGCGTGCCGGCCAGTTCGTAGAAATCCCACATCCCGCCGCCGTAGTCCGCGGGACTGAGCTGCTCCATGAAGCCGAACACCGCATGTTCTCCGATGAGGAGAAGGCGGGGTCCGAACAGGCGCGGCAGGAAGGCCATGCGGCGGTGCTCGGGGACAAGCGTCGCGGTCGGGGTGGATGCTGTGGTCAGGGTCATGACAGGCTCTCCAGAAGGAACAACACGATGCGCCGCCGGGCGGCTCTCCTGGCCTTCCCGCCGGCGCAGCACCTTCCGGTCGGCCTCTCCCTCTTGATACCTGGCGCTCGGCAGGATATCTTACCATTGTCTTACAAAGGTTCTTGACATGGCCCGGCCCGATCCGCTGATCACCACCGTTTCGACCAAGGGGCAGGTCATCCTGCCGCGAGCGATCCGCAAGCGCCGTGACTGGGATGCCGGCACGCGGCTGATTGTCGAGGACACCCCGGAGGGCGTCCTGCTCAAGCCCGCGCCCACCTTTGCGCCGACCCGCTCCGATGCCGTGTTCGGGATGCTGCCTCATGCAGGCGCGCCGAAAACGCTTGAGGAAATGGAGGCCGGGGTTCTGGCCGAGGCCCGCAGGCGTCATGGTCGCGATTGATACCAACATCGTCGTCCGCTACCTGACCGGCGATCACCCCCAGCAAGGGGCGCGGGCGCGCGAGATCGTGGACGGACAGCCGGTGTTCGTGCCGGTGACGGTGGTGCTGGAAACGGAATGGGTGCTGCGCAGCGCCTATGGCTACAAGTCCGCCGATGTCGCACGGGCCTTGCGCGCCTTTGGCGGCCTGCCCAGGGTCACGGTCGAGGATGCGGCCACGGTTGCCGCCGCCCTGGACCTGGCCGAGCGGGGCATGGACTTCGCCGATGCGCTGCATCTCCGCCGTTCGGCGGGCCATGACGCGTTTCTGACTTTCGACCGCCGGTTCGTGAAGGCGGCGCAGGCTGCCGGGATCGACACTGTCTACGACGCCTGACAGCTCATCCGAACCGCCGTCCATCGGCGGTGAAGGTGTAGTCGTTGGCGGCAATGGTTTCGCCGACGGCGTCGTCGGAAACGAGATAATTGTATTCCGCCTAAGATGGCTGACCTCGGCGCGGAGTTCATAAAAATTGCGCCGCTGGATCTCCCCCAAGGTGTCAGCAATCCGGTGCAGTTCCCTGTCCTGAGGGGCATGAATACGGATATCGCGGACCGCGCCGCGGCGAGGGGTGTAGACCCCTTCCCAGCAGGCGCCGTCGCCGGGCGACCAGAAGCCGCTGAACCAGATGCAGGGCGCCTCGCGCGATCCCCCGCCCCAGAGCCGCACCCGATGGGTCTTCAGCCGGATGCCGAGCAGGTCGGCGACCGTTTCGAAATCCTAAAAGCCGGCGTCGAACCACTCGTCGCTGAAGCCCGTGTCGCGGTATCAGGCACGGGCGCGGTCCCGGGCGGCATCCGACAACTCGTCCAGGCGATAGACAAGGGTTTCGATGACCTCAGGCATGGGGGTCGCCTCCGGCAGGGAGGATCGACAGCCACGCGTCGGTGCTGATCCAGTCGACCGTCTCTCCGGTGGCGAGATCGAGCACATGGCCGCCGCCGCCGAACCCGTCCAGGGCATGATGATAGGGATGTGCCATCATCGCCTCCTCAGAACTCGTGGCTGTAGGCTTGTGTGGCGGTATAGCGCTCGTTGTGATCAAGCGTGATCGTGCGCGCCGCCACGTCGAAGACGAAGTCGCCAAAGGTGCCGTCGTTGTTTTCCCAGCCGGGATGGCTTTGCTGGGGGCAGTCATAGCAAAGCTGCTCGATGGCGGCCGCGATCTGGCCGCTGTCGCCGTAGCCGTCGAACGTCACGGTAACGGTGGTGATGCGGGCTGCAACCAGGGCATCGAACAGCGCGGCCTTGTTTGCCGGGCGCAGGGCGGCGGCGCGCTGCTCGTGCGCCTCGCATTCGCCGAGCGCACGGGCGATGCTGGTGGCAAGGTCGGGGTCGGGCACGGCGGGCGCGCTGGTATGGGTATCGTTCCGGGTCATGGGTCTGTCTCCTGAAAGGGGATGGGAACGAGCCAAGCGGCACTCTCTCTTTGGCCCGCCCGGCTCGCCCCCTACCGCCCGCCCCTCCCTTTCGCTGGCGGGGGACGCCGCACTCAGGTCGTGGCTGGGGCCGCGCGACCGTCCTCCTCATCCGATGCGCTGTCCCAGGGTTCACCGTAAACTTCAGCGTAAAGCTCTGCAGTCGGCTCGACCTCCTCCGCCACATAGCAGCCATCGGCGATGCTGGCCCGGCAGGCGAAGTTCCAGCCTTCATCGAAGCCGCTGATCGAGATCTCGAGGCCCTCGCATTCGGGGCGCTCCGCCAGGGCCGCGAAGACAGGGTCCGGCGGGGACCAGGCGGTGGCGAAGCGGAACTCGAACATCCCGTCGGTCGCGATGACGATGTCGAGGAAATAGGCATTCCACTTGGTGCCCCAGTGGCACAGGGACCAGGAATACCAGGACGCATGGCCGCAGGTTTTGAAGGCACGGATGGCGGTCCTCGCCTTGGCGACGCAGGACGGATCGCGTGTGGCAAGGAAGGCCTTGAGGCCCTCGTAATCGGTAATCCCTGCCTCCTGAACCCAGGGGAATGCCAGGTATTGCGCCACCTGCTCCTCGAGCGAACCGTCCCCGAAGCCGTCTCCCAGGATTTCCGGACGGCCCAGGATCAGCAACCCGGTGCCGACCGCGCTGCTGCTCTCGGTCTGCCTTACGACGTCGGGCATCGGGATGATGCGGTTGAAGTCGAACGCGAAGGATGCTCCCCGGTCCTCGTTCCCGCCCGCCGGGCCAACGGGAAAGAAAAACGCCCGGCGAAACGCCGTAATCGCGGGTGGGGGACCGGTGACGACAAGCCGGTTGGTGACATGATTGGGCATGACGTGCTCCAAGTGCGCCGAGGGGGGAACGATCCGGGCGCGCGGCGCTCTTGACACCCCCGGACCGCCCCTGCCCGACCGGCCTTTGCCTCTCGCTTCCAGGGCTCGCGCGATCCTGGCCATCTGTTGCGCTCCTGCCTGGGCATAGCGGCGCGACAAAGGATGACCGAGGCGGCGGGTCCTTTAGCGTTCCCGACCGTTGACGATGACGGATTTCGGCCCACGCTCCCATGGTCGACAAAGAAGGCCGCCGCGATTGCCTCCTCGATCATGCCCGCCGCGCGCATCGTCTGGAATCTGAATACCAACCGGGGCGAGGCGCGCTGTGAAGTGATCAACAACTCAGACGTCGCGATCCTGACCGGATACAATGCCATGCTGCGGGGGCTGACCGAGAACCTCAAACGGCCGTCCCGCAAATTACACCAACTTGACGGACGTTATCACCGCACAGACCACTTCGATCCACCTGACCCTGAACGCAAGCATGCGGCATCCCGCGCAGTGACCGCGCGGAGAGAACCACAGAGCTCGGCGCATAAGATGAAACGCAGAAAGGGCAGCCCTTGACGAAGGCGATTAAAGAACGCTCTCGGATACTGCCACCGACGGGAGTAGGTCACATGTCCTGCTCGTCACCAGTGCCTGTTTATCTCCCCTTACGGCGTTCTCCATGAACTTACTTACGATCCGGTCGAGGTCACAATGATCGTGACAGGGTTTCCTGTCGGAAGGACAGGCAGTCACAAAGTGGAACCTTGTCCTTGATACAGTTTCGCGCTCTTTGTGGCCTGTCGGAAACATCATCCAGTGCCGTGAGAACCGCATCAGCGATGGAGGAGGGTGAAATCGTGGTAAGTATCGCCAGGTCGGTTCCTGCAAATTCTCGAACGGGTTCGGTATCTGACAGCACGAGTCGCCTTGCGGCGCTCATCGCCTCCAACATTGACCAAGACAGAACAAAAGGAACGGTCAGATAGACATGAACGTCGGAGCGGCGCAGCAGATTGCGATATTCGTTCACCTGCAGCGCGCCCGTAAAGAGAACGCGCGCCGGATCCAGGTCCAAGGTCGAAAGAGCTTCCGCCTTCCAGTCGCGCAGCCGTATCGGACGAGGCCCATAGACGACCTGGTTCCGCCCCGCGATGACAACATGAATGCGACGGTCCGCGCCAAGAATTGCCGGGAGGGCCTTCATGAATTCGGGAAAGCCGCGATGCGGCTCCATGCCGCGCGTCGCGAAGGTCACAACCCGTGCATCATCAGGAACGCGGCCACCCAGCATCGGGTCCTTTGCCACCCCCGGCGAGAAGAACCCGGTGTCAATTCCGTCATGGCCGACAATCAGGTCGCGCCTGATCGAGGGAGGGAACTGCGCCGCTTGGAACTGCGTGGGGCATAGACACGCATCGGCAGAAGCCAGTTCCAGTGCCAGATGCGCATTGCGCGCACGCTCCACCATTCCTGCATCAGGCCCTTGATCGCTCACGTCCGGATAGGACTTTGCCAGGAAGGCAATATCCGTGCCGGGCGAATTGTACCACCACTCCGCATACGAGACCAGCCTGGCTTTCGGGAAAATGTCCCTTGCAAAAAGCCCGGCACCCCAGCCTGAATGGCAGAGGATCACATCCGGCCTGTAGCCGTCTTTCCGCAGCGCAAGCGCCGTGCGGGCAAAGGCTTGCCCCACCAACACCGCGCGCTCCATCGGTTGCGCATAGGGATGCGTGGTGCTGGACGGGTCACGGTGCGGGGTAAAGGAAACGACACGATAGCCGGGACCTGTGACGGGCATCGTGCGGGTCGCAAACGTCACATCCCAGCCATTCGCAGCAAGATGAAGCGCAAGGGCGCCGAACTGGCCGGGAAAATGGTCGTGGATGATCAGGATCCGTGTCGTGCACACCCTGTCACGCAGCCCAAAGCGAGAAAAACCCGAGGGCCAGTGATCCGGCAGCCAGGATGGCGCCCACCACGGCGACCCCGGCCAGCCATCCCGACGAATTCCCCTCCGGCATGTCAACGGTCGAAATGCTGCTTTCAAGGCGCAGCTGGACAAGCTCCAGCCGTTCCTGAAAGCGTGCGCGCGCCTCCTCGGTCGCTGCTCTCTCTTGCCGCAGGCTGCCGACCTCTGCCCGCAACTCCGCCAGTTCGGCCAGAATGCGGCCAAGCAGCTTCTTCTCGGTCGAAACCGCTCTTGCCGCGCCTGCTGCTGGCTGAAGAGGCAGTTCGACCCCGTCATGCGATCTGGCCGTGACCGCAACCGTGAACTCCATCCCTTCCTCCAACGGCGGATCGAAGGTGAATGCAAAGCCGTAGGCTCCGGTGCCGACCGCCTGACGCTCCAGATCCTTGCGCGGGCGGTTGGCTGCGACGGTTCCGATCAACCGGCCCTCGCGGCGCACCTCCACTGTTGCACATCGGGCAATGTCGGTCCGGTCAATGACCCAGCCAGCCACGCGCTCGGTGCGCAGGACGTCGATCACGCCGTAAAGCCGGGGCTCTTTCGAAGGCTGTGGAAAAGGTGTCTGGTCTGTCATGGGGCCAACCCTCGCGACAATGCGGCTTGGCCATGTGATAAGGGCAGATCTTTAATATCGGGTTTATGCGCTGTCACAGACTCGGCATGCGCCTTCTTTTTCTGCTTTGCCTTTCTGCACTTCGCGACGGCCGCCGAACCGATCATTGGCGTCCCTTCCTGACATCACAAGCACGATATCGTCGGTCGTGAACTGCCCAAAGGCAGAGGGGCTATCTGGCAGTGCCCCCGGCTACCCTGCGCGACCCCGATGGCGTGATCCGCCCGGGCATCTGGTGGATGACCATCCCGGCTCTGATCCACTGGACCGGTCCACGCCTGCTGCTTGAAGGTCCCCTGTCGTAGGCCGCGATTGTGACACGGATGCGGCCTATGCCTATCCATCCTTGCTGGACCCTGCAGATCAACGGCGAACCTTGAAATCGTTGGCGGGATCTCTGGCTTTATCTTGCCCGCCTCCCTCCGGATGATGCTTGCAGGACAGGGCCCATGATGCGATCCTGTCAGGCTTCCAGTCAGCTGGCTTGCGCCACCGGAGGAGCGAAGCGGGCCGCAAGGTCGGCAGCCAGTCCCTGCGGATCGCACAGGTCATTCGCCGTGACGACAGGTCCTTCATAAGGCACGAGCTGGTTTGCGCCGACCATGGACTCGATCCTGTCCAATGCTGCATCGATGTCATCCAGCGGGGCCGAAAACAGATCGAAAACCGAATAGCGCCACCATTGCAAAGCCAGCAGACGCTGAACCGTTGCCTCGGGAAAGCGCAAGCGCACGACCCGGCCAGGCGTTCCGACGACAATGGAATAAGGCGGCACATCACGCAAAACGACCGCCCGCGCGCCAATGATCGAGCCTGTCCCGACCGTCACGCCCGACTTGATGAAAGCACCCTGGCCGATCCAGACGTCATGACCGATTTCGGTGATCGGGCAGCTGTCCCGGAAGGGACGCTGGCCGCGCCTGATGTCGTCCATGCGATGGGGCGCAACCAGTTCGCGCCAACCATTCACCTGGGGGAAATAGGCCGTTCGCGAGGTCGTCAGCCAGTTGGTTGGATGCTCGTGCATCCCGATGACCACGCCCGATGCAATCGAGCAGTAGCGCCCGAAGCGGACATTGTTGATGGTCCCGCCGCTCAGGTTGCAAAATGCACCGATGTCGATGAACGCGCCTTGCGATACCGAGCAGATGATCGAGGTCGGAGCTTCGATCCGCGACCCGGCGGCAAGTTTGCCTGTGTGAAGAAGACCCGGAACGCGCATTCCGGCCCGGTCAAGCGCCGGAAAATCAGCATGCTTCAACGCGAAATGACCTTCGCTCACTTGCTCCTCCGTGTTTCTGCCAGCCATTGTGGCGCGAAATGGTTAAGATAATCACTCATCCCGCATTGCCTTGCGCAGATGTCCCAGGATCGGCTCAAGCAGATATTCGCCTGCCCGCCGTTCTCCGGTCTGGATCGCCACTTCGACGGGCATCCCCGCCGTCAGCGCGATGTCAGGATTGTCTTTCAGTTCGGCTGCACTCAGCGCAATCCGGACTTCGAAATAGCGGCTGCCGTCGCGCGGTTCCTCCAGCAGGTCGGCGGAAACATAGGTCACCTCGCCATGAACGGTGGGGGCAACCGCGCGGCGATAGGCGGTCAACCTGACACGCGCGGTGCGACCGACATGGACTGTGTCGATGGCTTCGGGCGGAAGGCGCGCCTGAATGACCAGGGCATCGGTATCGGGCACGATTTCCATCACGACGACGCCCGATCCGATCACCGCACCTGGGGTCACGGTCGGAATATCAACCACCAGCCCGTCCTGCGGCGCACGAAGGGTCCGGCGGTCAAGGATATCTTCGCCCGCCCGCATCTGCGCCTGGAGGGCCGGAAGGGCGCGGCGAGATTGGGCCAGCAGTTCCGCTGCCTCGGCCACGCGCTGCTGGCGCAGGGTGGCGATATCGGCTGCGACACGCGCGCCGTCCCGTTCGTTCGCCTCCGCCAAGGCGGCATATTCATCGCGCTCTCCTTCCAGGACAGACAGATTCCGCTGGATCTCGCGCACCTTCTGCCGCGTTGCGGCCCCGCGTTCGACCAAGGCTTCGGTATTGGCCAGTTCCTGCTTCCAGCTTTCGATCTGACGCTTGGAGGCATCGGCCTGGGCGCGGTTGGCCCTGGCCTGCGCCGAAAGATGATCCGCCTGTCGCATCATCGACGCGATCTGCCCCTGGTGCAGGGCCCAGCGTGCATCGTAAAGGCTTGTCTGCGCGGCGATCCGCGCGGGATCGGTTTCGGGGGCCAGGCCCGGGTCGAGCGAGCGTCCCTGTGCCTCGGCCTCCAGACGCCAGATGTCGAAGACAAGCGCCAGGCGTTCGGACTCCATCTGTGCCAGGCGTTCTCGGTCCTGCGTGGTGTCAAGCTGCGCGACCGGCTGTCCCGCCCGCACGCGGTCTCCCGGGGATACCAGAAGCCTGGACAGGATGCCGCCCTCCAGGTTCTCGACCGTCTTGCGCCTGCTTTCCGCAAGAACGACCCCCTGCGTGACCACGGCACCGTCCAGCCGCGCATAGCTTGCCCATCCGCCAAGGGTGCACACCAGGAACAAGATCATCGCCAATGCCGTCAGGAAGACAGGCCGATAGGCAGGCAAAGGTTCGTCGTCGCTCATCACGGTCATGACATGCGCGCCTCTGCCGCAGGGATGGCGTCGCGCCGCCGGGGTCCCAGCGTCGCCAGCACCTCGACCTTGTCGCCATACTGCGCCACCGCGCCATCGCGCAGCAGCAGAAGGCGATTGGCCTTGTTCAGGATCGACATGCGTTGCGCGACGACCAGCACCGCGGCACCGGCTGCGCGGGCGCGTTCGACCGCCTCGATCAGGGCCGCCTCGCCATCGGCATCCAGCGAGGAGTTCGGTTCGTCCAGCACCAGCAGTTTCGGCCTCCCGAAAACCGCGCGCGCCAAGGCAAGGCGCTGCCGCTGCCCGCCCGACAGGCGTGCCCCGCCGTCGGTCAGCAGCGTTTCGTAGCCTTTGGGCAAGCGGCCGATCATCTCATGGATCCCCGCCTGACGCGCGGCGTTGACGACATCCTCGATGGGCGCATTGCGGAACCGGGCGATATTCTCCCGAACCGTTCCGTCAAGAAGAAGGGGATCCTGGGGAAGATAGCCGACCGCCGCGCCGAAGCTGGCCCGTTCGTGCAGGAAGGTGGATTGTCCATCCAGGAAAATCCCCCCTGTTGTCGGCGCCCACAAGCCGACCACCAGGCGCGCCAGCGTCGATTTTCCGGCGCCGGACGGACCGATCACGCCCACCATCTCTCCGGAAGCGATCGAGAAGCTGATGTTTCGCAGCAGCGGCGTGTCCTGTCCCGGCGGTACATAGCCGAGCCGGTCCACCAGGACCTCGGCCCGCCCCACCGGCACCTTGACGGCCGAGCGGGTCTGCACCCCACCCTGCAAAAGCTCGCGCAACCGCTGCGCTATGGCAAGGGCGTTGACCCATTGTCGCCAGCCGTCGATCAGATGCTCGAACGGCGACAACATGCGCGAGGTGATCACCGCCGCGGCCAGGATGGTTCCCGGGCTTGCCTCCTGCCGGATGACCAGCGTGGCCCCCGTGCAGATCACCGCGATCTGCAGACCGACCCGCGATCCGCGCGCAAGCGCAGAAAGGAACTTTGCCGTCGTTCCCCCCGCCTCGATGCTGTCGAGCGACATGACCTGTCCACGCCGCCATCGCCGCGAAAGGTCAGGCAGCATTCCCATGGCTGCGATCACTTCGGAATTGCGGATGGCATTGGCGGTTTCCGCCTGAAACAGGACATTTGTCTGCACGGCCTGTGCGGCCGGACGCCGCGCCAGCATCTCGGTCGCGATTGCGATCAGCGTCAGAAGACCGGCGCCGCAAAGCCCGACAATTCCATAGAGCGGATGCAGCAAAGACAGCACGACCAGCAGGATCGGCGTGAAGGCCATGTCCATCGGCAAGGTGATCGCGCCCCCCGCAACGAAGCCGCGAAGCCCGTTCAGATCCCGCATCGCCGTGGCGGCCCTTGTCGTGCCTGATTTCAGCGCCGTTTCGACGGCCGCCTCGAAGACGGGGCGGCCAAGCACCGTCGACAGACGCGCCGCGATGACAAGAAGCAGCCGCGAGCGCAGGAAATCCAGGATGGACTGGAAGACGAACAGGAACGCAACGATCAGCGTCAATGCCAGAAGCGTGTCGAAATTGCCCGATGAGATCACCCGGTCGAAGATCTGGGACTGATAAAGCGGCAGGGACAGATAAAGAAGGTTGACGAAAAATCCGACAAGGCCGGCCGCTGCCACGCCCCTTGCAAGATCGGTGAGCGCCGCCAGCCAGGGGCCTTGAACCGGTCTGCCGTCAGACATGACCGGCCGCCAATGCTGGTCTGGACCTGCGGGCCAGGAGCTTTTCGAACAGCGCAGCGTGCAGGCGGGCAGCCTCATGTGCCGTGGTCGGCGGCTGGATGCCTTCATGCAGGCGGTTCCAGACCGACGGCTCCATCGCGCGCGTCATCGTCTCGGCCAGGCTTTCGGGGTTGGAGACGCGGAAATGCAACCCATCGATCCCGTCGCGCACCTTTTCGGCCATGCCGCCGATGTCGGAGGCGACGATCGGACGGCGATGATGAAACGCCTCCTGGATGACGACCGGTGCGTTTTCCCACCAGGTTGACGGCACGATGGTCCAGTCCACCTCGCGCATCAGATGCGGCAAGTCGGCACTCTTGTAGGATCCCATGAAGCGCAGGCGCCGGCCGGCCAAGCGGAACAGCTCCTTGACCTGGGCCTGGAAGTCCTCGGGCTGGTGTTCCAGGTTGCCGCCGAAGATATACAGGATACCGTCGCCCCAGACCTTTTCCGGGATGCGCGCGACGGCCTCGACCAGCACCTTGATGCCCTTGAAGGGGTTCAGCTGTCCGAAATAGGCAAAGCGGTTGCGGCGCCCGCCCGGCGGCAAGGCACGGACCGACGCGACGGGGCCGCCCTCCAGCCCATTCTCGATCATCACCAGCTTTTCGCGGGGCAGGCCCCAATCCTGAAAGCGCTTCAACAGGAACCGCGACGGCGAAACAAAGGCGTCCACTTCCGCGAAGAAGGACTTGATGAACAACTCGCGCCGCAGCATGTTCGCGGCGCCGATCTCGGGGAAGCACATGCCGCAATCGGAGGCCGAGGCCTTCATGCACAGGGCAGCGTTCCTTGCCTTGATCATCTGCCCGTGATGAGCACAGATCGGGAGATATTCATGAAGGGTATAGACGATCGGCACATCGCCCAGGGCGCGCCGCGTGGCTCGGATTGCCTGGATCCCGAAGCCCATGACGTGATGGAAGTTCACGACAGCCGGACGCAGGTCGGACAGGAAACGCTCGAAATGTTTGATGATGGCGTCCGTATCGTTCAGGCCCAGATGGAACCAGTCATAGTCGTTGGTCCAGAACAACGTCTCGTCCGGGGCCTGGCCCAGCGACATCAGCGGCGTCGCGGCGTGACGCGCGACAGGGGGGCCGACACCCGCCATGTAATGGGCATCCCAACCCTGCTGCTGCTTCATGCCCTGGAACAGGTTGTAGGATGCGACCTGCGCGCCACCAATGGAAAAGGCGGGATGGGCATGGCTCAACACAAGCGCTTTCATCGAGATCGTTCCCCGGTTCCGGTCGCCGCACTATGGACCAGCAATGCTGAATCAATCGTTTCCAGAAGATGATTTCTGGCGTCCGGGCTGCCTTGCGGGTCCTCCAGCATCCAGAAATCCACCTTGCACGACGACCATGTTCCGAAGCCCCCCTCGTGCAGGCGGCGTGCCAGGTCGCGGTGGAGCATCGCGTCCGAGTAAAGATTCCCGGCAAATCCCCCTGCCTGGGCCAGCGCCTCGCGGTCGACCAGTGCAAGCTGCGCCGCCCCTGCGGCCATGGGGCGCGGCGCGCCCTGGGCCAGCCATCCCCGGGGATACCCCAGCAGCGGATTGTCGTCGCCTCCCGCGGTCCCATCCCCGCCATAGAAGATCGAGCCGTCCTCATAGACCAGGGTCGGCGAGATCAGGCCGGGCGTGCCGAGCCCGGCAAGTTCGGCTTCAAGCAGGGCCAGCCAACCGGGAGTTGCCGGAAGCGCCGAGGGCGACCAGATCAGGACGCGCGCCCCCGCGGCCAGAGAAAGGCCCGACTCGATCCGGTCGCAAAGGCTGGCCTGGTCCGCGACCAGCAGCAAGCGTCCCCGGATGCGGTAGAAGGCGAACAGATCCTTCAGGCGCATGGCGGCGCGGCCTGCCTCGGCCCGGGTCATCACGACCACCAGGTCAAGCCGCTCTGCCTCGGGCGTTCCCGCCAGAAGGGCCATCATCGGTTGCAGATGATCCAGGCGGCTGAGCGGGATCACCGCCGTGATCTCTCCCGCCTCGGCCGACAGTTCAAGGGGTCTTTGCCCGGCACGGAACCTGCGCGGTCCTGCGGGCAAGGCCGCAAGAAAGGGTGCCAGTGTGTTGCTGGCAATCAGGTCGATGGCCGGGTCGTGCAGGGGCATCGCGGCAAGGATTTGCGGCAGCAGGTCGCGGCCATCCAGCCGCATGACCGTCAGCGGGCGGAACAGGCAGGCCCCGTCGTCCAAGACAAGCTCCAGATAGTAGTCCTCGTCGCCCCGCCGGGGCTTGCCTGGGGCGAAGGCCATGAAGCCATGCATGTTGTCGGACGCATTCAGCAGCCGGGCGAAGCGCGGGTCATTCGCAAAGCCGTCATTCAGGTCAGGGCGCGGCAGCGGGTTCCACCGGTCGTGCAGCGGCGCGTAAAGACCGGCCGTGCTTTTGACGATGACCCGTTCGACGCGCTGCATCGGATCCAGCAGCCAGCCCATTGCCAGAAGTCCGCCAGACGGCGCCTCGAACACGGTGTCAAAGGCGGCGGCCACCGGCAGGGGGGTCAAGGACAGCGTGTCGGCTCCCCCATAACGAGGCCGGCAGATGCGCCGGTGGTTCCCCACGACCGTCCCGTCGCCTGCCAGCCGCGGCAGCATCTGGCGGACGTGATCCGCCGCTGCTTCCCCCCGCAGTTTAAGGACAGTCCCGCGCATGATCTCGAGCCGCTTGAGCGTGCCGTCCTGTTCATGGAACAGGCAATCGAGCGCCTCCAGATCGGCCCCGCGCCAGCCAAGGCTGAACAGGCAGAACCCCATGCCCGGCGCAGGAATATCTTCGCGCGCGAACACGGCGACATCCGATACGTGGAACTCCAGCCTTTCCGTCAGATGCGCCAGATTGTGGCGTCCGGCAGCAAGGGACATCGCCCATCCTTGCGCGAAAAGGCCCCCCGTATCGGGGCAGGCAAGGATTTCGACAAAGCCGCCAGCGTCAGAGGCAAGCGACAGGAAGCCGGCTGCGAAATCGCGATCGCCAGGCTGCATCCTGCCGCCTCCGGTTTCGATCAGCGTGTCGGTCAGAAAGTCGAACACCTCGCGGCTGCTCAGCCCATTGCGCCTGACAAGTTCGGCAAGAGGCGCGGGGGCGACATCGATGCTGCGCGGCGGCGCGATCCTCCACTCTTCCCCCCCGGGGCCGCGAAGCCACCCTGCGGCGACAAGGGGCGCCTCGACAAGCGCAAGCCCGGCGCGCCCGTCCCCCACTGGCCAGCAGAGCGCCCGCCAGGCGGCATCGTTGCAGAAACCGCGGCAGGGCAAGGCATCCGTCAGGTGCGACAGTGCCAGAAGCGTCCGCCCCCCCGGCAGGATGATGGCCAGATCCGGTGTCAGCGTGGCATCTTCGGCAAGGCCTAAAAAGGCTCCGTCGGCCGGGCTCATGCGGAAGCCCCTTCCAGCAGATTGCGATAGATGTCCAGATGGGCTTCGACAAAGCCGCGATGCGCATCATCGCCCTGCCGGCCGCGCTGAGCCGCGGCCATGCGTGCATGGCCGGCCGGATCCTCTGCAGCCGCGCACAGCGCTTCGGCCAGGGCACGGTCATCGCCGGGGGGGACGTGAAAGCCGGTCAGGCCGTGTTCCACCAGCTCGGCCATGCCGCCGATCCCCGAACAGATCACCGGCACACCGGCCGCCCGGGCTTCCAGCAGAACAAGCGGGGCATTTTCCCACCAGATCGACGGCAGGACCACCCAATCGGCCCGGTTCATCAGCGCGGGCAGGTCCTCGCGCGCATAGGGACCGCGGTGGCTGGCATTGGGCGCCGCCGCAAGGGCTTCGGCAAAGCTGCGTCGAAATGCCTCCTCGGCATGACCGAGCCCGCCGTGAAGATCCAGCGTCACCCTGTCGCCTGCAAGACGGGCTGCGGCAAGAAGCGGCAGCACGCCCTTGTGCGGGGAGATGTTGCCGAAAAAGGCAAAGCGGTCGGGCCGGGCGCGTGGAGCACGTCCGGGGTGGACCATCGCGGGAACCTGGTTGGGCAGGACCGTCATGCGTCCCGCGTTCAGGCCCCATTCCACGAACCGGTCGGCCAGAAAGCGCGAGGGCGCGACGAAGATGTCGACCATCGACAAAAGCGCGGTCAGATGTGCCTTGCGCAGCAGATGGGCCGCCGCAGACATCGCGGGATAACAGCGCCGGCAGCTATCCTGTCCGGCCTTGCGGCAGCGCGCGCCTTCCGGCACCGTCAGCATGAGTCCATCGTTGGGGCACAAGATCTGATAGTCGTGCAGCGTCAGCACGAGACGCGCCTGCGGGGCAAGGCGGCGAAGGACTGCCAGAACCTCGGCCCCGATCCGGTCCAGGCCATGGAGATGCACCACGTCCGGCCGAAAGCTGCCCAGAAGCCGCCCCAGCGATGCGATCCAGTCGGTGCCGTCGTGACGCAGCATGGAGAAGCGGTCATAGCGCCCGGTGCGCAGCAGGTGATCACGCCCCTCCATCCCCAATGCGCCCGGCACGTCGTCGGGTCGTTGAAGCGAGGTCGTCGCGGCCAGAAACCTTGCGCGGACCCCTTCGGTCGCATCAAGCGCCGATGTCAGGTCATGGGCGAGAAACTCGGTCCCGCCCCTGGTATAGGCGGGGTGGTCATGGGCGATCTGCAGGACTTGAAGGGTCATTCGCGATTCTTTTCGATCATGGCGAATTCGGTTTCGGCAAGCGCGGCTGCAAAGGCGCCCGGCGTGCCGGCAGGACCGAAGCGGCGGAACGGGAAGCGCGTCTCGGATCGAGCGCGGCCCCGCAACGTCGCGGCGATCCAGATTGCCGGATCGGGATGCGGCGCATCCCCAGCAAGAAGCCGCGCAATCCCTGCGGGACCAAGGGCCAGGCAATTTGCCAGCGGCCTGCCGACAACGCGTGTCGAGGCAGGCAGATGCGCGGCCGGCAATCCCCGCCAGGGATCGTCCCCCTCTTGCGTGGCAGCGATGGAGCCGTCGCCTGCCAGCAGCGCCGGGGCAAGGGCGGCCTGCCTGCGCAGGCGCTGCAGCCAGAATGCCAGCCACCCTGCGCCTATGGGCAGGACATCGGCGCCAAGCACCAGGGCGGGGGCGCCCCCTGCATCGGCCAGTGCGGCGCGGAGCCGCTCACCCATGGTCGCGGTGCCAGGCAGCAGCACCAGCCGATGCGGGATGCCATAGATCGCGGCGGTCTGGACAAGCGTCTGCCGCGCGGCCCCGGCCAACGGGCCTTCGACCATGGTGCAGACAACTTCCACCGGAGTGCCCTGGCCCTCGGCGAGGATCAAGGCAGCGCGGGCACGGATCAGGTCGGCCGAACTGCCGATGGATGTGATGATCCTGAGGCCAAATCTTTGCGCCGGTCCGAAACACTGCGTGACGGAAGGCTGCGCCGTGCGGTGAAATCCGGTGCGGGCACGTGCAAGCGGCCAAAGCGCATCCTGGCCCAGCGTCCAAGCATCTTCGAAACCGGCGGGAATACTGCCGTCATAGGCTGCAACTGGCACTTCGGCCAGCAGTTGCAGACGGCCCGAGCGATGCAGGACGGAGATCCGGCATGGCCCAGTTCCCGGGCCCTCGTCCGGCAGGTCGGCAAGACCGGTCAGCATCGCCGTTCCGCCTGCCCCATGCGACGGAATCAGGTCGACCTGCCGCCCCTGCCATTCAAGAAGCACCTTGCGGACCACGCGCGCGGGATCCTTCAGGATTATCGCATGAAGCATGCCGGCGGGGGCCAGCGAAAGATGCCGGATCGCGATCTCCGGCTCGACCAGATCGGGGACGGATTCGCCGTCAAGGGCGCCCACGACGCCGCTTCCCAAGCACGCAATCAGCCAATCCCGGCAAATCCTGCCGCGTGCTTTGGCCCAGGCCTGAACCGAAAGCTGGCGCACCGAGGCATCTGCCGGGGCCAAGCGCAGCGGCGCATCGGGATCAAGCACGACTTGCGCCGGGTGAAGGCCTTGTGGAAGCAGCACGTGCAGCAGTTCGCCTTCGGCAAGGCAATCGACATCCTTGAGCCGGATCAGGCGTCCATCCGGAAGGGCGATCGCCTCGGCCCGGCGGCGCAGGCCGATGACGCCGGGCGCGGAATAGGTGACAAGCGTCCGCCCGCCGATCCGAGTTCTGGCAACAGGCGCAAGCGCCGCAAGCCCGCAGATATCCATCAGGCGCAGGATCGCATCGGCAAGGCCCCCCTGCGCCGTTCCGGCAAAAAGCGATGCCCCCGTGGTCAGCATTACCCGAAGCAGCTTGCGCATGGCTTGTGCCGCCAATGGCGAGACCAGCGCCGGAAACTCGTCCTGCGGCAACTGGAGCCAGTCGGGGTCAATCTCTGCCACGGGCATGCCGCCCAAGCGCAGCATCAACCGGCGCGACAGCACGGTGGCGATGCCCTGCGGAACAAGGATCAGATGCCGCGTCCCGCCAGACCGAAGGGCAAGCTCTGCCGCGATAAAGGGGCGCGGGATCGGTCGGCCATCCTGTTCCGCCTGCATCCTTTCGCGGCGGCCTGCAGGACGGTCGAAGAAGATCGCGCTCAGCGATGCGCCGATTACGACGGCAGTTGCCTCTCCGATGCGGGGGGGCAAGGGCGGGGCTGAAAGAAAAGGCCTTCGATCGAGAGGGATGTTCATGCCGCTTGGCACCTATCACAGGGTGACGGGAAAATCGTTCGGCATGGTCCGGGCGCAACGCGGCGCCCGGACCATTCTGTCAGACCACGGTAAAGAAACGCCCGGGATCCGAGGTCACATCGTCATAAGCGACACCGTGCAGCAGCACGCTGTCACCCTGACCGAAATCGATCAGCGTGCCGGCATCGCCAAGGTCCACGGCGAAATCGGCGACATCCTCGACCGAACCCAGGGTGACTCCTTCCAGGCGCGAGGAAATCTGGACGATATCGCCATCCGTAAAATCCATGACCACATCCCCGCCGCCCGAGAAGACGAACAGATCATCCCCCGCGCCGCCATAAAGGTTGTCGTCCCCCGCCTGGCCATCCAGCGTGTCGCGGCCAGCATCGCCGACCAGAAGGTCGTCGCCTTCGCCTCCAAGCAAAAGGTCATCCCCCGCCCCGCCGAAGACCTGGTCATCCCCGGCATCGCCCGACAGCGTGTCGTCGCCCGCGCCGGCCGACAGGGTATCGTCGCCCGCGCCGCCGGAAAGCAGGTCGTCGCCGGCATCGCCCGACAGGGCATCGTCGCCCGTCCCGCCGTCCAGCGTGTCGTCGCCCGCGCCGCCGGCCAGAAGATCCGCGCCCCCATCCCCTTTCATCCAATCGTCGCCTGCGCCGCCGGACAGGGTATCCTTCCCCTCTCCGCCATGAAGCGCATCGTTTCCTGATCCGCCCAGAAGCTGATCGTCGCCTTGTTCGCCCAGCAGGCGATCGTCGCCCGAACCGCCGTTCAGAAGATCGTCGCCCGAACCGCCATAGACAATGTCCTCGCCCGAGCCGGACATGACGGTGTCATGCCCCGCACCGGCTGCGATGAAGTCCGAGAGCGACGTCCCGAACAAGAAGTCGCTGAAAGCGCCTCCTGGTATCGTGGCCATAGTGACCCCTTCCTTTGCTGTTGTCCTTATGCAGCGAACCTATGCAATACTTCTTTAATGACCGACTGCTAATTACTTAAAATTGCGTCTATTTGCCCTATCGGTTGGGGAAGTGCGCCCAGGTTAGCATTGGCCCACGGCCTGACCCCAGGCCGGTTTCCGGGCAGAAGGCATCCGGGTCATCTCAAACTGGAAAGCACCCATGGCGACATATTCTGACCAGACACGCAGCACTTCGACCGACGACCTTTCCCGCCTGCTGTCAATCGGCCTTGATCTTGTGGCGGACCTGAGCGATCAGCTGCCTTTCGAAACCACAGTCCTGGTCGGCCTTGTGGAAAGCCTGACGGAAGGACGGATCGGGGGAACTGGCTCGGATACGCTTTCGGGCGGCCTGGGCAACGATATCCTGGCCGGTGATGCGGGCAACGACCTCCTGCACGGCGGTGCAGGGTCAAACCTGCTTGTGGGCGGCAGCGGCGACGATGTGCTGGATGTACGGTGGGCAAGCGATCCTGACCGCGGGGGGCTGTCCCTTGCCGATTGGTCCGAGGCAAAGCGTGCCTCTGGCGATTGGCTGTTCGGCGGATCGGGAAATGACGCTCTTTTCGGATCCTTCGGATCGGATTTTGTGCATGGCGGCACAGGCAACGACACGCTCGACGGGCAGGATGGGAATGACGTGCTGAATGGCGGCGTAGGAAATGATCTTCTGGACGGCGGCAACGGGCGTGACACCCTTCATGGTGGCGAGGGGCGCGACACGCTGTCGGGCGGCCTGAACGACGATCAGCTTCACGGCGGTGACGGCAACGACCGCCTGTCCGGCGAGAACGGCCAGGATCTGCTGGCTGGCGGCGCCGGCAATGACACGATTCATGCCGGTTTCGGCGACGACAGAATCGAAGGCGGAGACGGGAATGACTGGGTGGATGCCGGCGGTGGCGATGACACCATCGACCTTGGCGAAGGGGATGATTTCCTTGCCGCTATCGAGGACTTCGGTCGCGGGGATGATTTGGTCTTCGGCAAGGCGGGCAACGACACGCTCCACGGAGGTCGCGGCAGCGACCTGATCAACGGTGGAGAAGGGGATGATGTTCTGAACGGCGGTGCAGGCGACGATTTCCTGACCGGCGGCAGCGGAGCGGACCTGTTCCAGTTCCGGAGCGCCCATGGCGTTGACATCATCTCCGACTTTACCGAGGAGGATCGCCTGATCATCACGCAGAACATCAATGGTCGGGCCATTGATCCGGCATCGCTGGGGGAACGGCTGCAGGATCTGGGCGATGCAACCTTCCTGGATCTCGGGAACGGTTATGGTGTGATCTTCCTTGGTCAGGATGCGGAAACGCTGAGCGAGCTTCTACAATCTCGCATCGATGTCTGGTGAGTTCCGTCTTGAGGGGCTGTCTGGAACTCTGCGTCTGATCAGGCCCATGCGGTTTTCGGACGGGTAAGGCGCTGAAGCGGCGAGAGTGTCCTGAACTTTGTGTATCCGTCCCGGTCCATGCGGTTTTGGATACTCAAGCGTCGAAGCGCTCGCCGAACATTATGGCGAACTGATTGCGGGCTGCAAACCATTCCCTG
The DNA here is from genome assembly GCF_017315735.1 of Paracoccus shandongensis. Taxonomy (GTDB): domain Bacteria; phylum Pseudomonadota; class Alphaproteobacteria; order Rhodobacterales; family Rhodobacteraceae; genus Paracoccus; species Paracoccus shandongensis. The sequence goes on from NZ_JAFLRK010000043.1 coordinate 22,327, forward strand.
ACGTTGCGCCCATCCTTCTCGAACTTGCGGATGGCGAGGTAGATCAGCTTGGTCGCGGCCTCGTCCGTCGGGAATGAGCCGCGCGTCTTGATCGACTTCCGGATCACGCGGTTCAGGCTTTCTATGGCATTTGTCGTGTAGATGATTTTTCGGATCGCGGGATCGAAGGCAAAGAACGGGATCACCTCCTGCCACGCCCGGCGCCAGGCCGGGGCGATTGATGCGTATTTCCCGGCCCACTTTTCCTCGAAGGCATCGAGTTCGGCCTCGGCCATATCGGTGCTCGGCGCGCTGTAAATCCGGCGCAGATCGGCAGCCACGGCCTTGCGGTCCTCCACGGGTCGTGTCGCGAATGTGGTGGAAATTGCCGAGCAGCGGGCTCCGGGCATGTACCGATGGCTCCAGTCAGGCCGCGAGGTCAAGGGAC
>NZ_JAFLRK010000044.1 GCF_017315735.1 Paracoccus shandongensis
CCGCCGCGCCGCGTCCGGTCACGCCCCCGGCGCCCGTCGCGCCGCCCGTGGCCGCCCCTGTCGCGCCCCCTGCCCCGACCGGCCCGGTGGACAGCCGCACCGGGCTGCACCAGGCCTCGCTGATTTCCGTGACCGGGGATGCGGACAGCCGCTTCACCGTGCTGTTCCGCCCCGCCCAGACCGATGACGCGAAAATCGACGCTGCGCCCGCGCAGCTTTGCCGCCAGGCGGGCCGCAGCCTGGAAGACAGCCGCACCAACAAGCCGGGCGCGGGCAGCGCCATGCCCGGCGTCCAGATGATGATCGTCACCTGCAGCGCCGCCTGACGCCGCATCCCATCCCCGCCCTATCCCCCATTGCGTCAAGGACGCGAGACCCCATGACCGACCAACCCAACAACGCCGATTTCCACGACTCGTCCTTCCTGCAAGGGCATAACGCCGCCTATATCGAACAGCTCTATGGCCAGTGGGCGCAGAACCCGGGGGCCTTCGACGCCGGCTGGGACGCCTTCTTCCGCAGCCTGGGCGATGCCGGAGAGGACGCCGCGCGCGAGGCCAGCGGCGCCAGCTGGAAGCGCGCCGACTGGCCGCCGGTTCCCACGGACGAGAACACCGCCGCCCTGACCGGCGAATGGCCGATGGCGTCCAAGGACGAAGCCAAGGCCGCGATGAAGAAGATTGCCGCCAAGGCCGAGGAAAAGGGCGTCAGCCTGACCGAGGACCAGATGCGCCAGGCGGTGCTGGACTCGATCCGCGCGCTGATGCTGATCCGCGCCTTCCGCATCCGGGGCCACCTGCACGCGAACCTCGATCCCCTTGGCCTGCGCGACGTGCCCGACCATGGCGAGCTGAACCCTGCGACCTATGGCTTCGGCCCCGGCGACATGGACCGGCCGATCTTCATCGACAACGTGCTGGGGCTGGAAATCGCATCCATCCGCCAGATCACCGACCTGATGCAGCGGACCTATTGCGGCACCTTCGCGATCCAGTTCATGCACATCTCGAACCCCGAGGAAGCGGGCTGGCTGAAGGAACGCATCGAAGGCTATGGCAAGGAAATCCAGTTCACCCAGGAAGGCCGCCGCGCCATCCTGAACAAGCTGGTCGAGGCCGAGGGCTTCGAGAAGTTCCTGCATGTGAAATACATGGGCACCAAGCGGTTCGGCCTTGACGGGGGCGAGGCGCTGATCCCGGCGATGGAGCAGATCATCAAGCGCGGCGGTGCGCTTGGCGTGAAGGAAATCGTCGTGGGGATGCCGCACCGGGGCCGGTTGTCGGTCCTGGCCAACGTCATGTCGAAACCCTACCGGGCGATCTTCCACGAATTCCAGGGCGGCTCTTTCAAGCCCGAGGACGTGGACGGTTCGGGCGACGTGAAATACCACCTGGGTGCCTCCAGCGACCGGGAATTCGACGGCAACACGGTTCACCTGTCGCTGACCGCCAACCCCAGCCACCTTGAGGCCGTGAACCCGGTCGTGCTGGGCAAGGCGCGCGCCAAGGGCGACCAACTGGGCGACACGCATGACCGCACGGCGGTGCTGCCGATCCTGCTGCATGGCGACGCGGCCTTCGCGGGCCAGGGCGTTGTCGCGGAATGCCTGCAACTGTCGGGCATCAAGGGCCACCGCACCGGCGGCTGCATCCATATCGTGGTGAACAACCAGATCGGCTTCACCACCGCGCCGCATTTCAGCCGCACCTCGCCTTATCCGACCGACATCGCGCTGATGGTCGAGGCGCCGATCTTCCACGTGAACGGCGACGACCCCGAGGCCGTGGTCCATGCCGCCAAGGTCGCGACCGAGTTCCGGCAGAAGTTCCAGAAGGACGTGGTCATCGACATCTTCTGCTATCGCCGCTTCGGTCACAACGAAGGCGACGAGCCGATGTTCACCAACCCGGCGATGTACAACCGCATCAAGGGCCACAAGACCACGCTGCAGCTTTACACCGAACGCCTGGTCGCCGACGGGCTGATCCCCGAGGGCGAGATCGAGGACATGAAGGCCGCCTTCCAGAACCACCTCAACGAGGAATTCGAGGTGGGCAAGGCCTTCAAGCCGAACAAGGCCGACTGGCTGGACGGCAAGTGGTCGGGCCTGGACCGCGAGGGCGCGGAATACGTGTCCGGTGAAACCGGGATCGAGCCTTCGACCATGGCCCAGATCGGCCGCGCGCTGACCACGGTTCCCGAAGGCCACAACCTGCACAAGACCGTGGGCCGGTTGCTGGACGCCAAGCGCCAGATGTTCGAGACGGGCCAGGGCTTCGACTGGGCCACGGGCGAGGCGCTGGCCTTCGGGTCGCTGCTGCTGGAAGGCAAGGGCGTGCGGCTGGCAGGTCAGGACAGCACGCGCGGCACCTTCAGCCAGCGCCATTCGGCCTTCATCGACCAGAAGACCGAGGACCGCTATTACCCCCTGAACCACATCGCGGAAGGCCAGGCGCATTACGAGGTCATCGACTCGATGCTGTCGGAATACGCGGTGCTGGGCTTTGAATACGGCTATTCGCTGGCCGAACCCAATGCCCTGGTGATGTGGGAAGCCCAGTTCGGCGATTTCGCCAACGGCGCGCAGATCATGTTCGACCAGTTCATCTCCTCGGGCGAGAAGAAATGGCTGCGCATGTCGGGCCTGGTGATGCTGCTGCCCCACGGCTTCGAGGGCCAGGGGCCGGAGCATTCCTCCGCCCGCCTGGAACGCTTCCTGCAGATGTGCGCCGAGGACAACTGGATCGTCGCCAACTGCACGACCCCGGCCAACTATTTCCACATCCTGCGCCGCCAGATGCACCGCCGCTTCCGCAAGCCCCTGGTGCTGATGACGCCGAAATCGCTGCTGCGCCATCCCAAGGCCATCAGCCGGGCCGAGGATTTCCAGACCGGATCGACCTTCCACCGCGTCTTGTGGGACGACGCGCAGCACGGCAATTCGGACACCACGCTGGTGCCCGATCACCGCATCCGCCGCGTCGTGATCTGTTCGGGCAAGGTTTATTACGACCTGCTGAAGGCGCGGGACGAGGCCGGGATCGACGACATCTATCTGCTGCGGCTGGAACAGTTCTATCCCTTCCCCGCGCAGTCGATGGTCAAGGAACTGGCCCGCTTCAAGGACGCGGAAATCATCTGGTGCCAGGAGGAACCCAAGAACCAGGGCGGGTGGAGCTTTGTCGAGCCCTATCTGGAATGGTCGCTGGACCGGCTGGGTGCGCGCCACAACCGCGCCCGCTATGTGGGCCGCAACGCCGCCGCCTCGGTCGCCACGGGCCTCGGCTCGCGCCACAAGGCGGAACAAGAGGCGCTGGTGTCCGAGGCGCTGTCGCTTGAAGGATAAGCCGATGCCCACCGAAGTCCGCGTGCCCGCCCTGGGCGAATCCGTCACCGAGGCGACCGTCGCCACCTGGTTCAAGAAGCCGGGTGACGCCGTCGCGGTGGACGAAATGCTGTGCGAGCTGGAAACCGACAAGGTGACGGTCGAGGTGCCAAGCCCCGCGGCGGGCACCCTGGCCCGGATCCTCGCCCTGGAAGGCGAGACCGTCGGCCCCGACGCCCTGCTGGCCCAGATCTCTGACGCCGGCGCCGAAGCCCCCAAAGAACAACCGCAGGCCGCACCGCAGACGGCCCAGAAGACCCCGGAAGGACAGAAAAACATGAGCGGCAAAACCGTGGACGTGATGGTCCCCGCCCTTGGCGAAAGCGTGACCGAGGCGACGGTCGCCACCTGGTTCAAGAAGCCGGGCGACAGCGTCGCGGTGGACGAGATGCTGTGCGAACTGGAAACCGACAAGGTTTCGGTCGAGGTTCCCGCCCCCGCCGCAGGCGTCCTGGCCGAGATCCTGGCCGAGGAAGGCGCGACCGTCGATGCCAAGGCGCGCCTTGCGATCATCACCGAAGGCGCGGCGGGTGCCGCTTCGGCCGGCAAGCCCGCCAGCGGCGCGGCTGACCACAAGGGCGCCTATGGCAACGCCGAGGCCCCGGTCGGCTCCGCCTCGGGCGGCGAGGATGGCGTGACGGCAGGCCAGGTCGGTTCCCCCGGCGCGGGCCCCGAGGACATGAAGCCGCGCACGGATGTCGAGGATGCGCCCTCGGCCCGCAAGGCCATGGCCGAAAAGGGCGTCAGCCGCGATCAGGTGACGGGTTCGGGCCGCGACGGCCGCGTGATGAAGGAAGACGTGGCCAAGGCACAGCCCGCCGCCCAACCTGCTGCGAAGCCCGCCCCTGCCCCCGCCGCCCCCCGCCCGGCCCAGGACGCCGCGCGCGAGGAACGCGTCAAGATGACCCGCCTGCGCCAGACCATCGCGCGGCGCCTGAAGGACGCGCAGAACACGGCGGCGATGCTGACCACCTATAATGAGGCCGACATGTCCGGCATCATGCAGCTTCGCAACGAATACAAGGACGCCTTCGAGAAGAAGCACAAGGTCAAGCTGGGCTTCATGTCCTTCTTCGTGAAGGCCTGCTGCCACGCGCTGAAGGAAGTCCCCGAGGTCAACGCGGAAATCGACGGCACCGACGTGGTTTACAAGAACTACGTCAACATGGGCGTGGCCGTGGGCACCCCGTCCGGCCTGGTCGTCCCGGTCGTGCGCGACGCCGACCAGAAGGGCTTTGCCGCGATCGAGAAGGAAATCGCCGAACTGGGCGCCAAGGGCCGCGACGGCAAGCTGACCATGCAGGAAATGCAGGGCGGCACCTTCACCATCTCGAACGGCGGTGTTTACGGCTCGCTGATGTCCTCGCCCATCCTGAACCCCCCGCAGTCGGGGATCCTGGGGATGCACAAGATCCAGGACCGCCCGATGGTCGTGGGCGGGCAGATCGTCATCCGCCCGATGATGTATCTGGCGCTGTCCTATGACCACCGGATCGTGGACGGCAAGGGCGCCGTGACCTTCCTCGTGCGGGTGAAAGAGGCGCTGGAGGATCCGCGCCGCCTGCTGATGGATCTGTGATCCAAGATAGCGATGTCTCGTATCCTGGCATTTATCTTAGCGGGAACATTGATAGGCCTCTTTGCAGGCCTATCAATGGGCGTTGCGGCTGGAGGCACGGCCTACAACGCAGCCATTATCTTTGCGCCTCTTGGTGGATTTATTGGTTGGCTGGTAGGCAGTCGATATCATGCCTCTGTGCCAGATCACGCCGTCCCTAAGCCCGACGAGAGCGTGGAAAAAACAATCTCGGATCAGCCTCAGCCTGTGATGAATGATAAGAAGGTTGAAAACGCACTAGTTTCGTTGATTACTTCTGGACTTGCGATCACTGCGGCGCTCTGGAATTTTCACGTCGATCTGCTTGATGCGGTCGGATTACTGCCGACATTCATCAAATCTCCTTGGCTGTTTGCTGCGCTTTGTATCGTTATCAGCATTTTCTTCCCGCCATTTTTGGTTGTTTACTTTGTTGCTTATATAGGCGCGCTTCATCACGGTATGAATGAAGAAACCAGCTATCGCGCAGTGATTTCCTAGGCTCATGGAGATGAATGCATGACCAATCAACTGATCGTCCATTACACCATCGCCGACTATGCCGCCTTCCGCGCGGCCTTCGACGCGGATGCCGAGGATCGGGGCCAGAACGGCTTGTCCCTGCTGCAATTGTGGCGCGAGGATGGCGGCAATGCCTGGGCGCTGTATCAGGTGAACGACGCCAAGGCGGCGCGGGCCTATCTGTCGTCTGGGGCGGGCGCCTTCAATGCGCAGGCTGGCGTGACGGCCACCGAGTTCCATTTCCTGGAAACCGCCTGAATGATGACCGCCGAACTGACCGTCCTGGCGCTTGCGGGTCTGTTGCAGGCCGTCCAGTTCGCAGCCTTTTCCATCGCGGCCAACCTTCAGGTCGGCCCCAGGGTGGCGATGGGTCCGCGCGACGATGTTCCCCCGTTGAAGGGAACCGCAGGCCGCCTGCACCGTGCGCTGAACAATCATTTCGAAGGGCTGATCCTGTTCACGCTGGCCGTGGTCGTGGTGACGCTGGGCGGGCAGGCCAGCGCCGTGACCGCCACCTGCGCATGGATTTATCTTGCCGCGCGACTGCTTTATGTCCCGGCCTATGTTCTTGGCTGGGTGCCCTGGCGCTCGGTCATCTGGGCCGTGGGGTTCGCGGCGACGATGTTGATGATACTGGCCGCGCTGGTCTGACCCGCGGCCCCGAGGGACAAGAAGGAACAAGCCATGTCCACCTATGATCTGATCGTGATCGGCGCCGGGCCGGGCGGCTATGTCTGCGCGATCCGGGCAGCCCAACTGGGCCTCAGGGTCGCCTGCGTCGAGGGGCGCGAGACGCTGGGCGGCACCTGCCTGAACGTGGGCTGCATCCCGTCCAAGGCGCTGCTGCACGCCAGCCACATGGCGCACGAGACGCACGAGAATTTCGCCAGGATGGGTCTGAACGTGGGCCATGTCGAGATCGACTGGCAGAAGATGCAGGCCTACAAGGCCGAAACGGTCGGCGGCAACACCAAGGGCATCGAGTTCCTGTTCAAGAAGAACAAGATCGACTGGCTGAAAGGCTGGGCGGTGATCGAGGCCCCGGGCCGCGTCAAGGTCGGCGACACGGTTCATGAGACGAAGAACATCGTGATCGCCAGCGGCTCGGTCCCGACCGCGCTGAAGGGCGTGACAGTGGACAACGACGCGGGCGTCGTGGTGGATTCGACCGGCGCGCTGACCCTGCCCAGGATCCCCGCATCCATGGTCGTGATCGGCGCAGGCGTGATCGGGCTGGAACTGGGCTCCGTCTATGCCCGCCTGGGCACCGAGGTCACGGTGGTCGAATACCTGGACGCCATCACCCCCGGCATGGACGCCGAGGTGCAGAAGCAGTTCCAGAAGATCCTAACCAAGCAGGGGCTCAAGTTCGTCCTGGGCGCCGCCGTGTCGGGGGTGGACACCGCTGATGGAAAAGCCAAGGTCAGCTATACCCTGCGCAAGGACAACAGCGAACAGGCGCTGGAGGCCGAGGTCGTGCTGGTCGCCACCGGCCGCCGCCCCTATGCCGACGGCCTGGGCCTTGACGCCGTGGGCGTGCAGATGACCGACCGGGGCTATGTCAAGGTGGACGGCCACTGGCAGACCTCGGTCCCCGGCATCTATGCCATCGGCGACGCGGCCCCCGGCCCGATGCTGGCCCACAAGGCCGAGGACGAGGGCATGGCGGTCGCCGAGGTGATCGCGGGCAAGCACGGCCACGTCAACTATGATGTGATCCCCGGCGTGATCTACACCATGCCCGAAGTCGCCGCCGTCGGCCTGACCGAGGACGCCGCCAAGGCCGCCGGGCGCAAGATCAAGGTGGGCAAGTTTCCCTTCATGGGCAATGCGCGCGCCAAGGCGGTGATGCAGGCGGACGGCTTCGTCAAGCTGATCGCGGATGCGGACACCGACCGGATCCTCGGCTGCCACATCATTGGCCCCAACGCGGGCGAGATGATCCACGAGGTCTGCGTGGCCATGGAATTCGGCGCCGCCGCCCAGGATCTGGCGCTGACCTGCCACGCGCATCCGACCACCTCGGAAGCGGTGCGGGAAGCGGCGCTTGCCTGCGGGGACGGCGCGATCCATGTCTGACCTTGGCCGCCGCGGCCTGATCCTTGCCACGCTTGCCCTTGCCGCCTGCGGCGGCGGGGGCGACCGGAAGATGCCGGGCGACATCGGACGCAACGGGCTTTACCCCAACGAGACGCCGCAGCTGCGGTCGCGCATCAACTTCTGGGCCGATCACTACGACGTGCCGCCCGCCATCGTGCAGCGGATCATCCTGCGGGAATCGCAGCACAATCCCGGGCTGCGGAACGGCCCCTATTACGGGCTGATGCAGCTGAACCCGCAGACCGCGCGGACGATGGGCCATCGCGGACCTGCCGCCAGCCTGCTCGATGCCGACACGAACCTGCGCTATGGCGTGAAATACCTGCGCGGCGCCTGGATGGTGGCCGAGGGCGATCCCGACCGGACGGTCATGTGGTATTCGCGCGGCTACTACTATGAGGCCAAGCGCAAGGGTCTGCTGAAGAAGACCGGCCTGCGCAGCTAGGATTTCTTCTTCACGCAAATATCCTCAGGGGGTGAATTGCGCCAAGGCGCAAGAGGGGGCGCGAGCGCCCCCTTTCTTTTGTCAAACGTGCCGCGCCGCCTTCAACGCCGCCACGCCGGGCAGTTCCTTGCCTTCCATCCATTCCAGGAAGGCCCCCCCGGCGGTCGAGATGAAGGTGAAATCGCCCGCCGCACCCGCCTTGTTCAGCGCCGCGACCGTATCGCCGCCGCCTGCGACCGAAATCAGCCTGCCTTCACGGGTCAGTTCTGCTGCCGCCTGGGCGGCCGCGTTGGTGGCGCGGTCGAAGGGCTCGATCTCGAAGGCGCCCAGGGGGCCGTTCCAGATCAGCGTCTTGCAGCGGGCCATGGCATCGCGCAGCGCCTCGACGGTCGCCGGACCCGCGTCCAGGATCATCGCGTCCGCCGGGCATTGATCGACCGGCAGCACCTGGGATTCGGCGCCCGCCTTGAATTCGCGCGCCACGACGATGTCCAGCGGCAGATGGATCACGCAGCCGCCCTGGTCGGCCTTGTCCAGGATCTGGCGCGCGGTGTCGGCCATGTCGCGTTCGGCCAGGGACTTGCCGACCTCGACCCCCTTGGCGACCAGGAAGGTGTTGGCCATCCCGCCGCCGATGACCAGGTGATCGACCTTGTCCACCAGGTTCATCAGCAGATCCAGCTTGGTCGAGACCTTGGCCCCGCCCACCACCGCCATGACCGGCCGCTGCGCATTGCCAAGCGCCGCGTCCAGCGCCTTGAGTTCCGCCTCCATCAGACGACCCGCGCCCGAGGGCAGCAGCCGCGCCAGCCCTTCGGTCGATCCATGCGCCCGATGCGCGGCGGAAAAGGCGTCGTTCACGAAAACCCCGCCCAAGGCGGCCAGGGACGCCGCGAAGGTGGGATCGTTCTTTTCCTCGCCCTCATGGAAGCGGGTGTTTTCCAAAAGCGCCACATCGCCCGGCTTGAGGCCCGCCACCACGCGCTTGGCGGGGCCGCCGATGCAGTCGTCCGCGAAGACCACGGGCTGCCCCAACGCAGCCTCCAGCGCGGGGACGATCTGCTTCAGGCTCATGCTGTCAACGCGCTTGCCCTTGGGCCGGTCGAAATGCGCCAGCAGGACGGGGATGCCCCCCTTGGCCTGGATGTCCTTGACCGTGGGCACGATCTTCTCGATCCGGGTGGCGTCGGTCACGCGGCCGTTTTCCACCGGCACGTTCACGTCCACACGGGTCAGGACGACCTTGCCGTCCATGTCCAGGTCATCGATTGTCTTGAAATCGGCCATCGTGTCGTCCTTTCGGGCATTGGGGCGTTGCGGGCTTGTCCCGCATGGGGCGGGTGGCGTCAACACTCGCATAAGGGTGATGGTTGCGTGAACGGCTTTGCGCGTTGCCCTTGGGGCGCCGAAGCCCTAGACCAAGACGCAAACGTGGCAAAGGAGGGCCGCATGGCCGAGATCACCGATCCCGAAAACACCATCATCATCGAATTGAAGGATGGCCCCGTCGTCATCCAGCTGCTGACCGATGTGGCCCCCAAACATGCCGCGCGCATGAAGGAACTGGCCCGCGCCGGGAAATACGACAACGTGGCCTTCCACCGCGTGATCGAGGGCTTCATGGCCCAGACCGGCGACGTGCAGCACGCCAACATGGAAAACAACTACAACCCCGGCCGCGCGGGCACCGGCGGTTCCGACCTGCCCGATCTTCCGGCGGAATTTTCCAAGCTGCCGCATGACCGGGGCACCCTGGGCGCGGCGCGCTCGCAGAACCCCAACAGCGCCAACAGCCAGTTCTTCATCAACTTCAAGGACAACCACTTCCTGAACGGCCAGTACACCGTTTATGGCCGGGTGATTTCCGGTATGGAGCATGTGGACAAGATCGCGCGCGGAGAGCCGCCCGCGAACCCCGACCGCATGATCAGCGTCAAGGTGGCCGCCGATGCGTAAGGCCCTGATCCCCGCCCTGATCCTGGCGGCATCCGCCGCCCATGCCCAGGAACCCGCGCATCAGGACGGCCCCGGCCCGAACATGGTGATCGAGGTCGCCGCCGCCGACGGCACGCCCAAGGGCACCATCACGCTGGACCTGCTGGCCGACAAGGCGCCGAACCATGTCGCGCGGCTGGTGGAACTGGCCAAGGCCGGCGCCTATGACGGCGTGGTCTTCCACCGCGTGATCGACGGCTTCATGGCCCAGACCGGCGATGTCGAACATGGCAAGCAGGGCGGCGCCAGCATCGCCATGGCAGGCACCGGCGGGTCCGGCAAGCCGGATCTCGAGGCCGAGTTCAACGATGTCTCGTTCCAGGCGGGCACCGTGGGCATGGCCCGCGCGCAGGATCCGAACAGCGCCAACAGCCAGTTCTTCATCGACCTGGCCCCCGCGACCTTTCTTGACGGGCAATACACCGTCGTGGGCCAGCTGGTCGATGGCTGGGACGTGCTGACCCAGATCAAGAAGGGCGATGCGAACGCCAATGGCACGGTCGAGGCCCCCGATTACATGGCCAAGGTCACGATCGTCGAATAAGACTGCACGAAAGGGGGCCCCGGCCCCCTTTTTCGCGCTTGCGGCATTGCCTGCCCCACGCCTATCTTTCGCGCGACATGGAACCGCGCAGCCTTCCCGATGTGACAGAGATCACCCCCTCGGCCGGGGTCGAACGCGCCTGCCACGGCTGGCGGGCGAAATGCCTGCAACGGCTGGTCAGGATGCGCCTGCCGGTGCCGCGCAGCTTTGCCATTCCTTCGGAAACCGTGCAGTCCATCGCCACCGGCAAGCGGGTCGATCTGGGGGCGCTTTCGGATCTGTTCAGCGAAGGCGACGGGCTGGTCAGCGTCCGCCCCTCGGCCATGATGCCGGAATGGGGGGGGCCGGGCACCATCCTGAACGTCGGCATCAACGACCAGACCCACGACCGGCTGGCCCGGCGCATCGGCCGCGCCAATGCCGACACCCTGTATCGCCGCTTTGTCCAGGGCTATGCGATCCACATCGCGCGGCTGGATCCCGACATGTTCGCCCAGGACGGCGACGACGCCCTGGCCGAGGCGCTGCGCTGTTACCGGGATGAGACCGACGAGGACTTCCCCCAGGATCCCGCCACCCAACTGGCCGAGGTGCTGCGGTCCATGGCGCGTGCCTGGGACGGCCCGACCGCCCGGCTGCTGCGCCAGGCCAAGGGCGCGCCCCCGGATGCGCCGCTGGGGCTGGTCGTCCAGCAGATGGCGCTTGGCCTGGGTCCGGGGCTGTGCGGGTCGGGCAGCATCCAGTTCGTCGATTCCGTCACCGGCGCGCCCCGCGTCACCGGCCGCTTCAAGCGCCAGCATCACGGCGGCGCCGAAGGGGCGGGGGCGGAAACCCAGTTCCTGACCCATGACGAGCGCGGCCCATCCCTGGAAGACAGCGCGCCCGAGGTCTTTGCCGACCTGATCCGCTTCGGCGTTGCCGCCCGCGAACGCCTGCGCGAGGAAATGCAGATCGAGTTCGTGGTGGCCGATGGCCATATCTCGATCATCGACGCCGTGCGGGTCCAGCGCACGTCCCGCGCGGGCGTCCGCATCGCCGTGGCCCTGGCCCGCGACGGCATCATCCCGGAATCCGAGGCCGTGATGCGCGTCGAACCCCGCGCGCTGGCGGATCTTTTGCACCAGCAGGTCGACCCGCGCGCGCCCCGCGAGGTGATCGCGCGCGGCATCAACGCCAGCCCCGGCGCGGCCACCGGCCGGATCGTCTTTACCTCGGCCGCGGCCCAGGCGGCGGCCGCGCGGGACGAGGCCTGCATCCTGGTCCGCCGCGAAACCGCGCCCGAGGATGTGCGCGGGATGCACGCCTCGGTCGGCGTGCTGACCGAACGGGGCGGCACCACCAGCCATGCCGCCGTGATCGCGCGCGGCATGGGCCTGCCCTGCATCGTGGGCGCCACCGGCATCAGCATCGACGCACGGCAACGGACGCTCCGCGCCGGGGCCGTCACGCTGCTGGAAGGCGACGAGATCACCATCGACGGGTCCAGCGGCGAGGTGCTGGCGGGCCGCGTTTCCCTGCTGGAACCGGCGCTGGACGACAACTTCGCGCAGCTTCTGGACTGGGCCGATGCCGAGGGCGGGATCGGCGTGCGCGCCAATGCCGACACGCCCGAGGACGCCCTGACCGCCCGGCGCTTCAACGCGCAGGGCATCGGCCTTTGCCGCACGGAACACATGTTCTTCGACGCCGAGCGCCTGCCCGCCATGCGCGAGATGATCTTTGCCGACACCCCCCAGGACCGCCGCCTGGCGCTGGACCGCATCCTGCCCATGCAGCGCCAGGATTTCACCGCTTTGTTCGAGATCATGGCGGGCCTGCCCGTCACCATCCGCCTGTTCGACCCGCCCTTGCACGAGTTCCTGCCCCACGACCGCGAGGGGCTGCGCGAACTGGCCGATGCCATGGACCTGCCCTTGTCCGACGTGACCCGCCGGGTCGAGGCGCTGTCGGAATTCAACCCCATGCTGGGGATGCGCGGGGTCCGCCTGGGCATCACCGTCCCCGAAATCTATGACATGCAGGCCCGCGCCATCTTCGAGGCCACGGTCGAGGCCAGCCGCAAGGGCGACCCCGTGGTTCCGGAAATCATGATCCCCCTGGTCAGCGCCATGCGAGAGGTCGAGCTGGTCAAGAACCGCATCGACGCCGTGGCCGCCGCCGTCAGGAACGACCGCCACGCCGATTTCACCTATCGCCTGGGGGTGATGGTCGAAACGCCGCGCGCCTGCCTGCGGGCGGGCGACATCGCCGCGCATTCGGCCTTCCTGTCCTTCGGCACGAACGACCTGACGCAGATGACATACGGCCTGTCGCGCGACGATGCCGGGCGCTTCATGGGCACCTATGTCGGCCAGGGTGTCTATGAGGAAGATCCCTTCCACTGCCTGGACCAGGACGGCGTGGGGGAATTGCTGCTGACGGGGGCGCAGCGGGCGCGCCAGCAGCATTCGGGCATCACCATCTCGGTCTGCGGGGAACATGGCGGCAATCCCGAATCGATCGCCTTCTGCCACGATGCGGGCTTCGATTATGTCTCCTGCTCGCCCTTCCGGGTGCCGGTGGCGCGGCTGGCGGCGGCGCAATCGGCCCTGCGCGCGCGGCTTTTGCACCCGGACGGCTGACTGATTCGCCGTCGCTGGACGCGGATTGTCGCGTTGCGACAGTCCCTTGCCGCACCCTTGCAGGTTGTCATTTTGCCGAAACCCGCCGGTCGGCGCTTTTCGGGTCGGCGGGATGCTGCCGGAAATCGCCGGTTTTGTCCCCATCCGGGTCTTCACGGGCAAGTTCCGTAGATGAGCCGGTCGTTAAAACCGTAATCATTCCGCTGACCCCGCTGGCGTCCATCTGATCTGGACCTTGGGGATCTTAACGACCTGTCCACCAGGCACGGTTATAGGGATAGATATGAAAACGCTGCTTCAGCGGTTGGCGCCGTCTTGCCTGTGCGCCGCCGCCCTGACCCTGACTGCGACAAGCGCATTCGCGGGCAACGGCTCGCTGTTCTCGACCGATTCCGGGCTGTTCGATGCCCCGACCCTGGCTGCCGCACATGCAGGCGACGCCCGCCGCCCGAAGCCGCTTCTATATACGGATGCCGAGCCTGTGAAGGCCGAAAATCGTGCTGCCGATGAAAATCCCGACGCCAACATGCTGCTGGCCAGCACCGCCAAGGCCACGCGGGGCCGGTTCGACGAACGCGACCTGAACTGCCTGGCCGAGGCGATCTATCACGAGGCGCGCGGCGAAAGCACCCGCGGCCAGGCCGCCGTGGCCGAGGTGATCCTGAACCGCGTGGACAGCCGGCAATTCGCCTCATCTGTCTGCGGGGTGGTGAACCAGCCCAGCCAGTTCAGCTATACCATCGGCGGGCGCAAGGCGATCGGCAACAAGGCCGCCTATCTGCGCGCCCGCGACATCGCCCGCCATGCCCTGGCGGGCGCGCCGCGCGTGCTGACCGGCGGGGCCACCTATTTCCACACCCCCGCCGTCCGCCCGGCCTGGTCGCGCCGCTTCCAGCGCACCGTGCAGATCGGCCAGCACATCTTCTATCGCCCCGGCGGGCAGCGCGTCGCCTCGAACTGAAGGCCGGGCTTGCCTGCGGGCGGGATTTGCTGTGAATAACCGGGCATGAACCAGCCCGACCGCATCCACCTGCGCGACCATGTCGTTGCCGCCGAAATCGGCGCCTTCCAGTCCGAACGCGGCCAGACGCAGCGCCTGCGCTTTGCCCTGACCGTCGATCTGCGCGATCCCGTGGACGCGGGCGACGACCATGTGGATCGGATCCTGTCCTATGACGTGCTGGTCCAGGCGGTCGATGCCGCCCTGGCCGACCAGCGTTACAACCTGGTCGAGACGCTGGCCGAACGCATCGCCGCCGAGGTGCTGGCCCATCCGCAGGCCGCCCGGATCGAGGTTTGCGTGGAAAAGCTGGACCGGGGGCCCGGCGCCCTGGGCATCACCATCAGCCGCGATGCGGGCCGCGTGGCGGTGGCGCGCCAGCACCTGCGGGTGCGGATCGTCGTGGGCCAGCCCGCGGCCCTGCCCACAGGCGCCGTGATCCTGCTGCCCGCCGCCCCCGCCCTGCCGCTGCCGCAGGGGGGCGATGCGCGGCGTATCGCCCTGCTGGGCCTTGATCAGGCCGCCTGGATCCTGGCGCAGGCCCTGGGGGTCGAGGTGGCCGAGACGCGGACCGAACTTGACGCCGCCATCCGCGACGAACGCCCGGTGGTCTGGGCCCCCGCGCGGCTGGCGGTCGAGGCCCCCGCGACCGCGCCCGAGGCCCCCGCCCTGGCCTTCTGGCTGGCCCCGCGCCTTGCCGCCGACCGCATCGACTTTGCAGCCGACGCGCCCCCTGCCCCGGATGGGCTTGCCATTCCGGTGGGCCGAATCCCCGGGGCTGCGGAATGACGCTCTATTACCGCCCGCTGCCCATCCCGCATGGCCGCTATCCTCTGGCAGGCGGCTGGATCCGGTTTTCGCAGGTCGAGATCCTGGAACGTGGCCGCCCGCCCCGCGTCGGCAACGCCATTCCCGCCGAGGTGCTGGAGCGCCTGACCGCTCCCCGTCCCGCCTTGGCCGGGCTGTCGCTGGACCGCCCCCGCGTCATGGGCATCGTCAACGCCACGCCCGACAGCTTTTCGGACGGCGGCGCCTATGACCCCGCCGGGCATGGGCGGCAGCTGATCCACGAGGGCGCCGACCTTCTGGACATCGGCGGCGAATCCACCCGGCCCGGGGCGGCCGAGGTTCCGGTGGCCGATGAGATCGCCCGCATCACCCCCGCGATCCGCGCGCTGTCCGGCAGCGCGCCGGTGTCGGTCGATACGCGCAAGGCCCCCGTGGCGCTCGCCGCGCTGGAGGCCGGGGCGGCGATGGTCAACGACGTGTCAGGCTTCGACTTCGACCCTGCCCTGCCCCCCCTGGTGGCGCAGGCGCAGGTGCCGGTCTGCCTGATGCACGCCCGGGGCCTGCCCGCGACGATGCAGGACGATCCGTGCTATGACGACGTGCTGCTGGACGTTTATGACGCGCTGGAGGCCCGCATCCGCCGGGCCGAGGCGGCGGGCATCCCGCGCGCGCATATCGTCGTCGATCCGGGCATCGGTTTCGGCAAGACGCAGGCCCACAATCTTGCCATCCTGCGGCGGATTTCGCTGTATCATGGGCTTGGCTGCGCGATCCTGCTGGGCGTCTCGCGCAAGCGGTTCATCGGCACGATCGGGAAGGCGGAGGATCCCGCCGACCGATCCCCGGGGACGCTTGCGCTGACCCTGGCGGCGGTGGCGCAGGGGGTGCAGGTTCACCGCGTCCATGACGTGCGCGGTCTGGTTCAGGGTTTGCGGCTGTGGCAGGCCGTCAATGACAACGAAAAGGCAGAATAGATGAGCAGAGGCTTGTTCGGGACCGACGGCGTGCGCGGACGCGCCAACACATATCCCATGACGGCCGAGATGGCGTTGCGCCTCGGCGCCGCCGCCGGCCGGTATTTCCGGCGCGACGGGCATGACAGCGCCCATCGCGTGGTGATCGGCAAGGACACGCGCCTGTCGGGCTACATGCTGGAAAACGCGCTGACGGCGGGGCTGACCAGCACCGGCATGAACGTGCTGCTGCTGGGCCCGGTGCCGACCCCCGCCGTGGGCTTCCTGACCCGGTCGATGCGCGCGGACGTGGGCATCATGATTTCTGCCAGCCACAACCCGGCCGAGGACAACGGCATCAAGTTCTTCGGCCCAGACGGTTTCAAGCTGTCCGACGAGGCCGAGGCCGAGATCGAGGCCATCGTCGCCGGAGAGATCGTTCCCGCCCAACCCGCCAATATCGGCCGTGCCAGGCGGATCGACGACGGGCGGGGCCGTTATGTCGAATATGCCAAGACGACCTTCCCGGCGGGCCAGCGGCTGGACGGACTGCGCGTGGTGATCGATTGCGCCAACGGCGCCGCCTATCGCGCCGCGCCCGACGTGTTGTGGGAACTGGGGGCCGAGGTGATCTCGATCGGCGTGGATCCCGACGGGCGCAACATCAACGCGGGCGTGGGATCCACCCATCCCGAGGCCTGCGCGCGGGCCGTGGTTGAACACGGCGCGCATCTGGGCATCAGCCTGGACGGCGACGCGGACCGGGTCATCATCATCGACGAAAAGGGCCGCGTGGCCGACGGCGACCAGATCATGGCGCTGATGGCCGCCCGCTGGGCCGAACAGGGCCGCCTGCGGGGCAATGCGCTGGTCGCCACCGTGATGTCGAACCTGGGGCTGGAGCATTTCCTGTCGGACCGGGGCCTGCGGCTGGAACGCACCAAGGTGGGCGACCGCTATGTGGTGGAACGGATGCGCGAGGGCGGCTTCAACCTGGGGGGCGAGCAGTCGGGCCATATCGTGATGACCGACTATGCCACCACCGGCGACGGGCTGATCGCGGCGATGCAGTTCCTGGCCGCGATGGCCGAGACCGGCCAGACGGCCAGCCGGCTGTCCGCGCAGTTCGACCCCGTGCCGCAGATGCTGAAGAACGTGCGCTACGCCGCGGGCGCCGACCCCTTGTCCGCCGCCGCCGTCCGCGCGGTCATCGCCGATGCCGAGGCGCGCCTGGCGGGCACCGGCCGCGTCCTGATACGCAAGTCGGGCACCGAGCCCCTGATCCGCGTCATGGCCGAGGCCGAGAACGAGGTGGTCCTGCGCGAGGTCGTGGACGGGATCGTCGCGGCGGTGGAAAAGGCGGCCTGAGACGGCAAAGCCGGGGGGCCAGCCCCCCGGACCCCCCGGGATATTTAAGCCAAGATGAAAGGGGTTCAGGGCGTTTCCGCCACTGGATCGAAGTCGTAGATCCAGTCGAAGCGCGACAGGATCGTGCCCGGCGCGATGCGGCCCCCAAGGCGCAGCGCGGCATGGGCGGCAAGGCGCTTGGGGCCCGTCAGGTGATAGTTGCGGGCGTTGTCGTTCGCGGCGGCGACAATGCGCGCGGCGCGCGGCTTGCGCAGGTTCTGATAGCGCGACAGCGCGGTTTCCTGGTCGGGCGTCGCGTCCAGGCAGGCGGCAAGGGTCCAGGCATCCTCGATCGCCATGCAGGCGCCCTGGGCCATGAAGGGCAGCGTCGGATGGGCGGCGTCGCCCCCGATCGCCATGCGGCCGTCCTGCCAGCGGGCCGCGATCTGATGGCGGAACAGGCCCCAGACATGCACCTGGTCCACCTGCGCCAGCCAGCCGGGCACCGGGCCGCCAAAACCGGCAAAGGCCGCGCGCAGGTTGGCGGGATCGTCGGGGCGCGACCAGCCCTCGTCCTGCCAGTCGCGGGTTTCCAGAACGGCCACGATGTTGCGCTGGCCTTGGCCCAACGGATAGCTGACCAGATGGCGGTTTGGGCCCATGAAGACCTGCGCCTCGGGTGTCTGGTCGTTGTCGCTGATCACGGCGCGCCAGGCGGTCTGGCCGGTGAAGAAGGGCACCTCGCGCCCGTTCAGCGCCGTGCGGATGCGGCTGTGCAGCCCGTCGGCGCCGATCAGCAGGGGGGCTTCGGGCGGCGTCTCGACGGCCTGGCCCAGGTCGATCCGCACCCCGGCCGACAGTGCGGCCTGTTCCAGAACCTCGATCAGGCGGGCGCGGTGGATCAGCCGGAACCGCGCGCCGGGGCGGTGACGGGCCAGGTCCAGGCGCACCACCTCGGCCCCCGAGGCGTCGCGCAGCCGCACCGCAAGGCTTGGCAACGACACCGCGTCCAGCGCCGGGCCAAGGCCGAGCGCGTCCAGGACGCGCATCGCGTTGGGGGAAAGTTGCAGGCCCGCGCCTACCTCGGTGATGGCGGGGGCGCGTTCCAGGACCGTGACCTCGGCCCCGCGCAGGCGCAGCGCCAGGGCGGCGGTCAGGCCCGCAACGCCGCCGCCGACAATGGCGACGGGCCGTGATTGCAGCGCCCCGGGCATCGGTCAGTCGTCGCGGTGGACCCGTTCGCGCCGTTCGTGGCGTTCCTGCGCTTCCAGCGTCATGGTGGCGATGGGGCGGGCGTCCAGGCGTTTCAGGCTGATCGGCTCGCCGGTCATCTCGCAATAGCCGTATTCGCCCGTCTCGATCCGGCGCAGGGCCGCGTCGATCTTGCTGACCAGCTTGCGCTGGCGGTCGCGGGTGCGCAGTTCGATGGCGCGGTCGGTTTCCTCGGACGCGCGGTCGGCCAGGTCGGGGACCGAACGGGCGCTGTCCTGCAGGCCTTCCAGCGTCTCGGCGGATTGTTCCAGCAATTCCTGCTTCCAGGCTTCCAGCTTGCGCCGGAAATATTCAAGCTGCCGGTCGTTCATGAAGGGCTCATCCTCGGCGGGACGATAGTCCTGGGGCAGGAAGGTCTGGGCTTTCATAATCCTCTCCGGCGGCGCCGGGCTGGAACACGAAACCGGCACCTTGCGCGCCCCCTTAAAGTATGACGTGGTGCTTGTCACTAGCCGAAACGATCAGGCATGGACAGGACGCGAAACCATGCGTTGCTTGTCCGCAACCAGTTCACCTGAAAGGAGTGTTTCATGCAGTTCACCGGCACCGGCCGTTATGTCGCCCCGCCCGACCTGGCGATCGCGGTGAATGCCGCCGTGACGCTGGAACGTCCGCTGCTGGTCAAGGGGGAACCCGGAACCGGCAAGACCGAGCTGGCCCGGCAGGTGGCCGAAAGCCTGTCCCTGCCCATCATCGAATGGCACGTGAAATCAACCACCAAGGCCCAGCAGGGATTGTATGAATACGACGCCGTCAGCCGGTTGCGCGACAGCCAGCTGGGCGATGCGCGGGTCCATGACGTGTCGAACTATATCCGCCGGGGCAAGCTGTGGCAGGCCTTCACGGCGCCCGGCAAGGTGGTCCTGCTGATCGACGAGATCGACAAGGCCGATATCGAGTTTCCCAATGACCTGCTCCAGGAACTCGACCGGATGGAGTTTCACGTTTACGAGACGGGCGAGACGATCCGCGCCGCGCATCGGCCGGTGGTCATCATCACCTCGAACAACGAAAAGGAACTGCCCGACGCGTTCCTGCGGCGGTGCTTTTTCCACTATATCCGCTTTCCCGACGCCGAGACGCTGCGCGCCATCGTGGACGTGCATTACCCGGGGCTGAAGCGCGGGCTGCTGGACCAGGCGCTGACGCAGTTCTTCGATCTGCGCGACACGCCGGGGCTGAAGAAGAAGCCCTCGACCAGCGAGCTTCTGGACTGGCTGAAGCTGATCCTGGCCGAGGATCTGGCGCCCGAGGATCTGAAGCGCGATCCCCACACGATGCTGCCGAAACTGCACGGCGCGCTGCTGAAGAACGAACAGGACGTGGCGCTGTTCGAGAAGCTGGCCTTCATGGCGCGGCGGCAGCGCTAGGCCCCTTCAGGATGCAGAACCGGGTCCGCTGGCGGGATCGTCGGCGGCGCGGCCCGCGCCCATGCCAAGGCCCATTCCCATGCCGCCGCCGCCCCCTTCACCGCCGCCGCCTCCACCGCCGCCGCTGCGGGACCGCCCCTCCTCCCGCCCCTTGCCGCCGCCGGGCGCGGGGCGGGTCGGACCCTGGGGCGGGATGGCCAGGTTCGCGGGCACGGGGTCCAGGTCCAAGGCCTGGCGGATGAAGTCGCGCAGGGACCGGACCAGGTCGCCGGTATGCACGGGCCGCCCTTCCACCAGGTCGCGGGCGGCGCGTTCGGCCAGGCGGACATGGGTCTCGGTCCCCAGCAGCAGGATGTCGGACAGCGCGCCTTCCACCGCGTCGCGGATGCGGCGGGCGCGGTCCGACCCCTCGGGCAGGTCCGCGCCCCCCGCGGCGCGTTGGCGCAGGTCGCGCAGGTGGGTGGGATCCACCGCCAGGTCGCCGGTGAAGGATCCGCCCAGCACCTTGTAGGCGGCGATCAGCACCCGCAGGCGTTCGTTGATCTGGCGGTTCATCCGCTCGCGCCGCTGCTGGACGGTGAACATCACCAGCACGCGGATGCCGATGCCGATCAGCGCGAACAGGGCAATCCCGATCACCGTGGACAGGATGCTGTTCCAGTTGCTGAGGTCGATCATGCGCATGAGGGATCCTTTCTGTCGGATGGCCGCATGTTCGGGCCGTGACGCGGCGGGAACAAGTCCGATTTCGGAATTGAAAACGTGGCCTTGTCGTGACCTTCTGCGCAAAACCAGAGGAGGACGACATGACCCAGGGCTTTGACACCACCGCCATTCACGCAGGCACTGCTCCCGATCCCGCGACAGGGGCGCGGCAGGTGCCGATCTATCAAACGACATCCTATGTCTTCAAGGACACCGACCACGCCGCCCGCCTGTTCGGGCTGCAAGAGGTCGGCTACATCTATTCCCGCCTGACCAACCCGACCGTGGGCGCGCTTCAGAACCGGGTCGCCGCGCTGGAAGGCGGGGCGGGCGCAGTCTGCTGTTCGTCGGGACACGCGGCGCAGCTCATGGCGCTGTTCCCGCTGATGGCGCCTGGGCGGAATATCATTGCCTCGACCCGGCTTT
Organism: Paracoccus shandongensis; assembly: GCF_017315735.1. Lineage (GTDB taxonomy): Bacteria > Pseudomonadota > Alphaproteobacteria > Rhodobacterales > Rhodobacteraceae > Paracoccus > Paracoccus shandongensis. The sequence continues at coordinate 21,072 of NZ_JAFLRK010000044.1, forward strand.
ACGGCGGGACCGTCACGCAGTTCAGCCACACCATCAGGCGGTTCGGCTGGCAGGCCAAGTTCGTGGATTTCGACGATCTGGACGCCCTGCGCGGGGCCATCGACGGTGACACCCGCGCGGTCTTCTGCGAATCGATCAGCAATCCCGGCGGCTATGTCACCGACATTCCGGCGGTGGCTGACATCACCAAGGCCGCGGGCGTGCCCCTGATCGTGGACAACACGCTGGCCACCCCCTACCTGTGCCGCCCCATCGAGATGGGCGCGACCCTGGTCGTCCATTCCCTGACCAAATACATGACCGGCAACGGCACCGTGACGGGCGGCGCGGTGGTGGACAGCGGCACGTTCGACTGGTCGGCATCCGGCAAGTTCCCCAGCCTGTCGGACCCCGAGCCCGCCTATCACGGGCTGCGCTTCCACGAAACCTTCGGCCCGGCGGCCTTCACCTTCCATTCCATCGCCATCGGCTTGCGCGACCTGGGCATGACCATGAACCCGCAGGGCGCGCATTACACGCTGATGGGGATCGAGACGCTGGGCCTGCGCATGGCCCGCCATGTGGACAACGCCCAGAAGGTCGCCGAATGGCTGGAAAACGACCCGCGCGTCACCGCCGTGACCTATGCGGGGCTGGCTTCGTCCCCCTGGAACGCGACGGCCAGGCGGCTTTATCCCAAGGGCGCGGGGGCGCTGTTCACCTTTTCGGTCAAGGGCGGCTATGACGCGGCGGTGAAACTGGTCGGCGCGCTGAAGCTGTTCAGCCATGTGGCGAACCTGGGCGATGCGCGGTCGCTGGTGATCCATTCGGCATCCACCACGCACCGCCAGTTGACCGAGGATCAGCAGCGCGCCGCAGGGGCCGCGCCCGATCTTCTGCGCCTGTCCATCGGGATCGAGGATCCGGCCGACCTGATCGCGGATCTGGATCAGGCGCTGGCGACGGCGGTCGCATAAAGGACAGGGGGCGCCAGGCCCCCTGTCCGGTCAGTTCGCGGGCGGCGGGGCTGCGGGGGCCTCGCCCATGGGCACGACAGGCTCGCCCGGCTCGGGCGCGCCGGTGTCGGTGCCCAGCGGCGGGGGCAGGTCGCCGGGCGCGGGGGTCACAGGGTCCGCCCCCGG
>NZ_JAFLRK010000045.1 GCF_017315735.1 Paracoccus shandongensis
CTTGAAGGCAGGCGCAGATGTGCTGCGCTTCTGCCTTGTCCGGGGTTCACAACTTTAACGGGAATCATTGCGGTGCGCTTAACTACCAAGAGTTGATTTATCGCCGTGATAAACGTGAACGCATGGCAGGTATGCGATTACGGCATATCTTATGCGGCGTATCCGACTGGCTGTTGATCCAGGAAGACCAGGGGGATGATTCACACAAGATTGGCTGTGATCCCCCAACCCAGACAGCTTCCTTGCGCGCCCGCAGCCTTTCGACGCCCTGCCTTGCAGCACGGCATCGGGGTGCCTATCCAACTGATGCAACAGTGTTTTTTTCGGCTTTTGCCTTTCAGGCGTCAGCCGATCTGGCGGTGCCGCCAAGCCGGGCCACCGCCTCCACCGCGTTGAAGCGCATCGGCATTCGCCCGGTGCCCGATAACGGGCCTTGAACTTGTGAACACTGGCGTTCCGGCCCTATTTCTGGCGGCACCCCTGACCCTTGCCCGCCCCGCAAGGACCGGACTTTCCCCAAGGTGAGACAGATGGCGGCCAAAAATGCATCCGGCGGATTTTTCGCGGCCCCCACGCGCGGGCCGTGCTAGGCGATGCCCATGAGCTCGAAATCCTGCCGCGAGATGTCATGGCTGGAAAGGCCCACCAGATAGACGGCGTCGGGGGTTCCATCGGGTCCAAGTCCAAGGTTCACCCGGACCGCCCAGCCTTCGTCCCGCAGGCCCGCGACCAGCCCGTCGGCCGTCAGCGGCAGGCTGGCGATGTCGATCCTGTCGCGCCCGGCCTCGAAATCGTGGATATAGTCCACCCCGCATCCGCGCTTGAACACGAACACGTCCGCGCTGCCGTCCGCCCGGTAGTTTCCGCCCCACAGGTGATCGGTCCCCTTGCCGCCCACAAGAACATCGCGGTCCAGGCCGCCGACCAGCTTGTCCCTGCCGCCGCCGCCCGCCAGCCGGTCGGCCCCGCCATGGCCGAACAGCTGATCGCCTCCGGCCCCGCCGAAAAGGCTGTCATCGCCGCCGTCGCCATAAACGGTGTCATGTCCGCCCCCCGCATGGATCCTGTCCGCCCACCGCGATCCGTCGATCAACTCGCCCGCGTCGCTGCCCGCCTGCCCGCCATCGGGCAAGGGCCCCTCGCCGATGGCGGGGTTGCGGGTCGCGCTGGCCTCCAGTTCATAGACCCTGATGTAATCGGCCCTCAGCCGGTCGCCGAAATCCGTGGTTGCGTCCGGATCGGCGGCCCATCCCCCGACCGCGAGGTTCAGGACCAGGAACATCTTTTCGGTCGGGGCGCGGTCTTCCTCGTGCACCAGGGCGCCGTCGTAATACCAGCCAAGCCCCCCGGCCGTCCACAGAAGGCCATAGGTGTGAAAGCCGTCGCCCGCCCCGTCCACGGCAACGGACAGGCTGTCGGGCCGCCCGTCGGACCAGAAGGTCGTATGCAGGCTGTCCGTGTCCTCGCCCAGGAACTCGAACACGTCGATCTCGGCGGACCAGCCGCCGTCCGAGGGCAGCAGCCAGAACGCGCTCCACAAGCCCGTCTCGTCCGGCACGTCGGCCCGGATCTCGACATAGCCGGTCGCCAGCGAAAAGCTCATCTCGGTGGTCAGCAGGCCGGAGCCATAGCCCAGTCCGCCCGCATGGGCGCGCTGTCCGGCACTCAGCGGGGTGGCCGCGATCGACACCGCCTGGCCATCCATGGTGAAGGCGCCGGGAAGAAGCGTCATGTCGGGATCGGCATAATACTGCAATTCGCCATTGCTGGCGATGGTGCGCGCATCCTCCTGGTGGGGCGAGAAGGACGTGGCCCAGGTGCCGCCGCTTCCGTATCCGCGCCAGACGGACGGTTCATCCGCAGCGAAGTCGTCGGCGAAGGTGGGGACATAGGTTTCGCCCCCGATGACAAGAAACGGCTGCACGTCCCGGGCGGGAAGGATGTGGCTGGGGAAGGACATGATGGACGCGATCCGCACGGCGCATCATGTCCAACCCTTGGCCGCAGCGCCGGCAGTCAGGGACAGCACCGGGGCGGCGCAATTCGGGATTGTCTAAAGGACAATGATGATAACCCAGGGTTGTGATTCGGGTCAACGGGGCTGGACGGCCTTCATGGCTTCCCGATGGGACAAGGCGCATCTGCTTCGGCCTGGCCGGTGGCAGGGGACCGGGCGGCGGACCAGCCCCGCGTGCAGCACATGCAGCGCCATGCGGGTCCATCTGGCCGAGAACAGGTCCAGGATGCGGCGCGGCGGGCGATCCGGCGATCCTCCAAGATCCGCGCCAAGTCATCCGGAGCATGGCTTCATGGTCGATGGCCGTCTTGAGGCCGCACTGTCGCGGCATTCCTTGACACGGACTGCACCGGGACGATCCTGTCCGGCCGCCCGGGACAAGGCGCCTTGCGTCTGATAGGGGGTGCCGCAAGGCCTGTGCGGCCTTCGATCCGCCGGAATACCGGACCGATGCCCGGCATCCGGCGGCAAGGGACTAGAGCCGGACGGTGGCCACGTTGTCCTTGTAGCTTTCCTTGGGATCGCTGATGCCAAGGGCCACCATCGCGCCCGCGACGATGCTGGACGCGTCCAGCCAGATTTCGGCCTTTTGCGGGTCAAAGCGCAGCAGGGCCAGCTTGGGGTCGTCCTTGCCCCCTTCGTACCAGGCGGCGACATGGGCGTTCCACAGCCGGTCCACGACGGCCGGATCGGTGTCCTCGCGCAGCGTGCCCTCGATCGAGGCCCAAAGGTCATGGCCCTTGGACACGAACTGCACGGCGGCATCCTGCGCGCCGCCCGCCAGCTTTTCCACCAGGGCATTGTCCCTGGACGTGAAGAACCACAGCGGCCCGTGATCGCCCTCCTCGACCTGCGAGGTCATGGGCCGGGCATGGCCGTGTTCGCCGCCCACAAGGCCCAGCATCACGGTCATGTCAGAGCGCAGGGACTTCCAAAGGCGGGCTTTCAGGTCTTCGGGCGTGGGCATGGTGGATCCTCCGGGTATCAGGTGTCCGGCCAACGTGGCGGCCCGCCGATGGTTCCGCAGCGGGCAAGCCCGACGCGCGCCACAAGGGTCCATGACGGGGGATCCGCGGCCCTCTTGCGATCGACCGCAAGGTCGTGGCGGCAAGGCCCTTGCGGGCGATTCATGCCCAGCAAAGGTTATGGGACGCCGGTCTTTTACAACCTGACGTGGCGCACATCCTTGATCCCACCCCCCTGCGGCCTTAACTTTGCCGAAAGGAAATAGCGCCTGCAGGAGACCGCGATGCCAATCGCCACCGTCAACTGGCTCTGGATCGGCAGCCGGTCTCAACTCGATCCCACGCCGGGCACGCCCATTACCATGGCGCAACGAAGCGCCATCCTGGGGTATGGGGCCGCCGGAAAGGCGGCGATCAAGCCGACGGCCGTCACGGGCGATTATGTCCTGCAAGAGGTGAACGGATACAACTTCGCCTCTGTCTGGGGCGCCGCCGCCAAGAACGTCGCGCCCACGCGGTTTTCCTATGAGCTGGATGGCGCGCCGGTCGGCAACGTCACGATGAACACGGCCTTTGCCGTCACCATGCGCGTGCAGACATCAAGCCAGCCGGACCTGTTCCAGGACCAGAAGGCCACGCTGGTCCAGATGTCGAACGGCGACCTGTTCTTCCGGCCCCATGTCGATGCGGTCGCGGCCTGGGACACGATCGACCGCGTGTATTCGGTCCAGGTCGCCGCCATCGACGGGGCCGCGGGCACCGCCTATGGCTCGATCAGCGAGCGCGTCACCTTTGACCGCGACATCTTCGACGTGGCCTTTCCCTGCTTCGTCGCGGGCACCCTGATCCTAACCGACCGGGGCGAACGCCCGGTCGAGACGCTTCGCCCCGGCGATCTGGTCGCCACGGCCGATCACGGCCTGCGCCCGATCCGGTGGATCGGATCGTCGGTCCTGGAACAGGGCGTCCTGGCCCGGAACCCGGCCCTGCTGCCGGTCCGCATCGCCGCAAGCGCGCTTGGCCCCGGCATCCCCGCGCGCGACCTGTTCGTGTCGCAGCAGCACCGCATCCTTGTCCGCTCGCGGATCGCGGCGCGGCTGTTCGGCGCGACCGAGATCCTGGTCGCGGCAAAGCACCTTGTGGGGCTGGACGGGATCACCATCCCGCAGGACCGCGCGGGGGTGACCTATCTGCACTTCATGTTCGACCGCCACGAGATCGTGGTGGCCGAGGGCACCCAGACCGAATCCCTTTATGCCGGACCGCAAGCCGTGCGGATGCTGCCGCCCGCAAGCCTGTCGGAGTTGCGAAGCCTGTTTCCCGGCCTTTGCGCGGGCGAGGCGCCGCCCCCCGCCCGGCCCTTCGCGACGGGATCCCGGCGGCGCGACCTGATCCACCGCCACCGCGCAAAGGGCCGCCCGCTGGTGTCGGGACTGTCCGCCTGAAGGCATCCCCTGCCGGGCGATGATCCGTCGCCCGTCACAGCCCCAGGTCCGGGATGGTCTGCCCGTGTTCATGGACAAGGAAGGGCCCCGCATCCCTTGCCCGGCTGCGCTCCCCCCTTCTACGGGCGCAACGCCGGTCGCGCCATCATGGAACGCGGGGCGGCGTCTTGTTGTTCTTTCGGCACCGACCTTATCGCAGGAAGACCGTGAGAATGGCACAACACCCGACTGCCGCACCGGAACAGGACAGCAAGGCGTCCGAAGGGATCCTCGACGACCTCAAGGCGGGCGCGTCCCAGCTGGCCGAACGCGTGTATGACACCGGACACCGGAAGGCCGAGGAAGCGGCGTTCTATGCGGAACTGGGCTATGAGGAAGCCCGTGACTGGGCGCGCAGCCATCCGGGACAGGCCCTGGGCATCGCGGCGGGCATCGGCCTGCTGGTCGGGCTGCTGGTCGCGCGGCGCTGAACCGCGGCCCTTCGACATGCGGTGCAGGGGAACGCCTTTTCCTCTGCCGCCGATGGCGCTTCGCGCATCAACCAGCAGGGATCGCATGGCAGGACATTCCCTTGAAACCGCCCGGGACAGCAGGCGTCCCCCCCGCAGGCCGCGCAGGTGGCGGGCGGGACTGGCCGCCCTGGGCGTTCTGGCCGCTTCGGCGGCGGTCAACCGCCAACTGGCGAAACGGGCCGAGCGGCGCAATCCGCCGCTGGGGCGCTTTATCGAGGTTGACGGGGTCCGCCTTCACTACCTGGACCGTGGCCAGGGGCCTGCCCTGGTCCTGCTGCACGGCAACGGCAGCATGATCCAGGACTTTGCCTGCAGCGGCCTTGTCGATCTGGCGGCGCGGCGGCACCGGGTCATCGTGTTCGACCGGCCCGGCTATGGGCACAGCACGCGCCCGCGCGGCAGGATGTGGAGCCCTGGGGCCCAGGCCGATCTTGTCGCGGCGGCGCTTGCGCGGCTTGGCGTCCCGTCAGCCGTGGTCCTGGGACATTCCTGGGGCGCCTCGGTGGCGCTGGCGCTGGCGTTGGACCATCCGCAGGCGGTGCGCGGGCTGGTGCTGGCCTCGGGCTATTACTATCCCACGGCCCGGGTGGACATGGCGCTTTTGTCCGGCCCGGCGCTGCCGCTTCTGGGCGATGTCGCGCGCCACACCGTCGCCCCCGTCGCCAGCAGGCTTGTCTGGCCCCTTCTCATGCGCAAGATCTTCGGGCCCGCGCCTGTCCCGGCGAAGTTCGCGGCGTTCCCCAGGGAAATGGCCGTGCGCCCCTCGCAGATCCATGCCGAGGCGGCCGAGTCCGCCCTGCTGATCCCCTCGGCCGCCGCGATGTGCAGGGACTACGCCGCCCTGGCGATGCCGGTCGCCATCGTCGCGGGGGCCGAGGACCGGCTGATCGACCCCGCCGCGCAATCGCTGCGGCTGCACCGGGCGATCGCGCAAAGCAGCCTCCACCTGGTTCCGGGCAGCGGCCACATGATCCACCAGACCGATCCCGAGGCCGTGATGGCCGCGATAAACGCCGTCTTCGGCAAGGGGGGCTGACGCCCGTTCAGCCCCCCGCCAGATGGCCCGCAAGGCGGACCGGACCGGCGGCCAAGAAGGCGTCGTCCCGGTCAGTCACGCCGGGCGGCCCCGTCCTGGCCGGACCCGTCCGGCTGGCGCAGCTGGAACCGCTGGATCTTGCCCGTGGGGGTCTTGGGCAAGGCCGCCGCAAAGACCACGCTGCGGGGATACTTGAAGGGCGCGATCACCGCCTTCACGTGGTCCTGCAAGTCCCTGACCATCCGCGCGTCGCCGTGGTGGCCCGGCGCCAGCACGACATGGGCCTGCACGATCTGGCCCCGGTCCGCGTCGGGCGCGCCGATCACCGCGCATTCGCGCACGGCGGGATGGGTCAGCAGGGCGGCCTCGACTTCGGGTCCGGCGATGTTGTAGCCCGCCGACAGGATGATGTCGTCGGTGCGCGCCGAGAAATGGAAACAGCCGTCGCCATCCTGCCAGAAGGCGTCGCCCGTCAGGTTCCAGCCGTCGCGGACATAGGCGCGCTGCCGGTCATCGGCCAGATAGCGGCAGCCGGTCGGCCCGCGCACCGCCAGGCAGCCGACCTCTCCGCGCGGCAGTTCCTGCATGTCGGGGCCCACGATCCGCGCCTGATAGCCCGTCACGGGGCGGCCCGTGCAGCCGGGGCGGTGGTCGTCGAAGCGGTTGGTGATGAAGATGTGCAGCATCTCGGTCGAGCCGATGCCGTCCAGCATCGGCCTGCCGGTCTTGGCCATCCATTCCCGATAGACCGGCGCGGGCAGGGTTTCGCCCGCGCTGACCGCCGCGCGCAGGGATGACAGGTCGGCCCCGTCCTCCATCGCCTTCAGCATCACGCGATAGGCGGTGGGCGCGGTCAGGCAGACTGTGGCGCGGTGGTCCTGGATGATCTGCACCATGTTCGCGGGGCTGGCCTGTTCCAGAAGCGCGCTGGCCGCGCCGAAGCGCAGGGGAAAGATGGCAAGCCCGCCCAGGCCGAAGGTGAAGGCCAGCGGCGGCGATCCCACGAACACGTCGTCGGGCGTGACCCCCAGCACCTCGCGCGCGTAGCCGTCGGCGATGATCAGAAGATCGCGGTGGAAATGCATCGTGGCCTTGGGTTCCCCCGTGGACCCCGAGGTGAAGCCCAGAAGCGCCACGTCGTCCCGCCCGGTGGGCGGCGGGGTGAAGCGCACGTCCTTGCGCAGCGCGGCGCGGTCCAGGTCGGCGTCGTGGTTCGCGGTGCCGTCAAAGCCCACCACCGTGTGCAGGAAACGGCTGTTCGTCCGGCAGGCGATCAGGTCGTCCATCAGGCGGGTGTCGCAAAGGGCATGGCTGATCTGGGCCTTGTCCACGATCCTGGACAGCTCGCCCGCGCGCAGCATGGGCATGGTGTTGACCACCACCGCCCCCCCCTTGGTCGCGGCCAGCCAGCAGGCCACCATGGCCGGGTTGTTGGCCGACCGGATCAGCACGCGGTTGCCGGGCTGGACGCCGTAATCGCTGACCAGGGCATGGGCGATGCGGTTGGTCCAGTCGGTCAGTTCCTTGTACGTCCGGGACCGGCCGTTGCCGATCAGCGCCACATGGTCGCCGAAGCCGCGTTCGACCATGCGGTCGGTCAGTTCCACCCCGGCGTTCAGCCAGTCGGGGTAATCGAAGCCTGCCAGGTCGATCACGGGCCATTCCCCGGGCGGGGGCAGGCGGTCGCGGGTGAAACTGTCCTTGTGGCCGGTTGGACCAAGCATGTCGGATACCTCCCATGGGGATCAGGTCACGACCCTTCCGGCGGGCTTGCGGAATTCGGGCCTGTCCCAAAGCTGGTTGCGGGTGACGCGGGCCAGGATGGCGGCGGCCTGGCGCACGTCGTCGGGGCCGACATACAGCGGCGTGAAGCCGAAGCGCAGGATGTCGGGGGCGCGGAAATCGCCGATCACGCCCTGGGCGATCAGCGCCTGCATGATGGCATAGCCCTGCGGATGGCGGAACGAGACCTGGCTGCCGCGCAGGGCAGGATCGCGCGGGGTGGCAAGGGTCAGGTCGGGGCAATCGGCCTCGACCAGGCGGATGAACAGGTCGCCCAGTTCCAGCGACCGGGCGCGCAGATCGTCCATGTCCACGCCGTCCCAGACATCCAGCGCGGCGTCCAGCGCGGCCAGGTGCAGGATCGGCGGCGTGCCGACGCGCATCCGTTCCACGCCGGGGGCGGGACGATAGTCGAGGTCAAAGGCAAAGGGCGCCTCGTGCCCCATCCAGCCCGACAGGGCGGGCCGGGCGCGGTCCTGGTGGCGGGGGGCCACATAGATGAAGGCGGGCGCGCCCGGCCCGCCGTTCAGATACTTGTAGGTGCAGCCCACCGCGAAATCGGCGTTGCAGGCCGCCAGATGCACGGGGAAGGCCCCGGCGGAATGGGCCAGATCCCAGACGGTCAGGATGCCCAGGTCGTGGGCGCGGGCGATCAGGGGCCCCATGTCGTGCCTGCGCCCGGTGCGATAGTCCACTTCGGTCACCAGCAGCACGGCGACGGTTTCGTCCAGGGCGGCGGCCAGATCCTCGGGCTCGGCCAGCTTTACGTGGACATCGGGGCCAAGCGTGCGGGCCAGGCCTTCAGCGATATAGAGGTCGGAGGGAAAGTTGCCGGTGTCCGACAGGATCACCCGGCGGCCCGGGTTCATCTCCAGCGCCGAGGCCAGGGCCTGATAGACCTTGATCGACAGCGTGTCGCCCATCACGACGCTGCCCGGTTCCGCGCCCACCAGCCGGGCGATGCGGTCGCCCACGCGCGCGGGCAGGCCGATCCAGCCCGCCCGGTTCCAGCCGGTGATCAGCATCCGGCCCCATTCATCCGCGACCGTGCGCGCCAGCCTTTCGGCCACGCCGCGCGGCAGCGGACCCAGGGAATTGCCGTCCAGATAGATGACGCCCTCGGGCAGGTCGAAGGCGCGGCGGGTGGCATCGAAATCCGTGGTCATGGCGGCGGTTCCCCCCCTTAATGGATCTTGTGTTCCGACATCAGCCCGGGCCGCACGCCCAGACCCATCGAGGCGTCCAGCACCGCCCCATGCAGCACGCGCGAGGGCGGGCTGGCCAGGAAATGCACAAGGGCCGCGATCTCGGACGGTTCGATCAGCCGCCCCTTGGGCAGGCGCGACAGAAAGGCCGTCAGATCCTTGCGCGACATCTTGGACAGGGTGCTGGCCTGGAACATCGGCGTGTTGGTGGCGCCGGGGCAGATGGCGAAGACATCGACCTCGGCATGGACGGCCTCGGCGGCCAGTTGCCGGGTCAGGAAGGCGACGGCGGCCTTGCTCATCCCGTCGGACAGGCGGAAGCCGGGGAATGCGGTGACGCCGCCGCCGACGGAACTGATGTTGATCAGCTTCCGGCCCGGTTCGCCGGCCAAGGCCAGGAACTGCTGGCACATCTTCAGCGTGCCGTCGGCGTTGATCGCCAGCATCAGGCTGTCCTGCGTGTCCGGGTCGCCCGAAAAGGCCGCGACCGTGGCGGACCCTACGGCGGCATTGTTCACCAGCACGTCGATGCGGCCATGCCGGTCCGCCACATCGGCCATGCAGCGGCGGATGGATTCGGCCCGGCGCAGGTCCAGCGGATGCACGGCGGGGGCCAGGTTTCCGAAGCCGTCGCGGACGGCCGCCGGATCCTCGACCCCCTCGACGCAGGTCAGCGCGACGGTGGCGCCATAGGCCGCCAGCCGTTCCACGCAGGCGCGGCCGATGCCGCCCGTGCCGCCGGTGACAAGGGCCACGCGGCCGGTCAGATCGAAGGGGGCCAGCAGGTCGGCAGTCATCGGGGGGTCTCCGGGGTTGTTTCGGGGATCAGCCCGCGCGGGGCGAAGCGCATCACAAGAACAAGGATCAGGCCCATCACCACATAGCGAAGCTGGGCCGGCCCTTCCTCAAGCGCGAGGCGGACGGGGTTTTCGGGGGACAGGGCGGCGGCCGCCGTCGCGGCCAGCCACAGGCCCGCGGTTTCGGCCTGCACCCAGACGAACCAGATCAGGAAGGCGCCAAGGATCGCGCCCTTGTGGTTGCCCGATCCGCCGATAATGACCATCACCCAGATCAGGAAGGTAAAGCGCAGCGGCTGATAGCTGCCTGCGGTGAACTGCCCGTCCAGCGTCACCAGCATCGCGCCGCCGATGCCGACGATGGCCGATCCCAGCACAAAGGCCTGCAGGTGGCGGCGGGCCACGTCCTTGCCCATGGCGCGGGCGGCTTCCTCGTTGTCGCGGACGGCGCGCATCATCCGGCCCCAGGGCGCGCGGGCCAGCCGTTCCAGGGCCCACCAGATGACCAGCAGAACGGCCAGGAACCAGGCGGCATAGAAAAGCTTCACCAGGACAGAGGCCGTGTCGCGCCCGGACCAGCCCAGCCACGCCGCCAGATGCTGCGCCCAGGGGGCGGCTTGCAAATCGGCCTCGAACGGCACGGGGCGGGGCAGGCCGGTCACGTTCTTGACGCCGCGCGCCAGCCATTCCTCGTTGCGCAGCACCGCCAGGATGATTTCGGAAATGCCGAAGGTGGCGACGGCCAGGTAATCGGACCGCAGCCCCGCCGTCAGCCGACCGATGGGCCAGGCCACGGCGGCGGCCAGCAGCCCGCCGATGATCCAGGACAAGGCCACCGGCAGGCCAAGCCCGCCCAGATAGCCGGTGCTGGCCGCGTCCACGGATTCGATGGCGGCGGTGGCGGGCAGGAACCAGCGTTGCGACACCGCCAGCCCCAGCAGCACGATCGCGCCCACCGCCGGGCCGCGCAGCAGCGACCGATCCCCCATCCGCCGCCACAACAGCGCGGCCAGCCCCGCCGTCGCCAGCAGCACCGCGCCCGTGGCCAGCAGCCCGCCGCCCCCGGCAGCCCAGGCCGCCCGCACCGGCGGGGTCGAGACCAGCACCACCGCCAGCCCGCCCACGGCGGCCGATCCCATGGTGCCCACGTTGAACATCCCCGCCACGCCCCATTGCACGTTGACGCCCAGGGCCATGACGGCGGAAATCAGGCACAGGTTCAGGATGGTCAGCGCCAACTGCCAGCTTTGCAACAGGCCCACGGCCAGCAGGACCGCCGCCATCGCGGCGAACAGCAGGGGGGTGCGGCTCATCGGGCGACCTTTCCGAACAGGCCCGCCGGGCGCACCAGCAGGACGATAACAAGGATCAGGAAGGACACGGCGAACTTGTATTCGGTGGACAGGGCCTGGACCATGCCCTGGGGCGCCCAGGCGGCGGGCAGGACATAGGCCAGCGCCTTTTTCCAGGCGAAGGTCAGCGCCAGTTCGGAAAACGCCACGATCATGGATCCGACGATGGCGCCCACCGGGCTGCCAAGGCCCCCCACCACGGCGGCGGCGAACATCGGCAGCAGAAGCTGTTGATAGACAAAGGGGCGATAACCCTTGTCCAGCCCGAACAGCACCCCCGCCAGTACCGACAGCACGGCGGCGATGATCCAGGTCAGCCGCACGATCCGGTCGGGATCAACGCCCGACAGCAGCGCCAGGTTGCGGTTGTCGGCATAGGCGCGCATCGACCGGCCCGCCTGCGTGCGGTTGAGGAACCAAAACAGCGCCACCGTCGCCAGGGCGGCAATCCCGATGGTCAGCACCTGCGAGGTCTTCAGCACCAGCGGTTCCGCCAGCCCCGACCAGTCGCGGAAACCCCGGGCGGTGACGATGAAGCGTTCGCCATCCTCGAAATCGCGGCCATCCGCGCCGATCACCAGCCGGATCACCCCGTTCATCATCAGCATGACCCCGGCCGAGACGATCATGAACACCTCGGGTCGGGCGTTGATGCGGCGGAAATGGCGATAAAGCGCGCGGTCGGTGCCGATGAACACCAGCGCCATCACCGGCATCGCCAGCACCATCCCCAGAAGCGCGGTGGGCAGCACGCCCGCCGACAGGCCCATGCCCTGCAACCAGATCGTGAACAGGATGGTGATGGCGGTGGCCATCGACAGCCCCTCGGCATGGGCAAAGCTGGAAAAGCGCAAGACGCCGAAGATCAGCGTGACGCCAAGCGCGCCAAGCGCAAGCTGGCTGCCATAGGCAAGGCCGGGGATGATCAACATGCTGGTCAGATGCACCAGCGCGTTCAGCAGGTCGGTCATGCACGCCCCCCCAGGAAGCTGCGGCGGGTGTCGGGGTCGGCCAGCAATTCGCGGCCCGTGCCGGTGAAGCGGTTGGCGCCCTGCACCAGGACAAAGCCGGTATCGGCGATCTCCAGCGCGCCTGCGGCGTTCTGTTCGACCATCAGCACCGCCAGCCCCTGCGCGGCGATGCGGGTGATCTTGTCGAACAGCTCGTCCATCACGTTGGGGCTGACGCCCGCCGTCGGCTCGTCCAGCAGCAGGGCCGAGGGCCGGGTCATCAGCGCGCGGCCCACCGCCAGCTGCTGGCGCTGCCCGCCCGACAACTGCCCTGCGGGCTGGTGGCGCTTGTCGGCCAGGATCGGGAACAACGCGAAGATCTCGGCCAGCGTGTCGTCGATGGGGTCATGGCGCAGCAGCGCGCCCATCTGCAGGTTCTCGAACACGGTCAGGCCGGGAAAGACGTTCTCGGTCTGCGGCACGAAGCCCAAGCCCGCCTTGATGCGCGCCTGCGGCGGCAGGGCGGTGATGTCGCGCCCGTCCAGCGTGACGCAGCCCCCGGTCAGCCGCAGCATCCCCAAGACCGCCTTCATCGCGGTGGACTTGCCCGCGCCGTTGGGCCCGACGATCACGGCGACCTGGCCCCGGTCCACGGCGATGGTGCAGCCGTTCAGGATCGGCGGGCCGCCGTAACCGCCGGTCATGTTCTCGGCCCGAAGAAAGCTCATGCGGCCCCCGCCTCGACAGGGGTTCCGGCAAGGCCCGTGCCCTTGGCCGCCCGGCCGCGTCCCAGATAGGCGGCGATCACCGCCTCGTCCGACAGGATGGTGTCCACCGTGCCGCGCGCCAGGCAGCGGCCCTGGGCCATGCAGGTCACGTCGTCGCACAGGTCGGCGATGAACTGCATGTCGTGTTCGACCAGGCAGAAGGTATAGCCGCGTTCCCGGTTCAGGCGGCGGATGGCGTCGGCGATGGTGTAAAGCAGCGTGCGGTTCACGCCCGCGCCGACCTCGTCCAGAAAGACGATCCGGGGATCGACCATCATCGTGCGGCCCAGTTCCAGCAGTTTCTTCTGCCCGCCCGACAGCCCGCCCGCGGGCAGGTCGGCCACATGGGTGATCTGCAGGAACTCCAGGATCTCGTCGGCCCTGGCGCGCAGGGCGCGTTCCTGGGCGCGGACGCGGGCGGGCTGGAACAGCGCGCCGATATAGGTTTCGCCCAGTTGCCCGCCCGGCACCATCATCAGGTTTTCCCGCACGGTCAGGGTGGAAAACTCGCGCGCGATCTGGAAGGTGCGCAGCAGGCCCTTGCCGAACAGGACATGCGGGGGCAGGCCGGTGATGTCCTCGCCTTCCAGCCACACGCGGCCCGTGGTGGGGCGGTGATAGCCCGCGATCAGGTTGAACAGCGTGGACTTGCCCGCGCCGTTCGGCCCGATCAGCCCGGCAATGCTGCCGCGCCGGATGGTCAGCGACATGCCGTCGACCGCCTTCAGGCCGCCGAACGAGATGCCAAGATCCTGCACCACCAGAAGATCCGGCGCGGGCGGGGGTCGGGTCATGTCGGGATCCTCGCGAAAGGGCCGGGCCTATTCGGCCGTCAGCATCCGGACGGTTTCAAAGCGGCCGTTCCTGTTCTCGAACTCGCGATAGCTGCCGGCGCTTTCGCCGGTCGCGATCATCTCGACATCCGAACCGCCGACATAATCGACATCGCCGCCGTCTTTCAGGATTTGCAGCGCCTTCGCCAGCTCGTCCGGCCAGATCTTCTCGCCCGGGGCATTGGCGACCTCGGTCACATGCTCGTAAGCCTTGGCCGGATCGCCCGCCTTCTGGATGGCCAGAATGATCAGCGCCGCCGCGTCATAGGATTCGCGCACGAACGACCCGTCGCCCGCCTTTCCCGCCGCCTGCGCGACGGCGGCGAATTTCGCGGTGCCGTCCCCTTCCGTCCAGGGCACCGTGCCGAAGATGTCCAGGTCGGGGCCGAAATCCTCCATCAGCTTTTCGGAATGCATCCCGTCGCCCACCGCGAAGCGGTCGAATGCGCCGCTGTCCAGCGACCCCCGGATGATGCCGTTGCCGCCCTGGCCGGAATAGCCCAGCACCACCAGCGCATCGCCCCCCGCGACCGACAGGGCCGAAACCTCGGCCGAATAATCCGCCTTGCCGCCGTCATGGGGCGCGACCAGCGTCACCGTGCCGCCCGCCGCCTTGTAGGCCGCATCGAAGGCATCGGCGAAGCCCTTGCCGTAGTCGTTGTTGGTATAGGTCACGGCGACCGTCTTGATGCCCCGGTCCATCAGCACGCGCGCCAGCAATTCGCCCTGCCGCGCGTCCGAGGGCGCGGTGCGGAAGAACAGGCCCTTGTCGCCGTCCCCCGCCAGCGCGGGCGAGGTAGCCGAGGGCGAGATCATCAGCAGGTTGTTCGGGACCGCCACGTTGTTCAGGACCGCCGTGGTCACGCCCGAGCAGTCGGCCCCCACCAGTGCCACGATCTTGTCCACCGTCACCAGCCGCTCCGCCGCCGCCGTGGCGGCCGAGGCATCGGTGCAGGTGCTGTCGCCGCGCACCGGCGTGACCGTCGCGCCGTTCAGCAGCAGGCCGCTGTCGCTGGCTTCCTTCATCGCCAGTTCGGCGCCGTCGGCCATGGGCGGGGACAGGGATTCGATCGGCCCGGTGAAGCCGAACAGGATGCCAATCTTCAGATCGTCGGCCATCGCGGGCGCTGCCGAAAGAACAGTCCCCAGAAGAAGGGGTCCAAGAACGCGTTTCATCGTCGGATCTCGCTGTTGGGTGGGGTGTTTTTTTCTTGCCGCGTGCCTGCCGGGGGGCAGGGGCGGGTCTTTCGCGTATAAAATATAATCATTGATGTTCTGTCAATATTATATTTAATCAGGGCGGGCATCCTGCGTTGACCCTGTCCGGGCAAGACGGCAGAGTGCCGCGCAAAGGGAAAGCAGGGGCAAATGTCCAAGACGGATCAGGCTTATGACGCGCTGAAGAACGACATCCTGTCGGGCGCGCTGCTGCCGGACGCGGCCCTGACGGTGGCCACCCTGACCTCGCGCTATGGCTTCGGCTGGACGCCCCTGCGCGATTCGCTGTCGCGGCTGGAGGGCGAGAACCTGGTGACGCTGGTCCGCAACCGGGGCTATCGCGTCAAGGGCGCGAGCTTTGCCGAGCTGCTGGACATCCAGCACGCCCGGCTGGCCATCGAGACGCAGATGCTGCGCGATTCCATCCGCCTGGGCGGTGACGACTGGCAAAAGCGCGTGCTGCTGGCGCATCGCACCCTGTCGCGCGCGCCGGTGCTGAAACAGGGGATGCCCGCCGCCGATTACGAACGGTTCGAGGTCGCCCACCAGGATTTCCACATGGCGCTGACCAATGGCGGCAACAGTTCATGGCTGGGGCGCTTCCTGGGCCAGATCTACGCCCAGGTCCGCCGCCACCAGCGGCTGATCGTGCTGGGCCAGGCGGCGCTGTCGGATCCGCGCACGGACGCGATGTTGCTGGCGACGCTGCATTCCAGCGCCGGCATCGAACACCACACGCCGTTGATGGACGCCGCCCTTGACCGCGACGAAGACGGGGCCGTCCGGTTGTTGCAGCAGCATATCGGCATCCTGGACGGCCTTGATCCGGCAGAGCCTTCGGGCTGAGCCGGGTTCGTGCCCGGCGCCACCGCCGCCCGGCGGCCCAATTGTCCGGGACAGGGCCGCGTTCCGGCGGGGTGGCGGTGAAGGACAGGCCCACGACCCCCCCAAGGGTTCCCCGTGACGGGGTCCGGGCAAGCCGCGTCCCTCAGGCCTTGCGCGCTTTCCGGTTCGCATAACGGCGGTCGCGTTCCGCCTTGCGGGCGGCCTCGTCCGCAAGCACGCGGGCGATGCGCTTGTCTTCCGCCTGTTCCCGGTTCTCGCTTTCGGCCCGGGCGGCGGCGGCGAGGGCCGCCTCCTGCTCGCGCGCGGCGGCGTCAAGCCGCGCCTGCGCGTCGCGCCGTTCCTGTTCGCGGCTGGCCCGGCGCAACTCGCGGGCCTCGGCAAGGGCCAGGCGTTCCTTCTGGCGGGCCTCGCGGGTGGGTTCGGCAGCCTGCTGGGCCGCGCGGTAGGCCTGCAAAAGCGCGGCTTTCGCGCTTGCGGAGGTGCCAAGGCGGTCGGACAGGTCGGTCTTGCTGGTGGTTCTCAAATCAGGGTTCCAGGTGAGGGGTGTCGTGTGGATCGGCCCGGGGTGTCTTCGGCAGCCCGGAGGCGTCCCGCGCCTCCTTGTCCCGGGCCAGGCGCGCTTCGCGCAGCTTCAGGGTCTTTTCCGCCCCCGCCGCCCGAAGCACGTCGATATTCTCGAAGGCGCGCCCGCGGGCGATCATGAA
This sequence comes from Paracoccus shandongensis, assembly GCF_017315735.1. GTDB lineage: Bacteria > Pseudomonadota > Alphaproteobacteria > Rhodobacterales > Rhodobacteraceae > Paracoccus > Paracoccus shandongensis. The sequence continues at coordinate 16,430 of NZ_JAFLRK010000045.1, forward strand.
AAAGGCCAGGCAATCGCCTGACCCTGTCTTGCATCGCGCCCTGCATCCTTGCCACGGGGACCAGGAAGGGCACCTATTTCAAAGGGCTTGCAGGTTGCAGGCCGAGGTCTTGCCCGAACGCTTGTCACGCTCCAGGTCATAGGAAACCTTCTGGCCTTCGACCAGTTCGCGCATGCCCGAACGCTCGACCGCCGAGATGTGGACAAAGGCGTCCTGCCCGCCGTCGTCCGGCTGGATGAAGCCGAAACCCTTGGTGGCGTTGAACCATTTTACGATGCCTGTGGCCATGATGGACCCTTTCAGAGCAGAAGTGATGTAGGCCGCGCCAGGGCGCAGCGGGATAGCGACTTTGAAAGGGGGATCCGTTCAGAACGCGGTGCCAATCGCGCGACAATCATAGCCCGGCAACAAATATCGACGCCGCCGTGCTAGCAGGCCCCTGCCCTTTTGTCAACCCGAGGCATCCGGGAAAGCCCCCGGGGACCGGCCGCGCCTTGGGGTGTCTGGCCTGCGGGATCGCGACCCGGCCATGAGGTCTTTCCTTGGGGACGCGCCCAGCCAGGCACGCTTTCCCCGGTCCCGGCAAACAATGCTTCCGCCGGGGCGGTCACCCGCCCAGCGTCTGGTCCTGTTCCTTGAACCAGGCCAGCGCCTCCTCGAAATGCTCGGGCCGGAAGTCCGGCCAGTGCTGGTCGACCACGAAGAAATCCGCATAGACCGACTGCACCGGCAGAAAGCCGCTGAGGCGCCTGCCCCCGCCCCAGCGGACGATCAGATCGAGGCGGGACACCTCTTGCGAGCGCAGCTGGCCTTGCGCCAGCCCCGCGAGATCCCATTCCCAATGATAGTTCACCAGGAAATTGACCTTGATGCCCTGGCCCTGGCGGGTGCGGAAGGGCCGAAGCTCGTCGGGGAACTGCGCCGATCCGTCGTCGCCCACCACCAGCAGCGCGGCGCCCCGGCGGGCGATCTCGGCGGCGAAGGCCACGCAGGCCGCGCGGAAGGCCCGGATCTGTTCCGACGGCCGCTTGGTGTTGTCCTGGGTGAAGCCGAAGACCGAAACCTCGGGGATGCCCCGGCTCTTGCACATCTCGTAAAGCGCAAGGCCCGGCTGGATCCCGGCCTGGTAGCCCGACTGCCTGGGCAGGCCCCGGCCCGCCGCCCAGCGTCGGTTGCCGTCGGGAATGAAGCCCACATGGCCTGGCAGCACCCGCCTTGTCATCATCCTGCTCCTGAGTGCTGGCCGGGAAGTTCCCTCCGGCGCGTTCGGTGTCTGAACACCCCGGACAAGGCCTTCATCCTTGCGGACAACCCCTGTCCTGTCAACGTGATCGGTTGCGCCCCGTCAGGCGTGGCGGCCCAGGATGTCCAGGACCGGCACCCTGGCCCCAAGGCGCGCGCACAGCAGGGCCGTGCCGCTGATCTTGCGCTGCACGAACAGCATCTCGGCCGGGGGCAGGTGCCAGCTGTCCCGGTCCGCCACAAGGGGGGCGGCGCGGTCGCGCAGGTCGGCCAGGATGGCGCGGTCGGCAAAGTCGAAGACGCCGCCCCGGCTGTCCCCAAGCCGCGCCAGGGCCATGCCGATCATCGCGTCCATCGCCGCGCCGTGGCGGGCTTCCTGCGCGGGCGAGACCAGGCCCGCCGCCCCAAGCGCCGCGCGGACCCGGGCCCCGTCGCCCGACAGCCCCGCCCGCAGCAGCGCGCGATACGACGCCGCCGTTTGCGGGGCCACGGGACGCGCCGCGCCAAAGTCCAGCAGCGCGATCCGCCCGGTATCGGCCTGCCAGCGGTAGTTGGCGAAGTTCGGGTCGGTCTGCATCAGCCCGAAGTCGAACAGCTCGCGCAGCACCAGGTCGATCAGCGCGCCAAGGGCGGCGTTCCGCCGGTCCCCGGGGGCATGGGCCAGCGTCTCGATGGGCGCGCCGGGCAGGAAGGTCATGGGCAGCACGCCGGGGCGCAGCAGGTCGTCGCAGGGGCGCGGCACGGCGAAGCGGTCGTCCCCCTCCAGCAGGGCGGCGTATCGGCGCATCTGGTCGGCCTCGCGCCCGTAATCGGCTTCCTCGCGCAGCTGGCGCTTGGACTCGGCCAGCAGGGGCGCGATGTCCAGGCCGGCGGGCAGCAGGCCCGACAGGCGCAGCAGCGTGGCGACATTGTCGATGTCGGCGTCGATGCTGGCCGCCACCCCGGGATACTGCACCTTGACCGCAAGCCGTTCCCCCGAGGGCAGCACCGCGCAATGCACCTGCCCGATCGAGGCCGCAGCCAGGGGGCGGGCCTCGAACCGGGCAAAGCGGCGGCGCCAATCCGGTCCCCAGGCCTGGACCAGCACCCCGTCCAGCTGCCGGGGCGGCATCACATGGGCCCCGTCGCGCAACTGCGCCAGGATCGCCGTCAGATCAGGCGGCAGCAGGTCGCCCGCGTCCATGGACAGCATCTGGCCCAGCTTCATCGCCGCCCCGCGCAGGCGCGACAACTGCCCCGCCACCCGGCGCGCATTGGCGGGCGTCAGCAGCAGGTCGGGCAGTTGCGGGCGTTCCCCGCGCGCAAGGCGGCGGACGCCCTCGCCCAGGACGCCGCTGGCGACGCCCCCGGCGATCTGGCCAAAGGCGGCAAGCCGGGCAAGCCGGGCCGAGGGCACCGGACGGGATCGGTCGGTCATGCGAAAACCCCTGCGTTTCGCCTTTGACATGGGGCCGCGCGGGGCCGGGCGCCAGGGGGACGCGATGTCGCAAGGCGGCGCGCGCTTGCAGGCATGGCCTGGAAGATATACATTCAGGAAAGGATATCGTCGGCGGTGGAGGAAACCATGCAGGTGGCGAAATGGGGCAATTCGCTGGCGGTGCGCCTGCCTGCGGATCTGGTCAGGGAACTGGGCCTGAAGGCGGGGGACGAGATCCAGATCACGCGGGCCGAACCCGGCCTGGCCGTGCGCCGCCTGCCCTCGGCCGAGGAGGTGCTGGCCGACCTTGGCCGCTTCCGTGGCCGGTTGCCCGCGGCGCAAAGGCTTGGCCGCGACGACGCGAATGCCCGGTGACTTCTTCGACAGCAACATCGTCCTGTATCTGCTTGACGACAGCGACAAGGCCGACCGGGCGGCCGCGCTGATCGCGCGCGGCGGCACGATCAGCACGCAGGTCCTGAACGAGGTCCTGGTCAACTGCATCCGCAAGGCCGGCATGTCCTGGCAGGAGGCGGGCGAGTTCCTGGCCGGGATCCGCGCCGCCTGCCGTGTGGCCGACCTGACCGTGCAGGTCCACGATGTCGGCCGCGCGCTTGGCGAGCGGTACGGGTTTTCCGTTTATGACGCGATGATCGTCGCGGCCGCCCTGGTCAGCGGCTGCGAGCGGCTGCATTCCGAGGACATGCACCACGGCCTGCTGGTGGAAGGGCGGCTGCGGATCCTCAACCCGTTCCGGGAATAGCGGCCTTCGCGGCTTCAGGCGTTCCGCCAGCGGGCGACCAGGTGGTCGATCAGCGCGCCGTCGTTCCTTGCCTCGGAAGGACAGGGCGTGGTTTCGGGACCGGCCTCGCGCTGGACTCCAAGCCTGATGGGGGCGGCGGCCCCGGCCCCATGGCCCCCCGCCCTTCTGGCGCGCAGGGTGCCGATGGCGCGGCCGGCGATGGCATCGGCCTCGGCCAAGGCCAGGCCCAGGCCTTCGCAGCTGAGCCGGATGGTTCTTCGGATGGATGTCTCGGCTGCTGTCTCGTCGTCATGCATCATCATGCTGTCCTTTCAGGACGGAAGGCTTTCGGGTCGCGCAAAGGAAAAGCCCCGCCAGGGGCGGGGCCTTCCGGTTTCGGTGCCAGGCCTCAAAGCCTGTTGCGGGTCGGGATCACGCGGTCGGCATAGACCGGATGCACCACGCCCGACCGTCCGCCCAGCCAACCGGCGATGGCGCCCAGGACCAGCGCCACGAAGGCCAGGATCGCGCCGGTCGAGGCCCCCGAGGCGGCGGCTTCGGCAGCCTCGGTCGCGCGTTGCTGGACCCGGTCGACGGTCTGCTGGTACCGCTGCTCGATCTGGGCTATCTGCTGGGTCGCTTCCTCGACGGGGATGCCGCGCGCATTGGCAAGGGCTTGGGCCGCCTGCTGGCGGGCTTCGTCGCGGCCTTCCTCGTCGCCCGTCACAAGGGCCCGCGCGGCGTTCACGGCCGCCGTGTTCAGGGCCTCGGGGTCGTTGCCGGTGGCGCGGACCTGGGCTTCGATCTCGTCCAGGGGGTTGATGTTCTCAAGCGCGGGGGCGGCGGTCTGCGCGACCGTCTGGCCCACGCCGCCGATGGCGCTGGAAATGCCGCTGAAGGCGCCGCCGACAAGGCTGCCCACGGTGGTGGACAGGAAATACAGCACAAGAAGCGTGGTGAAGGCCCAGGTCGTCAGGCCGTGCAGCGCGCCGGTGGTGGGCACGGTCTTGCCCGACATCCGCGCGGCGATATAGCCGCCCGCGAAGGATGCGACGATGCCCGAGACGACATACCAGATGCCCGCCGCGATCGAGAAGGTCGAGGCGGCCGGGTTGTCGCCGGTGCCGGGATCAAGCGTCGCAAGCCCGATGCCGACGCCCAGCATCGTCAACAGGATCTGGACCACAAGGGCCACCACGACGCCCGCGAAGATCGCCCCCCACGAGACCTTGTTGATCAAGATGGTGTGGGCATCCTCGGACACGGTCGGGTGAATTTCGGTGGCCAAGGGGGGTTCGCCGGAAGAATAGCTCATCTGTGGAAACCTTTGGCAGGGGGCGGCGCCAAGGGCCGCCGCGAATGACGAAAGTCTGCGCACCTAAACCCCTTGGAAAGACTTTCGTTCCGCAGGGAGGGCCGGTCAGGGCGCAGGCCCCTGCCCGCCCTGGCGATAAACCTCGACAAAGGGCGACAGGTCGAGGCTGTCCAGGGCGTCCCGGATCCGCGTCCGGGTGGGCTGGCGTCCCCCGTCGCGCAGCAGGGTCAGCGCGGCGCGCGCCGCCGCATAGGCATGGGCGGTGCGGGCATCGTGGCGGGCGGCCAGGGCCCAGGCCATCGCCTCGTGGAAGGGGCCGACCATGCGGACCTCGGACGCCCCGGGTAGAAGCGCGCGCAGATGCGGGCCAAGCTGGTCGGCGGTTCCCGCGATGCGTCCGGCCCGGCTGGTGGCCGAAAAGGGGGCCAGGCCGCGATCCCGGGCCAGCAGGTCCTTCAGCCGCGCATCCTCGGCCTGGCGCAGGCGGGGCAGCAGCGTCTCGATGGCCTGGCCCAGGTCGAGGAAGGCGGGCTCGGCCACGACGGCGCGGCGGCCAAAGGCGCCGCCTTCCGCGTTGAAGGCGGCGATCGCCGCCAGCGCCGCGGCACGGGGGCCGGGCGAGCGCGGCAGGGCCACGGCGACGCTGTCCGCCG
>NZ_JAFLRK010000046.1 GCF_017315735.1 Paracoccus shandongensis
GCGAGGGCGGGAAGCCCTCGCGCATGCGGCACGGCCGCATTGGGGGAAGCCGTCCGGCGCGGGGCGAAGCCCCATGAGGACGCGCACATTGCTTTAGCAATGTATAAGCGCGCATTTAGAACTTTTCAACAGCTGTCTCACCCGCTACGGTTGCGCCCACCAGAACCGGAGGTGCCGCGATGCCCGCCCATCCTGATCCCCTTGGCCGCCTGGAAGAGCTGGCCCGGAGGACGGCTCAGCTGGAGGCCCGGATGCAGGCCATCGATGCGCGCCAGCGGGAGATCGACCGCAAGAACGACAACCGCATCACCTGGCTGCTCGGATCGCTGGTCTATGAACGGCTGAGGGATGATCCTGCCCTGCGAGACTTCGTGCGCCGTGAACTGCCAAGCCGCCTGACCGAGCGGGATGGCAAGCGCGGTCTCTGGCAGCGCCTCTTTCCCGAAGATACCGGAGGACCGTCATGAACCTCGTCCTGGAGCCCCGCCACTGGATCCTGATGGTGGGGGCAGTCCTGATCGCGGCCTTGGCCTTCTGGGGCTTGCCGCAAATCATCTCCATCTATCCGCTCACCCTTTATGCCATCCCGCTGCTGGCGGGCGCCGCAATCCTGGACACGCTGGGAAACGCCTCAGAAGGCCGCAGAGCGCCTTGGAAGATCGCGGCATGGGTCTGCCTCGCCGGATCGGCTCTACCTGCCCTGTGGCCGCTCCAGGCCGCGCTCCAGGCCCTCTCGGAGACCTACCGGTCCTGGGCCGCAGTGGGCGTGCCCCTGCCCCGCAGTGTCTGGGAGACGTTCAAGGGCTTTGGGCGCTTTCCCCAGGAGCATCAGCAGGCCGTCCTGATCGGTGGGGGTGTCGGGCTTGTGGTGATCGCCTTGGCAATCATCACGCCGCTGCGGGCCGCCTTCGATCCACGCTTTCGCCGCAACCGCCAATCCCGCTCCGGTCCCTGGCGGGCCGGCTGGATGGAGCCCCGCGACATCGCCCGCCTGGCCCGCAACAAGACCGGCATGCCGCTGGCGCTCCATAACGGCAAGCTGCTGCGCTATGCCAAGGATGACGCCAAAGGCTGGCGTGGTGGCCATCACCTGGTCGTTGCGGGCACCCGTGGCGGCAAGGGCGTCGGTGCGGTGATCCCGGCCATCCTCGATCATCAAGGCCCGGTGGTCGTGCTCGACATCAAGGGCGAGAACTTCGCCGTCACCCGGCGCCATCGGCAAAGCCTGGGCCGGCAGGTCGTGGTGCTGAACCCCTTCGGGGTCATCGAAGACTCCGCCGATCAGGTCAATCCGCTCGACTACATTCGCCCGCACGAGCTGTCCCGCGACATCCCGCTCCTGGCTGATGGCCTGGTGCGCCCGGAAAAGGGTGATGGCGCCCATTTCGCGGAAATGGCCCGCGAGCTGGTGGCCGGCGCCATCGAGGTTGTCGTCACCCAGGAAGAACCGGAGCACCGCACCCTTGTCAGGGTGGCGGATCTTCTCCTGGCGCCTGACCTCGATGACACTCTGCAGGCCTGGGCCGAGAATGCCGATCTGGTCGGGCACCGGCCCGCCCAGATCGCCGCCACCATTCTCCGCGCGGGAGACCGCGAGCGCGGCAGCATCCAGACCTCCATCGCCAAGGCCTTTGCCTGGATGCAATCCGACGCCATGCGCCACTTCCTGAAGCGCTCCAGCTTCTGCATGGATGATCTGCTGGACGACAGGATCGATCTCTTCATCGCCGTGCCGCTCGATCAGATCGACAAGCAGGCGGTGTTCATGCGTCTCTTCATCAACTTGGTGCTGGGCCTGGTCGTCCGCCAGGACGGCCGGCGCAGGGTCAAGGCGCCGATCCTTCTGGCCCTTGATGAGTTCGTGCGCATGGGACGCATGGAGCAGATCATGAACATCGCCAACGTCGCCGCCGGCGTGGGCTTCGAGGCCCTCTTCGTGACCCAGGACACCGGCCAGGTGGTGGAAGCCTACGGGCAGAACGATGCCCGCAGTATCTTTGGATCCTGCATCACCAAGCGTCTCTTCAATCTCAATGACATCGAGACCGCTGACTGGGCGGCCCGCCATCTCGGTGAAGGCACCATCTATTCTCAGCAGATCAAGGAGGATCGCAGCCTCACCGGCAGGGGCGATCTGTCTTACGCCGAGCAGCGTCAGAAGCTCATGACAGCAGAGCAGATCATGGGCATGAAGCCTGATGAGCTTCTGCTCCTGGTTGGCAACCGCAGCCCCCTTAGGGGCAAGCTCAATCGGTATCGCGAGAGCAAGGCCTACCATGGGAAGTGGGATCAAAACCCGCTGAATTGAAGCTTCACCTATGGAGTCTGGTGCCTGAAGGTATGATCCTACACTTACTGTCTGCCTTCAATACGTGGGTTGCCAAGTATAGCCCTGCTTTAGTCTCAGCATTCAGCCCTGTCGGCTTAAACCGATGGGTCGTTCTTTTTGCGTTTTAGGGGCCGTATAGCGTGTCCCTTATTTCGGAATCTTCTTTCTTCTCTTTCTTCTTCTTCTGTTACCTGTAACTTACTGTTTTTTCAATTATTAATACACGCGATCCGTAGTTTATGGGTCGGAAGCCCGTAGAAAACGGGTCGGAGTTCGTCTCGAAACCGTAGAAAACGGGTCTAGATCCCGTAGAAATTGGGTCGAAAAGGCTCCTTGCCCTTCTGGGCGGCGCTTTATGGGCACAATCGACCCGAAAACTACGGGTTTCGCTTTCATTTGACCTGAGCAACCAAACCGTAGTTACTGCCCCGGCTGGCAGCTACGGTTTGAAGAATGCAAATCGACCCAAAAACTACGGTTTCGATGCTCGACTTGCGGCCCTATGGCGGCGAGATGCTAAAGCCCGCCGAGCTGGTCGAAGTCGATGGTGCAGAGAAGCTGACGCTCAATGCGCGGCGTGCTTACAACCTGCTGCTGCACAATGCCCACGGTCCGGACATGGCCGTACCGCACCAACGGTTCACGATCCCCCTCTCCGCGCTCAAGTTCTCCCACGCGGGCAATGAGCGCCTGGCGCAGGCAATTAAATCGCTGATGCGGACCATCGTCACCATCCGCGCCGCCGATCGGGTCGAGCTGGTGCCCCTCCTCGGCCGCACCACAATCGCCGACCGCCGGAATGACCGCGGCTATCTCACTTATGAGTTTGACCCACTGCTGGTCGAGCTGCTGCGCGATAGCCAGATCTTCGCCAAGCTGCAGCTTGACGTGATCCATGCGGTATCGAGCAAGTACGCCCTCGCCCTCTATGAGATCGTCGCCAAGCGTGCGCGGCTGTCCTACGTCCGGTCGGAGACGTTCACCATCGATCAGTTCCGCAGCATGCTTGGTGTTGAGCCAGGCAAGCTCAACACCTATTCCAACCTGCTCAAGTTCGCGATCCAGCCTGCCTTTGATGAAGTAAACCGGCTGGCTGAATTTCACGCTGCGTTTGAGCCGGTAAAGGTTGGGCGGAAGGTTGGTGCGATCAAGGTTGCTTGGGCAATCAAAGGCCCAGAAGCGCAAAAGCGAGCCTATGCCGCTGTGCGTGGCGAATTTAGCGCTCCGGAAAATTGAAGATGCGGCGACTTGGACGCGCGGACACGCCTAGAATTCTGCGAGTGGAAAATTCATGTCACCGAGAATTGGCGAAGCGGTCATTGGCCCACGCGGTCAAATGGCAAAGCTTCCAAGCGTAGAATTTAGCGCGTGGAAAATTGTGCGAGGGGAAAATGCAGAAATGAAGTCAATCGTAATCGCCTCACAGAAGGGCGGCGCAGGCAAGACTACGACAGCGATCAACTTGGCGGTAGCAGCCTCACAGGACGGACAACGGGTGGCTATGGTCGACTTGGACCCACAGCGCAGCTTGCGCGGGTGGTGGGATGGGCGCGACGCCGAGTGGCCACAGATGCCTGACAGCGACCCCGCACCTGATCAAGTCAAGGCCGCCCTCCCCGCCTTGGCCAAGCACTTTGACCTCTTGGTGATCGACACGCCGCCTGCCGCGGCTGACTGGCTTTCCAACGTCATGGCAGCTGCTGACCTGGTGTTGATCCCCGTTCGCCCTTCTCCGCACGACCTCCGCGCCGTGGGAGCTACCCTGCGCGCCGCGCGTGAGGCAGGGTCCGACTTCGCCTTCCTTCTGTCCCAGACCCCTCGTGCGCGCGTTACAGACGAGGCGGCACGTACGCTGGCACAATATGGCAAGTTGGCGCCGGTAAACTCTGCCATGCGCGTGATCTATGCTGAGACCGCCGCGACGGGGCAGGGGGTGACAGAGGCGAGTGACCCGAAAGCCGCCGAGGAGGCGCGCGACCTGTGGGCCTATGTTAAAGGGCTGCTTGATGGCTAAGAAAGGCAGCTTCTCGTTCGCCGGCATGATCGATCCAAGTGCCAAGGCCGTACCGATCAAGGGCGTGGAACAGCGCGGGGCAGGGGAGACGCCACCACCGGCGTCCGCACCGACTCCGTCTAAGCGCGGCCGGCCTCCGAAAGCGCGCACAGCGACAGAGGCCCGGCCGAGCTTCGGCTTGGATCCGGAGACGCACGCAAAGTTCAAGATCTGGCTGCTGCGTCGAGGTATGTCCATGCAGGACTATCTTGAGGCGCACATTGCGGAGCTTGTGAAGGATGAGCGGCTTTAACAATAAACAGCGTATTTCTTCGCGCCTAAAATTCTCCGAGTGGTAAATTTACTGCGCGAGAATGGCGCTGACTTTTTCTTTGTTCAGCCCTGCGGGCCGCTTGTTCGTTGCGCAGAAGAAGGCCCAACCGGGTGCCGCGATTTGTGCCATAACCACTCCATTAGCCAAGTGGCATTGAGTTGTGTTTTCGAGTTCTTGTCGCTTATCTGAGAAGACATCTCGCCTGGCAATTCCGCTCTTCGGCGTCTCCTCTTCCCACCCCTTCGCAGGCGCTCAGTTCCGTCAGACGCCGTGCACGGGTAAATCCGCGGATAAACGGGAGTAACTGAGGTCCAAGCTGGCATTCATGCAGCTGTTCTTGAACTGCCGCCGAAAGGTTCCATCCAGCTGATCCCGCACGGCCATTTCACACATGATAGTGCCGAAGGCCTGCCCGGGAACAGTTGGCCCTGCTTGCCATGCTGTGAAGGTCTCGTCCCAGGGTATGATCAGCTGGCCACCCCGCAGGAACAGGACAAACAGAAACGTGCCGCGTGCGATCGTTGTATTGCTGCTCGGATGGCGTGCGTGGTCGTGGCGCTTCCGTGACGAACTTGTCCCATAGGGTATCCTTCCATTCCCAAGAAAGGATCGCACCATCAAACCATGGGATCAAACACCTAGTGTTTTGAATCTGACGCTTGTTACCTGTTCCCGCGGATGCCATCGAGTGCGTCGAGCGCGCGTCGTTCACGGGTGAGGATGTCGTCGGCTGACTTGGTCCAAACAAAGGGCTTCGGCCGGATGTTGTGCTGCGCCAGGTAGTCGTAGATTGCGTCCTCCAAGTCGCTCACGCTGGTATAACTGCCTCTGCGAATACGCTTTGCAGTGATCTCTGCGAAGAAGCGCTCGACAAGGTTGAGCCAGGAGGCACTGGTTGGTGTGAAATGCAGCTTGAACCGCGGATGTTTCTCCAGCCAGGCCTGCACCTCGGGCGTCTTGTGGGTCGCGTAGTTGTCGAGCACGAGATGGATGTCACGTGGTTTGCGGACGACGCGGTCAATGCGGCGCAGGAAGGTCAGAAACTCCCGTGCCCGATGACGCGGCATGCAATCACCGATGACCAGACCGGATTTGACATCAAGCGCGGCGAACAGGGTAGTCGTGCCGTGGCGCTTGTAATCGTGGGTCATCGTGGCGGCGCGCCCCTTCTTGAGCGGCAAGCCAGGCTGGGTCCGATCCAAGGCCTGTATCTGTGATTTTTCATCAACACACAGCACGACAGCGCGGTCCGGCGGGTTCAGATACAGACCGACGATCTCGGTGACTTTCTCCTCAAACAGCGGGTCGTTCGACACCTTGAACCCGCGCGAGACATGCGGCTTCAACCCCGCCTCCGCCCAGATGCGTCCCACGCTCGAAGGAGAGATCCCCACCGCTTCGGCCATCATCGAGCGGCTCCAGTGGGTGGCGTTGGGAGGAGCCTCCTGCACGGTCTTCGCGATCACCATCAGCCGTGTCTCCCGGGGCAGCGGAGGCACCCGCGAAGGCCGGGTCTTGTCGCGCAGCAGCCCTGCCACACCCTCGTCGAGATAGCGGGATTGCCAACGCCAGACAGTGGGCTTCGAAATCCTTGCACGCCGCATGATCTCGTTGGTGCCGTAGCCATCGGCGGTAGCCAGAATGATCTCGGCCCGCCAGACCACCTTGCGTGGCGTGTTTCGGTCAGTGAGCACGGTTTCAAGCCGCGCTCGATCGGCAGGGCCAAGGTAAAGGCTGATGTCGTCTCGTCTCATCCGCCGAACATGCCAGACGCGACTACAAGAAGGAATCTTCCGTTAGGTGGTGAACACTAGCGCTTCCGTTTCGTTATGCGGATCAGTCCTTCGCTAATCGCTCAAGCTTAGCAACTGTACTGATACCTTTGTAACCCTCTCGTGCTGTTTGCGACAGAGTCACTCTAATTTGGTCTGTTTTAACCATAGCATTTATTGTCGTCCTTCCACGCTGGCACCGAAATCCTGTTGAATAATCTGCTCCTGCAAGGAGCTCCTGTTGTCATCTGACAGCACCGACGCCTCAGGATTAACTAGAGCCTCCAGATCCCGCGTTCCGATCGGAGGCTCACCTGGCTGAACCGGAAAAGTCCCCTCCTTGAAGGAGCACATCGGGAATGGGCTGCATGGTGCAGTGTCGCCAACATCTTGGGACGAAGTTCCAGGCGCACGGGATAGCTCGTCACTTTGCTGGGAAACAGCAGGAAAGGCAGAAAAGATGCTGAGAACGGTAATCCAAAGATGGTATTTGGTCATTGCTTTTTCTCCGGTTTATTTGGTGGAACATCTATAGTAATGGCCTTAAAACCAAATACCATAGGCCTTGGGAAAACGGCGTCCAAACCAACATCTTCTACTGAAGCGAATGAAGATATAATTCTCGCCGTGCCAGAATCTTGAAATTGGCTGCTTCTAGTTGCGCGATCCTCTAGTATTTTCAAATTTCCTACATCTTCTCCTTCAGTATTAACCTTAGTAACGGCCTCAGAAATATCTACTATCTCTGAAGTACCCCCTCCACTGCCAAGGCCAAGTCCATTACTATTATTAACCAATCTTCTAATTTTTAACTCGCGAGTCACATACACTCTAGAAACAAGCTGAACTTTAAGTTTGTAAACGTAATTTCCTGACTCATCTTTGTCATAAACTCTCGGGCTTATAGAAAATGATAAAGCGCGCCTAAGAGGGCCGTCTTCACAATATAGCTTTGTTTGTTCGTCTTTGCACCATAAGATCAATCTTGCGCTTGCGTTAACGGCAGGCGCACCGTATGTTTCCGCATTAGGAATTCTAATTTCGTCAAATACCGCATCTTTTCCACCACCATTAAGAGCAGCTGGAAGAAATCGAAACCCCGCTTCCGAGTCACTACCTCTATTTAGGATGATTGTAGGAAACGCTATCCGACTCAGTAAAATCTTGGAATTAGAACTTTTCGTTGATTCTTCTCGTCCCTGCGAGAAATCTGGCTTGCCGTTACTTGCAATTTTAGTGTCAGGAAAATTCGGTCGATCAACCTCAGCATCCATATCAGATCGAAGATTTATGTAACCAATTCTGACCGACCTTCCCTCAAGTGATGCAGCGTGATCTTTTTTTTCGTCTTTTTCATAAGCATCATCAGGATAATCTGAATTTACAGTACCGATTATTGCGTATACATCACCCACATGAAAATCTTCTTCTGGAGGAAATCGGCCAATTATACCATAGCGGCCTATTTGCTTGAACCATGCGCTAGATATATCTCTAGCTCCTGGCTCAACATAGTTAACCCAAGGTTTCAAATATAACATCAAAAAAATAATGACAACACTTGCAGATAATAATGCTAGAAGATTTTTTCCATCTTGCATGTAGTGCAGAAACTGAAAGATGTTTTTTCTAATAACTCCATCTTTTTTTTCGCCTGAAGAAAGCTCATTTGTAGGAGGGCTGCCCTCGGCTGGAGAAGCCGGAACATCCTTTCCACCCTCGTTCAAGCTCATCATCAGGCCCCCTCTACGGTGTTCTTTTGATCTATCGCCAGGAAATACCTTCATCCCTTGGCAGCCCAGTGCACCAAAGTCCTTTTTACCTTTTGAACATTTATTTACTATGAAAAAGGTGTTACGCGATGAACGTTACGACAGTAAAGGCTTCACAAAGGAAGGTTTCCGCGTGTGTCAAGGTGCACGAAGTGATCGTACACTCCAATCCATCCGTCAAAAACACCAGCAGCTTTCATATCTTGAAGACGTGATGCCCATTGACTAGGAGTAAGAGTGGTGTTTTTTACAATAAAATCTATAGCGTTAAACTCCATATGCAAGCTATTTTTTGCGCCGCCAATTGCCTTATTGTAAGCCGGACTCCGATACACAGAAGTTGTCATTATAGGAACGCCAAGCTGTTCACGAAGAAGATCCAAAACCCGAATGGTTGTAATAATATTATCCCATAATTCCTCTGGTGGATCAGTGTTCAAACCATAGGCATCACTATCGGAGTTGCTGTTTTGATAGCCTTTTACAAGCAATTCATGTGCTGAAAAATGTTTTATTGTCCATGTGTCGAACTTAGCCTTGAATCCAGACATTGCTAGCGCGTCAGAACTTACCAACGACAAAGATTTTTTGGACAGCTCCTCCGATATTTTAACAGGACCATACCCAAAGTCCAATTCACCTGACTCAAATAACTTTCTTTCCGCTTCTCGCCTACGAACCAGACCTGGCAGTGTAACTTTGTTACCACCTACAGTTCCTTTAACCCATGCGTCGAATTGTTCCGCAGCCTTTCTCTTCTTGCCAGAATTAAGGAGCTGAAGAAGAGTGGATGATTTAAGCGCGCCATTCCCAACATTGAAAGCAAAAGATACTAGAGCAGAAAACTCATCGTCATTGATACTAATACTAACATGAGATTCAACAAAAGCTTCATGCAAAGATAAGTCTTCTCTAAGTAGAGCCTCGGCTTCACCCTCAGTTATTTTCATGCCTTTTTTAGCATTTTTTGTATGGCCATATCCTATTGTCCATACGCCTACTGGGTCAATGTACGCTTCGAGGAAAAGTCCTTCGAAGTGTTTGATAAGCGCCAGTCCTTTTGCATTGACTTTCATAACGATACTCCTTGATACTATGTACCAGTTTACCTCAGTCCTACCTATTCCTCATGCGTTATTGTTTTTCCTAGCCAGCGGCGTCTGCGATAAAGATCCTCGCACTGAATATCAACAAATATCTTTGGCGGTTATATATGTTTTCAGACCAATATTACCCACCGTGCCTTTCCCTGCCTATGACATTACATTAGCAACAACCAATCATTAGCAGACTGACTAGTATGGCAAATCAATATTACACGCTCCCTGCAAATAGCAACGTTATTCTAGGTATTTGGTAGATATTAATATAATTTTTTTTGTATATCAGAAATACTGTTTTATTATTAATAGAACTACCGTTCGATGAAGATGCTCTCATCGTTAGCCGTCCCACATCAGAGATTTTATGCCTTACTCCGTTTATTCTACACTGGTTTGGATGAAAAAGGGAGTAGAAAAGATGTGCCTTGTAGCACTAGATTTTTATCTACTTACACCCAAGAAACAGCGTGGCTGTTTAAAGAAAAATTTATAAAAACTTGCCTATGAATCAGTTAGATGAGCTAGTTTAGTGTTGCCGCGGAACTCGGTTCTTAAGCGCTGTTTCTCTCTCGGCTGTGTTGACAAAAGAGCTTCCGGTTCGCTGACGTCTATGCTTCAAGCGCTCAGAGGTGGTCCGGGATTTTCGACCAGTTTGCCGCCTTGCTAAGCTTTGGCATGGGTTTCATATCAGGCAGCGGCTCTCAGGTTCTGGTTGGCGGTATCATAGGCTTCAGCTGGCGTCAGCAACCGGTGCGATGAGTGCGGACGTTTTTCGTTGTAATAGCTGATCCAGGCACCGATCCCCTTGCGGGCCTCGGACCCGGTCTCGAAGGTGTTCAGGTAGACGCATTAGCATGGCGCTTATAGCTGACCTTCGTGGGAAGGCGGCGAAATCCCGGTTCGAGCCTGAAGCGTACCCAGCCAAGGGATGTTGTTAAAATTCATTGTCTCTTAAGCTTAGCCGCAAGTACTCAATCTGAAGGAAAGCTTTGATGTCGCGCTACTGGTGGGTCAATCAAAACCAAACCTACAAGGCAGAGGTTGGCGGCGGCTATATGTGGTCGCCGAAGACCAACAAAGGCGGGGGCTTCAACCAATTTTATCAAAACATGACCGAGGTCAACTCGGGGGACTTCGTATTTTCTTTTGCGGACACGTTTATCAAAACAGTAGGGGCAGTTTCAGCACCGGCCCGTTCCGCGGAGAAGCCCAAGGAGTTTGGGAAAGCAGGCGATGGTTGGGATGCTGACGGTTGGTTGGTGCAAGTTAACTACGAAGAGCTCAGCAATCCCATTAAGCCAAAGGACCACATGAATCTGCTGGCACCACTCTTACCCAAGAGATACGCGCCTATTCGCGCTGATGGCGTCGGCAACCAGGTCTACCTAGCTGAAATCCCGGAAGCTATGGCAGAAGCGCTGTTGTCACTAATCGGCCGACAGCTCAAGGTGGCCCTTGAAGAAGGCCATGAGCGTGAAATCCAGAACCGGACTGATATTGGCGCTACGGAGAAGTACCAGCTTGTGTTATCAAGGCTTGGTCAAGGTCAGTACCGAAAGAACCTCAAGCAGCATGAAGTTGGATGTCGCATCACCGGTATCACTGATGACCGGTTCTTGACCGCTAGCCATATCAAGCCCTGGTCGAAGAGCAACGACTTCGAAAAGCTAGACGGGAACAATGGATTGCTTCTTTCCCCGCACGTAGATCGTCTATTCGACCGCGGCTACATCACCTTTGAGGACAGCGGCGCATTGATCCTGTGCCCGTCTCTTCCGCATGACGTGGTTTCGGCATGGGGATTATCGCCCCGCTTAGAGCAGAGACCTCTTACGAAGAAGCAAGCGGTCTATATGGAATATCATCGACGCAAGATCTTCGGAAACAGCTGAGAAGCTTGAGTGTGGTCGGTCGAGCCAACCATTACGCATGCTATTTTCGGACGGCCGATTCGTCTGCACAGGCAACTTTCACCTGCGCCGTTTTATACATTACACTTTTATCCATGCGAGCTTTTGGTTAGAAGCGCGCATGGCTGTCTTCTGCAAAGCTCAACAAAAGCTGGGCTTTTCGCAATGTCCTCATAGGATGGCCTTTCCATATGCGAGGTTCCGGGCATAATGCTGGGAATAGCGTGCAAGTGGATTGGGTGATTATGGATGGATCGAGAGCGGCCTGGAACAAGGGAAAGGTGGTGGGCAAGAAGCCTCCGCTCACGCCGGACCAGGTGGCGTTGATCCGGCTGCTTCTGCGCCAGGACCGCGCCCTGCGTGATCTGGCGCTCTTCAACATCGCGGTGGATACCAGCTTTCGCGGCTCTGACCTGGTGCGCCTGCGCGTCTCGGATGTGGCCACCCCCGCCGGCATCCGCGAGATCGTTGAGATCCGGCAGAAGAAGACCGAGAAGCGGAATGTCCGGCCTGTTCAGGCACGGCTGTCGCCGGCAACCCGCGACAGCCTGCGGGCATACCTGGCCGATGCCGAGAAGCCGCTGCATGCTTGGCTGTTCACTGGGCAGGGCCCTCGATGGTCACAAAGCCATCTCAGTGAAAGCCAACTTTGGCGGCTGTTCAAATCCTGGCTGGAAAAGGCCCGCCTCGATCCCGCCCTTTACGGGCTCCATTCCCTGCGGCGAACGTTTCCGACCTATATCCACCAGCAGACCGGCAACCTACGGGCGGCTCAGCTTCTGCTCGGCCATGCCAGCATCGAAAGCACCAAGGACTATATCGGCACCGAACAGGCCGAAGCTCTGGAAATCGCTCGCAGGTATCATCTCTGAGGCCCATGCAGACCTACCTTGAAAAGCACGTTCCCGCAAAGAATGTGGCCCGCTTCTACCGGCTGGCCGTGCTGCCCAATCTGTTTGGGGAATGGACTCTCTACCGGGAATGGGGGCGGATCGGGCGGGGCGGCCGGATCCGGCTGGACTGTTTTGCCACGCACGAGCAGGCTTTGGCCGCCTTGTTGGCTCTGGAAGCCCGCAAGCGGCAACGCGGCTATTGGGTTGAGCCGCAGCAACTGGCCATGTTTGGGTAGTTTTCTTGTCTAAAATGGTATAGTAATTATCCTATTTTGATTATACATTGTCATTGATGAAATTCGAGTATGATCCCGAAAAGAGTGCCTCGAACCGTGAAAAGCACGGGATCGACTTTGATGAGGCCCAAGCTCTCTGGGATGATCCTTATCTGATCGAGGCCCCCGCCAACGTCACGGATGAGCCGCGCTTTCTGGCGGTCGGCATGATCGGGGCTAGGCATTGGACGGCCGTCTACACATATCGGAGCGACCGGGTGCGGATCATCTCCGTGCGCCGCGCCCGCAAGCAGGAGATCGACCATTATGAAGGCGACTGAATTCGACGAACGCTTCGACGCGGGCGAGGACATGTCTGCCCATGTCGATTGGACCAAGGGGCGCCGCCTCAATGTCGAGGCCAAGCGGGTGAACGTGGATTTCCCGGCATGGGTGGTCGCTAGTCTGGACCGCCAAGCGCAAAAGCTTGGCATCACCCGCCAAGCCCTGATCAAGATGTGGATCGCGGAACGGCTTCAATGATGAAACCAGTCCCGCATTGATGCGGTCTGCCGCAGGGGGAGCCGAAGCTATGCTCTAAGCCAGCTCGAACCCTGCATGACCTTTCTAGCTTTCGACCACGATTGCAGCCTCAATCATCATCAAACCACAGGTGCCGGTTCCGCGGCTGTCGTAGCCACAGCATGCTTTGTAACAATGTCCTGCACATCGCTCGGCCTGAACGCCACGTCCCACGCCCAATGACCGAACCCTCCGAACGAGTTCACAGCTCGGACCCATTCATTCAGTGCGGCGCGTTTGGCCTTGTTCTGCGGACTGTCGACGCCCTTGATCTCGAGCGCCAGCGTCGTGCCGTTGGCAAGGCGGAGGAGGAAATCCGGAACATACCGCCGACGTGAACCGGCCCACATATAGTAGATCTGAAAGCCCAAGTGATCGTTCTTGGCGTATGAGAGAATGTCCTCGCGCTTCTCAAAGACATTGGCCGCATGGCCTTCCCAAGCGGAGTCTCCCACCAGATGGCTAATATGCGACTTGGTGGTCGGAAAGCACGGCTTGGTGGTGTACCAAGTCCGCATCTGGCTGGTGGCGCCGATCGGGTTTTCCTCGTCGAACACCGGCGTCAAGCGTTCCGTATTCTGCTCCGTCACGTTGCTCAGTACATTCTGAACGACGAGGTCGATGTTGAGCGCGATAAGAATTCGCCGCCGAAGCGGGTCGGAGTGAAACAGCGACGGGATCTCGAGACGGTCGGAGTTGAGAAACGCCTCGACGATCCTGACCAGCTGCGCCGCCAGATATTCACGGCTGCCTGAAAAACCATGGCTGAGCTCGGCAAAGGCTTTTCTGGCGGCCTGAAAAACGAGGCGTTGCAGGCGGAAGCCATCCGGTAGCTTCTCAAGATCGATGGAAGTGACCTTGCCCATGTCTGTCGCCCCGCCAAGCGCCGGGGCGAGTTCGGCGCTGATCGGTGTGCTTGCAGGATCGAGGACGAGTGGCTGCACAACACTCCAGTCGATGGTGAGCTCTGGTTTGACGACCGTTTCGACACGCAGCACGTTTGGCCAGCGAAGTTCCAGATCTGCCCGCTCGGGCACGACTTCGATCTGCGTCGTCGGCTTCGGAGGCGGCGGAGCGTCGCCACCTTCTCCGGTTTCCGAGATCGAGAGCGGCACGCCGAAGACGTTGACGTATTCGGGCAAGAACAGACCGTTCTCGTCTGTGTCATAGGACACTCGACGCAATCCACGCCCGACGACCTGCTCGCACAGCAGCTGGGATGTGAAGGCCCGGAGCCCCATAATGTGCGTGACGTTCTTGGCGTCCCATCCCTCCGACAGCATCGCCACCGAAACGACGTTCTGCAGATCCTGACCGGCCGCACCGCGTTTCCCGACGTTGTCCACTATCTCGCGCAGCAATTCCTCCTTCCTTAGGGCGAGGAACTGTTGACGCCGGGTTTCCGGGATGGTCGCCGCGTCGACGATTGCCTTCAGTCGTGCCTCGTAATCCTTGTCGGAAGTCGAGGTTTCGCCGATCTCGGCCTTTTCCAGAACTCTGGAGTCGACCCGAAGTGTCCGGGTCGGTGCATGCAACTCGGGCCAGTGCGCATCACCCTTGTTGAAGTAGGTCTCAATGCGCGCTGCGGTCTCGGTGCGGTTGCAAACCGTCAGCATGACGGGCGGGGAATGATGCCCGGCCTCCCGCCAACGCGTCCGGGTTTCCTGCCAGTCGGCGCCAAGCAGCGTATAGGCGTCCTGAACCAGCTTGGGTAGCGCCTCATAGGCTTCGGCCTTGCGGTTCAGGTCTTCGGAGACGGTCGGGTCGCGGTAAATGTGGTAGAGTTTTGAGCGCAGCGTCTTCGCGTCGGGAACGGCATCATCGCGCACGACGACCCGCGGCGTTTTCACCAGCCCGGCCTCAATCGCGTCGTTCAATCCGAAATCCGAGACGATCCAGTCGAACAGCGCCGTGTCGGTGCTAGCTTTGCCGGTCGGCGCAAAGGGCGTGGCCGACAGGTCAAAACAGCGCTGGATGCGCCGGGTCTTGTGGATGCGGTCCAGACCCTCGATCCAGCGCGTCGCCTCGTCAAGGTCGATACCCTGCTCCTCGGCTACCTTCTTGCTGATCTTCACCTCGGGTGGTTTGCGATAGGCGTGGTGCGCCTCGTCGTTGATGACGATGATGTCCTTGTGCGCCGCCAGCTTGCCCAACACCCGCCGCGTGAAGGCCTCGTCGGACTCGCGCCCCTTCTTGACGACCGAGCGGTCCGCTTCCTTCAGCGGCATCAGCGTGTGCCAGTTCTCGATCAGCACCTCGGCGTGGTTCAGCTTCTGACGCAAGGCCTCGGAGGGGCACAGGTTGAACTCGTCGTAGTAGCTGCCCTCGCGGGGGATCAGCACCTGAAGCCGTTCCCTCACCGTCAGGCCCGGCGCCACGATGAACACGGCGCGGCTGAAATCCTTGTTGCGCTTCGGATAGGTCAGCGCGTTCAACACCTGCCACGTAATGATCATCGCCATCACTGTGGTCTTGCCGGACCCCGTCGCCATCTTGTTGCAGAGCCGCTCCCACACTCCGCCATCGCCCGGGATTGCGATGCCCTGCTTGTAGGCTTCGGCGCCCTCGACCCACCAGATCAACGTCTCGATCGCCTCGAGCTGGCAAAAGTAGAACGGATGCTGCCGCGCTTCACGGTCGTGCCAGTGCTCCAGCAGCTTGCGGGTGACGATAGTCACCCCTGGCCAGCCATCCTCGCGCCACTGATCCACGCGCGTGCGGATTGTGTTCACCAAATCCAGCACCTCGGTGCGCTTAGTGTTGTTGCGCGCGTCAAAGACGTCATAGCTCGCCGGCCGTCGCTCCGGCTTGATCTCCAGCTTGCCGCCCTTGCCTTCGACCCAGTGCTGCGCCGGGCATTCCCACGGCCTGTTGATGATAAGTGACATGGGTCAGTCCTCGAGCCGCATAATCTTCAGCGACTCGATTCCACGGTCGTCCACGATTTTAATAGCGATGCGCCGGTTTTCGCCCGCCTCGAAGGGCAGCGACACCGAGCCGTGGAACTGCTCCAGCAGGTCTTCGTCCAGTTCTGCGCGCACAGTCTTGCGCAGGCGGTTCCAGCCGCCTTTGGCATCCGCCATCGGGAAGAACACCTGATGCGGCATCAGCGAGCGGTTGTCGTAATCCACGTCCAACGACCACATGGCGATCTGCTTTGTACCGCCGGAAACCAGATCCCCCTTGCGCGGGTCGAAATAGTCGAAGCCGTTGACCTCGACCTCCCACAGGCCGTCCTTACGTTTGCGCAGGTCCACATCGGGCTGGCCCATCAGCCAGAACGACTGGTTGGAGCTACGGCCCTTCTTCAGATCCTCGGTCAAGAGGTCGGTGTTCATCTGCGCCTTGAGCAGCGTCACGCCCGGCCAGTTTACCTCGTCGATGTCCTTCGCCGCCTCGGGGTCGAAGGTGAAGGCGCAGAACAGGATGAACTTGGGTGACGGGCGCAGGGTCTCAACCTCGGTCAGTGCCAGCTCCACCTGCCGCTGCTCCAGTGCCGCGTGTTCGGGGCCGAAGCTAACGACGACGCGCTCGCCCGTCTCGGCCATAGATCCTCTGGCGTGGATGTGTTTCAGCCCCGGCAGCGTCTCGAACTCGGCGAAGCGGAGCATGGCGCCGCCCTTGCCGCGCACGCCGGTCTTCAGGAGTTCGTCGCGCCACAGCGCCTGGCGGGAGGTCTCGCCAGAGCGGGCGACGGTCTCGTCGGCCTCTTGCGGCGGAATGCTGTCGTCCAGCGACAGGACGGTCGGCGCCGGGACCGCTTCGACCGAGAACGGCCCACAGATGCGCAGCTTGGATTTGTCGATCCGCGGCTTGTCGTAGAGCGTCTCCTGCTCGGCATGGTCGGAGATGGACTGGTCCATCCGACGTTGCATCGCCTGACGAGCAGCGTGGAAGGCGTCGAAGGAGGCACGGACGGCCTCGGGCCAGTCGTCCGGCCAGTCGAAGGGCACCTCCCATTCGTACAAGTTGTCGCCCTTGGCGAAATCCACCGGCTTGCCCTTGCGCGCACCCTTGAGTGGCTTCGGCGGAGTGGCTGCCAAGGCGGTGTTTAAATCGGCCAGCGCCGTCGCGATCTTCGGGTGGTCTTCGTCATGGATCGCGTCGATGTCGGGGTTATCGGCGATGCTCGTTAGCGTAACATGGGGGATTGTTTCGTAGTCGAAGCCACCCGTCAGCCCCTCATGCGGATACCGCAATGCATAGTAGTCAAAGCTGGCGGTCATCAGCCGCTGCTTGGCCAGCGTGATCGCCACACGCGAGGTATCACAGGTAATCCAGCGCCGCCCCCACTTCTCGGCCACGAAGGCGGTGGTGCCGGAGCCGCAGGTAGGATCGAGCACCAGATCGCCGGGATCGGTGGTCATTAGCAGGCAGCGTTCGAGCACATTCAAGTTGGTTTGAACCACGTAGACCTTTTCCTTCGAAAAAGTCGACTCCACGGTTCCCTTCCAGACGTTGTCGTAGCGAAGAAGTGGGAAGTCTGAAAATTTCCTTTTCCAGTACTTCTCGTCAATCGTTAATCTTCCAGCTTTCTTCAAACGCGGCACGTGTTCATTAGATTTGAGCTGTGCTGTTTTAATGGGTTCTCCCGTTTCAGGGTCACGAGCATTAAAGACGGACTCAATTTCCCCTTCGCTACGGTCTCGGAAAATTTCTCTGAACTTCAAACTTCCTTGACCCTTGTACCAGATCAGACAATCATAAAGCCGTTGAATCCTCTTTGTGTTTTGATTTGCGGCTGTTTGGAAAAAGATCTCAGCGACAAAATTTTCCTTACCAAGAACTTCATCCATAAGTGAGCGAGCCAAATGCGTGTTCTCATCTCCCATCTGCACAAACACCGACCCACTTTCGGTTAGCAATTCCCGCGCCAACATAAGCCGGTCGCGCAGGTAGGTGAGGTAGGAGTGGATGCCGAGCTCCCAAGTGTCCCGGAACGCCTTGATCATCTCGGGTTCCTGGGTGAGGTCGTCGTCCGAGCGATCCTTCACGTCGCGCTTGTTCGTGAATGGCTGAAAGTTCGAGCCGTATTTGATGCCGTAGGGCGGATCGATGTAAATCATCTGAACCTTGCCGCCCATGCTTTCCTTGGTCAGGAGCGAGTTCATCACCAAGAGGCTGTCGCCCGCCACCAGCCGGTTCGACCAGCCCTTTTCGTGGTGGTAGAAATCCAGCGCCTGGCGCAGCGGCAGGTTCTCGAACGGCGCCGCGAATAGGTCCGGCTGCCGCCATTGCGTTGAAGCATCCTTGCCCTTCAGCCGCTTCGCCACGTTGGCGAGGATCGTCGCCGGGTCCACCCGTTCATGGACATGGAGCGAGACGGTATCCACTTCGACGCTGGTCCGTTCCGCCTTGCCCGTCCAGTTGAGATAGGGCGCCTGCAGCCGCTTCAGCTCCTGCAACGCGTCCTTCATGCGTTCAGGGTCAGCGCTGGCCAGCGCATCATCGATCAGCTTTTCGATCCCTGCCCGTGCGCTGTCAAAGTTCAGCACCGGATCCAGATGAGGATCATAGGCCCAGACCGTCTTTTCGCCATCCGGATCGGTGCCAGCATGGACCATCCCCACCTCGGGATTGTTCATCCGCATCTCACCATGACGATAGCTGAGCACCTGCATTGGACCGTTCGGCTTGCGCATAGCCTTTTTGCTGCGAGGGGCTGCGCGCTGCTGTGGCTCCGGCTCGTCGGTCAGGGTCAGTTCGAAGCCGTCCCCCTCATCATCGGCATCCGCATCATCGCCGTCGTCCTCATCCTCAGCCTCCTTGACCAAGCGCATGATCGACCCGCCGCGCCCACGGCCGCGGGCCAGAACCCCATTGTCCACCAGCGCATCGCGCGCCGCGAAATAATCGTCATCGGAGAGCTCAGGCAAACGCTCACGCAGCAAGGCCATCATCGTGCCGTTGCCGATGGATGCGCCGTCTTCAGGGGTCAGGGAGAGGATCAGGTGGGAGATGGTATCAGGCATGCAGGCAAAGGGCTCACAGGAAATTGCGTTTGGGCAAGCCTATCGCAGCAGTTGTGAAGTTGCACTCTTATTCACTTGTCGTGTGAACGCCTGACCACGATCCCAAATCGGCATCAGGACTTTGTGTCTGCGCCACCCTTCGCGACGAGGCGAAAGGGTTTTCGGATCTCAGGCCGCTCTGGCTGGTCTTTCCAAAGCCACTGAATCAATCGACTGCACTGAACTCGATCACCTGACCGCCGAAGCTCAGCTTCTGCAGGCACGGCGTGATGTAAAGATACTTCTACTTTTCGGCCCAATTCGCCACGTCCCGATCAAGCTTCAACAGCTCTTCCATCATGAGGGGCGTTGCTTCTTTGATCCCCGCCATTTCTTCAAGACCAGCGCATCCGGCATTATCAAATACAAGCCGACACGGATACACCCGCGCTCCGGGCGCATGGGACGAAAGCGGGCTGAAAAACTTGTATACGAACACTGCCTTCCCGTTGGCACGAGCAAAAAGCTTGCCCAGCTTGCCCGCTTTTTTCATATCCATCCGACCTGCAAGGTATTTCGCCAGCCCAAATCCGTTCACAGGCGACAGAACGGTGGATACGCTCAGCGGGTCCTCCACGACACAAACATGAACTTCATCAGAGTGATGTTCGATGATGAGATGCGCCTCAAGAAGGCTGCCACCGATATCAATGGAAACCGTTTCAATGACCCTTTGGACATGATCCGGCTTGTCCAGAGCAAACAGTCCGTTGCCCCACTCTTCCGGTTTCGGGAGCCGCTGATATGACTCGACGCGATCGGCCACGTCCCTGAAGGCCTGGTAAGCCGCGCTTACCTCGTCTTCCGTTGCCTGTGCGCGGATGTCCGGCAGACGCAGTCCGAGTTTCTTCGCGCGAAACCAATGCTGCTCGCGCAGGAATTTTTCATAATCCAGTACGGTTCTGAACTGTGACAGAAATATTTTGGGGATTTCACCGTGGAGCTTGGAAACGACGCTATGAGCATCGTCTGTCCAATCCTGACGCTGCTTATTTTCCAGCTGACCAATGAGCGCCTGCGTCTGATTGAACTTCTTTTCCCAGTTGGGATCGTACCCGTTCATCAACGGCCCGTCTTCAAAATAGCTCATTTGAAATACCCTTATCGCTCCCTCTCTCGATCCCGTCCCAGGCCGGACTGCCGCTCCTGCCCGTCATTTCGATGCCGACCTAGGATGGCATTGCGGCGTCCATGGTCAAGCTCGACCGGCGCCACCCGCTCTCGGCCGACGTCCTTGTCCTGGCGCTGCACCTCGGCCCCACCACGTCCCAGCACGGCGGCCCGCTGCGTCTCTCTGTCAGCCGACCGGTCTGCCCGTTCCATCTGGCCCATCATCCTCTCCCTGATTTTTCCCATCGCCGCCTCGGCCCTCTGCCAGAGCTGCCCGATCCGCTCGCGTGCCGCCGCCACAAAGGCCCGGCCGCGTTCGGCCAGCTCAAACCGCAGCTCCAACTGCCGCCAGCCCCACTCGCGCCGCTCCGCGTTGCGCACCTGCGCCGCCCGGAAGGCATTGCCGCGCTCGGTCTCGATCCCGCGCTTCTCCAGGGCATTGGCAGCCGGCCCGATCTTCGGCTCTGGCTCGCGCGAGAGCTCCACCATTTTGCCCTCAAGCTGGCGGGCGCGTTCTTCCTGCCCGGCACCCCACGCCCGCGTGGCTTCTCGTTCCACCTCCGCGCGCTGCACAGGAAGCGATCGATGATCGATCCGCTCCGAGCGCCCTGCCCGCTCCAAGGCGGCATTAGCCTCCCGTGCCCAAGCTTCCCGCCAGCCCAGCAGAAGCTCAGGCTCGTTCCAGGACCGGTCCTTCTTGCCAAAGCCCTCACCGGTCAGCTCACGCAGCGTCAGCATCACATGGGCATGCGGCTGGCCATGCCCGTCGCGCGCGCGTCCTTCATGAACCGCCAGATCGGCAATCATCCCGCGACCGACGAACTGCCGCTGCACAAAGCCGCGCAAGAGCTCCAGCCGCTCCCCCCGGTCCAGCTCGCGGGGAAGCGCAACCTCGACCTCACGGGCAAGCTGCGCATCCTTGCGGCGCTCAACGGCCTCCACGGCATTCCACAGCCGGTCCCGATCCCGCATCCAGTCCGGCGCATTCTCGGGGGCCAGGATCTCCGCATGCACCACCCCACCCTTGCGGCTGTAGTCATGCTCGATCCCCTGGCGCTCGTCCCGCAGCCGCCCCCCGGCCCGGTAGGCCGCAGCCGCCACGGAGGAGCGCCCGCCCTTCCGGCCGATCACCTTGGCGCTGAGATGATAGATCGCCACGCCGACGCTGCCTTTCACGAACAGGGTCCAGCGGCTGTTCCGCTGGCCGGGAGTGCGAGGGCGGGAAGCCCTCGCGCATGCGGCACGGCCGCATTGGGGGAAGCCGTCCGGCGCGGGGCGAAGCCCCATGAGGACGCGCACA
>NZ_JAFLRK010000047.1 GCF_017315735.1 Paracoccus shandongensis
CAGGCCGCCCGCCTGCCGCGCGGCCAGCCGCTGCTGCCGGGGGGCCTGTCCAGCCTCGCCGGTCCCGATCCCGCGATGGGGGCCCTGCTGGCGCAGGCCGCGCGCCTGGCGGGCAGCGCGGTCCCCCTGCTGGTCACGGGCGAGACCGGCACCGGCAAGGAACGCCTGGCCCGCGCCATCCACATGTGCCGCCCGGAACCCGCGCCCTTCCGGGTCATCGACTGCGCCGGTCAGGACGCCGCCGCGCTGGCGGGCCTGGATCTTTGGGACGATCCTGCGGGCACGCTGTTCCTGCGCGGGATCGAGGATCTGGACGCCCCCGCGCAGGCCGTGCTGCTGCGCCGCCTGGCCCCTTGCAAGCTGCGCGTCATCGCCACCGCCCGGCGCGACATGGCCGGGGCGGTGGCCGCGGGCGCCTTTCGGGCCGATCTGTTCTTCCGCATCGCGGGCGCGGCGCTGCCTGTGCCGCCCCTGCGGCTGCGCCGGGATTTCGACTGGCTGACTGATCGGCTGCTGCGCGCCGCCCATCCGGGCGAACTGCGTCTGTCGGCGGGGGCGCGGGCGGATCTGAAGGCGCGCGACTGGCCGGGCAACCTGCGGGAACTGGCGGCGACCCTGCAGGCCGCCGCCCTGCTGGCCGAAGGCCCGGTGATCGACGCGACCGACCTGCCCCCGCCGCTGCTGGCCCCGCCCGCCCGCCCCGATCCGCAGGCCGAGTTGCAGGCCGTGCTGGAGGCCTGCGGCGGGAACATGGCGCTGGCCGCGCGCAGGCTGGGCGTCAACCGTTCGACCGTGCTGCGGCGGCTGCAACGCCTGGGCGCGGCCCCCTGACCGTTGCGCCCCGTGTTGCGCGGGCGTTGCATCTGCAACGCCTCTGCGCTGCGGCGCGGATTTGCCGCGCTGCGGCGGGGGTTTTTCCTGTTTCCGCCGCCCGCCCTGCCCCAGCCTTTCCCCAGGGAGAACCACTTCACGGGAGGACAACATGCTCGATTTCTCGGTGGCCGACCGCGCCCGCGCGGTGCTGGACCAGCTTGGCGCGGCGCTGGAGGCGGGCGACATCGACCGCGCGGCGGCGCTGTTCGTGACCGACTGCTATTGGCGCGACCTGGTCAGCTTTACCTGGAACATCCGCACCATGGAGGGGCCGGACCAGGTGGCCGCGATGCTGCGCGCGCAACTGGGCCATATCCGGCCGACCGGCTGGCACCTGGACGACACCGAGGTTCCGGGCGAGGAGGACGGCATCATCACCGCCTGGTTCCGCTTTGAAACAAAGGTGGGGCGCGGCCAGGGCCTGGTGCGGCTGCGCGACGGGCGCATCTGGACGCTGCTGACCGCGCTTCAGGAACTCAAAGGCCACGAGGAAGCCAAGGGTTTCGCCCGGCCCCTGGGCGCGAAACACGGCGCGGGCAAGAACCGCCCCAGCTGGAAGGAGGAACGCGAGGCCGAGGCGTCTGAGCTGGGTTATACCCGCCAGCCGCACACCCTGATCGTGGGGGGCGGGCAAGGCGGCATCGCGCTTGGCGCGCGGCTGCGCCAGCTTGGGGTGCCCGCGATCATCGTGGACAAGCACGACCGCCCGGGCGATCAGTGGCGCAACCGCTACAAATCGCTCTGCCTGCACGACCCGGTCTGGTACGACCACCTGCCCTATCTCAAGTTCCCCGAGAACTGGCCGGTCTTCGCCCCCAAGGACAAGATCGGCGACTGGCTGGAGATGTACACAAAGGTCATGGAGCTGAACTACTGGACGCGCAGCACCTGCAAGTCCGCGAGCTTCGACGCCAAAAAGGGCGAATGGACCGTGGTGATCGACCGCGACGGGCAAGAGGTGACGCTGCACCCCAAGGAACTGGTGCTGGCCACCGGCATGTCGGGCAAGCCGCGCATCCCGAATTTCCCCGGCATGGAGCGGTTCCGGGGCGAGCAGCACCATTCGTCGCAGCACCCGGGCCCCGATGCCTATGCGGGCAAAAGGGTGGTGATCGTGGGGTCCAACAACTCGGCCCACGACATCGCGGCGGCGCTGTGGGAACACGACGCGGACGTGACCATGGTGCAGCGGTCCACGACCCATATCGTCAAGTCCGACAGCCTGATGGAGATCGGCCTTGGCGCGCTTTATTCCGAACAGGCCGTGGCCAGCGGCATGACCACGGAAAAGGCCGACCTGATCTTCGCATCCTTGCCGTATCGGATCATGCACCAATGGCAGGTGCCGCTTTACGACCAGATCCGCGAACGCGATGCGGACTTCTATGCGGGACTGGAAAAGGCGGGCTTCCGGCTGGACTTCGGCGACGACGATTCGGGGCTGTTCATGAAATACCTGCGGCGCGGATCGGGCTATTACATCGACGTGGGGGCCAGCCAGCTGATCATCGACGGCCAGATCAAGCTGGCCCATGGCCAGGTGCAGGAGATCACGGAAAACGGCGTGCTGCTGGACAACGGCACCGAACTGCCCGCCGACCTGATCGTCTATGCGACGGGCTACGGGTCGATGAACGGCTGGGCGGCGGACCTGATCGGGCAGGACGTGGCGGACCGGGTGGGCAAATGCTGGGGCCTCGGGTCCGACACCACCAAGGATCCGGGCCCGTGGGAAGGCGAGCAGCGCAACATGTGGAAGCCCACGCAGCAGCCGGGATTGTGGTTCCACGGCGGCAACCTGCACCAGTCGCGGCATTATTCGCTGTATCTGGCGCTGCAACTGAAGGCGCGCCAAGCCGGCATCGACACGCCCGTCCATGGCCTGCAAGAGGTGCATCACCTGAGTTGACGCCCTGCCGGGGCGGCATCCTCAGCCGCCCCGGCCCCCCTGGGACAGCACGAAGGCCACCAGCAGGCCCAGCACCACCAGGACGCCGGTCATGCCCCCCTCGACCTCGACCGCCTCGGGGATCATGGTGTCCGCGATCATGGTCAGCAGCGCCCCGGCGGCGACGGCGCTGACGGTGGCCAGGACGGCGGGCGAGGCATCGGCCAGAAGCCCCGCCCCCAGGGCCGAGGCGATCCCCGACATCAGCGCGATCCCCGTCCACAACCCCAGCACATAGGTCCGGCCGCGCCCGGCCTTGCGCATCCCGGCGGCGCTGGACAGCCCCTCGGGCAGGTTCGACAGGAAGATGGCGGCCAGCATCGCCACGCTGACCCCGCCCCCGCCGACCAGGCTGACGCCCAGGACCACGGATTCCGGGATGCCGTCCAGCAATGACCCGATGGCGATGGCGAAGCCGCCGCCGTCGTCGGCGTCCGTCTGCTGTTCGCCCGACCGCTTGCGGTGGCAGGCCTTGCCCCCGCGCGACACCGCCCGGTTCGCCAGCGCGAAGGCAACTGACCCCGCCAGCGCGCCCGCCACGATGGGGCGGATGCTGGCCTGCTGGTATCCTTCCAGCAGCAGGTCATAGGCCACCGCCGAGATCAGCACCCCGCAGCCGAAGGCCATGATCCCGGCGGTCACGCGCCGGGGCAGTTCCACGAGGCAGGCGAGGGCCGCCCCGATGACCAGCGCCGATCCCCCCAGAAGCCCCCAAAGCCCCGCCTGCTGCCACAGCGCCATGGCCTTACCCGCCGGGCCGCAGGGCGGGGCGGGGTGCCGCCTGTCGGAATGCCATGCTGCCGCTCCTTTGCCGTGGGTGGAAGGGCAACCGGCCAGCCGGGGGGTTGTTCCCTGCCCCGGACGCCGCCCGGATTAGCCCTTGGGGCAGGCGGCATTCTCCTTTGGTGTTAGCCGTTCCGTCAGGCCCGCTCGCCTGATGGTCACTGGCCGCCGGGTTCGTTGATCGGCGCCCGGTCCGCGCGGGATGATGGGCCCTGCAGAGTCGCTGCGGCAAGACGGGTGCGGGCCAGCCTGGCCTCCAGCAGAGGGGAAACGTAGATGCCGACAATCGATGGTTCCATGACCGACTGGTCCCCCGTGGCCCGCCTGGACACGCCCGCGACGGGCGCCGCGGGCTATGGCCTGTGGGGCATCGCCGAGCCGGGCTATCTGTATTTCGCCTTCACGTCCGACAGCGCCGTGATCGGCGACAACACCACGCTGTGGCTGGACACCGACCTGAACCGGGCCACCGGATACCAGATCTGGGGATGGGCCGGGGGCGCGGAATACCATGTCGAGCTGGCGGCGGACGGCACCGCCCGGCTTTACAGCGGCGGCCCCGAGCAGACCCTGGTGGCGGAGCTTGAGGAAGCGCGCAGCGCCGATGGCCGCGTGCTGGAATTCCGCATCGACCGGACCCTGCTGGCCGGGGCGCCCACATCCGTGCGCGTTTATGCCGATGTGAACGATTCCGTCTTCCTGCCCAATTCCTATGCGACGGCGAACCTGCTGGTCAGCGACCCCGTCCCCGTGGTGACGGTGGGCGGCAAGACGCTGGACGGCAACCTGGGCGAATGGGCCGCATCCACCCGGCTGGACAATGCCGCGACGGGGGCTGCGGGCTATGCGCTGCACGGCGACCTGCAGGGCGGCACCTTTACCTTTGCCATCGCCAGCACGGCGGCGCAGGTCGGCGCGAACACCACGATCTGGCTGGACACCGACCGCAACGGCGCGACCGGATACCAGATCTGGGGATGGGCGGCGGGCGCCGAATACAACATCAACATCGGCGCCGACGGGGTCGCGCGGCTTTACAGCGGCGCGGCGGGCCAGACCTTCGTGGCGAACCTCGACTATGCCCGCAGCGCCGACGGCCACACCATCGAGATCGCGGTGCCCCAATCCCTGCTGGGCGGCGCGGGTTCGGCCCGGGTCTTTGCCGATGTGAACGACTCGGTCTTCATTCCCAACAACTATGGCAGCGCGAACTTCGTCGTGGGAAGCACGCCGCCGACCCCCCCGACCGTGGTGGGGGGCGTCACGCTGGACGGGTCGCTGGGCGAATGGGCGGCGGGCAGCGTGCTGACCACGCAGGCGGGCCACACGCTGCGCGGCCAGCTTGTCTCTGATCCGGCGGGCGACAGCTATGTCTTCGCCATCAACGGGACATCGGTCGGGGCGAACACCACGATCTGGCTGGACACCGACCTGAACAGCGCCACCGGCTACAAGGTCTGGGGATGGGCGGGGGGCCACGAATACAACATCAACATCGGCGCCGACGGGGTCGCGCGGCTGTATAGCGGGGCGGCAGGCCAGACCTTCGTGGCCGAACTGAAATTCGGCCGCAGCGCCGACGGCACCGGATTCGAGGTCGCCGTGCCCAAGGCCCTGCTGGCGGGCAATTCCGGCCAGGTGCGCGTGCTGGCCGACGTGAACGATTCCGTCTTCCTGCCGGGCGACTATGCCAGCGCCAACCTGGTCGTGGGCACCGCCCCGCCGCCCAACCCCGTGGACGCGCCGCAGTCGCGCATCGCCATCGTCTATTCCGAAACCTCGGCCGCTAATTTCTATGACAAGACGGCCTACGGGCAGTTGTTCATGGCGGCCCAGAACCAGGCCATGCAGGCGGGCGTGCCCTTCGACCTGCTGACCGAGGCCGACCTGCTGAACCCCGCCGCCCTGGCGGGCTATGACGCCATCGTCTTTCCCGGCTTCTCGCATGTGCAGGGGGGCCAGGCCACGGCCATCGCCACCTCGCTGGCGACCGCCGTGCGCGACTATGGCGTGGGCCTGATCGCGGCGGGCAACTTCATGACCAATGACGAGACCGGGGCCGCCCTTGCCGGGGATTCCTATGCCCGGATGAAGTCGCTGCTGGGCGTCACGCTGGAAGGCTTCGGCGCCACGGGCGGGATCACGCTGCGCGCGGCGGGGGGCGCGGTCCATCCGATCCTGGACGGCTATGGCTCGGGCCAGGTGGTGGGCACCTATGGCAACACCGCCTATCTGAACTTCACCGACATCACCGGCACCGGCAAGGTCCTGTTCGAGCAGGTCGTGACCGGCGGGGTCCACGACGCCGTGATCGCCACCCAGACCGTAGGCCGCAACGTCCATTTCGCCACCGACGCGATCATGGGCAACAACAACATCCTGGGCGAGGCCATCGACTGGGTGCTTCAGGACAACGCGCCAGACGTGTCCCTGCTGATGACGCGGCACCAGTCGCTGTTCTATTCGCGCAACGACATGGACCAGTCGCAAGAGGTCTATGATGTCAGCACCCAGAAGCCCGGCATCTATGACGCGCTGCTGCCGATCATCGAAAACTGGTATGCCAAATACGGTTTCGTCGGATCCTATTACGTCAATGTCGGGGCCTATGCGCCCGACCAGGTGACGAACTGGGCGGTCTCGAAACCCTATTACGACCGCATCCGCGCCCTGGAAAACGAGATCGGGACGCATTCCTTCACCCATCCCCACGACACCAACCTGCTGCTGCCCGACCTGATCACGGACCAGATGCTGCAGGCGCGGATCACGGCCTATGCCAATGTCGTGAATGCCGGGGTGCCGGTCTGGTCGCCCTATGCCACCCACGAGGACGCCGATCCCGCCGTGGTCAAAGCCCTGTCGCAGATGACGGCCAGCCAGATCAACGCCATGATGACCGACCTGCTGGCCCGGACCAACCCCGCCAATGCCAATGCCGTCAGCGTCCTTGCCCTGACCGAGGTGGAACGCGCGGTGCTGGAGGCGTCCTACAAGTTCCAGTTCGACTATTCCCGCCAGATCATCGCGCGCGAACTGGGCATCCCCATCACCGGCGCCGCCGTCCCCGGCGCGCCCGAGCGGCTGGACGCCACGCGCGAGATGATCAAGTATTTCGACTATCTCAGCGGCGGCTATTCGGGCACCGGGGCGGGCTATCCGGGCGCCTTCGGCTTCCTGACCCCGGCCGAGGACCAGCGCGTCTATCTGGCGCCCAACATGTCCTTCGACTTTTCGCTGATCGGCTGGGGCGGCATGACCCCCCAGCAGGCCGAGGCCGCCTGGCTCAAGGAATTCTCCGCCCTGACCGCGAACGGGACCACGCCGATCCTGGCCTTCCCCTGGCACGACTATGGCCCGACCAACTGGCTGAAGGATCCCACGCAGGTCTATAACCTGCAGATGTTCCAGTCGCTGATCTCGGCCGCCGCCGCCGCCGGGACCGAATTCGTGACCGGCAAGGATCTGGCCGACCGGATCGAAAGCTTCTCGAACAGCACCCTGACCGTCACGCGCGCGGGCAATGTCGTCACCGCGACGGTGGGATCGTCGGATGCGGGCAACTTCGCGCTGGACATGGGAAAGGAAGGGCGCATCGCCTCGGTCGCCAACTGGTATGCCTGGGACGAGGATTCGGTGTTCCTGCCCCGCGCCGGGGGCACCTTCCAGGTCACGCTGGGCAGCACGATGGCCGACGTGACCCGCATCGCGGCCCTGCCGATGCGGGGCGAGCTGATCTCGGTTTCCGGGAACGGATCCGACCTGAACTTCAGCTTCCACGGCAAGGGAGAGGTGCTGGTCGATCTGAAGACCCAGGGCAACATCCCGGTCCGCATCACCGGCGCGGACGGTGCGACGATCCCGGTGGCGGGACAGGTGTCGCTGGCCTTCAACACCCTCAAGCAGAACGCGGCGCTGGTCGATTTCCTGACGGCGGGGGCAAGCCTGATCGGCGGGGCGGCGACCGACATCCTGCTGGGCGGCACCGGGGCCAACCGGCTGGAAGGGCGGGGCGGCAACGACGTGCTGTTCGGCGCGGCGGGCGCGGACCGCTTCGTCTTCCGCGCGGGCGAGGCCTTCGACACGATCCTGGACTTCGACAGCGGCCTGGACAAGCTGGAGCTGCGGGGCTTCGGCTTTCTCAGCGCCTCGGCCGCCCGCGCGGCCTTTGTCGATACCGCCGACGGGCTGGAACTGGTCCGGGGCACCAGCCACCTGCTGCTGGCGGGCCTGGACGCCGCCGACCTGCTGGCCAGCGACATCATCAATTCATTCCTCGTCTGAGCCGTTTGAAAACGAAGGGACATTGCGATGGACAAGAAGCTTTTCGGAACCGACGGCGTCCGGGGACGCGCGAATGTCTGGCCCATCACCCCCGAGGCCGTCATGCAGCTGGGCCGCGCGGCGGGACGCCATTTCGTGCGCGGCGGACAGTCGCGCACCGTGGTGATCGGCAAGGACACGCGGCTG
Organism: Paracoccus shandongensis; assembly: GCF_017315735.1. Classification (GTDB taxonomy): domain Bacteria; phylum Pseudomonadota; class Alphaproteobacteria; order Rhodobacterales; family Rhodobacteraceae; genus Paracoccus; species Paracoccus shandongensis. Next base: position 8,075 of record NZ_JAFLRK010000047.1, read on the forward strand.
TCGGGATACATGGTCGAAAGCGCGCTGGTCGCGGGCTTCACCTCGGCGGGGATGAGCGTGGTCCTGACCGGCCCGCTGCCCACGCCCGCCATCGGGATGCTGACGCGGTCGCTGCGCGCGGATCTGGGGGTGATGATCTCGGCCTCGCACAACCCGCACCACGACAACGGCATCAAGTTCTTCGGCCCCGACGGATACAAGCTGTCCGACGAGGGCGAGGCCGCCATCGAGGCCGCCATGGGCCGGACGGGCGATCTGGCCGAACCCGCGCTGATCGGCCATGTCAAGCGGATCGACGGGGCGGGCGAACGCTACATGGAATTCGTCAAGCACGCCTTTCCGCGCGGGCTGCGCCTGGACGGGCTGCGGGTGGTCGTGGACGCCGCCCATGGCGCGGCCCACCGCGTCGGGCCCGACCTGATCTGGGAACTGGGGGCCGAGGTGATCCGGGTGGGCACGGAACCCAACGGCACCAACATCAACGCGGGCTGCGGGTCCACCGCGCCGGGGGCCTGCATCGACGCGGTGCTGGCCCATGGCGCGGATCTGGGGATCAGCCTGGACGGCGACGCCGACCGGGTCCACCTGATCGACGAAAAGGGCCGCCTGGTCGATGGCGACCAGCTGATGTGCGTGATCGCCGAACGCGCCCATGCCCAGGGCAAGCTGGCCCATGACACGCTGGTGGCGACGGTGATGTCCAATTCCGGGCTGGAACGCCACCTGGCGGGCCGGGGCATCGGCGTGATCACCACCAAGGTCGGCGACCGCCATGTGGTCGAACGGATGCGCCAGACCGGCTGCACGGTGGGCGGCGAACAGTCCGGCCACATCATCCTGTCCGAGTTCAGCACCACCGGCGACGGCCTGGTGGCCGCCCTGCAGGCCCTGGCCGCGATCCGCGAGGCCGACCGCCCCGCCTCCGAGGTGCTGTCGCGCTTTGCGCCCCTGCCCCAGATCACCCGCAACGTCCCCATCGAGCGCGGCGCCGCGCCCCTGGACCGCCCCGCCGTGATCGACGTGATCGACCGCATGACCCGGCGGCTTGGCGGCGCCGGGCGGCTGATGGTCCGTCCCTCGGGGACCGAGCCCCTGGTCCGCATCATGGCCGAGGGCGAGGATCCCGACCTGCTTGCCGCCATCGCCGACGAGGTCAGCCATGTGCTGCGCGGCGATGTCCCGCCCCCCCACCCGGCCGCCTTCGCGACGGCCCCCGCGCGGCCCCCGCTGGCCCGCAGCGCCTGAGGAGAGTGTTCCATGTGTGGTATCGTCGGCGTCATCGCCAAAGAGCCCGCGGCCCAGATGCTTCTGGCCTCGCTGGGGAAACTGGAATACCGCGGCTACGACTCCGCGGGCCTGGCCATCCTGGAAGGGGGCGTGCTGGACCGCCGCCGGGCGGTGGGCAAGCTGTCGGCCCTGGCGCAGCTTGTGGCCCGGCAGCCGCTGCCCGGCACCACCGGCATCGGCCATACCCGCTGGGCCACCCATGGCGGCCCGACCGAGGCCAATGCCCATCCCCACCGCTGCGGCCCCGTCGCGGTGGTCCACAACGGCATCATCGAGAACTATCTGGAGCTGAAGCGCGACCTTGCCGCCGCAGGCTACGGCTTTGAATCGCAGACCGACACCGAGGTGATCGCCACGCTCTGCGCCTCCATGCTGGCGCGGGGGCTGGACTGCGAGGACGCCGCCGCCGCCACCATCGCCAAGCTGCGCGGCGCCTATGCGCTGTGCTTCGTCTTCGACGGGCGGCCCGACCTGCTGATCTGCGCCCGGCGCGGGTCGCCCCTGGTCGTCGGCCTGGGCGACGGGGAAAACTTCGTGGGATCGGACGCCATCGCGCTGGCCTCGATGACGAACCGCATCTGCTATCTGGAGGAAGGCGATTGGGCCGTCCTGACCCGCGACGGCGTGCGCATCCATGACGCGGCCGGCAACTCTGTCACGCGCGAGGTGCAGACCGTCGCGCTGGACACCATCATCGCCGACAAGGGCCAGCATCGCCACTTCATGGCCAAGGAGATCCACGAACAGCCCTCGGTCATCGCCCGGGCCCTGGGGTCCTGGATTTCCGACGACCGCCACCGCGTCGCCTGCGCCGCCGAAGGCATCGACTGGGCGCGCATCCCGCGCCTGACGGTCGTGGCCTGCGGCACCGCCTTCTATGCCGCGCATGTCGCCAAGGTCTGGATGGAGCGCGTGGCCCGCCTGCCCGTGGAAATCGAGATCGCGTCCGAGTTCCGGTACCGCGAGCCGCCCTTGCCCGCGCGCGGCGTCACCATGGTCGTCAGCCAGTCGGGCGAGACGGCGGACACGCTGGCAGCCCTGCGCTATGCCAAGGCGCAGGGCCAGGTCACGCTGGGACTGGTCAACGTCACCACCTCGACCATCGCGCGCGAGGCCGACATCGTGCTGCCGATCCATGCGGGGCCGGAAATCGGCGTGGCCTCGACCAAGGCCTTCACCGCGATGGTGCTGTGCCTGTCGGCGCTGGCCGTGATGATCGCCCGCAAGCGCGGCGAGATCGACGGGGCCGGGGAACGCGCCCTGGTCGAGATGCTGTCCACCGTCCCGCGCCTGATGTCCGAGACGATCGCGCTGGAGCCCCAGTTCGAGGCCCTGGCCCGCGACATCGCCGAAGCCAAGGACGCGCTGTTCCTGGGCCGGGGGCTGATGTATCCGCTGGCGCTGGAAGGGGCGCTGAAGCTCAAGGAAATCACCTATATCCACGCCGAGGGCTATGCGGCGGGCGAGATCAAGCACGGCCCCATCGCCCTGGTGGACGAGGCCACGCCCATCATCGCGCTGGCCCCCCATGACGCCCTGTTCGAGAAGATGGCCTCGAACCTGCGCGAGGTGATGGGCCGCAAGGGCCGCGTGGCCCTGATCGGCGATGGCGCCGCCTGCCGCGAGATGGCGGACGAGGTGTGGCGTGCCATCACCCTGCCCGACGCGGGTCCGCTGGTCGCGCCCTTCCTTTATGCCGTCGCGGTCCAGTTCATCGCCTATCACGCGGCCGTCGCCAAGGGCACGGACGTGGACCAGCCCCGCAACCTTGCCAAGTCCGTCACGGTGGAATGATGCTCAGGTCAAAGGTTTCCAGGTTCCCCCAGCCGAAAAGCATCCTGGCCACGGGCGGCGCGGGCTATATCGGGTCGCATGTCGTGGTCGAGCTGCTGGAGGCGGGCCACCAGGTCGTCATCCTGGACAATTTCGAAAACTCGGACCGCCGCACCGTCGCCCGCATCCCCCAGATCGCCAAGGGCACGGTGGTGCTGGTCGAGGGCGATGTCCGCGACCGCGCGGTCGTCACCGAAGTCCTGCGCCAATACCGCATCGACGCGGTGATCCACCTGGCCGGCAAGAAGGCGGTGGGCCAGTCGGTGGCGGACCCGCTGCTTTATTTCCGCGACAACCTGCTGGGGGCCATCTCGCTGCTGGAGGCGATGCAGGCGGCGGGGGTGGGCAAGCTGGTCTTCTCGTCCTCGGCCACCGTTTACGGCATCCCCAAGGTGCTGCCGATCCCCGAGACCGCGCCCACCGGGACCACCAACCCTTACGGCCGCACCAAGCTGATGATCGAGGAGATGGTGGACGACCTGGTCGCCGCCGATCCGCGCTTCCAGGCGATCTCGCTGCGCTATTTCAACCCGGTGGGGGCCCATCCCAGCGGGCTGATCGGGGAAAACCCGCGCGACGTGCCCAACAACCTGTTTCCCTATGTGGCCCAGACCGCCATCGGCCAGCGCCCCGAGGTGCAGGTCTTCGGCGCCGACTACGACACGCCGGACGGGACGGGGGTGCGCGACTATATCCATGTGATGGACCTGGCGCGGGGCCATGTCGCGGCGATCGACCGCCTGCTGGGCGGTGTGCTGGAGGACCGGCACATGCGCATCAACCTGGGCACCGGCACGGGCTACAGCGTGCTGCAGATCATCAACGCCTTTTCCCAGGCCTGCGGGTTTCCCGTGCCCTATCGCGTGACGGACCGCCGCCCCGGCGACGTGGCGGTGTCGCTGGCCGATCCGGGCCGGGCGGGCGCGGTCCTGGGATGGCGCGCGACCCGCGACCTGGCGCGGATGTGCGCCGATCACTGGGCCTTCCAGCAGCAGGCGGCACTGGACAGCAAGCCCTATCTTGTGGCGAAATCGGATCTTGGGGCCATGGCCGCCGCGTCCAGCCTCAGCGCCGCCACCTGAGGATCGCCCGTGGATGATCCGGGACAGCGCGGCAGGAATGCGACGGCATGATCCGACCTTGCGCCGGGGGGCGGCGCCTTTCGGGAAACGACCAGCCTTGACCATCACGTCCCTGCTTCGTCCAGCCGCGCTTTCCGGGTTGATCGCCGCCTGCCTTCCCGGCATGGCCCGCGCCCAGGATGCGTCCGCCGCCCTTCAGCCCGTCCTGCTGCAACCGCCCGCCACGCAGCCACCGGCCCCCGAATGCGTCATGTCCAGCGCCCGCGCCCGGGCCGTCCACCTGGCCCGAAGCCTGCAGGACGGTTTCGCGGTCCAGTACTGGGGCACGACCTATGACGCCGACACGCTGTCGCGCCAGCCCCACGGGCTGCTGATCCTGGAGGTCACCCGGATCGGCGCGCCCTACAGCGACACCGGCCGCGAGGTGCTGTTCACCCCCGAGGAGATGGCGAAGATCAACCGCAATGGCGCCCGTCCCGCCCTGGGCTATCTGAACGTCAGCGAGATCGAGCATTACCGCGACTACTGGATCGACCAGATGGGCGGCATCGACGTGGCCCCGCCTGCCGTCCTGCCGGACTGGTATGGCCCCACCACGGTTCACAAGGAACACCTGTCCGCCTTCTGGACGGAGGCCTGGCACAAGATCATTCTGGAACGGGTGGACCGGCTGATGGGGACGGGCATCGACGGGCTGTTTCTGGACGACGTGCTGCATTACTACAGCCACGCGATGGACAAGACCCTGGTCTGGCCCCAGGGCAAGCGCCCCGACGGCCCCGCCGACGCCCCCGCCATGGCGCGCGAGATGATGCGCCTGGTGGGACTGGTCGCCGACCGGGCGCGGCAATGGAAATGCGACGCCTATGTGGTGGTGAACAACGGCGTCTTCATCGGGCGCGATGCCGCCGGGGGCGCGGATCCCCGGGGAAGGGCTGCGTTTTCCGACTATCTGGACCGGATCGACGCCATCATGGTGGAAAACGTCTCGGCCCCCTCGACCCATGCCCACACGACCGAGGCCCTGCAGGAAGACTACCGCAGCCAGGGCGTCGCGGTCCTGTCGCTGGACATCGCCACCCAGTTCCCCGACCAGAAGCCCGAGGAACTGCGCGCGCTGATCGCGCAAAAGGCGTCGGAAACGGGGTTCTATCCCTATGTCACCGCCGACAACGTCTTCAACCAGGTTTATCCGCCGATGCGGACAGCGCCGCCCGCGCCGGCCGCGCCGGAATGACGCTGTCGCGCAGGCGCTGGCGCAGGCCGGGGTGATCCACCGTCCCGGCCAGCAGCGCCCGGTGGAAGGGACTGCCCCGCAGCCCGTCCAGAAGCGACATCCAGATCAGCTGGTCCCATTCAGACAAGGGCTGGTTCGACGCGGCGACCAGGTGGCGATAGGTCGCCGCGCGGTCGCCCCGCCAGTGGGCCCAGGCCGCGCCGACCAGCGGGGCCGCCTTGAAGACATCCTCGCTCAGAAGCCCGCGCCAGGGCACCAGCGCCCCCGCGCCGCGATAGCGCACGAACTGCATCAAGGCCTGGCCCAGGGCCGGGGCGCCCGCCTGCCGCCCGTTCGATGTCAGCGCCGCCTGCAACCCCCGCATGTCGCCCGTGCTTTCGGCCAGATAGGACAGCGTGCCCCATTCGGCCTCTGACAGCACCGTGCGGGTGGCCAGCCATTCGCCCTGCAGGATGCGGGCCGTGCCGCCATGGCCGCTGCGGGCAAAGACCGGCAGCACCGCGTGGCTATCGCCGGGCGCCAGGCGGAACCCGTCGCGCGCGACCAGGATCGCCGCGTCGATGGCCCCCCGGCCGATCAGCGCCCGGACCGAGGCTTCCAGCGCCTCGGCCCCCTGCGGCCCTTGGGTCCAGCGGGCGGCGGCGGCGACCGCCTCGGCGGGGCGGGCGGCCTCGACCAGGAATTCCAGCAGCCGGCGCTTGTAGGACAGGTGGCCTTCCACGGTGCTGTCGGCCAGGGTGGTGAACAGCGCCTCGTAATCGGTGATGCGCCCGTCGCGGATCAGCAGCAGGCCCAGGCGGTCGATCTCTCCAGGCGTCAGGAGGGTCGGATCCTCGGCCAGCAGCAGGTCGCGCTCGGCATCAAGCTGGCGCAGGGCCTGGTACCAGCCGCCAAGGCGCAGCCGCCGCTCCTCGGACGGAAAGGCCTCTTGCGCCTGGCGCAAGAAGACCGCCGCGGCGGCCAGGTCGCCCGCCGTCGCCTCGATCCCCGCCAGGGTTTCCAGCACTTCCTCCGACGGGCTGGCCTGCGCCTGAAGGCGCTGAAAGGATAGGCGCGCGCGGTCCAGGTCGCCGTCGGCCAGCGACAGACGCCCATAAAGCAGTTCCAGGTTGTCGTGAAACCCCATCCGCCCCTCGGCCGCGCGCAGTTCGCGCAGGGCGTCCTCGGGCTCCAGGCGGGACAGCTCGGCCTCCAGCCGGACGGCGGGATGGGGGCGCAGCGCCACGACCCCCGCCACCCCGGCGGCGCAAAGGGCCAGGGACACGACCACGACATTGCGCATCACGTCGGGCATGTCAGCATCCCCCCTTGACGGACAGGCCGCGCAACCCGCCGGGCGCGGTGGGCACGGGAATGGTCAGGATGCCCGCCGCGTCCGCCGCCACGGCGCGGTGGCGGTCCTCGTTCACGCCGGTGATGGCGATGCCGTATTCCGCATGGGGTTCGGCCAACAGCACCACGTCGCCGGGGGCAAAGCCCGACAGCTCCAGCGCCACGCTGCAGGTGCTGCGGTCCCAGCTTTCCACCACGGGGCGGCTGGACACCAGCGCGGGGGCGGCCGATCCCAGCACCATGCCGGCGGGATCGTCGCTGTCGGCCAAGACGACCAGCGGCGCATCCGCCCCCGGATCCAGGGCGACATACAGGCTGTCGCCCTTGCGCCGCGCACCCATCACGCCTTCGCTGGCCGCCATGTCCAGCGCGCGGGCCCCGGCGCGGTCCAGGCGCAGGGTCTGCAAGGCCCCCCGGTCGCGGATGCGCCACCGTCCCGGCCCTTCGGCGGCGATGCGCGCCGACAGGAAGCCCCGGACCGCCGCCGCATGGGCGGATGCGCGGATCGGCACCACGGGGGACGTCCGCGCCAGATCCAGATAGGTTTCCACCGCGCGGCGGGTCTCGAAATGGATCATCGTGCGGGCGGCGAAGGACAACTGGAAGGGGCGCAGCCGGCGCGGTTCCTCGGTCCGGCGCAGGGTTTCGTGGAAGCCGTGAAAGCCATACAGCGAGGCCGTCCAGTAGTCGGTGTAAAGCGCGTCCCCGCCAAGCGCGTCGTGGATCTGGCGGTGCTGCCCGACCTGCGCGGACAGCGGCCACAGCCCCGTCAGGGATGGCCGGGCCGCGTCCATCACGCCGCCGCCGCCGCCCATGCTGCCCACGCCCGTCCGTTCGGCGGCCTCCAGCGCGGCCTCGAAGGGGCGGGCATTGCCGCTCCAGGCGTAAAGGCCCACGGGGCGCGCGCCGCCCGACAGCGCGTTCACCTGGGCGATGGCGCCGCCGACCTCCTGCCCCAGGTCGAAGGGGGTGGCTGCGTATTTGCGCGGCGCCCCCGGCGTGCGCGAAAAGGTCGAGGCGCCGGTTTCCGCAAAGGCATCGCGCAGGGTCTGCATGGCCGAACTGACCAGCGCGCCCTGGTCGTCGGCCGTTTCGGGGGCGGTCAGCATCGCGGCCTCGCGGGTGGGGTCATAGGCCGCGAAGAAGGACCAGTCGCGGATGTCGCTGAAGCCCTGCACGGCCGCCTCGACATTGGGGGCGGCCAGCGCCCGCAGCGCCGCCTGCCGCCCCCGTTCGGCGGCAGGACCGCCCAGGTCGGGCGACAGATCGCCCGCCAGGATCGCCACCGTGACCGGAAGATCGGCGAAAGCCTCGATCAGCCCTTCGGCCAGCACCTCTGACGCCAGGTCCTGCGTTTCGCCGAAGACCTGGGCGGGCATCAGGTCCAGCCAGCCGACCGAGGAAACGGTCACAAAGAACGTCCGCAGCCCCTGCAGCGTGGTGGGGTCGGGCCGGGGCACGCCGTCGTCGGCCAGCACCCCCTCGAAGAAACCGAAGGGGTCGATGATCCAGGCGGCCCGGCCCTGGGTTCCGGGCTCGATCAGGGCGCTGGCATGGACATAGCCCCCGGCGGGCCCGATCACCGCCAGGGCGATCTCCTGGCCCTGGGACGCCATCCGCAGCAGCGGGCGCGCGCCGGGCAGGGCGGCGACGCCCCGGTAATCGCCGGGCTGGACCAGGTAATCGGCCTCAAGATCCAGCAGGCTTTCGTCCTTGGCCGAAACCGTTGCCGATACGCCCACCGCGTAAATCACGCCGTCCGTTTCAATTCCCATCGCGCCCATCGCCCGCGACGACAGCGCGGGGCCGAGGCCGGACCAGAATTCAAGATTGTCGAAGGAAACGATCTTGGGGCCGCCGCCGCAAAACGCATCCCCCTGCGCCAGCCAATTCCCGAAACCGGCATTGTCCGACACGGGTTCGTCGAACCAGGACAGCACAAGCGCGACCTGGGCGGGATCGACCTCGGGCGGGGTATCGCGGCTGATGTCGTGATAAACCACCACCTGCCCCAGGTAATTGAGAACCAGTTCGGCAAAGCGGTAGATGCGGGTATTGCGGACCTCGCCTTCGCGCGCGCCGTCGTAAAGCGCCAGCGTGGTGCGGGGCACGATCGCGCAAGCCTGGGCCGAGGCGGCCAAGGGGTGCCAGGCCAGCGCCAGAACCAGAAGCAGCACCATCCGAAGGGGCTGGAAAGTCTTTCGGGTCATTCTTTTTCCGGCGACAGGGCTGGCCGCATGTCAAATCCCCCCTGTTATGCGCGATAATGGCCCGCCTTTCCACAAGCCAAAGGTGAAATGAATTCCGCCCTCACGTTTCGGATAGGGCGCATTGAACCATCGGCCAGTCGATTCACCCATGGGTGAATATGGCCACGCGAATGACCGGGCCAATTCCCCCTGCGGCCAGTTGAGCCCCATTTTCAACTGTCGTAATTTTGCAGGGCTGCCCGGGAATATCCTGCGGCGCATCGAAAGCGACCAGGGCAGGGGATATCGGATGTCGAATGGACTTGGCGGCTTTCTTGTCAGTGCGTCGATCGTCGCGGCGGGATTGACCGGGTTCTGGGCCTGGCCCCACCTGCAGGAAGGGGGCTTCCGGTCGCTGGCCGCCCAGGCCTCGGGCCTTTACCACCAGGCCGAGCTGCGGCTGCGCCCCGCCCTGGCCGCGCTGCAATCCCCGCCCGCCATGACCGGCCAGCCCCAGGCCGAACCCGGCGCCATCGCCGAATCCCTGCCGCCCGCGCTTTCGTCCACCGTCCCGCCGCTGCGGGCCGAGGCCACGGCCCCCGCCGTCGAGGCCCGCTGCGAAGGCCCCGAAAACGACGCCGACACCGCCGTGATCGGCGACAGCGTGCAATTGCGGATCTTTGAAAGCGCGACCCTGGCCGCCGCCCCCGTGCCCGACGGCGCGGACGCCCCCCCGACCGACATCGTGTTCGAGCGGCTGGACCTGTCGGGTGCCTATGAGGTGGGCACCGGCGGCACCGTGTCGCTGCCCGCCATCGGCCATGTCGCCGTCGCGGGCCACAGCCTGGCCTGCATCGAGGCGCTTGTCTCGCGCGCGGCGTTCGAGCGGATGCGCACCCAGAACAGCGTCAGCGCGGCCTTTGCCGCCCGCCCGCCGGTGCTGGTGCGCGGGGCCGTGCGTTCGCCCGGGGCGCATGGCTACACCCCCGGCATGACGGTGGAACGCGTGCTGGCCCAGGCGGGCGCGCTGGACGACCGCGACCCCGCCGCTCAGGTCCGGCTGATCGCGCTGGAAGCGCGGCGGTCGGAACTGGACAAGACCCGCGTCAGCCTGTCCCTGGAACGGATGCGGATCGAGGCCGCGTTGGACGACCGCGACACCCTGCCCCAGGACGATCCCGCCATCCGCGCGGCCGCCACCCTTCTGGGCCCGGAACGGCTTGCCAGCGAACGCAACGCGCTTGGCGCCGAGATCCGCGCCGACCGCCTGCGCCGCGACCAGAGCGAGGCCGCCCTGGCCGACCTTTCCGCCCGGATCGAGGCCGCGCGCCGCCAGAAGGCCCTGGCCGAAACCCAGATGGCCTATCACGCCACCCGGCAGGAACAGCAAAGCGAGATGCTGCAAAGCGGCCTTGTCACCGACTCTCGCGTGAACGACACGGCGGTGCGGGCCATGGACGCCGAACGGATCCTGCTGGAAAAGGAAGACCTGCTGTTCCGGCTGGAGGCCGAGCGCCGCGCCGCCCAGCAGGACGCCGAACTGGCCCGCGTGGACCGCATCAAGGCCCTGACGGCGGAACTGCGCCAGGTTTCGGCGGCGCTGGACGCGGCGGGGAACGAACTGGACACGGTGGGGGCCGAGCTGAACCTTTACAAGGGCGACGGCCTGCATCTGGCCGTCACGATCGAGCGTCCGGTGGACGGCACCCATGCCCGGACCATCGCCGCCCGCGCGGACACCCCCGTCCGGCCCGGCGACCTTGTGACCGTCTCCGCCGACCGGACCGGCAAGGAAGACCTTGCCGCCGCGACCCCATCGGACCCGCCTGCCATCATCCGGAGCGCATCGACAGAATGACCCATCTTCATGACGCCGCCCTTTCCCCGGCCGGCCCGCGTCCCGGGACCAGCCTGTTCCTGCGCGGCTTCATCGGCAGCGCGGTCCTGCTGGCCGCCATCAACGCCGCCGAGCCGCTGTTCTTCGGCGAGGGCTATTTCGCCGGCCTCACCTATCATCCCTTCTGGATCGTGATCCTGCTGGCCGCCGTCCAGCACGGGCTGTTCGTCGGGCTTTCGGTGGTGGGGCTGGCGACGCTGATGATGGACTGGCCCTCGCGCCCGGTGGGCATGGACATCACCGAACATTACGTCGATATCGCCATCGCCCCCGCGCAATGGCTGATCGCCGCGCTTCTGATCGGCCTTTACCGCCAGCAGCAGATCCGCCACGAACGCGCGCTTGCGCGCGAGAACGACCGCCTGCGCGACATCAACCGCACCCTGGCGGGCGAGATCCACCGCCTGGACGCCTTTGTGGCCCGCGCGGAACTGGCCGCCGCCACGCAAGCCCTGCCGCAGCCCCATGACGCGGACCAGCCCGACGACCGCCTGGCCGCGCTGGAGATGCTGGCGGGCGCCGATCCCGAGGGGCGCGCCGGGGCCTTTGTCGCGGCGGCCCGCGCCTGCCTGCCCGGATCCGTGGCCTGGCTGCGGCTGGACAAGGGGGGCAACCTGGTCCCCGCCGCCATGACCGACGACGGCGCCGCGCTTCCCGGGATCTCGACCGCCGCCGACCTGCCGCTGCCGGTAGTGGGGCAGCAGGTCCAGCCCCTGGCCCGCGAGGGGACCGGGGGCCATCCCGCGCTGTGCCGCGTGGTGGCGCCGGGGGACGATCCGCTGGGCGTGCTTCTGGCGCAGTCGCCCGACCATGACGCGGCCGCGCTGGTCCCTGGGCTGAACGCCCTGGCCCGCGCGCTGGAGGACAGCCTGCGCCGGATGCCCGAGCCCCTGCCCGCCGCGCCGCAAGCCCGGGGGCCGGTCCGCCTTCATGCGTGAGCTGGCCCCGCCCTTGTCGCGCGGCGCGGGCTTCGCGCCCGGCCTGCTGACGGGGCTGGCCGCCCTGGGCGACATCCTGCTGCTGAAAGCCTGGCTGGCCCAGGATCTGCTGATGATCACCGTGATGGCGCTGCATCTTTGCCTGGCGCTGGCCTTTGGCGGGCTGTCCTGGGTGACGAACGGGCGATCCGCGTCCCCGGCGCTGGCGGGCACCGCCATCCTGGCGCTGTTCGGCCCCTTCGGCGGTCCCGTCCTGATGATGATCGGCCCCGGCGCCGCCCCCCGGGCCACGCGGACCGCCCCCGGCGGGCGTCCCCCG
>NZ_JAFLRK010000048.1 GCF_017315735.1 Paracoccus shandongensis
GGCCGTGGCTGCGGCCCCGGTTCCCCCGGCGCCTCCGGTCCAGCCGCCCGCGCCGCCCCGGCCCATCGCGCCGCCCGACCCGGCCCGCTGGTCGGTGCGCGGCACCCTGGCGACGGGGCTGATCGCCATCGCGGTGCTGCTGGGGGGCTTCACCGTCTGGGCGATGCAAAGCCGGATCGCGGGCGCTGTGGTCGCCTCGGGCCAGGTCGAGGTCGAGCAGCAGCGCCAGGTTGTCCAGCACCCGGACGGCGGCGTGGTCGAGGAGATCCTGGTCAAGGACGGCCAGACGGTCGAGGCGGGCCAGCCCCTGCTTCGGCTGGACGGCAACCTGTTGCGCACCGAACATGCCATCGTCGAGGGGCAGTATTTCGAGATCCTCGCCCGCCGCGGCCGGCTGGAGGCCGAGCGCGGCGATTCCGAGACGATGCAGTTCCCCGAGGAGTTGCTGACGGCCGCCAAGGGGAATGCCGACCTGCAAACCCTGATGGAGGGACAGCGCAGCCTGTTCGAAACCCGCCGCGACACGCTGCGCCAGTCGATCGAGCAGCTGGAAAAGCAATCCGAACAGGTCCGCCAGCAGGTCGAGGGCATCGACGCCCAGGTCGCCGCCCTGATGCGCCAGCGCGAGTTGATCGGAGAGGAGCTGGAGGACCAGCAATCGCTGCTGGATCGCGGCTTGGCGCAGGCGTCGCGGGTTCTGGCGCTGGAGCGGGAGGCGGCCAGTCTGGACGGCCAGGTGGGCGAGTTGCAGGCCAGCCGCGCGGCGGCCGAGACGCGCCAGACCGAACTGGACATCCAGCGCCTGCGCCTTGGCGCCGAACGGCGCGAGGAGGCGGAAACCGAGCTGCGCGACCTGGGCTATCGCGAACTGGAACTGGCCGAACGCCGCCGGGGCCTGACCGAGCAGATCAACCGCCTGGACATCCGCGCGCCTGCGGCGGGCGTGATCTACAACATGCAGGTGACGACGCCTCGCTCGGTCATCCGGCCCGCCGATCCGGTGCTGTACGTGATCCCGCAGGACCGCCCGCTGGTCGTCAGCGCGCGGCTGGCCACGATCAACGTGGACGAGGTGCAGGTGGGCCAGCCGGTGGTGCTGCGCTTTTCGGCCTTTTCGTCCCGCACGACGCCGGAAATCGACGGGGTTCTGGGCCGGGTGTCGGCCGATGCGCTGATCGACGAGGCGACGCGGATGCCCTATTACCGGGCCGAGGTGACGATCCCCGCCGACCAGCTGGCCAAGCTGGGCGATCTGGCGCTGATCCCGGGGATGCCGGTCGAGGTCTATATCCAGACCGGCGAGCGCAGCCCTATGGCCTATCTGATCAAGCCGCTGGCGGATTACTTCAACCGGGCGTTCCGGGAAAGCTGACAGAGAAGCGGGGGACCAGTCCCCCGCACCCCCTGGGATATTTAGGCCAAGATGAATAGCAGGGGGGCTATTTCTTGCGGCGGCGCTTGGTTGCGCGCTTGATCTCGGCCAGGCGCGACTTGGTGGACATGGGCCGGGGACTGCGCCCGCGCTTGCCCTTTTGCGGGCCGCGCGGCAGGGGCTGGCCGTCCAGTTCCAGCAGGTCCAGCGTCAACCCGCCGGTCATCGGGATCGCCTCGGCCAGGCGCACCGTGACGCGCTGGCCCAGGCCGATCTCAAGCCCCGTATCGCTGCCGATCAGCATGGACGCGTCGGGGTCGAAGTGGAAATATTCGTTCCCGATGGCGCGGATCGGCAGAAGTCCGTCGGCCCCGGTTTCGTCCAGCTTGACGAAGGCGCCGAATTTCTGGACGCCGCTGATGCGGCCCGTCATCTCGGTCCCCACGCGTTCGGACAGGAAGGCAGCCAGATAACGGTCGGTCGTGTCGCGTTCGGCCGCCATGCTGCGGCGTTCGGTTTCGCTGATATGGGTCGCGGTTTCGGACAGCCGCTCCATGTCCTGTGGGCTGAGGCCGTCCTTGCCCCAGCCATGGCCGGTGATCAGCGCGCGATGCACGATCAGGTCGGAATAGCGGCGGATGGGCGAGGTGAAATGCGCATAGGATTTCAGCGCCAGCCCGAAATGGCCAAAGTTTTCCGGGTGGTAATAGGCCTGGGTCATCGACCGAAGCGTGCTGATGTTGATCAGTTCGTCAAAGTCGGTGCCTTCGGACTGCGCGAGCAGGCGGTTCAGGTGGCTGGTGTGCAGCACCTGCCCCTTGGCCAGCGTGAAGCCCGAGGCCTGGGCCACCTCGCGCAGGGCGTCGATCTTGGCGAGGCTCGGTTCCTCATGCACGCGGAACAGCAGGGGGCGCTGGCGGCGGGTCAGTTCCTCAGCCGCGGCGACATTGGCCAGGACCATGAACTCCTCGATCAGGCGGTGGGCGTCGAAGCGGTCGCGGAAGTTGACCGACTTGACGCGCCCGTCCGGGGTCAGTTCGATCCGGCGTTCGGGCAGGTCCAGATCCAGCGGCTGACGGCGGGCGCGCGCTTCCTTGAGCAGACCGTAAGCGTGCCACAAGGGCCGGATCACGCTGTCCATCAGCGGTTCGGTCTGTGCATCCGGCTTGCCGTCCGCCGCCGCCTGGGCCTGTTCATAGGCCAGCGAGGCACGGCTGTTCATCATGCCGCGATGGAAGTTGTGGCTGATCTTGTTGCCCAGCGAATCCAGCCGCATCCTGACCGCGATCACCGGGCGGTCCACGCCTTCGTGCAGCGAACACAGGTCCGCCGACAGCGCCTCGGGCAGCATCGGCACCACGCGGTCGGGGAAATAGGTGGAATTGCCGCGCAGCCAGGCCTCTCGGTCCAGGGCGGAACCGGGGGTGACGTAATGGGCCACGTCGGCGATGGCGACCCAGATGGTCGCGCCGCCGTCCTCCTCGACATGCGCGGCCACCGCGTCGTCATGGTCGCGCGCGTCCGAGGGGTCGATGGTCACAAGGGGCAGGTCGCGCAGATCCTCGCGCCCCTTCATGGTGGCGGGCTTGGCGCCCTCGGCCTCGGCGATCACCGCGTCGGGGAAATCGTCGGGGATGCCGTGCTGGTGGATGGCGATCAGGCTGACCGCGCGCGGGGCGGAGGGGTCGCCCAGCCGGTCGATGATGCGCGCGGTGGGCAGGCCCAGGCGGCCCTTGGGACCGATCTGTTCGGCCTGCACCAGTTCGCCATTCTGCGCGCCAAGGGTCGCATCCGGGCGGACGCGCCATTCCTTGTCCTGGCCCTTGTCGATGGGGACGATCCGGCCGCCTTCGGCTTCCTTGCGGAAGATGCCGGTGATGCGGTGGGGGGCGGCGGTGATGCGGCGGATCAGGCGGGCCTGGTATTGATGATCCTCGCCCAGGACCTCGACCAGGCGGCCCAGGAAGCGGTCGCCCCGGCCAAGCGCCGGGTCGGTTTCGCGGGGCGCATAAAGGATGCGCGGCATCGGGCCTTCGCCATGCCATTCCAGCGGATGCGCGAACAGGTCGCCCGAGCCGTCGGGCGGCAGCAGTTCCAGCACCGTGACCGGGGGCAGGCGTTCGGCGTCCAGGTAATGGCGGCGGCGGCGTTCCAGATGGCCCTCGCCCTCAAGCTCCTTCAGCAGGCGCTTCAGCTCGATCCGTTCGGCGCCCTTGATGCCGAAGGCCTTGGCGATGTCGCGCTTGGAATTGGCGTCGGGATGTTCCGCGACCCATTCCATGATCTGTTCCTTGCTGGGAAGCTGGGCCATGTGCGGGATCCTTCAAAGGTCGCGGGTCATGTCACGATGCGGGATCCCCGCGTCGTCGTAAACCGGGCCATGCGCCGTAAAGCCCAGCTTTTCATAGAACCCGATGGCATGGACCTGGGATCCCAGCTTGGCGCGCGTGACCCCCGGCTGGACCCGCAGCACGTCCAGCGCCGCGCGGATCAGCGCCGCGCCAAGGCCCGTGCCGCGCGCGGGGGCCAGCACGCAGACGCGGCCGATCTTGCCGGTGTCGCCCAGCACCAGGATGCGCGCCGACCCGACCGGCTGGCCGTCCTGGGTGGCCAGCAGGTGGATCGCCTGATCGTCCTTGCCGTCCATCTCCTCGAACTCGGGGACGCCCTGTTCCTCGATGAAGACGGCGCGGCGCAGGGCGTGGCAGGCGGCAAGGTCGGTGGTTTGTTCGATCTTCATGCGAAATATTTTTCCAGAATCCGCTGGTAGATGGTCTTGAGCTGCCGGACCTGCGCGACCGGCACGCGTTCGTCCACCTGGTGCATATAGGCACCGACAAGGCCGAATTCGACCACCGGGCAGTGGTTCTTGACAAAGCGCGCGTCCGAGGTGCCGCCCGTGGTGGACAGCACCGGCTGGCGGCCCGTTTCCTGCGCGACCACGCCCCGGACCAGATCGACGAAGGGGCCGGGTTGGGTCAGGAAAGCCTCGCCCGTGACATTGGCCTGAAGGGTCAGCGCCACGCCGGTCGCCTGGGCGATGCGGGCGGCGCGGGCGGTCAGGTCGGCTTCCAGGCTGGCCGCCGTATGCAGGTCGTTGAAGCGGATGTTGACCACCGCGCGCGCCGATTCCGGGATCACGTTGGAGGCCGGGTTGCCGCAGTCGATGCTGGTGATCTGCAAGCCGGTGGGGTCGAAGTGGTCGGTCCCTGCGTCCAGCGGCGCGGCGATCAGGTCGTTCAGGTATGCCGTCAGCGCGTGCAGCGGGTTCTTCGCCCGGTGCGGATAGGCCGCGTGGCCCTGCACCCCGCGCGCGGTGACGGTGAAGGTCACCGATCCGCGCCGGCCGATCTTCATCATCTCGCCCATGATCTCGGGGTTTGATGGCTCGCCCACGATGCAGGCGTCCATGCGTTCGCCGTTTGCCTCCATCCAGTCGAGGATGGCGGTTGTGCCATCGCGCGACGGGCCTTCCTCGTCCCCGGTGATGGTCAGGATCACCGCGCCGTCGGGGGGCGTGGCGCGCACGAAGTCGATGGCGGCGGCGGTGAAGGCCGCGACGCCGGATTTCATGTCGGTGGCGCCCCGGCCCCAGATGATGCCGTCTTCGGTATGACCGCTGAAGGGGGGGTGGGTCCATGACCCCAGGTCGCCGGGGGGCACCACGTCGGTATGGCCGTTGAAGCCCAGGGTGCGCGCGCCCCTGGCCCCCCAGCGGGCGAACAGGTTGGGCGTGCCGTTGCGATCGACGCGATGCACCTCGAACCCGGCATCCCTCAGCAGGTCGCCCAGCAGGACCAGGGCACCGCCTTCGCTTGGCGTGACCGAGGGGCAGCGGATCAGGCGGGCGGTCAGGTCGGCAGCGTCAATCATGTCATATCCAGTCCGAGAAAGCGCGGCGGGCGAGGTTCAGGCCGGTGATCACCAGCAGGACCAGCGTCCAGCGGCGGAAGACGGCGGCGTCCATGCGGTCCTGCAAGGCGAACCCCGCCAGCATCCCCCCGAAGGCCGGGACGCACAGCGCCGCCGACAGGGGGATGGTCTGCGCGTTCAGGATGCCGGATGCCAGATGCGCGGCGGTCAGCCCGGCCGCGCCCAGGAAGAAGACCACGCCCTGCACGCGCACCTGTTCCTGCTTGGGCACCCCCAGCGACAACAGCAGCACGACCAGCGGCGGCCCCCAGATGCCGGAAATGCCGCCGTAAAGCCCGCCGATGACGCCGGTCGCGACCTCGGCCCGGCGGCGGTGGTGGATGGGCAGCGCCAGGGGGCGGCCCGCCAGTTGCCACAGGGCGAACCCCAGGATCGGCACGCCCAGCAGGGCATACATCAGCGCCTGCGGGATCTGGCGCGCCATCCCGGCCGAGATCATCAGGAAGACCAGCACCATGGCGATGTGCCAGCGGAAATTGCGGACCGATTGCATCGCGGCGGCCGGGCCTTGCCGCAGCGCCTGGTGGATGTTCGTGGTCAGCACCGGCAGGATCAGCGCGGCCAGCGCCACGGGCGGCGGCAGGATCGAGGCGAAGGCCGAGGCCATGATCAGCGGCATGGCGAATCCGATCGCCCCCTTCACAAAGCCCGCGAAGGCCGTGACGGCGAAGATCGTCCAGAATTGCCAGGGATCCAGTCCAAACATGCGGGCAAGCTAGCGGGGCGAACGCGGAATGGAAATGCCAGATCACCCGGACATTTTCGTTCACTCATCATCTATCTTGCGCATAATTGTTGCGCTGCGGCTGCGAAGGCGCTACCCATGCTGCAACGCCGCAAGGGAGCCTGAGCCATGAAAGACATGCCGCACCAGTTCGACGCCGTCCTGTCGGAACTTGCCGACCTGCAAGCCCGCGCCACGGAAGCCCTGCGCGGCATGGTCTCGACCGGCGGCAAGATCGACGCCGAGGCGCTGGAACGGCACCAGCACGCGGCCCATGCGCTGTCCTGGCTGGCCACTTACGTCGAATCGCTGCGCCAGCTTGCCGCCTGGTCGGGGCGCGTGGGCGGCGAGATCGAGGGCCTGATCACCCAGATCGGCTTTGGCGAATACCTGACCCAGATCGCCGGCGGCATCCCGATGAGCCAGACGGAATTCGCCCGCCTGTCCGACCTGGGGGTGGACTGGCAACCGTCCGACGCGGCCCGCGCGCTGATGGCGGGCAACACGGCCGAGGCCCGCGCCCGGCTGGCCGCGCTGATGGCCGACGCCAAGGGCAGCGCGACCTTCGGGGCAAGCGGCCTTGACGAGGATCTTGAGATGATCCGCGACCAGTTCCGCCGCTGGGCCGACGACAAGGTGGTCCCCCACGCGCACGGCTGGCACCTGCGGGACGAGCTGATCCCGATGGAGATCATCGCCGAACTGGCGGAACTGGGCGTCTTCGGCCTGACCATCCCCGAGGAGTTCGGCGGCCTGGGCCTGTCCAAGGCCGCGA
Organism: Paracoccus shandongensis; assembly: GCF_017315735.1. Taxonomy (GTDB): domain Bacteria; phylum Pseudomonadota; class Alphaproteobacteria; order Rhodobacterales; family Rhodobacteraceae; genus Paracoccus; species Paracoccus shandongensis. The sequence goes on from NZ_JAFLRK010000048.1 coordinate 6,805, forward strand.
TGGTCGTGGTCAGCGAGGAACTGTCGCGCGGCTATATCGGCGTGGGCAGCTTGGGCACGCGCAGCGAGATCGCCGCCGAACTGATCCTGGGCGGCGGGACCGACGCGCAGAAGGCGCATTGGCTGCCACGCCTGGCATCGGGGGAAATCCTGCCCACGGCGGTCTTTACCGAGCCCAATACCGGCAGCGACCTGGGCAGCCTGCGGACACGGGCGGTCAAGAACGGCGACACCTGGACCATCACCGGCAACAAGACCTGGATCACCCATGCCGCGCGCACCCATGTGATGACGCTGCTGGCCCGCACCGACCCCGACACCAGCGATTACCGGGGCCTGTCGATGTTCCTGGCCGAAAAGACGCCCGGCACCGACGCCGACCCCTTCCCCACCCCCGGCATGACCGGCGGGGAAATCGAGGTTCTGGGCTATCGCGGCATGAAGGAATACGAGCTGGGCTTCGACGGGTTCCAGGTCAGCGCGGAAAACCTGCTGGGCGGCGTCACCGGCCAGGGCTTCAAGCAGTTGATGCAGACCTTTGAATCCGCCCGCATCCAGACGGCGGCCCGCGCCATCGGGGTGGCGCAGAACGCGCTGGACCTGGGGCTGCAATACGCGCTGGACCGCAAGCAGTTCGGCAAGCCGCTGCTGGCCTTTCCGCGCGTGGCCGACAAGCTGGCGATGATGGCGGTGGAAATCACCATCGCCCGCCAGCTGACCTATTTCAGCGCATGGGAAAAGGATCACGGCCACCGCTGCGACCTGGAAGCCGGGATGGCCAAGCTGCTCGGCGCGCGCGTGGCCTGGGCCAGTGCCGACAACGCGCTGCAAATCCACGGCGGCAACGGCTTTGCGCTGGAATACCCCGTCAGCCGTGTGTTGTGCGATGCACGCATCCTGAATATTTTTGAAGGGGCGGCCGAAATTCAGGCCCAAGTGATCGCCCGGCGGCTGTTAGGCTGATCGCGTTTCGTCTAGGGTGCTGCAACCAAAGCGGTTTTGCCGCATTCCCATTCGACGATCGCCTACAGGAGTTATCCCACATGCCCCGCCTTGCCCGACTTGGCACATTCGGCGCGCTGGCCGCCGCAGCATTCGCCCTTGCCGCCTGCGAGCAGACGCCGCCCCCCTCGCCCGACGATCGCGGCTTCATTCCGGGCGGCGATTATGCCCTGGTCGGCATGGACGGCGCGACCGTGCCCCTGCGCAACATGACCCTGACCATCGCCGAGGGCACTGTGTCGGGCCGTGGCCCCTGCAACGGCTATGGCGCCAGGAACAACGCGGAACTGCCGCTGGTCCAGCTGTCGCCGCTGCAAAAGACCAACGTGCCCTGCGGCAAGAACACCACCATCGAGAACCGCTTCTTCGAGGTGATGCAGACGGCGACCGAGATGGAATATTACGGCGGCGTGCTGAAGGTGAAGTCGCCCCTGACCTGGCTGATCTTTGAACGCGGCGTCACCGGGGCGCAGGCCCAGGTCACGGCGGTCGATCAGGCCCGCGCGGGTCAGTAACCGTTCGGCGGCTGGCCTCGGGTCAGCCGGTCCACAAGACGCTGGCGGGCGGCCGGGACAGGGCGGCCCACCAGTTCCCCGGCGATGCGCGCGGTCAGGAAATGGCCGGTGATCGCCAGCCCCTCGGCCAGGCCATGCCCGCGATTGTCGCCCGCCCCGCCCAGGATGCCCGGCAGGGGCAGCAGCCGGTCGGCCCATTCCCCCGCCCCTTCGCGGCTGACGGCGCGGCCCGATTTCGGACTGACATAGGCCAGGCCTTCCGACGCCCCCGTCACCGCGCAAGAGGACAGGTCCAGGCCGAAGCCCATCTCCTCCAGCAGGCGCATTTCCCAATGCAGGTAATCGGCGCCCCAGTCCCCGCCGGTTTCCATCAGGTCCAGCAGGCGTTCGGTGTCGCGCGCCAGGACGGGATGGGGGTCGCGTTCGGGCAGGGCAAAGACCAGCAGCGAACAGACCGCGTTCAGCCCGGCCAGCGCCAGGGGATCGGCCATCAGCCCCGACCGCAGGCGCAGCGGTTCCACGGAAAACGTGCCAAGCTGGTCGTCCCGCCGCGCCCGCCAGCGCAGATCCAGCCGCGATCCCGGTTGCAGCATCGCCGCCCGTTTCTGCGACACGCCGCCCGGCACCAGCCCCGAATGACGCCCGTGCAGATCGGTCAGAACGTCCAGGATCACCGCCGTTTCCCCATGGGGGCGGCGCGCCAGGACCGTGCCTTCGGCCTGCCACTCCATTCAGGCGGGGGGCAGGGTCAGAGACCCGTCGGCGGCCAGGTGGTCCCGCCCGAACAGCGCCAGCACCGGGCCGTTCATTTGGCAGAAGGTCACGCCCGGCTGCGAACCGGCATGCGGCACCCATCCCCAGGCTTCATAGAAGGCCCGCGGGCGGTCCATGTCACCCGCGCCAAGCGTGACAAGCGTGATGCGTTGGCGGGACAGGGACATGGCACCTCCGGGTTGCAGCTTGGCACGCGGCCAGGGCGCTGCCAAGTCAGGTCATCGCCCGCCGCCGCGCCCCCGCCCCGCGCAGCATCGACAGGGTATAGATCACCAGCGCCGCCCAGATCATCGGGAAGGCGATCATCTGGGCGGTGCCGAAGGGTTCGCCAAAGACCAGCACGGCGGTCACGAAGATCATCGTGGGCGCGATGTATTGCAGGATGCCGATGGTGGACAGGCGCAACTGCTTGGCCGCCGTGGCATAGCAGATCAGCGGCACGGCGGTGACGGGGCCGCAGCCCATCAGCAGGATCGTGTCCCACGCGTTGCCCGCCGCGAAATGCGACTGCCCGCTGGCCGTCAGCCAGGCGGCATAGGCCAGGGCGGGCGGCGTCAGCAGCAGCACCTCCAGCGTGAAGCCCTGGGTCGGACCCAGCGGCAGGCTTTTCTTGCAATAGGCGTAAAAGCCCCAGGTCAGCGTCAGCCCGATCGCCACCAGCGGCAAGCGGCCCAGCTGCACCGTCAGCACCACCACCGCCAGGGCGGCCAGGGCAATCGCCGCGACCTGCGCCCGGCTCATCTTCTCGCGCAGCAGGGTCGCGCCCATCAGGATGCTGAACAGCGGGTTGATGTAGTATCCAAGCGCGGCGTCAAGGGCGTGGTTGTTGCCCACCGCCCAGACATAGATCATCCAGTTCACGGAAATCAGCGCGGCGGTGATCAGCGCCATGCCCAGCAGGCGCGGCTGGCGCAGGGCGGCACCCACCTCGGCCCAGCGGCGCTGCATCAGCAGCACGGCCAGCGCGATGGGCAGCGACCACAGCACGCGATGCGCGATCACCTCGGCCGGGGGGACATGGGCCAGCTGCTTCATGAACAACGGCAGGACCCCCCACATCACATAGGTGGCGATGGCCAGGGCCAGGCCGCGCGGGGAATCACCGGATGGGGACGGGTTGCTCATGCGATGTGCATAGGCTGCAAACCGGGATCACGCCAGCCCCGGTTCATCCAGAAGCGTGCGTCCGTCGCGGCTCTCGATCTCGATCACCCACAGGTCGGGATCAAACCCACGCTGCCGGGCGATGGCCTGATCGACCTCGCGTTCCGGGCCACGGGCCAGCACCTGCCAGGGGCGGCTGTCGCTGTCGAAATCCCATTCGCGCCCGTAAAGCGCGGCGGTCCCGTCCAGATGCGCGCATTTCACCAGCACCGCGCCCGCCGTGTCGTCGCCGCGCGCCGTCACATAGGCGGGGATATTCGCCAGCCCAAGCCGCGCCAGATAGGCCGCGACCCAGATGCCGGTCGCAAGCCGGGGCTCAGGCATCGCCGTCGCGGAAATCGAGGCCCATCTCGTTGTACCGTTCCGCCTCGTCCAGCCAGTTCTCGCGGACCTTCACCTGCAGGAACAGATGGACGCGGCGGCCCATGAACTCCTCCAGCTCGGCGCGGGCGGCCTGGCCCACGGCCTTGATCGTCTCGCCGCCCTTGCCCAGCACGATGCCCTTGTGGCCGGGACGGGCGACATAGACGACCTGATCGACGCGTGCCGACCCGTCCTTGCGTTCCTCCCAGGCCTCGGTTTCCACGGTCAACTGATAGGGGATTTCCTCGTGCAGGCGCAGGGTCAGCTTTTCGCGGGTGATTTCTGCCGCGATCATGCGCATGGGCAGGTCGGCGATCTGATCCTCGGGGTAGAGCCAAGGGCTTTCGGGCAGGGTCGCGGCCAGCCAGTCGCGCAACTGTTCGCAGCCATAGCCCTTTTCGGCGCTGATCATGAAGGTGCTGACAAAGGGATGGGCGGCGTTCAGTTCCGCCGACAGCGCCAGCAGGGTTTCCGCCTTTACGCGGTCGATCTTGTTGATGACCAGGGCCACGGGCGTCTTGCCGTCCAACCCTTTCAGCGAATCGATGATCGCCTTGACCCCTTCGGTCATGCCGCGATGCGCCTCGACCAGCAAAAGGATGATGTCCGCGTCAGCCGCCCCGCCCCAGGCAGCGGCGACCATGGAACGGTCCAGGCGGCGGCGCGGGCGGAAGATGCCGGGCGTGTCCACGAAGACGATCTGCGCCGCGCCATGGATGGCGATGCCGCGGATGCGGGCGCGGGTCGTCTGGACCTTGTGGGTGACGATGCTGACCTTGGCGCCGACCATCTGGTTCAGCAGCGTGGATTTCCCGGCATTGGGTTCGCCGATCAGCGCGACGAAACCCGCGCGGGTGGGTGTGGTGTCGGTCATGCGCGGCCCTCCAGCCGGTCCAGCAACGCCTGCGCGGCGGCCTGTTCGATGCTGCGTTTGGTGCCCGCGCCCTTGGCCTGGGCCTCGCGCCCGTCGGCCAGCCGCGCGGTGATCAGGAAGACCGGCGCGTGGTCCGGCCCGCTGCGCTCGGTCTGTTCGTAAACCGGCGGCGGCATCCCGTTGGCCTGCGCCCATTCCTGCAAGGCCGTCTTGGCGTCGCGGGGATCGTCCTCAAGGCTGTCCAGCCGGTCGGCCCAGAGGCGCAGCACGATCCGGCGCGCGGCGTCAAAACCCGCGTCCAGATAGACGGCGGCCAGCACGGCTTCCATCGCGTCGGCCAGCAGGGCTTCCTTGCGGCGCCCGCCCGACATCATCTCGGACCGGCCCAGCTTCAGGACTTCGCCCAACCCGATGTCGCGGGCGATGGCCGCGCAGGTCTCGCCACGCACCAGCGCGTTGTAGCGGGGGGCAAGCTGGCCTTCGCTGGCCGCCTTGTCGGCGTCGAACAGCGCCTCGGCCATGACCAGGCCCAGGACGCGGTCGCCCAGGAATTCCAGCCGCTGGTTGTCGGGCCGCGTGGTTGACGCGATGGAGCCATGGGTCAGCGCGCGCACCAGCAGTTCGGGCCGCGCGAAGTCGTGGCCCAGCCGGGCCATGAAGGCGCGGATGTCGGCGCCGGGCTTCAATCGACCGCCTTGAAGAAGCGGTCGGCCCGCCAGGTCCAGAAATACAGAAGCGAGCGCCCGGCGGAGGAGAACATGATCCGGTCCGCGCGCCCGATCAGGTATTCGGCGGGGACAAAGCCAAGGCCGCCGATTTCCTGAGGAAAGCGCGAATCTTCCGAATTGTCGCGGTTGTCGCCCATGAAGAAATACTGGCCCTCGGGAACGGTGAAGGTGGGCGTATCGTCGGCGAAGGCGCCGTCCTGGATGTTCAGGATGTCGTGGCTGCGCCCGTTGGGCAGCGTTTCGGTGAACCGCTGGCTGATGCAGTCGGCACCTTCCGGGATGGGGTCGTTGACGCAGCGCGGGATCAGGCCCTGCGGGCCCTGCTGTTCCTTGACCTCGATGAAATCACCGGCGGGGGTGATCGGCACTTCCTGGCCGTTGATCCACAGCCTGCCCCCGCGCATCTGGATCGTGTCGCCGGGCAGGCCGATCAGCCGCTTGATGAAATCGACGCCCCGCGTGGGGTGGCGGAACACCACCACGTCGCCGCGTTCGGGGTCCGATCCCAGGATCCGGCCGCTGATGGGGCAGATCGCGAAGGGGCAGGAATATTGTGAATAGCCATAGGCCATCTTGTTGACGAACAGGAAGTCGCCGATCAGCAGCGTGTCCTTCATCGACCCGGACGGGATCCAGAAGGGCTGGAAGAACAGCGTGCGGAAGATGCCCGCGATGACCAGCGCCCAGAAGATGGTCTTCACCGTCTCCCACAGGCCTTCCTTTTTCTTGCCCGCCATGCTGTCGGCCATGGTGTCGTCCTTCGTGATGAGGTGCGGGCGAATGGCCGCGTCGCCGCGTTCTTGGCCACCGGCGGGGCGCAAAGTCAAGATTGCGGGGCGTCGGGGCGGGCCTCGATCACCACGAAAGCCTGCGCCCAGGGGTGATCGTCGGTCAAGGTGACGTGAACGATGGCGTGATGCCCCGGCGGCGTCATCTGCGCCAGCCGGTCCGCCGCCCAGCCGGTCAGCGTCATCACCGGCTGCCCCGAAGACAGGTTGCCCACCGCCATGTCGCGCCAGCTGATGCCCATCGCCAGCCCGGTGCCAAGCGCCTTGCTGCACGCTTCCTTCGCGGCCCAGCGTTTCGCCAGCGTCCCCGCCTCGTCCTTGCGGCGCGCGGCCTTGGCGAGTTCGGTGGGCGTGAAGACCCGGGTGCGGAAGCGGTCGCCGAAGCGGTCGAGCGTCCCCGCGATGCGGTCGATATTGGCCAGATCGGTGCCGATGCCCAGGATCATGCGCGCGGCCCGGGCAGGGTCATGGGTATTCGGGCAACGAAGAGGCGGCCTGTCATGGCGCGCCCTGCACCGTGATGTCGCCCGTTTGCTGGTTGATGGTCAGGGACAGCGTGTACCAGCCGCCCTCGGGATCCTCGGGCAGGTAGTGCTGCGCGGGCAGGGTCAGCGTCAGGCCGCGCGCGGGATCATAGCCGGACTGGCGCTTCGCGAAGTCCAGGTCGTAGAAGCCCAGGCCGTTGCCCGCCTGCACCACGCGGCACTGGCGATAGCCCACCTCGTCGCGCGGGGGGCTGATGACCAGCAGCTTCAGCGCCCCGCCCGCAGGTTCGACCATGTCGAGAACCGCCACGCGGACCTGCCCTTCGGCATAGCTGGCGATGTTCTTTTCCCACGGCTCGGCGATGCTGTCGGCGGAAACAGCGTCGCAGGGCTGAACCTGCTGCGCCAAGGCCGGGGCGGCAAGCAGCGAAAGGGCAAGGGCAAGGCGGATCATGCGCGCGCCCTGTCCATGCAGCGGCGCATTTCGCGGATCGCCTCTCCCAACCCGGTGAAGACCGATTCGGCGATCAGGAAATGGCCGATGTTCAGTTCCCTGACCTGCGGAATGGCGGCGATGGGGGCGACGGTGTCGAAGGTCAGGCCGTGGCCCGCATGGACCTCCAGCCCCAGGCTGTCGGCCAGGGCCGCGCCCTGGGTCAGGCCCGCCAATTCGGCGTCGCGTTCCGCAAGGCGGCCTTCGGTGTCCAGGTCGCAATAGGCGCCGGTGTGCAGTTCCACGACCGCCGCGCCGATGCGGGCGGCGGCTTCGATCTGGGCGGGGTCGTGGCCGATGAACAGCGAGACGCGGCATCCCGCCTCGCGCAGCGGCGCGATATAGTCGGCCAGCATCGCCTGATTCCCCGCCACGTCGAGGCCGCCTTCGGTGGTGCGCTCCTCTCGTTTCTCGGGGACGAGGCAGACGGCATGGGGGCGATGGCGCAGGGCGATGGCCTGCATTTCCGCCGTCGCCGCCATTTCCAGGTTCAGGGGCAGCGTCAGGTTTTCCATCAGCGCGTCGATATCGGCGTCGCTGATGTGGCGGCGGTCTTCGCGCAGATGGGCGGTGATGCCATCGGCGCCCGCCTGTTCCGCGATGCGGGCGGCGCGCAGCGGGTCGGGCCAAGGCGTGCCGCGCGCGTTGCGGATGGTTGCGACGTGATCGATGTTGACGCCAAGACGCAGCATGGTTCCCCCAGGATTTTGCGCCACCTTAGCGGGGCCGTGGCAAGGGTGCCAGTTCCGTCGCGACCGCCCACCAGCCATGCTGTTTCAACGCCGTGGCGGCAATCCGGGCGCGGTCCGGGCTGTCGTAAAACCCGAAGCAGGTGGCCCCCGACCCCGACATGCGCGCGAAAGCCGCCCCGCTTGCGCGCAGGGCGTCCAGCACCTGCCCGATCACCGGGGCAATGGACAGGGCGGCGGGTTGCAGGTCGTTGCGGGTGCCCGCAAGCCAGGCTGTCAGGTCCGCAAGGCCGGTGAAGGCAGGGATAGGCGGAAGGCCCGGATTGTCGCGCCGGTCCATCGCGGCAAAGACCTGCGGTGTCGGCACCGCCACGCCCGGATTGGCCAGCACCAGCGGAACGGGGGGCAGCGGCGGCAGGGGCGTGACGATCTCGCCCACCCCCTGCATCCGGGCGGGGGTCGAGGCCAGGCAGACCGGCACATCGGCGCCCAGGCGTTCCACACGTTCAGGCAGCGGGTGCCCCATGCGGGCCAACCCGCGCAGCACCGCCGCCGCGTCCGCCGACCCGCCACCGATGCCGGACGCGACCGGCAGGGTCTTGGTCAGGGTGATCGCCGCATCCGCCCCCGCCAGCCTTGCCGCGCGCAGGCACAGGTTGTCGTCGCCAGACAGGCCCGCCGCGAACGGGCCGTCGATCCGCAGCGACAAGGGCCCCGGTTCCAGCGCCACTACGTCGCCCACCCCGGCGAAGGCCACCAGCGAATCCAGCAGGTGATAGCCGTCGGCCCGGCGTCCGGTGACATGCAGCGCAAGGTTCAGCTTGGCGGGCGCGGCCTCGATAACAGGCATCGCCTAGTTCGCGGCGGCCTGCGGCGTGGGCGCGGGGGCGTCAACCGTGCCCGCCGCCGCTTCCTCGGCCAGGACGGCATCCAGGCCCCGGTCCAGCTTGGCGCGGATGCGGTCGGGATCGACATCGTCGGTCTCGGTCGGCTCCAGCGACAGGGCGCGGCGCCACTGGATCTCGGCCTCGCGGTGGCGGCCGACCTTCCAGTAGATGTCGCCCAGGTGGTCGTTGACCAGCGGATCCTGGGACATGGTCAGGATGGCGGCCTCCATCGGGGCCACCGCGTCCTGATAGCGGCCCAGCCGGTAATAGGCCCAGGCCAGCGAATCGAGGATATAGCCGTCCTCGGGCGACAGCTCGACCGCCTTCTGGATCAGGGCCAGGGCGCGATCAAGGTTCTCGTTCCGGTCGATCCAGCTATAGCCCAGATAGTTCAGCAGGCTGGCCTGGTTCGGGCGGATCTCGATGGCGGCCAGGAAATCGGCCTCGGCCCGGTCGAACTGCCCCGACCGTTCCAGCGCGATGCCGCGGGCATAAAGCGGGAACCAGCGGGCGTCCGCGGGCGCATCCTTCAGAAGCGCCAGCGCCTTGTCATAGGCGGGCACGGCCTGGGCGAATTTTTCCTGCTGGCGCAGCAGGTCGCCAAGCGCGATCCAGGCCTGCGGCAGGTCGGGATATGCGGCGGTCAGGGACAGGGCGGCCTTGCCCGCCTCGTCTGTGCGGCCCGCGCGCGACAGGCTGTCGATGCGCACCAGTTCGGCCGTGGGTCGCATCTGGCCCATGCGGCGCAGGGCGTCGAATTCGGGTTCCGCCAGGTCGAACTGCTGGCGTTCCTGCAGGATCTGGGCGACCATCAGCCGCGCCTCGGCGGTGTCGGGCGACAGCCAGGCGGCCAGCCGGGCATGGATCAGCGACAAGGGCTCGGGGTCGGCGCTGGAGGCCAGGGCCGAGGCGAAGGTCAGGAACACCTGCGCGATGCCGTCGGCGGGCGTCCTGACCACGTCGAAGGCCACGGGTTGCCCGGATTTCAGCCTGTCGCGCAGCGCCAGAAGCTGCGGCTCGGCCTCGATGCCGGGGATCGCCTCGATCATGGCCACCGCCTCGTCGCGGCGTTCCAGTTGCGCCAGGATCTGCGCGCGGGCGGCAAAGCCCAGGATATGCGCGCCGGTGGTTTCATCGGCCAGCAGGGCCTCGGCCCCTTCGTAATCGCCGACCAGCGCGCGGGCCAGGGCCAGGTGATAGTTCACCATGGGCGCCACGCCTTCCAGCCGGGACAGGCGGTCGAACTCGGCCAGGGCTTCCTTGGCCTTGCCTGCGCCCAGAAGGCCCCATCCCCGCAGCATCCCGGCCAGCAGGTCGGCTTCCGACTCCACGTCCGTGGGGGTGCCGACATCGGCCAGCAGACCGTCCCACTTGCCCGCATGGACCAGGTCGGCGCGGTGGATCAGGCGCGACAGCTCGGTCGGTTCGCCATCGCCGCCGATGCGGTTGGCAAGCTGGACGGCACGGTCGATTTCCCCGGCGGACACCAGGGCGACCAGGGCGCTGTCCTGCAGGAAGCGGTCCTGCGGGTCATGCGCCACAGCCTGCACGAAGAACCGCGCGGCGGCCCCGTAGTCGTTTTCCACCGTCGCCATGCGCGCAGCCAGGAACGGCCCGGCCAGGCCGAAGGTCAACGGCGCGCGATCGGCCTTGGCCTCGGGCGCGGCGGCGGTGGCGGGGGCGTCGCTTTCAGGGCGCGGCGCGGGCCGGTCCTGGGCTTGGGCAGGCAGCGACAGCGCCGCCAGAAGGGCGGCGAGCAGGGGCAGATTCGGGCGGGTCAGGGTCAAGGGTTCCATCCCGGAGATCACAAAATCGTTGCCACGACCCTAGCGCGACACCGGACAGGGGGCAACGCCGGCGCCCCCCGCCCCGATCACATGTTCGGGTAATTCGGCCCGTCGCCGCCCTGGGGGGTTGTCCAGGTGATGTTCTGGCTGGGGTCCTTGATGTCGCAGGTCTTGCAGTGGACGCAGTTCTGGAAGTTGATCACGAAGCGCGGGCCGGATGCGTCCTCCACCACCTCATAGACGCCGGCCGGGCAATAGCGCTGCGCGGGCTCGGCGTATTCGGGCAGGTTCACCCGGATCGGGATCGTGGGATCGGTCAGCTTCAGGTGGCAGGGCTGGCTTTCCTCGTGGTTGGTGAAGGAAAAGGCCACGTTGGTCAGCCGGTCGAAGCTGAGCTTGCCGTCGGGTTTGGGATAGTCGATGGGCTTGAACTGCGCGGCCTTGCCGGTGGCCTCGGCATCCGTTTTGCCGTGCTTCCAGGTGCGCAGGATGTTGCGGCCCGTCAGCCCCGCCCCCCACATGTCCATGCCGCCCAGCACCAGCGACGGCCACAAGCCATAGCGCGACCAGGCGGGCTTGACGTTGCGCACCTTGCGCAGATCCTGGCCGATGGCCCCCTGGCGCACCGCCTGGTCGTAATCGGTCAGCCGGTCGCCCTCGCGCCCCGCCGCGATGGCCCTGGCCGCCGCCTCCGCCGCCTCGATGCCCGAGATCATGGCGTTGTGGTTGCCCTTGATGCGCGGCACGTTGACCATGCCCGCCGAACAGCCCAGCAGCACGCCGCCTGCAAAGGACAGTTCCGGCAGCGACTGCCAGCCGCCTTCGCTGATCGCGCGCGCGCCATAGGAGATGCGCTTGCCCCCTTCCAGCAGCTCGGCCACCATCGGATGGTGCTTGAAGCGCTGGAACTCCATGTAGGGATAAAGATAGGGGTTCTCGTAGTTCAGGTGGACCACGAAGCCCACCATCACCAGGTTGTCCTCGTAGTGATAGATGAAGGAGCCGCCCCCGGCGTTCTTGCCCAAGGGCCATCCCATGGTGTGGACGACGCGGCCCTTCTGGAACTTCTCGGGGCTGACCTCCCAGATCTCCTTCATGCCGAGGCCGTATTTCTGCGGCTCGTGGCCTTCGGACAGATGCAAGTGGTTGATGATCTGCTTGGCGAGGCTGCCCCGCACGCCCTCGCCGATGAAGACATACTTGCCGTGCAGTTCCATCCCGGGTTCATAGTTCGGCCCCGGCGTGCCGTCCGATTGCAACCCCATCTCGCCCGCGACGACGCCCTTGACGCGGTCGCCGTCCCACACGACGGCGCTGGCCGCCATGCCGGGAAAGATCTCGACGCCCAGGGCCTCGGCCTGTTCGGCCAGCCAGCGGCAGACGCTGCCCATCGAGACGATAAAGTTGCCGTGGTTGTTCATCAGCCGCGGCATCGGCCAGTTCGGCACGCGCACCTGGCCGCCCTCGCCCAGGACATAGAAGTTGTCGTCGGTGACGGCGGTCCTGACCGGGGCGCCACGCTCCTTCCAGTCGGGGATCAGGCGGTTCAGCCCGACGGGATCCAGCACCGCGCCCGACAGGATATGCGCGCCGACCTCGGAGCCCTTTTCCAGCACCACCACCGACAGGTCGGGGTCGATCTGCTTCAGCCGGATCGCCGCCGACAGGCCCGACGGGCCCGCCCCCACGATCACAACGTCATACTCCATCGACTCGCGGTCGATCGCTGGCGTGTCGGTCATGGCTGGGCCTCCCCCCTTGCTGGCTTCCTGCCGATGTAATCGCTTTGCCGCATCGCGGCAATCCTGACGCGACGGCCAAAAACTGCCAGCCGGGCCGCGCGCGGGCTTGCCAAGACGCGGCATTCCGGGGCACGGTGCCGACAACAAGGTCCGCGCCCCTGCCATCCGAATGGCGGGGGCGTTGCCTTAGCATTTGGACAATAACCGCATCCCGCAAAGGACTGGGCAGCGATGGACAAGATTCCGATGACCCGTGGCGGCTTTGCCGCGCTGGAACGCGAACTGGGCGATCTGAAGTCGAAGGAACGCCCCGCCATCATCCGGCAGATCGCCGAGGCGCGCGAACATGGCGACCTGTCGGAAAACGCCGAATACCACGCCGCCCGCGAAAAGCAGGGCTTCATCGAGGGCCGCATCAAGGAACTGGAATCGATCCTGTCGCGGGCCGAGCAGATCGACACGGCCAAGCTGTCGGGATCGGTCAAGTTCGGCGCCATCGTCAACCTGGTGGACGAGGACACCGACGAGGAGCGCACCTACCAGATCGTGGGCGAGGCCGAGGCCGATATCGAGCGCGGGCTGCTGAACATCCGCTCGCCCCTGGCGCGCGCGCTGATCGGCAAGGACGTGGGCGACAGCGTCGAGGTCACCACGCCCGGCGGCCAGCGCAGTTACGAAATCCTCGCGATCCGGTACGAATAAGAACGATGTCGCTGGTTGCACGGATCGCCACCCTGGCGCAGCGGGACGCCATCACCGCCACGGGCATCGTTCTCAGCGGGGTCTGGCTGTTCCTGGTCGCGCTGTTCTGGCTGCTGGCCCCGGGGGGCGAGGGCACGCAGGGCGGGCTGGCGCGCCTTGCGGTCATGGTGGGCACCATCCTGCCCCTGGCGCTGATCTGGCTGGCGGTCAGGACCGCCCGCGCCATCGCCGTCCTGCGGGCCGAGGCCGCCGACCTGCGCCAGCGCCTGGCCCAGTTGCGCGACACCGCCGCGCGCCCTTCGCGCCCGGCGTCGGAACCCGAACCGCTGGCCGAGCCCGAGCGGCAG
>NZ_JAFLRK010000049.1 GCF_017315735.1 Paracoccus shandongensis
CTGATCGACATAGCTCCGCTCCTTTCCTCACCAAACAAAGCGATCGTACCAGATCGCGCCGGGAGGGGCGGGCCATCCAATAATCAGACATCTGCCACAGGCGCAACGATCATGCCCGGAAACCTGCCCCACTTGCCTATTGACCCATGTCTTCACGAACAGGCTGTTTCTTGCAAAGCAGATGATCCTCGGCGGCCATGGCATCGGGCTTTACACCAGGATCGGCTTTTACGACGATATCGCGGACGGCCGGCTGCGCTTCGTGCCGCTGTTGCAAGAGATGCTGGCCAACATCCGCGTGGGAATCTTCGTCCTGGCCTGGGACCCGATAGATCCTGCAAAACATCTCATGTGCGGCGCCCTGGCGCGGGAAATGGCAAGCATGCGCCTTGATTCCTGAAACAGGTTCCCATGCGGCCCAATCCCATGGGACGCTGGATCAAAGGCGGGTTTCCTTTCCCTCGGCCATGACAAGGCATCCACACCCATGACGGGCCTGGCACCTTGGGAAACCGCACAGTGGCGGAAGCTGCGATCCGACATCCGCCGGTCTCCGAGGAGATCAGACCATGTCGAAACGCGGGAACGACAATGCAAGCTTCAAGGCTCGCGTGGCGCTGGAAGCCGTGACGGACGGGCGCACCGTGTTGGCCATGCATCCGGCAGCGCCCGCCGTCTCGGCCCTGACCTTCGCCTCGCGCGCGCCGCCCTGCGGGTCACCTTCCAGAGCGCCACCCCGATGGCCGGCACCCTGTTCGGCGTCATCGGCGGCCCGCACGGACTTGTAAGCCTGCCGCAAGGTTGCCGTGCCAGTCCGCCTGGAATGGCAAGGGACGGCAGGCAGCATGACGGCGCAGACAGTCTGGATCGGCATCGGTTTTCTGGGGCAGGCGCTGTTCAGCGCCCGGTTCCTCATCCAGTGGCTGGCCAGCGAACGGCGGCGCGAAAGCGTCGTGCCCCATGCCTTCTGGTGGTTCTCTCTGGCGGGGGGGCTGACGCTTCTGGCCTATGCGGTCTGGCGGGGCGATCCGGTCTTCGTGCTGGGGCAGGGATTGGGCCTGGCCGTCTATGGGCGCAACCTGGTGCTGATCCGCAGGCACCGGCGGGCGCAGGCCGCATGAAGGGCGTCCTGTCGGCCACCCTGCTGTTCGCGCTGACGGCGCTGGTGCTGGTCCTTCTGCGGCCGCTGATGCCCGTCGATGAAACCCGCTATCTTGCCGCCGCGTGGGAGATGCGGATCGGCGGATCGCCCTGGGTGCCGCATCTGAACGGCGCGCTTTATGGCCACAAGCCGCCCTTGCTGTTCTGGCTGGTCAACTTGGTCTGGGCCATGGGCGGGGTCCGGGACTTTCCCGCGCGGCTGATCGGGCCGGGTTTTGCCACGGTCTCGGTCGCGCTGACAGGGTTGCTCGCGCGGCGGCTGTGGCCGGACAGCCCCGGGCGGGCCGGGGCGGCGGCGCTGATCCTGGCGGTGTCGCCGGTCTGGCTGCTGTTCGGATCGGCGACGATGTTCGACGCGATGCTGGCCTGTGCCGTGCTGCTGGCGATGCTGGCGCTGTGGTCGGCGGCGCGCAATCCCCGCCCGGCGGCCTGGGCGGCCCTGGGCGCGGCGGTGGCGCTTGGCGTCTATGCCAAGGGGCCGGTGATCCTGGTCCATGTGCTGCCCCCCGCGCTGACCCTGCCGCTGTGGGCGGGGGCGGACCGGCCCCCGGCGCGGGTCTGGACGCGCGGGCTGCTGCTGGCGCTGCTGGTCGCGCTGGTCCTGGTGGGGCTGTGGCTGGTCCCGGCGCTGATCCTGGGCGGGCCGGAGTATCGGACCGAGGTCCTGTGGCGGCAAAGCGGCGGGCGCATGGTCGCGTCCTTCGCGCACCAGAAGCCCTGGTGGTTCTTCGCGGCCCTGCTGCCCCTGATGCTGTGGCCATTCGGCTGGACGGGCCCGGGCCTGGCGGCGCTGGCCCCGCGCAGGCTGTGGGCGGATCCCGGCAGGCGGCTGGTGGCGCTGTGGGCGGCGGGGGCCTTTGTCGCCTTTTCGCTGATCAGCGGCAAGCAGGCGCATTACCTGCTGCCGGAAATGCCCGCCCTGGCGCTGCTGCTGGCGGGCGGGATCCCGGCGCGGCGATGGACCGGGCGCGACCTGTGGCTGGCGCTGCCGCTGGCCGGGGCGTTCCTTGGCCTTGCGGCGGCCGGGCTGGTCCCGGCGCTGAACCGGCTGGGCGATCCGCTGCCCCCGTGGTCACTGGCCGGGGGCGGGGCCTGCCTGCTGGCGGGCATCGCGGGATTCATGCGCCTGCGATCCGCGCCCGTGGCCTTGGCCGCCCTGCCGCTGGCGCTGATGATCGGGCTGCACCTGGCGCTGTCGCCGCTGCTGTTCGCGCGCTACGACATGACCGCCCTGGGCCGCGCGGTGGCCCCTTTTGATGCGGCGGGGATCGCCGTCACCGACGGCAGCTATCACGCGCAGCTGAACCTTGCGGGCCGGCTGCAAAACCCGGTCGCCCGGCTAGCGGGTCCAAAGGAAATCGCCGCCTGGCAACAGGCCCATCCGGGCGGGCTGCTGCTGGACCAGGGAGCCGGACCCATCCCCGGCATGATCCCCGTGGCATCCCTGCCCTATCGCGGCGGCGCCTATACCCTTTACCGTTCACAGGAGGTCGCGCCATGACGCCCGACATATCCGTCATCCTTCCCGCCCGGGACGAGGCCGGCAACATCGCGGCCCTGATCCACGGCATCGCCACCGTGCTGCGCGACACCGCGCACGAGATCATCGTGGTCGACGACGCATCCACCGACGGGACGCGGCAGGAACTGGCGGACCTGCGCGCCGCCCTGCCGCAATTGCGGGTGATCTGCCACGACCGGTCCTGCGGCCAGTCGGCGGCGATCCGCAGCGGGGTGCTGGCCGCCCGGGGCGCGCTGATCGCCACGCTGGACGCCGACGGGCAGAACCCGCCCGAAAACCTGCCCGCCCTGCTAGCCCCGTTCCGGCAGGGGAACCCGGCGCTTGGTCTGGTGCAGGGTCAGCGCGTGGGACGGCGCGACCGCTGGACGCGGCGGGTGGCGTCGGGGGTGGCCAACGCCATTCGCTCCGCGCTGCTGCGCGACGGGGTGCGCGACAGCGGCTGCGGGCTCAAGGCCTTTCCGCGCGCCGTTTATCTGGCCTTGCCCTTTTTCGACCACATCCACCGCTTCATGCCCGCCATGGTCGCGCGCGAGGGGTGGGCGGTCGTCACCGTGCCCGTCACCCATGCGCCCCGCGCCTTTGGCCGGTCCAAATACGGCAACCTGCAACGCGCCCTTGTGGGCATCGCCGACCTGATGGGCGCGGCCTGGCTGATCCGCCGCCGCCGCCTGCCCCGGGCAACCGAGATGGCCGGGGCGGCGCAACATGACATGCGGGGTGCGGCATGACCGTCCTGATCACCGGGGCCGCGGGTTTCATCGGCTTTCACCTGGCCCGCCGCCTGCTGGCCGAGGGCGTGCCGGTCATCGGCATCGACGACCACAACCCTTATTACGACCCCGCCCTGAAGGCTGCGAGAGAGGCGCGGCTGATCGCCGATCCCCATTACCTGCCCCTGCGCGGCGGGATCGAGACGCCGGGCCTGCTTGCCGGGATCATGGCCGCGCACCGCCCGCGCGTGGTGGTCCACCTGGCGGCGCAGGCGGGGGTGCGCCATTCCATCGACGCGCCCGGCGCCTATGCCTCGGCCAACCTGGCGGGAACCTTCCAGCTGCTGGAGGCCGCGCGGGCCTGTCCGCCGGAACACCTGGTGATGGCCTCCAGCAGTTCGGTCTATGGCGGCGGGCGGATGCCCCATCGGGAAACCGACCGGACCGACCAGCCCCTGTCCTTCTATGCCGCAACCAAGAAGGCCACCGAGGCGATGGCCCATTCCTATGCCGCCCTGTACGGCCTGCCGGTCACGATGCTGCGCTTCTTCACCGTCTATGGTCCCTGGGGGCGGCCGGACATGGCGCCCTTCCTGTTCACCTCGGCGCTGTTCGGAAACCGGCCGATCCCCTTGTTCAACCACGGCCGGATGCGGCGCGACTTCACCTATGTCGATGACCTGGTGGGGGCGATCCGCGCGCTGATGGATGTCGTGCCGCGCCATCCCGCGATCCCGGTCGCAGGCGACAGCCTGTCGCCCGTGGCCCCCTGGCGCGTGGTCAACATCGGCAATGGCGAACCCGTCGCCCTGACCGACTTCATCGCCGCCCTGGAAGCCGCCGCCGGGCGCCGGGCGCGGCTGCGGATGCTGCCCATGCAGCCCGGCGATGTCGAGGCGACCTGGGCCGATACCGGCCTTCTGCGCCGCCTGATCGGCCCGCGCCCCCGCACCCCGCTGGCCATCGGGCTGCAACGCCATGTGGACTGGTTCAGGGGTTACTATCCGGTATCGGCGCCCCTGCCGGAAAAGGCGCGGGTTCTGCTGCCGCACTGACCTTTTCGCCCCCGCCTGCAAGGTTCCTGCAAGCTTGGCCTGCATGAAAGGGGTGTCGAAACACCGCATAAAGGAGAATCCCATGCGCCTTTCCCTGATCCCCGCCACAGCCTTGCTGACCGCCATCGCCCTGCCCGCCCTGGCCGCCGACCGCTGCACCGTGCCGCAGGACCAATGGCGCCCGGTCGAGGAGCTGAAGACCGAACTGACCGCCAAGGGCTGGACCATCAGCAACGTCAAGACCGAGGACGGCTGCTACGAGGTTTATGGCAAGGACGAGACCGGCAAGCGGGTCGAGATCTTCTTCGATCCCGCCACCTTCCAGGCGGTCGGCTCGGATGAGTGACCGGGTCGCGGTCTGGGACGGCTTCGTGCGGCTGTTCCACTGGTCGCTGGTGATCCTGATCGCCGGCGACTGGCTGACCGCCGACGGCCCGAAGCTGTGGCACGAGGCGATGGGCTATGCCGTGGCCGCGCTGGTCGCGGCGCGGCTGGTCTGGGGCTTTGTCGGCCCCCGCCATGCCCGCTTTGGCGATTTCGTGCGCGGGCCGCGCGCCGTGCTGGCCTATCTGCGGGCGCTGCGCGCGGGGCGCGAACCCCGCTATCTGGGCCACAACCCGGCGGGGGGCGCGATGATCGTGGCGCTGCTGCTGGTCGTGGCGGGCACCGCGCTGACCGGCTGGCTGCAGACCACCGACGCCTTCTGGGGATCCTCGGTCATGGAGGAGATCCACGAAACGCTGGCCACCCTGATCCTGGTGCTGGCCGGGCTGCATGTCGCGGGCGTCGTGGTCGAAAGCCTGCGCCACCGCGAAAACCTGGTCCTGTCCATGCTGACCGGCACCAAGCGGCCCCTGGACGCCCGGGACCGCCCGTAACCGTGCCCACGCCTAGCGGGCTGGCGCAAAGCGCAGCGTGACGCGGGCGCAGCCGTCATCCATCGCGTAATCGACCGCGATGCCCTGCGCCTGCGCCACCCGCGCGACCAGCGCCAGGCCAACCCCCGCGCCCTGCGACCGGGCGGACTTGTCGAACATCCCGTGGCGGAAACGGGCGCCCGGGGCGACCGGGTTCGTGACCGTCAGCGCCGGTTCGGGCGACAGCGTGACGCGCGGCGTGCCGGTGCCGTGATCGGCGGCGTTGCGCAACAGGTTGCGCAGGATCAGCGCCACCGCGTCGGGATCGGCGGCCACCATCAGCGCGGGCAGTTCCGCGTCGTCAAACAGCACCGGCAGGCCAAGATCGGCGATCACCATGCGCGTGACGCGCACCAGATCTGCAGGCCCTGCCCCGATCCCGGCCCCCGCCTCGGCCCGCGACAATTGCAGCAGCCGCTCGATCAGGTCGCCCATCCGGCCAAGCGCGCCCGCCAGGCGTCCGGCGGCGTCCCCGTCGGCCAGCCCCACCGCGATCAATTGCGCCTGCGCCGAGGCCGCCGCGACCGGCGTGCGCAATTCATGCGCGGCATTGGTGGCGAACTGCCGCTCGGCCTCGATGCGGGCGCGGATGGTGTCCAGATAGCCGTTCAGGGCTTCGGGGATCGGCGCCAGTTCCACCGGCAGCCGTCCCGCATCCACGGGCGACAGGTCGCGGGCCGAGCGTTCCCGCAAAAGCTGCGCCAGCCGCGTCGCGGGCCGCAGGGCCGAGGCGACCGCCCCCCGCACCGCCACCAGCGCCGCCAGCAGCACGGGCAGCATCAGCGCCACCAGCCAGCCCAGGCTTTCCACCAGTTCGTCCCGGCGCCAGTCGTCGCTTTGCCCGACCTCGACCGCCAGCGGGCCTTCGGACAGGCGGAAGACCCGCCAGCCGGGCACGTCCTGACCGCCGTCGCGGGCCAGGGGCGGCCAGGGCGCGCCCGCCACCTCGGTTCCCGCGGCGACGATGCGGATGGTTCCCGCCTGCCGGGCCGCCGCACCGACATCGCCCATTCCGGCGTCGCCCGTCCCTGTATCACCCGTGCCGCGATACAGATCCAGCGTCAGCCGGGCCGCGTCCTCCAGCGTGTCGTCCATCAGTTCGGACATCTCGTGCGCGATGACCAGGGCCGCCAGCCCCACCCCCGCCAGCCAGCTGAGGCTGGCGCCCAGCACCACGCGGCGCACCAGCCGCCCGCGCAGGGACCAGGGCCGATCCACGGGGGGCCGGGTCACGGGATCAGGTATCCCAGGCCGCGCCGGGTCTGGATGGCGTCCGGCCCCAGCTTGCCGCGCAGCCGCGAGACATAGACCTCGACCGCGTTGCCCTCGATCGCGTCGCCAAAGGCGTAAAGCCGCTCCTCCAGCGCCTGCCGCGACAGCACCCTTCCCCGCGCCGAGAGCAGCGCGTCGAACAGCGCCCATTCGCGCGAGGTCAGGCGGATCTCGTCCCCGTCCCGGAACAGCCGCGCGCCCGCCCGGTCCACCCGCAGCCCGCCCACCCGGCTTTCGGGCGCGGGATCGCCCGAGGCGCGGCGGGCATGGGCGCGCAGCCGCGCCTCGACCTCGGCCAGGTCATAGGGCTTGACGACGTAATCGTCGGCCCCCGCGTCCAGCCCGGCGATGCGGTCGGCGATGCGGTCGTGCGCCGTGGCAATCAGCACCGGCACGCGGTTGCCGCGCCTGCGCTGGTCGCGTAGCAGGTCCAGCCCCGACCCGTCGGGCAGCGCCAGATCCAGAAGGACCGCGCCGTATTCCGCCACGTCCAGCGCGGCCCCTGCGGTTTCCAGGTCGGCGGCATGATCGACCGCATGGCCGCGCGCGCGCAGGAAGCGCAGCAGGGCATCGGCGATGTCGGCCTCGTCCTCGACCAGCAGGATCCGCATGACGCCCCCTTCGTGATCACGCCACAGACATGCCGGGAAGCGGCGGCCGGATCAACGCCAATCCGCATCAAGGACGCGGGCGGCGCCTGTGCGTCGGGCGCAAGGCCGGAAAACGGAGCGGCTTTCCGTCACAGGCACCGCAGCACATGCCGCTGCGAAACGCCGACGCACGGCCCCTGCCCAAATCTGATGCAGCACGGCTTGAAGAGCGCGCGGCTCTGTCGCAAAATTTTGGCAGGTCAGCGGCAAGAGGGTAAGATCGGCCTGAGCCCTGACGCCAGAGGGCGAGCTATGGCCGTATCATTCAAGGGCGCTCATGTCCCCGGAGACATCATCCTGCACGCCGTCTTCTTCTACTTGCGCTACGGTGTGTCGTACCGCGACCTTGAGGAGATCATGGCTGAGCGGGCGACTGACAGATCCTGGCGGATGGACGAGACTTACATCCGGGTGAAGGGACATCGGAAAAACCCTGGACTTCATGCTGTCGAAGCGCCGGAACAAGCTGGCAGCCATCAAGTTCTTCGCCGAGCGGTGGAGATCAACGGCCTTCCACGCAAGATCGTCATCGACAAGAGTGCTGCCAACACACAAGGCATCCAGGACATCAACCGGATGCTGAAGCACTTCGGCTGCCCAATCCGATCGAGATGGCGGGAATAAAGTATCTCGACAATCTGGTGGAACAGGACCACCGTTTCATCAAGCGTCGGGTCAGGCCCATGCTCGGCTTCAAGAGCTTCACCTCGGCCGCCGCAACCATTGCCGACGTCGAGTTGGTAAACATGATCTGCAGGGGCCAGTTCAGGCCCGAACTGCGTCCGCTTCAGCAGTTTTGTCGGCTGGCCGCCTGAACCTCATAAACATCGCGGACCCTGCATGTCGTGTCCAGCGGTTTGCGACAGAGCCTGCGCCCCCTGTCACACGGCTTGCCGCGCCATTTCGAAAAACGCCTCGACCAGTTTTGAATGGCGCCGTTCCTGCAGGCAGATCAGCGCCTCGTCCATGGTCAGGTCTTCCTCGGGCAGCAGGGTGATGGGGACCAGGCGCGTGTCCTCTCCGAATTCGGCCAGGGACACGAAGCCGATCCCCACGCCCGAGGCGACGATCTCGCGCACGGCCTCGCGGCCCTCGGCCTCGACGGCGGGTTGCAGCTCGACTCCCACGGCGCGGGCCGCGACCTCCAGCTTGGTGCGTGTCTTGGAGCCGCGTTCGCGCAAGACCAGCGGATGGCCGGGCAACTGGTCCAGCCGCAACCGCTTGACCCCGGCCAGCGCATGGCTGCGCGCGACAAAGGCGATGATGGGCGAGGAGCTGAGAAGCTGGCAGTCGAAGTTCTTCAGCGTGGGCATTTCCCCCAGGATGCCCAGGTCGGCCTCGTAGTTGTAAAGGCTGCTGACGACCGTCTGGGTGTTGCCCGCCCGGACCGAGATGCGCACGCCGGGATGGCGCTTGCGGAACCGGGCCAGAATGTGCAGCAGGTGATGCGCGCTGTCGGCCACCACGCGCAGATGCCCCGATTGCAGCGCGCGGCTTTCCGACAGCAGATCCAGGGCCTGCTGTTCGCAGTCGAACATCCGCCGGGTGATCTGCAACAGCGCCTCGCCCGCGCTGGTCAGCGTCACCTGCTTGCGCATCCGGTTGAACAGCAGGACGTCGTATTCCTCTTCCAGCTTGCGGACCTGGTCGGAAATGGCCGGCTGGGTCAGCAGCAATTCCTCGGCCGCGCGGGAAAAGCCGCCGCAGGTCGCGACATAGTGGAACGCCCGCAATTGCACATAGCGCATGAACACCCCAGCCGATTCTATGGTATCATTGAAAGTAACGATTTGATTTATACACGCCAGCCTGCTTGCGTGAAGGGCTATACTTGGAGATCGCGCCATGCATCCTTTCCTGATCCTGATTCACCTTGCCGCCGCCGTCATGTTGCTGCTTTGGGCGGTCAGGATGGTCCGAACCGGCGTGGAACGTGCCTGGGGGATGTCGCTGCGGCGCAGCCTGCGGCAGGCGCGGGGCGGAACGGCGGGGATCGCCATGGCCGGGACCGTGCTGGCGGTGGTGCTGCAAAGCTCGACCGCGGTGGGGGTGCTGGCGGTGGGCTTTGCGGCCTCGGGGATCCTGGGGATCACGGCGGGGATCGCGGCGATGCTGGGCGCGGATCTGGGATCGGCGCTGGTGGTCAAGCTTCTGTCCTTCGACCTGTCGGAACTGATCCCGGTGCTGCAGCTGACCGGGGCCACGATGTTTCTGAAGTTCGAGAACCGCCAGGTCCGCCAGATCGGCCGCATCGTCCTGGGCATCGCCTTCATCCTGCTGTCGCTGAAGATGGTGGGCGAGGCAACGCTGCCCCTGCGCGAAAGCGCGGTGCTGCCGCAGGTCGTGGCCTATCTGCGCGGCGATCCGCTGACGGCCTTCGCGCTGGCGGCGCTGCTGGCCTGGGGGCTTCATTCGTCGGTCGCGGCGCTGCTGCTGTTTGCCAGCTTCGCGGCGGGCGGGCTGCTTCCGGCCGAGGCGGCGGCGCCCATGGTGCTGGGGGCCAACCTGGGGGGCGCGCTGATCGCGGCCTGGCTGACGCGGGGCTCGGGGCTGCCCGAACGCCGCATCCCGATGGGCAACCTGATCTTCCGGGGAACGGGGGCCGTGATCGCCCTGATCCTGCTGCAGGTCCTGCCGCAGCCGCTGCAATACCTGGGCGGCAGCGCCGGGGTCCAGCTTGTCAATTTCCACGTCCTGTTCAACGCGGCCCTGCTGGTCCTGGCGCTGCCCTTCGCGGGGGCGATGGACCGGCTGACCGCCCGCCTGTGGCCCACCCCCGAGGGCGAGGGCGCGGCGCCCGGCTACCGCAGTTCGCTGGACGCGTCCTCGCTGTCGCAGCCGACCCTGGCCCTGGCCAGCGTCCAGCGGGAACTGCTGCGCATGGCCGAAACGGTCGAGGCCATGCTGCGCCCCATCGCCGAGATGCTGGAAAGCGGCGACGCCAAGCGCATCGCGCAACTGCGCGCCATGGATGACGAGGTGAACCAGCGCCACACCGACATCAAGCTGTTCATCGCCCGCATGAACCGGGGCGAGCTATCCGAGGACGAGGCGCGGCGCGGGCTGGAACTGACCGCCATGGCCATCGACTTCGAGGCGATGGGCGACATCATCGCCAAGAACCTGCTGGCCCAGGCGGACGAGAAGATGCAGCGCCAGTTGCGCTTTTCCCCCGAAGGCTGGAGCGAGCTGTCCCGGATGCACGCGCGCGTGCTGGCCAACATGCAGCTTGCGCTGCACGTGATGGTCAGCAGCGACCTGGCCGCCGCCCGCCAGCTTGTGGCCGAGAAGTCGGTGCTGCGCCGCCTGGAACGCGAAAGCCATGACCGCCACCTGGCGCGGCTGCGCAGCGGCCAGTCCGACAGCATGGAAACCAGCGACCTGCACCTGGAGGTGGTCCGGGCGCTGAAGGAAATCAATTCCCTGCTGGTCAAGGTGGCCTATCCGATCCTGACCCGGAACGGCGACCTGCTGGAATCCCGGCTGACGGCGGACGTGCATAGATTATACTGATGATCTAATCTGAAATAACGATTTTACATATAGATGGGGCCATGGAATCCTGACCGTGAGATCGCAAATGAGGATTGCCACCATGACTGCCATCCCCGCCTTTCCCGACCCGCGGATGGGGGAACCGTTCCTGCTGACCCCCGGACCCCTGACCACGGCCTTCAGCGTCAAGGAAGCGATGCTGAAGGACTGGGGGTCGTGGGACGCCGATTTCCGCGCCATGACAAAATCGCTGTGCGACCAGCTTGTCGCGCTTGCCGGCGACACCGCGGGCGAATTCGTCTGCGTGCCCATGCAGGGCTCTGGCTCGTTCTCGGTCGAGGCGATGCTGGGGACCATGGTGCCGCGGAACGGCAAGGTGCTGGTGCTGGCAAACGGCGCCTATGGCCTGCGCGCGGCGGAAACGCTGCGGGTGATGGGCCGGGCCTTCACGCTGATCGACAAGGGCGACTATCTGCCCCCGCGCGGGGACGAGGTGGGACGCGCGCTGGACGCCGATCCGGCGATCACCCATGTGGTCGCGATCCATTGCGAAACCTCGTCCGGCATCCTGAACCCCGTGGCCGAGATCGCCGAGGCCGTCGCATCGCGCGGCCGCAGCCTGCTGATCGATTCCATGTCGGCCTTTGGCGCGATCGACCTGGACGTGAACAAGATCCGCTATGACGCGATGGTGTCATCGGCCAACAAGTGCATCGAGGGCGTGCCGGGCTTCGGCTTCGTGATCGCCCGCAAGTCCGCGCTGGAAGCCGCCAAGGGCAATGCCCATTCCCTCAGCCTCGATGTCCACGCGCAATGGCAGGGGCTGGTCAAGACCGGCCAGTGGCGCTTCACGCCCCCCACCCATGTGGTCGCGGCCTTCCTGGAAGCCCTGCGCATCCATGCCGCCGAAGGGGGCGTGGCCGGGCGCGGCGCCCGCTATGCCCGCAACCGCGACGTGATGGTGGCCGGGATGCGCGACCTGGGCTTCGAGACGCTGCTGGCCGACCGCTGGCTGTCGCCGATCATCGTGACCTTCTTCAACCCGGCCCATCCGAACTTCGACTTCGGCCGCTTCTATGACCTGATGAAGGCCAAGGGCTTCATCATCTATCCGGGCAAGCTGACGGTGGTGGACAGCTTCCGCGTGGGCTGCATCGGCCGCATGGACGAACACGTCATGCGCCGCGTCGTGGGGGCCGCCGCCGAAAGCCTGGCCGCGATGGGCGTGGACAGCGCCGCGCCCCCCGCCGCCGCCATCGCCGAACGCGCCAAGCTGGCCGCCTGATCCCCTGTCTCGCATACGGAAAGCAACATCCATGAACGCCCATTCCCGCAATCCGGTCCTGGCCAACGACCGCGTCTATCCCTGGCCCAAGGTTCCCGCCATCGCCATCTGCCTGGACGGCTGCGAGCCCGCCTATCTGGACGTGGCCATCGCCAAGGGCCTGATGCCCACGCTGAAGCGGATGCGCGACACCGGCACCAGCCGGATGGCCCATTCGGTGATCCCGTCCTTCACCAACCCCAACAACCTGTCCATCGCCACCGGCCGCCCGCCCGCCGTCCACGGCATCTGCGGCAACTATCTGTACGAACCAGAAACCGGCAAGGAGGTGATGATGAACGACGTGCGCTTCCTGCGCGCGCCGACCGTCTTCAGCCGCTTCTATGACGCGGGCGCCCGCGTGGCCGTGGTCACCGCCAAGGACAAGCTGCGCGCCCTGCTGGGCGCCGGGCTGCGCTTTGACGAAAACCGCGCGATCTGCTTTTCGTCCGAACGGTCCGACCAGACCACGCTGGCGGAAAACGGCATCGACAACGCCAGCGCCTGGCTGGGCCGCCCCGTCCCCGAGGTTTATTCCGCCGACCTGTCCGAATTCGTCTTCGCGGCGGGCGTCAAGCTGCTGACCGAATGGAAGCCGGACGTGATGTATCTGACCACGACCGACTACGTTCAGCACAAATACGCCCCCGAGGATGCCGAGGCGCAAAGCTTCTACAGGATGTTCGACACCTATCTGGCGCAGCTTGACGCGCTTGGCGCGGCCATTGTCGTGACCGCCGACCACGGCATGAAGCCCAAGCACCTGGCCGACGGATCGCCCGCCGTGATCTATGTCCAGGACAAGCTGGACGGGATGCTGGGCAAGGACGCGGCGCGGGTGATCCTGCCCATCACCGATCCTTACGTGGTCCATCACGGCGCGCTTGGATCCTTTGCCACCGCCTATCTGCCCGAAGGCGCCGACCGCGCGGCGGTGATTGCGGAACTGGCGGCGATCCCCGGCATGACCCTGGTCGTGGACCGCGCCGAGGCCGTGCGCCGGTTCGAACTGCCCGCCGACCGGATCGGCGATCTGGTGATGATCTCGGGCGAGAACATCACCCTGGGCACCAGCGAACACCGCCACGACCTTGCCGCGCTGAAGGAA
Organism: Paracoccus shandongensis; assembly: GCF_017315735.1. Classification (GTDB taxonomy): domain Bacteria; phylum Pseudomonadota; class Alphaproteobacteria; order Rhodobacterales; family Rhodobacteraceae; genus Paracoccus; species Paracoccus shandongensis. The sequence continues at coordinate 13,215 of NZ_JAFLRK010000049.1, forward strand.
CCCCTGCGCAGCCATGGCGGGCTGACCGAACAGGAGGTGCCCTTCATCGTCAACCGCGTGATCGACCTGCCCTCGGCCCCCGGGCTGCGGAACTTCGATGCCTTCTTCTTCGCCTGCACGGCGGCGGCACTCTGAAAGGGAATGTGACCATGCTGGACAAGTCCCCCATCATGCTGCGCCACGAGGCGATGCGCATCGCCGGGCGCAAGGTCGACACCAAGGACCGCGTGCCCGTCCATTACCCCTGGACGGGCGAGGTGATCGGCACCGTGCCCGCAGGCACCGCCGAACACGCGCGCGAAGCCTTTGCCATCGCCGCCGCCTATCGCCCGACCCTGACGCGTTACGAACGCCAGAAGATCCTGCTGAACGTCGCGCGCATCATCAACGACCGCAAGGCGGAGCTGGCACCCATCATCACCGCCGAACTGGGGATTTCGCTGGCGGATGCAATGTATGAATGTGGCCGGGCCTATGATGTCTATACGCTGGCCGGGCAGATGTGCATCCATGACGACGGAGAGATCTTTTCCTGCGACCTGACCCCGCACGGCAAACAGCGCAAGATCTTCACCCTGCGCGAACCCCTGCGGGCGATCTCGGCCATCACGCCCTTCAACCACCCGCTGAACATGGTCAGCCACAAGATCGCCCCGGCGATCGCCACGAACAACTGCATCGTGGTCAAGCCCACCGAACTGACGCCCCTGACCGCCCTGTGGCTGGCCGATGCGATCTACGAGGCCGGGCTGCCGCCCGAGATGCTGTCGGTCGTCACGGGCTGGCCCCAGGACATCGGGGACGAGATGATCACCAACCCCGATTTCGACCTGATCACCTTTACCGGCGGCGTGCCGGTGGGCAAGATGATCGCGGCCAAGGCGGCATACAAGCGGCAGGTGCTGGAACTGGGCGGCAACGACCCGCTGATCGTGCTGAACGACCTGTCGGACGCCGACCTGGCCAAGGCCGCCGACCTGGCGGTGGCGGGGGCCACCAAGAACTCGGGCCAGCGCTGCACGGCGGTCAAGCGCATCCTGGTGCAGGAAAGCGTGGCCGACCGCTTCGTGCCGCTGGTGCTGGAACGCGCGAAGGCCCTGCGCTTCGGCGATCCGATGGATCCGGCGACCGAACTGGGCTGCGTGGTCCACGAACGCGCCGCCGAAACCTTTGAACGCCGCGTCCACGACGCCGAGGCGCAGGGGGCGAAGATCCTCTATCACCCCGGCCGCCAGGGCGCGCTGCTGCCGCCCATTGTGGTCGATCACGTCCCCCATGAAAGCGAGCTGGTGATGGAGGAAACCTTCGGTCCCATCGTCCCCATCGTCCGCGTCCCCGACAACGATGCCGAGGTGATGCGGATTTCCAACTCGACCCCCTTCGGGCTGTCCTCGGGCGTCTGCACCAACGATTTCCGGCGGATGCAGGCCTTCATCGCGGGCCTGGTTGTGGGCACCGTGAACATCTGGGAGGTGCCAGGATACCGCATCGAGATGTCGCCCTTTGGCGGCATCAAGGACAGCGGCAACGGCTACAAGGAAGGCGTGATCGAGGCGATGAAAAGCTTCACCAACGTCAAGACCTTCTCGCTGCCCTGGGGATAGGGCGCGCGTCCTTCGCGGGACGCGGGCGGCGCCACGGCCCCGCCCGCGTCCGGTTCCGCCGGGTTCGCCCGGCTTTCGGCATGACGCGCATGGGTGATGGATGAGCCTGCTTTCGGTGTCGCTGGTCCTGCTGGCCGCGATGATGCACGCGGGCTGGAACGCCCTGGTCAAGGCCGTGAACGACCGGGCGGGCGTGCTGGCGGCGGTGTCGGCGGTCCATGTGCTGACCGGCCTTGCGCTGGTGCTGACGGTCCCGCCCCCCGCACCGGCAAGCTGGCCGATGATCGCGGCCTCGGTCGCGCTGCATTTCGGCTATTACGTGCTGCTGTTCCGGTCCTATGCCCTGGGCGACCTGAGCCAGGTTTATCCCATCTCGCGCGGGATCGCGCCCGCGCTTGTGGCCGTCTCGGCGGTGGTGCTGATCGGCGAAGGGCTGCCGCCCGCAGGCTGGACGGGAATCGCCCTTGTGTCGCTGGGGGTGGCAATCCTGGCCTTTCGCCGCGGCGCGCCGCAGGCCCCGCGCGGCGGCGTGGCCTTCGCCATCTGCCTGGGTGCGCTGATCGCTGCCTATTCCGTGGCCGACGGAATCGGCATCCGCCGGTCCGACAGCGTCTTCGGCTATATCGGCTGGCTGTTCCTGCTGGAATTTCCCGTGCCGCTGGTCATCGCGCTGCGGCGCCACCGCAGCGGCGGCGCCATCGCCCCGCGCGTGGCGATGCTGGGCGCCACGGCCGGGCTGTTCGCCGTCGCGGCCTATGGAATCGTCCTTTACATCAACGCAGTGGCGCCGCTGGGCGCGGTCTCGGCGGTGCGCGAATCCAGCGTGGTCTTTGCCGCACTGATCGGCATCCTTGTCTTTGGCGAACGCCCGGTGGCGGCCCGGCTGGTCGCTTCGGTGGTGGTGGCGATGGGCGTGGTGACGCTGGCGCTGGCGTGATCTGTCACACTATCGTCAAGAATGATGGTTATATCAAAATAATAGATTTTACTTATCCACCCACCCTCTCGCAGACTTGATCCAAGGGAAGGCCGGACATGTCCAACAGAAGCCGGCATCCTGCACCATGGACGGGCGCTGCGGGCGCCGTTCCGGAAAAGATGCCCCAGGGGCATCCGACAACAGGGAAAACGCCGATGACCACCAAGACCCCCCTTCTGGCTTTCGCCCTTCTGGCCCTGGCGGCCGGAACGGCGCAGGCGCAGACCGAACTGACCGTCTATACCGGGCTGGAGGCCGATCTTCTGGACCGCTATGCCCAGGCCTTCAACAAGGACCATCCCGACATCACGATCAACTGGGTGCGCGATTCCTTTGGCGTCATCACCGCCAAGCTGCTGGCCGAAAAGAACAACCCCCAGGCCGACGTGATCTGGGGGATCCCCGCATCCTCGCTGCTGCTTCTGAAGGCCGAGGACATGCTGGAACCCTATGCCCCCGCCGGGGTCGAGACGCTGGACGCGCGCTTCCGCGACAGCGCCGAACCGCCGTCCTGGGTGGGCATGGATGTCTGGGAATCGGCCATCTGCTACAACACCGTGGAAGGCGAGAAGCTGGGCCTGACCCCGCCCACAAGCTGGAAGGATCTGACGAAGCCCGAATATGCGGGCCATGTTGTCATGCCCAACCCGGCATCTTCTGGCACGGGCTTCCTCAACGTCTCGGCCTGGCTGCAGATGTTCGGGGAAAAGGCCGGCTGGGACTACATGGACGGGCTGCACGCCAATATCGCGACCTATACCCATTCGGGATCGAAGCCCTGCAAGATGGCGGCGGCGGGCGAAACCGTGGTCGGGCTGTCCTTCGCCTTCCGCGGCGCGCAGACCAAGACATCGGGCGCGCCGATCGAGGTGATCACGCCGTCGGAAGGCATCGGCTGGGACATCGAGGCCTCGGGCATCGTCGCGGGCACCCCCAACCTGGAAGCCGCGCAGACCCTGATCGACTGGTCGATCAGCTCTGCGGCGATGAAGGAATACAACGAAGGCTATGCCATCCTGGCGGTCCCGGGCGTCGCCCAGCCGGTCCCCAACTATCCCGAAGGGTCCGAGGCCGCGCTGATCGACAACGACCTGGAATGGGCCGCCAACAACCGCGCGGCGCTGCTGGCCGAATGGTCCAAGCGCTATGAATTCAAGTCCGAACCGAAATCGTGAACCTGCGGGATACTGGCCGGAAACCGGCCAGTATCCTTCCGGCCAAGGGAAACGCGACATGAATGCCATGACACAGCTTTGTGACATCACCGCCCCGGCCCTGCCGGAAAGCTATCTGAGCATCCGGAACCTGTGGAAGTCCTATGGCGACTTCCTGGCGCTCCGCGATGTTTCGCTGGACATCGGGAAGGGAGAGTTCGTCTGCTTCCTGGGCCCGTCCGGCTGCGGCAAGACCACGCTGCTGCGCACCATCGCGGGGCTTGACCCGCAGACGCGCGGCACCATCCGCCAGAACGGGCAGGACATATCCCGGCTGCCCGCGTCGCGGCGCGACTACGGGATCGTGTTCCAGTCCTATGCGCTGTTCCCGAACCTGACGGTGGCGCGCAACATCGCCTTCGGCCTGGAAAACACCGGCCGCCCCAAGGCCGAGATCGCCGCCCGCGTGCGCGAGCTGCTGGAACTGGTGGGCCTGCCCGCCCAGGCCGACAAGTATCCCGCGCAGCTGTCGGGCGGCCAGCAGCAGCGCATCGCCCTGGCGCGCGCCATCGCCATCAACCCAGGCCTTCTGCTGCTGGACGAACCGCTGTCGGCGCTGGACGCCAAGGTCCGCGTCCACCTGCGCCACGAGATCAAGGAACTGCAGCGCAAGCTGGGCGTCACCACCATCATGGTCACCCACGACCAGGAGGAAGCCCTGGCCATGGCCGACCGCATCGTGGTGATGAACCACGGCGTCGTCGAACAGGTCGGCACGCCGACCGAAATCTATCGCCATCCCGCCTCGCTGTTCGTGGCCGATTTCATCGGCGAGACGAACCGCGTGCCTACCCGCTATCAATCGGGCGCGATCACCCTGGGCCGCATCACCCTGCAAACCGCCATGCCCGGGCTGAAGGACGGCCAGGCCGTCACCGTGGCCATCCGCCCCGAGGACGTGCTGCCCCATGCCGCGGGCCATGAAACCGTGGCCCTGCCCAACCACCTGCCGGTCCGGATCACCGCGATGGAGTTCCTGGGATCCTTCTGGCGCGCCCATCTGCAAAGCCCGGATCTGGGGACATCCCGATCCTGGCCAATTTCTCGATCAACGCGGTGCGCAGGCTGGGGCTGGCCGTGGGCTGCGACATGACGGTCGAATTGCCGTCCGAACGCGTCCTTGTCTTTGCGCGCGAGGAATAGACGATGACCAGCCACGTCCTGCCCGCCGGCCGCACCGTCACCCTGCAGCTTGACCGCGACGGCGCGATCAAGCGCGCGCTGATGGGGGTGATCGCCCTTTACTTGATCGTGGCGCTGGCGCTGCCGCTCTATACCATGCTGTCGAAATCCTTCCTGACCTACAGCTTCGACCTGACGCGGTACGAATTCCAGGTCAGCGACGAATCGGGCACCCGCTTCGGCCCCCGGTCAGCGCGCAGGCGCTGAACGACCGGACGGGCAGGCTTGCCCCGGGCGCCCTGCACACCACCTCGGAAGGGCGGCTGTCGGCGCCTGACCTGTTCCCGGACTTCAGCTTCCGCAGTCCGGTGCAGTACCGCATCCGGGCGACCGAGCCCGGCGCAAGCTGGCTGGTCGGGCTGGAGCGCGTGTCGTCGCAGGACTGGGTGCAGTATGACAG
>NZ_JAFLRK010000005.1 GCF_017315735.1 Paracoccus shandongensis
CGGCGCGGCGGGCTTTTCGCCCCGGGGCGCGCGCGGGGCGCGGCTGCGGGCGGGCTTGGCCGTGGCCTCGGGCGTCTCGACCGGACCGGCGGCTTCCTCCTCGACAGTCGTCAGCGCATCCGGCAGACCCTCAAGCCGGGGCTGCGCTTCGGGGGCGGGGTCCGGCTGGCGGGCGGGCTGGTCGTCCTCGCGGCGCTCGGCCACCACGGGCTCTGGGCGCGGCTGGTCGCGGCGGTCCTGGTCGCGGGGCGCATGATCACGCTGGTCGCGCTGGCCATTTTCACGCGGGCCATTGTCGCGCTGCTGGTCGCGATGACCGTTCTCGCGCGCGCCCGTGTCGCGGCGGTTGTCGTCGCGGCCGTTCTGGTCGCGCTGCTGCTGGCCGTTGCCGCCATAGGGCTGGCTTTCGCGGCCGTCCTCGCCGTCCTGGCGGTTCTGGTGGAACTGCTGGCGATCGGCCATTTCCTTTTGCGCCTCGCCCAGCATCCGGGTGTAATGCTCGGCATGTTGCAGGAAGGCCTGTTCCGCCACGCGGTCGCCCGACAATTGCGCGTCGCGCGCCAGCGTCAGGTACTTGTCGATGATCTGCTGGGGCGTCCCGCGCACCTTGCCTTCGGGGCCCGAGCTGTCAAAGACGCGGTTGACGACATTGCCAAGCGTGCTGCGCTGGCGGTTCGACTTGTTGCGCGAGCGGGATTTCGATGATCTCATCAGTTTTGTCTGCTTGTGTTCCAGTTGATCCGGGTTTCCAGGGATCTGGACGGCTTCGCGGGCGGTGGCAGCGGTTCAATGGGCTCGCCTTGCCGTTCAGCCCGCGCCTTGCGCCCGAACGAACGCAGGGCGGCGTTCACCAGGGAATCGGCTTGTTCAGGCTGACCCGTGCCCGGGCATCGCTGCCCCCTGCACAAGGGCGACTAACCACGCCCCGGGCTGGCTGACAAGCGAAATCGTGCGAAAGCCCGCGATTCCGGGCCTTCAGGCGGGAAAGCGGGCCCAAACAACACGGTCCCGCCCGTCCAGATCGGCGATCACGCGTGTTTCAGCCCCCACACCGGCCAGGATCGCCGAAACCGCCGCCCCCTGGGCAGGCCCGATCTCGACCAGCACATGCCCGCCCGGGGCCAGATGGTCCCGCGCCCCCGCCGCAATGGCGCGATAGGCGGTCAGCCCGTCGGCCCCGTCGGTCAGCGCGCCATGCGGCTCCCACTCCCGCACGTCGGGGGAAAGGCCCGCCATCTCGGACAGCGCGATATAGGGCGGGTTCGAGACGATCAGGTCGAAGCGGCCCGTGATCCCCCGATACCAGTCGGCCAAGGCAAAATCGGCCGTCACGCCGATGACTTTCGCATTCCCCCGCGCCACCTCAAGGGCCGCGCCCGAGATGTCGGTGCCAAGCCCCCTTGCCCCCGGCCGCGCCGCCAGAAGCGAGATGAGAATCGCCCCGGTCCCCGTCCCCAGGTCCAGCACGCTGGCCCAGGGCAGATCCAGCGCCGCCCCGACCAGCACCTCGGTTTCCGGGCGGGGGTCCAGCGTGTCGCGCGTGACGCGAAAGCGGTGGGCATAGAAGTCCCGAAAGCCCACGATCTGCGCCACCGGCTGGCAGGCGGCGCGGGCGGCAAGGCCCGCGTCCAGCCGCGCCCGTTCGTCCGCCGTCAGGTCGCGGTCATCGACGATGCGCAGCCGGGCGGGCTCGATCCCCAGCACGGCCGCCAGGATCCGGTCGGCGTCGCGTGCGGCACCCGGGATTCCGGCGGCGGCCAGCCGCCGGGCGGCCTCGCGCCGGGCGTCGGACAGCCTCATCCCTCGGCGGCCAGGCGGGCGGCCTGGTCATGGGCGGTCAGGGCGTCGATGATCTCGGCCAGGTCGCCCGCCATGATCCGGTCCAGCGCGTAAAGCGTCAGGTTGATGCGGTGGTCGGTCATCCGCCCCTGCGGAAAGTTATAGGTGCGGATCCGTTCGCTGCGGTCGCCCGAGCCCACCTGAGACTTGCGGTCCGCCGCCCGTTCCGCATCGGCGCGGCTACGTTCCATGTCGTAAAGCCGCGCGCGCAGCACGGCCATGGCATTGGCGCGGTTCTGGTGCTGGGACTTTTCGCTGCTGGTGACGACGATGCCGGTCGGCAGGTGGGTAATCCTGACCGCCGAGTCGGTCGTGTTCACATGCTGCCCGCCCGCCCCGCTGGCGCGCATGGTGTCGATGCGGATGTCGGTCGCGGGAATGTCGATATCGACCTCGGCGGCCTCGGGCAGCACGGCCACGGTCGCGGCGCTGGTATGGATGCGCCCGCCTGATTCGGTTTCGGGCACCCGCTGGACGCGGTGGACGCCGGATTCGTATTTCAGCCGGGCAAAGACCCCCTCGCCCTCGATCCTCGCCACGGCTTCCTTGACGCCGCCCAGTTCCGTTTCCGTCAGGTCCAGCATCTGGAAGGTCCAGCCCTGCTGTTCGGCATGGCGGCGATACATGGACAGCAGGTCGCCCGCGAACAGCGCGGCCTCGTCCCCGCCGGTGCCGGGGCGGATCTCGATGATGGCGGGGCGGGCGTCGGCCGCGTCCTTGGGCAGCAGGGCGACGCGCAGCGCCTGTTCCAGCGCGGGCATCTCCTCGCGCAGCCGGGCCAGTTCTTCGGCGGCGAGATCGCGCATCTCGGGGTCGGCCAGCATCGCCTCGGCCTCGGCCAGCTCGTCGCGGGCGGCGCGCCAGCGGGCGATCTGCTCGACCACGGGCTTCAGCTCGGCATATTCGCGGCTGATCCGGGCGATCTGGTCGGGCGCCGCGCCGGCATTCAGTTGCGCTTCGAGAAACTCGAACCGCTGGACGATCTGGGACAGGCGATCTTCGGGCAACATGGCGGGGGCTTACCCGCGCGCCACAAAACCGGCAAGCCTGCTTTGGACTGCAAATATCCTCGGGGGGTCCGGGGGGCGAAGCGCCCCCGGCCACCGCGGGACGCAACTCAGCGCCGGGTCCAGCCATAAAGCGCGATCAACTCCATCGCCACATGCGCCCCCGCAATCGCCGTGGCCCCGGTCGTGTCATAGGGGGGTGAGACCTCGACCACGTCGCCGCCGATCAGGTCCACCCCCGCCAGCCCGCGCAGCAGCGCCGCCGCCTGCCAGCTTGCCAGCCCGCCCCAGACCGGCGTGCCGGTGCCGGGCGCGAAGGCCGGATCCAGCGCGTCGATGTCGAAGGTGATGTAAACCGGGCGCTCGCCCACCACCGCGCGGACCCTCGCCAGCGTGGCGTCCACGCCGTCGCGATGCACCCCCGCAGCGTCCAGGATGGTCACGCCCAGCGTGTCGGGGTTTTCCGTGCGGATGCCGACGCTGACGCTGGCCACCGGGTCCACCACCCCCTCGCGGATGGCTTTATACAGGAACGTCCCGTGGTCGATCCGGTCGGGATCGTCGTCCGCCCAGCTGTCGGAATGGGCGTCGAACTGGATCAGCGCCACTGGCCCGCGCCGGGCGGCCACCGCGCGCAGGATCGGCAGGGTGATGGAATGATCGCCCCCCAGCGTGATCGGCGCCGCGCCCGCGTCCAGGATCGCGCCCACATGCGCCTCGATCCGGGCGGGCACCGCGCGCACATTGGCGTAATCGAAGGCCATGTCGCCGTGATCCACCACCGCCAGCGCCGACAGCGGGTCATAGCCCCAGCCATAGGGCGGGTCATAGGGCTGCAGCGTCGATGCCTCGCGGATGGCGCGGGGGCCGAAGCGCGCGCCGGGGCGATGCGTCACCGCCTGGTCGAAGGGGATCCCCGTCACCGCCACGTCCACGCCCGCCAGGTCCTTGGCATAGCAGCGCCGCAGGAAACTGGTGGCCCCGCCGAAGGCGTTCTCGAAGGACGGCCCGCGCGGGTCTTTCCGGGTAAAGGCCTGATCGACCTCGTTCTTCGCATCTTCCAGCGCCATTGCAACCTTCCCTGCCCCCTTGCGTTGGCCCAAGGTGGCGCAGCGCCGGGCGCGCCGCAAGCGTCGCCATTTGATCTGTGTCAGGGCGGGGCCCCGCCCGCCGGGTTATGATCCCGTCAGGAGCGCGCGAGACCTGAAACGAGAGACAGCCATGAAGACATCCCTCCTTGCCATCGCCGCCCTGGGCGTCCTGGCCCAGCCGGTGCTGGCCCAGACCGAATTGCCAGCCGATGCCGACCTGCGCCAGGCCGCCCTGGAATGGTTCGAGCCGATCCCGGACACGCCGCAGGCGCCGCCGAACAACGTGCTGACGCCCGAGCGGGTGGAACTGGGGGCGATGCTGTTCTTTGATCCGCGCATGTCGGTGTCGGGGCTGTTTTCCTGCCAGACCTGCCACAACGTCGGCCTGGGCGGCGTGGACGGGCTGACCACCTCGATCGGCCATGGCTGGCAGCAGGGGCCGCGCAACTCGCCCACCATGCTGAACTCGGTCTTCAACGTCGCGCAGTTCTGGGACGGCCGCGCCCCCGACCTGGCCGCCCAGGCCAAGGGCCCGCTGCAGGCCGGGGTCGAGATGAACAACACCCCCGAGAACCTGATCGGCACGCTGAATTCCATGCCGGGCTATGTGGATGCCTTCAAGGCCGCCTTCCCCGACGAGGCGACGCCTGTCAGCTTCGACAACTTCGCCCGCGCCATCGAATCCTTCGAGGCGACGCTGATCACCCCGGACAGCGACTTCGACCGCTTCCTGAAAGGCGACGACGCGGCCATGACGGAACAGGAAAAGCGCGGGCTCGCGGCCTTCATGGACACCGGCTGCACCACCTGCCATTCGGGCCGCAACGTCGGCGGGCAGGACTATTATCCCTTCGGCGTGGTTGAACGTCCGGGCGGCTCGATCCTGCCCGAAGGCGACCGGGGCCGCTTCACCGTGACGCAGACGGCGGACGATGAATACGTCTTCCGCGCAGCCCCCCTGCGCAACGTGGCGCTGACCGCGCCCTATTTCCATTCCGGCGCCGTCTGGGACCTGCGCGAGGCGGTCCAGATCATGTCCTCGTCCCAGCTGGGCACCGAACTGGCCGAACCCCAGGTGGACGAGATCGTGGCCTTCCTGGGCACCCTGACCGGCAAGCAGCCCCAGATCGTGCATCCGGTCCTGCCCGTGCGCGAGGCCGACACGCCGCAGCCCCAGCCGATGCTGGTGCGCTGACCCGGCCCTGCCCGGTCCGCCCTGCGCGGGCCGGGCACCCCCCGAATCACCTTGCATCCCCGGTGTTCGCCGCTATAAGGCCCCATCCTTCCGCCGAGATCTTGCCACCGGCGCAGCCTCTCGTGACGGGCGCGGAAGGGTTGCCCGTCGATGAAATGCGTCTTGCAACTGAAAGGGATGCCATGGCTCTGTACGAGCATGTGCTGATCGCCCGCCAGGACCTGTCGAACACGCAGGCCGAAGGGCTGATCGAACACTTTTCGACGGTGCTGGCCGACAACGGCGGCCGCGTCATCGAGAACGAATACTGGGGCGTTCGCACCCTGGCCTACAAGATCAACAAGAACCGCAAGGGCCATTACGCCTTCCTGCGTTCGGACGCGCCCTCGGCCGCCGTGCAGGAAATGGAACGCCTGGCCCGCCTGCATGACGACGTGATGCGCGTCATGACCGTGCGCGTGGACAAGCACGAGGAAGGCCCCTCGGTCCAGATGCAGAAGCGCGAGGAACGCGGCGAGCGTGGGGACCGTGGCGATCGTGGCGACCGCCCGCGCGGCGACCGTGGTGATCGTGACCGTGGCGACCGCGCTGACCGCGGCGAGCGCCGCGAGCGGACTGAAAGGATCTGATCATGGCCAACAAACCGTTTTTCCGCCGCCGCAAGGTTTGCCCCTTCTCGGGCGAGAACGCGCCTGCGATCGACTACAAGGACACGCGCCTGCTGCAGCGTTACATTTCCGAACGCGGCAAGATCGTGCCCTCGCGCATCACCGCCGTCTCGGCCAAGAAGCAGCGCGAGCTGGCCCGTGCCATCAAGCGCGCCCGCTTCCTGGCCCTGTTGCCCTATGTCGTGAAGTAAGGAGACGGGGACATGCAAGTCATCCTGCTGGAACGCGTGGCGAAACTTGGCCAGATGGGCGAAGTCGTCAACGTGAAAGAAGGCTTTGCCCGCAACTTCCTGTTGCCGCAGGGCAAGGCGCTGCGCGCATCGGACGCCAACATCAAGTCCTTCGAGAACCGCAAGGTTCAGCTGGAAGCGCAGAACGCCGAATCCAAGGCCGAGGCGCAGAAGATCGCCGACACGCTGAACGGCCAGACCTTTGTGGTCATCCGGTCGGCATCGGACGCCGGCGCGCTGTATGGGTCCGTGACCACCCGCGACGCGGCCGAGGCCGCGACCGCCAACGGCTTCACGCTGGACCGCAAGCAGGTCGTGCTGAACCAGCCGATCAAGGAACTGGGCCTGCACGAGGTCAGCGTCGTGCTGCACCCCGAGGTTGACGCGACCATCGTGCTGAACGTCGCCCGTTCGCCCGAGGAAGCCGAGCTGCAGGCGCAGGGCAAGTCGATCCAGGATCTGGCCGCCGAGGCCGATGCCGCCGCCGAATTCGAGATCGCCGAGCTGTTCGACGACATCGGTGCGGCGAACGACGACGACGACCGGACCTGATCCCGGGCGTACACGCAAAGTTCAGGGCCGTGGCGGGAAACCGTTGCGGCCCTTTTTTCGTTCCGATGCAAATTGTTTCCCATCGGAACCAGACGTATCATGGACTTGATGATTGGTAGCCGTCCCTGGACGGAGCTTTCGCATTTTGCCTGGGGGTACCGGATGCCCGACCCATTGAGCCAGCTTCTTGCCAAGCGTGACTGGCTGATGGCCGACGGCGCGACAGGAACGAACCTGTTCAACATGGGCCTGCCCTCGAATGTCGCGCCCGAATTGTGGAACATCGACCGGCCCGACCTGGTGCGCCGTTTGTATCGCGATTCGGTGGATGCCGGGGCCGACCTGTTCCTGACCAACACCTTTGGCGGCAATGCAAGCCGCCTGCGCCTGCAGGGCGCGGCCCATCGCGTGCGCGAGGTGAACCTTGCGGGGGCCGCCATGGCGCGCGACATCGCCGACGCCTCGGGGCGCCCTGTGGTGGTCGCGGGCAACATCGGCCCCACGGGCGAGATCATGGCCCCCGTCGGCAGCCTGTCACACGCCAGCGCCGTCGCGATGTTCCACGAACAGGCCGAGGCGCTGAAGGAAGGCGGCGCGGACGTGCTGTGGGTCGAAACCATCAGCTGCGAACGCGAATTCCGCGCCGCCGCCGAGGCCGCGCATCTGGCCGACATGCCCTGGTGCGGGATGATGAGCTTTGACACCGCGGGCCGCACCATCATGGGCGTGACCTCGGCGCAGCTGTCGGCGCTGGTGGAACGGCTGCCGAACCCGCCTCTGGCTTACGGCGCGAATTGCGGCGTGGGGGCGGCAGATCTCTTGCGCACGGTGCGCGACTTCGTGGCATCCGGCAACGAACGGCCGATCATCGCCAAGGGCAATGCGGGCATCCCGCATCTGGAGGACGGGAACCTCCATTACGACGGCACGCCCGCCATCATGGCCGATTACGCCTGCCTGGCCCGCGACCTGGGCGTGCGCATCATCGGCGGCTGCTGCGGCACCACGCCCGCCCATCTGCGCGCCATGCGCGAGGCGCTGGAAACGCGCCCCGCAGGCCCCCGCCCCTCGCTGGAGGAGATTGCGGCGCGGCTTGGCGGCTTCAGTTCGGTCGGGGAATACTAGGCGCTTTCGCCGCAGCGGGGATGGCTGACAGGCGGCCTTGCGCGCGCTAGACCATCGGCATGGCAAGACGCAACCGCATGACCAGACCCTTTGCGGCGGCCAGGGTGCTGGTCAGCCACCGCCGCAGCCCAGGCAGCGACTTCATCCTGGCCCTGTTTCTGGCAGGCATCGCGGGGGCCTCGAACGCGGGCGGGTTCTTCGCCCTGGGGCAGTACACGTCCCACATGACGGGATACCTGTCGCAGATCGCCGACAGCCTTGTGATGGGCAATCTGCTGGTCACGGCGACGGCGGTACTGGCGATTGCGTCCTTTGTCACGGGCGCGATGGCCAGCACCTTTCTGGTCAACTGGGCGCGGCACCGGACGGGGCGGCGGCAATTCGCGCTGCCCCTTGCGGTGCAGGGCGGATGCCTGGCCTTCTTTGCCCTGGGCGGGATCGTCACCAGTCCGCCGGCCCGCCTGTTCGCCCTGGCCCTCCTGTGCTTCATCATGGGGATGCAGAACGCCACGATCACCAAGATCTCGGGCGCGCGCATCAGGACGACCCATGCGACCGGCATGATCACCGACATCGGCATCGAGGGCGGCCGCGCCCTGTACCGCCTGGTCCAGCCGAACAGCGCGGTGCGGGTGGATGGGACAAAGTTGCGGATCCTGCTGGCCCTGGTCGGAACCTATGTGCTGGGCGGGATCGTTGGTGCCCTGGGCTATGCGGTGGCGGGGTTCTGTTTCTCGTTGCCGCTGGCGGGGCTGCTGCTGGCGCTGGCGCTGCCTGCCCTTGTGACCGTCCCGCGCCCCCGGCGCGGCCGCCAACCCGGAACCGAACCGCAAAGGCCTGCATCATGAGCGAAGAACGCGACAGCCGGACAGCCATCACCCGGGGCTTGCTGAACAGATGCCCGAACTGCGGCAAGGGAAAGCTATTGCGCGGATACCTGGGGGTGCCTGCGGAATGCGAGACCTGCCACGCCCCCCTGGGTCGCTATCCCGCCGCCGACGGACCGGCCTTCTTCACCATGACGATCATGCTGCTGTTGCTGATCCCGCTGATCGGCTTTACCTGGGTTCTGTTCCGCCCCAGTCCGGTGATGCTGCTGGTGATCACGGGGGTGATCACCACGCTTGTGACGCTGGTCCTGCTGCGTTTCGTCAAGGGGGCCTTCATCGGATACCTGTGGGCCAAGAACGAACAGGACCGAGGGGCCTAGAACAGCGACAATTGCTCGCCCGCCCGGGGCGGCGGGCCGAAGCGGCTGCAATCCAGGGCTGCGCCCTCGTTGCGGTATCCCAACCGCCTGCGCGCCAGGCGGAAGCGTTGCCGGGCCAGGTCGGCAAACGTGCCCTCGCCCCGGAAGCGGTGGCCAAAGCGCGGGTCGTTGTCGCGCCCGCCGCGCATGGCGCCCACGCGGTTCATCACATGCGCGGCCATGCCGGGGCGGTGGCGGTCCAGCCAGTCGCGGAACAGGGGCGCGACCTCCAGCGGCAGGCGCAGGGGAATCATGCTGGCGGTGGTGGCCCCCGCCTCGCGGGCGGCCGCCAGGATCGCCTCGATCTCGGGCTCGGTCAGGACGGGGATCACGGGGGCGACCATGACCCGCACCGGCACGCCCGCGGCGGACAGCTCGCGGATCATCCGCAGGCGGGTGGCGGGCGCGGGGGCGCGCGGCTCCATCGCCCGGGCCAGATCCGCGTCCAGCGTGGTGATGCTGACGCCGACCGCCGCCATGTCCTTGGCCGCCAGTTCCGCCCAGAGCGGAAGGTCGCGCAGGACGGTCTGGCCGCGCGTGACCAGCGTCACCGGATGGTTCCAGTCCGACAGCACCCGCAGGATCCCCGGCATGATCGCCAGCCGGGATTCGACCGGCTGATAGGGATCGGTGTTGGTGCCCAAGGCAATCGGCGCCGGGCGATAGGAGGGTCGCGCCAGTTCGCGCGCCAGCAGCACCGCCGCATCGGGCTTGGCGGTGATCTTCGTCTCGAAATCCAGGCCCGGCGACAGGCCAAGCCAGGCATGGGTCGGGCGGGCATAGCAATAGATGCAGCCATGCTCGCAGCCGCGATAGGGATTGATCGAGCGGTCGAAGGAGATGTCGGGAGAGGTATTGCGCGTGATGATGCTGCGCGGGCGTTCCGTCACCACCTCGGTCCGCAGCAGGCGGCTGTCCTCGGGGATGTCCCAGCCGTCGGATTCGCGCACCCTCTGGTACGGCTCGAACCGACCGTCGGGGCGGGTCTCCGTGCCACGGGCCTTCAGGCGTTCGTCGGGGTTGCGGGGCGGCAGCATGGGATCATGCTAGAACAATGGGGGAACATGCGCCAGCGTTTTGGCGGTTGATGTTCGCCCGGCCCGCGCCCATCCTGCCGCCGAACCCATGTCAGGAGGCATCATGACCGACGATTACACCCCGCCGAAGGTCTGGACCCAGAAGGGCGAAAACGGCGGCAAGTTCGCCAGCATCAACCGGCCCGTGGCAGGCCCGACCCATGACAAGGAACTGCCGATGGGCAGGCATCCCTTGCAGCTGTATTCGCTGGCCACGCCCAACGGGCAGAAGGTCACGATCATGCTGGAGGAACTGCTGGAAGCGGGCTTTGATGCCGAATACGACGCCTGGCTGATCCGCATCGGCGACGGCGACCAGTTCGGCAGCGGCTTTGTCGCGGTGAACCCGAACTCCAAGATCCCCGCCCTGATGGACCATTCCGTGACGCCGCCGCGCCGGGTCTTCGAATCGGGATCCATCCTGGTCTATCTGGCCGAGAAGTTCGGCGCCTTCCTGCCCGCCGATCCGGCCGCGCGGACCGAGGCGATGAACTGGCTGTTCTGGCAGATGGGATCGGCCCCCTTCCTGGGCGGCGGCTTCGGGCATTTCTATGCCTATGCGCCGGTCAAGATCGAATACGCCATCGACCGTTACACCATGGAGGCCAAGCGCCAGCTGGACGTGCTGAACCGCCACCTGGCCGACAACCGCTTCATGGCGGGCGAGGACTATTCCATCGCCGACATGGCGATCTGGCCCTGGTACGGGCAGGTCGTGGCGGGCAAGCTGTATGGCGACGCGGCGACCTTCCTGGACGCGGGCATCTATGGCCATGTCCGCCGCTGGCATGACGAGATCGCCGCCCGTCCCGCCGTTCAACGGGGGATCATGGTCAACAAGACCTCGGGCGAGCCGTCGCAGCAATTGTGGGAACGCCACGACGCATCCGATTTTCAGACCCGGACGCAGGACAAGTTGAAAAATCTTCAACGGGAAGATGTCTTGAATATGGTTAACTACTTGGAAAGTGAGGGCATGGATGAAAACCTTTATTCCAAATTACACCACTTCTCTCTCAAAGGGCGGAATGAAAAATTCAAACAGACGAAGGATTATTGGTCACAGCAGGGAGAGATTGGCTCAGAGACTAACTTCCGCTTCGCTGCCCGCCTAGATTATGTTGTCAGCGGTCGTCAGCGCGGAGAAACGTGGGGAAACCTAGCAGAGCGTGCGCTCTGGCTCTACCCTCTTGAAGCCTAAGAGTTCAGAGAAAAAGCCCGGCGCAAGCCGGGCTTTATAATAGCAAACCATTATCAGTTCCGCGCGCGGTCGACCATCTTGCCCTTGGAAATCCAGGGCATCATCTCGCGCAGCTTCGCGCCAACCTTCTCGATCTGGTGTTCGTCATTGGCGCGGCGCGAGGCCTTCAGCGTCGGCTGGCCCACGGCGTTTTCCAGCATGAAGTCGCGCACGAACTTGCCGCGCTGGATGTCCTCCAGAACCGCCTTCATGCGGGCCTTGGTTTCCTCATAGGGCAGGATGCGGGGGCCGGTGACATATTGCCCGTATTCCGCCGTGTTGCTGATGGAGTAGTCCATGTTGGCGATGCCGCCTTCATAGATCAGGTCCACGATCAGCTTCACCTCGTGCAGGCATTCGAAATAGGCCATCTCGGGTTCATAGCCCGCCTCGACCAGCGTCTCGAAGCCCAGGCGGATCAGTTCGACCAACCCGCCGCACAGCACCGCCTGCTCGCCGAACAGGTCGGTTTCGCATTCCTCGCGGAAGTTCGTCTCGATGATGCCGGACCGCCCGCCGCCGATGGCCGAGCAATAGGACAGGCCCAGATCCATGGCCTTGCCGGTCGCGTCCTGGTGGACGGCCACCAGGCAGGGCACGCCGCCACCCTTGGTGTATTCGCCGCGCACCGTGTGGCCGGGGCCCTTGGGGGCCATCATGATGACATCGACGCCGGGCTTCGGCTCGATCAGGCCGAAATGCACGTTCAGGCCGTGGGCAAAGGCGATGGCCGCGCCTTCGCGCAGGTTGTCGTGGACGTATTTCCTGTAGGTCTCGGCCTGCAATTCGTCCGGCATGGTGAACATGATCAGGTCGCACCAGGCCGCGGCCTCGGCGATGCCCATGACCTTGAGGCCCTCGCCTTCGGCCTTCTTGGCCGAGGGGCTGCCCTCGCGCAGGGCGACGACGACGTTCTTGGCGCCCGAATCGCGCAGGTTCAGCGCATGGGCATGGCCTTGGCTGCCATAGCCCAGGATCGCGACCTTCTTGTCCTTGATCAGGTTCACGTCGCAATCGCGGTCATAGTAAACGCGCATGGGGATGGTCCTTTCCTCTCCGATGCAGAGTTTCTAGGCGCCGCAAAGGCTGGACTGGCATCTATTTCTATCACCAAGGCAGCTTTCTGCATGATGGACATGCCTCAATATGACAGTTAATGAAATAATCATGCCCGATGCAGCCGATCTTCGCATTCTCCGCCACCTGCTGGCCGATCCCGAGGCGCCGAATGCCGTTCTCGCAGAGCGCGCCGGGGTCGCCCCGGCCAGCCTGTGGCGGCGGCTGGAAAAACTGCGCGACACCGGCGTGATCGCCGCTATCCAATCCCGGATCGACTGGCGCGCGCTTGGATACGAGGTCCAGGTCAGCCTGCGCTTCACGCTGGACAAGACCAACCCCCGCGCCTTCGACGAATTCATCTCTGCGGCGCGCGAGGTGCCCGAGGTGACGGAAATCCAGACCTTCCTGGGCAGCGTGGACCTGCGCCTGTCGGTGATCGCCCGCGACATGGCGCATTGGCAGCAGATCTATCGCGACCGGATCCTGACCCTGCCGCATGTGTCCGACAGCGACGCGCTGATGCTGGTCAGCACCATCAAGGACAGCGGGGAACTGCCGCTGTGAGCGGGCTGGACGCGACTGACCTGGCGATCCTGCGCATCCTGGCCAGTGACGCCACCAAAAGCGCCGCCGAAATCGGGCGCGCCATCGGCATCGGCCAGCCCGCCGCCTGGCGCCGCATCAAGCGGCTGACGGACAGCGGGATCCTGGCCGGGCGGCGGGTGATCGTGGACAATGCCGCGCTTGGCTTTGGCGTCACCGTCTTCCTGGGCATCCGCCTGGCCGCCAAGGGCCGCACGTCGCTCGAGGATTTCGAGCGCGCCGTCACCGCCATCCCCGAGGTCCAGACCGTCCAGCATGTCCTGGGCCAGTTCGATTACCGCCTGCGCATCACCGCCCGCGACATTTCCGACTTTGAACGCATCCTGCGCCGCCGGATCATGACCCTGCCCGGCGTGGGCCAGGTCGAGGCCAACGTCATGCTGTCCGAGGAACGCCGCCCCGGACCCCTGGGCGCCTGAGGCGCGTTTCATCTGGCCCCGCCCCTTCAGCCGCGCTACAGATCCGCTCATGCAAAAGATCACCCTTCCCGAACGGCCCCACTGGCGCAACACCGCGAAAGAGGTGGGCTTCACCTTCGCCGACATGCATGGCGAGCCCTATTGGGACGAAACCTCCGCCTACCAGTTCACGCTGCGCCAGATCGAGGACGATATCGAGGATCCCTCGACCGACCTCCATGCCATGTGCCGCGATGCCGTGGCCGAGATTGTGACCAGTGAGCAGATGATGGAGCGGTTGGGCATCCCGGCCCCCCACCGCGACCTGGTGGCGGACAGCTGGCGCCGGAACGAGCCCGAGATCTATGGCCGCCTGGACCTGGCCTATGACGGCACGGGTCCGGCGAAGCTTCTGGAATACAATGCCGACACGCCGACGGCGCTTTACGAAAGCGCGGCGTTCCAGTGGCAATGGCTGGAAGACCAGCTTGCGGCGGGCGTTCTGCCGCAGGGCGCCGACCAGTTCAACGGCATCCACGAGGCGCTGGTCGAACGCTTCCGCGCGCTGTTCCCCAAGAATACCGACATCCACTTCACGGCAGTCGCCAACAACCCCGAGGATTACGCCACCGTCGAGGCCATGGCCTGGGCCGCGCGAGAGGCCGGGATGGGCGCGCATTACAGCGACCTGGACAAGCTGGGCGTGACGAAGCAGGGCCAGTTCGTCGATGCCGAGGACCGGGTGATCGGCACGCTGTTCAAGCTCTATCCTTGGGAAGACCTGCTGCGCGACGATTATGCGCGCCACATCAAGGGCTCGGGCTGCCTGTTCCTGGAACCGGCCTGGAAGGCGCTGGTGTCGAACAAGGGGATCCTGCCCGTGCTGTGGCAGATGTTTCCGGGCCATCCGAACCTGCTGCCCGCCTTCTTTGCCGACGATGTGGCCGATGCGCTGGTGGCGGGGGGCCGTCCGGCGCCTGCGGTGGCCAGCGCCTTCGACAAGGTGGCCGATCAGTTCAAGCGCGGCCATGTGGTCAAGCCGATCTTTTCGCGCGAAGGCGCGGGCGTCAGCATCGTCGAGGCTGGCGATGTGACCGAGGCTTCCCCAAATACCGATTATGACGACCATCCGCGCATCGTCCAGGCCTATGCCCCCTTGCCCGAGTTCGACGGCTTCCGGCCCATCGTCGGGGCCTGGATCGTGGGCGACCGCTGCGTCGGCATGGGCATCCGAGAGGACAAGTCCCGCATCACGCAGGACTTGTCGCGCTTCAAGCCGCATTTCATCGCCGACTGAGGAGGGAAGGCCATGAGGAAACGTTCCAGAACCGTCGCGCTGACCATCCTGGGCGCCGCCAGCTTCGCCATCGCCGGTTGCCGCGAGGAACAGGTCGACGCCCAGGCCTTTCCCGACCTGAACGCCTGCCTGGCCGCGGCCGACGAAGGCGGGCTGTTCACCGCCGACGAATGCCGCCAGTCCTTCGCCGAGGCGGAGCAGCTGCATGTCGAATCCGCCCCCCGTTACGACAGCCTGCAGGTCTGCGAGGAACAGCACGGCGTCGGCAATTGCGGGTCCGAGGCGAGCCAGACCAGCGGCGGGTCGGGCGGCATCTTCATGCCGCTGCTGGCGGGATACCTGATCGGATCGATGCTGGGGGGCGGCGGGCTGTCGCGGTCCCAGCCGATGTATCGCACGCCCCAGGGCGGCTATACCAATGCGGCGCGCACCAGCACGTTTTCCAGCAACACCGGCCGCGCCGCGCTGAATCCCAGCCAGTTCGCCCGGCCTGCCGCAACCGTCGGACAGCCGCCGATGTCGCGGGCCACTGCCGCCTCTCGCGGGGGTTTCGGATCGACCGGGGGCAGCCGCGCTTTCGGTGGTTGACCCGCCCCGGATTTAAGGGAACCCTGACCGGGCCGGGGCGTCTTGCCCCCGTCCCCTGTCAGGAGTTTCGCCCATGTCCCGCCTTGCCCCGCTGGTTGCCACCCTGCTGATGGCGGCAACGCCGCTTGCCGCCCAGGACATTGTCGTGTCGTCCAAGATCGACACCGAGGGCGGGCTTCTGGGCAACATGATCCTGCTGGCCCTGCAGGACGCCGGTTTGCCGGTGCAGGACCGGCTGCAACTGGGCGGCACGCCGATCATGCGCGATGCCATCACGGCGGGGCAGATCGACATCTATCCCGAATACACCGCCAACGGCGCCTTTTTCTTCAACGAGGCCGACAGCCCCGTCTGGAAGGACGCGGTCCAGGGCCATGCCCGCGTGGCGGAACTGGACCGCGCGCAGAACGACATCGTCTGGCTGACGCCCGCGCCCGCCAACAACACCTGGGCCATCGCCCTGCGCCAGGACGTGGCCGAACCGAACAACCTTTCCACCATGTCGCAGATGGGCGCATGGATCGCAGGCGGGGGGCAGGTGAAGCTGGCCGCATCCAGCGAATTCGTGACCTCGCCCGCGGCCCTGCCGGCTTTTCAGCAGGCCTATGGCTTTGCCCTGACGCCCGACCAGCTTGTCCAGCTTGCAGGCGGCGACACGGCGGCCACCATCGCGGCGGCGGCGCAGCAGACATCCGGCGTGAACGCGGCCATGGTCTATGGCACCGACGGCGCCATCGCCGAGGCGGGCCTAGTGGTGATGGAGGACGACAAGGGCGTCCAGCCGGTCTATCAGCCCGCCCCCATCGTCCGCGCATCCGTGCTGGAGGCCTATCCGCAGATCGCCGCCGTGCTGGAGCCGATCTTCGCGTCCCTGACCCTGGAAACCCTGCAAACGCTGAACGGCCGCATCCAGATCGGCGGAGAGCCTGCGGCCGCGGTGGCGCGGGATTATCTGACCCAGGGCGGTTTCCTGGACTGACCCTGTGGCGCGGCTGTCGCCCCCGGCGGTCCTGTTCGCCCTGATCGGCGCGGCAGGGCTGGCCCTGCCCCTGGTGCAGTTCAAGGCAAACCGGATCGTCCCGGGCGAGGGGGTGGGGCTGAGCGCGCTTCCCTTCGGCCTGGCCGTGGCGGCGGGCCTGGCGGCGGTCCTGATTGCCGGATGCGCCGCAGCATGGCCCGCCGTCCTGCGGCTGGCCGCGGCAATCGCGGGCCTGGTCGCGGTGGTCCTGTCGCTGGGCGCGGCGGCGTCCCATCTGACACCCGAAGGGAACACCCTGGCGCGGGTCGCCCCGGCTGCGGGCTTCTGGCTGCTGGCCCTTGGCTTCGGGCTGATGGCGGCCGATGCGGTGAACCGGCTGCGGCCGTCGCTGGCGCTGCGGTGGCTGCTGCTGGCGGGGGCGGTGGCCCTGGCCGCAGGGATCCTGGCGTCGGGCGCGCTGGACGGGGTTTCGGTGATGCGCGAATACGCCACCCGGCGCGACCTGTTCATGCGGGAAGCGCAGGCCCATCTGGCCCTGGCCTTCGGATCGCTGGGCCTGGCGCTGCTGGCGGGCATTCCCCTGGGGATCGCGATCTTCCAGGGGCGGCGCTGGCGCGGGACGGTGCTGGGGGTGCTGAACATCCTGCAAACCATCCCCTCGCTGGCGCTGTTCGGGATCATGATCCCGATCCTCGGCTGGGTGGCGGCAGCGGTGCCGGGGGCGGCGGGGGCGGGCGTGTCGGGCATCGGCACCTTTCCGGCGCTTGTGGCGCTGTTTCTCTATGCCCTGCTGCCGGTCGTGTCGAACACCCTGGCCGGGCTGTCGGGCGTCCCCGCCGCCACGCGCGAAGCGGCTGTCGGCCTGGGCATGACGCGCACGCAGGTGCTGGCGCAGGTGCTGGTTCCCCTGGCGCTGCCGGTGCTGCTGGCGGCCGTGCGGATCGTGCTGGTCCAGAACATCGGGCTGGCGGTGATCGCGGGCCTGATCGGCGGCGGCGGATTCGGCACCTTCGTCTTCCAGGGCCTGAACCAGACCGCCATGGACCTGGTCCTGCTGGGCGCGCTGCCCACCATCGCGCTGGCGCTGGTGGCGGGCATCGCGCTGGACCTGGCTGTCCAGGGCGCGCGCCGGGGGGCGGCATGATCGAGATCCGGAACCTGTCCCGCCTTTATGGCGGCTTGGCGGTGGTGGACGATGTCAGCCTGACCGTGGACAAGGGGCAGCTTCTGGTGCTGGTCGGCACCTCGGGGTCGGGCAAGACCACGCTGCTGCGCATGATCAACCGTTTGGTGGAACCGTCGGCAGGCCGCGTCCTGATCGAGGGCGTGGACACCGCCACCCTGCCCCCCCATCTGCTGCGCCGCCGGATCGGCTATGCCATCCAGGGCCACGGGCTGTTCCCGCACCGCACCGTCGCGCAGAACATCGCCACCGTGCCGCGCCTGCTGGGCTGGCCGCGCGCGCAGGTCGCCGCCCGCGTGGATGAGCTGCTGGACCTGTTCCAGCTGGACCCGGCGGCCTTCCGCGACCGGATGCCGCACCAGTTGTCGGGGGGCCAGGCGCAGCGCGTGGGCGTCGCGCGCGCGCTTGCCGCCAAACCCGACCTGCTGCTGATGGACGAGCCCTTCGGCGCGCTGGACCCGCTGATCCGCGCCAAGGCGCAGGCCGACCTGAAGGAGATCCAGCGCCGCCTTGGCACCACGCTGATTCTTGTCACTCATGACATGGCCGAGGCCGTGGCCCTGGGCGACCGCATCGCCGTGATGGACCGGGGCCGTCTGCTGCAGGACGACACCCCCGCGCGCATCCTGACCGATCCGGCGACGCCCTTCGTGCGCGACCTGATCGGCACCGCCGACCGGGCGCTGCGGCTGCTGTCGCTGATCCCGGTCGCCGCCATCGCGGTACCGGGCAAAGCCCAGGGCGCGCCCATCGCCCCCGACGCCAGCCTGCGCGACGCCCTGGCCGAATGCCTGTGGAGCGGGCGCGAAGCCCTGCCCGTGGAAGGCGGCGGCATCGTCACGCTGGACGCCCTGCGCGCGCAGGCAAGCCAGCGATGATCGGCCGGATCCTGCTGGCCTTGGCGGGGCTGGTCCTGTTGGCTTTCCTGATCGCGCCCGCGCCCTTCGCACCGCTGTTCCAGCCCTTCACCCGCAACGGCGCGCCCGCGATCTATGCGCAGACCAGCCTTCTGTCGCTGACCCTGTCGCATCTGGCCATCGTGGCGGCGGCGGTGGCGGCATCAACCGTCATCGGGCTGACCCTGGCCATCCTGGTCACGCGGCGGGCGGGGCGAGAATTCCTGCCGCTCGCCCGCACCGTCACCGCCGTGGGCCAGACCTTTCCGCCCGTCGCGGTGCTGGCGCTGGCCGTGCCGGTCCTGGGCTTTGGCACCGGCCCCACGCTGGTGGCGCTGTTCCTGTACGGGCTGCTGCCGGTTTTCGAGAACGCGCTGGCCGGGCTGACCGGCCAGCCGCCCGCCGTGACCGAGGCCGCGCGCGGCATGGGCCTGACGCCCCGCCAGCGGCTGTGGCAGATCGACCTGCCGCTGGCCCTGCCCCTGCTGCTGGCGGGGATGCGGCTGACGGCCGTGATTTCCTTGGGGACGGCGACCATCGGATCGACCATCGCGGCCCGGACCCTGGGCGAGGTGATCATCGCCGGGCTTTTGTCCTCGAACACCGCCTTCGTGCTGCAGGGCGGGCTGGTCGTCGGCATCCTGGCGGTGCTGATCCACCACGGCTTCCAGGCCCTGGAGAGCCGCGCAAGGCGGCGCATGGGGCTGGAGTGAGCTGGCCTGGCGAAGGCCATCGCCTTCGCCACGCGATGCCCTGTCCTTCCCGAACCGCCGGGCCTTCAGGGCCCGGCCAGCGCCCGCCCCGCCCCCAGGCGGGCGCTTCACGCCCCCCTCGGGCCGGGCGCTGGCCTGATGTGGTCGCAGGGCTGCACCGTCTCTGGTGGCAAGGTCGGACAAAGGGCGGGGGAAACGCTAGTCGCGTTTCCTGATCCCGCCTTGATGGGTTCTCCTTGACCGCAGGGTCAGATCGCCACCGGCAGCACGTTCCAGATATCCGTCATGTATCCCCGGATCGTCCGGTCCGACGAGAAGAACCCCGACCGCGCGATGTTGAGCGCCGCCATCCGGTCCCAGCTTGCGCTGTCGCGATAGGCGGCGTCCACCCGGCGCTGCGTGGCGAAATAGTCGTCGAAATCGCTGGCGACCAGGAAGGGGTCGTCGTTCCAGGTCCGGTCCAGCAGCGTGTAATAGCTTTCGGCCCGGCCAAAGCGGCCTTCTGCGATCAGGTGCAGGGCGTCGCGCAGATCCCCGCTTTTCTCGATGGCCGTGCGGGCATGGCCAGGGGTGGCGGCCTCGGCCGTGGCCTCCTCGGCGGTCAGGCCGAACAGGAAGAAGTTCTCGGGGCCCACCCGCTCGCGGATTTCGACGTTGGCGCCGTCCAGCGTGCCGATGGTCAGCGCGCCGTTCAGGGTGAACTTCATGTTGCCGGTGCCCGAGGCCTCTTTCCCCGCCGTGCTGATCTGTTCGGACAGATCGGCTGCGGGGATCAGATCCTCGGCCATGGACACGTTGTAGTTCGGCGGATAGGCGATCTGCAGATAGCGCCGGGTCACGGGGTCGTTGTTGATCGTGGCCGCCACGTCGTTGATCAGGTGGATCACCGATTTCGCCAGCCAGTATCCCGGCGCGGCCTTGCCGCCGAAGATCTTGATGCGCGGCGTCCAGTCGCCGTTCGGATCGTCGTGGATGCGCTTCCACAACGCGATGGCCTCCAGGATGTTCAGAAGCTGGCGCTTGTATTCGTGGATGCGCTTGACCTGGATGTCGAAGATCGCGTCCGGGTCGGCCTTGATGCCAAGGGTCGCCAGGACGCCGTTCGACAGCCAGACCTTGTTGGCGCGCTTGACCTGGCCAAGCGCCTCGCGGAAGGCGGCGTCCCCGGCATGGGGTTCCAGGGCGCGCAACTGCTCCAGGTCGGTGGTCCAGCCCTCGCCGATGGTGTCGTCCAGAAGCTGCGCCAGCCCGGGATTGGCCATGCGCAGCCAGCGGCGCGGGGTCACGCCG
Source organism: Paracoccus shandongensis (assembly GCF_017315735.1). Lineage (GTDB taxonomy): Bacteria > Pseudomonadota > Alphaproteobacteria > Rhodobacterales > Rhodobacteraceae > Paracoccus > Paracoccus shandongensis. The sequence goes on from NZ_JAFLRK010000005.1 coordinate 20,279, forward strand.
TTGGTCTGGTTCACGATCCGGTCGGGATGCAGCCGGTGCAGGTCGGCAAAGACCGTGTCCTTGACCAGTTCCGTATGCAGGGCCGACACGCCGTTCACCCGGCCCGCCATGATGAAGGCCAGTTCCCCCATCCGCACCTGGTCGTTCTGGACGATGCCCACATGGGCGGGGCGGTTGGTGATCGCGCGGTGATGATCGTCGATCATCTGGATGATCTGCATGTGGCGCGGCAGGATGCCGCCCATCAGCCAGGTGGACCACCGCTCCAGCGCCTCGGGCATCAGGGTGTGGTTGGTATAGTTCAGCGTCCGCTGCGCCAGGTCATGCGCCTGTTCAAACGGCAGGCCGTGGTCGTCCATCAGCAGGCGGATCAGTTCCGGCCCGGCGATGGCGGGATGGGTGTCATTGAGCTGCATCGCCACCTTGTCGGGCAGCCGTTGCAGGTCGCCATGTTCCTGAAGGAACCGCCGCAGGATGTCCTGAAGCGACGCCGAGGTCAGGAAATATTCCTGCTTCAGCCGCAATTCCTTGCCCGCGTCGGTCGTGTCGTCAGGGTAAAGCACGCGCGAGAGGGTGCGCGCCAGCGCCTCGGGTTCCGCCGCCGCCGTATGGTCGCCCGCGTTGAAGCGGTGCAGGTCCAGAAGCGTCGTCGGATGCGCGCCCCACAGGCGCAGCGTGTTGGCCCAATGGCCGCCCCAGCCGACGACCGGCGTGTCATAGGCCCGCGCGATCACGCTTTCGCCCGGATGCCAGACGGCCCGGCCGTCCACGGTTTCGACATGGCCCTTGAAGCCGATGGTATAGCTGTAGTCGAGCTTGACGAATTCCCAGGGGTGGGGCTGGTTCAGCCAGTCCTCGGGGGTTTCCACCTGCTGGCCGCCCTCGAACCGCTGGCGGAACAGCCCGTGTTCATAGCGGATGCCATAGCCGAAGGCCGGGCAGTTGAGCGAGGACAGCGATTCCATGAAGCAGGCCGCCAGCCGCCCGAGGCCCCCGTTGCCAAGCGCCGCGTCGGGTTCGTTGTCGAGGATTTCCTGCCGGTCGAGGCCCAGCATCCGCAGCGCCTCGTCCATGGGCTTTTCCAGCCGCAGGTTGATGATCGCGTCGTCCAGGATCCGCCCGATCAGGAATTCCATGGACAGATAGCAGACCCGCTTGGCCCCCTGGTCGCGCGCGGCGCGAAAGGCATCGACCCAGGTTCCCGCGATCAGGTCGCGCACGGCAAAGCTGACGGCCAGCCGCCAGTCGAAGGTCGTGGCGAATTCCGCCCCACGACCCTGGCTGTGGGTCAGGTGGTGGAGGATCCGGTCGCGCAGGACCGATGCCGTGGGAAGAGTGTGCAACATCATGCCTCGCAGGGCGGAAATCGGGACGGTCCGGCAAGGGCATCGGATGGGGATGCCGCCGGGCTAACTTTTGTTGCCAGCTTTCGGCGCGGTTGAAAAGGCCTGGCCTGATACACTGCCGCTGCGTCCCGCGCCTGCCTGCGGATTGGCTGCCCGGCCGGGCCGAAAGCCGCGATCTCAGGCATCCGCCGCCAGCCCGCACAAGACAAAGGCCACCACGCTTTCCGCGGCGACCGTCTCGGCCGGGCCTGCGGGGTCGTCGGGCATCCGGTCCCGCGCGCTGTCCAACCGCCTGCGCCAATGGCCGCCCCCGGCGGGATCGGGCAGGCGCACGGTGGCATCGGCACCGTTGTTGAAGACCAGAAAGACCGCGCCCGGCAGCGCCGCATAGGCGGGCGTCCCCGAGGCCATGCGCAGTTCCGCCGCCAGCAGCCGCGCATGGGGGTCCGACCAGTCGGCCAGCGTCATGGGCTGGCCGTCGGCGCGGCGCCAGAACAGGTCAGGCAGCCCGTCCTGCTGCCGCGGCTGGCTGTGCAGGAAGCGGCGCTGGCGCAGGATCGGATGGGCCTTGCGGAAGGCGATCGCCTGGCGGCAGAAGTCAAGGAAACCCGGATCCGCCCCGTCCCACTGGACCCAGCCGATGGGATTGTCCTGGCAATAGGCGTTGTTGTTGCCGTTCTGCGAATTGCCCAGTTCGTCCCCGCCCAGGATCATCGGGGTGCCCTGGCTCAGCAGCAGGGTGGCCAACAGGTTGCGGCGGCGGCGGTCGCGGCGGGCCCGGATGGCGGGGTCGTCGGTCGGGCCTTCCACGCCCATGTTGTCCGACAGGTTGGGGTCGTGGCCGTCGCGGTTTCCCTCGCCATTGGCCTCGTTGTGCTTGGCGGCATAGCTGACGGTGTCCATCAGCGTGAAGCCGTCATGGGCGGCGACGAAGTTCACGGATGACGTGGCCGCCCGCCCGTCATGGTCAAAGCGCGCCGCCGATCCCGCGATGCGCTTGGCAAGCTGGCCGATCTGCCCGTGATCGCCGCGCCAGAAGGCCCGCACCCCGTCGCGGAAACGGTCGTTCCATTCGCAGAAGGGGGCAGGGTATGCGCCCAGCTGATAGCCCCCCTCGCCCAGATCCCAGGGCTCGGCGATCAGCTTGACGCGGTTCAGGACCGGATCCTGGCGCACCGCGCGGAAGAACGGCCCGTCCCGGTCGAAGACGCCGCGCGTGCGGCCCAGGACCGAACACAGGTCAAAGCGGAAGCCGTCCACATGCATCGCCTCGACGCAGTAGCGCAAGCTGTCCATCACCAGCCGCAGCGCGAAGGGGTTGTCCAGGTCCAGCACATTGCCGGTGCCCGCGTCGTTCACATAGAAGCGCCGGTCGTCCTTCAGCCGGTAATAGGCAGCGTTGTCGATGCCGCGAAAACACAGGGTGGGGCCAAGCTCGTCCCCCTCGGCGGTGTGGTTGTAGACCACGTCCAGGATCACCTCGATCCCCGCCCCGTGGAACCGCGCGACCATCTGCTGGAACTCGGCGATGTCGCCCCCCTGCATGTAGCGCGGATCGGGGGCGAAGAAGCCATAGGACATATAGCCCCAGTAGTTCACCAGCCCCCGGGCGGCCAGGGCGCGGTCGTCGGCAAAGGCGTGGACGGGCAACAGCTCGATGGCGGTGACGCACAGGGCGGTCAGGTGGTCCAGGACCGGGTCCGAGGCCAGCGCCAGGAAGGTGCCGGGATGGGGCACCCCGGGATGCAGCATGGTCAGGCCCTTCACATGGGCCTCGTAGATCACCGTTTCCGTCAGGGGGGTGCGCGGCGGGCGGTCCTCGCCCCAGCTGAAGGCCGGATCCACCACCACGCAGCGCGGCATGTGGGCGGCGCTGTCGCGGCGGTCGAAGGAGAGATCCGCGTCGGGATGGTCCGCGCGGTATCCCAGCAGCGCGTCGTGGGGTCGCGGGGGGCCGGTCAGCTGCCGGGCATAGGGGTCGATCAGCAGCTTGTTGGGGTTGAAGCGGTGTCCGTCGCGGGGCCGGTAAGGGCCGTGGACGCGGTATCCGTATCGCTGCCCCGGCGCCAGGCCGGCGATGTATCCGTGCCAGACATGCCCCTCGCGTTCCGGCAGGGGAATGCGCGTTTCGCGGTTCCTGTCGTCGAACAGGCACAGCTCCACCCGCTCGGCGTGCTGCGAGAAGATGGCGAAGTTGACCCCGCCCCCGTCGAAGGATGCGCCCAGCGGGAAGGGATGCCCCGCCGTGATCGGGTGGGTCATCGCGCCGCCGTCAGCCGGGCGTAAAGCGCGGCATAGGCGCGCGCCGACTGGTCCCAGCCGACGGGCTGCGCCATCCCGTTTCGCTGAAGCCGGGACCAGCCGTCCCTGTCCCGGTAAAGATGGCAAAGCCGCGTCAGCGCCCCCTGCAACGCCCCCACCGTCACGGGCGAGAATTGCAGCCCCGTCGCCACCCCCCGGGCCAGGGCTGCGGGCGATGCGTTGATCACGGTATCGGCCAGCCCCCCGGTCAGCGCCACCACCGGCACCGTGCCATAGCGCAGTCCGTACATCTGCGTCAGGCCGCAGGGCTCGAACCGGGACGGCACCAGGATCGCGTCGCCCCCGGCGATCAGCCGGTGCGACAGCGCCTCGTCATAGCCGATGCGGGTGGCGACATGGGGGTTCCGGTCGGCCAGGGCACGGAAGGCGTGCTCCAGCGCCGGGTCGCCCGATCCCAGCACCGCCAGTTGCCCGCCGTGATCCAGCAGCGCGGGCAAGGCCTCGAGCGCCAGATCCAGGCCCTTCTGGTGGCTCATGCGCGACACGATCACGCAAAGCGGACCGTCGGCCTTGGGCAGGCCCAGTTCGGCCCGCAGGGCGGCCTTGTTCGCGGCCTTCCCCTCGGGCGTGTCATAGGGCCGGATCGCGGGATCGGCGGCGGGGTTCCAGGCATCCGTGTCGATGCCGTTCAGGATGCCGGTCAGCGCCTCGCGCCGGTGCCGCATCACCCCGTCCAGGCCCATGCCGTATTCGGGCGTCATCAGTTCGGCGGCATAGGTGGGCGACACGGTGGTCAGCGCATCCGCCCCCATCAGCCCGGCCTTCAGCGCCGAGACGCCGCCATAGAACTCATACCCCTCGATCCGGAAGCGCCAGGGGTCGAGGCGCAGCGACCCGATGCGGCCAGGATCGGTGGCGCCGGTAAAGGCGATGTTGTGGATGGTCAGCACCGTGGCGGGGCCCCCGCCCATCTGGCGCAGGTATTCGGTGACGAACCCCGCCTGCCAGTCATGGCCGTGCAGCACCTGCGGATGCCAGCCAAGCGCGCCCTGGACGCCCAGATGCGCGCCGACCCAGGACAGGGCGGCAAAGCGTTCGGGGTTGTCGGGCCAGTCGCGTCCGTCCGGGCCCATGTAGGGGTTGCCGGGGCGGGCATAAAGATGGGGCGCGTCGATCGCCAGCAGGTCCAGCCCCGCCGCCTGTCCCGCCAGCACCCGGGCGGGCGCGCCGAACAGGTCGTGGTAATAATAAACCTCGGCCACGTCGCGCAGCGCCTCCATCACGGCGGGATAGCCGGGCAGCAGGGTGCGCATCTGCACCCCCTGGGCGGCCAGGGCGGCGGGCAGCGCGCCCGCCACATCGGCCAGCCCGCCCGTCTTGACCAGGGGCGCGCATTCGGACGCGATCGACAGGACCCGCGTCACAGGCTTGCCGCCCGCCGGTCCAGCATGGCTTGGGTGATCAAGGTGATGCCTCCTTCGCTGACGCGGAACCACCTGGCGTCTTCCTGCGGATCCTCTCCGACGACAAGGCCGTCGGGGATGACCACGCCCCGGTCGATCACCGCCCGCGTCAGCCGTGCCCGCCGGTTCACCGTGACATAGGGCAAGGCCACGACATGATCCAGCGACGCATAGCTGTTGGTATGGACCTGCGTGAACAGCAGCGAATTGCGGATTTCCGTCCCCGAGACGATGCAGCCCCCCGACACCATGGACGATATGGCGATCCCGCGCCGGTCCTTTTCGTCATGGATGAACTTGGCGGGGGGCGTCGCCTCGGAATAGGTCCAGATCGGCCAGTCCTTGTCCCACAGGTTCAGTTCGGGGGTAAAGTCGGTCAGGTCGATATTGGCCTTCCAGAAGGCGTCCACCGTGCCCACGTCCTTCCAGTAGGCGGGCGCGCCGGGATCGCGCACGCAGGACACGTCGAAGCGATGCGCCATGGCCTTGCCGTTCCGGACGATGTCGGGGATCAGGTCATGGCCGAAATCGTGGCTGGAATTCGGATCCTCGGCATCCTTCAGCAGCAGGTCGCGCAGGAAGGGCCAGCTGAAGACATAGATCCCCATGGAGGCCAGCGCGCTGTCCGGATCATCGGGCATCCCCGGCGGATCGGCGGGCTTTTCCAGGAAGGACGTGATGCGCCCGGTGTCGTCCACCGCCATCACGCCAAAGGCCACGGCGTCCATGCGCGGCACGGTCAGGCAGCCGATGGTCACGTCCGCGCGGCTTTCGCAATGCTCGCGCAGCATCACCTCGTAATCCATCTTGTAAATGTGGTCGCCCGCCAGGATCACCACGTAATCCACGTCATAGCTGTCCACGATGTCGATGTTCTGCGCCACCGCGTCGGCCGTGCCGCGATACCACATGGATTCGTCGTATCGCTGGCTGGCGGGCAGGATGTCCATGAATTCGTTGCGTTCGGCGCGAAAGAAGTTCCAGCCGCGCTGCACATGGCGGATCAGGCTGTGGGCCTTGTATTGGGTGGCCACCGCGATCTTGCGGATGCCCGAGTTCATCGCGTTCGACAGCGCGAAGTCGATGATCCGGGTCTTGCCGCCGAAATAGACCGCCGGTTTCACGCGCCGGTCGGTCAGTTCCCGCAACCGGCTGCCCCGCCCCCCGGCCAGGACAAAGGCCATCGCGCGGCGGGTCAATCTTGCCTCACTCATGAACCATCCTCCCCTTGAACATCATCGCCCGAGGACAACTGCGCAGACGGCCTTTCGGTCCCATCCCGCCAAACCCCGCCGGATCGGCCCGACGGACGGCGGGGGCGGGGCATGGGGGATCCATTCCGTCCTCCGGTGCGCCCCTTGTCAGGGCCGCACCCTCGCCATCCAACAGCCATGACAGGTCAGGCACTTGTCGCATGGCTCCACTCTAGCCCGCGCCCTGATCATGACAATCCATCACGTGATCGCCAAACCGCCTTTCTGCCGGGCCGTCCCTGGTGTTCAATCGCCCCCGACAGCGACCGGACAGGAGAAGGCCGAATGACGGAATGGTGGCGCGACGCGGTGATCTATCAGATCTATCCCCGCAGCTTTCAGGACAGCAATGGCGACGGCATCGGCGATTTGCCGGGCATCACCCGGCGGCTGGACCATGTGGCGTCCCTGGGGGTGGATGCGATCTGGCTGTCGCCGATCTTCACCTCGCCCATGAAGGATATGGGCTATGATGTCAGCGATTATTGCGGCATCGATCCGCTGTTCGGAACGCTGGCCGATTTCGACGCCATGGTGGCCCGCGCGCATGACCTGGGGCTTAAGGTGATCATCGACCAGGTTCTCAGCCATTCCAGCGACCGCCACCCCTGGTTCGCGGAAAGCCGCGCCAGCCGCGACAACGACCGCGCCGACTGGTATGTCTGGGCCGATCCCAACCCCGACGGCACGCCGCCGAACAACTGGCCCTCGGTCTTCGGCGGCCCCGCCTGGGAGTGGGAGCCGCGCCGCCGCCAGTATTACCTGCACAACTTCCTGATCGAGCAGCCCGACCTGAACCTGTGGAACCGCGAGGTGCAGGACGCGCTTCTGGACACGATGCGCTTCTGGCTGGACCGGGGCGTGGACGGCTTCCGGCTGGATACCGTCAACTTCTATTTCCACGACGCCCGGCTGCGCGACAACCCGCCCAACCCCGGCAATGCCGCGCCCGACACCTACAACATGCAGCGCCATGTCTATTCCAAGAACCGGCCGGAAAACATCGCCTTCCTGAAACGGATGCGCCGCCTGACCGACGCATACGACGCCCGCATGATGGTGGGCGAGGTCGGCGAAAGCGGCGACACCTCGATCCACATCATGGCCGAATACACGGCGGGCACCGACCGCCTGCACATGTGCTACAGCTTCGAGATGCTGAGCCACGCCTTCACCGCCCGCCATTTCCGCCACACGGTCGAGGGCGTCCACCAGGACGCGCCCGACGCCCATGCCTGCTGGTCCTTTTCCAACCACGACGTGTTCCGCCATGTCACCCGCTGGCTGCCCCATGCGAAATCGCCCGAGGCCCTGGCCCGGCAGGCGGCGGCGATGCTGTTGTCCTTTCCCGGCACCATCTGCCTCTACCAGGGCGAGGAACTGGGCCAGACCGAGACAGAGCTGTCCTATGACGAACTGACCGACCCCCCGGCCCTGCGCTTCTGGCCCGAGATCAAGGGCCGCGACGGCTGCCGCACGCCGATGGTCTGGGACGACAGCGAAAACGCCGGTTTCAGCACGGCAAAGCCCTGGCTGCCGGTCAAGGAACCCCAGGCCGCGCGCCATGCGGCGGGCCAGGGGGCCGACAACGACAGCGTGCTGGCCGCCTATCGCGCGACCATCGCCTTCCGCAAGGCGCAGATGCCGCTGCGAAGGGGCCAGACCTCGTTCCTGGACCTGCCGGAACCGATCCTGGCCTTCCATCGCGGCATCGGGGGACAGGCGCTGACCTGCGTCTTCAACCTGTCCGCCGACCCCGCGACGCTGCGCCTGTCAGAGGATGCAGCCCTGGTCGGACCGTCGCACGCCACGCTGTCTGACCGGGTGCTGGACCTGCCGCCCAACGGCTTTGCCTGGCTGGACCGCGCGGTCAGGCTGTCGGCCTAATCAGGCTTGCGCCGCACGAACAGTTCCCAAGCCAGATAGATCCCGGCAGCCCCCGACAAAAGCGCCCAGAAGGGGCTGCCGGTATAAAGCTCCACCCCTGCCCAGGCCAGGGGCACCACCACGCACAGGATCCGCACCCACAGATGCCGGAAGAACGGCGCATTCGGATCAACCAGCATCTCTCAGCCTCCTGCTTTCACCTTGGCGAAAATATCCCGGGGGTCCGGGGGCTGGCCCCCGGCTTCTACAACCCCGCCAGCCATGGCGGCGCCCCGGCAAAGGCCCCGGCCACATGATCGACAAAGGCGCGTGTCTTGCGCGGCATCGGCCGGACCGGTGGCCAGACCACGCTGACAGGCAGCGGCCGCTGCGGCAGGTGGGGCAGCAACCGCACCAGCCGCCCGTCGCGCAGCGCGTCATGGACGATGAACATGGGCAACAGCGCCAGCCCGAGGCCCCCCACCGCCATGTCGCGGATCGCGTCGCCGTTGTTCGCGGTGATCCGCCCCAGGGGCGGCGGCACGATACCATCAAAGGGCCACAGGTCGCCCATGCGCGCGTTCAGATAGCCGATGGCGCGGTGCCGGGCCAGGTCGGCGGGCGCCTCGATAGGGCCATGGGCCGCCAGGTAATCGGGGCTTGCGACCAGCACGCGCGGATCCTCGCAGACGCGGCGGGCCATCAGGCTGCTGTCCTTCAGCTCGCCGATGCGCAGGCCCACGTCGAAACCCGCCCGGCCCAGGTCGGCCAGCTGGTCGTCGTAATCCAGCACGATCTCCAGCCCCGGATGGGCGCGGGCGAAACCGGCGATCACCGGGCCAAGATGGCGGATGCCGAAGCTCATGGGCGCGGCGATGGCCAGGCGGCCGCGCAACCGGGCCTCGGCCCCCACGCTCTCGGTCGCGGCGACCAGTTCGGCCAGGGCCGGGCGCAGGCGGTCGGCCAGGGCCAGCGCGGTGTCGGTGGGCGCGATCCGGCCCGCGTGGCGAGTGAACAGCGCCACGCCCAGGGCGGCCTCGAAATCGCTGATGCGCTTGCTGACCACGGATTTCGACAGATCGGCCCGCGCCGCCGCGCCCGAGATGCTGCCCGCATCCAGCACCGCCAGGAATGTCCGGATATCGCTGATCGACGGGTCCATCCGGGCACCATAGCGGCGGCAGGGCCGTTCGCAAGAACCGAACGCCGCATTGCCCCCAAGGCGGGTGCCGCGAACGCCCCCCTTGCGCCATATTGGCACCAACGAAAGGAGCCATCCATGCAGCTGACCGGCATCCACCACCTGACCGCGATCACCGCCGACGCGCCAGGCAACAACCGTTTCTATACCGAGACCCTGGGCCTGCGCCGGGTGAAGAAGACCGTGAACCAGGACGACACCTCGGCCTATCACCTGTTCTTCGCCGATGGCGCGGGCACGCCGGGCACGGACATCACCTTCTTCGACTGGCCCGCGCCGCGCGAAGGGCGGGGCACCCGTTCCATCAGCCGAACCGGGCTGCGGGTGGCGGAAGACAGCCTCGACTGGTGGGCCGCGCGCCTGTCGGACCGGGGCGTGACGACCGGCAAGGTCACGGTGCTGGATGGCCGCGCCAGCCTGGACCTGGAAGACCCCGAAGGCCAGCGCCTGCGCCTGGTCGCCGCCCCCGACCCGGCGGGCCAGCCCTGGGACCACAGCCCCGTTCCCGCGTCCCACCAGATCCACGGCCTCGGGCCCATCACCATCTCGGTCCCCGACCTGGCCCCGACCGAGGCCGTGCTGACCCAGGTGATGAACATGACCCGTGTCCGCGACTATGCCAGCCCGGACCGAGAGGGCACCGTGCATGTCTTCCAGATGGGCCCGGGCGGGGCGGCGGCGGAACTGCATGTCGCGGTCCAGTCCGGCCTGCCCGTGGCAAGCCAGGGCGCGGGCGGCGTCCACCATGTCGCCTTCCGCGTGCCCGATCCGGCGGCGCTTGCCGAATGGACCGCCCGCCTGCGCGGCTTCCGCGTGCCCAACTCGGGCGAGGTCGAGCGGTATTATTTCCGCTCGCTCTATTTCCGCGAACCCGGCGGCACCCTGTTCGAGCTGGCGACCGACGGTCCCGGCTTCGACGTGGACGAGCCGCGCGAGACCATGGGCCAGGGCCTGTCCCTGCCGCCCTTCCTGGAAGGCCGCCGCGCCGCCATCGAGGCCGGGCTGAAACCGCTGGACTGAAACCCCTGACCGGGGGCACCCTGCCCCCGGCCCAGCCTTCGGAGACCATGCATGACCACCATCCTCGGCCTGTCGGGCAGCCTGCGCCGCGCGTCCCTCAACAGCGGCCTCTTGCGCGCCGCCCGCGACCTGGCGCCCGAAGGCGTGCGGATCACCATTGGCGACATTTCCGCCGTGCCGCTGTACAACGGCGACGATGAAGCCGCCCATGGCACGCCGCCCGCCGTCGCCGCGCTGAACGAACAACTGGCCCAGGCCGACGGGCTGCTGCTGGCGACGCCGGAATACAACAACGGCATTCCCGGCGTCTTCAAGAACGTCATCGACTGGATGTCGCGCGGCGAGGGGCTGGCGCTGTTTGCCGGCAAGCCCGTCGCCGTGATGGGCGCCTCGCCCGGCGGCTTCGGGACCACGCAGGCGCAGACGCATTGGTGGCCCGTGCTGCGCACCCTGCGCACGCGCCCCTGGTGGGACGGGCGGCTGATGGTGTCGCGCGCGGGCGGGCTGTTCGATGCGGACGGCGCCCTGACCGACGACAAGACCCGCCAGCAGCTTGCCGAGTTCATCGCGGGCTTCGCGGCCACATTGCGAAAGGACCGGCCATGACCCCCGCCATCGACCATGTCGTCCTGACCGTGCGCGACCTGCCCGGCACGACGGGTTTTTATCGCGATGCGCTTGGCCTGGCCCCGCTGGGCGGCGACGGCGAAACCGCACGGCTTGGCGCGGGCGGCCGCACCCTGCTGGAGTTGCGCCGCGATCCCGCCGCCCGGCCCCGCGATCCCCGTCAGGCGGGGCTGTTCCACACGGCTTTCCTGCTGCCCGACCGCGCGGCGCTGGCCCGCTGGCTGCGCCATGCCGCCGACAGCCGCATCCGCCTGTCGGGGGCCAGCGACCACGGCGTCAGCGAGGCGATCTATCTCGACGACCCCGAGGGCAACGGCATCGAGGTCTATCGCGACCGCCCCCCGTCGGACTGGACCCGCGACGGCGACCGGATCGAGATGTTCACCCGCCGCCTGGATCTGGACGACCTGTTGTCGGCGGCGGATGGCCCCTGGCGAGGTGCGCCCGAGGGCAGCACGATCGGCCATGTCCACCTTCAGGTGGGCGATCTTGACCGGGCGGAGGGCTTCTTCGCGGGCGACCTGGGCCTGACGCGGACCTTCGACGCGCAGGGCGGGGCCTGGTATGGCTGGAACGGCTATCACCACCACCTGGCGGGAAACACCTGGAACAGCCGGGGCGCGGGGATGCGCGAGGCGGGAATGGCGGGCCTGGCCCAGGTCGTGATCCGGGATCCCCACCGCGCGGGCCAGACGATCACCGACCCCTGGGGCACGCGGTTCCGCTTCGCGTAGGGTGCGTGCTTGCACGCACCGATGCGTCCTGCGGAAAGGTGCGTGCAAGCACGCACCCTACGCCACGTTGCGCGACCCTTGGGGTGGGGTTCCACCCCACCCTACAGACGTTCCCCCGGCGCGACGGCAAAGACATCCGCCCAATCCGGATGCTTGGCCAATTGCGCCGCGACATAGGAACAGAGCGGCACGATCCGGAAACCTTCCTTGCGCGCATCCGCCACCATCGCCTTGACCAGCGCGCCAGCGGCCCCGGTGCCGCGCAGCGCCTCGGGCGCGCCGGTGTGGTCGGCGCTGACGCGACCGTCGCCCCGGCGGGTGAAGGTCAGTTCCGCCTCGGCGTCAACGCCCGCCAGCCGCGCGACATAGCGGCCGTGGCGGGCGTCGGTCTCCTCTCTGGTGATGGTCAGGTCAGGCATTCGTTGCTCCTTTCATCCAGTCGGCGGCGGCGGTCAGGTCGTCGGCCACGATGTCATGCCCCGCCTGCACGACGCGGGCGTCCAGCGCCGCGCCTTGGGCGGCCAGCCATGCGTTCAGGCGCGGCGCGTGGGGGCCATAGGGATCGCGCGCCCCGGTCAGGGTCAGCACCGACAGGCCCGCAAGATCCGCCTGCGGCAGATCCTCCAGCGCGGCCATGGACCGCATCAGGATCGCGCGCCGGATCAGCCCGGGATGCAGGCCCATCACGGCGGCGGCGAAATTCGCGCCATTGCTGTATCCCATCACCGTGATCCGCGCGGGATCCAGGCCATAGGCCGCCACCGCGCCGGTCCAGAAGGCGGCAAAGGCCGCGGCCTCGTCGCGGATGTCCTGCTGGTCGAAGCTGGTCATGGAGGTGCGGCGGAAAAAGCGCGGGATGCCTTCCTCGGTCGAACGGCCGCGCACGCCCAGCAGCGTGGCATGGGGCGCGATCCGGTGGGCCAGCGGCATCAGGTCGGTCTCGTTCCCGCCCGATCCGTGCAGCAGCACCATGGCCGATCCGTCGGGCGCATCGGGCTGGCGAAGCCGGTGAACGAAGGGAAGCTCTCTCATCCGTATCCTTTCCTCGCCCGGGCGGGCGAATTGGGGCAGGCGCAGCCGCAGGTCGGCGGTGTCCGCGACATGCGGGGGAATCATCAGGGCCCGGCCCAGATTACCCGCCTCCTCGTCCACCACCATGCCCGGCCCGTCGGTCGCAAGCTCGACCAGCGTGTCCCCCGGCTCGCGGACGTAGAGCGAGGCGAAATAAAGCCGGTCATGGACCGTCACCTCGCCCGCATTGCGCGTTTTCAGGGCATCGTGGTGGGCCTGCAAGGCCGCCGTATCGGGCACCCGCAGGGCCACATGGTCGATGGTGCCGGTGCCCGGAATGCCAGCGACGAAGCCCGAGGCATCACGGATATCAACGGCGTCGGTGTCGGAAACCAGCCGCGCCAGCCCGCCCTCGGTCCCGCCCGCGCGATAGCCGAAGGGGCGCAGGAAGGCGGCGGTCTGTTCGGGGACGGCGGACCAGATCGTGACCGCGCGGATCCGGGCGGGCGCGGCGGGCCAGCCGGTATCAGACGCGTCCGTGCCCACCAGCTTGACGATGATGCCGTCGGGATCCTTCAGCCGCAGCACGGGTTCGCCCCATTCGCGGGCCGGGCCTTCGATGCGCAACCCGCGCTGCATGGCGCGGGTCAGCCAGTCGCCGATCCGCGCGCGGGGGATCGCCAGCGCGATCTCGGCCACATGGCCATGACCCACCCGGCCCGGCGCGCCGTCCTGCCAGACCAGGAAGCTGACCAGGCTGCCGGGGCTGCCCGCCGGGTCGCCATAGAACAGGTGCAACTGGTCCGCATCCTCGAACCCCGCCGTCTGCTTGACCAGCGACAGGCCCAGAAAGCCCATCCAGAAATCGACATTCGCCTGAACGTCTCGGGTGATCGCCGTCACATGATGGATACCGCTGGTCATCGCGCACCTCTGGTTCAAAACAGTCGCGCCGAAGATGCGGTTCCGCAAGGGATGGCGCCAGTCGGGGCGCGGCCAATCCGGCGTTCGCGTCAGCCGAACGGCTTTGTTCTTCTGGTTCTGCCGCAACGGACCTATCCTGATGCCCGACACAGGAGGAACCGTCATGAGCTGGAACCCCGCCCTGATCCCAGGCTGCCCCGACGAGGTCGGCCCGGACGCCATCGAGACGCTGATCATCCCCCGGGCCCGCGACCTGGGCGGGTTCGAGGTGCGCCGCGCCCTGCCCGCGCCCAAGCGCCAGATGGTGGGCCCGTTCATCTTCTTCGACCAGGCCGGCCCGGCTGAATTCCTGACCGGCCAGGGCATCGACGTGCGCCCGCACCCCCATATCGGCCTGGGCACGGTCACCTATCTGTATCGCGGCGATTTCCATCACCGCGACAGCCTCGGCTCGGACCAGATCATCACGCCCGGCGCGCTGAACTGGATGGTGGCGGGCCGGGGCGTCACCCATTCCGAACGCACCTCCGCCGCCGGGCGCACCGGGCCGCACGGGCTGTTCGGCATCCAGACCTGGATCGCCCTGCCCGAAATGCACGAGGACATGGCGCCGACCTTTGAACATCACGGGGCCGAGGCGCTGCCAGTGATCCGCGACGCAGGGATCGACGCGCGCCTGATCCTGGGCCGCGCCTATGGCAAGACGGCGCCCGCGACGCTGTATTCCGACACCTTCTACCTGGACGTGATGCTGGACCCCCGCGCCCGCTTCCCCCTGCCGGTGGACCACGAGGATCGCGGCATCTATGTCACCGAAGGCTCCATCCGCATCGCGGGGCAGGAATACGAGGCCGGGCGGATGATGGTCTTTCGCCCCGGCGACGCGATCACCGTGCAGGCGGGCGAGAAGGGCGCGCGGCTGATGGCGCTTGGCGGCGCGACGCTGAACGGTCCGCGTTACATCTGGTGGAATTTCGTGGCATCCTCGCGCGAGCGGATCGAGGAAGCCAAGCGCCAATGGCGCGCGGAACGCTGGGGCCAGGGCCTGTTCGACCTGCCGCCCTCCGACCGCGACGAACACATCCCGCTGCCGGAAAGGAGCTGACATGACCATCAGGACCGCGCAGGACGTTATGGACTTCTGGTTTTCCCCCGAGATGGAAGCCCACTGGTTCGCCAAGTCCGACGCCATCGACGCCCGCATCCGCGACGGCTTCGCGGCCACCCACAAGGCCGCCCATCACCGCGACCTGGACGGTTGGGCCGCGACGCCCGACGGCGCGCTGGCCCTGGCGATCCTGCTGGACCAGGTGCCGCGCAACATCTTTCGCGGCACGCCCCGCGCCTTCGCGTCGGACGATCTTGCGCTGGACCATGCCCGCGCCGCCGTGGACGCGGGCTTCGACCAGCAGATCGAACCGAAGCGGCGGGTGTTTTTCTACCTGCCCTTCGAGCATAGCGAGGATCTGCCCGACCAGACCCGCTCGGTCGAGCTGTTCGAGGCCCTGGGCGATCCGGGCTATCTGGACTATGCCGTCCAGCACCGCGACATCATCGAAAGGTTCGGCCGCTTCCCGCACCGCAACGCCATCCTGGACCGCCCGAACACCCCGGACGAGGAGGAGTTCCTGAAGACCCACAAGGGGTTCTGAGGGGGGGGGGGCAGACAAGGGTTGCGGTGCGTGCAAGCACGCACCCTACGGCGGCCATTGCCGGGGCGGGATCAGGAAACGCATTGCGTTTCCCCGTGGCGAAGGCGGTGGCCTTTGCCAGACTTCCGTCCTATCCCGCCCGGCCGATCGTCTGGATCGCGGTGAAGCCCTCGAACCGGGGGCCGCCTTCATACAGCTTCTTCGTCTCGCCCGCGCGGGCATGGGCGTCGCGGAACTGCTGGCTGCGGGTCCAGCCGCGGAAATGCTCCTCGCTTTCCCAGACCGTATGCGAGGCGTAAAGGCGCCGCCCGTCCTCCTCGGGGCCCTTCAGCATGTGGAAGGCGACAAAGCCCGGCAGCTCGTCCAGCTTGCTGTCGCGCGACAGCCACAGGGCCTCGAAGGCGGCGGCATTCTCGACGGGCACGGTGAAGCGGTTCATGGCGATGAACATGGGCGTCCTTTCCGGTGATCTGGCAGACATCATCCCGCCGCGGGGGCGCGGGCGACAGCCCTGTCACGCGGTTGTGAGCCGCCCATGGCGCTGCGGCTTTGGGCGCCTGGCCGATCCGCGCTAGCCTTTTCGCGTCACGCCAAAGGGGGATGCCATGCGCCTTGCGATCCTTGCCCTGCTTCTGACCATGCCCCTGGCCGTCCCCGCGCAAGAGCGGCGGCCCAGCCATTGCATCACCGTGGCGGGCGGGCCGGAACGGGTCCAGCGGGCCGCCTGGTCCGACCCGGTCCCGGAACGGTCGGTCCGGCTGTCCTATCTGGGCCATTCGATGTTCCTGATCCAGACCGAAGGGGGCCTGGACATCGTCACCGACTACAACGGCGGCCTGCCCGCCGGGGCCCCGGCCCCTGACGTGGTGACGATGAACCACGCCCATTCGTCCCACTGGACCGATGCGGTCGGGGGCATCCCCCATGTGCTGCGCGGCTGGTCCGACCGGTTCGGCATCGCGGCCGACCATTATCTGACGCTGGGCGACGTGCTGATCCGCAACGTGCCGACCGACATCCGGTCCTGGGGCACGGTCGAGGAGAACGGCAATTCCATCTTCGTCTTCGAGGCGGGGGGCCTTTGCATCGGCCATCTGGGCCACCTGCACCACGAGCCGACCGACCAGCAATACGCGACCCTGGGCCGGGTCGATGTGCTGCTGGTGCCGGTCGATGGCAGCTATACGATGGAACAGGCGGCGATGATGCGGGTGGTCAGCCGGTTGAACAGTTCGGTGGTGATCCCGATGCACTGGTTCGGCCCCGCCCGGCTGGAGGCCTTCCTGACCGGCATGTCCGGCCAGTTCGACATCCAGCGGCCGGGCGGCAGCGAATACCTGGCCTCGCTGCGCGGGCTGCCGGACCGGCCCACGGTGGTGGTGCTGGAACCCCTGTCCCATGGGCGCAACTGGCCCTGACGGGCGCGCGGGTGGGTGGTGAAGCGAAAGGTGCGTGCAAGCACGCACCCTACACCGCATCCGTGGGGTGCGTGCTTGCACGCACCTTTGCGCCGGCCGGGCGGGAAGGCCCCGTCAGGCGGGTTGCGCCTTTCTTCTGCCCGCAAGCGCGACCGCCTTCAGCACGGCCACATAGAAGACCGGCACCAGGAAGATCCCGATGGCGGCGGATGAGGCCATGCCGCCCAGCACCCCGATCCCGATCGAGTTCTGCGCCCCCGCCCCCGCTCCGCTGGCTATGGCCAGCGGCAGCACCCCCAGCATGAAGGCGAAGGTGGTCATCAGGATAGGCCGCAGGCGCATCTTGGATGCCTCGATAGCGGCCTCCATCAACGGGCGGCCCTGGGCCACCAGCGATTGCGCGAATTCCACGATCAGGATGGCGTTGCGCGCGGCCAGGCCGATGGTCGTCAGCAAGCCCACCTTGAAATAGACATCGTTCGACTGGTCGAAGACCAGCGCGGCCGCCAGCGCCCCCAGGATGCCGATGGGCACGGTCAGCATCACCGCCAGCGGCACCGTCCAGCTTTCATAAAGCGCGGCCAGCGCCAGGAAGACGACCAGCGCCGACAACGCGAACAGCACCGGCGCCTGGTTCCCGGACAGCCGTTCCTGATAGGACAGGCCCGTCCAGGCGGTGCCATAGCCGCCGGGCAGGTCGGCCACCATCTCCTCCATCGCCGTCATCGCCGCGCCGGACGACAGGCCCTGCGCCGCGGCCCCCGACAGTTCCAGCGCGCGCGTGCCGCCGTAACGGGCCAGCGCCTGCGGCTCCTGGTCCCAGACACGGGTGGTAAAGGCGCCGAAGTTCACCATGTCGCCGTCGGCGTTGCGGGCGAACCAGCGGTCGATGTCCTCGGGCTGCGAACGGGCATAAGCCTCGCCCTGGACGATCACGGGGCGCAGTTCCGTGCCCAGGGCAAAGTCGTTCACCTCGCGCCCCGAGAAGATCACCGACAGCATCGCGTTCACCTCGGAAATCGACAACCCGAAGGCCGCGGCCTTCTGCTGGTCGATGTCGAGGCGCAGCGAGGTCTCGAACGGCGCCTCGTTGCCGCGCAGGTTGGTGACGCGGCCGTCGGCCTGGGCGGTGGCGACCAGCTGGTCGGCGGCAGAGGACAGGGCCTCCTGCCCCCGGCCCGATTGATCCACCAGATACATCGAGAAGCCCGAGGACGCGCCCATCCCGGGGATCGAGGGCGGTTGCAGGAAGAAGGCCTGGCCCGCGCGGTTGTTCATGAAGAAATACCCGTTCGCCCGCGCCACCAGGGACGCCACGTCCAGCCCCGGCCGGTCCTCGTATTCGCGCAGCTTGGCGAACAGCATGGCGTTGTTCTGGCCCGATCCGCCGAAGCTGAAGCCCAGGACGGAAAAGGTCGATTCGACCGTGTCGGCCTCCTGGACGCGCAGGTATTCCTCGACCTTTTCGACCAGGGCCTTTGTCTGGGCGGTGGTCGATCCGTCGGGCGTCTCGATCATGACCATCATCACGCCCTGGTCTTCATCGGGCAGGAAGGATCCGGGCAGCTTGCCGTAAAGCGCGGCGACACCGAAGCCGATGGCGGCCAGGACGACCAGCATGCGGAACGGGCGACGCACCAGGCGCGCCACGACCGCGCCATAGCCGTTGGTCGCGCGGTCCAGGTTGCGGTTGAACCAGCGGGCGGGGGCGATGCCGCCGCCATGCTTGCGCGGGCGCAGAAGGCTGGCGCACATGGCGGGGGTCAGGATCACCGCGACGCCCAGCGACAGCACCATGGCGGTGATGATCGTCAAGGAAAACTGGCGATAGATCACCCCCGTCGCGCCCCCCATGAAGGCCATGGGCAGGAAGACCGCCGACAGCACCATGACGATGCCGACCAGGGCCGAGGTGATCTCGTCCATGCTTTTTTGCGTCGCCTCGACAGGGCCGAGGCCCTCCTCCTCCATCACCCGCTCGACGTTTTCCACCACGACGATGGCGTCGTCGACCAGCAACCCGATGGCCAGGACCAGCGCGAACATGGTCAGCGTGTTGATGGAAAAGCCCGCCGCCGCCAGCACGCCGAAGGTGCCCAGCAACACGACCGGGATGGCGATCACCGGGATGATGGTGGCGCGCCAGCTTTGCAGGAAGGCCAGGATCACCAGGAAGACCAGCACCACGGCTTCCCCCAGGGTCTTGTAGACCTGGTGGATCGACTTTTCCACAAAGGGCGAGGTATCATAGGGATAGGCGACCTCGACCCCCTGCGGCAGAGAGGGGGCGATGCCCGCGATCACCTCTCGCACGGCATGGGCGGTGTCCACGGCATTGGCGCCGGTGGCCAGGTTCACGCCAAAGCCCGCCGCCGGGTTGCCGTTGTATCGCGCGGCCCCGCCATAGGATTCCTGGCCGACCTCGATCCGCGCCACGTCGCCCAGAAAGACCGTCGATCCGTCCGGGTCCACGCGCAAAAGGATCCGCTCGAACTCCTGCACGGACGAAAACTGCGACTGCGCCGACAGGGTCAGGGTCAGGCGCTGGCCCTCGGCCGATGGTTCGGCGCCCAGGTCGCCCACGGTGACGTTGGTGTTCTGTTCGGACACGGCGGCGGTCACGTCGGCGGGCGTGACCCCGTATTGCGCCATCTTCATCGGATCCAGCCAGATGCGCATGGCATAGCCCGACCCGAAGGTGTTGATGGATCCGACGCCGGGGGTGCGCTTGACCGGATCCTCGATCATCTGGGACACCAGATCGCCCAGCTGGACCGAGGAATGGCTGCCGTCGCTGCTGGTCAGCGCCCCCACCAGCAGGATCGAGGAGGTCGAGCGCGAGACGTTCACGCCCTGTTGCTGCACGATGTCGGGCAGTTGCGACGTGACCAGTTGCAGCTTGTTCTGGACCTGCACCTGCGCGATGTCGGGATCGACCGTGTCGTCGAAGGTCAGCGACACGGATGCAGACCCCGGCGTGGAATTCGAGGTCATGTAGATCAGCCCGTCGATCCCGGTCATCGCGTCCTCGATGACGGTGGTGACGGAATTTTCCACGATCTCGGCCGAGGCGCCGGTATAGGTGGCGCTGATGCGCACGGTGGTGGGGGCGATCTGAGGATATTGCTCGATTGCCAGGGATTGCAGGCCAAGGGCGCCGACCAGCATGGTCACGAAGGCCAGAACCCAGGCAAAGACGGGGCGGTGGATGAAGAAGCGCGCCATGGGGGTTACTCCGCCGCCGGGGCGGGTTGGGCGTCCGCCGGGGCGGGTTGGGCCGCCTGGTCCTGCACGACGCCGTTTTCGTCCACCGTGACGGGCACGGTCGTCACGGCCGCCCCCTCGGTCAGGGCGGACAGGTTGTCCACGGCCAGCAGGTCGCCCGGCTCCAGACCGGCGGTGACGATCCAGTGGTGCTGGTAGGTGCCGTTGTCGGTCAGGTCCACCTGCACGGCCTTGCCGTCGCGCACGACCCAGGCCGACAACTGGCCCGTCCTGTCGCGGGTGGCGGCGTTCTGCGTGACCAGGAAGCCCTGCGTGGTGCCCAGGTTGATCTGGCCGCGCAGGAACATGCCCGGCAGGATCAGCCGGCGCGGGTTGTCGAAGCGGAACCGCGTGTCCACTGCCCCGGTCGAGGTCGAGACGGTGAAGCCCGGCGCGACCAGTTCCCCGGTGGCGGCATAGGTTTCGCCGGTTTCCAGGGTCAGCGTGGCCTCGATCTTCTCGGTCAGTTGCAGGCGGCCCGCGCTGATGTCCTCGCGCAGCGACAGCATCCGGGCCGAGGGTTCGTACATGTCCACCTCGATCGGATCAAGGCGCGTGACGGTTGCCAGGGCGTCGGCCTGGTTCGCCGTGACCAGATCGCCCACCGACACCTGGGCCACGCTGGCCATGCCCTCGATGGGGCTGGTGACGGTGGTCCAGTCCAGTTCGGCCTGGGCCAGGGTCCGCGCGGCCTCGGCCCCCTGCAAAGCCGCCTGCGCCTGTTCCAGCGCGGCGCGCGATGCGTCCACCTGCGCCTGCGTGGTGCCCGATCCCAGCAGGCGTTCGGTCCGGCTGAAGGATGTCTCGGCCTCGGTCAGCGCCGCGCGGGCCGACAGGACCTGCGCCTCGGCGCTGGTCAGGTTCGCCCGGTAGGTGGTCGGGTCGATGCGGAACATGGGCGCGCCCGCCTCCAGCGCGGTGCCGGGTTCATACAGGATCTCGGTGACCAGCCCGCCCACGCGGGGCCGGATCGCGGCATCGGCCTGGGCCACGGCCCGGCCGGGCAGCGTCACGATGCGCGGCACCGCCTGGGGCTGGACGGCGACCACGCCCACCTTGGGCGGCGGCATCTGGCCGTCCTGCGCATGGCCCGGCAGGGCGAGGCTCCACAGCGCCAGCAGGGAAAGGCAGGCAAGGGGGCGAATGCGGGACATCGGGCGATTCCTTTGAACGGGGCGCCAGGACAATGGCGGTTGCGCGCCTTGTTGCACATTAATGCACACTGTGCAATATTTGCCTGACATGAATGATTGGAAGGGACAGCACATGGCCGTGAAGCCAACGCTTCGGGATCGCAGAAGGGTTCAAACCGCGCGCGAGATCCAGCGGGCGGCGCTGTCCCTGGCACTGCGGCACGGCCATGACGCCGTCACGACCGAGATGATCGCGGCCGAGGCCGGGATCAGCCAGCGGACCTTCTTCAACTATTACCTGAACAAGGACGCGGCCATCGTGGGCGAGGCGCCCTGTTTCGACGACGGCACGGTGGCCTGGTTCCGCGCCTCGTCCGGGCCGCTGCTGGCCGACCTGCTGCAGGCGCTGCGGCGGCTGCTGAACGGCGGCGAGCTGGACCGGGGCACCTCGCAGTTGATCGACCGGCTGCTGGACACGGCGCCGGAGCTTTTGCCGATCTTCTATGGCTCGCTCAGGCGCCTGCGCGACCAGATCGCGGACCTGGCCGTGACAAGGATCGGCGCGGACGCGCGTCCCGACGCGGAACTGCTGGCCGAGGCGATCTCTCACGCCCTGGGCGACACCTTCCGCATCTGGGCCAATGACGAGGCGATGTCGGCGGACAGCATCGTCGATGTCGCCGGCGCCAAGCTGCAGGTGCTGCGCGGCTATCTGGCGCAGGTCTAGGCGGGGGCAGAGGCCGCGATCAGCCGCCGGGCCAGATGCGCGGCCTGGTCGCGGATGTCGGGAATGGCGGTGATTTCCCAGAAGGCCGCCCGGGACGGCGGGCCGATGGCGAAGATGCGGCCCGACGGGCTGCCCCCCGCGTCGATGACGGCGGCATCCGGGCTGACATCCAGCCCAAGGCGCAAGGGGTCAATGCGGGCCTGTCCGCCCTTCAGCAGGCTTGCCACCACGGGCGTGGCGTTGCGTTCGGGATCGCGGCGGATGCCCCGGCAGTCGATGATGCGCGCGCATGGGACGCGCTGTTCCACCCGGCTGCCGCGACATCGGATCACGGCCTGCAACGGGCCATCGGCATGGCGTTCGGCCCCCAGAAAGGCGGCGGCCAAAAGGCGCATCCGCCCGGTTTCCATCGCGGCGCGGATCGGGGCCGCGCTTTCAGGCGGCAAGCGGTGGCGGTGAACCTCCCACCAGGACGCCGCATGGCGCAGGAAGCGGGCGCGTTCCCCCTGGGGCAGCGCCTGCCAGATCGCGCGGATATGCGGGCGCACCCCGTCCATCGCGTCGCGCCAGGTGCCGCCCGCGTCCTCGGCCTGGCGGGCAAGGGCGCGCAGCCAGGCCATCAGGCGGCTGACCGGCGCGCCCAGCGGGATGCCGGCGACCGCCACGGCCAAAGGCCGCGTCACGGCATGGACGCGCGGCAGTTGCGCGCGGCGCGACACCACCAGGATCTCGCCCCGGTGGCCGCGCCGCAACAGGCTGAGCGCCTGGTCCACCATGGACAGGCCCGATCCCACGATCACCACCCGGTCGTCGCGGCCGGGCGGAACCGCCTGTTCCCAGGATCCCTGCACCAGTCCGGCGGGGTCGGGTTCGGGCAGCGCGTGGCCCGTCGCCAGCACCGCCATGTCGGCGCGGATGCTTGTGCCGTCGGACAGATGGGCGGTCACGCCCGCCCCCTCCTCGGCCAGGCCCAGGCAGATGTCGCGCAGACAGCGCAGGCGGCGGGGTCCATCGCCGCGCGACCAGGGCGCGATCAGGCTGGCCATGTAGGCGCCATAGGTGGACCGGCTGACGAAGCGGTCGCCCGGATCTCCCCTGGATGCGATCCCTTGGGCGGCCAGCCAGTCGCAGAAATGCCGGGGCTGGTCGGGAAAGGCGCTCATGCTGATGGCGCGGGTGTTCAGCAGGTGGTCGGGATCCTTGGTCGAATAGGCGATGCCGCAGCCCAGCATGTGCCGCCCCTCGATGATCGTGACCCGGGTCTGGCCGTTTGGATCGCGCAGCAGATGGGCCGCCATCAACACGCCGCTGGCGCCGCCGCCGATGACGACGACATGGGGACCGTCACTATGCGCCAGCGGGGCCAGGGGGGCCGTCAGGATCGGGTCAAGGGTCATGGCGCACCTCGCGCGGGGTTCAGAACAGCGTGGTTGCCAACAGGGACAAGACCGACAGGTTGGCGGCGATCAGGATCGCGCGGGCGGCGCGGCCGGTGTCATGGGTGGCCGTGGCACCGCGTTCGGCGCGGCGCAGGTGCAGTTCGGTCTGGATGTCGAACATGTAGGGCACTCCGAAATCGATGATGGGGGCGGGATCGGGGTCGGCGTGGCGGGGGACGCTGCGGGCGGGCATCATCATGCCCCCGGCAGGCGCGCCCGGACCGGGGCCGCCTGCCCGAACCACCGCCGCAGGACTGAGGGGCGCTCGGTCTGTTCCAGCAGGCGGTCGCGGATCACCTTGCCGCCGGGCCAGGGGCCAAAGCCCGAGGCCACGTTGATGTGACCCGCGTGGCCCAGGTCCACCAGGTCGGCACCAAGCGCATCGGCCAGATCCCGGCTGCGGTTGAAGGCCATCCAGGGATCGTTGCGGCTGGCGACCAGCACCGTGGGCACCTCTGCGGCCACCTCGGGCAGCGGGCCGAATCGGCGGATGCGGTGGCATTCCTGGGTCGCGGACATCGGATCGGCGGGGGCGACCAGCATGGCCCCGCGCACCTTCAGCCCCGACCAGCGGGCCAGCATCTGCGCGATCAGCACCGAGCCCAGCGAATGGCCGACCAGGATGCTGCCCGGGTGGCGCAGGATCATCACGGCCAGCGCGGCCTCCCAGGCCTCGCGGACGGGGCGGCGGGGGTCGGGCAGATCGACGATCATCGCGTTGGGATCGGTGCGCGCCCACCAGTCCTGCCAATGGGGCGCGGACGATCCGTCAAGGCCGGGAACGATCAGGGTCTTGGACATCGGTGCGATTCCTTCCGCTCTATTCCACATTATCACTACATAGTTTGTCGTGATTTGGTTCCCAAAGATCCCCTTCCAAAGAGAACGAGGATCTCTCAGCGGTCGCGGGTATTGACGGGATAGGCGGTGGTATAGCGCAGCCGCTCCATCGCGAAATGCGAGGTCAGGTTCTTGATCGGCACCGCATCCGTCAGGCGGCGGTAGAAGTCGTCATAGGCCGCCATGTCGGGCACGGCCACGCGCAGCAGGTAGTCCATTTCCCCCGCCATGCGATAGGCCTCCATGACCTCGGGGAACTTGCCTATGGCGGCCAGGAAGGCGTCGCGCCAGCCGGCGCCGTGGTCGGATGCCTCGATCCCCACGAAGACGGTCAGGCCCAGGCCAAGCTGCGCCGGGTCGGCCAGGGCCACGCGCCCGGTCAGCACGCCCGACGATTCCAGCTTCTGGATGCGCTTCCAGCAGGGGGTCTGCGACAGGCCCACGCGGTCGGCGATCTGCGCGATCGGCTGGGTCGCGTCCTCCATCAGGGCGGCGATGATCTTGCGGTCGATGAGATCCAGGCTGTTCATGCGTCGTTCCTTTGGCAGCATCGTGATGCGCAGGGTGCCACAAAAATCACAAATGTCTAGCGTGATTGTCGTATATTTGGAATGGACATGGGCGGTGCTGTCCGCCGCGGCAAAAAACCCTGTCGGCGGCAGGTCTTGCCGAAATCTCGACCTTGAGTCGGGTTTTTTCCCGCCGTAGGGTGGGCCATGATCACGCAAAAGATGAAATACGCGCTCAAGGCGATGCTGGTGCTGGGCGACGAGGCCGCCCAGCCGGTCCCCGAGGCCCTGACCATCGAAAAGATCGCTCGCCGGTCGGACACGCCCAAGCGGTTCCTGGAACAGATCCTGCTGGAGCTGCGCAACGCGGGCATGGTCAGTTCGATCCGCGGGCGGTCGGGCGGCTATCTGCTGATCAAGCGGCCCGGCGACATTTCCATATCGGAACTTCTGCGCCTGATCGACGGGCCCATCGCCCCCCTGCCCTGCCTGTCGCGCCGCGCCTATCAACGCTGCGAGGATTGCCGGGACGAGGCGTCCTGCCGCATCCGCAAGGTCTTTGCCGAGATCTTCTGGTCCTACCTGATCCTGATCGAATCGCTGACGCTGGAGGACATGCTGCGGTCCGAACAGGTGGCGGACCAGGTGATCGGGGCATAAGGTTGCAGGGCGGGACAAGGAAATGCACCGCATTTCCCCCGCCCTTTGTGTGAAGGCGCAATCAAAGACGGTGAAGCAAAAGACCACGAGAGGCCAGCGCCCGCCTCGGGGGGCGTGAAGCGCCCGCCGAGGGCGGGGCGGGCGCTGGCCGGGCCCTTGAGGCCCGGCGGTTCAGGTCGATAGGGCATCATGTGGCGAAGGCAATGGCCTTCGCCAGCCGGAACGCATCGTCTAAAACGGCGCGGGCTGGCTGAAGCTGACCTGCGCCCCGCTGTCGGGATGGCGCAGGCGCAGGCTTTCGGCGTGCAGCATCAGGCGCGGATGATCGGCGGCCGCGCCCGTGGCATACAGCGGATCGCCCAGGATCGGATGCCCGATTTCGGCCATGTGGACGCGCAGCTGGTGGCTGCGCCCGGTCAGGGGGAACAGGCGCACGCGGGTTTCTGCGTCGCTGGCGCGGATCACCCGCCATTCGGTCAGCGCCGGACGGCCCGCGTCGTGATCGACTTTCTGGCGCGGGCGGTTCGGCCAGTCCACGATCAGCGGCAGGTCCACCGTCCCGGTCTTCGGTTCCAGCCGCCCGGCCAGGCGGGCGACATAGGCCTTTTTCACGCGGCGATCCTCGAACTGCTTTCCCAGCACCCGCTGCGCGTGCGGCGTCAGGCCGAAGACCATCACGCCCGAGGTGTCCTGGTCCAGCCGATGCACCAGCAGCACCGTGGGAAAGGCCCCGCGCAGGCGGTTGATCAGGCAGTCGTCCTTGCCCTCGCCCCGCCCCGGCACCGAGAGCAGGCCCGAGGGCTTGCCCACCACCAGGATCTCGTGATCGGCATGGATCACCTGCGGCGCGTCGGGCGGCGGGGCATAGGCGAAATCGCTCACTTCGTGACCAGCCGGATTGCCAGGCCCGCGAACATCACGGCGGCGATCTTGTTGATCAGGCCAAGGCGCTGCCCGATCACATGGCCCGCATGGCCCGCGACGATGCCGTATCCCATCGTCACCAGCGTGCCGGTAAAGGCGAAGATCAGCCCAAGGCCCAGGATCTGCTGCCAGACCGGACCCCAGGCGGGATTGGTGAACTGCGGCAAAAAGGCCAGCAGGAACAGCACCGGCTTGGGGTTCAGGGCATTGGACAGGAAGCCGCGCCGGATGATGGCCCAGGGCCGCACGCTGCCGCGCGCGGACGGATCCGCCGGCCCCGCCCGCCAGCTTTTCCACGCAAGCCACAAAAGATAACCCGCGCCCGCGTATTTCACGGCCAGCAGCGCGCCGGGATGGGCCGCGACCAGGGCGCCCAGTCCCACGGTCGCCAGCGTCACGTGCATCAGGACGCCCAAGCCCACGCCAAGCCCCGCCAGGGCACCCGCGCGCGGTCCCCCCTGGATGCCGCAGGCGCTGGCGAAGAACACGTCCTGGCCCGGCGCCACGTTCAGCATCAAGCCGCCCGCGACGAAGGCGGTCAGTTGCGCGAAGGGAATGGCGGCGATGCTGTCCCAGATCATCCCTGCGGCTCCTGCGGCAGGCCGTCGGCGATGTCGTAATAGTCGCTCTTGTCGGCCACATGGATATGGCCCTGCAACCGCAGGCCCGTGGGGTTGTCCACCGCGCCCGCCGAAACCTCGATCCGGTCGCTGCCCCGCTTGCGCCAGAACAGGCTGCTGCCGCAGGCCGGGCAAAAGCCGCGCTCGGCCTTGTCGGACGACTGAAACCATTTCACCGGCCCCTCGATCACCAGATCGGCGGCTTCGGCCGCGGCCCAGACATGGCCCGACCAGCGGCGGCATTGGCCGCAATGGCAGGCGCGCAGGGGATCGCCGCCCCAGGTTCCCTTGAAGGTGACGGCCCCGCACAGGCAGCGCCCGGTGAAGTCAGACATGGGCGAAAACCTCATCCAGGATGGCGGCCAGCCGGATCGCGTCCTCGTCGGTGAAAGCGTCGGGCTGGTCGCTGTCGATGTCCAGGACGCCGATCAGCCGCCCGCCCTTGCCCCGGACCGGCAGCACGATTTCCGACCGGGTGGAGCTGGCGCAGGCGATATGGCCGGGGAATGCGTCCACGTCGGGCACAAGCTGGACCTGCCCCGTGCGCGCCGCCGCCCCGCAGACCCCGCGCGAGAACGGGATCACCAGGCAGCCATGCCCGCCCTGATAGGGGCCGATCTTCAGCAGCTCGGGCGCCACCACGCGGTAAAAGCCGGTCCAGTCGAAGCGGTCGTCGGAATGATGGATCTCGCAGGCGAGCGTCGCCATCAGCGCGACCTCGTCGGTCTCGTTTTCGGTCAGGGCGCGGATGCGGGCGGAAAGGGCGTCGTAATCGGTCATGGGGCCTTTCTATGCCGGGGGATCTTTACGGGCAACCGATGCCGGGCCAATCTGCGCGCCATGAACCGCCTTTCGCTGACGCAGCGCATCCTTCTGGTGATCGGGGCCGTGCAGGCGGCGCTGTTCGCGGCGCTGGCCGCCGCCAGCCTGGAAAGCGTGCGCCGCGACATCGCGACCGAAACGCGGCTGGCGGTGGAAACGGCGCGGGCGCTGGTGCTGGCCACCGTCGGCACCATGCATGGGGCGGTGCCGCCCGACCGGATCATGCGGCTTCTGCCCGAACGGCTGGTGGTGCCGCGCCATGTGACGATGGGCATCGTCGATGCGGCGGACGGGGTGATGCGCCAGGCACCCGTTCCGGTTCCCGCCCCCGCCCCGGCGCCGCGCTGGTTTGCCGCCCTGGTCGCCCCGGACCCGCTGGAAACCCGCCTGCCCGTGCTGCTGGAAGGACGCCCGCGCGGCCATGTCTTCATCGCGTCCGATCCCGGGGCTGAGATTGCCGGCGCTTGGCAGCACCTGCGGGCCTTCCTGGGGCTGGCGGGTCTGGCGGCGCTGGCCCAGGCGGCGCTGATCCTTCTGGCCACGCGGGGGGCGCTGCGGCCGGTTGCCGCCATTGCCAGCCGCCTGGCGGACCTGCGCCGGGGGGATCTGACGGCGCGGGTGGGTCCGGTGGCAGGCCGCGACCTGGGGCCGATCGCCGCCGGAGTGGACGACCTGGCCCAGGCCCTGGCCCGGGCGCAGGCCGACCGCGCGCGCCTGCAGCGCCGCGTGGTCACGCGCGGGGACGAGGAACGCAAGGCCATCGCCCGCGACCTCCATGACGAAATGGGCCCCTGCCTGTTCGGCCTGCGGGTCGAGGCCGACGCCCTGCGCGAGGCCGCCCCCACCCCAGCCATTGCCGCCCACGCCCAGGCCATCGCGGATATCGCCGAGGAAATCGCCCGCGTGAACCGCGCCCTTCTGGGCGACCTGCGGCCCGTGGCCATCGGGCAACTGCCCTTGGCCGCCGTGCTGGCGGATTACGTGGCCGACCTGGGACGGCGCTTTCCCGACCTGGCCATCGCCCTGGACCTGGCCCCCGGCCTGCCCGAACCCGACGAGGCGACCGCCCTCACCCTGTTCCGCATCCTGCAGGAAGGCACCACCAATGCCCTGCGCCATGCCGGGGCAAGCCGGGTGACGGTGCGGTTGTGGACCGATCCCGCGCATTGGCGGATGGAGCTGCGCGACAACGGGCGCGGCATGGCCCCGGGCACGCGCGAGGGCACCGGCCTGACCGGGATGCGCGAACGCATCACCCTTCTGGGCGGCGATTTGCGCTTGTCCTCGGGCGCGGGGGGAACCACCATCGCCGCCAGCCTGCCCTTGCCGCAGACGGAAGAAGGATCGACATGAAATCCGCGCTTGTCATCGACGACCATCCCATCACCCATCTGGGCGCGAACCGCCTGCTGCGCGACTTGGGATACGAGCGGATCGGCCAGGCCATGTCGGGCGAGGAGGCGCTGGCGCAACTGGCGGCAGGCCCCGCCGCCGACCTGATCGTGCTGGACATCAGCCTGCCGGGCGCGGGCGGCCTGGATCTGGTGGCGCCCCTGCGCGCCGCCGCCCCCGATGCCCGGATCCTGATCTTTTCCATGAACGACCAGACGGGTTTCGCCGCCCGCGCCCTGCAGGCGGGCGCGCAGGGCTTCCTGTCGAAGAACGCGCCCCCCGCCGATTTCCGCGAGGCCGTGCGGATGCTGGAGGCGGGCGAGTTCTATCTGTCGCCGCGCCATGCCATGGCGCTGGCCACGCTGCGGGCGGGGGCCTCCGCCGATCCGCTGGGGGCGCTGTCGGACCGTGAACGGCAGGTGCTTGCGCTGATCGGCCGGGGCCTCAGCCTGCAGGCCATCGCGGACGAACTGGATGTCAGCTACAAGACCGCCGCCAACACCTCGTCCATGCTCAAGAAGAAGCTGGGGGTGGACGGGATCAACGGCTTGATGAAATTCGCGCTGGACAGCGGGGTATGAGGGCGATGCTGGGTTGGTTCGGTCTGGACGACGACGCCCCGCCCGGCGAGGGCGACCGGATCCTGGCGCGGCTGTCGGTCCGGCTGACGGACGCCGGGCTGCGGGTGGCGGGCGCGGTCCAGCGCAACAC
This sequence comes from Paracoccus shandongensis, assembly GCF_017315735.1. GTDB lineage: Bacteria > Pseudomonadota > Alphaproteobacteria > Rhodobacterales > Rhodobacteraceae > Paracoccus > Paracoccus shandongensis. The sequence continues at coordinate 50,097 of NZ_JAFLRK010000005.1, forward strand.
CGACAAGGGGGCCGACTGCGCCTGCGACATGGACGTGCTGGTGATCGGAGAGGAGGACGCGCCGGTCCGCATCTCGCAATCGCTGGGCAGCGGCTCGACCGGCTGCCGCCTGGATCCCGGCGCGCTGGAGGCCGCCGCCGCCCGCGTCGCCGCCCGCATGGCCGGGGCCGAGCTGCTGATCCTGCCCAAGTTCGGCCGGCAGGAGGCCGTGGGGCGCGGCTTTCGCGGCGTGATCGCCCAGGCGGTGGCGGACGACATCCCCGTGCTGCTGCATGTGCCGCCCGAACAGCGCGCGGCCTGGGCCGAGTTCTGCGGCGGCATGGACGAGCGGTTGTCGCCTGACGGTTTGGCCGATTGGTGCCTGGAGCAGGCGGTGCGCGTTCCATGAGCGTGCTGGTCGATGCGCGCGGGCTCTTGTGCCCGCTGCCGGTCTTGCGGCTGCGCAAGGTGCTGCTGGGGCAGGCCGTGGGCGCGCGGGTGCGGCTGCTGGCGACCGACGCCATGGCCGCGGTGGACGTGCCGCATTTCTGCGAGGGTGCCGGTCATCGGCTGCTGGAGCAGAGCGACACGGGCAACGGGGTGATCGAGTTCACCGTCGAAAGGGGGCCTTCCGCCCCCTCGGCCGCTGGCGCGGCCTCACCCCCCGAGGATATTTGAGTGAAGAAGAAGCCATGCTGGCGGTATTCCTGAAGACGCTGCCCTTTTTCGGGCTGATCGGCCTGGGCTGGCTGGCCGCGCGGACGCGGTTCTTTCCGCAGGAAGGCGCGGCTTGGTTGACGAAGTTCGTCTTCTATTTCGCGCTGTCGGCGATGCTGTTCCGCTTTGCCGCCCGGCTGGATCTGGCCGCGCTGTTCGACGGGCGCTTCGTGCTGGCCTATCTGGCGGGATCATCGGCGGTCTGGCTGCTGGGGATGGCTGCGGCGCGGGCGCGCGGCCTTCCCCTGGCCGAGGCCGCGATGGAGGCGCAATGCTGCATGATCGGCAATACCGGCTTTCTGGGCGTGCCGATGCTGGTGGTGCTGCTGGGGGACCGCGCCATCGGGCCGGTGCTGATGGTGCTGACCATCGACAGCCTGGTCTTTTCCACGCTGATCACGCTGATCATCCATGCCGCGCGTCAGGACGGGCTGCGCCTGGCAAGCCTGGTTCCCATCGGGCGCGGGGTTATTGCCAATCCGATGATCCTGTCCATGGTGGCGGGCCTGGCCTGGGCGCAGATGCGCCTGCCCCTGCCCGGGCCCTTTGACGAATTCCTGGTCCTGCTGGGCGCGGCCGCCACCCCCGGCGCGCTGTTCGCCATCGGCGCCAGCCTGGCGGGGCGGCGGATCGGGCGGCTGGCGGCATCAGCCTGGCTGACGGGGGCCAAGCTGGTGCTGCATCCCCTGGCGGTGGGACTGGCGGCCTGGGCCCTGGGCGTCGAGCCCTTTGCCGCGGGCGTCATGATCGCCGCCGCGGCCCTGCCGGTGGCGGGCAATGTCTATATCCTGGCCCAGCATTTCGGCGTGGCCCAGCAGCGGGTGTCCGCCGCGATCCTGATGTCCACCGCGCTTGGGATCGTGACGATCCCGCTGGTGATGCTGCTGATCGGGCAGGCCTAGGGGTCAGTCGATGCGCCGCCCGGTTTCGGGGTGGAACAGATGCAGCGAACCGAGCCGGTAGCTGAGCCGGAGCCTGTCGGACAGGGGCGCGTCGGAGGGCATGGCCACCGTCAGCCTTTCGCCCCCGGTCTGGCCGTGGACCAGTCGTTGCGCGCCCAGTTCCTCGACCGCCAGCACCTCCATCTCGATGGGGCCGTCGGGAGCCACCGACAGATCCTCGGGGCGGATGCCGATGGTGCCGGCCTGCGCGGCGACGGGCAGATGCGGCACGGCGCGGCGGCTGATCAGGTTCATGGCCGGGCTGCCGATGAAGCCCGCGACAAAGGTGGACGCGGGCTTGCGATACACCTCAAGCGGAGTGCCGATCTGTTCGATCCGGCCCGCGTTCAGCACCACCAGCCGGTCGGCCAGGGTCATGGCCTCCAGCTGGTCATGGGTGACGTAGATCGAGGTGGTGCGCAACCGGCGCTGCAGCTCCTTGATCTCCAGCCGCATGGTGACGCGCAGTTTCGCGTCCAGGTTCGACAAGGGCTCGTCGAAGAGGAAGGCCGCCGGTTCGCGGACGATGGCGCGGCCCATGGCGACGCGCTGGCGCTGGCCGCCCGACAGGGCGCGGGGCTTGCGGTCCAGATAGGGGCCGATCTGCAGGATCACGGCGGCCTCGGCCACGCGGCGGTCGATCTCGGCGCGCGGGGTGCGGCGGTTCTTCAACCCGTAGGCGAGGTTGTCCCGCACCGACATATGCGGGTAAAGCGCATAGTTCTGGAACACCATGGCGATATCGCGGTCGGCGGGCTCAACGTCGTTGACCACGCGGTCGCCGATGCGGACCGTGCCTTCGCTGATCGATTCCAGCCCCGCGATCATGCGCAGCAGCGTGGACTTGCCGCAGCCCGAGGGGCCGACCAGCACGATGAATTCGCCGTCCGCGATGTCGATGCTGACATCGCCCACCGCGCGGGTGCCACCGGGATAGATCTTGCCGACCGTGTCGAGCGTGATCGAGGCCATCTTACTTCTCCGTCTCGACAAGGCCCTTGACGAACAGGCGTTGCATTCCAATCACCACCGCGACCGGGGGCAGCATCGCCAGCATCGCGGTGGCCATCACCAGATGCCATTGCGGCAGCCCGTCCACCGCGTCGGCCATGCGCTTGATGCCCGCGACGACCGTGTAGTAATCGCTGCTGGTGGTGATCAGCAGCGGCCACAGATACTGGTTCCAGCCATAGATGAACAGGATCACGAACAGCGCCGCGATATTGGTCCGCGACAAGGGCAGCAGGATGTCGCGGAAGAACTTCATCGGGCCCGCGCCGTCGATGCGCGCGGCCTCGGTCAATTCGTCCGGGATGGTCAGGAAGACCTGGCGGAACAGGAAGGTCGCGGTGGCGGAAGCGATCAGCGGGATCGACAGCCCGGCATAGCTGTTCAGCAGGCCCAGGTCGGCCACCACCTGGAAGGTGGGCACGATGCGCACCTCGACCGGCAGCATCAGGGTGATGAAGATGCACCAGAAGGCCAGCTGCCGCAGCGGAAAGCGGAAATAGACGATGGCAAAGGCCGAGGTGATCGAGATCGCGATCTTGCCGCAGGCGATCAGCAGGGCCATGACCAGGCTGTTCAGCATCATCGTGCCGACCGGGGGCGTGCCGCTGGTGGATACGCCCGCATCCAGCATCCGGGCATAGTTTTCGACCAGATGCGGCCCTGGCCAGACCGGGATGGTGCCCGACATGAAGTCGGTCGCGGTATGGGTGGATGCGACAAAGGCCACCCAGACCGGCAGGGCGACGATGGCCACGCCCGCCATCAGCACCAGATGCGCCAGAAGGGTCAGGCCGGGGCGGTTCTCGATCATCAATAGGCCACCTTCTTTTCGACATAGCGGAACTGGATGGCCGTGAGCAGGATCACGATCCCCATCAGCACCACCGATTGCGCGGCGGACGACCCCATGTTCTGGCCCACGAAGCCGTCGAAATAGACCTTGTAGACCAGGATGTTGGTGGCCTGGGCGGGCCCCCCTTCGGTCGTGGCGTCGATCACGGCGAAGGTGTCGAACATGGCATAGACGATGTTCACGACCAGCAGGAAGAATGTGGTCGGCGACAGCAGCGGCAGGGTGATGTCGAAGAAGCGGCGCACCGGGCCCGCGCCGTCGATGGCGGCGGCTTCCCGCAGGCTGGCGGGGATGGATTGCAGGCCCGCCACGAAGAACAGGAAGTTGTAGCTGATCTGCTTCCACGCGCTGGCGATCACCACCAGGACCAGCGCATCAGACTTGGAACTGATGTGGTTCCAGTCATAGCCGATCCCCCCCAACACATAGGGCATGATGCCGATGGTCGGGTTGAAGATGAACCACCACAGGATGCCCGCCACCGCCGGGGCCACCGCATAGGGCCAGACCAGCAGCGTGGTGTAAACGTTCGACGACCGGATGGTGCGGTCCACCGCCACGGCCAGCAGCAGCGAGAATCCCATCGACAACACCGTGACCATCACGGCAAAGACCGCCGTGACCTGCAGGGAATTCAGGTATTCCGGGCTGTTCCACAGCGCCCTGAAGTTCGCCAGGCCCACGAAGCTGGTGTTGATGCCGAAGGCGTCCTGGCGCAGGAAGCTTTGCCGGATGGCCTGGGCTGCGGGCCACAGGAAGAAGATGAAGGTGATCGCCAGTTGCGGCGCCAGCAGCAGCCAGGGCAGCAGCTGGTTTCGGAAGATCGTGCGCTTCATCCTTGGGTCCTTCGCGGGGAACGGGGCCGCAGATGGCGCGGCCCCATGCCGGGGTTACTGGTTCTGGGCCTCGAACTCGGCCAGCAGCGCGTTGCCGCGTTCAACCACCGCGTCCAGCGCGCCCTGCGCGTCCTTCGAGCCTGACAGCAACTGCTCGAACTCCTCGTCGATGATGCCGCGGATCTGGACATAGTTGCCGAAGCGCAGGCCCTTGGAATTTTCAGTCGGCGCGTTCAGCGTGATCTGCCTGATGCCCGTGTCCGCACCGGGGTTTTCGGAATAGAAGGTGCCCATCCGGTCCATCGCCGCCTGCGTGATCGGCAAATAGCCCGAGAACGAGGCCCAGTCCGCCTGAACCTCGGGGGTGGAGAGGTATTCGAAGAACTTCGCCACGCCCGCATATTCCGCGTCAGGCCGTCCCGACAGCACCCACAGGGATGCGCCGCCGATGATGGAATTCTGCGGCGCCCCCTCGACATCGTCGTAGTAAGGCAGCATCCCGTAGCCCACCTCGAAATCCTTGGCATTGGCGATCACGCCCGCCCGGCTGGCGGAACTGGCCATGTACATCGCGCAGTCCTGGGAATAGAACATCGGCGCCGCATTGTCGCCGCCGACCGGGCCGCCGTATTTGAAGATCCCCGCGTCGGACAGGCGCTTGAGGTTTTCCCAATGCTTGACCTGCACCGGCCCGTTCAGCGTCAGCCGCGCCGCGGTGCCGCCAAAGCCGTTCCCCTCGGTCCCGATGGGCTGGTTGTGCCAGGCCGACAGGTTTTCCGTCTGGATCCAGCTGATCCACTGGGTCGTGAAGCCGCAGGTGCCCGCGCCCGAGTCCTTGATCTTCTTGGAAAACTCCTCAAGCTCGGCCCAGGTCTTGGGGGGCGTGTCCGGGTCCAGTCCCGCCTTCTCGAACATGGTCTTGTTGTAATAGACGATCGGGGTGGAACTGTTGAAGGGCAGCGACAGCATGTTGCCGTCCGTGTCGGTGTAATAGCCCACCACGGCGGGCAGGTAGGCGTTGGGATCGAAGGCCACCTCGTTGTCGGCCATCAGCTGGTGGACGGGCACGATGGCGCCCTTGGCGGCCATCATGGTGCCGGTGCCGACCTCGAAGACCTGGACGATGGCGGGCTGCTGCTGCGCGCGGAAGGCGGCGATGGCGGCGGTCATCGTCTCGGGATAGGTGCCCTTGTAGGACGGGACGACCCGGTATTCGGTCTGGGCATCGTTGAAGCCCTTGGTGATTTCTTCCAGCTTGGCGCCCAGTTCGCCGCCCATGGCGTGCCACCACTGGATTTCGGTCTGCGCATGGGCCGCCGACAGCGACGCCAAAAGCGCCAGCGCGGACGCCGTGAAAAGTCGGTTCATGATATCCTCCCCTTGTGGAGTTCCGGTTCGCGGACCGGGCTAGCGCGGCCCGGTGACGCGAACGCGACACTCGCATGACGGAAGGGTGACACCCTTTGACCAATCGGTCAACAACGCCAAGCCGCTGGCGGGATTGGCCTTCTGTCCTGCCGTTGCGTAAGGAAGCCCGCCGGGCCGCGACCGTCAGGTCAGCTTGCGCAGGCGGGGGATGTCCTTGACATGCAGCAGATGCACGCCGGTCCGCCGGGACAGGGCTTGGGCGCTTTGCGTGTAATGGCCCGTGGTGATCACCACCGCGATATCGACGCGGTGATAGGCGCGGCCGGAAAAGGCCTCTTGCACCGCCTTGTTGCCGACGGGGCCGTCATAGCGCTTGCACTGGATGCCGACCTTGCGGCCGTCGCGCCGGGCGATGATGTCGATGCCCTGGTCGCCCGACCCCGCCGTGACATCGGCGCGCCAGCCGTGCATCTCCAGCTTGCCCGCGACCCATTGCTCGAAGGCGTGGCCGTCCTTGGGGCAAAGGGCCGGGCGGCGGGGCGCGGGTTTCTTCGGACGCCGCCCCCGGGCGCGCCGCGTCGTGGTGCGGCGCAGCAGAAGCGCGGGCAGCAGCAGCGCGGCCAGCACCATGCCCGCCATGACGGGCACCGGATTGCGCCGGGTTTGCACCGAATCCCCGGCAAAGGTCGCCATCAGGAAGCCGCAGGCCACCACCAGGGCGGCGGACAGAACGGCATATCTGAAGAAATAAAAGAGGGTCGAGATCAGATGGCGCATTTCCGTTCGATGCCGGGAGGAGAACATGCCCCGAGCGAGCGTGAACCCAGGAAGCCCATCCTAGGGGAAGAACGAACCGACAACAATTCTTGAATCGCGTCCCGGCCCTGGCATTTCAAGGCCTTCCGGGACAAGGGCGCTAGTCTTCGCTGTCCTTCAGCGCGTCATAGACGACCTCGGGGGCGACCTCGTTCTCGACCTCGCGCGTTTCGGGATCCTGGGCTGCGGGCACGTCCAGCCGGTCCGCCATGCGCAACAGCAGGGCGCCCATCTTGGTCAGCTCGTGTTCGATCAGCAGGGTGATCTGCAGGTTCAGGTTCGCGCGCCGGTCGGCGGCGGCGGCCATGCGGTTCTGGCTGATCAGGACAAAGGTGGACAGAAAGATCGCCTCGACCGAGGCGAACATCGCCAGGACCACGAAGGTCGGATCCCATTGCGGCACGCCGGGGATCCAGCCCAGGTTGGCCGCGATCCAGAAGCCGAAGCCCGTCAGGTGCAGATAGACAAAGATCATGCTGCCGGTAAAGCCGGTGATCCGGTCCGCGATGCGGTCCTGGAGCGAGGCGTTGCGTTCGCTTTCGGCCTCGCGCTGGCCGATGGCGCGGATGTTGCGCTCCAGCGCCGTGTTCATGCCGGCGGCTTCCCTAAGGGAAGGCTCGCCCCCGCCATCCGCCATGCCGTTCCCTCCGCTGCTGTTCTTCCAGGGTCTGACAACGATCTGCGCGGGGATCGGTTGCAGCACGGGGCGCGGGCGGCGGGGCTTTTTGTCGTGCCCGGGGGTCAGCCGCCGCCGATGCCTGTCGTCACCTTGCCCGTGCCGCCGCATTCGGGACATTCCTTGCCATCGGCCCGCCCGCTGCCCTCGCATTTTCGGCAGATGTTCTCGCCCGATCCGGGCGTGCCGGACGGCACGGCATCGGGATTTTCCTTCTCGCTCATCGCGGCCTCCTCTGCATGGCTCTGTTCCAGTCAACACAAAGCGCCTGCCCCTGTTCCGCCCGGAGGCGACGGAATCAGGGCCGCGCCGGAAACGCGCCTGCTTTCGGAACTGTGATGCCGGGCGGCGGCATGTCGAATGCGGCGGCGATGGCCTTTCCCGAACTGGCCGCTGCTGCTGCACTTCGCCGAGACCGACAAGAACGTCAACAAAGGCGGGCCCGCCCTTGAGGCCGCGCTGAAGGAACACGGCAAGAGCCATGAACGCACCCTGGCCTGGTTGGGGACATATCCGGGCTGAGTGGGGCTTATGGTGCGTGTGAACACGCTGCGTAGGGTGCGTGCTTGCACGCACCTTTGGCCGCCTGCCCGGGCAACACCTGCACGGGCGGGATCAGGAAACGCACCGCGTTTCCCCGCCCGCGACGCGCCATCCCGCGCCCACGAAAGGCTCGGCGGTTCGGGAAGGATACGTCACGACGTGGCCAAGGCGATGGCCTTCGCCGGATCAGGGGTGCAGCTGGCCCTACAGCCGCCCCAGCAATTCGGCCTTCTTGGCGTCGAACTCGGCCTGGGTCAGGATGCCGCGGGACAGCAGCGCGTGAAGCTGCTCGATCAGGGCGGGGATCGAGTCGTCCGGAACCGGGGGCCGGGGCGCCTCGCCCGCCGCGCGGTCCTGCGGCGCAGGCGGGGCGGCATCGGACGGCTCGGGCATCTCGGCCCGCGCAGGTCCGGCGTCCCGCACGCCAACCGGAGTCAGGCTGTCCAGCGGGACCGGCCCGTGCTGGCTGGTGAAGGACAGCGCATCGCCGCCGCCCTGCTGCTGGGACACGCCGCTGATCTGGTGGTCGCCCGTGTCGTAAAGAACCGTCCGCCCGCCGCGCCTCACGGCCAGCCGCCTGGCTGCGGGAAAGACCGCATAGCGCATGTCGTTCTGCGCCCCGCTGGAGGAGGGCGTCCCCAGCTCCGGCGGCCAGTCCGAACCAGCTTCGCCGCTGTCCTGCCGGACCTGCGGCACCGATCCGGCCATGGCCGACAGATCCTGGATCAGGTCCGCGACACGCGCCTTGAGGCCGGTGTTGAACATGTCCCCGACCATCAGCATCCCGCCGGACCATTGGCCCATGCCGCCGAATTCGGGATGGTCGAACTGCGCCTGGCGGCCATGGCCCCGGACCAGGGCGGCCAGCATCGCCTCGGCCGCGTCGGGGCTGAAGCCGTGCTGCCGCGCGATCCGGGCCACCCGGTCGCGCCCTTCCTGGGTCAATTGCATGTCGGAACCTCCGCTGTGCTGCGCCGCCTTCGCCATGGAACGCGCGGCGGGGACCAGTCTGTTCCCCTGTCCCGTGAAACCGGGCGGCGCTTGCGACGTTGGGAACCATGTCCGACCCCCGCCCCCAGACCCCTGCCCCCCGCCACCCCGCCGACGTGGCCCCTGCCTTCCGGGCGGCGCTGGACCGCTTCGACCCGGCTCGGCCCCCGCTGGTCCTGGGCCATTTCGACGCCGACGGCCTGTCCGCCGTGGCGATCCTGGCGCGCGCCCTGGACCGCGCGGGCCGTCCCGCCGCCATCCGCATCACCGGCAAGGGCGAGAACCCCTGGTCGCCCGACCTGCGCGCGGAACTGGAGGGGCGGCAGCCCGGCGGGCTGATCGTGACCGACCTGGGCATCCGCGACGGCGACATCCTGCCGGGCGTTCCCACGGTGCTGGTCGATCACCACGTGCCCACCGGCACGCCGGGCGCGGCGGCGGTGATTTCCGGCAATGGCTGGGTGCCCGAACCCACCTCGTCGCTGCTGGCCTTCTGGTGCGCGCAGGCCTTGGGCGGCAATGACGACCTGCTGTGGCTGGCGGCCCTGGGGCTGGTCGGCGACATGGCGGACGAAGGTTTCCCGGAACTGACCGAGGCGCAGGCCCGCTACGGCAAGACCGCGCTGCGCGACGCCGTGTCGCTGGTCAATGCGCCCCGCCGCACGGCCCGGGCCGATGCCAGCCCGGCGCTGGCGCTGCTGATGCGATGCGATTCGCCCAAGGAACTGCTGCGGGGCGGCCACCCCGAGACCGCCCTGTTGCAGGCCGCCAAGGCCGAGGTCGCGGCGGAACTGGACGCGGCCCGGCGCGTGGCCCCGAAAATCCGCGGCGATGTCGCGCTGATCCGCTTTTCCTCGCCCTGCCAGATCCATCCGCTGGTGGCGCAGGCCTGGCGCGGGCGGCTGCGCGACAAGATCGTGCTGGCCGTCAACACCGGCTATCGCCCCGGCTGGATCCATTTCGCCGCCCGCAGCGCCACCGGCGCCGACCTGATCCGCTTTCTGGCCGACCGCCGCCCCCCGGGCGCGGGCCCGGAATATGGCAGCGGCCATGCCCAGGCCACCGGCGGCGCGCTGCGCCCCGCCGACTGGGCCGATTTCGCCGCCCGCATCGGCTTCGCCGAGGAGACTGCGCATGACTGACCGACCGCTGCGGCTTGGCTTTCCCGTCAAGGTGATGGGACGGCCCGGCCTGAAAAGCAACGACACCCGGCGCTGGCAGCAGAACCCGCACCTGAAGACATCGCTGGAATATCTGGACGCAATCCTCGACTACATGGTCCAGGTCGGCATCGACATGTACCGCATGTCCTCGGATCTGGCGCCCTATGCCACGCATCCCGACATGCCGCAGTTCCACGCGATGGTGGCGGAAAGCGACGCGGACCTGGCGGCGCTTGGGCGAAAAGCGCGCGGGCTGGACATGCGGCTGTCCTTCCATCCGTCGCAATTCGTGCTGCTGAACAGCCCCGACCCGGCGCTGACCGCGAAAAGCATCTGGGATCTGGCGTCCCAGGCCGAGATGCTGGACCGGATGGGCATGGGCCCCGAAGGCGTCCTGGTCACCCATGTCGGCGGCGTTTATGACGACCGCGAGGCCAGCCGCGCCCGCTGGATCGAGGGCTACAACCAGTGCCCCGACCATGTGCGCCGCCGGCTGGTGCTGGAAAACGACGACATCCGCTTTTCCGCCGCCGACGTTCTGTGGATCCACGACCGCTGCGGGGTGCCGCTGATCTTCGATTACCAGCATTTCTGGTGCCTGAACCCCGAAGGGCTGGCGCTGCGCCCGACCTTGGAACGGTTCGTGCGGTCCTGGCCGGACGGGGTGCGGCCGAAGATCCACTTCTCCTCGCCCCGGACCGAGCTGCGCGAGATCAAGCGCAAGGTGACCGACAAGGAACGCGCGGCCTTGAAGGCGGAGGGCACGGCCAAGGGGCCGCTGACCAAGGGGGTGGTGAAGGCCACCTCTCGCTTCAAGACGGTGCTGCTGCCGCCCATCTGGACGGGCCACGCGGATTTCACCAACCCCTTCGAATTCGCCACCTTCATGCGCGAGGCCCAAGGCCTCGACTTCGACGTGATGCTGGAGGCCAAGACCAAGGATCTGTCGCTCTTGAAGCTGCGGGGCGATCTGCTGCGCTATGCCCCCGATGTGGCGGCGCGGTTCGGCGTCGAGCCCGGCGATGCCGACCTGGCTGAAGCCGATGAGATGCTGGATGAGGGGGTCGAGGACGACGACACCCCGGACGTGGACGAAGGCGACCAGATGGCATCCGGCGCAGCGTGACCTGTCATTCCGGCGCCGTGGCCGTGTCCACATGGACCACCACCGACATGCCGGGGCGCAGGAATTCCGCCATCTGCTGCCCCGGGTCGATGGCGATGCGCACCGGCAGGCGCTGCGCGATCTTGGTGAAGTTGCCGGTGGCGTTGGTGCCCGCCAGCAGGCTGTATTCCGACGCCGTCGCCGGAGAGAAGGATTCGACCCGGCCCGTGAAGGCGCGGTGTTCCATCGCATCGACGGTAAAGCGCACGGCCTCGCCCGGGCGCAATCCGGTCAGGCTGGTTTCCCGGAAATTCGCGATCACCCAGACATCGCGGCCCACATGCGACACCAGCGCCGTCCCCGGCGTCACATATTGCCCGACGCGGACCCCGACCTGGCCCAGATGCCCGTCCGAGGGCGCGCGGATCACGGTGTTGTCCAGCTCGATCCGGGCCAGTTCCACGGCGGCCTCGGCGCCCGCGATGTCGGCCCCGCGCGATTGCAGGGCGACGCGGGCGGATTTCACCGCCTCGCGCTGCACGTCCAGCTGCGCCTCGGCCTGGGTCACGGCGGCCTGGGCCTGTTGCAGCGCCAGGTCCGACTGTTCCGCCGTCGTCTGCGAGGCCACGCCCCGCGTCCGCAGTTCCTGCGCGCGGTTCCAGTTGGCCTGCGCCGTGGTCAGGGCCGAACGTGCCGATTCCACCCCCGCCTGGTCGGCGCGCGCCACCGCCTCGGCCGAGGCGACGCTTTGGGTCGCGACCTCCATCGCGGCATGGGCTGCGGCCAGTTGCGCGTCGGCCTGGGCCAGCTTCTGCCGCGCGGTCCGGTCGTCGATCCGCGCGATCACGTCGCCCGCCTTGACGGCCTGGAAATCCGTGACCTCGACCGACGCGACATAGCCCGTGGCCTGGGGCGCGACCGTGGTGACCTTGCCACGGATATAGGCGTTCTCGGTCGTGGGCTCGGCGTGGCGAAAGGGCGGCAGGTGCCAGGCGTAAAGCAGCAGCAGCACGCCCGCGAGCCCGATGACCAGGGCGATGACGGTGGGGATCAGGTTTTCTTTCTTCATGGGGTCGTGTCCGGTTCGGTCGGGGGCGCCATGCGCAGGGCCAGCCGGTCGCGCAACAGGTGCAGGACCAGCGCCACGGCGGCGGCAAGGGCGATCAGGGCGGTCAGACGATAGGCGTCGTTATAGGCCATCACGGTGGCCTGGGCGGATGCGTCCTGCGCGATCTGCGCGGCGGCCTGGGCGCGGCGCGCGGCGGCATCGGGGATCTGCGCGGCCAGCGCCGCCATGCGGGCCGCGATGGCCTGGGCCGTGGGCGCGTCGCCCGCCGCAAGCTGTTCGGTCAGGACCGCGTAATGGACGGCCTGGCGGTGGTTGATCAGGGTGGTGAACAGCCCCGATCCCAGAACGCCGCCCAGGGACTGGGTCGAGATGAAGACGATCATGAAGGACAGCAGGTATTGCGGCCCGCGCGCCAGCGCCTGGACCAGGCCCGCCACCATCGCGGGCGGCAGGAACAGCATCCCCGCGAACCCGATCAGCGCCTGGCTGGCGATCATCTGTTCGGGCCTGGTGTCGATGGTCGACCGGGCGTCCAAGAAGGCGCCCGCGGCGATCAGCAGCAGCGCCGCCAGGTGCAGCGCGGGCACGCGGTTCGGGCGCATCCAGGCCACGCAGGCCAGGCCCCCCAGCAGGCTTGCCGCGACGATCACCGCGAACAGCCCGGTCATCTGCGCGGGCGCGACGCCCAGCGACTGGAACATGCGCGGCGCGCCCGTGCTTTGCTCGGACAGGATCAGCCGGAACAGGAACAGGGCCGCCGTCAGGTGCAGCATGGCGGGGCTTGCCAGCCAGCGGATGTCCAGAAGCGGCGCGGCCCGGTTCAGTTCCACCGCGACCGCCAGGGCCAGCGCGGCCACGGATGCCGCCAGCAGCGCCCCGATCCAGGGCGCGTCGGTCCAGAAGTGGATCGGCCCCATGACAAAGCCGATGGTCAGCCCGCCGAAGCCGAAGCCGATCAGCAGGAAGCTTGCGAAGTCCAGCGGATGGATCACCTTCATGTGCGGCACGGGGCGCAGGGGCAGCCGAAAGACCAGCATCAGCGACACCATCGCCATGCCAAGCGCGGTCAGGTGGATCCCCGCCAGCCCCCCGTCCCCGATCAGCGCGGGCGACACCACGCGCGCCAGCGTCGGCCCCGCCATGATGACCCCCATCGCGACCGGCAGGCCAAGGCGCATCTTCCATTCGGGGGACAGCGGTTCCAGCATGTACATGAAGGCCAGGGTGGACAAGGGCGCGGCGGCCGCCCCCGACAGCGCCTGCACCACCACCGCCGACCGGAAGTCGTTGATCCAGACGGATGCGAAGGCCACCACGACATAGGCGATGATGCCCAGTTCGGCAAAGCGGCGCAGCCCGTATTGCGTGCGGATCTTGATCAGCAGCAGCGGCAGGGATGCGCGCGGGATCATATAGGCCGCCATCAGCCAGCTTGCCTGGGTGGCGGTGATGCCCAGGTCGCCCGCGATCTGCGGGATGTTGGCGGACACGAAGCCCTGGCCCAACCCCTGGGACAGGGCCAGCACAAGGGACGCGCCCATATAGGCCAGGGCCTGCGGCAAGGGCAGCGGCGGATGGGCCACGGGCGCGGGGGCGGCGGGGGCCGGGGCGGGTGTCTCGCTCATTCCCGGTCGAGCCTTGCGATATTGGCGGCGATGCGGTCCAGCACCGATTGCGCCACCGCCAGGTCGGCGTCGGGGATGCCCGCCACCAGCTCGGCCCGCATCCGGCGGGTGAAATCCACGATGCCGCTGTCCTGGCCCTTGGCGGTCAGGAACAGCGCGTTCTTGCGCCCGTCCGATTCGGCGGGGCGGCGTTCGACGAAACCGGCCTGTTCCAGCGCGTCGACCTGGCGCTTGAGCGTGGGCGCCTCGATCTCCAGCGCGGCGGCAAGCCCCGCCTGCGTGGCCCCGTCCATCCGCGACAACATGGCCAGGGCGCGGGCGCGAGAGAGCGTCAGGCCCATCGCCTGAGCCCGCGCGTCATAGCTGCGGCGCAAGAGGCGCATGAGGTGCAGGAGCGTGTCGAAAAGGTGCGAGGATTGCGGCATGGGGGCGGTTTCTTCCAGTTCGTTAGCAAGCTAACTAATCAGGCCCTCGCCTTCAACCCCATGAATTGCACGATCTGCAAAAAAACCTCAGCCGCCCAGGGCGATCCCTTCGCGCCGGGGATCGGCGCCGCCCGACAGCGCCCCGTCCGGGCCGATCACGATGCCTTGCAGGCCCGAGGTCAGGTCGGTCTCGTTCAGTTCATAGCCCATGTCGGTCAGGCCTTGGGTCAGGGCGGCGGGAAGGCCCGCCTCGATGTCCATGGGGCCGAAGCGGTTGACGATGTTGGGGGCGGCCACCGCCTTCTGGATGTCCATGCCCCAGTCCAGATGCGCGATGATCGCGCGCGCGACATAGCCGATGATGCGGCTGCCGCCGGGCGACCCGATCACCATCACGGGCTTGCCGTCCTTCAGCACGACCGTCGGCGCCATGGAGGACCGGGGCCGCTTGCCCGGCGCCACGGCATTGGCGATGGGCCAGCCGTTTTCGTCATGCGTCTCGAAGCTGAAATCGGTCAGTTCGTTGTTCAGAAGGAAGCCGCCGGTCATCAGGCGCGAACCAAATCCGTTCTCGATGGTGGTGGTCATCGACAGGGCATTGCCGTCCCCGTCCACGATCGAGATATGCGTGGTGGACGGCAGTTCCAGCGACGCGTCCTGCCCCCACAACGCCGCATGGGACCAGCCGGGCGCACCGGCGCTGACCTCGGGCAGGCTGTCGTCGCCCGCCAGCAGCTTGGCCCGTTCCGCCAGATAGGCGGGGTCGATCAGCCCTTCGGTGGGCATCGGCACATGGTCGCTGTCGGCCATGAAGCGGCCCCGGTCGGCGAAGGCCAGGCGCGAGGCATCCCCGATCAGCCGCCAGCTTTCCGGGTTTTCCGCCCCGAGCGCCGCCAGGTCATACCCGCCCAGCATCCCCAGGATCTGCCCCACCGTCAGCCCGCCCGAGGACGGCGGCCCCATGCCGCACACATCATGGGCGCGGTATTCCACGCAGACGGCGGGCCGTTCCACCACGCGATAGGCCGCCAGATCCGCCATCGCCAGCACGCCGGGATTGCTGGCGCCGCGCACGGCGGCAACGATGCCCTCGGCCACCGCGCCCTGATAGAAGCCGTCCGCGCCTTCGGCGGCCAGCCTGCGCAGGGTCGCGGCATAAGCCGGGTTCTTCAGCAGCGTGCCCGCCGCGACCGGCTGCCCGCCCGGGAAGAAATAGGCGGTGGTCGCCGGATCGGCCTGCAAGGCCTCACCCTCCTCGGCCACCTGGCTTGCCAGCCGGGGCGAGACGGTGAACCCCCCTTCCGCCAGCCGGATGGCGTCGTCGAACAGGCCCGACCAATTGGCCTTGCCCCAGCGGCGATGCGCGGCCTCCAGCAGCGCGGGGGTGCCGGGCGTGCCCACAGAGCGGCCGCCCACCACGGCCTCCATGAACTCCATCGGCTGGCCGTCGGGGGTCAGGAACAGCCGGGGCGTGGCCGCCATCGGCGCAGTTTCGCGCGCATCCAGCGTGGTCAGCGCGCCCGTTTCCCCGTCATGCCAGACCAGGAAGGCCCCGCCGCCAAGGCCCGAGCTTTGGGGTTCCACCAGGCCCAGGACCGTCTGGACGGCCACCATGGCATCGGCGGCGCTGCCGCCTGCGGCCAGCACGCGGGCGCCCGCCTCGACCGCTAGGGGGTGGGCCGCGCTGATCATCCAGTCCTGGCCGGTGACGGGGCGCCCCTTGGCCTTGGTGGCCAGCGCCGCGCGGGCGGCATCCGTCAGCGGACCCAGGTCGCCGGCTTGCGTTTCGATGGTCGTCGCCGTCTCGGGGGCGACGGCATCCGTCGCCTGCTGGGCCCATCCTGCGGGGGCGCTGCCCAGAAGCAGCACAAGTGCCAGGCTTGCTCGTGCCATCCTTCCCTCCACCGTTCGTCCTTGCAGTCTGCGCGCGCGGGGACGATGGCGCAAGAAACTTGGGCGGCGGCGGGGGATTTCGTCCGTGGCAGAAAGGCGGGGCCGCGGGCCATGGCTTCTGTCGCCTTGCGGTTGCAACCCGTCCCCTGTTGCCGCGTTCCTGTGATCGAAGGGGACAAAGGCGACGATGTCCTGATCGACCCCGAGGGGCGCAACCGGATGGCCGGGGGGCCTGGCGACGATCACCTGGAAGGCAGCGGCCTGCTGGACGGGCGCCGACCGCCTGATCGCCGCGAATGACGCCGCCACGACCCTGACCGGAGGCGCCGGGCCGGACCTGTTCATGCCCCCGCCCAGGGGCGAGGTGACGATCACCGACTTTTCCCCGGCCGAGGACAGGATCGACTGGTCCCTGCTGGATCCGGGGTTCCGCTGCGACCTTGGCGTTGCCCGGCAAGGACAGGATACGCTGCTGTCCTGGGGCAAGCTGCGGGTAAGGCTGGTGGGTGCCGATCGGGATCCGGGCCACGGTTGCGCGCCCTTGAAGGGCAGGCCCGGGCGATAGGCGCCTGGCCCCGCTGCCCGTCACCTTCGGCAAGGGGCATCACGGTCAAGCAACCCGGCGGTGCTGCGGTTGCGCCGCCGGGCTGCCCAAGGTTCCTAGAACAGGAACGAATCCGCGTTGATCGCCGCAGCGTCCTCGATCAGGATCTCGAAATCGCTGACCCGGTTGCCATCGACATCCGCCGCGATCAGCGTGCCGCCCTGGACAGCGCGCACCGAAAGCTGGCCCGCCGTGCCCGAAAAGGCGGACGAGCCGATAAAGGCGAACGCGTCGTTTCCCGCAAGATCGGTCCTGGCGTCGATCGCGCCCAGGTCGATCCTGTCGCCCTGCGTGTGCTTGAACCAGGTGATCCGGTCGCGGCCCTCTCCGGCGGTTGAATCCGACAGCGCCAGAAAGACGAACACGTCCGCGCCGGCGCCGCCGCTCAGCGAATCGGTGCCTGCGCCCCCGGTCAGGCGGTCCTTGCCCCCGTCGCCCAGCAGGAAGTCGTTTCCGACCCCGCCGGTCAGCGTGTCGTTGCCGTCCCCGCCGTCGATGGTGTCGTTGCCCGAGGCGCCGTCGATCACGTTGTAGCCGCCATTGCCCGTGATGCTGTTGGCAAGCGAGTTGCCCGTTCCCGCGATGCTTCCGCTGTCGGCGGCCAGCGTCAGGTTTTCCACGTTCGCGCCCAGCACATGGCCGATCGCCGAGATCACGGTGTCGGTCCCGCCATTTCCGCTTTCGGACACCCGGTCGCCCGCGCTTTCGACAAGGTAGATGTCGTCGCCCGAGCCGCCCGCCATGGCATCCCCGCCCCCGCCCCCGTCCAGCGTGTCGTTGCCGCCCGACCCGATCAGCGTGTCGTTGCCCACGCCGCCGTTGATCGCGTCGTCATCGCCATTGCCGTCGATATAGTCGTCGCCTTCCTCGCCGGATATGGTTTCGTCGCCGTATCCGCCCCGGATGGTGTCGGCCCCGATGCCGCCCAGGATGGTATCGTTGCCGCCCCCGCCGGTCAGGCTGTCATTGTCGGCCTCGCCCGCCAGGAAATCGTTGCCGTCGCCCCCGTCGATGATGTCGTTGCCAAGGCCGCCGCGCAGGGAATCGTTGTCCGCATTGCCGGTGATGGTGTCGCTGCCGTTGCCGCCGGCGATCACGTCATGGCCGCCCTCGCCCGTCAGGGCGTCGTTGCCCTCGCCGCCGATCAGCACGTCATCGCCCGTGCGCCCGGCAATCACGTCGTCGCCCGCCCCGCCGTCCAGCGTGTCGGCGGCGATGCTTCCGGTCAGGGTGTCGTTGCCGCCAAGCCCGGCGACCCACGCGCCCTCCCAGGTGAACTTGTCGCCCTCGATATCGGCATAGCCGACGGTGACGTGATCGTTCAGGTCGGTGGCCTGGACGATCCCGTCGGGGCGGCGCATGTTCAGGAAGATCGAACGGCTGGCGCCATCCCCGACGACCAGGTCGTCGGCAAGCCCGTCGCCGTCGTGATCGACCAGCGTGCCCGCCGCCAGAAGCTCGGCCGCGGTCCACAGGCGCCCGGCCATCGTCAGGCTGTCGCCCTGGTCGAGGCGCAGGTCGGTGACGGTGTTCCCGGTCTCGGCCTCCAGCACGAAGTGGTCGCTGCCGCGTCCGCCGGTCAGCACGTCGTTGCCGCCGCCGCCGCTCAGCAGGTCGTCGCCATCGCCGCCCATCAGGACATCGCTGCCCGCCCCGCCCAGCAGCGTGTCGTTGTCGGCCTGCCCGAACAGGTGGTCGCGCCCCGAGGTGCCGTTCAGAACGTCATCGCCCCGGCCGCCGTAAAGCATGTTGATGGTCTGTTCGATCCCCGTCAGCGTGTCGTTGCCGTCATGGCCGGCGGCAAAGCCCATGCCGTTCAGCGCCAGGCGGACGCCGTTGTCGTCATAGACATTCCCGGCCAGCAGGGCGGCCGTGACCGCCTCGGACGCCGCATGGGCGGGATCGGGTTCGCCCAGAAGGAAGGCGTTCATGCCCTGGGCGAGGATGTCGGGATGCATGAAGTTGACATGCCGCCCGTTCAGGATGTTCACGAAGGTCGATCTTCCGTAATCGGCGCCCGCGAACCAGCCGATGCCGATGCCCGCATCGGCAAACGCCTCATAGGCGCGCGCCATCCAGAAGGACATGCCGGAACCGGGGTCGAGGTTGGTCTCGGTCACGACGATGTCGTCATCCCCAAGCACCCCGAAGCGGTCGGCGATGAAATCGACCATGCCCTGGATGTCCTGGCCCGCCCCGGCCGCCCAGTCGGGATAAAGATGGGCCGACCAGATCAGATCCTCGCCCACGGCGGCGCGGATCTGGTCCAGCACGCTGGTCTGCCCGTCGCTGGAGGTGGTTTGCGCCAGCACGTCGAACAGCGCCGAATAGGCCCAGCCACCGACCATCAGCGGCACGTCCGACCGGGCGTCCAGGAATTGCGCCAGCGCGGCCATGTGGTCGCCGTAAAGGCGCACGAATTCGCCGGTCTCGCCGCCCAGCGTCTCGGCCCGGGCATAGGCTGCGGGTTCGTTGACCGCCTCGAAGGCATAAACGGCATTGCGCACGTCGGCATGCCCGTCCAGCCAGTCCAGCATCTTGCCCCAGCCGTCGATCATGCGGTCATGGGCCTGCCCGGCCAGCCCTGCGCGGATGGCGTCAAGGCCAAGGCCGTCGTTCTCGCCAAGGCGCTGCATGTCCCCGTCGGCATAGACGAACAGGAAGTCGAAGCCCTGCGCGGCCGCGGCGGTCAGGAAACGCTCGAACATGGGGTCGAGCGAGCCGTCGGCGTTGAAGGAATAGGCGTTGAAGGGAATGCGGAGGGTGGTGACCTCGGGCAGGCTTTGTCGAAGCAGCTGGGCATAAGCTTCGGGCTTGTCCTCCATCCCCATGGGGCGGGTCTGGAACTGCGATTGCCAGAGGTAATACTTGCTGTCCGACGCAACGTTGGCGTCATAGGTTCCAGCCGCCTTGTCGGCCTTCATGGCCGTTTCGGCCATCACCTGAAGGTTGATCATGCGGATGTCGGTCGTGGCGGACATGCGCCTCTCCTTTCCTGGTTCGTCCCTCCTTCCTGCAACACTGGCACAAATCGAACCTACCAACGCATGATATGGTTCAACCTGTGGTTAAATCAATGAAGGCTTATTTGAAAATTTGATAAAATTATCTATTATCATCAAATGGCATCCAGAATATCATACACGCAAAAGTTGCTTTATGACATAAAGGCCATGCCTGCCCGCCGCCGCGCAGCGGATCGGCGCAGGCGTTGGCGGCGCATCCCTTGCGTGCGGTCTTTGGGTGTTCGGTCGGGGCCGGCACACCCTTGCGGCCGGTCGCGCGGCCAGGCCCCGGCAATGGGGCTGCCGGTCAGTCGGCGCGCGGCTGGTGCGCCTCCGGTTCGCCTTGGGCATATCGCCCAAGCGCGCGGCCCAGGATGTCGGGCGTGACCGTGCCGTCGGTCACGCGCCTGTCCAGCAGGACCAAGGCCGCCCGGACCGCGGCAACCTCGCCGCGCCGCGCGGCGCCTTGGCCCGGTCGGTCCAGGACGCCGAAGGCATCGCCATCGACCTGCGCCGATTGCTTGCGGGCGCCGGTCGCCGCGGACAGCGAACGGAGGCAGGCCCGCATATGGCGCATGAAGGCGCGGTTGTCGCGGGTTTGCCGCCAGACGCGCAGGCTTCTGGCGCGCGTGCGGTTGCGCAGCACCTGCACGACCATCTCGGCGACCGAGCTGTCGGTCAGCACACGGGGGCGCACGAAGGGCGTCTTGCGGTCGCCGGACAGTTCCTCGGACAGCAGGCGGAACTTCACGGCCTTTTGCTTGTGATTGAAGCCGCCGCTTTGCGTGCGGGCCGCGATGTCGGGAGACACCTCCTTGAGCTCAAGCTCTCCATCCGCCATGCCTTGCCGGATGATCCGGTCCGCAAGCAGGCTTCGGGTCACGACGACGCTGTTGCCCATGCCGTCCTGCTTGTATTCGGGCAGCCAGGCATCGCCCAGCGAGATGTCAGCAAGCTCGGTCATGACATCGGTGCAGAAATCGCAGGCCCGCGACTTGAACAGGCCGGTGCCCCACATGTCCCCCAGCTTCTGCATCCTGACCTGCCCCGCATGGCCGTCCGCATCCGTGGCCGCGAAGGAATAGTCGCTGGACAGGCTTGCGGGCGACTTCACGCGGTATTCCGCATCGCGATAGGGCCCCCGGACGCCCGCGCTTTGCGCGAGGAAGTCGGTATAGAAGCGGCTTTTCAGCCCGCCGCAGATGATGCCGGCCAGAAGCGGGATCTTCTCCCTCAGCGCGGGATCGTAATGCTGCTTCAGGCGGATGGCCTTGACGAAGCACGCCACCCCGGACACCGCGACGCGCCCCTTGACCGGGTCCATCGTCAGGAAAAGCTGCTCCATCGTGACCGGGTAATACCGGGTCCTGGATGTGGTCAGGATATCGTCGTTCCGGTCGAACATGCGATAGGCGTATTGCCCGTCCAGCGTCCGGCGCACGACGAAAAGATGATCGACCTCGCCCTGCTCCAGCAGCTTTTCAAAGACGAAGGTCGCGATCCCGCCAGACGACGAACTGGGCCGGAACGCCTTGCTGAAGCCGACATAGGTGTTCACGAACCGCCCGATCCGGGGATCGTGGCGACCGGCATCCGGCAGGCAGTCGCGGGCGATCGCGTCCTCGTCCCGGACCGCAGCCTCGGGGGCCGGGTTGAAGGGGCAGACCCGCGCGACACCCTTGGGGACCAGGGTGCCCGTGGCGCGCGGTTCGAGAAAGCCGTCCGGGGTCCAGGCCATCCTCAGCGCGCCGCCGGATTCCGACACGCAGGCGCCGCAGCCCGTGCAATGCAGGTCCAGGGGATGATGGTCAGTTTCCGAGACGGGGATCGCCTCCCCTGCGGCGATGGGAGCCGGCTCGGGCTGTCGAACCTGGCGCCCTTCCGGCATGTCCCCGCCCTTGCCCCCGCCATCCTGCCCGCTCGACAGGGCATCGACAAGAAATTGCAGCGAACGGGACCGAAGCGCGTCCAGCCGCCGGTTGACCGCAGGCCAGTCGATCGGTTGCATCAGTGCCTCGGCATCGGCCCCTTCCGAGATGACGATCAGCCGATCCTCCAGCCCGACGGCCCGCAAAAGCGACCGGAACCGGGCTAGGCCGCGTTCGGCATTGCCATAGGCCACGAACAGGCGGTTGAAGATGAGGAAAAACGCGACGCCATGGAAGGAATCCGTGACGACGTAATCGGCATTGCGGAAGGCCGCCAGCCATCCCTCGACGGACTTGTCCCCGCCTTTCGACCGCAAGGGGTTGGTGGCCGTGAAGGGCAGCCCGCTGGTCGTGCGCGGCTCGACGGACAGCGCCGAGGAGCTCCGGTCGATGACATCCAGCTTGTCGGGGGTGGGGAGCGTTTCAAAGCGCGCCTGTCAGGGATTTTGACAACTTGTCCTTTATGGCATCCGAGATGGAAAAGGCCTCTGGAAGCCGGTTACCCGCCAGCATCTCCGAAGCCCTTTCAAGACTGACTTCATCAAAGTTCCAGCGTCTCACCCCGCTGCAATAATCAGCGAACTTGAACTCATGCGACTTGTGACTCGGAACATTTAGCCAGCAGCACGGGATACCATAGCTGTCCGCGACGATAAGGCCGTGAAGACTGGAGGAGAGGATGGCCTCGCAGCTGGATATGTCGCGCAATACTTTGACAGGGTCGTTCGTTGGGTCGATCAAAAGGCAGTCGTGAGCCTTTGCCAAATCCCGGATTTCCTTTGAACGCCTTTGCGAATAGTGCGGCACGATGCCCCACGCATACTCTCGCGCACCCGCTGGAACCACGTCTGCCGCGAAGATCCCCGGATCTCCCAAGGGAAGATCAGGAAGCCCCAGCGTATCCCTTGTCAGTTCACCCCTGATGGCCAGCAGGTCCAGCGACCTGTGCAAGGGCGACGGGTCATTCGTGATAAGACCACTGCCCCAGACAAGAATGCTGGATTTGCGGGCATTGCGTGCCGCATCGCGGGAAACCTGCGAAAGAATGCTTCCCACAGAGGCAAGGTCGCAATCGGCGGCGGCCGCCCATTCGATCTCTCGCCCGGTGAGTTGCTTTACAACGAGGGGACCAAGATCGTCCCCGAAATTGATTCCGGCACCTGCATTCCGCCGAAACCAGTAAAGTTTTATCGGCGTCTTGGAGCAAGTGCTTGCCATGGATGACCAAGGCTCGACAGATGCCGAAGCCTCTGAAACCTCCTCCCTCTTGCTGGCGGGTGATTTCCTTGCGGGGCGTTCTTTCGGCTTGGTGCGAACCTCGGCGTCGTTCTTGCTTTCGACTTCCAGGACATCGCGCAAGAGATTTGCTGCCGCAGCACCGGACGGCCCGGTCTGCTCAAGCGTGTTCAATTCCTCTCTGACCGCATCCAAATGGTCGAGATTGAGGACGATCGCCTCGGGATGCGCGCCGAGATAGCTTTTCAGGCGCTGCCTCGGGTCGACAAGATCGCCCCTTGCGATCAGTTCCTCAACCTCTGCAGGCGATTCGCTTCCGTCCAGGATCTGGCGCAGCGGAGGTCGGCCCTTGCCTTGGGGCTTTTCCGCGTATTTCGCCTTGGTTGCCGCGACATGTGCAGGAAAGCCCGCTATGATGTTCTCATCGTCGCGGGTCAGGACCACAAGGATCTCGTCGTCCAGCAGCCAGTCCTTCTGTGGCTTCACCCGGGCGTAATTGTGGAACCAGCGTACGCCAAGGCCGAAGGCGGCGCCCCGTTTCTGCGCGCGCTTGAGACCATCCGCAAGGTTCGTGATGGGGCGCGCACCGAATTTCTTTTCCGGCCAGAACATCGTGCTGTGATGGCGCGCCTTCTTGAACATCCGCCATGAGATGGCGCTGGCATCAGCAAGCCCCGCGTCGGTGATGCTGACCAGGGTGGAATGGGGGATGTCGCCGTCGATCAGCTTTTCGGTGGGAACAGCCGGGGACATCTGCCTCACAAGATCGCGCGAGGTCTGGATATCCTCGGGTTGCAGGCCGCCCTTGGTGCTTTTCTTGAGGATCGTGCGCAAGGTCTGCACGTCGGGGTTCGCCAGGATTCCGGCCAGTTTCTCGAACCGCGCCGCCACCGCCTTGCGATGCAGCCCTGACAGCACCGGATCGGCGAACAGCCTGTCGCGTTCCTCGGCAAAACCCGACACGTTGTCCGCCACGACCAGATCCGACACCTGGTTGTGGTCGCCGTTGCGCCAGTAATCGATCCCGTGCCGGTTCGAGTTCATCAGCCCGTCGCCCCGGAAGATCTTCAGCAGATATTCGTCAAGGCTCTTGATCATGAAATGCGCGACCTCAGCATGGTCGCGGTGGATTTTCTGACGCCCGCCGTTCCAGGTCAGGCCCGGCTGCGTCAGGGGCTGGCCTCCGGCGTCGATCCATGCCGCGTCCGACCGGGTGACCGGCTCGCCGGCCTTCTTGATGAACTTGGGGAAATGGATGGCAAGGCGAACGTTGTCGGCCTGGCGGAACAAGGTCTTGACGCCGACCTTGGGCAGGGTCGCCGCATCCATCGACTGCGTGAACCGCTCGATGACCGGGCGATCCTCGAATTCCATGTTGTGGGACGATCCGAACAGCCGCCACGGAATGACCATCATGCCCGCCGCCTTGTCCTCCATCATGTCCAGCAGGACATCCAGGATGTGGGGCGGGGACTTGACGACCAGGAATTCATCCGCGTCAAGGACCATCACGAAATCGGCGGTCTTCACCTCGGGCGCGAGATTGGCGATCTTGAGCGCGCGCGAATGCGGCTTGGCGCCGACCGGCACCACGTTCTCGTAGTAAGATATCGCCTCCATCTCGTGCAGGCGCGTCAGCATCTCGTGCGTGCCGTCGGTGCAGTCGTTGGCCAGAACCACGATGCGGTCGAAACCGAGCGCCCGATGATAGGCGACCCACTCGATGACATAGGGGGCCTCGTCCTTCATGGAGGTGACAACGGTCGATATCGGCATGGAAGTCTGCGCTCCTGGGGTTTGCGGCAAAAGTCGCTGACTAGGCCGTCTGTGCCAACACATCAGAGATGGGGCGGTTGAAATGAGCCAACGGTTGGAATCTTTGCAACATCTACGGGAACAAGCGAGTGCAACCTACATCTGCTCAACCCCTGGTGCAAGGCAAGGCTGCGTCCGCGGCCGGCCGGATTCGTCCAAGGCGTTGATCCGAGCGATGCCCTGCCTGCCGGTTTCCAATCGTTTGAAGCTGGGGTCTTCGGCCTGGATCACGACGGCGGGCCGGTGGCCCCGCCCCTTCGGCGATGCGCCTTCGGACTGCAAGGCTGGGGCCGAGATGCCGGAAAGCCCCGCCGCCGCATTCGCCAGATCAGGGGTTCCATGCGGTGCCTGGGCGGCTGTTCAGCGCATCCCAGGGGCAGATCATCCGGTCCCGAAGGCAGACCGATCCGCCGCCTGTCAAAGGCCAACTGGTCGGAGCGAGAGGATTCGAACCTCCGACCCCCTGCTCCCGAAGCAGGTGCGCTACCAGGCTGCGCTACGCTCCGACCGTGACGGGGCAGGTAGCGCGGGGCGGCGGCGATTGCAAGCCCCGTCAGGGGCGCGGCGGCCATATTCTTTGCAACAGCGAGGCGCGGGGCGCCGTCACCGTTTCTGCCCGGATGCGCGAGGCGATCACGGGGCGGTTGGCGGAATTGCCCCGCCCTTCGCGCCAGACGATGTAGATGCCCGATCCGATGATCACGGCGGCGCCCCCGACGGTGGGCAGGTCCAGCATCTCGCCGAAGAAGATCCAGCCATAGGCGGTGGCCCAGAGGATCTGCGAATACTGCATGGGGGCGACGATCGCGGCCTCGCCCGCGCGATAGGCCAGGATCAGCAGGAAGCCCGCGACCAGGCCCAGGCAGGCGATCACCCCGGCCAGCGCCAGATGCGGCAGCTCCATCGGGCGGTAATCCAGGGCCAGCGAGGCGCCGGTGGCCACGAAGTTGCCCAGCATCGGCCACATCAGCAGCACCAAGGGGCGTTCGGCCCGGCCCAGCTTGCGCAGGATCACGGCCGTGCTGGCCGAGGCGACGGCCGATGCCAGGGCCGCCAGGTGCCCCCATTGCAGCGCCTGCGCGCCGGGGCGCAGCACGATCAGCACGCCCAGAAGGCCCGTCACCACGGCGGCCCAGCGGTGCGGCCCGACCCGTTCGCCCAGGATCGGGATCGACAGGATCGTCACCAGCAGCGGGGCCGAGAACAGGATCGCATAAACCTGCGCCAGCGGCAGGTGCGAGAACGCGAGGAAGCTGCCCATCCCCGACACCACGCCCACCACCGTGCGCAGCGCCACCCAGCCGGGATGGACCGGGCGCAGCGTGCCGGGGGTGGGGTCGCGCATGACGATCAGCGTGACCAGCGGAAAGGACAAGAGCGAGGAAAAGAACAGCACCTGCAACGCGGGATACTGCGCGCCCAGCACCTTGATGACCACGTCATGCGTCGCATAGATGCCCATGGCCAGCAGGGCGAGGGCCGCGCCGCGGACGTTGGACGCGCCCTCCATCAGCCCCGGGACAGCGCGGCGATGATGCGGTCGCCCATCTGGGACGTGGTGACAGGGGTGCCCCCTTCCGGTCCCATCAGGTCGGCGGTGCGCGCTCCGTCGGCCAGCACGGTTTCCACCGCGCGTTCCAGATCCGCCGCCGCCTCGCCCTGGTCGAAGGAATAGCGCAGCGCCATGGCGAAGGACAGGATGCAGGCGATCGGGTTGGCCTTGCCTTGGCCCGCGATATCCGGCGCGCTGCCATGCACGGGTTCATACAGCGCCTTGGGCCGCCCGTTCGCCATCGGCGCGCCCAAGGATGCCGAAGGCAGCATCCCCAAGCTGCCGGTCAGCATCGCCGCCGCGTCCGACAGGATGTCGCCGAACAGGTTGTCGGTCACGATCACGTCGAACTGTTGTGGACGGCGGACCAGCTGCATCGCGCCGTTGTCGGCATACATGTGCGACAGCTCGACATCGGGATATTCGTTGTCGTGGACCCACTGCACCTCCTCGCGCCAAAGGATGCCGGATTCCATCACATTGGCCTTTTCCATGGAACAGACCCGGTTCGACCGCTTGCGCGCCAGGTCAAAGGCGGAACGGGCCACGCGCCGGATCTCTCCGCTGGTGTAGCGCTGCGTGTTGATGCCGACGCGGCCGCCCTCGTTGCCGGGGTTGTTGTCGTCGGAATGGATGCCGCGCGGCTCGCCGAAATAGATGCCCGAGGTCAGCTCGCGCACGATCAGGATGTCGAGGCCCGCCACCACTTCGCGCTTGAGGCTGGAAAAATCGGCCAGCGCGTCGAAGCATTGCGCCGGGCGCAGGTTGGCGTACAGGTCCATCTCCTTGCGCAGGCGCAAAAGGCCCCGCTCGGGCTTCACGCTGAAATCCAGAACGTCGTATTTCGGCCCGCCGACCGCGCCCAGCAGCACGGCATCGACCGATTGCGCCAGGGCCATCGTCTCGTCCGTCAGGGGCACGCCGTGGGCGTCGTAGGACGCGCCGCCGACCAGCCCGTGCCTGATGTCGAAGGACATGCCGCGATTGGCCCCGAACCAGTCGATGACCTTGACCACCTCGGCCATGACCTCGGGGCCGATCCCGTCGCCGGGCAGGATAAGCAGGGAATAGGGGTCGGACATGGTTCCTCCGGGTTTCTTGGGTCGCGGCAGCGGGTCCGGTGCTAGCCGCCCGCCCTGGGCTGGTCAAGTTGGGCCGTATTTCCACGACGTCTTGCACCCGGCGCGGGCTTGGCGCAGCTTTCCGGCGCAACCGAGGGGGTGGAATGCGCTGGATCCTGTCGCCGGGACTGATGTCCCTTGTCCTGGGCTATACGCTGAGCCAGTTCTACCGCGCCTTCCTGGCGGTGCTGTCGCCGACGCTGGGGGCGGAACTGGGGGCGGGACCGGCCGATCTCGCCCTGTCCTCGGGGCTGTGGTACATCGCCTTTGCCGCGGTGCAGATCCCGGTCGGCTGGGCGCTGGACCGTTACGGCCCGCGCGAGACGGTGGCGGCGCTGCTGGGCGTGGGCGGCTGCGGCGGGGCGCTGGTCTTTGCGCTGGCGCAGGCGCCCTGGCACATCCACCTGGCCATGGCGCTGCTGGGCGTGGGCTGCGCGCCGGTGATGATGGGCAGCTTCTTCATCTTCGCCCGCACCCTGCCTGCCGCATCCATGAGTGCTGCGGGCGGCGCGGTGGTGGGCATCGGATCGCTGGGCAACATGCTGGGGGCCGCGCCGCTGGTCTGGGTGATCGACGCCATCGGCTGGCGCGCGGCGCTTGGCGGACTGGCGGTGGTGACGCTGATGGTGGCGCTGGCGATCCTGGCCCTGGTGCGCAACCCCGGCAAGACCGCGGGCCAGCAGCCCCGCGCCCGGCTGCGCGACCTGTGGGCCGTGCGGGAACTGCGCCTGATCCTGCCGCTGCTGGGCGTGACCTATGCCGCATCCGCCTGCATCCGCGGGCTGTGGGCGGGCCCCTTCCTGTCCGAGGTTTACGGCGCGGGCGACGGCCTGATCGGCTGGGTGACGCTGGGCATGGGGCTGGCGATGGTCGCGGCGAACCTGTCGGTGGGCTGGATCGTGCGGGCCATGGGCTCGGACAAGCGCACCTCGGTCGCCAACACGCTGCTGCTGTGCCTCGTGCTGGCGGGGCTGTGGCTGGGGTCGGGGACCAGCCTGGTGCTGTCCTCGGTGCTGCTGGTGATGGTCTGCATTTCCGACAGTTCCTATTCGCTGATCATGTCGCATGGCCGGGCCTTCCTGCCGCACCACCTGGTCGGGCGGGGGATCACCTTCATGAACATGGTCTCGATCCTGGGGGTGGGGATCATGCAGTTCCTGTCGCGGCCGGTCTATCTGACGGCTTCCGCCAGCCATCCCCCGGCCCAGGCCTACAGCTACATCTTCCTGTTCTTCCTGGTGCCTTTGGCGATAGGGCTGGCCTTCTATCTGTTCAGCGCCGAGAACCGCCATGCCTGACCCCCTGGTCGTCGCCCCGAACCTCAAGCGCCGCTTGTCGGGCGTCACCGCCACGGTGGTGCGGCTGATCCCGGTGCAGGCCCGGATGATCGCGATCCGCGCGACCGGCCCCGGCCTGCCGCCGGAGGTGCCCCATATCCCCTTGTGGCGCGCGGCCCTGATGCCGCGCGACCGCTGGCGCGTCTGGCACGCCCGGCGCAACACGGAAATGGCGCTTGGCCTGATCCTGCGGCGGGTGCTGCGGCGCAGATACCGGCTGCTGTTCACATCCGCCGCGCAGCGCCGCCACACAGGGTTCACCAAATGGCTGATCCGGCAGCAGGACGCCTTGGTGGCAACGTCCGACAAGGCCGCCAGCTATCTGGACCGCCCCGCGACGGTGGTGATGCACGGGGTGGATACGGCGGTCTTCCAGCCGCCCGCCGACCGGGCCGCGCTGCGGCGCGACCTGGGGCTTGACACCGACGCGGTGCTGATCGGCTGCTTTGGCCGGGTGCGGGCGCAGAAGGGCGTCGACCTGCTGGTCCGGGCCGGGCTGCGGCTGCTGCCGGACCGCCCGCGCGCGCAGATCGTCTTCACCGGCCGCATCACCCCCGACAACCGCGCCTTCGCCGACGGGCTTCTGGCCGAGATCGCTGCAGCCGGATTGCAGGACCGCATCCGCTTCCTGGGCGAGCTGCCCTGGGACCAGGTGGTGCGCCATTACCAGGCGCTTGACCTGTTCGCCGCCCCCGCCCGGTGGGAGGGCTTCGGCCTGACGCCCCTGGAGGCGATGGCCTGCGGCGTGCCCACCGTGGCCGCCCGCGTCGGCGCCTACGAGACGCTGATCCGCGACGGCGTGACCGGCAGCCTGGTTGCGCCCGATGACCTTGATGCGCTGACCGGGGCGCTGCGGCATTGGCTGGACAATGATGCCGCGCGCATCGCCGCAGGCCAGGCCGCCCGCGCCCATGTCGCCGCGAACCACGCCATCGAGGGCGAGGCCCGCGCCCTGGTCGCCCTCTACAACGACCTGCTGGCCCGTCCATGAACAGGCTGTCCTTCCATGCCGCCCGCCTGCTGCGCGATGAGGCGGCGCTGCAATCCCTGTCGGTCCCGCAAGGCGACCTGCTGGCGGATCTCGGGGGCAAAAGGGTCGCCCTGATCGGCAATGCCCGCTCGCTGGCCGAAGGTCGCCAGGGCGCGGCCATTGACGCCGCCGACCTGGTGATCCGCATCAACCGCGCGCCCATGCCCGCGCCCGAAAGCCACGGCACGCGCACCGACTGGCTGGCCCTGGCGGTGCGCCTGCCCGACGCGGACCGCGCGCGGTTGCAGCCCGGCCGCATCCTGTGGATGTCGCCCAAGCGTAAGCGGCTGGACTGGCGGACGGCCACCAGCCCCGGCTTCTACCTGCACCCGCTGGGGGACTATCGCGCGCTGAAGGACCGGCTTGCCGCGCCGCCCACCACGGGGGCGATGATGATCGCGCTGCTGCTGCGGTCGCGGCTGACCGGCCTGACTCTTCACGGCTTCGACTTCTTCGCCAGCGCCAGCCTGTCGGGCCGCCGCACCGCCGATCAGGTGCCCCATGACTTCGGCGCCGAGGCCGCCTGGGTCGCGGATCTGGGGCGCAGCGACGAAAGGCTGGTGCTGGCCTGACCCCTTTTCCCTTCCCCTGCGCCCATGCTTGCGCTAAACGCCCCTGACCGCCAGAAAAGGGAGTCCCAAGGAGATGGGTTACAAAGTCGTCGTCGCAGGCGCCACCGGCAACGTGGGCCGCGAAATGCTGAACATCCTCGATGAACGCATGTTCCCCGTGGACGAGATTGCCGCGCTGGCCTCGCGCCGGTCGCAGGGCACCGAGGTCAGCTTTGGCGACAAGACCATCAAGGTGAAGGACATCGAGCAGTTCGACTTCACCGGCTGGGACATCGCGCTGTTCGCCATCGGATCGGACGCGACCAAGGTCCACGCCCCCCGCGCGGCTGCCGCGGGCTGCGTGGTGATCGACAACAGTTCCCTGTATCGCTACGACCCCGAGATCCCGCTGATCGTGCCCGAGGTGAACCCGGACGCGGTCCACGACTACAAGAACAAGATGATCATCGCGAACCCCAACTGCTCGACCGCGCAGATGGTGGTGGCGCTGAAGCCGCTGCATGACCGCGCGCGCATCAAGCGGGTCGTCGTCTCCACCTACCAGTCCGTGTCCGGCGCGGGCAAGGAAGGCATGGACGAGCTGTGGGACCAGACCAAGGGCATGTATGTCCCGGGCCAGGAGGTCGCGGCCAAGAAGTTCCAGAAGCAGATCGCCTTCAACGTGATCCCGCAGATCGACGTGTTCCTCGACAGCGGCGACACCAAGGAGGAATGGAAAATGGTGGCCGAGACGAAGAAGATCCTCGACCCCGCCATCAAGGTTACGGCGACCTGCGTGCGGGTGCCGGTCTTCGTGGGTCATTCCGAATCCATCAACATCGAGTTCGAGGATTTCCTGGACGAGGACGAGGCCCGCGACATCCTGCGCGAGGCGCCGGGCATCCTGGTCGTCGACAAGCGCGAGCCGGGCGGATACACGACCCCGGTCGAATGCGTGGGCGATTTCGCGACCTTCGTCAGCCGCATCCGCCAGGACGTGACGGTGGAAAACGGCCTGAACCTGTGGTGCGTCAGCGACAACCTGCGCAAGGGCGCGGCGCTGAACGCGGTGCAGATCGCCGAACTGCTGGGCAACCGCGTCCTGAAGAAGGGCTGATCGGTGTTCGACTGGATCACCGGCTTTCTGGAAGGCGGCGGGGCATGGGCCATCGCCGCCCTGATGCTGCTGGAAAACGTCTTTCCGCCGATCCCGTCCGAACTGATCATGCCGCTGGCGGGCTTCAACGCCGCGCGCGGCGGCACGCCCCTGTGGCTGGCGATCCTGGCCGGAGGCCTTGGGTCGCTGGCGGGCGCCTACCTGTGGTATCTGGCAGGCCGTGCCGTGGGGGCGCACCGGATGCGCCGCCTGATCGCGCGGCACGGCCGCTGGCTGACCACCACCCCGTCCGAGTTCGAGCAGGCCGAGGCCTGGTTCCACCGCCACGGCCGCGCCGTGGTCTTCTTCGGGCGCTTCGTTCCCACGGTGCGCACGCTGATCTCGATCCCCGCCGGGATCGAGCGAATGCCGCAGGGGCAGTTCCTGCTTTACACCGCGCTTGGCAGCTTCATCTGGTCGGGCGGGCTGGCGCTGGCGGGATACCTGCTGGAAGACCAGTACGAACGGGTCGAACACTGGGTCAACCCGGTGTCCACGGCGGTCGTGGTCGGCATCGTCGCGCTGTATCTGTGGCGCGTGATCCGCTGGAAGCCCGACGCCTGACCGGCGTCACATCATGCGGTCCACCACGGCGGACCGCACGGTGCCCGCCGCGCCGAACAGCGCATCCACATGGGCGGCATCCATCGCATTGCCGGCCCGGTCGAACAGGGCAACATTGCCGTCGCCATCGGCCGACAGCAGGCGGCCATGGGTCTTGTGCGTCAGATCGAAGGCGCTCAGCTTGACCGACTCGTCCTCCCCGCGTTCCACCGGCGTGCCGGTGACGGCGAAGTCGCGTTTCAGCAAGGCCTGTGTGACGGCAGGCGCAAACCTGCCGCTACATTCGATGAAATTTGAATCCTGTCCCTTGGCAATGGGAACGCGGTCGCGAACGAAGGGCAGGACGGTTGTCCCATGGACCGGACGACATCCGGATCCATGTCCCACCCCGGCGGACAGGCGCGGGATCCCGGACCCCGCGCGTCCCGGTCAGACCTCGACCCAGGCCTTGCCGCCGTCGATGGCCTGGACCAGCGTGCCCTCGCTGATGTCATGGACCAGGCCGTGGATCGACATCTGCCCTGATTCGACCGCCGCGCGGACAAAGGGGAAGGTCATCAGGTTCTCGATGGACACCAGCACGGCCTCGCGCTCCAGCGCGGCGATCTGCCGGTCCTCGGGCAGATCCTTCACGCGGTCATAGCCGGGGCGCAGGACATCCATCCAGCGGCCGACGAAGCTGGTCTTTTCCTCAAGCTCGGGGGCATGGCCGGAACACATGGCATGGCAGCCCGCGACGCCGCCGCAGCTGGTATGGCCCACCACGATCAGATGCGCGACCTTCAGCGCCTGCACCGCGTATTCGACCGCGGCCGAGGTGCCGTGCTGCAACCCGTCGGGCGCATAGGGCGGCACCAGGTTGGCGATGTTGCGGTGGATGAAGAACTCGCCCGAATCCGCGCCGAAGATGCTGGTGACGTGGACGCGCGAATCGCAGCAGGAAATCACCATGGCGCGCGGGCGCTGCCCGTCGGTGGCCAGGCGGCGATACCAGGCGCTGTTTTCGGAATAGGACGTGGCCCGCCAGCCATGGAAGCGGCCGACCAGGTATTGCGGCAGGGGGCGGATGTTCTGCATGTCTCACCTCTCTTGTCCCGCCGGTTGATAGGCGGTGATTGAGACAAATTCGAGCGATTTCTTGCGGCCGCGGCAAGCCTTTCTTCACCGCGGCAGGGCATGGTGTCGGAACTGGACGTGCAAGGCGAAGGTAAGGCAGATGGCACAGATCACGGCATTGGCCGTTTCCGAACCCGTGCGGGTCGATTCCCGCCGGGTGGGCGATATCGTGACCGAACTGGGCGAGACGGCGGCGCAGAACGTCATCGGGCTGGCCCTGGAACAGCTGGCGGGCGCGCTGACATCCACCGACAAGGCCATCCGCGACTCTGATCTGGCCGAGGCCGTGCGCCAATGCGACCTTCTGGCGCGGCTGGCCTGGCAGATCGGGCTTCTGTCGCTGGCGGGCGTAGCCATGGATCTGGGCGGCTGCGCGGAAAAGCGCGACCCGGTCGCCCTTGGCGCCATCCATGCGCGCCTGATGCGGGTCGGCAACCGCTCGCTGACGGCGATCTGGGACCGCGCCGGGCTTGGCTAGGGTTGCGGGCGCAAGCGCAGGCTGTAGTCTGGCGCCCGGACAGACAAGGACAGCCCCATGATCCCCGACTTCGCCCCCCCGTCCGCCGATGCCCTGCCGCTCTGGGCCGTGTGGAAGGGCGACCCCCTGGCCGACCAGGCAGGCCCCTGGCCCGCTGCCAGCGGCTTTTCCGCCAAGGCGGGCGAGATTTGCCTTTTGCCCAATGCCTCGGGCGGGCTGGCGGGGGCCTTCCTGGGGCTTGGCGACCGCGCACAGGCGGGCCGCCAGCGATTCATGCTGGCCCATGCGGCCGCCCTGCCGCCGGGCACCTGGCGCCCCATCCTGCCCGAGGGCCTTGACCGGGACGAGGCCGCGCTGGCGCTGCTGCTGGGCCAGTACCGCTTCATCCGCTACAAGGGCAGCCCTTATTCCGGCCCGCAGTTCACCTGCCCGGAAGGCATTGACGCCGCCCATGTCCGCGCGCTTGCGGCGGGAGAGTTCCTGGCCCGCGACCTGATCAACACCCCCGCCAACGACATGGGCCCCATCGACCTGGAAGCCGCCGCCCGCGCCCTGGCGGGCGAGATCGGGGCCGCGATCACCGTCACCACCGGCCCGGACCTGCTGGCCGCGAACCTGCCGATGATCCACGCGGTGGGCCGCGCGGCGGAACAGGCCCCGCGCCTGATCGACATCCGCCTGGGTGATTCCGGGCCGCGCCTGACGCTGGTCGGCAAGGGCGTCTGCTTCGATACCGGCGGGCTGGACATCAAGCCGTCCGCGTCCATGCTGCTGATGAAAAAGGACATGGGCGGGGCGGCCACCGCGCTTGGGCTGCTGCGGATGCTGGCACTGACGGGCGCGGCGGACCGGATGCGGATCCGGGTGCTGCTGCCGGTGGTGGAGAACAGCGTCTCGGCCGCGTCTTTCCGGCCCGGCGACGTGCTGACCAGCCGCAAGGGCCTGACGGTCGAGGTGAACAACACCGATGCCGAAGGCCGGCTGATCCTGGCCGATGCGCTGGCCTTGGGGGCCGAGGAAGCGCCCGAGCTGATGATCTCGCTGGCGACGCTGACAGGGGCGGCGCGGGTGGCGCTTGGCCCCGACCTGCCGCCCTTTTATTGCGACGACGACGCCACGGCGGATGCGCTGTCCCGGGCGGCGATAGCGGTGCGCGATCCCTTGTGGCGGATGCCCTTCTGGGACGGCTATGAGGCGCAGATCGAGCCCGCGATTGCCGATCTGGACAACGCCCCCTCGGGCGGCATGGCCGGGTCGATCACCGCCGCGCTGTTCCTGCGCCGCTTTGCCGAAGGCGCCGGGCGTTACGTCCACATGGACATCTATGGCTGGCAGCCGGCCGCCGCGCCGGGCCGTCCCAAGGGCGGCGCGGGCCAGGGGGCGCGGGCGATCCTGGCCGCCCTGCCGCAGATCCTGCCATGACGCTGGACCGCCGCCTGACGCCCGCGACCGACCGCGTGGCCCTGGAAAGCCTGGCGGGCGTGATCGAGCGTCCGGCCTATACCCCCGGCCATCCCGCCCGGCTGGCCGTGCCCCTGGCCGACCTGATGACCGCGCCCGATGGCCGCCGCGACCGGCAGGTCAATTTCGGCGCGGACCTGACGGTGATCGAGACGCGAGGCGACTGGTGCTTCGTGCAGGCGGCGCTTGACGGCTATTGCGGCTGGCTGCGCGGGGCCTCGCTGGGCCAGGACCTGCCGCCGATCACCCATCGCGTGACCGCGCCCGCCACCCATGTCTATCCCGCGCCCGACATGAAGCAGCCGGAACGGACCAGCCTGTCGCTGGGCGCGCGCCTGTCGGTTTCGGGGATCGAGGGGCGCTTTGCCCGGCTGGCGACCGGAGGCTTTGTGCCGGTCCAGCATATCGGCGACGGGCCTGCCACGGATCCGGTGCCGGTGGCGGAAAGCCTGGGGGGCACGCCCTATCTGTGGGGCGGCAACAGCCGGTGGGGGATCGACTGTTCGGGCCTCGTTCAGGCGGCGCTGACGGCCTGCGGCATCCCCTGCCCCGGCGACAGCGACCTGCAGCGCGCGGCCTTCCCGGCGGCGGACAGCATCCAGCGCGGCGACCTGCTGTTCTGGCCGGGCCATGTCGCGCTGGCGACCGGGCCCGACCGGATGATCCACGCCACGGCCTTCGCCATGGCGGTGATCGCCGAGCCCATCGCGGAGGCCATGGCCCGGATCGACGCGGCAGGCGACGGCCCGTTCCTGGGCATCCGCCGCCCGCCTCTGGCGCAGCCCGCCGCCTTGGCCTAGACCGCCGCCAAAAGGAGTTGCGGCCCATGTTCACCGTTTCGCTGATCGCCTCGCCCCGGCGCGCCAACCTGACCAGGGATGTGGCGCAGGCCCTGGCCGACCGCTGGAAGGGTGGGCCGCTGCGCTGGCTGAACCCCGCCATCGCGGCGGAATTCGACGTGGAGGCCCATCCCGCCGACTTCGACACTGTCTGGGCCGACTTGCAGCAACAGACGCTGGACCTGGCGATCCAGCCGACCCAGGGGCGGTGCAAGGCGATCCTGCTGGCCGACATGGATTCCACCATGATCGGGCAGGAATGCATCGACG
The DNA here is from genome assembly GCF_017315735.1 of Paracoccus shandongensis. GTDB lineage: Bacteria > Pseudomonadota > Alphaproteobacteria > Rhodobacterales > Rhodobacteraceae > Paracoccus > Paracoccus shandongensis. The sequence goes on from NZ_JAFLRK010000005.1 coordinate 86,170, forward strand.
AACTGGCCCATGTCGCGGGCGTCGGCCCCCGGGTGGCCGACATCACCGCCCGCGCCATGAACGGGGAACTGGATTTCCACGGCGCGCTGACCGAACGCGTCTCGCTGCTGGCGGGTCTCAAGGACAGCGTGATCGCGGATGTGCTGGCCTCGCGCATCACGCTGGCCTCGGGCGGGGCGGAACTGGTGGCGACGATGCGCGCCAACGGCGGCTATGCAGCGCTGGTCTCGGGCGGCTTCACCGCCTTTACCGAGGCGATCGCCGACCGCCTGGGCTTTGACGAACACCGCGCCAACACCCTGCTGGCCGAGGGGGGACTGCTGACCGGACATGTGGGCCTGCCGATCCTGGGCCGCGAGGCCAAGGTCGAGGCGCTGGAGGAGATCGCCGCCGCGCGCGGCCTGACCCCTGCCGATGTGATCGCGGTGGGCGACGGCGCGAACGACCTGGGCATGATCCAGCTGGCCGGAACCGGGGTGGCGCTGCACGCCAAGCCGGCTGTCGCGGCGCAGGCGCCCATCCGCATCAACCACGGCGACCTGACGGCGCTTCTGTATCTGCAAGGCTACTCCGCCCGCGACTTCGTCACGGGCTGATGGCCCGCACGGTTTCCGCCGCAGGCCGCGCGACACTGGCCGCAGCCCCGGTGCCTGCCCAGAAGGCGCCATATCCGGTGTTCCCCCGGGCCGAGGCGGCGGCGTTCAGCGCCTTGCCGAGGTCATAGGCCACCGGATAATCCGCCGCCCCCGCATCGTCGATGGCGGTAAAATCGTTGACCAGGCACCGTGCCGGCCGCCCCGAGATCGCGCGCGTCATCGCCGTCCGCCCGCCCGACAGCGCCGCGCGATGCGCAGGCGGCGCAGCAGACTCGGGCGCGCGCAGGAAGGCCGTGCCGCACTGCACGGCAACCGCGCCCGCATCCATCGCCGCCCGCGCTGCCGCCCGGTCCATGATCGCGCCCGCCGCCACGACGGGCAGGCCCAGCGGCAGCAGCGCCCGGACCAAGGCCATGTGATCCAGCCGCCGGTCCGGCCCATCGGGGTCGAAGATGCCGCGATGGCCCCCCGCCTCATGCCCCTGCGCCACGATCACGTCGAAGCCCGCCTCGCGAATCGCCGCTCCCTCGGCGGCCGAGGTCGCCGTGGCCCACAGCTTGCACCCCGCCCCTTTCAAGGCCGCGATCTGGTCCGGCCCGGGCAGGCCGAAATGGCAGCCGACAACGGCGGGTTTCTCGGCCAGCAGCATCGAGAGCATGTCGCCGTTTCCGCGAAAGCTGGGATAGATCTCGGACAAACGGGCCGGAGGCTCGGATCCGAACCGCCTGAAGGCCGGGCGCAATGTCTCGATCCACCCGGCTTCCCGGACGGGGTCGCGCCGCGCGGGCGCATGGCAGAACAGGTTCACGCCAAAGGCCCGGTCCGTCCCCTGCCGCACCGCCCGGATCGCCTTGCCTGCGCCCGCCGCATCCAGCGCGCCAAGCGCCACGAAGCCCAAGCCCCCTGCCTTGCAGACGGCCACCGCCAGTTCCGGCGTCGAGGTGCCCGCCATCGGCGCCTGCACCACCCGATGCGTCAGATCATCGAACATCATCGTCCCTTTCACTTTGGCTTCAATATCCCATGGAGCTTCGAAGCGCCCGGGAAAAGGTCCGGTGGACCTTTTTCAGCGGAGAAGGGGCCGGCAGGCCCGAATGGGGGTGTGAAACCCCCAGCCTTTACAATGCCCCGACAAAAGCGCATGGCGCGGATCATGCTGGATCTTTCCCTCGAGCTTTTCCTGATCCTTGCCGCCGCCGGTTTCGCGGCGGGCTTCATCGATTCGATCGCCGGGGGCGGCGGGTTGATCACCCTGCCCGCGCTGATGCTGGCGGGGATCCCGCCCGCGCAGGCCCTGGCTACGAACAAGGTGCAGGGGGTGTTCGGGGCAGCCACCGCCGCCATCAGCTATGCGTCCCGCGGATTGGTCGATCTGCGCAGCCAAGGACGATCGGCGCTGATCGCGGGGGCGATGGGGGCCCTGGGGGCGGCGCTGGTCAGCTATCTGCCGACCGACGGGCTGCGGCTGATCCTGCCGGTGATCCTGATCGCCATTGCCGCCTTTTTCGCGCTGAAACCCGGGCTGAACGACCTGGACCGGGTGCAGCGGGTCGCGCCGGGGGTCTTTGCGCTGACGGCGGTGCCGCTGGTGGGGTTTTATGACGGGCTGCTGGGGCCGGGGGCGGGGTCGTTCTACATGATCGCCTTTGTCACCCTGGCCGGATACGGCGTGCTGAAGGCCACCGCGCATACCAAGATGCTGAACTTCGCGTCGAACCTGGGCGGGCTTGCGGCCTTTGCGCTGGTGGGCCAGCCCTTGTGGCTGCTGGGGATCGTGATGGGCGCGGCGCAGATCGCGGGCGCCAGCCTGGGGTCGCGGCTTGCCACGCGCATCGGCGCGCGGCTGATCAAGCCGCTGCTGGTGGTGACCTCGACCGCGCTGGCGCTGCGGCTGGTCTGGCAGATGATCTAGGCGGGAAAGCCGGGGGCGGTCCGCATCTCTCCGGTGACAAGGCCGCGCCAGTTGCGGATCGGATCGGTCAGGAAGCGCCCCACCGCCGGGTCGTTGTCAGGCAGCGCGCCCAGATGGACCAGAAGGGCGGTGATCGCCGCCTCGGCCGCGCGGGTCGCGCCGTCCGTGATCTTCAGCGCGACGCCCAGGCCCTGGTCGGGCAGGATGGCCACGAAGACCGCCTCGGCCCCGGTCTTGGCGGCGACATGGCCGTTCATGGCGCGCATCAGGATCGTGCAGGCCCGCCCCTCGCCCGCGACCAGTTCGGGATGGGTCCGCATCGCATCCACCAGCCGCCGCATGGCCCGGCCGCGCGCATCATTGGGCGGATCGGCAAACGCCGCCATCGCCCGCCCCAGACCCGCCAGCGAGCAGGACCAGTTCGGGGCCGAGCAGCCGTCGATGCCGTAGCCGGGGCTGACCTCTCCGGTCACCTCCTCGAAGGCGGCCTTCACGGCCTGCTGGACGGGGTGGCCGGGGTCCACATACTCGGCCCCGCCGCCCAGGTGGCGGTTCAGGGTCAGGAAGCCCGCGTGCTTGCCCGAACAGTTGTTGTGAAGCTGGGTGGGGCTTTCGTCGCCGCAGGTCAGGCGGCGGTTTTCATCGCGGTCCTGCGGCATGTGGCAGCCGCAGCGCAGGTCATGCTCGGCCAGGCCCAGGGCGTGCAGCCATTGGCCCACCGCATCCACATGCATCCGCGCGCCGCTGTGGCTGGCGCAGGCCAGCGCCAGCTGCCGTTCGGTCAGCCCCGCCGCATCCGCCGCGCCGCTTTCCACAAGGGGCAGCGCCTGGATCATCTTGCAGGAGGACCGGGGGAAGACGATCTGCGAAGGCCGGCCCCAGGCCTCGACGACGCCCTTGGTGTCGCAGATCACGGCATCGCCGCAATGCAGGCTTTCGCGCTGCCCGCCGCGCCACAACTCGATCAATTCGGCCGACCGCATTGCCTGTCCCCCCTGACAATTGCGCGATTTCCTGTCTTGCGCTCTTTTTCGCACAATGATCTTGGCTATCCTGACGGCGGATGGTTGAAAAGACCACAGCAATCGGGAAGAACGCCCCCTGAAGTGGCGAAACCTATGGCAGGAGGCCAGAGCATGACCAACACCACGCTGCGCGGCATGACCGCCGCCCTTGCCCTTATGCTGGGCCTGGGCGCGGCGGCGGCGCAGGAATCCACCAATGTCGTCGCGACCGAAGGCGACTGGACCGTCTTCGCGGCGGAAAACCCCAAGGAATGCTGGGCCGTTTCCCCGCCCAAGGCCACGCAGAACACCGACGCGAACGGCAACCCGCGCGAGGTGACGCGCGGCGACATCCGCCTGTATGTGGCCTATCGCCCGGGCCAGGGCGGCGAGGTCAGCTTCAGCGGCGGCTATCCCTTCGCCCCCGACAGCACGGTCGAGGTCGATATCGGCGGCGCCAAGTTCAACCTGTTCACCGAGGGCGAAAGCGCCTGGACCGGCAGCGCGTCCGAGGATCAGAAGCTGATCACCGCTCTGCGCGGCGGGTCGAACGCGGTCATCACCGGACGATCGGCGCGCGGGACGGTGACAAAGGACACGTTCAGCCTGGCGGGGATCACGGCGGCCACGAACACGGCCAAGTCGCGCTGCGAGTAAGGGTTGGGGGCTTTGCCCCCGTCCCTTCGCTAGGCTTCGCCCGTTCGTCGCTGAAAAAGGTCCACCGGACCTTTTTCCTGGCGCTCCTCACCCCCCAGGATATTTAAGCCAAGGTGAAAGGACGAGGCCGGTTGATTTTCGGCCTCGTTTCGCTTATCTGCGGGTCTTCGCACAACATCGGTAGACCCATGAACGCGCCTATCACGCAGGATGTCCTGACCCTTCCCCGCAAGCTGCCGGACAGCGCCCGGGTGAACATCATAGGGCTGACGCGCGACCAGCTGCGCGAGGCGCTGGTTGCCGCGGGCACGCCGGAAAAGCAGGGCAAGATGCGCGTGGGCCAGGTCTGGCAATGGATTTACCATTGGGGCGTGCGCGATTTCGCGCAGATGTCGAACCTGGCCAAGGACTATCGCGCCCTACTGGCCGAGCGGTTCGAGATCGTGCTGCCCGAGATCGTCACCCGCCAGATCAGCGCCGACGGCACCCGCAAATACCTGGTCCGCATCGCCGGGGGCCACGAGGTCGAGACGGTCTATATCCCCGAGGAAGGGCGCGGCACGCTCTGCGTCTCCAGCCAGGTCGGCTGCACGCTGACCTGTTCCTTCTGCCACACCGGCACGCAGAAGCTGGTGCGCAACCTGACCGCCGGGGAAATCGTCGGGCAGCTGATGCTGGCGCGCGACGACCTGGGCGAATGGCCGGTGCCCGGCGCGCCCAAGGACGAGACGCGCCTGGTCAGCAACATCGTGCTGATGGGCATGGGCGAGCCCCTTTATAACTTCGACGCGGTGCGCGACGCGATGAAGGTCTGCATGGATGGCGAGGGGCTGTCGCTGTCGCGCCGCCGCATCACGCTGTCCACCAGCGGCGTGGTGCCCGAGATCGCCCGCACGGCCGAGGAGATCGGCTGCCAGCTGGCCGTCAGCTTTCACGCCACCACCGACGAGGTGCGCAACGTCCTGGTGCCGATCAACAAGCGCTGGAACATCGCCACCCTGCTTGACGCCCTGCGCGATTATCCGCGGCTGTCGAACAGCGAGCGGATCACCTTTGAATACGTGATGCTGGCCGGAGTGAACGACAGCGACGCCGACGCGCATCGCCTGGTCGAGCTGATCCGGGGCATCCCGGCCAAGATCAACCTGATCCCCTTCAACGAATGGCCCGGCGCGCCGTATAAACGGTCCAGCAACAACCGCATCCACGCCTTCGCCGACATCATCTACAAGGCCGGCTATGCCAGCCCGATCCGCACGCCCCGGGGCGAGGACATCATGGCGGCCTGCGGGCAGTTGAAGTCGGCGACGGAACGGGGGAGGAAGTCGCGGGCGGAGATCGCGGCGGAGGTGGGTTAAGCATACAAACGGATAGCTGCTTCGATAGCCTCGACGTTCTGATATATATCTGAGGGAGAGGATATTTTGATGCGAGTTTCTTTCTTTTCTGCATCAAAAAGACCAAGATTTTTGGTTGTCGCAGAGTTGAAGTAGAGGCGACAGATTGGCCTGCGGTTGTTGTCATCCATGAGAATGGCGCAGTAGCTTTTCGAATCCCGTATTGTAATTCTTTCAACTGGCACAATCTTGGCGCCGATTGCCCGGACAATCATAAACCCCTCCCGCTCCTCCTCTGTTGTGACAAGTTCATTGTCGTTTGCCGGCTCATCAGCCGGAGAGTTAGCAGGTGTTGTACTTTCGGGTCGAAAGGTAATGCTTAGTCTATCCTGTATGCGATCCCGGACCAACTCATCTAGTGCGGCTTAGATCGCAGGCTTTAGCTGCTCTGCCACAGCTTTGGTTATTGACCCCTCATGGATTTGGCGACCGATGAGGCGCACGAAATCATCATCAGGCTCATCCATCTGACGCTTCAGGTAAGCGGCAGCGGCACTGGTGTACTTCAAGTTGGATGCAGCCTCTATGATCGCGTCGATAGCGAAGCGACCCTTTTGAAACCTTGCAAGCTCTTCGACCTGTGCCGCATCATGCTTTTGGAAGTCGAACGTGAAGAACGGCTTCTTATCCATTTTGTTCGGTTCGTCGGTGTCCGAAAAGAACCACGCTTCTCGTCCATTAGTCAGGATTGCCAGTCTTGCCTCTGTTACATGAAAGTAGCGGAAAAGCTGGCTGTATTGGGTATCCCCAAGCTTGCAGGAGATCGGCTTGACCTCGACCAGCATAGCGATTTTTCCGTCTATTTTTAGAGCAAAGTCGACTTTCTCCCCTTTCTTGACTCCCACATCTGCAATGAACTCGGGCACCACCTCCTCTAGATTGAAAACATCAAAGCCAAGTGCTTGAAGGAACGGCATCACTACAGCCGTCTTGGTCGCCTCTTCGGTTAGAGCCTGACGCTCTGCCATTTTTGATCGAGCTGATAACGCCTCAACAACTTCTGAAAAATTGGTCATTCCTGATGTCCCTCGCTGCACGCCGACTGAACAGCGCAGTTACCCAAACGTCTTACCAAGTGTTAGGCGCTTTTCCGCCGACTTGTATAGTAAGGATATGGAGTAAAATGTGTTTTGGATGGGAGGCTTGTACAAAGGCCACGCCCCCGTTCCCAGCACTAAGCCTTCCCCCACCCATCAATCACCCCCACCGCCTCCTCGGCCGTCTCCACATAGTGGAACAACTCCAGATCCTCCTCTGAAATCGTCCCGGCCTCGGCCAAGGCCTTCCAGTTGATGATCCCCTCCCAGAACGCGCGGCCGAACATCAGCACGGGCACGCGGGCCATGCGGCGGGTCTGGATCAGGGTCAGGGCCTCGAAGGTTTCGTCCAGGGTGCCGAAGCCGCCGGGAAAGATGGCGATCGCGCGGGCGCGCATCAGGAAATGCATCTTGCGGATCGCGAAGTAATGGAAGTTGAAGCACAGTTCCGGCGTCACATAGATGTTGGGCGCCTGTTCATGCGGCAGCACGATGCCCAGGCCGATGGACTTGCCCCCGACCTCGTGCGCGCCCAGGTTGCCCGCCTCCATTACGCCCGGGCCGCCGCCGGTGGCGATGACAAAGTCGCGCCCGCCCGAGGCCAGGCTGCGGCGGGTCATTTCCTGCGCGAAAAGCCGCGCTTCCTCGTAATAGGACGACAACCGGGCCAGCGCCGGGGTGCGTGCGCCCGCCGCCCGTTCGGGCGAGGGGATCCGCGCGCCGCCGAACATCACCACGGTGGATTCCACCCCCGCCTCGTCCAGCAGCATCTGCGGCTTCAGCAGTTCCAGTTGCAGGCGGACGGGGCGCAGCTCTTCCCTCAGCAGGAAGTCGCGGTCGGTGAAGGCCAGCTGATAGGCGGGCGAGCGCGTCTGCGGCGTGTCGGGGATCTGCTGCGCGCGGGCCGCGTCCTCGTCGCTGTGGGGAAAGGGATGGGCGCGGTCATCGGTGGTCTTGGTCGCGTCGTTCATCGGATCCTCGGATTGCACGGGCCTTGTCCCAGGCTTATAGCCCCGGTGAACCAGTTTCCACCCATGCCGCAGATCCCAGGGAGAGGCCCATGACCCAAGCACTTGAGACCGCCATCGAGGCCGCGTGGGAAGCCCGCGCCGATATCGACGCAAGCACGACCGGCTTCGTGCGCGAGGCGGTGGACGAGGTCTTGGCCCAGCTGGACAGCGGCGCCCTGCGCGTGGCGGAAAGGCGCGGCAACGACTGGCACGTGAACCAGTGGGCGAAAAAGGCCGTGCTGCTGTCGTTCCGCCTGAACGACATGGAACAGATGTCGGGCGGCCCGCAGGGATCGGCCTGGTGGGACAAGGTGCCGACCAAGTTCGAAGGCTGGGGTGACAGCCAATGGCGCGCCGCGGGTTTCCGCGCGGTGCCCGGCGCCATCGTGCGGCGGTCGGCCTTCATCGGCAAGGGCGCGGTGCTGATGCCGTCTTTCGTGAACCTGGGCGCGCATGTGGGCGAAGGAACCATGGTCGATACCTGGGCCACGGTCGGATCCTGCGCGCAGATCGGCCGCAACGTCCACCTGTCGGGCGGCGTGGGCATCGGCGGCGTGCTGGAACCGCTGCAGGCCGGGCCGACGATCATCGAGGACGACTGCTTCATCGGCGCCCGGTCGGAAGTGGTCGAGGGCTGCATCGTCCGCGAAGGGTCCGTGCTGGGCATGGGCGTCTTCATCGGCCAGTCCACCAAGATCCTGGACCGCGAGACGGGCCAGGTCATGTATGGCGAGGTTCCCGCCGGATCGGTCGTGGTCGCGGGGTCCATGCCGTCGAAGAACGGCGTGAACCTGTATTGCGCGGTGATCGTCAAGCGGGTGGATGCGAAGACGCGCGCCAAGACCTCGATCAACGAACTGCTGCGCGATTGACGACGCTTTTCATCGACGCCGACGCCTGCCCCGTCAAGGCCGAGGCGGAACGGGTGGCCACCCGCCTGCGGGTGCCGATGGTGCTGGTCTGCAATGGCGGGCTGCGGATGCCCGCCAACCCGCTTGTCACGCTGAAGATCGTGGCCGAGGGCCCGGACGAGGCCGACAAGTGGATCGCCGACACCTGCGGGCCGGGCGACGTGGTGGTGACGGGCGACCTGCCGCTGGCGGACCGTTGCCTGAAAGCCGGCGCCCTTGTGCTGCGCCATGACGGCGAGGCGCTGACGCCCGCCAATATCGGCCCGCGCCTGGCCACGCGCGACCTGATGGCCGACATCCGCGCGGCCGATCCCTTTCACCAGGGGGGCGGCGCGATGTTCGGGCGTGCCGACCGGGCGCGGTTCCTGCAGTCGCTGGACCGGGCGCTGACGATGGCCCTGCGCCAGGCGCGCTAGTCCCTGGACCCGATGCGGTCCAGCAGCGCGCGGGTTTCGGCCCTCAGGTCGGCCCGCCCGCTTGTCGCGACGGTGTGGAACAGGGATGTCGCCTTCAGATCCTCGGGCAGGTTGCGGCGCAGGTCATCCGCGCCGCGCGGAAGCACCCAGAACGCGCGCCCCTGGTCCATCTGCCAGTTGGCGAAGCGGATATCGACAAAGCCCTCGGCGCCCGCAAGATCGCCCAAGCGCGGCATGGCGCGGCCCATCATGCAGGCGGTGCCGGTCCCCAGGATATCGACCCGTTCGGCCCTGCTGCAGGGCTTGAAGAACATGAAGGTCTTCCAGCCGTGACGGCCCTGCGCCTTCTTGAAGGTCCAGCGGTTTGCCTGGTATCCCACGACGCTGCGCGACAGGTCAAAGGCCTCGGCCTGCCGCAACGTCCGTTCGACATAGTCGGGCGGATAAAGAATGTCGTCGTCGATCGTGAAGATCAGGTCGTCATCCTGCGGAACGAAGGCGAACTTGCCGATGTCCTTCAGGTCGCTTTCCGGGATCATGGGATGCAGGTTGGCAAACCCGTCCAGCCAGGCCGGGATCGCGTCGTAATCGTTCAGGCACAGGAACAAGCGATCGACCTGCGGCGCAATGCTGCGGATCGTGTCTGCCAGAATGGCCCGGCGCGCGGGAAAGGTGGCAAGATGCGCGCGGATCATGGGCCGGCCTCGTTGCGGATCATGGCGCCCTCCATGCGCCAGACCGAGGGCGTTGTCCACCGGCCCATCAAAAGCACGTATCGCGCCCTTCCCACCTTGCACCCCGACCGCGCATGGCTATAACCCCGGACGATTTAGCCGCCGCCCGCCGCCCGAAGCCCAAGGATCAAGCCCATGCCGAAAAGAACCGATATCAAGTCGATCCTGATCATCGGCGCAGGCCCCATCGTGATCGGCCAGGCCTGCGAGTTCGACTATTCCGGCGCCCAGGCCTGCAAGGCCCTGCGCGAGGAAGGCTACCGGGTGATCCTGGTGAATTCCAACCCCGCGACGATCATGACCGACCCGGAAATGGCCGACGCCACCTATATCGAGCCGATCACCCCCGAGATCGTCGAAAAGATCATCGCCAAGGAACGCCCCGACGCGCTGCTGCCCACGATGGGCGGGCAGACCGGGCTGAACACCGCCCTGGCGCTGGCGGACATGGGCGTCCTGAACCGCTACGGCGTGGAACTGATCGGCGCGCAGCGCGCCGCCATCGAGATGGCCGAGGACCGCAAGCTGTTCCGCGAGGCGATGAACCGGATCGGCCTGGAAAATCCCAAGGCCACCATCGTCGCCGCGCCCAAGCTGGCCTCGGGCAAATACGACATCGGCGCGGGCGTGGCCCAGGCCATGGACGTGCTGGAGGAGATCGGCCTGCCCGCGATCATCCGCCCCGCCTTCACCCTGGGCGGCACCGGCGGCGGCGTGGCCTATAACCGCGACGACTACGAACGCATCGTGCGGTCGGGGCTCGACGCGTCCCCGGTGGCGCAGGTGCTGGTCGATGAAAGCCTGCTCGGCTGGAAGGAATACGAGATGGAGGTCGTGCGGGATCGCAACGACAACGCCATCATCGTCTGCTCGATCGAGAACGTCGATCCGATGGGCGTCCATACCGGCGATTCCATCACCGTGGCCCCGGCGCTGACCCTGACCGACCGCGAATACCAGATCATGCGCAACGGAAGCATCGCCGTGCTGCGCGAGATCGGCGTGGAAACCGGCGGGTCGAACGTGCAATGGGCGATCAACCCCGCCGACGGCCGCATGGTCGTGATCGAGATGAACCCGCGCGTGTCGCGCTCCTCGGCGCTGGCGTCCAAGGCCACGGGTTTCCCCATTGCAAAGATCGCCGCGAAACTGGCCGTGGGCTATACGCTGGATGAACTCGACAACGACATCACCAAGGTCACGCCCGCGTCGTTCGAGCCCTCCATCGACTATGTCGTGACCAAGATCCCGCGCTTCGCCTTCGAGAAATTCCCCGGATCCAAGCCCGAACTGACCACGGCGATGAAATCCGTGGGCGAGGTCATGGCCATCGGCCGCAGCTTCCACGAATCGCTGCAAAAGGCGCTGGCGTCCATGGAAAACGGCCTGACCGGCCTTGACGAGATCGCCATCGAGGGCGCCGCCGAGCAGGGCAAGCCCGCCGTGATCGCCGCCTTGTCCAAGGCCACCCCCGACCGCATCCGCGTCATCGCCGAGGCAATGCGCTTTGGCCTGACCGATGACGAGATCGGCCGCATCACCAGTTTTGATCCCTGGTTCCTGGCCCGCATCCGCGAGATCGTCGATGCCGAACACAAGCTGCGCCACGAGGGCCTGCCCACGGACGCCGAAGGCCTGCGCGCCGTCAAGATGATGGGCTTCACCGACGCCCGCCTGGCCCATCTGACCGGCCGGAACGAGGCTGACATCCGCCGCGTCCGGCGTGGCGCGGGCGTTTTGCCCGTCTTCAAGCGCATCGACACCTGCGCCGCCGAGTTCGAGGCCCAGACCCCCTACATGTATTCCACCTATGAGGCCCCGGCGATGGGCGACGTGGAATGCGAATCGCGCCCGTCTGACGCGAAAAAGGTGGTGATCCTGGGCGGCGGCCCGAACCGGATCGGCCAAGGGATCGAGTTCGATTACTGCTGCTGCCATGCCTGCTTTGCGCTGACCGATGCGGGCTATGAGACGATCATGGTCAACTGCAACCCGGAAACGGTGTCCACCGACTATGACACCAGCGACCGGCTGTATTTCGAACCCCTGACCCTGGAACATGTCATGGAAATCCTGCGGGTCGAGCAGGAAAACGGCACGCTGCACGGCGTCATCGTCCAGTTCGGCGGCCAGACGCCCCTGAAGCTGGCCAATGCGCTGGAGGCCGAGGGCATCCCGATCCTGGGCACCACCCCCGACGCCATCGACCTGGCCGAAGACCGCGAACGGTTCCAGAAGCTGCTGAACGACCTTGGTCTGAAACAGCCCGTCAACGGCATCGCCAGCAGCGCCGAACAGGCGCTGGACATCGCCGGGCAGGTCGGCTTCCCGCTGGTCATCCGCCCCTCCTACGTCCTGGGCGGCCGGGGGATGGAGATCGTGCGCGACATGGACCATCTGAAGCGCTACATCACCGAGGCCGTCAGCGTCTCGGGCAAGAACCCGGTGCTGCTGGACAGCTATCTGTCCGGCGCGATCGAGGTCGATGTGGACGCGCTGTCGGACGGCGAAACCGTCCATGTCGCGGGCATCATGGAACATATCGAGGAAGCCGGCGTCCATTCGGGCGATTCGGCCTGCTGCCTGCCCCCGCATACGCTGGACGCCGCCACCATTGACGAGCTGAAGCGCCAGACCGTCGCCATGGCCCGCGCGCTGAAGGTCAAGGGCCTGATGAACGTGCAGTTCGCGATCAAGGACGGCGCGATCTATGTGCTGGAAGTGAACCCGCGCGCATCCCGCACCGTGCCCTTCGTCGCCAAGGCCACCGACAGCGCCATCGCCAGTATTGCCGCACGGCTGATGGCGGGCGAGCCCATGGCGAATTTCCCCCTGCGCGATCCCTATCCCGCAGGCGTCGGCCCGGAAACCGACCTGCCCTTCGCCGATCCGCTGACCCTGGCCGACCCCCTGACGCCCTGGTTCTCGGTCAAGGAAGCCGTGCTGCCCTTTGCCCGCTTCCCCGGCGTCGATACGCTGCTTGGCCCGGAAATGCGATCCACCGGCGAGGTGATGGGATGGGACCGCAACTTCGCCCGCGCCTTCCTGAAGGCGCAGATGGGCGCGGGCACCCACCTGCCCAGCGAAGGCCGCGTCTTCATTTCCGTGAAGGAGGCCGACAAGACCGAAGCCCTGGCCGATGCCGCCCGCGACCTGACCGCCATGGGCTTCCAGCTGGTCGCCACCAGCGGCACCGCCGACTTCCTGTCCGCGGCAGGCGTCGAAACGGCCCGCGTGAACAAGGTCTATGAAGGCCGCCCCAACATCGTGGATCGCCTGAAGAACGGCGATATCGCAATGGTCCTGAACACCACCGAAGGCGCCCAGGCCATTGCGGATTCGCGCGAGATCCGCGCCGTCGCGCTTTATGACAAGATCCCCTATTTCACCACGGCGGCGGGAAGCATCGCGGCCGTGGCGGCGATCAAGTCGCGGGGTGAGGGCGAGGTGGGCGTGCGGTCGCTGCAGGGCTGAAGCCGGGCCTGACGTTGGTAACCGCCGCCGCAACGGGGGCGGTGGCTTCGGCACCTGATGGAACCCGGGCGGGCGCGTCACTTCCGGCTCTCAGGCAGCCCGCCGCCCCAAGGCTGTGAGGTCCGCGGCTGACCAAAGGGAACACCGGACATCCGTTCGAGGCGGTGTGCCCGAAAGGCGCGGCATGGCCCCTGGAACCGGCCGGGCCTGCCCCCGTGCCGGATGCCTCGGCTCAACCCGACAGCAGCGTCAGGGCCGCGCTATAGCGGTTGCTGCTGGCTGTGGATTGGATCTGGGACAGCGCCAGATAGCGCGTGACCAGCTTGTCGATCCCCTCGTCCATGCCGATCTGGGCAAAGCTGCTGCTGCCCAGGATGCGTTCGGACGCCGACATGAAGTCCTCCAACTGCCGGTCCACGGACAGGTTCGCCATCGCGCTGCCAAAGCCGAAGGCGGTCTGGAAGACCTCGCGCAGGGCCTCGTTCCCCAGCACCTCGTACCACATGGTCTTGTCGCTGGAACTCCGGCTGGCGAAGGCCTTCAATTCGTCCCGGGCGTTCAGGGCCAGGCGATAGGTTTCGTCTCCCTCGCCCACGCGCTGCTGGAACTGCTGCCCGACATAGGCCTTGGTCACAGTGTCGGCCATGGCCTCGGGATCGGTGCGGTTCTGGAACTCGGTCGCAAGCTTCAGGTAACGCTTGTCGCTGAGCCGGTTGACCAGGGATGCGCTGTCGCCGATATCGGATTCCAGCACCTTGCGGATGAAGGCCTTGTTGGCGATGTCGTCTTCCAGGCCAAAGGCGCCCAAGGCCACCTGCAGCAACTTGTAGTCGCCGACTAGATCCTCGGCCGTGGTGTCCTCGGTCAGGTTTTCGCGGAAATAGGTCGTGGCGCGCTGGATCACGGGATCCTTTGCCGTGGCCTCGACCTGCCGCGTTTCGATCCGCTGCAGGACGCGCCAGCCCGCGATGCCGGTGATTCCGATGCTGATGGCAGAGGTCACGGCACCCTCACTGGCGGCGGGCGTGGATAAGCTGGTCTTCCTGCGGCAGAAGCTCTCGCAGGCGGCGCAGGGCCGGATAGATCGCGCCGTCCTCGACGCTGGCCCGGGCGTCTTGCAGGGCCGCCTGGCCCGTTGCGTCGTCAAAGACCTGCGACAGCTGCGCGATGGCCAGCAGCAACTGGCGCTTGCCTTCGTCGGGCCTGGCATCGCCGGACAGGATCAACTGCGCGATATAGCAGGCGCGGCCGACCGGGGTGTTGGCGCGGTCGGGATGGATCGCATCCTTCAGGCGCAGGACGTTGGCATTGGGCGTGCGGATGGCGATCTTGGACCGGCGATCGCCGTTTTCGATGACGGCGCCGTTGATCAGCACGCGTTCGTTCGGGGCCAGCTTCAGGACAAGGCCGCTCATGCCGCAGCCTCCTGGCGCAGGCCGCGCATCATCGCCATGTTGATGTCGATCAGCGGGGCAATGCCCACCTTGCCCGACAGCGCCTGGTGGCCGTGGCGCAGGGAGAACCCCGCCAGCGACAAAAGCCCTGCCCGGACCTCGTCCGGCAGCCCGTTGCCCGGGCTGGCAAGGTCTGCGGCAAGGATCGTCCACAGCTGGTTGTTCTTGTGGACCGCCGCGATCACATCGGGGCCATGGTCCCCTTGGGCTGCCTGGCGCAGCATCCGGGTGACGCGAGAGAAGACTTCGTATTCGGCATCGCGCGGCGTGCGCAGGATGCTGCTGCCGTAGCCATGCCCGGCAAAGGACGGAACCGCGTTCAAGATGATCTTCCTGATCTGAGGGGTTCAGCGGGGTGGCGTGGGGCGCCGGTGCGGCGCCCCTGCCTGTTTATGATCAGCGGAACAGCGACAGGATCGCCGAGGGGGCCTCGTTGGCGATGGACAGGGCCTGGATACCCAGCTGCTGCTGCGTTTGCAGCGCCTGCAGGCGGGCCGAGGCTTCCTCCATGTCGGCGTCAACCAGCGAACTGACGCCGAGCTTCAGCGAGTCCGCGAGGCTGCCCACGAAATCGGCCTGGTCGGTAATCCGCTCGGACGCCGCACCAAGGGTCGCCGAACCTGCGATGGCGATGTCAAGCAGCGCCTCGATCTCGCCAAGGGCGGTCAACGCGGTTGCCGCATCCTCGATTTCCGTCACCGTCGCCTCGGCAATATTGGCCTGGTAGTCCAGCGAGGTGATTTCGATCTTGTTGGCGGTCGTGGGCCCCGTTCCCGCCGTCCGGTCCAGCGAGGCCAGCGCGGTGAAGGTCGCAGTGCCATTGATGCCGTCGGTGCTGAGCAGGTTGATCCCGTTCAACTGCGAGCCGGACACGGCTGCGGCGATGACCGCCATCTTCTCGGTGATCTGGGTTTGCACGGTGGCAAAGTCAAAGCCATCGGTGCCCGCGTTGGCTGCCAGTTTCTTCATGTCTTCAAGCAGCCCAACGACCTTGTCGGACCCGGCCAGGGCAGTCGTGACGGTCTGGTTCGCGACGTTCAGGCTGCTCTGGATGGTCTTGGCTGCGGATTGGTCGGTTTCCATGGTCTTGGAAATGGCCCACATGGCAGCGTTGTCCGACGCCTTGGCAATCGACTTGCCAGTCGAAATCTCCGACTGCGCCTTGTTCAGGCTGGAGTTCACGTTCTTCAGGGTCTGCAGGGCAACGATGGCGCCGTTGTTGGTCAGAATACTGGACATCTTATCCTCGGATATATGGGATGCTTTGCATCCGTGGTTGTGGCGTTTTGGCCTTCTGACCTTGGGCGTTTATCCCTGTGCCGCTTTTGGCATGACCGCAGTCCTAGCAGCCGGTGATTTACGGATAGTGAATTCGCCCCCCTTTCTCAAACATCGAACGCGAAGGATTTTACTCAAAACCGCTGCGGCATCGCGGCATTGGTGGGCGTCTCGCGCCGCTGCCCCCGGTGGTCATAGGTTTGCAGCGTCCGCGCGTTGCGCAGGATGTCCTTGATCTGGTCGATGGCGCGTTGCGTGCCGCGTGCCGAATCCTCGGCCAGGCGGCGCAGATGCTGCAATGTGCGCTCGATATCCGCCCTGGCCTCGGGGTCGGGGCGGTCGCGTTCGAATCGCTTCGCCAGCGCCTCGATCCGCGACAGGGCCAGGGGGGCATCGCCGGAAATGATCGCCTGCTGGACGGCGTCCAGCAGGGTCTTGTGCCGTGTCTTCATTGCAAGTCCATCCGTTTTCCAAAGCCAAGGTCGATCTGCGCGGCCAGGACGGCGGCATATTCCTGGGTCAGGAAGCTGGCGAACTGATCCTCGCCGATGCCGCCGCCGAAGGCGCCGGTTTCGGGCTTGGGGCCGCAGTATTTCAACATTTCCTCAAGAAACGCCTGTTCCAGCTTTTCCGCCGTCGGGGGGGGCGATTTGGCGGGCGGCGATAACGGCGTCTGGATTTGATTCACGTGCATGGACGCTTTCCATTTGCGGTGTTTTTTCACCAATAGCCGGTCGCGGTAAATAAATCGTAAGGACTTGCGCTTATGCCTTGGGCTGGTGAATTGGGAATCGGCAGATGGCAGAGTGTTTTGTTTTACCCGTCGCAAGCGTCGCGCAGCCCGTGTCCGCGGCCGAACCGGCAGAGGCGGAGGCAGAGGGATCCGGGGCGGATTTCACCGTCGAGGTGGCGTTGCCCGAGGAAGGCACGGAGGCCGCCGAGCCTGAAGCCGCCGATGTCCTGGCGGCCGATCCGCTGCAGATGCTGATCGAGGATCTGTCCGGCATCACCGGCGCGCTGCGCGAGGCCCCCTCGCCCGCGCCGGACAAGACCGCCGCCGAATCCCTGCTGGCCGGGGCGGCGTCGTCCCCCGTCCTGCCCGCCGAAGCGCGGGTGGAGGGGGCGCCCGTCGATCCGGCCCTGACCGGCATGACAGCCGAGGAACCGCGCCGGTCGTCCCCGCAGGGGATGGCGGACATCACCGCCCTGGACATGCAGGCCGAGGGCGCGGTTATCGACCTGAACCCCGCCGACATGTCCACCGAGGTCGAAGCCCTGCTGGCCGATCCGGCGGCAGGGCCGGCCCCTGCCCTGTCGCGTGACGAGGCCGCGGTCCCCGCCGAGATGCGCCTGGCCAAGCCCGCGGCGCTGCCGGTGGCCCGCCAGATCGCCGAGGCCGTGGTGACGGCGCGCGACGACGTGATCGAGATCGCGCTGGCGCCCGAGGAGCTGGGCAAGATCCGCATGGTCCTGACGGGGCCTGACCACAATCCCCATGTCACGGTCTGGGTCGAGCGGCCCGAGGTTCTGGACCAGCTGCGCCGCAACGCGGCCTTCCTGCAGGAATGCCTGGGCGATGCGGGAATGGCGGATGCGTCCTTCGAGTTCCAGGGCGACACGCCCTCGGGGTCGCGCAAGGACCATCCGGCCGCCGCCTCCGCCGTTTCCTCGGCCTTCGAGGGGGCAGAGCCCGTCAGGTCCATCCCCGTTGCCTGGACGCCCATGGCGATTCCGGCGCGGCTCGACATTCGTGTTTGACAGGAGAATCAGGTGATTTCCGCACTGGGCAGTTCAACCGCCGCAACGGCCGCAACCACCACGGCCACCGCCGCCAGCGCGGCGGATTCGACGAATTACGACACCTTCCTGAAGATGCTGACCACGCAGCTGCAGAACCAGGATCCGCTGAACCCGATGGAGGGGACGGACTTCGCGGTCCAGCTTGCGACCTTCTCGGGGGTGGAACAGCAGGCGCAGACGAACAAGCTGCTGGAGCTGATGATCATGCAAGAGGGCGGCAGCCTGGGGCAGGTGGCCGACTGGATCGGGAAAGAGGTGCGGACGACCGCGCCGGTCTGGTTCGGGGACGAGCCGCTGACGCTGGACATCGCGCCCCACAGCACCGCCGACAGCGTCACGCTGGTCGTGCTGAACGAATCGGGCCGCGAGGTGTCGCGCGAGGAGATCGGCACGGGCGAAGGGCAGATCGACTGGCTGGGCCGCGACAAGGCGGGCGAGAAGCTGCCCGACGGGCGCTATTCCTTCGTGATCGAAAGCAGCCGCGCGGGCGAGGTGATTTCCAAGGATGCGGTGGGCGCCTATGTCCGCGTGGCCGAGGCCGAGATCGGGCCCCGCGGGATCGAGCTGATCTTCGAGGGCGGCGGCTCGGCCCTGGCCAGCGAGATCGACGCCCTGCGCGGCGCGGATTAAAGCTGCGGCAGGAAGGCGCCGCGCATCGCCAGGGTCTCGTCGCGGATCCGGGCGGTCGCGGGGCTCATCTGGCGGTCGGCGCGGCGCAGCAGGTACCAGCTGCGCTGGATGGGCAACCCGATGCCGCGCAGCGCGATCAGGCGGCCGGATCGCAACTCCTCGGTCACGGTGTGCTGGGAAATCAGCGCGATGCCCAGGCCTGCGATCACCGCCTGCTTGATCGTCTCGTTGGTGCCCATTTCCACCGCGCGCCAGGTCGCGCCCTCGCCGATGCGGTCCAGGAAGCGGGTCATCAGGATGCGCGTGCCCGACCCTTCCTCGCGCGAAAGAAAGGTCTGGGCCAGCAGGTCGCCGGGCATCACCGGGTCGGCCTTTGCCAGCGGGTGATCGGGCGCGGCGATGATGATGTGGGGGTGCGGGCCGATGGGGTCGGCGATCACCGCCGGTTCGCGCGGCGGGCGGCCCATGATCGCCAGATCCAGGTCGTCGCCCGCCAGCGCCGCCAGCACCGCGTCGCGGTTGCCGATGCGCAGCGTCACCTCGATCTGGGGCAAAAGTCGCAAAAGCCGGGCGACCAGGCCGGGGGCGAAATACTTGCCGGTGGACACCACCCCCAGCACCACATTGCCGACATGGCCTTGCTGAAGCGCACCGATCTCGCGTCCAGCGCGGGCCAAGGCGGTGGCGATCTGCGATTCGGCCAGCAGCAGGGCGACGCCTTCGGCTGTGGGACGAAAGGCGCCATGGTCTGCCCGGACCATCAGCGCGCAGCCCGCCAGATCCTCCAGCCCCCGAAGCTGGCTGTGGATGGCGGGGACCGTCAGGCCCAGAAGGGAGGCCGCCCCCGTCAGGCTGCCGCTGTCGGCCACGGCCCGCAGGCAGCGCAACTGGCGCAGGCTGATCCCTTCCAGCTTCATGTTCACCGAAATCTAATCCTGCTTCAGGATTATTAAATTTCCTTGAAAAGCCTGCCCTGTCAACCTGCCCCCATCAGACGCCAAAGGGAGGGGCTGATGACCGCGCCCAGCATCGACGCCACGCATGTCCCGCCGCCCTTCCGGACCTTGATGCTGGCCTTGGCGCGGGGGGCGGCGACCCTGGCGGGCGTGATCCGGCGGGGCGATACCAGCCTGTCGGCGAATGTCGGCACCAACAGCGACGGCGACGGGCAGAAGCGGCTGGATGTCCAGGCCGACGCGCTGTTCCGCGACGCGCTGCGCGAGGCCGGCCTGCGCTGGTATGCCAGCGAGGAACAGGCCGCCCCCGTCGCCATGCAGCCCGGCGGCGCCTTCGCCCTGGCCATCGACCCGCTGGACGGATCGTCCAACATCGACACCAATGTCTCGATCGGCACGATCTTCGCGGTCTATCCGGCCGAAGATCAGGCCGAGACCAGCTTCCTTCGCCCCGCCCGCGACCTGATCGCCGGGGGCTACATCATCTATGGCCCGCGCTGCTGCCTGGTGGTCAGCTTTGGCGAGGGCACGCAGATCTACACGCTGAACCCCGACACCGACAGCTTCGATCTGACCGATCCGCGCGCGACCATGCCGGATTGCTTCTCCGAATTCGCCATCAACGCCTCCAATTACCGGCACTGGCCACGCCCGATCCGCGCCTATATCGACGACTGCCTGGCCGGGATCGACGGCCCGCGCGCGCGGAACTTCAACATGCGCTGGATCGCGTCCCTGGTGGCCGAGGCGCACCGGATCCTGATGCGGGGCGGCATCTTCCTGTATCCGTCCGATGCGCGGCAGGGCTATGAAAAGGGCCGGCTGCGGATGCTTTACGAATGCGCGCCCATTGCCTTTGTCATCGAACAGGCGGGCGGGCGGGCGACCGACGGCGCGCTGCCGATCCTGGACGGGGCCATCACCGACCTGCATGGCCGCACGCCGCTGGTTTTTGGCTCCGCCGAAAAGGTGGACCGCGTCGCCGCCTATCACGACCTGCCCCCGGCCGAGGTGTCCGCCCTGTTCGGCCATCGCGGCCTGTTCCGGGTCTGAGGGAACCATGAGCAAGAAGCACCCCATCATCTCGGTCACCGGCAGTTCCGGCGCGGGCACGACCACGGTCAAGACCACCTTCGACCAGATCTTCCGCCGCGAGGGCATCACCGCCGTCAGCATCGAGGGCGACGCCTTCCACCGCTTCGACCGCCAGGCCATGAAGGACGAATTGTCCCGCCGCCAGGCCGCGGGCGACCAGACCTTCAGCCATTTCAGCTTCGACGCCAATGAATTGGAAAAACTTGAGGACATCTTCCGCGTCTATGGCGAGACCGGCCGGGGCGAGACGCGCCATTACGTCCATGACGACCGCGAGGCCGAACGCTGGGGCGCCGCCCCCGGCACCTTCACGCCCTGGGCGCCCTTCGAGGAGGGATCCGACCTTCTGTTCTACGAAGGCCTGCACGGGGCGGTCGCCAACGACAGGGTGAACCTGGCCAGGCTGGCGGATCTGAAGATCGGCGTGGTGCCGGTCATCAACCTCGAATGGATCCAGAAGATCCATCGCGACAAGGCCAGCCGGGGCTATTCGACCGAGGCGGTGACCGACACGATCCTGCGCCGGATGCACGCCTATGTTCACTGCATCTGCCCGCAGTTCACCCAGACCGACATCAACTTCCAGAGGGTGCCGGTGGTCGATACCTCGAACCCCTTCATCGCGCGCTGGATCCCCACCCCCGACGAAAGCCTGGTGGTGATCCGCTTCCGCAATCCGCGCGGCATCGACTTTGCCTACCTGACCCAGATGATCGCCGGATCCTGGATGACGCGGGCCAATTCCATCGTCATCCCGGGGCCGAAGACCGACCTTGCGATGCAGCTGATCCTGACGCCGATGATCCTGCGCCTGATCGACGACGCCAAGCGCGCCTGAGGGGAACCCGCCATGAACCAGATGACCCGCATCGACCCTGCGCTGGAAACCAGGATGGCCAATGCCATCCGCGCCCTGACCATGGACGCGGTCGAGGCGGCGAAATCCGGCCATCCCGGCGCGCCGATGGGCATGGCGGATGTGGCGACGGTGCTGTTCAACCGCTTCATGCGGGTGGACCCAAGCGACCCCCGCTGGCCCGACCGCGACCGTTTTGTCCTGTCGGCGGGCCATGGCTCGATGCTGGTCTATGCCATCCATCACCTGTTGGGTTACGGTGACATGGGCATGGACCAGATCAGCGCCTTCCGGCAGATGGGATCGCGCACGGCGGGCCATCCCGAATACGGCCATGCCCAGGGGATCGAGGTCACGACCGGCCCCCTGGGCCAGGGCATCGCCACGGCTGTCGGCATGGCCCTGGCGGAACGCATGGCCCATGCCCGCTGGCCGGATCTGACCGACCACTGGACCTATGTGATCGCGGGCGACGGCTGCCTGATGGAGGGGATCAGCCACGAGGCCATCGACCTTGCGGGCCACCTGCGGCTTGGCCGCTTGATCGTGCTGTGGGACGACAACGGCATCACCATCGACGGCGGCACGGACCTGTCCACCAGCACCGACCAGCAGGCGCGGTTTGCGGCGGCAGGCTGGCATGTTCAGGCGGTGGACGGCCATGACCGCGAGGCGGTGGCGGCGGCGATTGAAGCCGCGCGGGCGGACGACCGTCCGTCCATGATCGCCTGCCGGACCATCATCGGCTTTGGCGCGCCGACCAAGCAGGGCGGGCACGATGTCCATGGCGCGCCGCTGGGGGCGGATGAAATCGCCGCCGCCCGCAGGATGCTGGACTGGCCGCATGAGCCCTTCGTGCTGCCTGACGACGTGACAACCGCATGGGCCGCCATCGCCGCGCGCGGCGGCACGGCCCGCGCGGCCTGGGCGGCACGGCTGGACTCCTCCGCCAACCGTGCCGCCTTTCTGGCCGCGCACGGGGCGCCCGACGCGCCCGCGCTGCGCAAGGCGATTGCCGAACATTGCCAAAGGCTTGCCGGGGATCGCCCGAAGGCCGCAACCCGCAAGGCCAGCGAGATGGCGCTGGAGGTGATCAATGCCGCCCTGCCCCAGACCATCGGCGGAAGCGCGGACCTGACCGGATCGAACCTGACCCGCAGCACGGGGATGGGATCCATCCGCCCCGGCGACTACGCGGGCCGCTATGTCCATTATGGCATCCGCGAACATGCGATGGCCGCCGTGATGAACGGCATCGCGCTGCATGGCGGGTTCATCCCCTATGGCGGGACGTTCCTGGCCTTTGCCGACTATTCGCGGCCCGCGATCCGGCTGGGCGCGCTGATGGGGGTGCCGGTCGTCCATGTGATGACCCATGACTCCATCGGGTTGGGAGAGGACGGCCCGACCCACCAGCCGGTCGAGCATCTGGCCTCGCTCCGCGCCATCCCGAACCTCCAGGTCTTCCGCCCCGCCGACGCCGTGGAAACCGCCGAGGCCTGGGAGATCGCGCTGACCAGCCCCGGCCCCTCGGTCCTGGCCCTGTCGCGGCAGGCCCTCCCCACCGTCAGGACCGAGGACGAGGACACCAACCGCACCCGCCGGGGCGCCTATGTGCTGCGCGCCACGCCCCTGCCCCGCGACGTGACGCTGATCGCCACGGGGTCCGAGGTGGAAATCGCCCTTGCCGCCGCCGACCTGCTGCGGGCGGACCGCATCAACGCCGCCGTGGTATCCGCCCCCTGCTTCGAGCTGTTCGCAGCCCAGGACCGCGCCTATCGGCAGGGTGTGTTGTGCGACGCCCCCCGCATCGGGATCGAGGCCGCGATCCGCCAGGGATGGGATCTGGTCCTGCGCCCCGAAGACGGCTTCGTCGGCATGACGGGCTTTGGCGCATCCGCCCCGGCCCCTGCGCTTTACCGCCATTTCGGCATCACGCCACAGGCCGTCGCGGCCCTGGCCAGGCAGCTCATCAAGGGAGAGGACGAATGGCGCTGATCACGCTGAGACAGCTTCTGGACCACGCAGCCGACCACGACTACGGCGTGCCCGCCTTCAACATCAACAACATGGAACAGGGCTTGGCGATCCTGAAGGCCGCAGCCGCCGTTGATGCCCCGGTGATCCTGCAAGCCTCGCGCGGGGCGCGGTCCTATGCGGGCGACATCATGCTGAAGCGCATGGTCGAGGCCCTGGCCGAGATGAACCCGGGCGTGCCCATCTGCCTGCATCAGGACCACGGCAACAACCTGGCGACCTGCATGTCCGCGATCCGCCACGGCTTTACCAGCGTGATGATGGACGGATCGCTGCACGAGGACATGAAGACGCCTGCGGATTACGACTACAACGTCGCCGTCACCGCCAAGGTCGCGGAAGCCGCCCACGCGGTCGGGGCAAGCGTCGAGGGCGAGCTGGGTGTCCTCGGGTCGCTGGAAACCGGAGAGGCCGCCGCCGAAGATGGCTCGGGCGCCGAGGGCAAGCTGGACCACAGCCAGCTTCTGACCGACCCGGACCAGGCCGTCGATTTCGTGCTGCGCACCCGCTGCGATGCTTTGGCGATCGCCTGCGGCACCTCGCACGGCGCCTACAAGTTCACGCGCAAGCCCGATGGCGAGATCCTGGCGATGCACGTGATCCAGGCGATCCACGACCGCCTGCCCGGCACGCATCTGGTCATGCACGGATCGTCCTCGGTCCCGCAACACTTGCAGGATCTCATCAACGCCTCGGGCGGGCAGATGCCGCAGACATACGGCGTCCCCGTGGAAGAAATCGAACGCGGCATCCGCATGGGCGTGCGCAAGGTCAATATCGACACCGACTGCCGCATGGCGATGACCGGGCATTTCCGCAAGGTCGCGCGCGACCGCCCGGACGAATTCGATCCCCGCAAGTTCATGATCCCCGCCATGGCCGAGCTGACCGCGCTTTGCCGCGACAGGTTCGAACGCTTCGGCACGGCGGGGCAGGCCCACAAGATCAAGGTCATCGCGATGGACGAGATGGCCAAACGCTATGCGTCGGGGGCGCTTGACCCGGCCATCACCGGCGCGAAAGCCGCCTGAGAGGAGGAAAGACCATGAACGAGATGTCGAACCCCAAGATGGATGCCAGGAAGCGGTATTCCGCGGGCGTGCTGAAATACGCGCAGATGGGCTATTGGGAACCCGACTACACGCCGAAGGACACCGACGTGATCGCGCTGTTCCGCATCACGCCGCAGGACGGGGTGGATGCGGTGGAAGCCGCGGCGGCGGTGGCGGGCGAAAGCAGCACCGCGACCTGGACGGTGGTCTGGACCGACCGCCTGACCGCTTGCGAGAAATACCGCGCCAAGGCTTACCGGGTCGATCCGGTGCCGAACAGCGCGGGCGAATACTTCGCCTATATCGCCTATGACCTGGACCTGTTCGAGCCGGGCTCCATCGCCAACCTGACCGCATCCATCATCGGCAACGTCTTCGGCTTCAAACCCCTGAAGGCCCTGCGGCTCGAGGACATGCGCCTGCCCGTGGCCTATGTGAAGACCTTCCAGGGCCCGGCGACCGGCATCGTCGTCGAACGCGAGCGGCTGAACGTCTATGGCCGCCCGCTTCTGGGCGCGACCGTGAAGCCCAAGCTGGGCCTGTCGGGGCGCAACTATGGCCGCGTCGTCTATGAGGCGCTGAAGGGTGGCCTCGACTTCACCAAGGATGACGAGAACATCAACAGCCAGCCCTTCATGCATTGGCGGGACAGGTTCCTCTATTGCATGGAGGCGGTGAACCGCGCCTCGGCGGCGACCGGAGAGGTCAAGGGCACCTATCTGAACGTCACCGCCGGCACGATGGAGCAGATGTACGAACGCGCCTGTTTCGCCAAGGACCTGGGCAGCGTCATCGTCATGATCGACCTGGTGATCGGCTATACGGCGATCCAGTCGATGGCGAAATGGGCGCGGGACAACGACATGATCCTGCACCTGCACCGCGCCGGGCACAGCACCTATACCCGCCAGCGCAGCCACGGCGTCAGCTTCCGCGTGATCGCGAAATGGATGCGGCTTGCGGGGGTGGATCACCTGCACGCGGGCACCGTCGTCGGCAAGCTGGAAGGCGATCCGGCCACGACCAAGGGCTATTACGACATCTTCCGCGAGGAGCGGAACCCGATGGCGCTGGAGAACGGCATCTTCTTCGACCAGGACTGGGCGTCCTTGAACAAGATGATGCCCGTCGCCTCGGGCGGGATCCATGCGGGCCAGATGCACCAGTTGCTGACCTATCTGGGCGAGGATGTGGTGCTGCAATTCGGCGGCGGCACCATCGGCCACCCCCACGGCATCCAGGCGGGCGCGACCGCCAACCGCGTGGCGCTGGAGGCGATGGTCTTCGCCCGCAACGCCGGCCGCGACATCTGGAACAAGGGCGAGGACATCCTGCGCGATGCGGCCAAGACCTGCACGCCACTGAAGCAGGCGCTGGATGTGTGGAAGGACGTGTCCTTCAACTATGCCTCGACCGACGCGCCCGATTTCGCGCCGACGCCCGAAGTGTCGATGTGACCGGCAACGGTGCGTGCAAGCACGCACCCTACGCCATCGCCCGGATCCTGACGCCCGTAGGGTGTGTGCTCTGCACGCACCTGCTCCACGAACCACAAAGGAACCACCCCATGAGACTGCGCCAAGGACAGTTCAGCTTTCTTCCCGATCTTTCGGATGACGACATTCGCGTGCAGGCCCAATACGCCATCGACCATGGCTGGGCCGTGTCCGTGGAATATTCCGATGACCCGCATCCCCGAAACACCTATTGGGAAATGTGGGGGCATCCGATGTTCGACAACCCGGATGCCGCCGCCGTGGTCTTCGAGGTCAACGAATGCCGCAAGGAACATGGCGGCAAGTATATCCGCGTCATCGCCTTCGATTCGACCCCCGGATGGGAATCCATCCGCATGAGCTTCATCGTGAACCGCCCCGCCACGGAACCCGGCTTCCGCCTGGTCCGGCAGGAGGCCGCAGGCCGCGTAGTCCGCTATACGATCGAAAGCTATGCCACCCGCGAACCCGAAGGGCTGCGCTACTGACCCCAGGCCGGGGGCGCTTCGCCCCCCGGACCCCCAGAGGATATTTAGGCCAAAGTGAAAGAGGCCGCTTGGATCCAGCAAGGTGCCCCCATGAACGAACCCCGCCCCACCCATGTCGATCTGGCCCGGTCCTTCGAGGACAGCGGCGTGCGCGACGTGCTGCGCGAACTGGACGAAACCCTGGTCGGGCTGGAGCCGGTGAAGTCCCGCATCCGCGAGACCGCCGCCCTGCTGCTGGTGGACAAGGCCCGCCGCCAGATTGGGCTGGCGACCGAGACGCCGACGCTGCACATGTCCTTCACCGGCAATCCCGGCACCGGAAAGACCACCGTGGCGCTGAAGATGGCCGACCTGCTGCACCGCCTGGGCTATGTCCGCAAGGGCCACCTGGTGACGGTCACGCGCGACGACCTGGTCGGCCAGTATATCGGCCACACCGCCCCCAAGACCAAGGAGGTGCTGAAGAAGGCCATGGGCGGCGTGCTGTTCATCGACGAGGCCTATTACCTGTATCGCCCGGAAAACGAACGCGACTATGGCCAGGAAGCCATCGAGATCCTGCTGCAGGTCATGGAAAACAACCGCGACGACCTGGTGGTGATCCTGGCGGGATACGCCGACCGGATGGACCGCTTCTTCGCCTCGAACCCCGGCTTCCGGTCGCGCATCGCCCATCACGTCGAGTTTCCCGACTATTCGGACGGGGAACTGCTGCACATTGCCGAACGGATGCTGGCCGCGCAGAACTATCGCCTCGACGAGGGCGCGCGGGCCGCAATGGGGGAATACATCGCCGCGCGGCGGGGGCAGCCGCATTTCGCCAATGCCCGGTCGGTCAGGAATGCGCTGGACCGCGCGCGGCTGCGCCAGGCGAACCGGCTGTTCAACGAGGCGAAGGGCCCGCTGGACGCCGACACGCTGTCCACCATCACCGAACCCGACCTGCGCGCCAGCCGCGTCTTCGGGGGCGGGCTTGACGTGGACCGCAGGACAAGGCAGGCGATCAGCCAAGCCGCCGAATAGGGAGTCCGCCATGACCTTCGACCGCAGCATCAAGATCGCCCCCTCCATCCTGTCCGCCGACTTCGCCGATTTCGGGCGAGAGATCCGCGCGATTGAGGACCAAGGCGCCGACTGGGTCCATGTCGATGTGATGGACGGGCATTTCGTGCCGAACCTGACCTTCGGTCCCCCCGCCGTGAAGGCCTTCCGCCCGCATGTGCGGACCTTCATGGACGTCCACCTGATGATCGCCCCGGTGGACCCCTATATCGAGGCCTATGCCGAGGCTGGCGCCGACATGATCACCGCCCATGTCGAGGCGGGCCCCCATCCCCACCGCACCCTTCAGGCGATCCGCGCGACGGGCAAGAAGGCGGGCATCGCGCTGAACCCCGGCACCCCGGTCGAGGCGGTGGAATACCTGCTGGATCTGGCCGACATGGTGCTGGTGATGACGGTGAACCCCGGCTTCGGCGGGCAGAAGTTCATCCATTCGCAGGTGGACAAGATCGCCCGGCTGCGCGGCATGATCGGCGACCGGCCGATCCATATCCAGGTGGACGGCGGCGTGGACCCCAAGACCGCGCCTCTGGTCGCGAAGGCCGGCGCCGATGTGCTGGTCGCGGGATCGGCGGTCTTCAAGGGCGGCTCGGTCGGCCAGCCGCAGGTTTACGGGCAGAACATCCGGGCGATCCGTGATGCGGCGCGGGGGCTGGCGCTGCCTGCCTGAGGCTACCAGGCCGGATCGTCGGGCGTGATCTGGCCGAAGACGTTTTCCCGATGCCAGCGCAGGTTTTCGGGGTGAGGCGCATCCCTGGGGTCGCGGGGCGGGATCAGCTTGCCTCCTGGCAAAAGCAGCCGGTCCACGACATCGGACGGAACCTTGTTGCGCGACACAAGGATGGAATTGTCGTCGGCAACCGAGATCAGTCCCCGGTCGAACATCCAGTGCAGCGTTCCCGACAGGGCAAGCCCGTTCCGCACGGAATCGCTGCCCTGATGCTCGACAGGACGGATATGGGCCGCCTGAACCTCGGGGCGGCCGCCGCCATTGCGCAGCCGCAGCCCGGACATGGCGCAGCGATAATCATAGGCTTCACGCACCTTGCGCCGGAAGGCCACGTCCCGATAGGACCTGCGCAACAGACGCTCGACGACCGGACGCTCGAAGGCCTGGGCACCTTCGGCCATGTCGAAAGGCTGCGGGTCATAGCGGGTGGCCTCGATGTTCTCGAGCTGCTGCGGCAGGCCAAGGTTCACGATCCGGGCAAAATCGGCCTCGGTGATGCGGCGCACGGCTGACTGGGCAAGGCCACCTGACAGGGGCGATCCGTCAAGGGCGGTCAGCGCCGTTTCCATCGGTCTGCCATCGATCAGTCGCGGCACATGGCGGTCCAGTTCCAGAAAGCTGCCGGGACGGATGCGCGCAAGATACCGCCCCGGCACGGCCGGATTGGGATCGATCCGGTCGATCACGGCAAGCGCGAAATAGCCGCGCGGACCGGCCTTCACGGGTTCATAATAGACGATCCAGTCGCCCACTGCCTCGTTCATGGCCTTGAGATACTGGCGTGGGAAGTCGTAAACCTTGTCTGGCTGATCGTCATAGATCGAGTCCGCCTTGTGCATCAGGACAAGCTTCACCATCGTGCTGGCGCCCTGGCCCGGCCCCGGACCGGATCGGCGGTGCGTTTCGGCATGAACTGGGCCCTTTGGTTTGACATTCCCCCGCGCAGGCGCATCCTGCGGCCAGCAACAGGAGATGGCAATGGATCTGGGCATCAGGGGAAAGCGCGGGCTGGTCTGCGCGGCATCAAAAGGTCTGGGGCGCGGCTGCGCCGAGGCCTTGGCCGAGGCGGGCGTGGATCTGGTCATCAACAGCCGCACCGAAGCCGAGATCACCCGCACGGCTGAGGAAATCGCCGCGAAATACGGCACCAGCGTCACCCCCGTCGCCGCCGACATCACCACCGACGAAGGCCGCGCCAGGGTTCTGGCGGCGGTGGGACAGGCCGACATCCTGGTCACGAACGCGGGCGGGCCGCCGCCGGGCGACTGGCGCGACTGGAACCGCGACGACTTCATCCGCGCCATCGACGCCAACATGCTGTCGGCCGTGGCGCTGATGCAGGCCCTGGTTCCCCCCATGATGGATCGCGGTTGGGGCCGGGTGGTCAACATCACCTCGCAATCGGTGCGGTCCCCGATCGCGGTGCTGGGGCTGTCGAACACGGCGCGGGCGGGGCTGACCGGCTTTGTCGCGGGCATGGCGCGGCAGGTGGCGGGGCATGGGGTCTGCGTGAACAACATCCTGCCCGGCATCCACGCGACCGACCGCGCCGTCAGCCTGGACAAGGGCGTGGCCGACAAGCAGGGCATCAGCCTGGAGGAGGCGCGCCGCCAGCGACAGGCGGGCATCCCAACCGGCACCTATGGCGATCCGGGCGATTTCGGCGCGACCTGCGCCTTTTTGTGCAGCCAGCAGGCGCGCTTCATCGTCGGCCAGAACATCCTGCTGGATGGCGGCGCGCTGAACGTCACGATCTAGGGCTGTCCCGTGGCGGCGCGGTAATCGCGCAGGATGGCGGAAAGCTGGTCGCGCCGCGCCTCGGGGTCGGCCAGCAGGGCGCAAAGGGCGCGGGCCCGGGCCGAGATCTGCCGGCAGCCATCCGGGTTGGCGCGGGCCCAGGCCAGCCTGTCGGGCAGGTCGCCCGCGCCGGGGCGCAGGGGGATGTAATGCTGCCAGGGCTGGAAGATGGCGCGGGCGAAGGTTTCCCAGCCGTCTTCTTCCAGCAGCACGACGGACTGGCTGTTGGCCAGCGGCAGGAAATCCTCGGCCCCCGAGGTCGCGCCGAGGCAGATCAGATAGCGGTGCGACAGCAGGAAATCGTCGCCCTTGCGGGATCCGATCAGGTGCGACAGGCCCGCGCGCTCCAGCGCCCGCTGCCCGCGCGTGTCGGGGGTCAGGCCTGCGTCGATGTCGGGGGAACCCCGGTGTTCCAGGACCAGGGCGACGCGGGTGGCGGCGCGCAGGTCGGCGGCGGCCTCGGGGTTGCCCCCCAGCAGATCGCCCACAGCCTGGTGCAGGGGGCGGCGGGGCTGGCCGTCGGGCGACAGGACATGGCCCGACAGATCGCCGCGAAAGACCGCCCGGTCCCGCTTCTGGCCAAAGGGCGGGTCGATCCGGTCGGGGCGGCCCAGATAACCGTCATTGCCCAGCCGGTGGATCCAGGGCATTGGCCACAAAAAGGCATTGGCCGCCCCATTCCTGCGGCAAGCGGCCAGGACCGGCCCGCCCCCGCCGCCCGCATGGCCGGGCTGCATGTCGATGCGATAGGTGCCGTGGTCCGCCGCCTGGGCGATGTCATTGGCCGTGGTGGCGATGCGCAGCAGATGCGCCATCCCCGGCCTGGCATAGAAAAGCCCGCCTGGGCCCCGGCGCAGGGGCAGGATTTCGCCCCGGCTGTCGCGGACCTCGTTCCTGTCCAGATCGACCACGGCCTGATGGTTCGACCCGGGGGGATGATCCGCCGGGGCGATGGCGGCCGGACGCGCGGTGGCGGCGATGGCGGCGCTGATCCGGTCGCGCTCGGCGCGGGCGATTCCCGCCCCTGCCGGGGGGGCCTCCAGCATCCGCGACAGGGGGGCCAGATAGCCCTCGCGCCGCGATTTCACCCCCGCGCCCGGGCGGGGCGGGCAGTCCTTCAGGTCGAACCAGGGCGCCAGGGCATCGCGATAGTCGCCGGGGGCGGCATGGTCGATGTCGATTTCCACGAACTCGGCCCGGCCTGCGAAATAGGCGCGGCAATCGGCCAGATGCGCGTCCCATTCGGCGGCCCACAGGTCGGCCAGGTCGCCGACCGCCACCCCCCGGATCTGGGCGGTTGCCCGGGCATAGCTGCCGCCCCGGTGCATGTAGCGGCTGACCACCCAATCCTCGACCCGGCGGGTGTTCAGCAGGAAGACGGAACCCGGATAGCTTGCGTCAAGAAAGCGGAACTCCTTGAAGGCCTCGATGACCGGCATGTTCAGGTAGCGCACCGATTCCATGTCGGTGAAGGCCACCGTGTCGGCCCAGGGCTGCAGGGGCTTGATCCCCGCCAGTTTGGACCAGGCGATATCCTCGGCCAGGGCGCCCTCGGCCCAGTGGACGGTCGGATAGCCGTTCATCCCGAACAGCCTGGCGATGAAGGTCGTGCCGCATTTGTTGAAGCCGATCTGAAAGAATTTCCGCGCCACGCCGCCCCCTGTTCCGATGCATCCCGCTGATGCCGCGCGACCCTTGCTGCGGGTGCGGGCCGCTGTCAATCGCGCCGGGGTTGCGAGCTGCGACAAAAGGCTTGCCTTGGGCCTGCCGCCCGGCTAGCTCTGACGGGATCGGAACTCGGGAGAAGCTGGCCCGCGCCAGTGCCGAAGGAGCAGCCGCCCCGGCGAACTCTCAGGCAGAAGGACCGTTTTCCGCCAGAAACTCTGGAGAGTGGCGCGACGCGCCCGCCGAAGGGATAACGATCTCAGGCGCCCCGTCCGGGGCAGGGACAGAGGGGGCATCGTTCCGGGCATCCGCCCGCCAACCGATGCCGGCTGCCCGGCTGTTTGAGAAGGAAGGTCGCATGACCGACGATCCGCGCCGGACCCCGCTTCATGACCTGCATCTGTCGCTGAGCGCGCGCATGGTGCCCTTCGCCGGGTGGGAGATGCCGGTGCAATATCCGACGGGCGTGATGGCCGAGCATCTGCACACGCGCGCGCAGGCGGGGCTGTTCGACGTGAGCCATATGGGCCAGGTCGTGATCACGCCGCAGGACGGCGACATGGCGGCGGCCGCGCTGGCGCTGGAAAGGCTGATCCCCGCCGATGTGCTGGGCCTGGCCCCGGGACGGCAGCGGTATGGGCTGTTCACGAATGACGCGGGCGGGATCCTTGACGACCTGATGTTCGCCAACCGGGGCGATCATGTCTTGCTGGTGGTGAACGCGGCCTGTGCCGAACAGGACATCGCGCATCTGCAAACCCTTGGCGGGGTGACGGTGACGCCTGTCACGGATCGCGGGCTGCTGGCGCTGCAAGGCCCGCTTGCCGCTGCCGTGCTGGCCCGGCTGGTGCCCGCCGTGGCCGCCATGCGCTTCATGGACAGCCGGATTCTTGACTGGGACGGGGTCGAGCTGTGGGTGTCCCGGTCGGGCTATACGGGCGAGGACGGGTTCGAGATCTCGGTCCCCGAAGCCCGGTTGCGTGATTTTGCCCAGGCCCTGCTGGACCAGCCCGAGGTCGCGCCCATCGGCCTTGGCGCGCGCGACAGCCTGCGGCTGGAGGCAGGAATGCCGCTTTACGGGCATGACATGGATGCGGACGTGACCCCGGCGCAGGCGGCGCTTGGCTGGTCGATCCCCAAGGCGCGGCGCGCGGGCGGTGCGCGGGCGGGCGGCTTTCCGGGGGCCGATGCGGTGCTGGCCGAACTGGCGGCAGGCCCGGCGATGGTGCGGCGCGGGCTGCGCCCCGAAGGCCGCGCCCCGATCCGCGAGGGCGTGGCGATCTTTGCCGGACCCGAGGGCGGCAGTCCCATTGGCCATGTTTCCTCCGGCGGCTTCGGCCCGTCGGTCGGCGGTCCCATCGCCATGGCGCGCCTGCCCGCCGATCTGCCGGATGGCGCGACGGTTCACGCAGAACTGCGCGGCAAGCGCATCCCCGTCGCCATCGCGCCCCTGCCCTTCGTCACCCCGTCCTACAAACGCTGAGGATCCCATGCTGAAATACACCGAAGACCACGAATGGCTGCGTGCCGAGGGCGACGAGATCGTCGTCGGCATCACCCCCCACGCCAGCGAGCAGCTGGGCGATGTCGTCTTCATCGAACTGCCCGAGGAAGGCCGCGAGGTCGCGGCCGGGGACGAGGTCGTGGTGATCGAATCCGTGAAGGCGGCATCCGACATCGCGGCCCCCGTGGCGGGCGTGATCACGGCGGTGAATACGGCCCTGGCCGATGCGCCGGGCCAGGTGAACGACGACGCGCTGACGGCCTGGTTCTTCCGCATCAAGCCCACGGATGCGAGCGCCATGGACGGCTTCATGGACGAGGATGCCTATCAGGCGCTGATCGGCTGATGTCGCCCGGGGGCTGTCTGCCCCCGGACCCCGAGGATATTTGGACCAAGGTGAAGATGCATCTTGGAGAGATGGCGACGATGACCCGCTGGACACCCACCGACTACAACCCCGACGATTTCGCGAACCGCCGCCATATCGGGCCCTCGCCCGCCGAGATGGCCGAGATGCTGAAGGCCGTCGGCGCCGACAGCCTGGACGCGCTGATCGACCAGACCGTGCCCGCCGCGATCCGGCAGGACGCGGCGCTGGACTGGCCCGCTCTGTCCGAGGCAGCACTTCTGGACCGGATGCGGCAGGTCGCGGCGAAGAACACGGTGATGACCAGCCTGATCGGCCAAGGCTATTACGGCACCGTCACGCCGCCCGCGATCCAGCGCAACATCCTGGAAAACCCGGCCTGGTACACGGCCTATACCCCCTATCAGCCGGAAATCGCGCAAGGGCGGCTGGAGGCGCTGCTGAATTTCCAGACCATGGTGGCCGACCTGACGGGGCTGCCGGTGGCGAACGCCAGCCTGCTGGACGAGGCGACGGCGGCGGCCGAGGCGATGGCCATGGCCCGGCGGCAGTCGAAGTCCAGGGCGGATGCCTTCTTCGTGGCCCATGACCTGCATCCGCAGACCATCGCCGTGATCGAGACGCGGGCCGCGCCGCTGGGCATCCGCATCGTCAAGGCATCCATCGACGATCTGCAGGCCGATCAGGTCTTTGGCGCGATCTTCCAGTATCCGGGCACCTATGGCCACATCCGCGACCTGACGCCCGAGATTTCGGCCCTGCACGCGGCGGGTGCGCTGGCCGTGGTGGCGACCGACCTGCTGGCGCTGTGCCTGCTGAAGGCGCCGGGCGAGATGGGCGCCGACATCGCCGTGGGATCCGCGCAACGCTTTGGGGTGCCGATGGGTTATGGCGGGCCGCACGCGGCCTTCATGTCCTGCCGAGACGATCTGAAGCGCGCCATGCCGGGCCGGATCGTCGGCGTTTCCATCGACGCCAAGGGCAACAAGGCCTATCGCCTGTCGCTGCAAACCCGCGAGCAGCATATCCGGCGCGAGAAGGCCACGTCGAACGTCTGCACCGCGCAGGCGCTGCTGGCGGTGATGGCGTCCTTCTATGCGGTCTTCCACGGCCCCGTCGGCCTGCGCGCCATCGCGCAGCGGGTGCATCTGCACGCGGTCACGGTGGCCGATGCCCTGCGCACGGCGGGGGCCGATGTTGCGCCGGAGGCCTTCTTCGACACGATCACTGTCAAGGTGGGCGTGGGCCAGGCGGGGATCCTCGCCGCCGCGCGCCATCGCGGCATCAACCTGCGCAAGGTCGGCCGCGACCGCGTGGGCATCAGCGTGGATGAAACCACCGACGCGGGCGTGATCACGCGGCTGCTGGACGCCTTCGGCATCTCTGACACCGCCGCGCCCGCGACGGCACCGGCCATCCCCGACGCCCTGCTGCGCGAGTCGGATTACCTGACCCATCCGGTCTTCCACATGAACCGCGCGGAATCCGAGATGATGCGCTATATGCGCCGCTTGTCGGACCGCGACCTGGCGCTGGACCGGGCAATGATCCCGCTGGGTTCCTGCACCATGAAGCTGAACGCCGCGGCCGAGATGATGCCGATCACCTGGCCGGAATTCGGGGCGCTGCACCCCTTTGCCCCCGCCGATCAGGCGGCAGGCTATGCCGAGGCTATCGCGGATCTGACGGAAAAGCTGTGCCGGATCACCGGATATGACGCCTTTTCCATGCAGCCCAACAGCGGCGCGCAGGGGGAATATGCGGGGCTGCTGACCATCGCCGCCTATCACCGCGCGCGTGGCGAGGATCGGGATGTCTGCCTGATCCCCGTCAGCGCCCATGGCACCAACCCGGCCAGCGCGCAGATGTGCGGGATGAAGGTCGTGGTGGTGAAATCGGCCCCCAACGGCGACATCGACCTTGAGGATTTCGCGGACAAGGCGGCCAAGGCGGGCGACCGGCTGGCGGCGGTGATGATCACCTATCCCAGCACGCATGGCGTCTTCGAGGACACGGTGCGCGAGGTTTGCGACATCACCCACCGGCATGGCGGCCAGGTCTATATCGACGGGGCCAACATGAACGCGCTGGTCGGGCTGGTGAAGCCCGGAGAGATCGGCGGCGACGTGAGCCACCTGAACCTGCACAAGACCTTCGCCATTCCCCATGGCGGCGGCGGCCCGGGCATGGGGCCGATCGGGGTGAAATCGCATCTGGCGCCCTTCCTGCCGGGCGATCCGCAGACGGGTGAGGGCGCGGTCAGCGCGGCGCCCTATGGGTCGGCGTCGATCCTGCTGATCTCATGGGCCTATTGCCTGATGATGGGGGGCGCGGGGCTGACGCAGGCCACGCGGGTGGCGATCCTGAACGCAAACTATATCGCGTCGCGTCTGGCCGGGGCCTATCCGATCCTGTTCATGGGCAACCGGGGGCGGGTCGCGCATGAATGCATCATCGACACGCGGCCCTTCGCCGAACACGGCGTCACCGTGGACGACATCGCCAAGCGCCTGATCGACAATGGCTTCCATGCGCCGACGATGAGCTGGCCGGTCGCGGGCACGCTGATGGTCGAGCCGACCGAGTCGGAAACCAAGGCCGAGATCGACCGCTTCATCACCGCCCTGCTGGCGATCCGGGACGAGATCACGGACGTGGCCGAAGGCCGCATCGCCGCCGATCAAAGCCCCCTGCGCCACGCCCCCCACACGGTCGAGGATCTGGTGGCCGACTGGGACCGCGCCTATTCGCGCGAACAGGGCTGCTTCCCGGCGGGCGCCTTCCGGGTGGACAAGTACTGGCCGCCGGTGGGCCGGGTGGACAACGCCTATGGCGACCGCAACCTGGTCTGCACCTGCCCGCCGCTGGAAAGTTACGCTGAGGCAGCGGAATAGGCACGGTGGCTTGAACGGCATCGTCGCGGCCTCATATCCTTGTGGACACAGGAGGCCGCGATGTCGTCCAGAAAGATCGTCTGTCTGTCCTGCGCGCAGACCAACCGCGTTCCCGCCGAGCGGCTGGACGCACAGCCCAGATGCGGCACCTGCGGCGCGCCGCTGATGCCCGGAAAGCCCGTGGCCGTCGATCCGGCGACGCTGGAAAAGGCCGCCCGCACCGATCAGGTGCCGCTTCTGGTGGATTTCTGGGCGCCCTGGTGCGGTCCCTGCCGGATGACGGCGCCGGAATTCGACAAGGCGGCCGCCGCGCTGAAGGGCCGCACCCGGCTGGCCAAGATCGACACGCAAAGCCATCCCGAAGCGTCAAGCCGCTGGAACATCCGCGGCATCCCGGCCTTCATCCTGTTCCGCGACGGCCGGGAAATCACCCGGCAGGCGGGCGCCCGTCCCGCCGCCGACCTGGTTCGCCTGGCCGAAGGGGCCGTTTCCGCCGGCTAGGGTCAGGGGATCACAGCCCCGCGCTTTCCTGGGCCCCCAGCATGATGTTGAGGTTCTGGACCGCAGCACCCGAGGCCCCCTTGCCCAGGTTGTCCAGCACCGCCACGACCGTCGCGCAGCCGTTCTGCGCGTCGCCCTGCACGGTGATGCGCAGGCGGTTGGTGCCATTCAGATCCGTCGGCACGATGCGCGCGCCGCTGCCCGCCGCCACCTCGATGAACCGCTGCCCGGCGTAATGATCGGCCAGGGCAGCGGTCAGGCTGTCCAGCGTCCGCCGGTTGTCCAGGAACAGCGGCACCTGCACAGCCATCCCTTGGGCAAAGTTACCGACCGAGGGCGCGAAGATCGGCTGCCGGGACAGGCCGGCATGGGCCATGATTTCCGGGATGTGCTTGTGGCGCTGGTTCAGGCCATAGACGAAATGGGCGGGGGCCGCGCCTTCCTCGTATTCCGCGATCAGGGCCTTGCCGCCGCCGGTATAGCCGCTGACCGCGTTGATCGTCAGCGCCTCGTCCGGCGCGATCAGCCCCGCCGCGACCAGGGGCGCCAGGATCGCGATGGCGCCGGTGGAATAGCAGCCGGGGTTGCTGACCAGCCGGGCGCCTGCGACCCGGTCCCGCGCGCCCGCGTTCAGTTCCGGGAACCCGAAGGCCCAGGCCGGATCCACCCGATGCGCGGTGGATGCGTCGATGATCCGCGTGTCCCCGTCGGCGGCCAGGGCCGCCGCCTCGCGCGCGGCATCGTCGGGCAGGCACAGGATCGCCACGTCGGCCTGTTGGAACGCCTCGCGCCGGGCGCTGGCATCCTTGCGGCGGTCGGGGTCGATCTGGATCAGGCGGATGTCATCGCGCGGTGCCAGCCGCTCGCGGATTTGCAGGCCCGTCGTGCCTGCCTCGCCGTCGATGAAAACGCTGTATGCCATGATCCGACCCCCGATGATGTCGGGGCGTTATAGGGGACCGGCGACCCCCTGCCAATCAGATCCGGCAGATTTCCGACCGGGTGAGGAACCGCTTTTCCCGCCCGTTGTCCAGGCTGAACATGCCGCCGCGCCCGGGCACCACGTCGATGATCAGATCCGTATGCGCCCAGGCCTCGGCCTGGGAGGCGCTGATATAGAAGGGCGCGCCGCCGATCTCGCCCAGCTTCACGTCGCGTTCGCCCACGCGGAAATCGCCCTGCGGATAGCACATGGGCGAGGATCCGTCGCAGCAGCCGCCCGACTGGTGGAACAGGACCGGGCCGTGATCGGCCACGATCTCGGCGATCAGGTCCAGGGCGGCGGGGGTGGCTGTGACCGTGCTCATGGCTTCAACCTTTTCTTCAGGAATTCCAGCACCTGCCGCTCCTCGGGGCGCAGGCCGGGTTGTTCCAGATCGTCGGCGATTTCGTCCTGCAATTCCAGCTTCAATTCGCGGGCCAGATAGGCGTCGATCACCTCGGGGTGGACATAGCACTTGCGGCAGATCGTGGGCGTGTTGCCAAGGCGGCTGGCGACACGCTCGATCGCGTCGCAGATGTTGCGCTTGGCGGCCGCCTGGCTGTCGCAGGCCTCGTATTCCATCAGCGCCAGGGCGGCCAGGACGGTGCCGGTCCAGGTGCGGAAATCCTTGGCAGTGACGTTCTGGCCGGAAATCTCGCGCAGGTAGGCGTTCACCTCGGTCGAGGTGACCTTCTGCCGCGCGCCGTCCTCGTCCAGATACTGGAACAGGTGCTGGCCGGGGATGTCCTGGGCGGCGCGCACGATGCGCGCCACGCGCCGGTCCCTCAGGCCCAGGTTCCATTCCTTGCCCGATTTGCCCTTGAAGCGGAAGCGGACCTCGTTCCCGTCGATCTTCACATGCCGGTCGCGCAGGGTGGTCAACCCGTGGGACTTGTTCTGCTTGGCGTAATCCAGGTTGCCCACCCGGATCATGGTGTTTTCCAGCAGATGCACCACCGTCGCCAGCACCTTTTCGGCGGGCATCCCGCGCCGGGACATGTCCTGGTCCACGCGCGCCCGGATCTGCGGCAGGGCATGGGCGAAGTCCAGCATGTGGTCGTATTTGGCGCTGTCGCGGACCGCGCGGAAATCGGGGTGGTAACGGTATTGCTTGCGGCCCTTCTCGTCCCGGCCGGTGGCCTGGATATGGCCGCGCGGATCGGGGCAGATCCAGACATCGGCATAGGCGGGCGGGATGGCCAGCGATGCCAGCCGCGCGCGTTCGGCCTTGTCGGTGATCGCCTTGCCATCCGGGCCGCGATAGACAAACCCCTTGCCGGACCTTCGCCGCGTGATCCCCGGCATGTCGTCGTTGACATAAACCAGCCCCGCTTCCTTCGCGGCGTCGCGGGGGTCGGAGATGACGGCGTCCTTGGGCATGGGAAGAACCAGAAGCGGGTGGCTTCCGGTTCAACGCCGCACCCGGCGGATGGTTGCGCCCTGGCGGGAAGGACAGGCGCCCGGCCCCCGGCGCGGCTGGACGGGCCGGGTTCGCCCCGGCCCGTCCGTTTCAGAAGAAGCCCAGCTTCTTGGGCGAGTAGCTGACCAGCATGTTCTTGGTCTGCTGGTAATGGTCCAGCATCATCTTGTGGTTTTCGCGCCCGATGCCCGACTGCTTGTAGCCGCCGAAGGCCGCGTGGGCCGGATAGGCGTGATAGCAGTTGGTCCAGACCCGGCCCGCCTTGATCGCGCGGCCGAAGCGGTAGCAGGTGTTGGCCTCGCGCGACCAGATGCCCGCGCCCAGGCCATACAGCGTGTCATTGGCGATCGACAGCGCCTCGTCCTGGTCCTTGAAGGTGGTCACCGACACCACGGGGCCGAAGATCTCCTCCTGGAAGATGCGCATCTTGTTGTTGCCGCGGAACACGGTCGGCTTGATGTAATAGCCGCCCGACAGTTCCCCGCCGTGATCCGCCGCCTCGCCGCCGATCAGCACCTCGGCCCCTTCCTTGCGGCCGATGTCGAAATAGGAAAGGATCTTTTCCTTCTGTTCCGACGAGGCCTGGGCGCCGACCATGGTGGCGCTGTCGCGCGGGTCGCCCAGCTTGATCGCCTCGACGCGCTTGAGCGCGCGTTCCATGAAGCGGTCATAGATGGATTCGTGGATCAGGGCGCGCGACGGGCAGGTGCAGACCTCGCCCTGGTTCAGCGCGAACATCACGAAGCCTTCGATGGCCTTGTCGAAGAAATCGTCGTCCTCGCGGCAGACATCCTCGAAGAAGATGTTGGGGGACTTGCCGCCCAGTTCCAGCGTCACCGGAATCAGGTTTTCCGACGCATATTGCATGATCAGCCGCCCGGTGGTGGTTTCCCCGGTAAAGGCGATCTTGGCGATGCGCGGATTGGACGCCAGCGGCTTGCCCGCTTCCAGGCCGAAGCCGTTCACGATGTTCAGCACGCCCGGCGGCAGCAGGTCGGAAATCAGATCGGCAAAGATCATGATGGTGGCAGGGGTCTGTTCGGCGGGCTTCAGCACCACGCAGTTGCCCGCGGCCAGCGCCGGGGCCAGCTTCCACACCGCCATCAGCAGCGGGAAGTTCCAGGGGATGATCTGGCCCACCACGCCCAGCGGTTCGTGGAAGTGATAGGCGACCGTGTCGTGGTCGATTTCCGAAATCCCGCCTTCCTGCGCGCGCAGCACGCCCGCGAAATAGCGGAAATGGTCGATGCCCAGCGGCAGGTCGGCGGCCATCGTTTCCCGGATCGGCTTGCCGTTGTCCCAGGTTTCGGCGGTGGCCAGCAGTTCCAGGTTCTGTTCCATCCGGTCGGCGATGCGGTTCAGGATCAGCGACCGTTCCGCAGGCGACGTCTGGCCCCATTTGTCCTTGGCGGCGTGGGCCGCATCCAGCGCGGCCTCGATGTCGCTGGCGTCGGACCGGGCGATCTCGCCGATGGCGGCGCCGGTGATGGGGGTGGTGTTGGTGAAATAGCGGCCCGCCTTGGGCGCGACCCACTGGCCGCCGATGAAGTTGTCGTAACGCTTGGCAAAGGGCATCACGCCCACGCCCTTGAACTCGTGCGTCTGGTCGTTCGGCATCGTTTCCTCCTCTGGGTACCGCCCGGAGTCTCTCCCTCTCCGGGTATGGGTGACAGCTTGGCGCTTGGGCGATTCGTTGCAAGCGGCTTTCCCGCGCCGCAGCCCCGGCCCTGTCTCACGATTGAGACAGTCAGCCGTTCTTTTCGCCCAGGCCCAACCGCGCCATGCGGCGGTAGAGCGTGGCCCGCCCGACCCCCAGGGCGCGCGCCGCCGCCGACACGTTGCCCTCGGCCCGGGCCAGGGCGCGGGCCACGGCGGCGCGTTCGGCCTTGTCGAACCCGGTCAGGTCGTCGTCGCGGCCCAGAAGGTCGGCGGCGGGGCGCGGGCGGATCGCGCCTTCGCGTTCCAGCCCCAGGGCACGGCGCGCGGCCCGGGTCGCGCCGATGGCCAGGTCGTCCTTGTCCACGGCCAGCAGCACGGCGGCATCGACCGAATCGCCGGGCGCGACGATGCGGGCGCCCGGGAAACTGGCGCGGAAGAACATCGCCTCGATCGCGCGGGCGGTCTGGGCCACCTGCGCGCCGATCAGGCGGTTATAGCGTTCGGTCTGGTCGGCCCGCGCGGAACTGACATCCAGCGCCGCCAGCAGCCGCCCGTCCGGTCCCCAGATCGGCGCGTCCATGCAGGACATCGCCGTGTTGCGGGTGCGGAAATGTTCGCCCCGGTGGATGGTGATGGGCCGCCCCTCGGCCAAGCAGGTGCCGATGCCGTTGGTGCCCTGGGCGGATTCGGACCAGTCGGCGCCCTGCCACAACCCCCAGTCCCGGAACTGTTCGGCATCCGCCGCATTCACGCGCTGGTCCAGCACCACGCCATCGGCGTCGGTCAGCAGGACGTTGCAGCCGGACAGGCCGACCAGGTTGAACAGCTGGTCCAGCTGCGGGGATGCCACGCGCAGGAAATGATCCATCGCCTGGCGGCGGCGGGCCAGTTCGGGCAGGGTCAGGCGCTCGGGGCGGCGCGCATCCGACGGGTCCAGCCCGTGCTTCAGCAGCGACCGCCGCCAGGACGCGGCAAGGGCAGAGGTCGCGGAATTGGACTGCGACTCTCGGGCGACATGATCGGCGTGACGCATACCGGGCCGGCTCCTCCTCGGTCGGTAGCGCGGATCATAGCACGCGGGGGTGCGATCCGGCCAAGAACTAATTGCCGGCACCGGCAGGCAGCCGCCAGGCCAGCACATGATCGCCCAGATCGGTGCCGATGGACCCATGCCCGCCCGCGACCAGCACCACCACCTGCCGGCCCTGGCTGTCTAGATAGGTCATGGGCGTGGCCTGCCCGCCCGCAGGCAGCCGCCCGCGCCACAGTTCCCGGCCCGTGGTCAGGTCATAGGCGCGCAGGAAGTTGTCCACCGCAGCCGCCATGAAGACCACGCCCGACCCGGTGATGACCGGCCCGCCGATTCCCGGCATCCCCAGGGGCAGGGCCAAGGGCAGCGGCGTCATGTCCATGGTGGTGCCGTTGCGGTGCTTCCAGGCGATCTCTCCGGTGCGCAGGTCGGCGCCCGCGACGAAACCCCAGGGCGGCTGCTGGCAGGGCACGCCCAGGGGCGACAGGAACGGCCCCATTTCCACCGCATAGGGCGCCCCGGCATTGGAATTGAGCCCCTGTTCGCCCGAATTGGTGGCCTGCCCCGCTGCCTGTTCCGCAGGCACCAGGCGCGAGGTGAAGGCCAGTTGCAGCGGCATCCCGAACATCACCTGGCGGCGCGGATCGACGGCGATGCCGCCCCAGTTGAAGACGCCGAAATTGCCGGGATGGACAAGCGTGCCTTGCAGCGACGGGGGGGTATAGCGGCCTTCATAGCGCAGCTTGCGGAACTGGATCCGGCACAGCATCTGGTCGATCAGCGTCGCGCCCCACATCTGCGATTCGGTCAGCGGTTCCGGTTCAAAGGACAGGGCAGAGACAGGCTGCGTGGGGGCCGCGAAATCCTCAGGCACGGTGCCCTGGGGGGCGGGGCGTTCGGTGACGGGCAGGATCGGCTCGCCCGTCTGGCGATTCAGGACATAGACATCGCCCTGCTTGGTGGGCACCACCAGGGCGGGCACGCGGCCATCCGGCATGTCCAGGTCCAGCAGCGTGGGCTGCGCGGGCGTGTCCATGTCCCACAGGTCATGGTGGACGAACTGCCGGACCCAGCGGGCCTGCCCGGTGGCAGCATCCAGCGCCACGACCGAGGAGGAATAGGTTTCCTCGGCCTCGTTGCGGAACATGCCCAGCTGGTCGGGCGTGCGGTTGCCCATGGGCACATAGACCAGCCCCAAGTCCGGGTCCGCCGACAGGGGCGCCCAGCTGTTCGGCGAAGACGGCGTATAGGTCTGGTTCGGGTCGGTCACGTCGAAGGGCGCGGTCGCCTGCGGGTTGCCCGAATCCCAGTTCCAGAGCAGCCGCCCGTCGCGCACGTCATAGGCCCGGATCACCCCCGAGGGCGCGTTCACATCATAGTTGTCGTTCACCGCGCCGCCCACGACCAGGGCATTGCCGATGATGACCGGGGGCGAGGTCGAATAATAGAACCCCGCCTGCTTGAAGGGCATGTTGTGGATCAGGTTCAGCGCGCCCTTGTCGGCGAAATCGCTGCACAACTGCCCGGTCTGCGGGTTCAGCGCCAGCATATGCGCGTCCGAGGTCGGCATGAAGATCCGGTCGGTGCAGGGCCCCGAGGACTGTGTTTCGGCGCTGACGGCGGGGCTTTGCGGATGGTCGGTCGCGGCGGGCAGCACGGCGGGTTCCGGCGCGGCGGCGGTGGCGGCGCCGTCGCCCGGCCAATAGCTGACGCCCCGGCAGGTCTGGTGCTGGCGCTGGCTGAGGGGTTCGATGGCGGCCTTGTAGACCCAGCGTTCGGCCCCCGTGTCGGCGTCTAGCGCCACCAGCCAGTTGTGCGGCGTGCAAAGGTAAAGCGTGTTGCCC
Organism: Paracoccus shandongensis; assembly: GCF_017315735.1. Taxonomy (GTDB): domain Bacteria; phylum Pseudomonadota; class Alphaproteobacteria; order Rhodobacterales; family Rhodobacteraceae; genus Paracoccus; species Paracoccus shandongensis. The sequence continues at coordinate 129,915 of NZ_JAFLRK010000005.1, forward strand.
ACCTTGATCGGGGTCGCCTGATAGGTCGTCTCGTCCGTGTCACCGGGCTGGCGCATGTCGCCGGTCCGGTAGGTCCAGGCGGTTTCCAGCGCGCCTACATTTTCCGCCGTGATCTGGTCCAGCGGAGAGAAACGTTGCCCGAAGCTGGTGCGCCCATAGGCCAGCCAGTCGTCCGGTCCACCGGGCGGGCCCAGGGCGGGATCGGCATTGGCGACCTGGTCGGGAAGCGCGCCGGTGATCTCGTGCGGGTCGGTGGCGAGGCTGCCCAGCAGGGCGATGCCGGTGATCGCGGTGACAGTGAACAGGGCGATCCGGCCGGGCCGGTTGCGGCCTGCGCCGATGGGCAGCAGAAGCAGCAGCCCCAGGACCAGGAACATCCCCATGCGCGAGGCCAGCGCCCACCAGTCATAGCCGGAATCAAGCCAGGACCAGACCGCCAGCGCGACCAGGAACGCGGCATAAACCCAGCGGGACCAGGGACTGCGCGCGGCGACCAGCACCGCCACCAGGATCAGCACCGCCCCAGATGCGGCGATGAACGGGCTGCCCCCCAAGGTGGCAAGATAGACACCCCCTGCCAGAAGAACGGCACCGATGAGGGCGAAAGCCAAGGTGATGATGATGCGCATGTCTGTCCCCTTTGAACCCGAACCGGGACAGGCGAGCATGGTTCCCGGGAAATTCGGAAGCCCTGCCATGCGCCTTGTGCAAACTGCCGGCCTTGGCCGTCAGGCGGGAAGATGCGCCCCCACGGATGCGCGCGGCTGGTAGGGCGGCAGATCCACCCCGTCGCGATACAGCAACGACCGCCCGTCGTGGAACAGGTGCAGCGCGGCGGGGTCGGCGGTCAGGCGCACGGTCCGGCCGTTCAGGCCGGGATGGATGCCGGGCAGCTTGGCGATGACCGGAACGGTGTCGCCGCGCGTGCCGAAGTAAAGCAGCGTCACCTCGCCCAGGGCCTCGGTCAGGTCCACGGTGCCCTCGAACAGGGCGGGACCGTCCGTTTCGCGCATGTCCTCGGGGCGGACGCCCAGGTTGACGCGCATCCCCTCGTCCCCCGCGCGAGTCGGGATGGCCACAAGCGCGGTGCCGCCGTCGTCCAGTTGCACGGTGGTCGTGGCGCCGGTGGCGGCGACACGGCCCGGCAGCAGGTTCATCGCCGGGCTGCCGATGAACCCTGCGACGAATTCGTTCACCGGGCGCTCATACAGTTCCAGCGGCGCGCCGACCTGGGCGATGCCGCCGCCCGCCAGCACGACGATGCGGTCGGCCAGGGTCATCGCCTCGGTCTGGTCATGGGTGACATAGATCATCGTGCGGTCGGGCATGGCGGCCTTCAGCTGCGCGATCTCGATGCGGGTCGCCACGCGCAGGGCGGCGTCCAGGTTCGACAAGGGCTCGTCGAACAGATAAACCTTGGGGTCGCGCACGATGGCCCGGCCGATGGCGACCCGCTGGCGCTGGCCCCCCGACAGGGCCTTGGGCAGGCGGTCCAGATAGGGCGTCAGTTGCAGCATCCGGCCCGCGCGGTCAGTAGCCGCCTGAACCTCGGCCTTGGACTTGCCCGCGATCTTCAGGGCAAAGGCCATGTTGTCGCGCACCGTCATGTGCGGATACAGCGCATAGGACTGGAACACCATGGCGATGCCGCGCTGGCTGGGCGGGATGTCGTTCATCCGCTGCCCGTCGATGTCCAGCGTGCCGCTGCTGATCCGTTCCAGCCCCGCGATCATGCGCAGCAGGGTGGATTTCCCGCAGCCCGAGGGGCCGACGAAGACGATGAACTCGCCCGACCGGATGTCCAGGTCGATGCCCTTCAGGACATGCACGTCGCCATAGGACTTGGCGACATCGGTCAGTTTCAGATCGGCCATCGGCGTTCCCCCCTTGCCTGTTACGCGTGAACCCTATCCCTCGATGACCTGGACCTGCCAGGGCCGAAGGCCCCCCGCCTCGTCCGCCGACAGGTTGGCGCGGATGTGCAGCACCTGCTGGTCGTCGGCACGGTTGAAGGTCAGGACCGGACCCTCGGCCCGGATGTCGGTCATGTCCCCGCCCCGCAGCGCCGAATGCCTGCGCCGCAGACCGATGGCCCAGCGGTAATGGTGCAGCATCGACTGGGCGTCGGCTTCCTGGGCTGTCACGGTGCGTTGCAGATGCGCATGGGGAATGGGCAGCCAGGGTTTCGCCGTGGAAAAGCCGCCGTTCACGCCCATGTCCCAGACCATCGGCGTGCGGCAGCCATCGCGGCCCTTGAATTCCGGCCAGAATTCCTTGCCATAGGGATCCTGCAGGTCTTCAAAGGCGATCTCGGCTTCGGGCAGGCCCAGTTCCTCGCCCTGGTAAAGACAGACGGAGCCCTTCATGCACAACAGCACGGTGGCATAGGCCTTGGCGGCGGGGTCGGACAGGGTCCAGCGGCTGATATGGCGGACAACGTCGTGGTTCGACATGGCCCAGCAGGGCCAAGAATTGGGCGCCACGCTGTGCAGGGCGTCGAAGACCTGGGTGATGCGGGTCGCGGCCAGATCCTGTCCCGACAGGAAGTCGAAGACATAGGACATCTGCATCCGCCCCGCGACGCCGGTATATTCCTCCAGCAGTTCAAGGGCGCGTTCGCTGTCGCCGATCTCGCCGATCACGGCGGCGCCATAGCCGCGCAGCAGGGCGGCGAAGCGTTCCAGGAAGGCCACGTTTTCCGGCTGCGACTTGTCGTAACGGTGGCTCTGGTGGTTGTAGGGGTTGACCGCCGGCGCGGTGTCCGACTTGCGCAACTCGCGGGCCAAGGGCGGGTTGTCGCGCAGTTGCGCGTCGTGGAAATAGAAGTTGACGGTGTCCAGCCGGAAGCCGTCCACGCCCCGGTCCAGCCAGAACCGGGCCATGTCCAGCAGCTCGTCCTGGACGGCGGGGTTGTGGAAATTGAGATCCGGCTGCGAGACCAGGAAGTTGTGCAGGTAGTACTGTTCCCGCCGGGCGTCCCAATGCCAGGCGGGGCCGCCGAAGATCGACAGCCAGTTGTTGGGCGGCGTGCCGTCGGGCTTGGGATCGGCCCAGACATACCAGTCGGCGCGCGGGTTGTCCCGGCTGGCGCGGCTTTCCGCGAACCACGGGTGCTGGTCCGAGGTATGCGACATCACCAGGTCGATCATCACCTTCAGGCCCAGTTCATGGGCGCGCGCGATCAGGACGTCGAAATCCTCCATCCGGCCGAACAGGGGATCGATGCCGCGATAGTCGCTGACATCATAGCCGAAATCCTTCATGGGCGAGGTGAAGAAGGGCGAGATCCAGACCGCGTCCACGCCCAGCGAGGCGACATAGGGCAGGCGCTGCGTGATGCCCGGCAGGTCGCCGATCCCGTCGCCCGTCGTGTCCTGGAAACTGCGCGGATAGATCTGATAGATGACTCCACCCTTCCACCAATCGATTTTCGTTGCCGTCAAGTCTCATCCACCTTTCACGGACCCGGCCAGAAGGCCGCGGACCAGATATTTCTGCATCGCGAAGAACACGAGCAGCGGCACCGCGATCGAGATGAAGGCCGAGGTGGCGAGGATTTCCCATTCGCCCCCCTTGGATCCCATCAATTCGCGCAGCACGCCGGTCATGACCAACTGCTCGCGTGTATTGCCAAGGAAGACGGTCGCCACAAGCAGGTCGTTCCAGACCCACAGGAACTGGAAGATCGCAAACGACGCCAGGGCGGGAAAGGACAAGGGCAGGATGATCTTGCGGAAGATCTGGAATTCGGTCGCGCCGTCCACGCGGGCGGATTCAATGACCTCGCGCGGCAGGCCGGCCATGTAGTTGCGCAGCAGATAGATCGCCAGCGGCAGGCCGAAGCCGGTATGGGCCAGCCAGATGCCCAGGTATCCCTTGCCGATCCCCAGATCGTTGTGCAGCCGCAACAGCGGGATCAGCGCCACCTGCAGGGGCACGACCAGCAAGCCCACCACGGCGGCGGTCAGGATGGCGCGGCCCGGAAACTCCATCCAGGCCAGGGCATAGGCCGCGAAGGCCGCGATCAGGATGGGGATCACGGTGGCGGGGATCGTCACCGTCAGCGTGTTCATGAAGGCCCGGCCCAGGCCTTCGGCGGTCAGGACGCGGTTGTAGTTTTCCGTGGTCAGCCGGGCGGGCGCGCCGGTGGTGACGAAGATCCGCTCTCCCCTGCGCATCTCGAAGGGGGTGGGCGAGGTCAGGCGGTATGTGCCGTCGGCGGCCACGGTCAATTGCCAGCCGTCCTCGATCTCGGTCGTGTCGCCGGGCGCGAAGGCGGCGGGTTCGCGGGCGCGGGTGCCCCAGCCGATCAGGCTCTGGCCCTCCTCCAGCACGGTGCCTTCTATGACATAAAGCCCGTCCTCTTGGACCGCGTCGTCGCCGGTCCCGGTGCGCACGAAGCCCGTGGCCTCCTGCGCGGAAAAGGACTGCCACCAGCCCGAGGTCAGGATCTGGTCCCGGTCGCGGAAGGACGACACCAGCAGCCCCAGCGTCGGGATCGTCCACAGCAGGACCAGCAGGAAGGCCGCGATGTTCACGGCCCAGACCAGCGAGGATTTCTGTCCGGCCATGCCCTCCATCACCGCACCTCCCTGCGCACGTTGAGCATGTTCCAGATCATGATGGGCGTCACCAGCAGCATCAGGATGATGGCGATGGCCGATCCGCGCCCGTAATCGGGCGTGCCCCGGAACATCCAGTCATACATCAGGTTCGCCAGCACCTGCGTGCCCCATTGCCCGTTGGTCATCACGAACACGATGTCGAAGACCTTCAGGACCACGATGGTGATGGTGGTCCAGACGACCGCGATGGTGCCCATGATCTGGGGCACCTTGATCCTGAAGAACACCTGCCAGGGGGATGCGCCGTCCAGGATCGCGGCCTCGATGGTTTCCTCGGGGATGCCGCGCAGGGCGGCGGACAGGATCACCATCGCAAAGCCCGTCTGGATCCAGACCAGCACCACCATCAGGAAGAAGTTGTTCCAGGGAATCAGCGTCAGCCACAGCTGCGGGCCGCCGCCAAGCGCCTGCACGATGGCGTTCAGCAGGCCGATCTGGGCCTCGCCCGGTTCGCGGTATTCATAGATGAACTTCCAGATCACCCCCGCGCCCACGAAGCTGATCGCCATGGGCATGAAGATCAGCGACTTGCCGATATTGCCCCATTTCAGCCGGTCGGTCAGCTGCGCCGCGATCAGCCCGAACAGCGTGGACAGCGCGGGCACCACCAGCAGCCAGACCAGGTTGTTGCGCATCGATTCGCGGAACTTGCCGTCGCCCATCAGCCAGGCATAGTTCGACCCGCCCACGAATTCCGTGCCGCGCGCGTTGTGGACCGACCGCCACAGGCTGTCGAAGATCGGATAAACCAGATAGACGCCCAGAAACAGGATCGCGGGGCCCAGAAACAGCCAAGGCCGGATCTGGTTGGCCTTGCGGATGTTGTCGCCCGCATCCGGCCCGCGCGGGGGATAGATGCGGTCCAGCACCCAGTTCGATCCCCAGAACCAGGCCACGCAGCCGAAGACGCCGATCGCGATGGTGCTGACGGCCAGCCAGAACAGTTCCATGCCGGAAAACCCCCGAACCCGTGACACGGCGCGGCGGCGGTTCCGCCGCGCCCAAGGCGTTACTTCAGCGTGGCCCAGGTCTGCTGGATGCGGTCGGCCACGTCCTGCGCCGATGCGCCGCCCACGAAATCGACCATGCCCGTCCAGAAGGCCCCCGCGCCCACCGCGCCGGGCATCAGGTCCGACCCGTCAAAGCGGAAGGTGGTCGCGTCCAGCAGGATCTGGCCCATCTTGCGCTGCGTCTCTCCGGCATAGGCCTCCATGTTGACGGCGGTATAGGGCGTGGTGAAGCCCGATTGCGCCATCCACAGCTCATGGGCGGCGGGCGTCTGCAGGAACTCGATGAAGGCCAGGGCCACGGGATTGTCGGTGAAGACCCCGAACAGCGTGCCGCCGCCCAGCACCGGCTGGCCCAGGCTGCCATCGGCGGGGGCGGGGAAATAGAAGAAATCGTAATCCTCGCCCTCGACCGTGCCCTCGGGGAAGAAGGACGGGATGAAGCTTGCCTGCCGGTGCATGTAGCAGCCGGGCGGGCTTGCGAACAGACCGGCCGGGCTTTCGCGGAAATCGTTCGACGCAACGGATGCCGCGCCGCCCGCGACGAAATCGTCGTTCTTGGCGAACCAGCCGAATTCCTCGATGGCCTTGACGACCTTGGGATCGTTGAAGGGCAGCGCGTTGGTGGTCCAGGCGTCGTAATCCTCGGGGGTGTTCAGCCGCAGCATCAGATCCTCGACCCAGTCGGTCGCGGGCCAGCCGGTCGCCCCGCCCGAGGCCAGGCCGATGCACCACGGCGTCTCGCCATCGGCGGCGATCTGTTCGGTCAGCGCGCGCAGATCCTCATAGGTTTCGGGGATCTCGTATCCCCCGTCCTCGAAGTTTTCCGGCACATACCAGACCAGCGACTTCACGTCCGCCTTGTAGGGGAAGGCGAACATCTTTTCCGCCCCGTCCCGGCCCGCATAGGTGCCAAGCGCGGCCCAGCTGTCGCCCGCCGCATAATTGTCGCGCACCCATTGGGCAGTGTCGTCGCCCAGATCCTTCAGGTATCCCTTGGCGGCCAGTTCGGCGGCCAGGCCCGGCTGCGGCAGCACGCCGATATCGGGGGGCGATCCGGCCTCGCTGTCGATGACGATCTGCTGCTCGAAGCTGGTCGAGCCGGAATAGTTCACCTTCGCCCCCGTCGCATCCTCGAAATAGGCGGCGATCGAGGTGAACAGCTCCTGGTCGGGGCCCATCCAGGGGGCCAGGATCGACACGCTTTTCCCCTTGAGATCCGCATGGGCCGCGCCGAAATCCTCGAGGCTTTTCCAGTTGATGCGGTCGTCGCTGCCTTTCTCGATGACCAGTTGCGCCTGCGCGCCCCCGGCCAGCAGCGCGGCCATGGCCACGGTGATGTAGAACGATGGTTTCACGTCTTTTCCCCCCTGTTCGCAACCTGCGTGCGAGCCTTTGGCAAGATGGTCGCTTGACAAGCCCCGTCCTGTCAAACCCTTACTCCCATTCCAGTTCCTTGAAGGCGGCGGTGGCGTCGCGCGCGACGGAGTCGGGGAAGGACGCCCAGTTCCCCGCGAAAGGCTGCAAGCCGTCCACGATGGCGGGCACCGCCTGGGACAGGGGCAGGCCCGCACGGACCGCCTGGCGCGTGTGATGGGCCAGGGCCGTCAGGAAGTCGCGCTGCGCCGTGACCGCATCGCGCCAGTCCGCCGCCACCGGACCATGGCCGGGCACAACGGGGCCGCCGGGCTGCGGCACCGCCATCCAGTCCAGCCAGCCGGGCAGCGATCCGTCCACGATGGGCGTCAGCCCGCGGAACACCAGGTCGCCCGCGAACAGCGTGCCGGTGGCGCTGTCGCGCACCGTCAGGTCGTTGTCGCTGTGCGCGGGGCCGGTGGCCGTCAGCGTCAGGACGCGCCCGCCCAGGTCGATTTCCAGCCGGTCCGCGACTGCCACGTCCGGCAGCGCCACCCGCGTGCCGATCATCGGCCCGGGGCCGTAAAGCCGGGTCAGGTTGTCCAGATAGGCCGGGCCGCGCGCTTGCAGGGCATCGGCCAGCTTTTCATGGCCGATGACGGCGGCGCCCGCTTCGCGGAAGACCTCGGCCCCGAAGGCGTGGTCGGGATGCATGTGGGTAAGAACCAGATGGCTGATCGGCTTGTCGCTGACGGCCCGGATGGCCGCGAACAGCGCCTGCCCCTGCGCGCGGGACGCCCCCGCGTCGATCACCGCGATGCTGTCGCGGCCCACGACAAAGCCCAGGTTTGCGATCCAGCCGTCGGGGCTATCCTCGAACTGCGCGACCTGGCCCAGGTGGACATTGACGCCGGGGGCCACCGCCGCGACCGGCAGGGCGGGCAGGCCGGACAGGGGCAGGCAGGACAATCCGCCCTGGACCAGCGGGGCATGGTCCGCCAGCCAGCCTTCAGCGATTCGCGGCGCCTCGGCCGCGCATTGGTCAATGCTGGCGAAGGGTTGGCCGGCCAGCGTCACGGGCCCGCAGGTGGGCACCTCTCCGGCAAGGCAGGCGGATAAAACAACGAGGAACATTGCCACATTTTCCCGGCAGGGGCCGCAAGGCGTAACTTTCCGTTGTATGCGACCTTAGTCCTGTTGAATCGCGTTGTCTCTGCTCTAACATGACACACAGTCGCCAGACCGGCGGCCGTGGATTTGGAGGAAATGCATGGCTTGGACTAAACCCACCCTGAAAGAAATCGCCTGCGGCATGGAAATCAACATGTACGCCCCGGCCGAGGACGAGCCCGTCCTGTTCTGAGGCACCCGCTTCAGGCATCATGAACGGCCCCGTCCGAGGCAATCGGGCGGGGTCTTTTCGTCAGGGGGATCATGCGGATCATCGTCTTGGGCGCGGCGGCGGGCGGGGGCCTGCCGCAATGGAACTGCGGCTGCGGCAACTGCAATGCCGCGCGGGACGGCCGGATACCGGCGATGACGCAAAGCTCGGTCGCGGTCAGCGCGGATGGGCGGTCCTGGGCGGTCCTGAACGCCTCGCCCGACATCCGGGCGCAGCTGGCGGCCACGCCCGCGCTGCATCCGACAGGGCTGCGCGACGTGCCGCTGCAATCGGTGCTGGTGACGAATGGCGATATCGACCATGTGGCGGGGCTGCTGACGCTGCGCGAAAGCCAGCCCTTTGCGCTGTGGGCGACGCCCGCGATCCATGCGGTCCTGGCCGCAAACCCGATGCTGGGGGCCTTGCGCGCCGATCTGGTGCCGCGAAACCGCGTCACCCTGGACCAGCCGGTCGGGATCGCGCCGGGGCTGACGGCCAGGCTGTTCGCGGTGCCGGGCAAGGTGCCGCTTTACCAGGAAGGCGATGTGGTCGAGACGGGCCTGGTGGGCGAGACGACCGTGGGCGTGGAACTGACGGCGAACGGGCGCCGGGCGCTTTATATCCCGGGCTGCGCGGACCTGCCGGACTGGCTGGCGGACCGCATCGCGGGCGCGGATCTGCTGATGTTCGACGGCACCCTGTGGGAGGATGACGAGATGATCCGCCTGGGCCTTGGCCAGAAGACCGGGCGGCGCATGGGGCACATGCCGGTGGTGGAAACCATTGCCGCATTCAAGGACGTGCCTGTCGGGCGGCGGGTCTTCGTCCACATGAACAATTCCAATCCGCTGGTCGATCCGGCCAGCACTCAGACGCGCGAAGCAGAAGCCAGCGGCTGGCAGATCGGCCGCGACGGAATGGAGATCACGCTGTGAAGGACGCCTTTTCAGAACCGGGGCAAGACCAGGCGCAATCGCGCGAGGATTTCGAGGCCCGGCTGCGCGCCATCGGGGCCGCGCGTTACCACGACCGCCACCCCTTCCACGAACGGCTGCATGGCGGCCATTGCACCCCCGACGAGGTTCGAGCCTGGGTCATCAACCGCTGGATGTATCAATCCCGCATCCCCATGAAGGACGCGGCCTTCATGTCCCGCGTCGAGGATCCCGACCTGCGCCGCCATTGGCGCAAGCGGATCGAGGATCACGACGGCGGCATCGCCGAAGGCGGCGGCATCCGGCGCTGGCTGGCCTTGGCGCAGGCCGTGGGGCTGGATCCGGATTATGTGGCATCCGGCGTGGGCATCATGCCCGCCACGCGCTTCGCGGTGGACGCCTATGTCCGCTTCGTGCGCGACATGCCCCTGCTGGACGCGGTGGCGGCCAGCCTGACCGAACTGTTCGCGCCGAAAATCCATGCCCAGCGGATCGAGGGGCTGCTGGCGCATTACGATTTTGCGGACGATTCCAGCCTGTCCTATTTCCGAAAGCGCCTGACCGAGGCGCCCGAGGACGTGAAATTCGGCCTTGATTACGTGCTGACCCATGCCGACACGCGCGAAAAACAGGACGCGGCGGCGGCGGCGTTGGTCTTCAAGACCGACGTGCTGTGGGCGCAGCTTGACGCGCTGTGGCACGGCTATGTCGAAGGCAACATCCCGCCGGGCGCCTGGCGGCCGGGCGAGGGGATGGCGAAATGACCGCCCAGCCAGCTTCCATCCGGCCCGCCCCCCTGATCGGCCCCGACGACATCCCCTATCTGCCGCGCGGCGTGCGGCTGGCCCATGACCGCGTGCGCGGCATCCGCGTGTTGCAGGCCCCCGAACGGGCCATGCAGCTGGACGCCATCGGCGACGCGATCCTGGGGGAACTGGACGGCGCGCGCCCCCTGTCGGCCATCGTCAGCGGCCTTGCCGCGCGCTATAATGCCCCCGAAGACCAGATCGCGGGCGACGTGCGCGATTTCCTGACCGGGCTGATCGAACGGCGGATGGTCTTTGTGAGGACGCCATGAAGGACCAGCAACACCAACCCCGCGACCTGGACGGCAACCCCGTCACCCCCGGCCTGCCCATGGCCATGCTGGCCGAGGTCACGCATCGCTGCCCCCTCGCCTGCCCTTATTGTTCCAACCCGGTCGAACTGACCCGCGCCGCGCAGGAACTGACCGCCGACGACTGGGGCCGCGTCTTCCGGCAGGCCGCCGACCTGGGCGTGTTGCAGGTCCATGTCTCGGGCGGGGAACCCGGCGCGCGGCGCGATCTGGCGCAGATCGTGACCCATGCGCGGGATGCGAGGCTTTATGTGAACCTGATCACCTCCGGCATCGGCATCACGCGCGAGCGGCTGGAGGAGCTGGACCGCGCGGGCGTGGATCACGTGCAACTGTCCTTGCAGGGCATCCGCCCCGACATGGCCGACCGCATCAGCGGCCATCCGGGATCCTGGGACAAGAAGATGGCCTTCGCCGCCTGGGTGCAGGAGATCGGCTTTCCCCTGACCATCAACGCCGTGGTTCACCGCCAGAACCTGGAGCGCCTGCCCGAGATGATCGCGCTGGCCGAACAACTCGGCGCGCGGCGGATCGAGGTCGCGACCGTGCAGTTCCACGGCTGGGCGGATCTGAACCGCAAGGCGCTGATGCCCACGCGCGAACAGGCGGCCTTTGCGCGCCAGGTGGTGAACGACGCGCGCATCCGGCTGCGCGGGCGCATGGTCATCGACTATGTCCCCGCCGATCATCACGCGGTTTATCCCAAGGCCTGCATGGGCGGTTGGGGATCGACAGGCCTGAACGTCGCGCCCGACGGCACGGTGCTGCCCTGCCACGCCGCGCAGTCGATCCCCTGGATGCGGTTCGAGAATGTCCGCGACACCCCCCTGGGCGAAATCTGGCACGGGTCCGACAGCTTCAACGCCTTTCGCGGCACGGGTTGGATGCCCGAGCCCTGCCAGTCCTGCGCCCGCAAGACCGTGGATTTCGGCGGCTGCCGCTGCCAGGCCATGGCGCTGGCGGGCGATGCGCGGGCGACCGACCCGGTCTGCTCGCTGTCGCCCTTTCACGCGCAGGTCGTGGCGCGGGCCGAGGACGACGCCCGGGCCGACACCGCCGATCTTGTCTATCGCCGCATGAGGAAAGGAGAGTAAGCGATGAAAGCGCATATCCTTGCCGTTCTGCTGCTGGCCGGACCGGCGATGGCGCAGGACAACCCCCTGCAGGATTCGGCCACCTGGGACGACCTGCGCGATTCGGTCCTGGGCCTGGCCTCGGACGTGCCGCAGGACCTGGGCGTCCTGGACCTGGAGGCCCCCGTGCGCGCGCACGAGGCCGCCATCGTTCCCATCCGCCTGGTGCAGCCGCACGGGGCCCCGGCCATCACCGCCGCGACCCTGGTGATCGACGAAAACCCCGCCCCGGTCGCCGCCGAATACAGCTTCGGCCCGGCGATGATGCCGCTGGATTTCGAATTCCGCGTCCGCGTGGACAGCTATTCCGACGTGCGCGCCATTGCCGACACGGGCACCGGCAGCCAGGTCATGGCGGGGCGCTTCGTCAAGGCCTCGGGCGGATGCTCGGCGCCTGCGGGCAAGGACATGGCCGCGGTCGAGGCGACGATGGGCCAGATGCGCTGGCGCACGGCCCAGGAAGACGGCCGCCAGGTTGGCACGCTGATGATCCGGCACCCGAACTTTTCCGGCCTGCAGCGCGACCAGGTGACGCTTCTGAACATCCCCGCCCATTTCATCGACCGCCTGGACGTGCGCCAGGGCGAGGAGCTGCTGTTCGCGCTGAAGGCCGGGATCTCGATCAGCGAGGATCCGGTGTTCCGCTTTGCCTATCGCCCCAACGGCCAGCCGATCCGCGTCCATGCCGAGGACACCGACGGCAATGTCTGGGACCAGGAATTCGCCGCGGGCGGATGACCGCCGGTTCCATCAGACCTTTGTCGCAGATGCAGGGTTGCTTTGTTGCAACACTGCCCTAAGATCGGAACGGCGCGGAGGGGAGACCGCGCGGTTACGCAATGGAGGGATATGCATGACAGCCGCAGCCATGCAGGCACGCGTGCCGCAGACGCCACGGCAAAGCGCCGATCAGGTCCGGGAAATCCTGATCGTGGACGATCATCCCCTGATGTGCGACGCCTTGGCGCTGACGCTGAAGATCAGCTTCGGGCTGAAGAATGTGCGCACCGCCCGCAGCCTGGGCGCCGCGCTGGACGGCATCCGCGCCCAGGGCGCGCCCGACGCCGTGATCCTGGACCTGAACCTGCCCGACGCGCGGGGGGCCGAGGGCATCGTGACCCTGCGCCGCCAGTTGCCCGACGTGCCCATCACCATGATTTCCGCCGACCTGGACGGCGCGATGATTTCCGCCGCGATGGCGGCGGGCGCGCAGGGATACATCAGCAAGTCGCTGAGCCGAGAGGCGCTGGTCGACAGCCTGCGCCGCATGTGGGAAGGCGAACATGTCACGCCCGAAGGCTATGCCCCCGACCAGGCCTGCGCCGAGGACGAGGCCAAGGCGGAACTCGCCCGCCGCTTCGCCACCCTGACGCCGCAGCAGATGAAGATCCTGCGGCTGATCTGCCAGGGCAAGGCGAACAAGGAAATCAGCTATGACCTGTCCATCGCCGAGGCCACGGTGAAGACCCACATCACCGCGATCATGTCCAAGATCAACGCGCGCCGCCGCACCCAGGCGGTGCTGCTTGCCAACACGGTCCGCCTGTTCGAGGCGGGCTGATGGATACCGGCCCGGCTGCGAAGGAGGGCGCCACCGGGCCGGTGGCCGTGCAGGCCGACCGCGGACGGGCCGATCACGGCCAGGTTCTGCTGGACGGCCTGCGCGGAGCCAATCCCGGGCTGGTGCTGGTCTTCGGCGCCCATGGCCCCGATCTGGCCACGCTGGACGCCACCCTGCGGGCGGGCCTGCCCGAGGGCTGCGTGATCGCGGGCTGTTCGTCCGCCGGCGAGATCGGCCCGGACGGCTATGCCAGCGACAGCGTGGTCGCGATCGGGTTTCCTGCAGCCCATTTCCGCGCATCCGTCCTGGTGCTGCCGCATCTGGACCAGCTTCCGGTGTCGGACTGGATGGCGGCGCTGCGCCGGTTGCAGGCGGGCTTCGGCCCCGATCCGCAGCGGTCGCTGTTCGGGCTGTTGATGGTCGATGGGCTGGCGGGCCAGGAAGACGCGCTTGTGGCCACCATCGACGCGGCGCTGCCTTCGGTCCCCACGCTGGGCGGATCGGCGGGCGACGGGCTGCTGTTCCGCCAGACCTGGCTTCTGGCGGGGGGCAAGGTCGTGACCAACGCCGCCGTCTTCCTGCTGGTGGAAACCGACCTTGCCGTCAGCGAGGTCACCTTCGCCCATTTCAGCCCCACCGCCACGCGCGTGGTGGTGACCGCAGCCATTCCCGAAAAGCGCCGCATCCTGGAACTGAACGCCGAACCCGCGGCCGAGGAATATGCCCGCCTGACCGGCATCGCCACCGACGCGCTGACGCCCGCGGACTTTGCCCGCCATCCCCTGCTGCTGCGCATGGGGCGCCACCATCATGTCCGCGCCATCAGCGCCCAGACCGGCGATGGCGGGCTGTCCCTGATGTCGGCCATCGACACCGGAACCGTGCTGACCCTGGGCCGGGCCGAGGATATGACCCAGGGCTTTGCCGAGGCGCTGGCCTCCCTGCCCCGCCCGCCCCTGATGGTGCTGGGCTTTGACTGCATCCTGCGCCGCCTTGCCCTGGAACGCGAAGGCCTGCGCGACCAGATGTCGGAGCTGCTCTCGCGATACCGCGTGGCGGGCTTCAACACCTATGGCGAACAGCACAGCGGGATGCATGTGAACCAGACCTTCGTGGGGCTGGCCTTCATGCCCAACCCGGATGCGGCCCCCGCCCATGTTGCGTGACGACGACACGCCCGAACGCCAGGTCGAGAAGCTGCGCCGCATCAACCAGGTGCTGATCGACCGCATCGACCGGCTGGAGGAATCGCGCGGGTCCGCCTGGTCGATGTTCCAGGCCGCCGTCGCGCTGGAGCAGGAGGTGATGGCCCGCACCCGCGACCTGGAACGCGCCCTGGCCGACCTGTCGCAGCGAAACCGCGAACTGGCCGTGGCGCGCGCATCCGCCGAGGAGGCGAACCGGTCCAAGACCCGCTTCCTGCGCGCGGCCAGCCACGACCTGCTGCAACCCCTCTCGGCGGCGCGGCTGTTTTTGTCGATGCTGACCGACACCCCGATGAGCGAGCTTCAGTCCGAACTGACCGGCCGGCTGTCGGGGGCCTTTGAATCGGTGGAGCAGCTGATGCACGCGGTGCTCGACATCTCGCGCCTGGACAGCCAGCGGATCGAGTTTCACCGCCAGCCCGTCCCCCTGGGCGATCTGTTCCGCCGCCTGGCCGTCGAATTCGCCCCCCTGGCCGAGGCCAAGGGGCTGCGCCTGTCCTTTGTCCCCACCGACATGGTGGTCGAAAGCGACCCGGTCTTCCTGCGGCGGATCGCGCAGAACCTGGTCTCGAACGCGATCAAGTACACCCACAAGGGCGGCGTGGTGGTGGGCGCGCGCAAACGGGGGGATCTGTGCTGGCTGTGTGTCTATGACACGGGCGTGGGCATCCCGGCGGTGGACCGCAACCGCATCTTCGACGAATTCCAGCGCCTGTCCCATGACGCGGCCACCCCCGGCATGGGCCTTGGCCTGTCCATCGTGCGCCGCGCCTGCGCGAAACTGGACCACCCCATCCGCCTGGATTCCGAGGCCATGCGCGGCACCGTCTTCCGCGTGGGCCTGCCCGTGGTGGAACGCGACCCCATCGGCCCGCCCGCCCGGCCCGACCAGGCGGCCCTGCCCCTGCGCGGGCGCGTGGCGCTGGTGGTGGAAAACGACCCCGGGATGCGGCGCGGATACGAGATGATCCTGCGCGACCGGCTGGGCATGGTCGCCCGCGTGACCGGCGGCACGGCCGAGGCCCTGGCCACCATGGGCGACGACCCGCCCGACGTGATCCTGGCCGACTACAACCTGGAAAACGGCGACACCGGGGTGGACGCGATCCGGGCGCTGCGCGGATCGGTGGGCCAGGCCATTCCGGCGGTGATGATCACCGCCCATCGCGACCCGCAGATCGGCCGCAGCTGCGCGGCCATGGGGGTGCACCTGATGGAAAAGCCCGTCCGCCCCGCTGAACTGGCCGAGATGCTGGGCGGGATCCTCGCGTGACCTGCGACCAAAGGCCGAGGGCGCGCGCGGCAGGGCTTGCCCTTGGGCCCTTGCGGCGCAAATCTGGATCTGCATGTGGGAGGATGACCATGAACCGTGCGATTGCCGCAGCCCTGTGGCTGGGCCTGTCCGTGCTGACCGCCAGCCCCGTCCTGGCGGGCGAGGCCGGGGATGCCGTCTTTGCCGAGCGCGGCCCCTGGTCGCTGGAGGGCCGCGATCTCAACTGGACCCTGCATGTCGAGGGCCCCGAGTCGCCGGGCTTTCTGCGCATCGACAAGGGCAGCGTGACCCTGAGGGAGGGCACCGATCCTTCGGACCGGCAGCCGATCCTGCAACTGGTCCAGAAGACCGACACCCGCACCCGGCAGATCGGGCCCTTTCCGGTGTCCGGCGGCGATCCGGTGCTGACCTTCTTTCTGGAACAGACGGCCCGCGACATGGCGCGGCTGACCGGGGGAAGCCCCTTCTATATCCGCAACCGCATCAAGGACGCGCTGTTCGGCGGCGGCCGGATCACCCGTGAAGGGGAACAGTCGGTGGCCAGCTTCCAGCCCTTCGACGGGGATCCGAACGCGGCCCGCATGGGGGGCTTCGACAGCCTGACGCTGACCTTCGTGCTGGGCGATCCCCGCCAGCCGATCCGCGAACTGCGGGCCGAGACCCAAGGCGATCAGCCCGGCTATCTGAACCGGATGGCGCTGCAATGATCCTGCGGCTGCTGGTCCTGGCGACCACCCTGGGGGCCGGGGCGGTCCATGCGCAGGCGGTCAACGATTACCCGACCAACGCGCGGGCCGAATATGTCTTTGCCTGCATGGCGACCAACGGGCAAAGCCGCGACATGCTGGACCGCTGTTCCTGCGCCATCGACCGGATCGCCGAGGTTCTGCCCTATGACGATTATGTCCAGGCCGAAACCGTGCTGCGGATGCAGCAGACCACCGGCGAGCGCGCGGGCATGTTCAAGAGCATGGCCCAGATGACCGAGATCGTGGCCGGGCTGAAGCGCGCCGAGGCCGAGGCCGAGATTTTGTGTTTCTGAACGAAGGTTGAAGGCGGGATCAGGAAACGCATGCGTTTCCCCCGCCCTTTATCGGACGGTTCACTCAGAGACGGTGCCGTCTCATGACCACGAAAGGCCGGCGCCCGCCTCGGGGGGCGTGAAGCGCCCGCCGGGGGCGGGGCGGGCGCTGGCCGGGCCTTTGGGCCCGGCAGTTCAGATGGATATGTTCCAATGTGGCGAAGGCGATGGCCTTCGCCAGCCCAAGGGACGGCCCCTCAAACCAGCACCATCCCCAAGGCCGCCCCGGCCCCAAGCGCCAGCACCACCGCCAGCCAGACCGGCGCGCCGCGCCGCACCAGCACGGGCTGCACCCGGCGGGCATCCTCGGGGTGCGCGCGTTCCCACAGCGCCTGCTCGACGATGCGCGGCAGCAGCGGGCCGTATCGCCCGACGGTTTGCGCCACGCGCGCCATGTCGCCCGCCAGCGCCTTCGGCCCGATGTTCGACCGGATGTAGTCCGACACCACGGGCTTGGCCGCGTCCCAGATGTTCAGCTGCGGATCGACCGACCGGGCCACGCCCTCGACCACGACCATGGTGCGCTGCAGCAGGATCAACTGGGTCTGGGTCTGCATCCCGAAGCGTTCCGTCACCTCGAACAGATAGGCCAGCAGGTTCGCCATGGAAATCTGGCTGGCATTGGCCCCGAAGATCGGCTCGCCCACGGCCCGCAGGGCGCGGGCGAACTGCGCCTCGTCGCGGTCGCGGGGGACATAGCCCGCCTCGAAATGCACGCGGGCCACGCGGCGGTAATCGCGCTGGATGAAGCCATACAGGATCTCGGCATAGATGCGGCGGGTGTATTCGTCGATCTCGCCCATGATGCCGAAGTCATAGGCCAGCACGTCGCCATTCGCCGCGACCTTGAGGTTGCCGTGATGCATGTCGGCATGGAAGAACCCGTCGCGCAGCGCGTGCTGCAGGAACAGCTGGATCACCCGCGTGGCGATGCGGGCCGTGTCGTGCCCCGCCGCCACCAGCGCGGCGCGGTCGCCCATTGGCAACCCCTCGGCCCAGTCCGATGTCAGGACGCGCCGCGACGACAGGTCCCAATGCGGATGGGGAATGGCAAAGCCCGCATCGCCCTTGGTGTTTTCCGCGAATTCGGACGCGTTGGCCGCTTCCAGCCGCATGTCCTGTTCGGCGGTGACGGTGGATTCGAAATGGCGCACCACGTCGCGCGGGCGCAGGCGGCGGCTGCCGGGCGCAAGGGCCTCGATAAGCCCGGCGGCAAAGTGAAAGGCGTCGATGTCGCGGCGGAAGGCGGGGCCGATGCCGGGGCGCAAGACCTTGACCGCGACCTCTCGCCCCGTGTCGCGCACGCGGGCGCGGTGGACCTGGGCGATGGAGGCCGCGGCCACGGGTTCCGAGAATTCCGAAAACAGCAGGTCCACCGGCTGGCGCAGGTCGGCCTGGATGATCTCTTTCGCCTGCTCGGTGGGAAAGGGCGGCAGGCGGTCCTGCAGCATCCGCAACTGCTGGGCCAGTTCGACCCCCACCACATCGGCGCGGGTGGACAGGATCTGGCCGAACTTGATGTAGGCCGGTCCAAGCGCGGTGATGGCCCGCGTGATCGGCGGCAGGTTCGGATCGCCGTTGTAGCCCAGCCAGCGGAACGGCCAGCCCAGCACGCGCGCGGCGATGCGCAGGCGCGGCGGCGCATCCACCGCGTCCAGGACCGCGCGCATGGCGCCGGTGCGTTCAAACGTGGCGCCCGTGCGGATCAGGCGCAAAAGGTTGTGCGGCCCCCTCAAAGCTTCCAGCCCGAATGAAGGGCCGCGATGCCCATGGACAGGTTGCGGTATTGCACGCGGTCAAAGCCCGCCGCGCGGATCATGTCGGCGAAGCTGTCCTGGTCGGGGAACTTGCGGATCGATTCGACCAGGTATTGATAGCTGTCGCGATCCCCCGTCACCGCCTGGCCCATGGCCGGGATGACGTTGAAGCTGTAGCGGTCATAGGCCCATTGCAGCGCATCCACCGGGATCTGGCTGAACTCCAGCACCACCAGCCGCCCGCCGGGCTTCAGCACGCGGTACGCCTCGGCCAGGGCGTCGGGGATGCGGGTGACGTTGCGGATGCCGAAGCTGATCGTGTAGCGGTCGAAGCTGGCATCCGCAAAGGGCAGCGCCATCGCGTCGCCCGTGACCCAGGCCAGCCGGTCGGATTTCTCCACAGCATCGGCGCGCTTGCGCCCCTCGACCAGCATGGATTCGGTCATGTCGCAGACGGTGACGCGCGCGCCCGGCGCGCGGTCCAGAAAGCGGAAGGCGATGTCGCCCGTGCCGCCCGCCACGTCCAGCAGGTGCTGGCCATTCCGCGGCGCAAGCCAGTCCATCATCGCGTTCTTCCAGACCCGGTGGACGCCCGCGCTCATCAGGTCGTTCATCAGGTCATAGCGGCTGGCAACGCTGGAAAAGACCCCGTGGACCATCCCGGCCTTGGCATCCTCGTCCACGGTCCGGAAACCGAAATGGGTCTGGGTCTTGTCGCTCATGCCGCTTGCCGATCCGCTGTTTCATCGCCAGATAAGCCCGAAGTCCCCGACACACAATGCATGGGCAGGCCCCTTTGCCAGAACTCCCCGAAGTCGAAACCGTCCGCCGCGGCCTGTTGCCGCACCTCGAAGGCCAACGCATCCGGCGGGCCGAGGTTCGCCGCCCCGACCTGCGCTGGCCCTTGCCGGTCGATCTGGTGCAGGTGCTGACCGGGGCCACGGTGACGGCGCTGCGGCGGCGGTCGAAATACCTGCTGGCCGACCTGGACCGGGGCGGCACGCTGCTGATGCATCTGGGCATGTCGGGGCGGATGCTGGTGCAGGGGGGCAGCCTTGGAGATTTCCACCGCGACCCGGCGATCCTGCCGCGCCACGACCATGTGGTGCTGGTGACGGACGGGGGCACCACGATCACCTTCAACGACGCCCGCCGCTTTGGCATGGTGGACCTGATCCGCGAGGGGGTGTCCCATCCGCTGCTGGACCACCTGGGGCCGGAACCCTTCGACGACAGCTTCACGCCGGGCTATCTGGCGACGGCCTTTGCGGGCCGCAGGGTGCCCGTGAAACAGGCGCTGCTGGACCAGCGCATCGTCGCGGGCCTTGGCAACATCTATGTCAGCGAGGCGCTGCACCGCGCGGGCATCGACCCGCGCCGGGCGGCGGGGCGCATCGGGGCCGCGCGCATCGCGGCGCTTGTGGGCCATATCCGCGACGTGCTGACGGACGCCATCGCGGCGGGCGGATCCAGCTTGCGCGACCACCGGCAGGCCAGCGGGGAACTGGGCTATTTCCAGCACAGCTTCCGCGTCTATGACCGCGAGGGCGCGCCCTGCCCCACCCCAGGCTGCGCGGGCACCATCCGCCGCATCGTCCAGGGGGGCCGGTCGAGTTTCTACTGTCCGGTCTGCCAGAGATAGGCTGCTTGGCTTTTCGTCCCCGCTTTTGTTAGGGTCCGCCCCGAACGCATCGCAAGGGGGGCGCAACCATGGCCTATGACACCATCATCGTCGAGATCGAGGACAGCACCGCCCTGATCCGCCTGAACCGCCCCGAGGCGTTGAACGCGCTGAACACCGCGCTGATCACGGAACTGGGCCATGCCCTGGCTGATGCCGACCGCAACGACAAGATCCGCTGCGTGGTGCTGACCGGCAGCGAAAAGGCCTTCGCGGCCGGCGCCGACATCAAGGAAATGTCCACCAAGAGTTTCGTGGACGCCTATGAGGAAGACCTGTTCGGCGCCAAGATCGACGCCATCACCCGCATCCGCAAGCCGATCATCGCTGCCGTTTCCGGCTATGCCTTGGGCGGGGGCTGCGAGCTGGCGATGATCTGCGATTTCATCATCGCGGCGGACACCGCCAAGTTCGGCCAGCCCGAGATCAACCTGGGCGTCATCGCGGGCATCGGCGGCACGCAGCGGCTTACCCGCTTCGTGGGCAAGTCCAAGGCCATGGACATGCACCTGACCGGCCGCTTCATGGACGCGGCCGAGGCCGAGCGCGCGGGCCTTGTCAGCCGCGTGGTGCCCGCCGCCAAGCTGATCCCCGAGGCCATGGCCGCGGCCCGAAAGATCGCCGAGAAATCGCAAGTCTCGGTCAAGGCCGCGAAGGAGGCCGTGAACCGCGCCTTTGAGACCACCATGACCGAGGGCATCCTGTTCGAGCGGCGCACCTTCCAGGCGCTGTTTTCCACCGAGGACCAGAAGGAAGGCATGGCCGCCTTCCTGGAAAAGCGCGAGCCGCAGTTCCGCGACCGCTGATTTCAGGCTTTCCTTTCTGGAAGGTTTGCCCTATACGCCCCGGCTTACATGCGCGTGGGCCCGCTTAGGCAAGAATCATGGCTGCTTTCCCCGGAAAGCGGATGCCTTGGGTCTTTCGCGCGACCGAAACGCTGAAAGACCCAAAGGATAGATCCCATGGCCAATACGCCCCAGTCCAAGAAACGCGCCCGCCAGATCGAGCGCCGCACCGATGTGAACAAGGCCCGCCGCTCGCGCATCCGCACCTTCATCCGCAAGGTGGAAGAAGCCATCGCTTCGGGCAATGCCGATGGGGCCAAGGCGGCGCTGCAGGCGGCGCAGCCCGAACTGATGCGCGGCGTCACCAAGGGCGTGGTCCACAAGAATACTGCGTCGCGGAAAATCTCGCGCCTGGCGGCCCGCGTGAAGGCGCTGTCGGCGGTCTGATCGCCGCGCGGGCCCTGGCCCGGATTGCCTTGAAATCGCGGCCCCCGGGGCCCTGGAACAGGATCGGGCGTGGAGGAAAATCCGCGCCCGATTTTGCGTTTCTGCACCTGCGAATGTTGCAAAAATGCCTACATTTCAAGGCGTTCGGGATTCTTTCCTTTTGAGTCAAGGGGCTCGCAGATTCGGTTCGGCAAAGACCCTGTCAAGCGCATAGTTCGGTTGCGGGGCCCCCGGCGCCGTGGCTAACCTGATGGGGCGATTCACGTCGCTGTGTTGGGGGACGGGCCGGTCGGCGGCGGATTTCAAATCCGCAAACGGCAGGTCGGGTCAGTGAAGCAACAGGCGCTTCATGCTGCCCTCGGGGTTCTTGCAGACGGCTGCCACCGGATGCGCGCGGGCCTCGTGTCTTTGGATCTGGAATCGGGCGAAAGCCCCGTCATGCGACCCTGTTTCGGGCCGCAGGGTGGGGTGTTGGCGCGGTTTTGCCATTCCGATGCGCGTCGCGAATCCTGTTTCGCCGGATCGTCCGGCGAAGGCTGGGGACAGGATAGATAGGGCACGACAATGGACGATCTTTGGGGTCAGGCATGCGCCACGCTGGAAACAAGCGTGGGGCCGAACAATTTCAACCATTGGATCAAACCCTTGCGGTTGACCGGGCTGGATGGGGGGATTGCCCATTTCGCCAGCCCCACCCGCTTCATCTCGGACTGGGTGAACCGGCATTTCGCCAAGGACATCATGGGCGTCCTCAGCCGCCACGGCCAGCCGGTCGAACGGCTGCGCTTTGACGTGGTCCCGCAGGCCGCCCCCGGCCGCGCCCGTCCGGCGGCGGCTGCTGCTGCCAAGCCCGCGCGCCCCGTAGCCTCGGCCATGGCCCCCGCCACCGCCCGCGTGGCCCGC
>NZ_JAFLRK010000050.1 GCF_017315735.1 Paracoccus shandongensis
AGAAAACCGAACCTTCATTCCTATGCTCCTTTCATGGCTCAACCCATTGTCGAGCACAGAAAGTCGCATTTCAGGATAGCGCGTCCCCCTATCGGTTGAACTTCACTAATAATAATAATCTGTATTATGTAACAAAAGCCTGTTTCCGACCATTGCAGCACTTGTCTTGGCCCGCATCATTTCCCAGACTGACCCTGCCGCGGCAAGGAGGACTTCATGGCCGTCTCACCGCCTGTTTGCGATTTCGGCGCACCCTGGCACGATTTCCAGCTGCCTGGGACGGATGGAAAACTCTACAGCCTGGCGGATGCGGCGGGCTCGCGCGGCACGCTGGTCATGTTCATTTGCAACCATTGTCCTTATGTCCAGTCGATCATCGACCGGATCGTGCGTGACGCAAGGCAGATGCAGGCTGCCGGGATCGGCGTCGTGGCGATTTCTGCCAATGATGCGGAACAATATCCGCAGGACGGCCCTGAACAGATGAAAGCCATGGCCGACCGCCACGGGTTCAGCTTTCCTTATCTTTATGATGAAACGCAGCGGGTCGCGCGGGCTTATGGTGCCGAATGCACGCCCGACTTCTTCGGCTACAATGCCGCCGGTCAGCTGCAGTATCGCGGGCGCTTCGATGCTTCGTCCCGGATCGCCGGACCGGCGGATGCGCGGCGCGAACTGTTCGAGGCGATGCTGCAGATCGCCGAAACCGGCAAGGGACCAGAGAGCCAGGTTCCGTCAATGGGTTGCTCGATCAAATGGAAAGCCGCATGAACGTCTGCCTCTCGCCTTGTCCCATCGTCTTCGACCTGGACGGAACGCTGATCGACAGCGCCCCGGACATCCACGCCTGCGTGAACACGGTGCTGGACCAGCACCGGGCGCCCCTGCTGACCCTGGACCAGGTCCGCAGCTTCATCGGCGGCGGCGTGGACGTGCTGTGGCAAAAGGTCATCGCCGCACGCGAACTGCCTGATGACAAGAAGCCCGATTACGTCGCGGCCTTCATGCTGTGCTACCAGAACGCCACCCAGATGACCCGGCTGTTTCCCGGCGTGGCCGAGACGCTGGAGCTGCTGGCCGACCGCGGGCACCCCTTGGGGATCTGCACGAACAAGCCCCATTCCGTCACCGAGATCATCCTGGAGCATTTCGGGATCGCGCGCCTGTTCGGCTGCGTCATCGGCGGCGACTCGGTGCCTGAACGCAAGCCGCATCCCGCGCCCCTGCGTGCCGCCCTGGCGGGCCTTGGCGCCGATCCACGGCAGCCCAAGGCCGTCTATGTCGGCGACAGCGAGTTCGACGCCGCCTGCGCGGCGGCGGTGCCGGTGCCGTTCCTGATCTTCTCGCAAGGCTATCGGCAGGCGCCCTTGTCCGACCTGCCGCATCTGGCGTCCTTCGACCATTTCGCGGAGCTGCCTGCCCTTGTCGAGATGCAGGCGGCGTGATCAAGGCGCTGATCTGGGACGTGGACGGCACCTTGTCCGAGACCGAGGAAACGCATCGCGAAGCCTTCAACCGATCCTTCGCGGCAGCGGGGCTGGACTGGACCTGGGACCGGCAAACCTATCGGCGGCTGCTGCAAGTCACGGGCGGCAAGGAACGGATGGCGCGCTTTGCGGCGGACAACGGCACCGCTATGGATGCTGAGGTAATCCAGGAAACACATGAAGACAAAACAAAATCTTATGGTAAGATGCTTGAAACAGGATCAGCATCCCTGCGCCCGGGTGTGCGAAATGTGATCGGGGCCACGCGCCAGCACGGCATTCGCCAAGCGATTGCCACGACCACCAGCCCCCCCAATATCGACGCGCTGATCCTGGCCACGATGGGCTGCCCTGCCGATCAGATCTTCGACGTGATCGCTGCGGGGGATGAGGTCGCGGCCAAGAAGCCTGCCCCGGATGTCTATCTGCTGGCGCTGGAACGACTCGGCCTGCCCGCCGCCGACTGCATCGCGATCGAGGACAGTGTGCCGGGGCTAACGGCGGCACGTGCGGCGGGGCTGCGGGTTATGGTCACGCCGTCCCTTTATACCGATGGCGACGACTTCGGCACCGCCGACTGGGTGCTGCCCGACCTGACGGGCCCCCTGCTCGATCCGCTGGCGGCGATCCTTGCGCGCGCTTGACATTCCCTGCGGCTTCGCCCCAATCGGGGGCTTGTCGTCATCAAAGGGCTTGTCATGGACCTGCGCCAGCTTACGCCGAACCTTGCCGTTGCGCCACAGATCGCCCTTGAGGATGTGCCGCTGCTGGCTGCCTCAGGCTTCAAGACGCTGATCAACAACCGCCCCGACGACGAGGCGGGCGCGGTGGACCACCAGCTGATGGCCCAGGCTGCGGCGGATGCGGGGATGAGCTATCACTACCTGCCCTTCACGCCGGGCCAGATCACGCCCGACCTGATCCAGGGCTTTGCCGAGGCGCTGGAGGGCCAGAAGCCCGCACTGGCCTATTGCCGGTCGGGCAATCGCTCCACCGTCCTTTGGGCGCTCAGCCAGTCGGGCAAGCAGTCCGAATCCGAGCTTTTGTCCACCGCCGCCGAGGCAGGCTATGACCTGTCCGGCATCGTGCCGCTGATGCGGTCGCTTGCGGGCAACGGCTAGGCAGGGACGCCCAGGGCGCGCTTCACATTCGCGGTCCAGCCCAGCAGGCGCAACTCGCCTGCGACGATGGCCGGGCGCTTCATCACGCTGGGCTTGGCGCCCATCATCGTGACGGGATCGGCGGCCCGCTCATCCTCGGACATCCCGCGCCAGGTCAGGCTGGCGCGGTTGACGATCTTGTCGCCGAAATCCGCAGCCAGCGTCGCGCGTTCCGCGTCCGTCAGCGGCTCTTTCTGGACATCGCGGAAGGCCACCGTCCAGCCGTGGCTTTCCAGATCCGCCTGCGCCTTCTGGCAGGTGGAACAATGCGCAAGCCCGTACAGGGTCAGGGTGCCAGCCATCAGACGAAGGGGACCAGCGGGACGCCGCAGGCGGACAGCGCCAGAAGGGCGGCAAGGGCAAGAAGCGGTTTCACGTCAACCTCGGCTCAGCGGCGTTCATCCGCCTTATCCGCACCCTGCCCCGCGCCTTCAAGTCACAAATCGCCGCCGGGCCCATGCTTGTGCAGGCTGCGGCGGACCTGCCGCATGGCCCACCAGACGACCAGCACCGCCACGGGCGTCAGGCCCGCGATCAGATAAGCCTTGTCCACATGCAACCGGGCCGCCACGGGATAAAGTGCATAGGACAGCAGCCCCACGGCGTAATAGCTGATGGCCACGACCGACAGCCCCTCGACCGTGTGCTGCAGGCGCAGTTGCAGGTCGGCGCGGCGGTCCATCCGTTCCAGCAGCAACTGGTTCTGGGCCGAGCGTTCGACATCAACCCGCGTGCGCAGCAACTCGCCCGCCCGCGCGGCGCGTTCCAGCATCGTCTTCAGCCGCGTCTCGGCCGAGGCTGCCGTGCGCATCGCGGGCTGGTAACGGCGGCGCATGAACTCGGTCAGCATCTGGCGTTCCTTGAACCGGCTTTCGCGCAGCGCCGTGATGCGGTCCATCACGATCGCCTCGTATGCCTTGGTCGCGCCGAAGCGGAAGGAATGCTGCACCGCCTGGGCTTCCAGTTCGGCGGAAACGGCCAGCAGTTCGTGCAGCACGGCCTCGGCCGGGCGATCCTCGTCCGTCATGCCCTCGACAATGGCGGACAGGCGCGGCTCAAGCTCGTTCAGGCGGTTGGTCAGGCCACGGACGCGGCCAAGGCCCAGCATGGACATCGCGCGATAGGTTTCCAGTTCGACAAGCCGGTGCACGATCCGACCGATGCGGCCTTCGCCCACGCCGGGCCGCACGAACAGCGCGAAGCGCATCCAGCCATCCGCGTCGATCCTGAAATCGCCCGCGATCATGGCGGCCTCTTCCAGCACCCAGACGGCGGTCAGGCTGTCGCGGGCAAACCAGGTGCCGATGCGGTCCAGCGCCTCGTCCGGGTCGTCGGGCAGCCAGTCGATCTGCACCATGACCGCGGCCACGCGCTTGCCCGGCGCGGCCTGCTGCCAGTCCTGCGGAAAGATCGCCCCGGCGCCTGGATCGAAGGGCCGGATCGGCAGGCCCGGTGTCAGCGCCATATAGGTGACGAACTCGGTGTGGCTTTCCCATTTCAGGTCATGGCGCCCCAGCTTGCCTTGATAATGGCTTTGGCTGGGGTCGGGACGCTGCCCGCCATGGCGGCTGGTCAGTTGCGTCAGATGCGCCAGATCCCGAGCCCGGTCCCGGTTGGCGGCGTCCAGCGGTTCCTTGAAGGCCACGAAGACGCAGGTGGCAGGCGCGGACAGCCGGGGCGAGGGCCGGGCGTGCAGTTCGTTGACCAGGTCATAGCGTAGCGGATGTTCCAGTTCCGGCCCCACGGTCGCGTCCCTTCATGGCCGGGCAAACCGGCGTGCCTGATGCGGAAAGGGGCGCGATTGGCCCGCGCCCCCTGCCCTTGTTTCCTCTGCCGGTCAGTCGATCATCGGCAGCAGCTTGTTGAGGCTGTCCTTGGCGTCGCCATAGAACATCCGGGTGTTTTCCTTGAAGAACAACGGGTTCTCGATCCCCGAATAGCCGGTGCCCTGCCCGCGCTTGCTGACGAACACCTGCTTGGCCTTCCAGACCTCCAGCACCGGCATCCCGGCGATGGGGCTGTTCGGATCGTCCTGCGCCGCCGGGTTCACGATGTCGTTCGAGCCGATCACGATCACCACGTCGGTCGAGGGGAAGTCCTCGTTGATCTCGTCCATCTCCAGCACGATGTCATAGGGCACCTTGGCCTCGGCCAGCAGGACGTTCATGTGGCCGGGCAGGCGTCCCGCGACGGGGTGGATGGCAAAGCGCACCGTCTTGCCCGCCGCGCGCAGCTTGCGGGTCAGTTCGCTGACCGCGCCCTGCGCCTGCGCCACCGCCATGCCATAGCCCGGCACGATGATCACGCTGTCGGCGTCGTTCAGCGCCGCCGCCACGCCCTCGGCGTCGATGGCGATCTGTTCGCCGGTGATTTCCGCCGCAGGCCCAGCCTCGCCGCCGAAGCCGCCCAGGATCACGCTGACGAAGTTGCGGTTCATCGCCTTGCACATGATATAGGACAGGATCGCACCAGACGAGCCGACCAGCGCGCCCACCACGATCAGCAGGTCGTTGCCCAGCGTGAAGCCGATGGCCGCCGCCGCCCAGCCGGAATAGCTGTTCAGCATCGACACCACGACCGGCATGTCGGCCCCGCCGATGCCCATGATCAGGTGATAGCCGATGAAGAACGCCAGAAGCGTGATCAGGATCAGCCAGAAGATCGCCGGGCCGACGCCCGCGCAATAGAGGATGCCCAGCAGCACCGACAGCGCCAGCGCGCCCGCGTTCAGCATGTGCCCGCCCGGCAGCTTCTTCGGCTTGCCGTCTACGCGGCCCGCCAGCTTGCCGAAGGCCACGACCGACCCGGTAAAGGTCACGGCGCCGATGAAGATGCCCAGAAAGACCTCGATCTTCAGCATGGCGATCTCGGCCGGGGTCTTGTGGGCCAGCACGGCGGCAAAGCCGTTGAAGACCTGCACGCCGCCTTCCGCCTTGGCGCGCAGCACGCGGGCCAGTTCGATCTGGGCGTTGAAGCCCACAAAGACCGCCGCAAGGCCCACCAGCGAATGCATAGCGGCCACAAGCTGCGGCATTTCCGTCATCTGGACGCGCTGCGCCACGACCCAGCCGATAGCGCCGCCTATGGCGATCATGACCAGCGACAGGAACCAGTTGCCCGCGCCCGGCCCGAACAGTGTGGCCAGCACGGCCAGGGCCATGCCGACGATCCCGTACCAGATCGCGCGCTTGGCGCTTTCCTGTCCCGACAGCCCGCCCAGCGACAGGATGAACAGCACGGCTGCGACCACATAGGCCGCGGTGGTGAATCCGTATTCCATTGCTGTCCCCTTACGACTTCTGGAACATGGCAAGCATCCGGCGCGTGACCAGGAAGCCGCCGAAGATGTTGACGCCCGCCATCAGCACGGCCAGCGCGCCCAGCAGGACGACCCACCAGCTGCCCGACCCGATCTGCATCAGCGCGCCCAGGATGATGATGGAACTGATCGCGTTGGTGATCGCCATCAGCGGCGTGTGCAGCGAATGGGCGACGTTCCAGATCACGCGGAAGCCGATGAAGCAGGCCAGCACGAAGACGATGAAGTGCTGCAAGAAGCTGAAGGGCGCGACCAGGCCGATCAGCAGCAGCACCACCGCGCCCGCGACCAGCAGCCCGACCTGCCGGCGCGTTTCGCCCTTGAAGGCCAGGGCTTCGGCGGCACGGCGTTCCTCGACCGTCAGCGCCTTGGGCTTTTCCTTGGGCTTCTGCACGGCAATGGCCGCGATCTTCGGCGGAGGCGGGGGCCATGTCACGTCGTGATTGCGGGTCACGGTCGCGCCGCGGATCACGTCGTCCTCCATGTTGTGCTGGATCACGCCGTCCTTCTTGGGCGTCAGGTCGGCCACGAAATGCCGCACGTTGTTGCCATACAGCTCGGATGCCTGCGCGCCCATGCGCGACGGGAAATCGGTATAGCCGATGATCGTCACGCCGTTTTCGGTCACATGGCGTTCGTCGGGGATGGTCAGTTCGCAGTTGCCGCCGCGTTCGGCGGCCAGGTCCACGATCACGCTGCCGGGCTTCATCGCCTCGACCATGTCGCGGGTCCACAGCTTCGGCGCGTCGCGGCCCGGGATCAGCGCGGTGGTGATCACCACGTCCATCTGAGGGGCAAGCTCGCGGAACTTGGCAAGCTGCTTTTCGCGGAACTCAGGCGACGAGGGCGCGGCATAGCCGCCGGTCGCGGCGCCGTCCTGCGCCTCCTCGAAATCCAGGAACACGAACTCGGCGCCCATGGACTCGATCTGCTCGGCCACCTCGGGGCGCACGTCGAAGGCATAGACCTGCGCGCCAAGGGACACGGCCGTGCCGATGGCGGCAAGGCCCGCGACGCCCGCGCCCACGACCAGAACCTTGGCGGGCGGCACCTTGCCCGCCGCTGTCACCTGGCCGGTGAAGAAGCGGCCAAAGTTGTTCGCGGCCTCGATCACCGCGCGGTAACCGGCGATATTGGCCATGGACGACAGCGCGTCCATCTTTTGCGCGCGGCTGATGCGGGGCACCATGTCCATGGCGATGGCGGTGATGCCCTGTTCCTTGGCCAGGGCCAGCATCTCGGCATTTTGGGCGGGATAGAAGAAGCTGATCAGCGTCTGCCCTTCCCGCATCTGCCGGATCTCGCCCTCGGCGGGCTGGCGCACCTTGGCGACCACATCGACCGACCCGATCAACTCGGCCGCCGTGGGCACCACCGTCACGCCCGCGGCGCGATAACTGTCGTCCGAGAACCCGGCCCGCGCGCCCGCACCGCTTTCGACAAAGACCTGATGGCCCAGCTTCGTCAGATGACCGGCAGAGGATGGCGTAATCGCGACCCGAGCCTCACCCTCGAAACTTTCCTTCAACGCGCCAATCTTCATGGCTGTGTTGTCCCCCGCTCGTTCGGTTTCGCTGGGGTGACAGATAGCATCGCGAAAGATTTGTTCACAAGTCCGCGAATTGACCTTACGGGACGAATGTCTGGGGCGGGCATTCCGACAAAAGAAAACGCCCGGGGGATGAACCCTCGGGCGCGGGAAGCATGAACCTGTATCCGCCTCAGTTCGCCGGTGCAGGCGTGGCCGGAGCGGTGGTGGCAGGCGCCGTGGTGGCCGGGGCCGGGGTCGTGGTGGCTGCCGGGGCGTCGTCGATGGTGATCGCATCGTCCACGGCCTCGCCCGCGTCGCTGGCCGACTGGGCGGCGGCTTCGGCGGCATTGTCCGCGGCCTCGCTTGCGGCATTCGCGGCGTCCTGGGCCGCGGTCCCCGCAGCCTCGGCGGCGTTGTCGGCGGCGGACGCCGCGCTTTCAGCCGCGTTCTCGGCGGCATCGGCTGCATCCTGGACCGCGCCTTCGGTGGCCGCTGCGGCATCCTCGGCGGCGTTCTCGGTGGCGGCGCTGTCGGCGGCTTCCTCGGCGTCGGCTGCCGCGGCTTCGGCGTCAGCGGCAGCGTCGCTGGCCGCGCCCGTGGCGGCGCCCTCGGTCGTGGTCACGGTGGTGGTGTCGCCATCGACGGCGGCGGTGTCGTCGCCGGTGAAGCGCTGCAGCACGAAATAGGCCAGCGCCAGCGCCAGAAGGACGCCGATGATCAGCGGCAGGGGCGAGGAACGACGCTCGACCGGCTCGACATAGGTTTCGTTGCGCACAAGCGGATCCGCGGGACGGGTGCGGTTCGGATCGTTCGGGTCATGGGTCATTGCTGGCCTCCAAGTCCAAGGGTGGCAAGCCGGTTGAATGTCGCCAAAGCTGCGGTCTTCCCCCGAACCCCTGCCATAGGCCGGGCTGCACAAGGTGGACCAGCCGACTTGCGACCCGGCCTTCATGCGACTAACACATTGGACAAGATGAAGTTCCGCCGGGCGGAGCAGCTTTCTTCATGCGAGGATGCGATGACCCAGACCCAAGGGCAGAATGCGCACAATCTTGCCGATTACCGGCCCTATCCCTTCGTGCTGTCGGCGACGCGGATGACCTTCGACCTGCACCCGCAGGCCACGCGGGTCCGCACGGCCCTGTCCATGGCCCCCCGCGATCCCGGTGCGCCGCAGGATCTGGTGTTGGACGGCGGCAAGGGGGTCGAGCTTCTGTCCCTGACCATCGACGGCCAGGCCCCCGACGCGGCCCATGTCACCCGCCGGGACGAGACGCTGATGATCGCCGCCGCCGCCCTGCCCCCGCATCCCTTCCTTCTGGAAACCGAAGTCCGGATCGACCCTTCGGCAAACACCGCCTGCGAGGGGCTCTATATCTCGAACGGCATGTTCTGCACCCAGTGCGAGGCCGAGGGTTTCCGCCACATCACCTTCTATCCCGACCGCCCGGACGTGATGGCGACCTTCCACGTCACGGTCGTCAGCGACTTGGCCGTGCTGCTGTCGAACGGCAACCCGGTCGGCCAGTCGCAGGGCCGCGCGGAATGGCACGACCCCTGGCCCAAGCCCAGTTACCTGTTCGCACTTGTCGCGGGCGATCTGGTGGCGGTCAGCGACAGCTTCACCACCCGGTCGGGCCGCAAGGTCGCGCTGAACGTCTGGGTCCGCCCGGGCGATCAGGACCGCGCGGGCTTTGCGATGGAGTCGCTGATCAAGTCGATGAAATGGGACGAGGATGTCTATGGCCGCGAATACGACCTGGACGTGTTCAACATCGTCGCGGTCGATGACTTCAACATGGGGGCCATGGAAAACAAGGGGTTGAACATCTTCAACTCGAAACTGGTGCTGGCCAGCCCCGAAACCGCGACCGATGGCGACTACGAACGCATCGAGGCGGTGATCGCCCACGAATATTTCCACAACTGGACCGGCAACCGCATCACCTGCCGCGACTGGTTCCAGCTTTGCCTCAAGGAAGGGCTGACGGTTTTCCGCGACCAGCAGTTCACCTCTGACATGCGGTCGGCGGCGGTCAAGCGGATCAAGGACGTGCAGGCCCTGCGCGCCCGCCAGTTCCGCGAGGACCAGGGCCCGCTGGCCCATCCCCCGCGCCCGGACCGCTATGAAGAAATCAACAACTTCTACACCGCGACCGTCTATGAAAAGGGCGCCGAGGTGATCGGGATGCTCAAGCGCCTTGTGGGCGATGACGGTTATCGCCGCGCGCTGGATCTGTATTTCGACCGCCACGACGGCGACGCCGCCACCATCGAGGACTGGCTGAAGGTGTTCGAGGACGCCACCGGCCGCGACCTGACGCAGTTCAAGTGGTGGTATACCGACGCCGGCACCCCGCGCCTGACCATGGCCGAGGATTGGCAGGACGGCACCTTGGCGCTGACCTTCACGCAGGAAACCCCGCCCACGCCCGGCCAGCCGGAAAAGCTGCCACGCGTGATCCCCATCGCCGTCGGCCTGATCGGCCCCAACGGCGATGAGGCCCTGCCCACGCAGGTGCTGGAAATGACCGAGGCCAGCCAGACCTTCACCTTCGATGGCCTGGGCGCGCGCCCGGTGGTGTCCGCCCTGCGCGGCTTCTCGGCCCCCGTCATGCTGTCGCGGCAGCTGGACGACGCAACCCGCGCTTTCCTTCTGGCCCATGACACCGACCCCTTCGCCCGCTGGGAAGCCGGGCGCGACCTGGCGCTGTCCGCCCTGACCGCAGCCGCGCAGGGCCAGCCCGCCGGTGGCGACTATGTGGACGCCATCGGCCGCCTGATTGCCGACGACACAGCCGACCCCGCCTTCCGCGCCCTCTGCCTGAACCTGCCCGGAGAGGAGGAGATCGCCACGCGCCTGTCCGCCAGCGGCATCACCCCCGATCCCGATGCAATCCACGCCGCGCGCGAATCCCTCGCCCGCCAGATCGCCGAGACTCATCTGGACCTGCTGTCGCAGCTTTATGACGACATGACGGTTGCCGGTCCCTACCGCCCCGATGCCGCTGACGCCGCACGACGGTCGCTGCGCAATGCCGTGCTGGCCCTGCTGACCCGCATCGACGGCGGCGAGCGGGCCGAGATCCTGTTCGGCATCGCGGGCAACATGACCGAACGCATGGCCGCGCTGACTGCCCTGCTGCGGCGCGGGCGCGGGCAGGCAGAACTGGCCGCGCTGCACGACCAGTTCGCGGACAACCGGCTGGTCATGGACAAGTGGTTCGCGGTGCAGCCCATGGCCGCGCCCCCTGCCCAGGCCGCGCAGATCGCCCGCGACCTGTCGCAGCGCAAGGATTTCGACTGGAAGAACCCCAACCGCTTCCGCGCGCTGCTGGGCGGGCTGTCGGCCAACCACGCCGGTTTCCACGCGGCGGATGGGTCGGGCTATGACTTTACCGCCGACTGGCTGCTGCGCATGGATCCGGTCAACCCGCAGATCGCCGCGCGCATGTCCACGGCTTTCGAGACCTGGACCCGCTATGACGCGGGCCGCCGCGCCAGGGCCCTGTCCGCGCTGGAACGAATCGCGGCTGCCGAGGGTTTGAGCAGGAACACCCGCGAGATGGTGTCGCGGATGATCGCCGCAGGCCGCTGATGCCGCTTGCGGATGCCCGTGCGCCCAGGCAGAAAGGCCGGAATGACTGACCGACACGCCGATGCCAAGGCCGAGATGCAGGCCCGTCTGGACCCGCTGATCGCCGAGCGGGCGCCCTGGCTTTATTCCGGCAGGCCCCATCACCGTTTGGCGAAATGGGCGATGATGGGCCTGTTGCGCTATCCCACCACCATCCGCCTTGGGGCCGAGTTCCGCGACGCCCCCACGCCCGAGATCATGCGCCGCATGACCGACCTGATCGTTCGCGATGTCCGGGTCGAGGGGATGGAGCATATCCCCGCCACCGGCCCCGCCCTGATCGTAGCGAACCACCCGACCGGGATCGCGGACGGCATCGTGGTCCACGCGCTGATGTCACAGTTGCGCGACGACTTGTTCATCTATGCCAACCACGACATGATCCGCGTGCTGCCGCAGGTGGCCGACCTGATCGCGGGCGTGGAATGGCGCCTGGAAAAGCGCAGCCATGCCAAGACCAAGGCCACGATGGACTATACGCGCGAGGCCCTGGCGGCGGGCCGGATCGGGCTGATCTTTCCCTCGGGCCGCCTGGCGAAACGCCGGGGGCTGCGGCTTCACGAACGCCCCTGGATGGCCAGCGCCGCGATGATCGCGCGCAAGTTCGGGGTGCCGATCATTCCGATGAACATCCGCGCGCGCAATTCCGCGCTGTTCTATCTGCTGGACGCGATCCATCCGACGCTGCGCGACGTGACCCTGTTCAACGAAGTCCTGAACAAGCGCAGCCAGCCTTACCGCATCACCGTGGGCGCGCCCATTGACCCCGCGTCCCTGCCCCGGGGCGAGGACGCGATCAACGTGTTGCGTGACCGCGTGCTGGCCCTGCCCGCGCCCGGCCCGGACGCCGCGCGCCTGACGCAGGATCGCGGCAGGGCGCGGCTGGTGCGCGGGTCCGAAGGGCTGGCCTAGACCGCCGCCTTGCGGCTTTCCTCGATATAGATCTCGCGCAGCCGCTTCGCCACCGGACCCACCTGCCCCGTGCCGATGGTCGCGCCATCGATTTCCACCACCGGCATCACGAAGGCGCTTGCCGAGGTGATGAAGGCCTCGTCCGCCGCCTGCGCCTCGGCGATGGTGAACGGGCGTTCCTCGACCTGCATCTGCGCCTCGGCGGCATAACGCAGCACGGCGGCGCGGGTGATGCCGTGTAGGATGTCGTTCGACAGCCCACGGGTGACGATCACGCCATCTTTCACGAAATAGGCGTTGTTGCTGGTGCCTTCCGTGACCACGCCATCCTCGACCATCCAGGCGTCGTCCACGCCGCGCGCCTTGGCCTCCATCTTGGCCATGGACGGATAGAGCAGCTGCACCGTCTTGATGTCGCGGCGGGCCCAGCGAAGATCCTCGATGCTGATGACGCGCCAGCCGGTCTTTGCCGCCGGGTTGTCGGCCAGGCCGGGCTTCGACTGCGTGAACATCACCACGGTCGGGCGCGTGCCCGCCGCCGGATAGGCGAAATCCCGGTCGCCCGGATTGCCGCGTGTCACCTGCAGATAGACCAGCCCGTCGGTGATGGCGTTCTTTTCGACTAGGGCGCGAAACGCCGCCAGATAGTCGTCATCGGACAAGGGGTTGTCCATCGCCAGTTCACCCAGCGACCGCTTCAGGCGCACCAGATGGCCGTCGAAATCCAGCAGCTTGCCGTCCAGGACGCTGACAACCTCATAGACGCCATCGCCCATCAGGAAGCCCCGGTCGAAGATCGAAACCGTGGCCTGATCCTCGGGCAGGTAGTCGCCATTTACATAGACCGTGCGCGTCATGATGTGTCCTTGCTTCCAGCGTGCGTCGGCGTGGTCCTGCGCCCAAAGCGCGGGATCGTCAAGACGCACCAAGGTTGCTGCACTGCAGCCTTGATGCTGCGGCTGCGAAACATTATTGCTGGTCGGGACGCAAAACCTTTCGGAACATGACCATGAGCTTTCGTACCCAACCCCTGCCCCCTGCCCGCCTCAACCGCTGCCAGTTGTTCGGCCCCGGTTCGCGCGACAGCCTGTTCGAGAAGATGGCGAAATCCGCCGCCGACGTGATCAACCTGGATCTGGAGGACTCGGTCGCCCCCGACGACAAGGACCGGGCGCGGAAAAACATCATCCAGGCCATCGGCGACATCGAATGGGGCGGCAAGACGCTGTCGGTCCGGATCAACGGGCTGGACACGCCCTTCTGGTATCGCGACGTGGTGGACCTGCTGGAACAGGCGGGCGACAGGCTGGACCAGATCATGATCCCCAAGGCGGGGAACGCCAGCGACATCTATGCCGTGGATGCGCTGGTCACGGCGGTGGAACGCGCCAAGGGGCGCACGAAGCGCATCAACTTCGAGGTCATCATCGAAAGCGCCGCAGGCATCTGCCATGTCGAGGAGATCGCGGCTTCATCCCCCCGGATGCAGGCGATCAGCCTGGGGGCGGCGGATTTCGCGGCCTCCATGGGGATGGCGACCACGGGCATCGGCGGGACGCAGGAAAACTATTACATGATCCGCGAAGGGCAGAAATACTGGCCCGACCCCTGGCACTGGGCGCAGACCGCCATTGTCGCCGCCTGCCGCACGCATGGGCTGCTGCCGGTGGACGGTCCCTTCGGCGATTTCAGCGACCAGGACGGGTTCGTGGCGCAGGCTCGCCGGTCGGCCACGCTGGGCATGGTCGGCAAATGGGCGATCCATCCCAGCCAGGTGGCGCTGGCGAACGAGGTGTTCTCGCCCAGCGACGCCGCCGTGACCGAGGCGCGCGAGATCCTGGCGGCCATGGAAAAGGCCAAGGCCGAAGGCGCGGGGGCCACGGTCTACAAGGGGCGGCTGGTGGACATCGCCTCGATCAAGCAGGCCGAGGTGATCGTGCGCCAGGCGGAACTGATGAAGCAGTAAGTAAGGTAGTTGAAGAAATGCTTGTGTTGAACGACGATGAGTTTACTGCTCTTGGACGCACTGCTGTTGCTTTCGCCTCACTAGAAAACACTCTTGTAAGACTTTCAGCGGTGAAGTTTGACGTGCGAGTGATAACAACCAAGGCATATGTGCAGTCTGATGTGCAACGTGCAGTTACTAGCAATTTCGCTAGGTTGTTGAACAATGCCGTGCAAAAGCTAGAGGAACTCAATCCTATAGAAGAAGTCCAAAATTATATCAATGAGTACCTTAAGCCTTCAACTGATGAGTATGGCAGAAAGTTAGCCTGCCCCTTGATCCGATGGAGGAACACTTTAGTGCATGGTGCTTACAGCAGATTAGATAACGGAAACTTGTTCATTGACTTTCATGATAGGTTTAGTTTTGAATCAATAAAAGGAAAGGATGACTTAATCCATGGAGGGCTTTCGGTCCAAACCAATGCAAATGAATTGAACAAGTTGGCGTTTAGTATAACTGAATTTACAATCTATCTGCTAAAGTCATTCAACGTTGCAGAGACTTTCGGTCTTGAGTTGCTATGGCCTTCTCAGCTTCCTGAACGCCGCTGACGCACCCCACCCCGCAAAGACCGCCACCCCCAGCGACATCAGCCCGTAAAGAAACGGCTGGTCAAAGGCCAGCCGATACAGCCAGCGTTCCACGCCCACTTTGCGCACGTTGATGGGGGCCACGAACACGTCGATCACCTGCCCGTTGCGCAGCAGGAAGATGCGGGTCTTGTAGGCGCCCTCGACCAGATTCGCGGGCAGGCTGACATCGGCGCGGAACAGCGTCTGGTCGATCAGCGACACGCTGCCCTCGTCCAGGCGGTAAAGCCCCTCATCCTGGCGCAGGCGGACCAGCGCCTCGGTGAAGGGAACGGCGCTTTCGACCGCGACCTCGCCCGCGAAGGCGCGCATCGCGTGGGACAGGGAAATCCGGTAACGGCTGTCCCATTCGGGCAGCAGGATGTCGCCTAGCTTGGCCGAGGTCGCCACGGCATAGAAGCCGGGCGCCGCGCCGATCCTGACCGCCTCGGCATTGATCCAGATGCCCGCCTTGCGTTCCTTGCGCCAGACCGTGACGCCGCTGGACGGCGCCTCGACCGTGACGATCACCTGCAGGGGCGGGCCCTGGGGGATCGGCGTTTCGCGCTTGATCGCGCCATAGATCAGGATCTCGGATCCGTCGAAGCTGGCGGTGATGGCGACGGAATCGCTGGACAGGCCCGCCACGACGGTTTCCTCGGGCGGCGGGGCCTCGACCGGCAGGGCATCGGCGTCGGCCTGCGGCACCAGGGATTGCGCGTTTGCGGTGCAAGCCAGCACCAGCAGCATCAGCGCCAGCAGTCCCCGCATCAGCCGATCCCCTGCTGGACGACATACAGATCGTCCGGCGTCAGGAACAGGTCCAGCGCCAGCTTGCCGCAGACCGCCAGCACCAGCAGCGCCAGCAGGATCCGCAGCTGTTCCGCCCGCAGCCTTGCCCCCAGCGTGGTGCCGAACTGCGCGCCCACCACCCCCCCGATGATCAGCAGAACCGCCAGCATCATGTCCACCGTGTTATAGCTGACGGCGTGCATGATCGTGGTGAAGGCGGTGACGAAGGTGATCTGGAACAGCGAGGTGCCGACCACGACCTTGGTGGGCATCCCCAGCAGATAGATCATCGCGGGCACCATGATGAAGCCGCCGCCCACCCCCATGATCGCGGCCAGCACGCCCACGGCCAGCCCGACCAGCAGGGGGGGAAAGACGCTGATATACAGGCCCGAGGCGCGGAACTTGACCTTCACCGGCCAGCGGTGGACCCAGTTGTGCTGGTGCAGCCGCCTGCGATGGCCCGGCTTGGACGACCGCCGCAGCGCGCGGATGCTTTCCTGCAGCATCATCATGCCGATCAGGCCCAGGAACACGACATAGCAAAGCTGCACCACCAGATCGATCTGGCCCACCTGTTGCAGGATCGTGAAGACCCAGACCCCCAGCCAGGATCCGACCAGCCCGCCTGCCAGC
Organism: Paracoccus shandongensis; assembly: GCF_017315735.1. GTDB lineage: Bacteria > Pseudomonadota > Alphaproteobacteria > Rhodobacterales > Rhodobacteraceae > Paracoccus > Paracoccus shandongensis. The sequence goes on from NZ_JAFLRK010000050.1 coordinate 16,052, forward strand.
AGCACGCCGCCCATGCGGAAATCAACGCTTTTGCGTTTCACATGGGCCAGCACGCCCGACACCGAGGATGCCACGACCTGGTTCGCCCCGGTCGCCACCGCGATGGCGGGCGGGATGCCGATGAAGAACAAAAGCGGCGTGATCAGGAAACCGCCGCCGACGCCGAACAGCCCGCTCATCAGGCCCACAAGCCCGCCAAGTCCGACCAGCGTGAACGCGTTGACCGACACCTCTGCAATGGGAAGATAAATCTGCATGAAACCGCGCGCCGCCTGCGTCCGGGGCAAGGATGCAACGGCCCGGCAGTCCCGTCAAACCGCTTTCCGGTTGCCGGGGGCCAGCAGGCGCTTGAAGCGGGCCCATGGCCCGGCTAAGCAGGAACGAAGACGTGAACAGGCGCTGTCCCCCGCGCCGCAGGACCGGCCGGACAATGCGCATCTTGATCACCAATGACGACGGCATCAACGCCCCCGGCCTGCAAGTGCTGGAGGAGATTGCCGCCACCCTTGCCGGCCCCGGGGGCGAGGTCTGGATCGTCGCCCCCGCATTCGAGCAGTCGGGCGTGGCCCATTGCATCAGCTATGCCCACCCGACCATGGTCGCGCGCCTGGACGAACGCCGCTACGCGACCGAGGGCAGCCCCGCCGACTGCGTGCTGGCCGCCGTCTGCGACATCATGGCGGACGCGCCGCCCGACCTGGTGCTGTCGGGCGTGAACCGGGGCAACAATTCCGGGGAAAACGCGATGTATTCCGGCACCATCGGCGGCGCGATGGAAGCCGCGCTGCAGGGCCTGCCGGCCATCGCGCTGTCGCAATATCTGGGCCCGAAGACCTCGGGCCTGGCCGATCCGTTCGAGGGCGCGCGCCAGCATGGCGCGGCGGTGATCCGGCGGCTGCTGGATCATGGCGACTGGACCTCGGACGCGGATTTCCGGCTGTTCTACAACATCAACTTTCCGCCCGTCCCGGCGGCAGGGGTGCGCGGCACCCGCGTGGTGCCGCAGGGTCGGCGGCGGGGCACGAATTTCAGCGTCGTGCCCTATACCGCGCCCAACGGACGCCGCTTCATGTGGGCGGCGGGCGGCGCGCAGAACGCCCCGGCCCGGCCCGGCACCGATGTCGCGGTGAACATGGACGGCTTCATCTCGGTCACGCCGATGCGGGCGGACCTGACCTGCCATGCCTCGCTGCGCGAGATGGCCAGCCTGTTCGATGACGAGACCCTTGGGGCGCAGATCCCATGACCGCCGATCTCACCGACGACGACGAGCCGGCCGAGCGCAAGATGCGCTTTCTGTTCCAGTTGCGGTCGCGCGGGGTGACCGACCCCCGCGTGCTGGCGGTGATGGAGCGGATCGACCGGGGCCTGTTCGTGCGCGGCCAGTTCGCCGACCGCGCATACGAGGACACGCCCCTGCCGATCCCCTGCGGGCAGACGATCAGCCAGCCCTCGGTCGTGGGGCTGATGACACAGTCGCTGAACCCCGGCCCCCGCGACACCGTGCTGGAGATCGGGACGGGATCCGGTTACCAGGCGGCGGTCCTGTCGGGGCTTTGCCGCCGCGTCTATACCGTGGACCGCCACCGCCGCCTTGTGCAGGAAGCCGAGGCGATCTTCCGCCAGCTGGGCCTGTCCAACATCACCGCGCAGGTGGCCGACGGATCGCGCGGCCTGCCCGACCAGGCGCCCTTTGATCGCATCCTTGTCACCGCCGCGGCAGAGGATCCGCCCGGGCCCTTGTTGGCACAGTTGAAGATCGGCGGTATCATGGTCGTGCCGGTGGGACAGTCCGACGCGGTCCAGACCCTGATCCGCGTCACCCGGACGGAAACCGGCTTTGATTACGACGAATTGCGGCAGGTGCGATTTGTTCCGCTGGTCGAAGGGTTGGGACACCAATAAACCCCGATCTGCGGTGTGGCAGGTTAAGGACGACAGGACCATGAGCAGGATTTTCAGACTGACCGCCAGCACCGGGGCGGCCGCCTTTCTTTTGGCCTCTTGCGGGGCGACCGGATTCGATCCCGACCTGCGCGGCTGGATGCCGGGATCGCTCAGCACCGCCGATGCCGCCGCCCGCGCCGCGCCGCGCCCGCAGCCCGACAGCCGGGGCATCATCAGCTTTCCGTCCTATCAGGTCGTGATCGCCCAAAGCGGCGACACGCCGACAGCCATCGCCCGCCGCCTGGGCATCGACGCGGCGCGCCTGGCGCAGCACAACGCCCTGCCGCCGACCGCCCCGCTGTCCGCCGGACAGACCCTGGTGCTGCCGCAGCGGGTCGGGGCGGCGCCCGCGCCGGGCGGCGGCGGCCTGGTCG
>NZ_JAFLRK010000051.1 GCF_017315735.1 Paracoccus shandongensis
CGGCGGCCACGCCCGCGGCGCCCCCCAGGCCAAGCGCCAGCCGCCCGCCGAACGCGGTGGCGGCCGCAGCACCCCCCGCCGTCGCGCCCAGCAGCATCCGGCGGCTGAGGCCCTTCCGTTCGTTGAGGTCCATCGTCATCTCCTTCGGTTTCAGATAGTGGGTTCGGTGACGCGGGCCGCGTTCGGGTGGCCCGCGGGGGGCCGTCCCAGGTCGGGGACCGCGCTTGCCGCCAGCTTGTCGCGCCGCTTCACCTTCTTGATGACGACGGGACAAACCTTGGGCGAGTGATAGAGCACCTGGCAGTGCAGGCAGTTGACGCATTCGTTGGGGTTGATTTCCCCGGTCGGATGGATCGCCTGCACGGGGCATTCATGGGCGCAGATCTGGCAGGGATTGCCGCATTCGTGATAGCGTTTCAGCCAGTCGAACATGCGGATCCGCGCGGGGATCGCCAGCGCCGCGCCCAGCGGGCACAGATACCGGCAATAGAACCGTTCCACGAACAGTCCGGCCACCAGCAGCGCCACGGCATAGGCGACAAAGGGCCAGGCGCGCACGAATTTCAGGATGATCGCGGTCTTGAAGGGCTCGACCTCGGCCAGATGCTCGGCCTGTTCCACGCTCATCAGCGACACGCCGAACAGCCCCAGGAAGATCATGTATTTCAGCGGCCACAGCCGTTCGTGCAGGCCCCAGGGCAGGGTCCATTGCGGGATGCGCAGCTTGCGCGCGACCTGGTTGGTCAGTTCCTGCAGCGCGCCAAAGGGGCACAGCCAGCCGCAATAGGCCCCGCGTCCCCAGAACAGCAGGGCGGCGGCCACCGCGAACCACAGGATGAAGGTCAGCGGATCCAGCAGGAAGGCCTGCCAGCTGAAGCCCGTGACCAGCGCGCCGGTCAGCGCCATGATGTTGACGACCGACAGCTGCGCGTTGAACATCCAGCCCAGCACCACCAGCGTGGCCGCCAGATAGATCATGCGGAAGATGTAGAAGCGGCGTTCGTTGCGGACCGCGTAATGCTGGAAGAAGAACACCCCTGTCAGCACCAGCAGCATGACGCCCAGAACGGCGATCCTGGCGCGCGAATCCAGCCAGATGCGCTTCCACAGCTCGGCCTGGGCCTGGCTTTCCTCGGCCGCGACGGGGGCGGCTGCGGCGGGGGCGGCCACGGGCGCGGGGGCCGCGATGGGGCGCAGGTATTGCCGGGGCAGGTCATAGGCCAGATCGAAGGTCGTGAAGACCTTCTCGATCGGCCCGACATTGCGCTGCACCAGCAGTTGCAGGCGGAAGGGTTTGGTCGGATCGAACCCGGTGCCCGCCGGGATGCGGAACAGGTCCGTTTCCGTGAATGCGGGCGCGCCTTCGGCGGCGATGCCGTTCAGGCGGCGGTGGTCGCGGTCGCGGAAGCGGACCGACACGTCGTCCTGGATCAGCACGATCCGGTCGAAGATGCCGCCGCGCACATAGCCCGACCCCTTGAAGCTATAAAGACCCTGGCCGAAGACCGCGATGGCCTGGTCGCCGTCCCCCAGCCAGCCGCGCAGGTTCCCGTCCGCCGCCTCGCCCAGGATCGCGCGGCCGATGCCGGGGACGGACACAAGCGCCACCTGCATGTCGATGAAGGTCGTCTCGGGCGGTTCCGTCAGGGCGCGTTCGGCGGCGCGGGTGTCGGGATTGGCGGCAAAGGCCCCGTTCACCTGGCCCACGTCCAGGACCAGGCGGCGCAGGGTGCCGTCGCCTTCCATCGTGGCCCAGTCGGCGGGGGCGGTGGCCGCCGGGTCGATTTCGAAGCGCGGGCCGGCGGCTGCGGCCTCGGGGGCGAGGCCGCCCAGGCCAAGCGCGCGCGCGACCTTGAGGCCCGAGCGGATCACGGAATCGTCGATCACCATCACCGTGACCGTCGCGCCCGAGATGATGTCCACGTCATGCGTGGTGCCGCCCGACTGCGCCTCGGCGACCAGGTCCAGGCCCTTGTAGCCCTCGACCAGGGCGCGGACCTTGGCCTCGGGGATGCCGATCAGCACGATGGGTTCGGAATGCTTGACCAGCCGCACGCCCGCGATCTTCGCGTCCGGGTCCACGGCGATCAGCGTGTGGATGGGCTTTCCGGAATAGCCGGTGGTGCCCACGAAATCCGAGGTGACAAAGGCCCAGGCCACGGTTTCCCCGCCCTTCAGCACGGGGGCCACGGCCAGGTCGTCGCGGATCGGGCCAAAGCCCTCGGCCCCCGGCACCAGGTCGGACGCGGCCTGGTCGGGCAGCAGTTGCGCCAGCACCGATTGCGCGGCGGCGGGCAGGGGGGCCAGCATCGCCAGGCAGATCAGGACCGGCAGCAGGCGGGGCAAAAGGCGGAAAAGGGTCATGCAATCAGCCCGTCGGAATGCGGCGGCGCGCGGGACAAGGGCCCCGGTGCCGTGTGGGAAAGAAGGGCGGGGGTGGCCCCCTGCGGGTGAAGGACGGGCCGCCAACCCGCCCCGCGCGCGGGGCCTTCGGCCTGCGCCAGGACGGCGGGCATCGGCGGCGTGCAGGCCGGACAGTCGCGGCAATCCTGCGGATCGTGGCCCGTGCCGGGATCGACCATGACGGTCTTCATCGCGCCGTCGCCGCACAGGACGACCGCCATGGCCCCGGCCGGGGGCGCGAAGCCCGTGCCGCCCGCAAGCAGCATCAGCACCGGCAGGATCGCCAGGCAAAGCCGCAAAAGGAAGGAACGGTTCGCGCGTGTCATGGGCTTCCCTTAGGCCGCAGGATGGGGGGCGTCTTTGCGTTACATCAAACAGCCAACAGGTTGCACACCGGGCATTGAAATGCACGCCATGCAATCCGTCAACAGTCTGCCGGGAAAAAAGGCACCCCGCCCGCAGCCCGGACGCCCCGGCGATCAGCCGCGCAGGAAGCTGTCGGTCTCCGTCACCGTCGCATAGGCAAAGCCCAGGGCCGACATCATCGCCGCATGGACCGCCGCCGCCGGCACGGTGACGCCCTTGTGTTCCAGGTCGCGCGTGGCGCAGGCATCCTCGACCACGGTGGTCTTGAAGCCGTAATCGCTGGCCGCGCGGGCGGTCGCGTCGATGCACATGTGGCTCATGGCGCCGACCACGACCACCTCGTCGATGCCGTCGCTGTCCAGGATCTGCTTCAGGTCGGTCTTCAGGAAGGGGTTGGGATGGTTCTTCACCACGACCGTCTCGCCCGCGCGGGGGGCCACGGTGGCGTTGATGTCGGTGCCGTCGGATCCGGGGGTGAAGAAGGGCGCGTCGCCGCTGGGAAAGACGTGCTGGACATGGATCACCCGCTCGCCCCGGGCGCGGGCGTCCGCGATGATCCGGGCGGCGTTGGCGGCGGCTTCCTCGATCCCGACAAGTTCGTATCGGCCATTGGGGAAATAGTCGTTCTGGATGTCGATGACCACGACGGCGCGCTTGCTCATGGGTCTTGCCTTTCGCTGTTCCGGTTGCAGATGGGGCAAGGATAGCCGCGCCGCCGGGATCGGCCTATGGGCAATTCGGACGGGGACGGCCTGCGACAAGGCGGGGACTCGACGCCGGTGCGCGGTTGCGGAATGCTGCGGGCGAAAGATCGCAAAGGGGGAACGGCTGGTGCAGGACATGGGGGCAACCCGCCCGGGGACGCTGCTTCTGGCGGTGGCGCTGGCGGGACTTGGCGCGGGGCTGGTCCTTCAGGGCGGGGGGCGGGCGGATCTGGCGCACGCCGCCTGGCTGGCCGGTTCCCTGCCCGTGCTGGCCGCCCTTCTGGCCGAGATCGGGCGCAGCCTTTTGCGGCGCGAGGTGGGCCTCGACATCGTCGCGGCGCTGTCCATGTCGGCGGCCATGCTGCTGGGCGAGGCTCTCGCCGCCGCCATCGTGGCCCTGATGTATTCCGGCGGCACCTTCCTGGAAGCCTTTGCCGAAGGGCGCGCCCGGCGCGAGATGCGCGACCTCTTGTCCCGCGTCCCCCGCACCGCCACCCGCCACATCGACGGACGGCTGGAGGAGGTGGCCCTGGACGCCGTTGCGCCGGGGGACCGGCTGCTGATCCGGCAGGGCGACGTGGTGCCGGTGGACGGGCAGGTCGCCTCGGGCACGGCCTTCCTGGATACCTCGCCCCTGACGGGCGAGTCGCTGCCCGTGCGCCTGGACCGGGGGGCCGAGGCGCTGAGCGGGGCGACCAATGCGGGCGACGCCTTCGACCTGGTGGCCCTGCGCGGGGCCCGGGACAGCACCTATGCCGGGATCGTCCGCCTGGTCGAGGAAGCGCAGCGGTCCAAGGCGCCCATGTCGCGGCTGGCCGACCGCTGGTCGCTGGGTTTCCTGGCGGTCACGGTCGCCATCGCCTTTGCCGCCTGGTGGTTCACCGGTGATCCGGTCCGCGCGGTGGCGGTGCTGGTGGTGGCGACGCCCTGCCCGCTGATCCTGGCGGTGCCCGTGGCGCTGGTCGCGGGCCTGTCGCGCGCCGCGCATTTCGGCGTGCTGGTCAAGGGCGCCGGGCCGCTGGAGGCGATGGCCCGCATCCGCACGCTGGTCCTGGACAAGACCGGCACCCTGACCGACGGGCGCCCGCAGATCGTGCGGATCGACGCGCGGGGCGGCATGGCCCCCGACGATGTGCTGCGCCTGGCCGCCGCGCTGGACCAGGTGTCCAAGCATCCGGTGGCCCAGGCCATCGTCCAGGCCGCGCGCGACCGCGGCCTGCCCTTGCCCGTCCCCCGCGACGTGGCCGAGGTGCCCGGAGAGGGGGTGACGGGCACCCTCGACGGGTGCCGGGTCGCGGTGGGGGGCCAGGGCTTTGTCGCGGGCCAGCTTGACGGGGCGGCGGGCGATCCCCTTGACGCGGCCCCGGGGGCGGTGACGGTCGCCGTGGGGGTGGATGGCCGCATGGCCGGGCATCTGGTGATGTCCGATCCCCTGCGAAAGGGCGCGGCCGGGATGCTGGCCCGCCTGCGCGGCCAGGGCATCGCCCGGATCCTGCTGGCGACCGGCGACCGGGACGACGTGGCCCGCCGCGTCACCCAGGGGCTTGGCCTTGACGGCATCCGCGCGGGGCTGACGCCCGACGGCAAGGTGCTGCTGGTCGGGGCCGAGCGCAGGAACGGCCCGGTGATGATGGTGGGCGACGGCGTGAACGACGCGCCCGCCCTGGCCGCCGCCGATGTGGGGGTCGCCATGGGCGCGCGCGGCGCCGCCGCCAGCGCCGAGGCCGCCGATGTGGTGCTGCTGGTGGACCGCATCGACCGCATCGCCCTGGGGGTGGACATCGCGCGCCGCGCCCGCGCCATCGCGCTGCAAAGCGTGGCCGCGGGGATCGGCCTGTCGGTCGCGGGCATGATCGCCGCCGCCCTGGGATACCTGACCCCGGTGCAGGGCGCGCTGATCCAGGAAGCGATCGACGTGGCCGTGATCCTGAACGCGCTGCGGGCGCTGCGCATCGCGCCGCCCGAAGCCCCATCCACACCCTTTCCGCAGCACGAGGCAACCGCATGATCCGTCCAGTCCATTCCGAAACCCACCGGGTCCAGCGCATCGGCTGGCTTCGCGCCGCCGTGATGGGGGCCAATGACGGCATCGTCTCGACCGCCAGCCTGATCGTCGGGGTGGGCGCGGCGGGAACCGGGCGGGGCGATGTCCTGCTGGCGGGGCTTGCCGGGCTGGTGGCGGGGGCGATGTCGATGGCGGCGGGCGAATATGTCTCGGTCAGTTCGCAGTCGGATGCCGAACGGGCCGACCTGGCGCGCGAACGCCGCGAGCTGGCCGAGACGCCCGAGGCCGAGCTTGAGGAACTGGCGGGGATCTATGAAGCGCGCGGTCTGGATCCCGATCTGGCCCGGCAGGTCGCGGTGCAGTTGACCGCACGGGATGCGCTTGGCGCCCATGCCCGTGACGAGCTGGGGATTTCCGAAATCGTGACGGCCCGTCCGGTCCAGGCGGCGGTCGTCTCGGCCCTGACCTTTGCCGCGGGGGCGGTGGTGCCGCTGGCGGTGGTGCCGCTGGCGCCCGAGGGGTGGATCCCCGTCACCGTGGCCGGGGCCACGCTGCTGGCGCTGGTGGTGCTGGGGGCCCTGGGCGCCTTTGCAGGGGGTGCGGGCGCAGGGCGCGGGATGCTGCGCGTGGGCTTCTGGGGGGCGCTTGCCATGGCCGCGACCGCCCTGACCGGCGCGCTGTTCGGGGCGGGCGCGGGTTAAGGGGCGGCCCGGGTCAGCGCAGGCCCGCCAGCGCCCCCGCCTCGGCCCGGATGCGGATCGCCAGCACCGCCGCGTTCAGGACGCTGAAGACGACGGCCACCGGCCACAGGCCCAGGACCAGGGGCGCCACGGCGATTTCCGCCACCACCACGGCATAGTTGGGATGGGCGATCCAGCGATAGGGGCCGCGCCGGACCAGCGGTTCGTCCAGGACGATGATGCGCGTGGTCCAGCGCGGGCCGAGGCTTGCCAGCACCCACAGGCGGCCCAGTTGCAGGACGGCAAAGACCGCCAGCCAGACGGGATCGACCGGACGGGACCAGCCGCCCGCGCAGATCGCCAGCAGCCAGGCCGCGTGCAGCATCACGATCAGCGGGTAATGGGACGCGCCGTGTTCGACCGCCCCGCGCGCCAGCAGGGCGCGGGTGTTGCGGCGCGCCAGGACCAGTTCCGCCCCGCGTTGCAGCAGCAGGAAGGCGATGAAGGCCAGGGCGGCGGGGTTCACGGGCTCCATTCAGGCCACCCGGATCGGCAGGATCGACAGCGTGAAGCCCGGCCCCAGGGCCAGCGCAAGCAGCTCGCCGCGCTGGCCCGATTGCAGCACGGATTCCAGCACGAACAGCACGGTGGGCGCGGACATGTTGCCGCAGCGGGCCAGCACCTGCCGTTCGGCGTCCAGCGTGCCGGGGGCCAGGTCCAGCGTGCTTTCCAGGGCGGTGATGACCTTGGCCCCGCCCGGATGGCAGACATGGCGGTCCACCGCCCGGCCGGGGGTCAGGGCGTCCAGGGCCGCGCGCAGCTCGGTTTCGGCGAATGCGGGGATCGAGCGGTCGAAGACCACGCCCAGGCCGGTTTCCTCGACCGTCCAGCCCATGATGCCCAGGGTGTCGGGCCACATGTGCTGGCGGCCCGGGCCCAGTTCGGGCCTGCCCGCGTCGCCGTCATGGCCCGCCCGCAGCACGGCGGCCGCCGCGCCGTCGCCAAACAGCGCGGTGGCGATGATGTCGGCCTTGGTCAGCCGGTCCAGGCGGAACAGCAGGGTGCAGGTTTCCACCGCGACCATCAGCACCACCGCGCCGGGCCGGGCCAGCGCCAGGTCGCGCGCGATGGCCAGCCCCGACACGCCCCCCGCGCAGCCAAGGCCGAACACCGGCACGCGCATCACGTCCGCGCGAAAGCCCATGGGGGCGGCGGCCAGCGCCTCGAGCGTCGGGGTGACGATCCCGGTCGAGGATACCGTCACCACGGCATCCACCTGCGCCGCCGTCAGCCCCGCCCGGTCCAGCGCCTTGCCCGCCGCCTCGCAAAACAGCCGGGCCGCGCCCGCCGCATAGGCCCGGGTGCGGTCGGTCCAGCCATGCGGCTGGCGGAACCAGTCCAGGGGCACGACCGAATGACGCGTGTCGATGCCCGCGTTCTCGAACGCGGGGGCAAGGCGGTCGAACTGGGCAAAGCGATGCCCCAGCAGGGCGCGGGATTCCCGGATCACATCGTCCTGGACCAGCACCTCGGGCGGGACCGCCGTGGCCAGGGACAGCAGCCGGGGCGGGTCGAGGGGGGCCGGTGAAATCATGTCGGGGAACCCTTGCAACAGGCGACGCATGCCGGCGGAACGCGCGGCGCGGGCGGGACGGCCCCGCGGGCCCCAAGCACTTTTCGGTGACGGGATCCCGCGCGCCCGGGGGGAACAACCCCGCCCCCCCGGCGGTTGCACCCCGACACCCGGCACAGGAGGCCCCGATGCGTGATGCGGAAAAGGACAGGGACGGGGACAAGGACCAGACCACGCGCCCCTCGTTGCGCAAGGGGGGCGGGCCGATCCCGCCCTCGGGCAGCGCGCGCCAGCCCGTTTACGACCCCCGGTCCACCCCCGCCCCGGCCAGCGACGACCCGACGGAATAGCGCCGGTTCAGGCCCCGCTGACGCGCCAGACGGCATTGCCCACATCGTCGGCCACCAGCAGCGAACGCCCGTCCGGCCCCACCGCGACCCCCACGGGACGCCCAAAGGCCTGCCGTTCGTCGCCCGACAGAAAGCCCCACAGCAGGTCGCGCGGCGGACCCGAAGGACGCCCCCCCGCGAAGGGCACGAAGATCACCCGATAGCCGCTGAGGGTCGAGCGGTTCCACGACCCATGCTGGCCGATCGCCATGCCCGCGCCAAAGCCCGGCAGCGTGCCCTCGGGCATCCAGCACAGGCCCAGGGACGCGGTATGCCCGCCCAGGGCATAGTCCGGCGTGATCGCGCGCGCCACCAGGTCCGACCTTTGGGGAACGCGGTCGTCGACGGTCTGGCCCCAATAGCAGTAAGGCCAGCCGTAAAAGCCCCCGTCCTGCACGGATGTCAGGTAGTCGGGCGGGGTCTCGTCGCCCAACCCGTCGCGTTCGTTCACCACCGTCCACAGCACGCCCGTCGAGGGTTCCCAGGCCATCCCCACGGCGTTGCGCAGCCCGGATGCGAAGATGCGGGCCTTGCCGCTGGCCAGGTCCAGTTCCCAGATGGCGGCGCGGCCTTCCTCGGCCTCCATCCCCTTGTCGCCGATATTGCTGAGCGATCCGACCCCCGCATAGATCCGCCTTCCATCGGGCGAGGCGATCAGGCTGCGCGTCCAGTGGCCGCCGGGCTTGAAGTCCACCAGCCTGCGGCCCGGGCCGTCCAGCCGCGTCTGGCCGTCCTGATAGGGAAAGGCCACGATGCCGTCGGTGTTGCCGACGTAGAAGGTGCCGTCCACCAGCGCCATGCCGAAGGGCTGGTTCTGGCCGTCCAGAAAGACCTCGCGGATCTCGGCCACGCCGTCGCCGTCCCGGTCGCGCCACAGGCTGATGCGGTTGGCGCTGGTGCCGATGGCGCGGGCGCGGCGCATGGTGGCCTGGGCCGCGCGGTCCATCAGCGTGCGGGGGGGCGCGGGCTGTTCCTTGGATTCGGCCACCAGCACGTCGCCGTTGGGCAGAACCAGGGTCCAGCGGGGATGATCCAGGCCCGTGGCGAAGGCCGCGACCTTCAGGCCGGGGGCTGCGTCGGGCACATGGCCGGGCGCCCAGCCTGCCGCCGTGGGCATCTTCAGGGTCATGATGCCCTGCTTGCGCGCCGGGGGAATGGCGGGGGCCGCGCCCAGGGCCTGCGTCCGGGGCGCGCCAAAGCGCCGCATCGCCACCATGGTGCCGCCGACCAGTGCCGTCGCCTTTGCCAGGAAATCCATCATCCGCGCCCCGCCTTGTTGCCAGGGCAGGCTACAGCAGCGGGGCGGGCAGTCAACCGGGCGGGACGGCCGTCATTCCGCCGCGCGGGCGGGCGGGGGACAAAGAAGGTCCGCCAGGACCAGCCGCAGCGCGGCGGGGGCGAAGGGCTTCTGGATCAAGGGCGCGTCGTCAAAGCCGGGGGGCAGGTGTTCCCGGCCATAACCCGACACGAAGCAGAAGGGGATCCGCGATTGCCGCAGCCGCTGGGCCACCGCATCGACCGGCCGTCCCTTCAGGTTCCCGTCCAGCAGCGCCAGGTCGAACCGGGCTTCCGCCAGGGCGGAAAGCGCGGCATCGACCGTGCGGGCGATGCGGACGGGGCCCGCGCCCGCGTCCTCAAGCTCGGACCGGATGTCCATGGCGACCAGGGGCTCGTCCTCGACCACAAGGACGGTGCAGCCGTCCAGGCCCGTCGCGGGGGCGCTGGCGGGTTCCGTGGACCCGGGGGCGGGGGCGGCTTCCGTGCCCAGCGGGCTGACGCCGTCGCGCAACCGGATCGTCCAGACGACGCCGCCGGGCTGCCAGTCGGCGGTGACGGCGCCTTCCTCTCCGCCCGCCACGGCGGCGATCAGGTCCGACCCGAAGCCGCCCCGGGACGGGGGCGCGACCGGGGGGCCGCCCGCTTCGCGCCAGCGCAGGCAGATGCCGCCGCCCTGCGGGGTCCAGTCCAGATGCACGGTGCCGTCGGGGACCGACAGCGCGCCGTACTTGACGGCGTTGGTCGCCAGTTCGTGCAGCGCCAGCGCCATGCGCAGCATCGTGTCGGGGGTCAGTTCGACCGGCGGGCCGCTGCGGCGCAGGCGGTCGCCGTCCAGGGTGCCCACGCGGATCAGGTCGTCGATCACCCGGTCCAGGGGCGCGCTGGCCCAGGTCGTTTCCGACAGGATCGAATGGGCGCGCGACAGGGCTTGCAGGCGGCCGTTGAAGCTTTGTTCGAAATCGTCAAGCCCGGTGGACCGGCGCAGGCCCTGCCGGGCGATGGCCTGGACGTTCGCCAGGGTGTTCTTGATGCGGTGGTTCAGTTCCCCGATCAGCAGGGACCGCACCTCCTCGGCCCGCTTGCGGTCGGTGATGTCGAGGATCTGCAGCGACAGCGTGCGCCGCCCTCCGTCCACCAGGATGGATCCGTAGATCGCGCAGGGGATCGGGCCCCGGCTGGCATGGCCCAGGGGAATTTCCGTCGAATGGCGCGGCGCCGCCCCGTCGGCGGGGGAAAGCCAGTCGCGCAGGGTGGCCGCACCCGCCGGGTCCAGCCAGCCGCAATCCAGCGCGGGACGGCCCATCACGGCGGCGGCGGGCGATCCGAACATGCGTTCCGCACCTTGCGACCAGTCGCGGATGACCAGATCCTGGTCCAGCGTCACGAAGGCCAGGGGCGAGTTGTCGGTATGGGCGCGCAGCCGGTTGGCGGCGCGGTCGCGGTCGCGCGCGATCCGCTCCATCTCGTCGCGCTGCTGTTGCAGGTCGCGGGCCTGCTGGCCGATGCGGAAGAACACCTCGGCCTTGGATTTCAGCACCACCGGGTCGATGGGCTTGAAGATGTAATCGACCGCGCCCGCCTCGTATCCCCGGAAGCGGCGCGTTTCGTCCCGTTCGGCGGCGGTCACGAAGATGATCGGCACGCCGCGCGTGCGTTCGATGGACCGCATCAGTTCGGCCAGCTCATAGCCGTCGGTGCCCGGCATGTGGACATCCAGGAAGGCCAGCGCATAGTCGTGGACCAGCATCAGTTCCAGCGCCTCGGTGGCGGACCGGGCGTGATCGACCACCAGCCCGTCGCGGCGCAACAGCGCGTCCAGCGCCTGGATGTTTTCGGCGATGTCATCGACGATCAGGAAGCGGATGGGGCTGTCAGGCATGGGCATCCCCCACGCTTGCCACGCGCCGCCAGATCCGGCAAGGCTCGTCAAAGGCGGCAAAGGACGCGGCGTGGGACGAAAAGCGCAGCGTTTCGTGCGATCCGAGGCCCAAAAAGCCGCCGCGCGTCAGCCCTCCGGCGAACAGGCCCAAGGCGCGGTCCTGCAACGGGCTGTCGAAATAGATCAGCACGTTGCGGCAGGAAATCAGGTGGACTTCGGAAAACACCTGGTCGGTGGCCAGGCTGTGTTCGGTAAAGACCGTGCGCGCCCGCAGGCGGCGGTCAAAGGCCACCCGGCCATAGGCGGCGGTGTAATGGTCGGCCAGCGTCCCCGTGCCCCCCGCGCGCTGGTAGTTCTGCGAAAAGGCGGGCAGGCGGTCGATGGGATAAACGCCCGCCTCGGCCCGCGCCAGGGCGCGGCGGTTGATTTCCGTCGCATAGAAGATGGTGCGGTCCAGCAGGCCTTCCTCGCGCAGCAGGATCGCCAGGGAATACAGTTCCTCGCCATCCGCGCAGCCCGCCACCCAGACCTTGAGCGAGGGGAAGGTGCGCAGGTGCGGGACCACGTTCCGGCGCAGCGACAGGAAGTAATCGGGATCGCGGAACAATTCGCTGACCTGCACGGTCATGGCGTCCAGCACGTCGGGCAGCACGGTTTCGTCGCGCAGGACGCGCCCCTGCAGGTCCGACAGCGTGGCGCAGCCCAGCCTTTCGCGCGCCAGCTCCACCCGCCGGACCAGCGAGGCCCGGGAATAGGACCGGAAGTCGTAATGCCAGCGCCGGTGCAGGGCTTCCAGGAACAGGTCCAGTTCGATGGCCTCGGCGGGACCGGCCGGGACGGGCGGCAGGCTCATCGCGGCATCCAGACGCGGGTCAGGGACAAGAGCTTGTCCACGTCCAGGGGCTTTGACAGGTAATCGTTCGCCCCCGCTTCGATGCAGCGGTTCTGGTCCTCGGCCATGGCCTTGGCGGTCAGCATGATGATGGGCAGCGTCTTCCAGCGGTCGATCTTGCGGATTTCCCGCGTGGCGGTCAGCCCGTCCATTTCCGGCATCATCACGTCCATCAGCACCAGGTCCACCTTGGGCGCGGCCCCGTCGTTGATGCGGCCCAGGGCCTCCAGCGCCTCGCGCCCGTTGCGCGCGATCTGGACGGTGGCGCCGTGGGGTTCAAAGACGCCGGTCAGGGCATAGACGTTGCGGATGTCGTCTTCCACCACCAGGATGCGGCGGCCTTCCAGTTGCGCGTCGCGGTTGAGCGACGCGGCCAGCATTTCCCGCTGGCGGGCGGGCAGGTCGGACACCACCTGGTGCAGGAACAGCGTCACCTCGTTGATCAGGCGTTCGGGCGATTTCGCGCCCTTGATGATGATCGACTTGGAATACCGGCGCAGGCGCTGTTCCTCGGCCTCGTCCAGGGCGCGGGCGGTATAGACGATGACCGGCGGGAAGGCCGCCGTGCCGTCGGCGTCCAGCTGTTCCAGCAGGTCGAAACCGGACGCGTCGGGCAGCGTCATGTCCAGCACGATGCAATCGACCGTCTGGCTGCGGCAGATGCGCAGGGCCTCGGCGGCGGTGCCCGCGCCGATGGTTTCCACCTCGTCCGAGGCCAGAAGGGCGCGCAGCCCCTCCATCTGGGCGGGGTCGTCCTCGACGATCAGGACGCGGCGCAACCGGCCGGTCAGGCGCTGTTCCAGGTTGCGGATGGTGGTTTCCAGCTGGTCGCGGGCCACGGGCTTCAGCATATAGCTGATGGCCCCCTGGGCCAGCGCCTCGCGCGTGTAATCCTCGGCCGAGATGACATGGACGGGGATGTGGCGCGTGGCCACGTCGCGCTTCAGCCGGTCCAGCGCGGACAGGCCGGAATGGTCGGGCAGGCGGATGTCCAGGACGATGGCCTGGGGCAGGAAGCGGCGGGCGGCGCGCACCGCGTCGTCGGCCCGGTCCACGCAGACGCAGCGGAAGCCCAGTTCACGGGCCAGGTCGTAAAGGACGCCGGCGAAGGCCGGGTCGTCTTCCACCACCAGCATCACGCGGTCGCCGGGCTGGATGCGGTCGCGGTCGTCGGTCAGGCCGGGCAGGGCCGCCAGCGGCGCGGGGGCGTCGTCGGGCTTGTCCGCCGCGGGGGCGGGCAGGGGGTCCGGCTGTGCGGCAACGTGGCCTTCGGGCGCGACGGGCAGGACCAGCGTGAAGGTGCTGCCGCGCCCCTTGGCGCTTTCCAGCGTGATCCGCCCGCCCAGCAGGTCCGCCAGTTGCCGGGAAATCGACAGCCCCAGGCCGGTTCCCCCGAAGCGGCGGGATATGGTGCCGTCGGCCTGGCGGAAGGCCTCGAACACGGCGGCCTGCTGGTCCTCGTCGATGCCGATGCCGGTGTCGGTGACGGAAAAGGCGACACCGCCGTCCACCGGCGCGACCTGCACCGTGACGCGGCCTCGTTCGGTGAATTTCAGCGCGTTCGACAGGAAGTTGCGCAAGACCTGTTCCAGCCGCGCCGGATCGGTCTGGATGGAAGGCGTGCCCGGCGCGACCTTGGCCGAGAGATCCAGCCCCTTGGCGCGGGCCTGTTCCCCGAAGGCGCGCACCAGCTTGCCCGCCACCGCCTGCGGATCGACCGTGTCGGCGGCCAGGTCCATCTTGCCCGCCTCGATCTTGGACAGGTCCAGGATGTCGTTGATCAGCGCCAGCAGATCCTTGCCGGAACTTTCGATGGTTTCCGCCCAGCGGATCTGTTCGTCCGACAGGTTGCGGCCCCGGTTTTCGGCCAGCAGCCGCGACATGATCAACAGCGCGTTCAGCGGCGTGCGCAATTCGTGGGACATGTTGGCCACGAATTCGGACTTGTAGCGGCTTTCGCGGGCCAGCTCGACCGTCTTCGCCTCAAGCTGGCGGCGCGAGCGGGCCAGGGCGTCGCGCTGGTCCTCAAGTTCCTGCGTCTGGATTTCAAGCTGGCTGTTCTGCTGTTCCAGTTCGGCCTGCTGTTCCTCCAGCCGGCGCTGGCTGTCCTGAAGCGCGCGGCTCTGCTCCTCCAGTTCCTCGTTGCTGGCGGCCAGTTCCTCGGCATGGCTGCGCAGTTCCTCGGCCTGGCGGCGGGTTTCCTCCAGCAGTTCCTGCAGGCGCTCGCGGTATTCGGCGGATCGCAGGGCCAGGGCCAGCCGTTCGGACAGGCGGTCCAGCAGTTCGGCCACGCGGTCGGGGGGCGGGCTGTCGAAGCCGAATTCCAGCAGCCCCTCGATGCGGTGTCCTTCGCGCAGCGGCACGATCAGCGCCTGCGCCGCCCGGCCCCGCGACAGGCCCGAGGCCCATCCCAGGGCCTGGTCGGGCGCAAGCGTCAGGCGGACGGCCCGGCCCTCGGCCAGGCAGCGGGCCAGGTGGCCGTCGGGCGCGCCGTCGCGCCCGGCCAGCACCGACTGGTCCACCCCCCAGGTGGCAAGCTGGCGGATCCCCCCGCCGCTTGCCGAACAGGCCAGGGCGGCGCGCGCCCCGATGCGTTCGGCCAGGGCCGACAGGATGCGCTGGCCCAGCTGGTCCGCCGTCGGGTCGCCCTGGACGGCCTGCGACAGGGCGGTTTCCCCCTCGCGCAGCCAGGCCTCGCGCGCCAGGATCTGGCGGTTGCGGATCAGAAGCCGGCCCGTGGCCCCCAGGATCAGGTAAACCCCGCCCGCCAGGGACCGGTTGATGGCCGCCACATGGGTCGGGATGCCCGGCGCGCCCAGGTCCATGAAGAACCCCGCCGCCATCGCCACGCAGGACAGCACCGCCGCAAGCAGCGGCACCCAGGGCTGGCTGGCCGAAAAGCTGAAGGCGAGCGGAAGGATGTAGAGAAGCCAGACCGCCGTTCCCAGGGGGACATAAAGGTCAAGAACGAACACGCCGCATATCACGATGACGATCACGGACAGGATCGCCAGGTCTTTGGTCTTCGTCACAATCTCTCCTTCAGGGCCGCCTTGGCCGAAAAACGGCCAGCGCCGAACGCGGCGCCCTGGGCTGCGGTTCCGCCCGTCTTGTCACAGGGATCGCAGGTCAGGCCGCAAGGCCCAGGCGGCGGCGGATGGTTTCGTCGCGCAGCGACACCTCGTCGCCCAGAAAGGCGTCGCCGCCCGGTCCGCACAGCCAGACCAGCGCGCGGGCGGGCCATTCGGGGGGGATGTGGACCGACCAGTCAAGCTGGCTGATCGGGTTGATCCCGCTTTGGCGGATCGCGGCCTGCATGTCGGTGGCGACCGTGCCGGGCGACAGGCTGATGGCGCGGATGCCTTGGGCGCGCGCCTCGTGGTCCAGGGCGCGGGTCAGCATCCAGGCGCCCGCCTTGCTGGCGCAATAGGCGCTCCACCCCTCCCTGGGGGCATGGGCCGCGCCCGATCCCACGGTCAGGACCGTGCCGCCGCCCTGCGCCCGCATCATCGGCAGCACCGCGCGCATCCCGTGGAAGACCCCCTTCAGGTTGATGTCGATGGCCTGCCCCCAGACTGTCGGGTCGGCCGAGGCGATGTCGGCCATGGGGCCGATCACGCCCGCGTTGTTGACCAGCACGTCCAGCCGTCCCCAGCGGTCCCCCATTGCCGCCACCGCGCGTTCCATGTCCCCGGCCCGCGCCACGTCGCCCGCCAGCGCGATGCCGCCGATCCGGGCGGCCAGGTCGCGCACCCCGTCCTGGTTCCGCGCCATCACGCCCACGGTTGCGCCCGCTTCGGCAAAGGCCAGCGCCGCCGCCGCCCCGATGCCCCGGCTGGCCCCGGTGACCAGAACCACCTTGCCGTCAAGATCGACCATTCCCGTTCTCCTTGCGATGACGCGCGCGTGGGGGCGCGCGCGTCGAAAACATCTGCCTTGCCAGGCCATTATGCGGGAACTTGGGCCCGGACACAAACCTGCGGCCCGGGCTACCTGCGGGGGCTTGACGCGCGCGGGCCTTTCACGGCTATTGCCAGGAACCTGACACGGGCCCCGGGATCACCATGACGCAGACCGCCGACCCCTTTTCCTTTCTGGGGCATGACGGGCCCGTGGCGCGGCTGATCAAGGGCTTTGCCTGGGGGAACACCCCCCTGGGCCGGGTCGAGACATGGCCGCAATCGCTGAAAACGGCGGCGGCGCTGCTGATCCACTCTCCGGTTCCCATGGTCATGCTGTGGGGCGAGGACGGCGTGATGATCTATAACGACGCCTATTCGGTCTTTGCGGGCGCCCGCCATCCCGCGCTTCTGGGCTCGAACGTGCGCGACGGCTGGCCCGAGGTCGCGGATTTCAACGACCACGTGATGAAGGTGGGGCTGGCCGGGGGGACGCTGGCCTATCAGGACCAGGAACTGACGCTGCACCGCAAGGGCCATCCCGAACAGGTCTGGATGAACCTGGACTATTCGCCGGTCCCCGACGAAAGCGGCAGGCCCGCCGGCGTGATCGCCATCGTTGTGGAAACCACCGACCGCGTCCTGGCCGAGCGCCGCAACCGCGAGGAATTCCAGCGCCTGCAAAGCCTGTTCGTCCAGGCGCCGACCTTCATGGCCATGGTCAGCGGGTCTGATCACCGCTTCACCCTGGTCAATCCCGAATACCGCAAGCTGATCGGCGGGCGCGACGTGATGGGCCTGCCCGCGCGCGAGGCCCTGCCCGAGGTCGGCGACCAGGGCTTCTTCGATCTTCTGGACCATGTCTTCACCTCGGGCGAGGCGGTCAAGCGGTCCTCGCAGCGCATTCTGCTGAAATGGCGCGACCAGGGCCCGCTGGAGGAACGGTTCCTGGATTTCGTCTATCAGCCCATCCGGGACGAGGACGGGACGGTCGCCCATATCTTCGTGCAGGGATCGGACGTGACCGAGCGGGTGCGGGGCGAAAACCACCAGCGCCTGCTGATCAACGAACTGAACCACCGCGTCAAGAACACCCTGGCGGCGGTCCAGTCCATCGTCGGCCAGACCCTGCGCCATGCCGCCACCCCGCGCGAGGCCGCGTCCGCGATCACGGCGCGCATCATGGCCTTGTCGGGCGCCCACGACGTGCTGACGCGCGAACGCTGGGACGGCGCCGACCTGCGGGCGCTGGTGGAAAGCGCGGTCCATCCCTTCCGCAATCCCGGCCCCGACGCCTTCCGGCTGGACGGCCCCGAGATGCGGGTGGGCCCCTATGCCGCCATCTCGATCGCGCTGGCCCTGCACGAACTTGGGACCAATGCCGTCAAGTATGGCGCGCTGTCCGCGCCCGGGGGCACCGTGCAGGTCCGCTGGACGGTCGCCGACCGCGACTTCCGGCTGGAATGGATCGAAACCGGGGGGCCGCCCGTTATCCCCAGCGACCGCCGCGGCTTTGGGTCCAGGCTGATCCTGCAGGTTCTGCCCGACCAGTTGCAGGGCCGCGCGGACATGGACCACAGGCCCACGGGGATCGCCTTCACCTTGACCACCTCGGTCGAAGCGGTCAGCGACCAGCCTGCCTGAGCGGAGAGCGGGATGGCGCGTATTCTGATCGTCGAGGACGAGGCCCTCATCGCCATGATGCTGGAGGATATCGTCACCGACCTGGGCCACGACCCCGTGGGGCCGATGATGCGGCTGCAACCCGCCCTGGCCGCGGCCGAGCGGGAGGATTTCGATTTCGCGATCCTGGACATCAACCTGGCGGGCCAGCAGTCCTTTCCGGTCGCCGATTGCCTGATCCGGCGCGGCATCCCCTTCATCTTCGCCAGCGGCTATGGCCGGGCGGGACTGGCCGGGGATTACGCCCGCATCCCGATCCTGCAAAAGCCCTATGACCCGGGCCAGGTCGCCGCCATGATCGCAAGCCGGGCCGCCGGGGCCTGAAGGGTCAGCGCCCGCGCCAGCGCGCGGCCTCGGCCGCAAGCGGATGGGTGGGATAGCGCGCCGTGAAATCCGCCCATGCGTCGTCGGTGCCGGACAGCCGCGCCGCGTCGAAGGCCGCGACAACCTCGGCCTCGGCCCCCGCGACCGCCCGGGCGGCGGCGGGGGTGACGGGGCTGCGCCGG
>NZ_JAFLRK010000052.1 GCF_017315735.1 Paracoccus shandongensis
TGGCCGCCCTGGCCGCCCACCGCCGCCAGCGCACCGCGCAGATCCTGGCGGCCCTGCGCGACGGCCCGGCCAGCGCGGCGGCCCTGGCGCGGCGCATCTATGACGTGCCGCCCGCCCTGCTGCCCGCCGCCAGCCGCAACGTGCTGGCCCATCTGCTGGCCCTGACCGACCTGGGCGCGGTGTCGCCGCTGGGCGATCTGCACCCGGACGCGGAATTTCTGATTTTGTGAAAAAACGTCACGCTTCCCTCTGGACGCCCCCGAACGCCATTGCTATACGGCCCCCGTGTTCCGGCGTAGCTCAGCGGTAGAGCAGTTGACTGTTAATCAATTGGTCGTAGGTTCGATCCCTACCGCCGGAGCCAATCTCAAGATCAGCTACCCCAAGCCGCGCGTTCCTGCCCTGGAACCCTGAATCGGCCCTTGTCGTTGGCTTCGGCCTGCAGCCAGGTTCGACATGCCGCCCTTGACGCCCGACAATCGCTATATCGTCGTTCGCGGCCGCTTGTGGCGGGCGGCCAATCCGCATTTGCCGGATGCCGAACGGCAGCGGTGGGTCAAGGCGCTGATGGCGGCGCGGCGGGCGGTCAGGGGGGCGCGGGCCTCGGGCGACAAGGCGGCCGAGGATGCCGCGCACCAGGCCGTCAACGCGGCCAAGATCGCCCTGGGCGAGCGGGGGCCTGTCTGGTGGGACGACGGCGCGGCGGATCTGAACCGCAGGATGGTGAAGAACACCCTCTATGCCGGTTGGTTCGACCGCCTGGGGCAAGGGGGATGAGGGGGCGTCTTCGGCCCGCCCGTCAGCCGTTCTCGCCTTACGACAAATCCTCGATGATATAGTCTTCCCAGTCGTCCTCGCTGACGGCGGCCTCGCTGACGGTCCAGCCGCAGACGCTGGCGCCGGCGCGGTGGACGGTCTCGCGGTCGCCCGAGATCAGGTGGTGCCATTCATAGAGCGGCCGCCCCTCGTGGCGCAGGCGATAGGCGCAGGTGGCGGGCAGCCACCAGGCGATCTCGGCCAGCTTGCGGGGCGTCAGGACCACGCAGTCGGGGACGTAATCGTGGCGGTTGGCGTAGCTGCTGCACTGGCATTTCTCGCCATCCAGCAGCTTGCAGGCGACGCGGGTGAAGGCCAGCTCGTTCGTGTCCTCGTATTCGATCTTGTTCAGGCAGCATTTGCCGCAGCCATCGCAGAGCGCCTCCCATTCATCGGGCTGCAACTGGGGCAGGGGCAGTTCCCAGAACCGCTCGCGCATCACGCGCCCGCCAGCACCGAGCGGGCCTGGTCCGCATCGGCGGCAATCTGGTCGATCAATGTCTGCACGCTGTCGAATTTGGCCTCGTCGCGCAAAAATTCAACCAGGCCGACCGAAAGATGCTGGCCGTAAAGGTCGCCGTTGAAGTCGAACAGATGCACTTCCAGGTTCGGGGCGTTGCGGCCGAACATCGGGCGCACGCCCAGGCTGGCGACGCCCTGGCAGGACAGCCTGTCCGGGCCGGTCAGCACGTCCACCACCACCGCATAGACGCCAAGGCGCGGCAGGTGCAGGTCGTCCATGCGCATGTTGGCGGTGGGCCAGCCGAATTCGCGGCCGCGCTTGTTGCCGTGGATCACCTCGCCCTCGATCCGGTGCAGGTGGCCCAGCATCCGTTCCGCGTCGCGGGGGCGGCCATCCGCCAGCGCCTGCCGGATCGCGGTGGAACTGTAGTCCTGCCCGCCCTGGCCCACCAGTGGCACCGCCGTCACGCCGAAGCCAAGCTGCGCCCCCAGGTCGCGCAACGTGGCGACATTGCCCGCGCGGTCCTTGCCGAAGACGAAATCCGCGCCCACGGTCACATGGGAAACGCCAAGCCCGGCCACCAGCACGTCGCGCGCGAAGGCCTCGGGCGACAGCCCCGCCAGCACCGCGCCGAAGGGCAGTTCGTAAAGCTGTTCCACCCCAAGCCGGGCTAGGCGGTTGGCGCGGGATTCCGAATTCATCAGCCGGAAGGGCGGCGCGTCGGGGGCGAAGAACTGGCGGGGATGGGGCTCGAAGGTGACGATGCCCAGGGGCGCGCCCGCCTGGCGCGCGGATTCGATCACGGCGCGGTGGCCCAGGTGGATGCCGTCGAAATTGCCCATGGCGACAGAGGCGCCGCGGGCGCTTGCCGGAAGTCCTGTCCAGTCGCGGTGGATCTGCAAAGGGTGCCCCCACTGGGGCGCGGGCGCCCCGTCAGTCGAACTTGCGGCTTGGCGCCAGAACGACAGCCTCGCCTTTCAGGACGACCGTATCACCCACGAGGCAGCGGGTTGCAAGCGTGACCCGCCGTTTCGCGTGGTCGATGCTGTCCACCGTCACCTCGGCCCGGACGGTGTCGCCGGGACGGACGGGGGCCATGAATTTCAGCGTCTGGCCCAGATAAACCGTGCCATGGCCCGGCAACTGTTCCCCGATCACGGCCGAGATCAGCCCCGCCGTCAGCATCCCGTGGGCGATGCGTCCCTCGAAGATCGTGTCGCGGGCGTAATCGTCGTCCAGATGCACCGGGTTGCGGTCGGTCGAGACCTCGGCGAACAGTTCGATGTCGCGGTCGGTCACCTGCTTGTGCAGGTGGCGGGTCATGCCCACCTCCAGATCCTCGATGACGATGGTGCCGCGGGGCAGGTTGTCCAGCATGGGGCGTTCCATTGAAAAGACCGAAGGTGACGCTTTCCATGCTGCATAGCAGCGAAAGCAGGCCTTAGCAACAATTGTTCACATGGATGGTGCTTAAGTATAAGATTGTTTCTTCTCCGTCTTGGGTCAAGCCGATGCAGAACCAGCAGCAAGCCGATTTCTGGACCTCGCCCGCAGGGCGCGCCTGGATCGAGCATGAGGCCGTGCTGGACGCCACGATGGAGGGCATCCTGCGGGCCCTGCTGGACGCCGCCGCTCTGACGGGGGCCAAGGCGGTCCTGGATGTCGGCTGCGGGACCGGGGCCAGCACGGTTGCGGCGGCGCGGCTGGTCCCGTCGGGACGGGTGCTGGGCCTGGACATTGCCGCGCCGATGCTGGAGCGGGCGCGGGCGCGCGCCGAAGGGCTGGCAAACGTGTCCTTCCGCCTGTGCGATGCGCAGGTCGAGCGCCTTCCGGCGGGCTTCGATGTCCTCATCTCCCGCTTCGGGATGAGCTTCTTTGGGGACAGCATCGCCGCGTTCCGCAACCTTGCATCGGCGCTGCGCGATGGCGGACGGATGGTCTTCGTGTCCTGGGACCGGCTGGACCGGAACCCTTGGCTTGCCCTTCCCGAACTGGCGGCGCGGCAGCACCTTGGCGCGCCGCCGGATCCGCCGTCCCCAGGGCCCGGTCCGCTGGCCTTTGCCGATCCCGCCTTTGTGCTGGATCTGATGAAGCAAGCGGGCCTGTCCGATGGCCGCGTGGACACCCGGCAGATCGACCTGACCCCGCCCGGCGGCCCCTCGGGCGCGGCGAGCCTTGCCACGCGTGTCGGCCCTGCGGCGCGCCTGCTGCGGATCTGCAACGCCTCGCCTCGGGATCGTGTGGCGATCGCCGGGCAGATCGAGACCGCCTTTGCCGCTTTCGCGCAAGGGGCGGGGGTGCGGATCCCGTCCTCGATCCATGTGTTCTCCTGCCGCGCGGGGCGGCAGGCCTAGGCGTCAGCGCAACCGGCCGATGCTGTATTGCGGGGCCAGGGAATGACCGCCCAGCCAGTCCCGCAGCAGGGCCTTGTCGGGATTTTCGACATCCGGGCCAAGCGCGTCGGCGGCCAGTCCGCCCGTCACGAACAGCGCGTCGATGCCCTGGTCCAGCGCGCCCTTCACATCGGTGAAGATGCCGTCGCCGATGGCGAGGATCCGCGCGTCCGGTCCCAGGTCCAGCAGGTGCCGCGCGCGGTCATAGATCGGCGGATGCGGCTTGCCGAAATACAGCGACTGGCCGCCAAGCCCCTCGTAATATTCCGCCAGCGCGCCCGCGCAATAGATCCGCGTCTCGCCCATGTCCACGATCACGTCCGGGTTGGCGCAGAGCAGCGGCAGCCCCCGGTCGCGCGCGGCCATCAGCCGGTCGTGGTAATCCTGCGGCGTCTCGGTCAGTTCGTCGAAGGGGCCGGTGGCGACGATCCCCTCGGCCTGGTCCAGCGGCACGCGGCGGATCGGCGGGGCATCGGCCCAGTCGGCGGGGATGTCGTCGAAGAAGCCGTTGTCCTTCTCGGTCCCGATATGCCAGACCGCGCGGCCGACGCGGCCGGCAAACATCGCCTCTTGCGCGGCGTCGCCCGAACTGACCACGATGTCCCAGGCGTCGCGCGGCACGCCCATGCGGTCAAGCTGGGCGATCACGTATGGGTTGGGACGCGGCGCGTTGGTCATCAGCACGACCTTGCCGCCCCCCTGGCGGAAGGCCTGCAGGGCGGCGACGGCGGCGGGATAGGGCTGCTTGCCGTTGTGCAGGCAGCCCCACAGGTCGCAGAACAGCACGTCGTAACCGGCGCCGATCTGCGACAGGGATTGGATGATCCGCGTCATCAGACGGCAAGAACCGGGATGATCTGCTTCTTGCGGCTCATCACGCCGGGCAGGACCACGCTGTCGCCGGTCACGGTGACGCCGAAGCTGCGTTCGGCCAGGCGGCGGACATAATCGTTGGGGATCAGCATGGTCGCCTCCTTGCGCAGGATATCGACGACAAAGCACAGAACCTCGTCCGCGCCGTCCTCGGCGGCCACGCGCGGCATGGCGGCCAGCAGCGCCGCCTTGCGCGCCAGCAGCACCTGGGGCGAGGTGGTTTCCAGGACCGTGATCCGCAGCTGCTTGCCGTTCAGCTCGTATTCCTTGCTGTCGGTGCGCAGCAGCGCCTCGTCGGAAAAGGCGCTGATGTCGGACTTGGCCGCGAACATCTCGGCCGCATAGTCGGGGATGGTGATGCCCAGGTCGGCGGCCAGCTTCTCGGCCACGGCGCGGTCGTGGGCGGTGGTGGTGGGGCTGCGGAATTCCAGCGTGTCCGACAGGATGCAGGTCAGCATCGCGCCCCGGATGGCTTCGGGCGCGCGGGCCATGTCATCGCCGATCAGGTCGTGCATGATCGTGGCGGTGCAGGCCAGCGGGCGCACGGTGATGTTGATCGGCACCAGCGTCTTGATGCCGCCCGCCAGCAGGTGGTGGTCGATGATCTCGATCACCTCGGCCTGCTCCAGGCTGGGGGGCAGTTCGGCGGGGTTGTTGGTATCGACGACCACGCACTGGTCGCCCGGGGCCACGTCCGCGATGATCTGGGGCTTCGGCAGGTTCCAGCGGTTCAGCATCCACAGGGCTTCGGTGTTGGGTTCCCCTTGCAGGACGGCCTGGGCGGGGGTCTTGCGGACCTCGTTCAGGTACCAGGCCCAGATGATGGGAGAGCCGGTCGAATCCGTGTCGGGGGCGGTATGGCCGAAGACCTTGATCATGATGCACCTTCGCAGCGTCTGGATGTCGCGCGCGTTATAGGGCGGGCTGCGGGCGATGTCCAACGCGAGAGGATGGTGCCGGTTGAGGGGATTGAACCCCCGACCTTCGGTTTACAAAACCGCTGCTCTACCGCTGAGCTAAACCGGCGCGTTCCTGCGATTACCCCTTGGCGGCGATCTTCGCAAGCACCGGCGCGATCCGCAAAGCGATTTGACTGCGCAGGCTGGCTGGCTACTGTGCGGCGTCACCCGCAGGGGTTGAGAAGAAGGAAGGACAAAGCCGATATGCAGATGGTGTTTCACCTGGCGGTGCATGGCCCGGATGGCGACAGGCTGTTGAAAACGCTGCTCAACAACCGCGACTGCCTGATGCGGCACGGCACCGACATCATCACCCCGAACCGCCATCGCGGCTTGTTTGAAGAGGCGCTGATGTCGCTGAAGGGCGGGCCCGCCACCGCCGAAATGCAGCAGATCATGCTGGACGCGGTCCTGCACAGCGAATCCCCCGACCGGGCGGTCTTTTCCTCGCCCACCTTCATGGGCGCGCCGGGCCGGGTGGTGGGGCAGATAGGGCTTTACCCACAGATGGGCGCGCGGGCGGCGGCGCTGGCGAACCTTTTTCCCGACCACGAGGTCGAGTTCTTCCTGGCGCTGCGCAACCCCGCCACCCTGATTTCCGAGGTGCTGCCGGTCTTCACCGGCGGGGGCTATCACGTGCTGATGCAGGGCCGCCATCCGCTGGACCTGCGCTGGCGCGACCCGATCCAGGCGCTGCTGCGCGCGGTTCCCGGCCGCCGCGTGGTGATCTGGTGCCACGAGGACGTGCCCCTGATCTGGCCCGAGATCGCCCGCCTGGCCGGCAACATCCCCCCCGAGGCTCCGCTCAAGGGCGGCATGATGTATCTTGGGGAAATCCTCGGCCCCGAGGGCATGGCCCGCCTGAAGGACGCCCTGTCCGCGCAGGACCGCCTGACCGTCGCGCAGCGCCGGGCGATATCCTCCGAGATGATCCGGGACCACGCGCTGCCCGCCGTGCTGGACCAGGTGATCGACCTGCCGGGCTGGACGCAGGAGGTGGTGGACCGCGTCACCCAGGATTATCGCGCCGACGTGGCCGAGATCGCGGTGCTGCCCGGGGTGGAATTCGTGCTGGCCTGAGGCGAAGGCACATTTTCGTCGGGAGTCGGTCCTGACCCTGGCGGCAGGAAGCTGTCTGAACGTTCCGGGAACGGCAGGGCGCATCTTCTGACAATCCGGTTGACAAATTCGATAGGCATGAGAAAGCATCCACAGGTATATGCATTGAGCGTCACTGGGTGGATATGTCATGAAGCACAGCACGATGCCTGATTGTATCCTTGCACGTGACACCCCGGCCTCGACCGATAGCCTCATCCCCCGGATCATCTATCAGACTTTCGAAACCCGCGACATTGCGGAGCGGATGCACCGGGCGGCATCGACATGGATCGAACTGAACCCGGAATACGAATATCGGTTCTTCACGAATGATGACCGGCGTAGGGTGATTGCGGAAAATTTCGCCCCTTCGGTCCTGGCGGCCTATGACAAGCTGGAAAACGGGGCCTTCCGCGCCGATCTGTGGCGGTATTGCCAACTGTGTCTGACGGGGGGCGTTTATGCGGATGTCGATTCCATATGCGAACGTCCCCTTTCCCAGGTGATCAGGCCTGACGATCATTTCATTGCCGCTCGTGCAGACATGGTTCTTCATGGCCTGTCGAACGGTTTCATCTGCAGCGTCCCTGACCATCCCTTTCTGGTCGCGACCATAAGCCGGGCTGCGGACAGGATTCTGAAATCGAGCGGTCCGATCGACGGATACAGGATCACCGGGCCATGGGGGCTTGGCGTGTCCGTGAACGCTGTCCTGGGCAGGCGTTCGAGACATCCCTTCGACATTGGCGTAAACCACGTGAAGGATCATCATTTCCGGCTTCTGGAAAAGACCTCGGATACGGCATCCAGTGCCGGAAGGCTGTTGTCCGACGGCCAAGTGGTCCTGCTTACCCAATATGACGGCTATCAGGATGACCTGTCCCAGAAAAAGATCTCTCACTGGCGGCAGGAAGAGTTTTATGTCAAGCGATCGAACTCAAGGGCCAGGCGTCTGGTGCGGCGTCTGAGAAAGGCATTTCCCGGCTGGATCTAGGCGCATTGTTCTCTGGCTCACTGTCCGGGGCAGAAGCCGGACGATTGCATTGTGCATTCCTGTCCACTTCTGTCCGCAAGAATGTTTTTCGCCCCTTTCGATCCGCAAAGAAATAGGGCGCCCGAAGGCGCCCTAGGTCATGGCCAGGCCATCGGCCCGGTCCTGTCCGGCCAAGATCCTTACTTGATCTTGCCTTCCTTGTATTCGACGTGCTGACGGACGACCGGGTCGTATTTGCGGACGGTCATCTTTTCGGTCATGGTGCGGGCGTTCTTCTTGGTCACGTAGAAGTGGCCCGTGCCGGCGGTCGAGTTCAGCCGGATCTTGATGGTGGTCGGCTTCGCCATGTCATTGCTCCTGCTTCGGGGCAATCGCGCGGCGCAGACCCCGTGGAATTCGTTTGAAGCCCGGCTTTTACCCATGGACGCGGCGAAGTCAACCCGAGTCGCGGCAAAATTCCAGCGATTGCAGACCGATTTGCGCGGAGGGCCTGTAAGCCGGATTCTGTCCACCGCGATGTGCGGCTGGATGACCATTCCTCTGGCCCGGCGGTTGCCCGCCGGATCAAGCTGCCTACCCGGACCTGCTGGGGCAAGGCGGCCCTGCGGGGTTGCCCCCGCGCGCGGTCCCTATTCGGCATTGCTCCTGGTGGGGCTTGCCATGCGGGGCCTGTTGCCAGGCCCCCGGTGGGCTCTTACCCCACCGTTTCACCCTTGCCTGCACGGATGCAGGCGGTCTCGTTCTCTGTGGCGCTTTCCCTGGGGTTGCCCCCGCCGGGCGTTACCCGGCACCACTGCCTCATGGAGTCCGGACTTTCCTCGACGGCGCACCGCCGCGGTCATCCAGCCCTCCGCGCGGTGCCGATATGGCGGGGAAGGGCGCGCGCGTCAACGAAAAACCCGCTGTGGGGTAGGGTGCGTGCTTGCACGCACCGATGGGGCGTCGGTGCGTGCAAGCACGCACCCTACGAGTCATCTCCTTGGGCCTGCCGGGCTTTTGGCACAACAAAACCCCCGCTGCATAACAGCGGGGGCGTAGGGTGCGTGCTTGCACGCACCAAGGTTTTCACCCGATCAGCCTTTGGCCAGGTTGCGCAGCACGTAATGCAGCACGCCGCCGTTCTTGAGGTATTCGATCTCGACCTCGGTATCGACGCGGGCCTTGAGCTGGATTTCCTTCACCGTGCCGTCCGCGTAACGGATGGTGCAGGGAACCAGCGACAGCGGCTTGAAGTCGCCCGCAAGCCCGTGGATCGAGACCACCTCGTCGCCCTTCAGGCCCAGGCTCTTGCGGTTCTCGCCGGGCAGGAACTCGAACGGGACGACGCCCATCCCGACCAGGTTCGAGCGGTGGATACGCTCGAACGACTCGGCGATGACGGCCTTGACGCCCAGCAGGTTGGTGCCCTTGGCCGCCCAGTCACGGCTGGACCCCGCGCCGTATTCGATGCCGCCAAAGATCACCAGCGGCACGCCCGCGTCCTGATAGGCCATCGAGGCGTCGAAGATCGTCGTCTGCTGGCCATCCGGGCCCTTGGTATAGCCGCCCTCGACCCCGTCCAGCATCTCGTTTTTGATGCGGATGTTGGCGAAGGTGCCGCGCATCATGATCTCGTGGTTGCCCCGGCGCGAGCCGTAGCTGTTGAAATCACGCGGCGCCACCTGCCGTTCCAGCAGATACTGGCCTGCGGGCGTGGTCGGCTTGAACGAACCGGCCGGGCTGATGTGGTCGGTGGTGATCATGTCGCCCAGGATCGCCAGGACGCGCGCACCGTCGATGTCACTGATGACGCCCGCTTCCTTGGCCATGCCCCGGAAATAGGGCGGGTTCTGGATATAGGTCGAGGTCGGCGGCCAGTCATAGGTCTCGGAGTCCGTGACCTTTACCGCCTGCCAGCGGGTGTCGCCCTTGAACACGTCGGCGTATTTCGACTGGAACGCCTCGCGCGTCACCGTCGCATGGACCAGATCGGCGATTTCCTGGTTGGTGGGCCAGATGTCCTTCAGATAGACATCGCGGCCCTCCGGCGTCTGGCCGATCGGATCGCGGGTCAGGTCCACGTTCAGGTCGCCCGCGATGGCATAGGCCACCACCAGCGGGGGTGAGGCCAGGAAGTTCGCGCGCACGTCGGGCGAGATCCGGCCCTCGAAGTTGCGGTTGCCCGACAGGACGGCGGTCGCCACCAGGTCGTTGTCGTGGATCGCCTTGCTGATCGCCGGATCGCCCAAGGGCCCCGAGTTGCCGATGCAGGTGGTGCAGCCGTAACCCACCAGGTTGAAGCCCAGGGCGTCCAGATCCTCCTGCAACCCGGCGGCCTCAAGATATTCGCCCACGACCTGCGACCCGGGCGCCAGCGAGGTCTTGACCCAGGGCTTGCGGTTCAGGCCAAGCGCGCGCGCCTTCCGTGCCACCAGACCGGCCCCGATCATCACATAGGGGTTCGAGGTGTTGGTGCAGCTGGTGATCGCCGCGATCACCACGGACCCGTCGCGGATGGAATAGTCCGTTCCTTCGACCGGCACCGTGCGCAGCACGTCGCGGACCAGGGTTTCGCCATCGTCCTGCGCGCCGCCGCGATAGTCGGCGACCAGCTTGCCGAAGGTCCGGGCCGAGTCGGTCAGCGGCAGGTAATCCTGCGGGCGCTTGGGACCGGAAATCGCGGGCACGATGGTGCCCATGTCCAGTTCCAGCGTCGAGGTATAGATCGGCGCGTAATCCGCGCCGCGCCAGAAGCCGTTCTGCTTGGCATAGGCCTCGACCAGGGCGATGCGGTCCTCATCACGGCCGGTGTTGCGCAGATAGCGCAGG
The DNA here is from genome assembly GCF_017315735.1 of Paracoccus shandongensis. GTDB lineage: Bacteria > Pseudomonadota > Alphaproteobacteria > Rhodobacterales > Rhodobacteraceae > Paracoccus > Paracoccus shandongensis. Next base: position 10,408 of record NZ_JAFLRK010000052.1, read on the forward strand.
GTTTCGTCGTCGATGGGGAAGAAGCCGCAGGTGGCGCCGTATTCAGGGGCCATGTTGGCGATGGTCGCGCGGTCCGCCAGCGGCAGGTTGTCCAGCCCTTCGCCATAGAATTCGACGAACTTGCCCACGACGCCATGCTTGCGCAGCATCTGCACGACCTTCAGCACCAGGTCGGTGGCGGTGGTGCCCTCGACCATCTTGCCGGTCAGCTTGAAGCCCACGACTTCCGGGATCAGCATGGACACGGGCTGGCCCAGCATCGCGGCCTCGGCCTCGATCCCGCCGACGCCCCAACCCAGGACGGCCAAGCCGTTGACCATCGTCGTGTGGCTGTCGGTGCCCACCAGCGTATCGGGATAGGCGACCAGCGCGCCGTTCTGGTCGGTGTCGGTCCAGACGGTCTGGGCCAGGTATTCCAGGTTCACCTGGTGGCAGATGCCGGTTCCGGGCGGCACCACGCGGAAGTTCTGGAACGCGTTCTGGCCCCATTTCAGGAACTGGTAGCGTTCGATGTTGCGTTCGTATTCCAGGTCCACGTTCTTCTGGAAGGCGCGCGGATTGCCGAATTCGTCGATCATCACCGAATGGTCGATGACCAGATCGACCGGGTTCAGCGGGTTGATCTTCTGCGCGTTGCCGCCCAGGCCAATGATCCCGTCGCGCATCGCGGCCAGGTCCACGACCGCCGGAACGCCGGTGAAGTCCTGCATCAGCACGCGGGCGGGGCGATAGTTGATCTCTCGCGGGTTCTTGCCGCCCAGCGACGCCCATTCGCCGAAGGCCTTGATGTCGTCCACGGATACCGAAAATCCGCCATCCTCGAAGCGCAGCAGGTTTTCCAGCACGACCTTCAGCGAGGCCGGCAGTTTCGAGAAATCGCCAAGCCCCGCTTCCGTGGCGGCGTCGATCGAGTAATAGGCGTAATCCTTGCCGCCCGCCGTCAATGTGCGGCGCGTCCTGGCGGTGTCGGTTCCGATCTGGATGGGCATCAAAGCCTCCCTGTCTGCGAATTGGATGGGTCGGGCGTGCGTGGCCTTGCTTTGCCCGATGAGGCCGGACAGCGCAAGGGTCACGCGCGGCAAATTGTATGCAATCGCATACCATAGATGGGGTTGTTGCTCAAGGGGCACAAGGGGCGTCCCCGAGGCCGTTCACGGGGCGGCTAACAAAGCCTTGATTTGTTCCGGGCGGGACGGGGGCGCTATGCAGAAGGTCAAAGTTTCCTGACCATCGGACCCCGGAATGCTGGCCGCATTGGCAGCCCTGTGCAGAAACACCCTTGCCGCCGCAGCCTTGTGCGGCCTGACCGCCCTTGGCGGGATGGCCGCTGCCCAGGGCCCGGAGGGCGGGGGCAGGGGGGCTGGCGACGGCGGGCCGGGCGGGATGGGCGCGGGCCAGCACGACCGGGGCGGGGCGGCCCAAGGGGACGCGCCGGTCATCTCGGCCCCCCGGGATCCGGGGCGGTCGGCCCCCTCGTCGGCCTATGCGCCGACCGAGCTGGGCGGCGTCAACAGCTTTGCCGCCTCGGACACGCCGCCGACGATGGACAGCTTCGGCTTCGCCGACGCGATCCCCGTGGTGGTCGAGCTTTTCACCTCGCAGGGGTGTTCGTCCTGCCCGCCGGCGGACGCGATGCTGGCCACCCTGTCGGGAGAGCCGGGCATCCTGCCCTTGTCCTTTCACGTCGATTACTGGGATTACCTCGGCTGGGCCGACAGCTTTGCGCGGCCCGAGTTCACGGCCCGGCAGGAACGCTATGCCCGCGCGGCGGGCGAACACGCGGTCTATACCCCGCAGCTGATCGTGGGCGGCGTGGATACCGCCGTGTCGCTTGGGCCCGCGCAGCTGATGGCGCTGATCGACGCCAACCGCCTGGCCCCCGCCATGGTCAGCGTGCAGCGAGAGGCAGGCGCCAGGGGCCAGGTGATCGAGCTGACGCCCTTGTCCGACCTGGGCGGCGGGGTCGAGATCCTGCTGGTCCGCTATGCCCCCGAGCGCGCGGTCGAGATGACGGCGGGCGAGAACCGGGGCCGGGTCGTCACCTATACCAATGTCGTGCTGTCGCTGGACCGGCTGGCCGAATGGGACGGCGCCGCGCCGCTGCGCATGACCGTCAGCCCCGACGGCCCGGCGGACGACAGCTTTCCCACGGACACGCGCCACGCGCTGCTGGTCCAGAAGGAACTGGGCGGGCACGGCCTGCCCGGCCCGATCCTGGCCGCGATCCCCCTGGACTGACGCGGGACTTGTCCTGCGGGCCGCGATGCGGGACAACATGACGCTGACCCGAGACAAGGATGCCGCCATGAAGGAACCGAAACCCTGGGTGCTGCCCGCGCTGGAATGGGGCCCGCTGCTTCTGTTCTTCGCGGTCTTCATGCTGAACCGCGGCGGCAGCGTCAGCCTGTGGGGGCAGGACTATACGCCGCTGGTCTTTGCCACGCTGGTCTTCATCCCGGCGCTGGCGCTGGCCACGCTGATCCGCTGGCGGCTGACGGGCCACCTGTCGCCGATGCAGATCGCCACGCTGCTGCTGGTGGTGGTCTTCGGGGGCCTGTCGGTCTGGCTGAACGACCCACGCTTCTTCAAGATCAAGCCCACGATCATCTATCTGCTGTTCGCGGGGCTTCTGGGCTTCAGCCTGGTCACCCGCCGCAACTGGCTGGGCGCGATCCTGTCCGAGGCCCTGCCCATGGACGCCGAAGGGTGGCGCAAGCTGACGGCGCGGATGGCGCTGCTGTTCCTGGCGCTGGCCATCGCCAACGAGGTCGTCTGGCGATCCATGACCGAGACGACCTGGGTGTATTTCAAGACCTTCGGGATGCCGCTGGTGATCTTTGTCTTCCTGATGGCGAATGCGGGGCTGTTCCGCGCCCATTCCATCCAGGTGCCGACCGACGACGCGACCAAGTAGGCTCAGGCCCGCACCCCGCCCCATTGCGCGGGCAGGGCCAGCAGGCGCGACCAGCGCGGTTGGGTGGCGCCGGGCAGGCGGGTGCGCAGCATCGGCAGCGACAGGGCCCAGGGCTGCGCCAGGGCGGTGCGGTAGAAATCGAACAAACCCCGCCGCAGATAGGGCGTCCAGTGCGACAGGCGCAGCGGGCGGCGTTCCACCGGAAAGCCCAGCCGGTCCAGGGCGGCCAGCGTCGCCCCGTCGTCGATCTGCACGTCCAGCCAGTTGCCCGCCGGACGTTCCAGGCCAAGGCCAAGCGCCTGCCTGCGCCCGCGATCCAGCCAAAGCTCCATCGCGAAGTCGAACAGGTCGTTCTCGCGCGAGGTGATGTTCAGCACCTCGGCCCGCCGCCCGGCGGGGCTGTCCAGGGCGGCGGCGGCGGTGTCGCGGAACTCGGCCCCCGCCAGCAGGACCACCCGGCCGATGCTGCCGGGATCGGCATGGTGCAGCGCCTGCAACGCCACCCGCGCGCCCAGCGAATGGCCGATCACCGCGACCGGCCTGCCAGACTGCCCGGCAATGGCAGACACCAGCGCCGCGGCCGAGCGGCCGACCTCGCCCGCGCGCCCATAGGCCTGGCCTAGCATCCCCCGCGCTTCCCAGCCGAAGGCGATGGCCAGCCCCTCGTCCCTGTTCCCCGCGCCAAAGCCAAGCGCGCGGGGCCAGGACACCGCCCGGCGGATCGAGCAATCGGGGTCGAGCGACAGGATATGCCGGTGCGGATCGCAATGGGCGGCGGCGGGCGAATAGCGATAGCCGTGGATCATCAGGATGACCGGCGCATGGCCGGGCAGATCGGCCAGCGCCCCCGTCAGCCCGGGTGGCAGCGCGTGATCGGCATCGACCTTGACGACCGGCATGGACAGCGCCTCCTTACTTGCCCAAGGGGCATGGACCCAGGATGCGACACCGCCGTGAAAGAAGCGTTAAGGCGGCGTGACGCCCGTTGCGCGGCATTTTAGTCAGGCCGGAACCTGCCCATTGGCGGCCATGCCGTTTTCGGCATTGAATTTTCCCCGCCACCCCCTCTATGTTGCGGCTATGCGTCATGCGATCCTCAATCGCGGGTTGTGGGGCGCAAACAGTTTCGCAGCGCGGCACCTCTGGCACCGATTCACGGAAGGCGGCATGTGTCACGCGGAAAACCCGCCCGCGGCGCGCAGTGTCGTGCGACCGGGCGACATCAGACAGCGGCGCGGCGGGCCTTGGCCTTCGCGTCAACCGTAAGGAACAGACGCGATGACGCGCGCAGGGGATGGACAGGATCGGGACGGGGGGGCATTCAGCCTTTCCCGCCCCATCGCCATTGCCGCTGCCGCGCCCGCGTCCCCATCACAACGCGGCCTGCATTCGGGGGTGCCACTGGCGCCGCCCGGCGCGCGCCTGCGCGAAAGACTTGAACATGGCAAAGAAAATGCTGATCGACGCCACCCATGCCGAGGAAACTCGGGTGGTCGTGGTGGACGGAACCAAGGTCGAAGAATTTGATTTCGAGACCGTAAACAAGCGCCAGATTTCGGGCAACATCTACCTGGCCAAGGTCACGCGGGTCGAACCCTCGTTGCAGGCGGCCTTCGTGGATTACGGCGGAAACCGCCACGGCTTCCTGGCCTTCGCGGAAATCCACCCGGATTACTACCAGATCCCCGCCGCCGACCGCGAGGCGCTGATCGCCGAGGAGCGCGCCTATGCCGAGGCGCAGGAGGCCGAGGACGCCGCCCGTGCCAAGCGCCGCCAGTCCCAGGCCGAACGCGCCGAGACGGGGGACGAGGTTGCCGCCGAGGATGCCGAGGCCGCGGCCGATGAGGAACAGGCAGCCGACGCTGATGAAACCGGCGACAACACCGAGGCCGAGGAGGCAACCGCCACCGATGCGTCCGACAAGGACGAAGAGATCGAATCGGTCGCCGAGGAAGACGTGGCCGAGGAAATCCGCGTCCAGAAGAAGCCGCGCCCCCGCCGTTATAAAATCCAGGAAGTGATCAAGGTCCGGCAGATCATGCTGGTCCAGGTCGTCAAGGAGGAACGCGGCAACAAGGGCGCCGCGCTGACCACCTATCTGTCGCTGCCGGGCCGTTACTGCGTCCTGATGCCCAACACCGCGCGCGGCGGCGGCATCAGCCGCAAGATCACCAACGTCGCCGACCGCAAGAAGCTGAAGGACATCGCGTCTGAACTGGACGTGCCGAAAGGGGCGGGCCTGATCATCCGCACGGCGGGCAGCCAGCGGACGCGGACGGAAATCCGGCGCGATTACGAATACCTGCTGCGCTTGTGGGAACAGATCCGCGAGCTGACCTTCAAGTCGGTGGCCCCCGCCCCGATCTATGAGGAAGGCGACCTGATCAAGCGGGTCATCCGCGACCTGTACAGCAAGGACATCGACGAGGTTCTGGTCGAGGGCGAGCGCGGCTATCGCGTCGCCAAGGACTTCATGAAGATGATCATGCCCGACCACAGCCGGGCCGTGCAGCAATACACCGACCAGATGCCGCTGTTCGCGCGCTATCAGGTGGAAAGCTATCTGTCGGGCATGTTCAACCCGACCGTGCAGTTGAAATCGGGCGGCTATATCGTCATCGGCATCACCGAGGCGCTGGTCGCCATCGACGTGAACTCGGGCCGGTCCACCCGCGAGGGCTCGATCGAGGAAACGGCGCTGAAGACCAACCTGGAGGCCGCCGACGAGGTGGCGCGCCAGTTGCGCCTGCGCGACCTGGCGGGCCTGATCGTCATCGACTTCATCGACATGGAGGAACGGCGCAACAACGCCGCGGTGGAAAAGCGCCTGAAGGAACGGCTGAAATCCGACCGCGCGCGCATCCAGGTGGGCCGCATCTCGGGCTTCGGCCTGATGGAGATGTCGCGCCAGCGGCTGCGCCCGGGGATGCTGGAATCGACCACGCAGCCCTGCGCCCATTGCCACGGCACCGGGTTGATCCGCAGCGACGACAGCCTGGCCCTGACCATCCTGCGCGCCATCGAGGACGAGGGCACGCGCAAGCGGTCGCGCGAGGTGCTGGTCAAGGCCCCGGTCGCGGTGGCCAACTTCCTGATCAACCAGAAGCGCGAGCATATCGCCGGGATCGAGGCGCGCTATGGCCTGTCGGTCCGGCTGGAGGCCGATCCGGCGCTGATCTCGCCCGATTTCGCCATCGAGAAGTTCAAGACCGCGACCCGCAACGTCCCCGAGGTGTCGGCCTCGGTCCTGTCGGTGGATGCCGAGCTGATGGCCCAGATCGACGACGAGGACGAGGATCTGCCCGAGGAGATCGAGGCCGAGGCCGAGGCGGGCGATGCCGCCGAGGACAGCGCCGAGACTGCATCGGCCGAGGATGAGAACGGCGAAGGCCGGTCCCGCCGCCGCCGCCGTCGCCGCCGCCGGAAGCCCGGCGAACGGGCCGAGGGCGAGGGTGCCGAGGAAGACAGCGCCGAGGAAGCCGAGGCCCCGGACGAGGCGGAAGCCGACGCGGCCGACGCGGCCCCCGAGGGCGAGGGCAACGGCCGCCGCCGCCGCTCGCGGTC
>NZ_JAFLRK010000053.1 GCF_017315735.1 Paracoccus shandongensis
AATCCCCAGAAATGTCCCGGAACATCACCGCAACAGCGCCTCCGTCCCGTCCCCGCCAGCGTTCCCGCCTTCGGTGAAGCGGTATTTACGGAGAGGGGAGGGGAAGGGCAAGAAGGAAAATGCACCTGCCGGGCAACTTTCTTCTATCCTGCTGTTTCAGAAAGATTAGTTCATGCCCCGGTCCGGCCGTTTGTGGACGGCCAGCCAGTCCCGACGCATGGACCGGGACGAATCCTACCCTCATTATGCCACGACTCCCTGCAGGAATCGCCGTCCATGGCACCTTGGCAGCCCCAGAATCGCCGCAATGCCCATTTTGCAGGCAGTCTGGCCATCCCTGGTGACGCGCCGGTGACGGTTCCATGGCGGTTCGGAAACGAAAAAGGCGCGGCCCTTGCAGGTCGCGCCTTCTGGAAGTGCATGTCGCCGGAATCAGCGCTTCGAGAACTGGAAGCTGCGGCGGGCCTTGGCCTTGCCGTATTTCTTCCGTTCCACCACGCGCGAGTCGCGGGTCAGGAAGCCCGCGGCCTTCAGCGCGGCGCGCAGGCTGGGTTCATACAGCTGCAATGCCTGGCTGATGCCGTGCTTCACGGCGCCCGCCTGGCCCGACAGGCCGCCGCCCTTGACGGTGGCCTGAACGTCGAACTGGTTGGCAACGCCCGCCACGTCGAAGGGCTGGCGCAGGATCATCTGCAGCACGGGGCGCGCGAAGTATTCGGTGATGTCCTTGCCGTTCACGACGACCTTGCCGGAACCGGGCTTCACCCAGACGCGGGCAACGGCGTCCTTGCGCTTGCCGGTCGCATAGGAACGGCCATGCTGGTCGCGCTGCGCTTCGCGGCGGACGGGGGCGTCCGTCACGGCGGCATTGCCCGACACGACGGATTTCAGATCGTCGAGGCTCTTGATGTCTTCGGCCATAATCACGCGCTCCGGGTGTTCTTGGCGTTCAGGACCTTCACGTCCAGAACTTCGGGCTGCTGCGCCTCGTGCGGGTGCTCGGTCCCGGCATAGACGCGCAGGTGGGTCATCTGCTGCTTGCCCAGCTTGTTGCGGCTGATCATGCGTTCCACCGCCTTGATCACCACGCGCTCGGGATGGGCGCCTTCCAGCACCTGGCGGGCCGTGCGGTGCTTGATGCCGCCCGGGTGGCCGGTGTGCCAGTAGTATTTCTTGTCATCGCGCTTGTTGCCGGTCATCTGCACCTTGTCGGCGTTGATGATGATGACGTTGTCGCCCATGTCCATGTGCGGGGTGAAGGTCGGCTTGTGCTTGCCGCGCAGGCGATTGGCGACGATCGTGGCAAGGCGGCCCAGAACGACGCCCTCGGCGTCGATCAGGATCCACTTCTTCTCGATCTCCGCCGGTTTCGCGGTATAGGTTTTCATCTTTCGTCCCTTCAGGGTCGTGAAATTCCGAGATGGGGGTGTATCCGCGATCCCGGTCGATCCGTCAAGAACGGCGGCGCTGGTTAAATCTTTTAAAATCAAAGAATTGCGAAATAGGTATTTCAATACCACATCACAAGGGGCTGTTTTCCGGCTTCTTTGGCGGAATCGCATAGGTCATCGAGCAGCGGGCCACCGGATCGGCGCCTTCGTCGGGGAAGACCAGCGCCTCGGCCACCGCAAGGCTGCGCCCCAGCTTGAGGATCCGGCATTCGGCCAGCAGGTCGCGCCCCGCCTCGGGCTTGCGCATGAAGTCGATCGAGGCGTTGGTCGTCACCGCCAGCGCCACCGGCCCGATCCGCGACAGGATCGCGCAATAGATCGCCACGTCGGCCAGGGCGAAGATCGCCGGGCCGCCTACCGTTCCACCGGGCCGCAAGTGGCGGGCGTCCACGCGCAGCCGCGCGACCAGCCTGTCGGGCGCCACCGCCTGCACGCTGACGCTGTCAGCCATCTGCGGAAAGTCCGCAGCCAGAAAGGCGTTCAGCGCCTGCGCGTCCATCAGGATATCCATGCTTTTCCCCTGCCCTGTCCCCGCATAGGCTTTCGCCAAAGAAGGAGGGAGATCAAGATGGCAGACCTGATCCTGCGGCAGGACAGCGATGGGATCGCGCGGCTGTTGCTGAACAGCCCCGGCAACTTCAATGCCCTGTCGGTCGAGATGATCGCCGCGCTGGCGGCCGCGCTGCGCGACATTGCCGATGATAATGCCGTACGCGTGGTCGTCCTGGCGGCGAATGGCCGGGCCTTCTGCGCGGGACACGACCTGCGGCAGATGCAGGCGGCGCGAGACAGCGCGGATGGCGGCCGGGCGGCCTTTGCCGACCTGTTCGACAGTTGCGCCCGGATGATGCAGATGATTTCCGCCCTGCCCCAGCCGGTGATCGCCGAGGTTCAGGGAATCGCCACCGCCGCCGGATGCCAGCTGGTCGCGTCCTGCGACATGGCCGTGGCGGCGGAAGGGGCGCGCTTCGGCGTCAATGGCGTGAACATCGGGCTGTTCTGCTCGACCCCCATGGTCGCGCTGACCCGCGCCATCCCGCCCAAGGCCGCCTTCGAGATGCTGGTGACGGGCGAGTTCATCGACGCCGCCCGTGCCTTGCAGCTTGGCCTTGTCAACCGCGTCGCGCCGCCTGATGCGCTGACTGATACAACCATGCAGATGGCCGCCACCATCGCCGGCAAGCTTCCCGCCGCGATCCGCCTGGGCAAGCGCGCCTTCCACGACCAGTTGCGGCTTGGCCTGGCGGATGCCTATGACACGGCAGGCATAGCGATGTGCCAGAACATCCTGCTGCCCGACACCGCCGAGGGCATGGCGGCCTTCCTGGACAAGCGCCCGCCAAGCTGGGCCTGATGTTCACTTTGGCAAAAATATCCTCGGGGGTGAGGCCGCTTGCGGCCGAGGGGGCGGAAAGCCCCCTGCCCCCTTGCCGTCAGCGCGACGCCAGCGCCTTCACCAATGCGGTGAAATGCTCGCCGCGTTTCTCGAAGTTCGGATACTGGTCGAAACTGGCCGCGGCGGGGGCCAGCAGGACGGTCTCGCCCGGCTGGGCCTCGGACGCGGCGCGGGCGACGGCGGCCTCCATCGTCTCGGCGATCTCGTAGGAGGTCTGGCCGATTTCCAGCGCGAAGTCGCGGGCGGAATGGCCGATCAGATAGGCCTTGGTCACGCGGTTCAGATAGGGGGCCAGCGCGCCGATGCCGCCTTCCTTGCCCAGTCCCCCGGCGATCCAGCGGATCCGGTCGAAGGCTTGCAGCGCCTTGGCCGCGGCATCGACATTGGTGGCCTTGGAATCGTTGACGTAACGAACGCCGCCGATCTCGGCCACGGTCTGGCTGCGATGCGGCAGGCCCGCAAAGCTGTGGAACGCGGCCTCGATTTCCCGCGGAGCCAGGCCCACGGCGCGGCAGGCGGCATAGGCCGCGCAGGCGTTCTGGTGGTTATGCGCGCCCGGCAGGCCCTGGACCGCGCGCAGGTCGATCGAGGCTGCCTGCCGCCCCTTGCGGTATTCGCAAAGAAACCCCTTGCGCGCAAAGACCGACCAGGCCGCCCCGTCCAGCTTTTGCCCGGACGAGACGCGGATCACCCGGTCATCCGCCGGACCCATCGACAGCTGGTTGGCCAGATACAGCCCCTCGGTTTCGTCAATGCCGATCACCGCGCGATCCGGCCCGCCCTCGGCGAACAGCCGCCGCTTCGCGGCAAAATAGCCGCCGGGGCCACCGTGGCGGTCCAGATGGTCGGGCGACAGGTTGGTGAAGACCGCGACATCCGGCGTCAGCGCGCGGGCAAGTTCCGTTTGATAGCTGGACAGTTCCAGCACCACGACCTCTCCGTCGATGGCGGGTTCCAGCGACAATACGCCCGTTCCGATATTGCCGCCCATCTGGGTCGGGCGGCCCGATTCCTGCAGGATGTGGTGGATCAGCGCCGTGGTGGTGGACTTACCGTTCGATCCGGTCACGGCGATCACGCGGGGGGCGCGGTCGAAACCCTCCCAATCCTCGGTCGCGTAGCTGCGGAAGAACAGGCCGATGTCGTTGTCCACCGGGATGCCAAGCGCATAGGCCTTGGCGATGACCGGATGGGGCTTGGGGTAAAGATGCGGGATGCCGGGGCTGGTGATCAGGGCCGTGACGCCCGCCCAGGCATCGTCGCGGGTCAGGTCGGCGATGGTCAGGCCCTCGGCGGCTGCGGCTTCTCGGGTATCATTGCCGTCGTCCCAGGCGATGACGGTTGCGCCACCTGCCGCCAGGGCTGCAGCGGTGGCCTTGCCGGAACGGCCGAGGCCGAGGACGGCAATGGTTTGTCCTTCGACGCCTTGAACTGGGATCATTTAAGTTACTGCTTTCTTGAAAAGAATAAGAATGTGGCTAACAGCGACGATCATGCCTAGAAAAAAGATAAAAGCTGCGATGCTGACAGCATATTTGAGCCAAAGACGATCCGCTACCTTCGGATGATATTTCAAGGCGCCCATAACCGTGCCTAGCTGGAAAGAAAAAGCGCCCACTTGTAGCAGTAAAAGCGTCCAAGCAACTGTTACCGCAAGGTAGTAAAAGAAGATTGATAACGAACGATTAAACAGCAGACTAAGTATGCCTCTGTTTATCGCGTCAACACCTTTATCGGTTACAAGGTAGGCAAAAACGACTAACGCAATCACGCGTGTTAGCCGCGCGACAAGTTCGTCCACCGACTTGAAGAAACCCTCCATTACCGCAATTTCAGCGTCGCCAGCCCGATCAGCGCCAGGATCAGCGAGATGATCCAGAAGCGGATGACGATCTGCGGCTCGGCCCAGCCTTTCTTCTCGAAATGGTGGTGGATCGGGGCCATCAGGAACACCCGCCTGCCGGTGCGCTTGAAGTAGGCGACCTGGATGATGACCGACAGCGCCTCGACCACGAACAGCCCGCCGACGATGGCCAGGACGATCTCGTGCTTGGTGACGACGGCGATCGCGCCAAGCGCGCCGCCCAGGGCCAGCGATCCGGTGTCGCCCATGAAGACTGCCGCCGGGGGGGCGTTATACCACAAGAAGCCCAGGCCACCGCCGATCAGGGCCGAGACGAAGATCAGGATCTCGCCCGTGCCGGGAACGTGGTGGACGCCCAGATAGTCGGTGAAGTCCACCCGGCCCACGGTATAGGCGATGACGCCTAGGGTTCCGGCGGCGATCATCACCGGCATGATCGCCAGCCCGTCCAGACCATCGGTCAGGTTCACCGCATTGGCCGACCCGACGATCACCAGCATCCCGAAGGGGATGAAGAACAGCCACAGGTTCACCAGCACGTCCTTGAAGACCGGCAGCGCCAGCTGGCCCGTCAGATCCGCCGGATGCAGCCACATCGCCCAGGCCGAGGCGACAAAGGCCAGCGCCAGGCCCATCGCCATGCGCTTGCGGCCCGACACGCCCTTGGTGTTCTGCTTGCTGACCTTGGCATAGTCGTCGGCAAAGCCGATGGCGGCATAGCCAGCCGTGACCATGAGCACGATCCAGACATAGCCGTTGTCCAGCCGCGCCCAGAGCAGCGTGGAAAAGAACAGCGCCGACAGGATCAGGATGCCGCCCATAGTGGGGGTGCCCGCCTTGACGAAATGCCCTTCCGGCCCGTCGTCGCGGATCGGCTGGCCCTTTTTCTGCGTGCGGCGCAGATAGTTGATCAGAGGACGCCCGAAGATGAAGCCGAAGATCAGCGCCGTGAAGAAGGCCGCCCCCGCCCGGAAGGTGATATAGCGGAACAGGTTGAAGAGGTCGCCCCCTTCGGAAAGGCCGCTGAGCCAGTAAAGCATTGGTTATTCTTTCGTATCGGATGCGGGCGTTTGCGCCGATTTCCGCAGGGCGTCAACGACGGTCGAGATCTTCGAGGACTTGGAGCCCTTGACCAGCACGATGTCGCCGGGCGCGACCAGATCGGCCAGGCGCCCGGCCAGTTCCGCCGCCGTTTCCGCCCAGATGCCGCGTTTCGCGGGGGGCAGCGCGTCGTGCAGATGGCGCATCCGGGGACCGGCGCTGTGGACCAGATCGACAAGGGCCATCGCGGGGTCGTCGGCCATGGCGCGGTGCATGGGAATCTCGTCGTTGCCCAGTTCCAGCATGTCGCCCAGGATCGCCACGCGCCTCCCGCCTTGAAGGCCCGCCAGCGTGGCAAGCCCTGCCGACAAGGATGTCGGGTTGGCGTTATAGGCATCGTCGATCAGGCGGATGCCCGCCAGATCCTCGACCGCGCCGCGCCCGGCGGGGGGCAGCCAGTCGCCCAGGCGTTTCGCGGCTTCCTTCACGTCGGCACCGGCAGCAGCCAGCGCGGCCAGCACGCCGACGGCATTCATCGCAAAATGGGTGCCGGTGGTTTGCAACATGAAATCAACCGGTTCGCCGCCGATCCTTGCGCGGCACCGGATTGCGCCGTCCTGAGGCTTGGCCTGCACCAGCTTGGCCTGCCCGTCGCGGCCAAAGCCCATCACCAGGGCGCCCGCCGCATCCGCGCAGTCGCGCAGGATTTGCGTGACCGGCAGATCCTCGGGCAGGATGGCGTGGCCGATGGGTTCCAGGCCTTCGAAGATCGAGCCCTTTTCGCGCGCGATCCCCTCGATGGCGCCAAAGGCCTCCAGATGGGCGGCGGCCACGGTGGTGATCATCGCCACATGCGGGCGGGCCAGGCGCGACAGAGGCGCGATCTCGCCGGGGTGGTTCATGCCGATCTCGATGATGGCGAAATCGGTGTCGCGCGGCATCCGCGCCAGCGTCAGCGGCACGCCCCAGTGGTTGTTATAGCTGGCCTCGGCCGCGTGGATGCGTCCCTGCCCCGCCAGCGCCGTCCGCGCCATGTCCTTGGTCGAGGTCTTGCCGACCGATCCCGTAATCGCGATGACCTTGCCCGTCATGCGCTTGCGCCCGGCGCGGCCAAGCCCCTCAAGCGCGGCCAGCACATCGGGCACGACCAGCAGCGGCGCATCCGCCGCCACCCCGTCGGGGATGCGGCTGACCAAGGCGGCGCAAGCCCCTTTCTCCAGGGCGGCGGCGACGAAGTCATGGCCGTCGCGCACGTCCTTCAGCGCCACGAACAAGTCGCCCGGCTGGATCGTCCGCGTGTCGATGGACACGCCCGTTACGGTCCAGTCCCCCTGCGCCCGCCCGCCCGTGGCGGCGGCGGCGTCGTTGGCTGTCCAAAGGCTCATATCTTGCCGTCCAGTGCTGCGACCGCGACGGATGCCTGTTCGGCATCGTCGAAGGGATAGATGTCGTTGCCGATGATCTGGCCGGTCTCGTGCCCCTTGCCGCAGATCAAGAGCGCGTCGCCCGGCAGCAGCGCATCGACGCCGCGCAGGATCGCCTCGGCCCGGTCGCCGACTTCGGTGGCGTCGGGACCGGCGCCCTCCATCACGGCGGCGCGGATGGATGCCGGATCCTCGGTGCGGGGGTTGTCGTCGGTGACGATCACCACATCGGCGAATTGGCGCGCGGCCTCGCCCATCAGCGGGCGCTTGCCCCGGTCGCGGTCGCCGCCCGCGCCGATCACGCAAACGATGCGGCCCATCACATGCGGGCGCAGCGATTGCAGCGCGGCCACGACCGCGCCGGGCTTGTGGGCGTAATCGACAAAGACCGTCGCGCCGTTTTCCCGCTGCGCGACAAGCTGCATCCGGCCGCGCACGGTGTGCAGTTCGGGCAGGGCGCGCAGGGTGGCCTCAGCCGGATCGCCTGCCGCCAGCACCAGCCCCATGGCGGCCAGCACGTTTTCGGCCTGGAAGCCCCCGATCAGTGGCAAGCGGACCAGATGCGGCTGGCCCATTAGCGAGAAGCGCAGATCCTGCCCCGTCGCGTCGTAGCGCTGGCCCAGGATGCGCAGCATGGCGTTCTCATTCGTGCCAACAGTGGTGACAGCCAGCCCGCGATCCGTGGCGATGTCCAGCATCTGCCGCCCGCGTTCGCCGTCGATGTTGATGACCGCCGCCGCGCCGTCTTCAAGGATGTGGTTGAACAGCAGCGCCTTGGCCGCGAAATATTCGTCAAAGCCCGCGTGATAGTCCAGGTGGTCCTGGCTGAAGTTCGTGAACGCCCCCGCCTCGACCCGCACGCCGTCCAGGCGGCGCTGGTCCAGACCGTGGCTCGATGCCTCCATCGCGGCATGGGTGACACCTGCCGCTGCGGCCTCGGCCAGGATGCGGTGCAGGGTCAGGGGGTCGGGAGTCGTGTGGGCGAGCTTCGCGTGGTAATCGCCCTCGACCCCCATGGTGCCCAGGCTGATCGCCCTGTGGCCCAGGTGCTGCCAGATCTGGCGGGTGAAGCTGGCGACGCTGGTCTTGCCCGAGGTGCCGGTGACGGCCACGACATGGTCGGGTTGCGATTCAAACCACAGGGCGGCGGCACCGGCCAGGGCGGCGCGGGGATCGGCGGCCACCACCACGGCCCCGTCCCAGCCGGACAGGGCATCGGCCGCCATCTCGGCCCCGGCGCGGTCGGTCAGGATCGCGCCCGCCCCCATCCGCAGGGCATAGGGGATGAATTCCGCCCCATGCAGCGCCGATCCCGGCAGGGCGGCGAACAGGTGGCCGGGCTTCACGGTGCGGCTGTCCAGCGACAGGCCGGTGATGGCCGGGTCGCGCCCATCCCTTGCCCGCAGCCCCAGCTGCGACAGCGTTTTCGTGCCTTGTCCCACAGTTCCACCCGTCATTGGTTTGCGCTGACCTTTAGCGCATCGCCCGGTTGGGGTTCAACACGGGGGGCGAAGCGGGGCGCGATGACCGGCAGCTTTTCGTCGGTCACGGGTTCCAGCCCGACCAGCGGGGCCAGGCGGCGGATGATGGCGGATGCGACGGGCGCGGCGGTGGCGCCCGCCGTGCGGCTTTCCCCGCCCGGCCCGGTGACCGAGGGTTCGTCCAGCGTCACGATCATCACGTATTTCGGCGCGCTGGCCGGAAAGACGGATGCGAAGGTGGAAACCACCTTGTTGTCGTAATACCCGCCCGAGGGGCGCGGCTTGTCGGCGGTGCCGGTCTTGCCCGCGACCTCGTATCCCTCGACCTCGGCCTGCTTGGCGGTGCCGCGCGTGACGACCTGGCGCAGCATGTCCACCGCGCGGGCTGCGGCGCGTTCGGACAGGATCTGCTCGCCCTCGGGCCGGGTGCGGCCGTGGATCAGCGTGGGCGTGACCTTGCGGCCGCCATTGGCCACGGTGGCGTAAGCCGCGGCCAGATGCAGCGGGCTGGCGGCAAGGCCGTGGCCGAAAGACACGGTGGCGGCGGTCACGGCGGGCCAGCGAGTCGGCACCAGGGGCTTGCCGGTCGGCGCCTCGACCATCTCGATAGGCAGGGGATCGAAGAAGCCCAGCTTCTGCAGAAAGGCCTTCTGCCGCTCGACCCCGATCATCTGCGCGATCCTGACCGTGCCCACGTTCGAGGATTTCACGATCACGTCGGTGGCCGACAATTGCGGCCCATAGTTGGAAAAGTCGTTGATCCGGTATTTCCCGATCCGCATCGGCGAGGTGGTGTTGATGCCGCTGTTGGGATTGATGATCGCCAGATCCAGCGCCTGCGCGACGGGGAAGATCTTGAAGGTGGACCCCAGTTCATACTGCCCCTGCACCGCGCGGTTGAACAGCGGGCTGTCGGACGGGTCACCCTTCAGCAGCGGTCGGGGCCGGTCGTTCGGATCGAAATCGGGCAAGGACGCCATCGCCAGGATCTCGCCCGAGCCGATCTCCATCAGGATGCCGGTGGCGCCCTTGGCGCTCATCACCTCCATGCCCGAGGCCAGCACCTGCTCCATCGCCGCCTGGACGGCCAGGTCGATGGACAGTTGCAGCGGCGCGCCCTCGTTGGCCGGGTCGCGCAGCCAGCCGTCGAAGGCCTTTTCCACGCCCGCGACGCCCAGAACCTCGGCGCTGTCCACGCCTTCGTTGCCGAAACCGGATCCGCCCAGGATGTGGCTGGCGATATGGCCGTTGGGATAAACGCGCATCTCGCGCGGGCCGAACAGCAGGCCGGGCTCGCCCAGGTCATGGACGGCCTGCATCTGTTCGGGCGACATCTTGCGCTTGATCCACATGAACTTGCGGCTGCCGGTGAAGTCGCGCAGCAGCTTGTCGCCGTCCAGGTCGGGGAAGATCCGCGCCAGGCCCCGCGCCGCGCCCACCGGATCGACCATCTGGTGCGGGTGGGCATAAAGCGAATGGGTCAAAAGGTTCGTCGCCAGCACCCGGCCATGGCGGTCGGTGATGTCCGCGCGCTGCGAGACGATCTGCGCCGACATGACCTCGCTCTGCGGCTCGATCGGATCGCTGGAGGCCAGCGCGCCCATGCGCACCCCCACCACCCCGAAGCCCAGCACGAACAGGCTGGCCATCAGCGCCAGCCGCCCCTCGGCCCGGCGGCGGGCCTTGTCCTGGATGGCCTCGTGGCGCAGGCGGCGGTTCTCGGCCTCGATGGCGTCGGGATTCTCGCCACGCTCGCGGGCGCGGAGGATGCGGGCCAGGGGACGCAAGGGGATGCGGATCATGACGGTCACTCCTGCAGGGCGGCGGGGTTGTCGGACGATTCGGCCTGGGCTTCGGGCGGCGCGGGCGGCCTGGGATAGTCGATATGGCCCAAGTCCATCACCTGCCCCGCCTCGCGCGGGATCAGTTGCAGCCGGTCGAAGTTCAGATCGACCAGTTCCCGCAGCCGGTCGGGGCGGTTGAGATAGGCCCATTCGGCGCGCAGCACGCCCAGATCCTCGCGCAACTGGGCGATCTCGCGCTGGACCTGGCTCATCTCGCCCAGGGCGGCCTGGGTGCGGTAATTCTCGCGGTAGGCCCAGAAGGCCAGGCCCATGACCAGAAGCGCGCAGGCGAGATAGGTCAGGGGACGCATCAATGGCCCCCCTTCGGCAGGCGCGGCATGGCCAGGGCGTCGGCATCGACCGCAGCAGCCGGGGCGTCGGTGCGGACCGCCACGCGCAACAGGGCGGAGCGGGCGCGGGGGTTTGCCGCTTCCTCGTCGGGGTCGGGGCCGATGGCGCGGCGAAACGGCATGGTGAAGGCGGCGGGGGCCACGTCCTGCACGGGGGCATAGCGGCTGCCCCCGCCCGCGCTGTTCGACCGCGCCTGCATGAACCGCTTGACGATCCGGTCCTCCAGCGAATGAAAGCTGACCACGGCCAGCTTGCCGCCGGGCTTCAGGGCGCGTTCGGCGGCGGACAGGCCATCGACCAGCTGGCGGAATTCGTCGTTCACCCAGATGCGGATCGCCTGGAAGCTGCGGGTGGCGGGGTGGCTTTGCCCGGGCTTCGGGCGCGGCAGGCACCCGGCCACGACCTCGGCCAGATGCGCCGTGCGGGTCAGCGGGCGGGCGGCGACGATGGCGCGGGCGATGCGGCGGGCGGCGCGTTCCTCGCCGTAATGATACAGGACATCGGCGATCACCGATTCCTCGGCCGTGTTCAGCAGGTCGGCGGCCGACGGCCCCGCCTGCTCCATCCGCATGTCCAGCGGCCCGTCGCGCAGAAAGGAAAAGCCCCTCTCCGCCAGATCAAGCTGCATGGAACTGACGCCCAGGTCCAGCACCACCCCGTCCAGCGATTCGCCCGCAAGTTGATCAAGGTCCGAGAACGTCCCCTCGACCAGCCGCAGCCGGTCGCCGTATTGGCCCGCCCAGGATGCCGCCATGTCGAAGACCAAGGGGTCGCGGTCCACGCCGATCACCCGGTCCGCGCCCGCCGCCAGCAGGCCCCGGGAATAGCCCCCCGCCCCGAAGGTGCCGTCCAGCCAGACGCCGGACACGGGCGCGACCGCGCGAAGCAGCGGCGCCAGCAGGACGGGAACATGCGATTCCGTCATGGCCTAGCCCTCGTCCACCTGGTCCAGGAAGGACCGGGGATCGAATTCGGGACCGTGCTGGGCGGTGAAATCCTCCAGCGCCGCGACATCCTTGGGCCGCGAGTCGGGGTGGTAAACCTGGATGTAATCGCCGCGCGATTCGAAGATCGTTTCGGATCCTTCGGTAAAGCCCAGCTTTTCGCGCAATTTCTGGGGCAGCACCAACCGGCCTTCCTTGTCGATTTCCAGATCGGTGGACTGGCCGTTCATCAGCATTTCCAGCCAGCGGCGCTCGGGCGAGCCGCGCGTCAGCTTGTCGATCTGCTCGTCGATTTCCTCGATGGCGTCGATGGTGTAAAGCTCGATCCAGTTCCACCAGTCGGGGCCGTAAACGGCCACCAGTTGCGTGCGGCCCGTGTTGGCGGTGGCGAATGCGGGGTCGCCGGCATCGAACACGCGCCGCAGCCGGGCCGGGATCGACATTCGACCCTTGCCATCGACCTTGACGGATTCAGTGCCTCTGAACTTCCGCGCCACTCTTGGCCTGCCTCACTGCCGCTCTTTCGCCCGCCCGAAAGAGAAAGGGCGGACCGGGCCGCTGCCACTGCCCGATCCGCCGCCCTCGTTCCCCGTCCTGGCCCCTTTATCGGGGTCTGGCCCTGTCACGCGCCACCTGGGGGAGGTGCTGCTCGCGCGTGTGGGCGCTTATTTGGAAAACGGATGCCTGTATGAAAGCCTGCTCGCCTGCGGGGTCTTGGTGCCCCATCGCTGCCCGTCTTCGTGATCTGGTTGTGGCATGGGAATTCACGGGAAGCAACGGTATTCTTCGCCAAGCGGTGAAACCAAAGCGCGAACGGCGGAATGCCGCAAACGGGCCATCCGCCTGTTCCGAATCGGAAAAAGCCCCATTGCTGGGGATCCAAGCGGATTAAACACACCAAATCTAGGGGATTAACTTTTGTTACTTTGCGCGCCGTGAACCGGCGCCGCCCCTGCGGGGCAGCCCCATCTGTTGCCACTTATCCACAGAAAATCGGCAATGCGGATTTATCGCTCACAGGTGCTCACGGGACTGCGACGGGACGCGACATCGGTTGCAACGCCCCAAGGCCCTGCATTCCCGTCCCTTCCCAGGCGGTTCCGGCCTCAGGCCACGCCGCCCTGGATCAGACGCTCTGCCAGCCGCGCATAGGCCTGCGCCGTCGCGCCGTCCCCCAAGGCCACCGGACGGCCCGAATCGCCCGCAAGCCGCACGTCCAGTTCCAGCGGCAGCTCGCCCAGGAAGGGCAGGCCCAGCTGCGCCGCCTCGGCCGCCACGCCGCCATGGCCGAACAGATGCGCCTCGTGCCCGCAATTGGGGCAGACATAGGTGGACATGTTTTCCACCAGGCCCAGGACCGGGGTCTTCAGCTTGTTGAACATGTCGATGGCGCGCCGCGCATCCAGCAGCGCCACGTCCTGCGGGGTCGAGACGATCACCGCCCCGGTCACGGCGGCCTTCTGGCACAGGCTCAGCTGCACGTCGCCGGTGCCGGGCGGCAGGTCGATCAGCAGCACGTCCAGCTCGCCCCAGTTCACCTGCCCCAGCATCTGCTGCATCGCGCCCATCAGCATGGGGCCGCGCCAGACCACGGCCTCGCCTTCCTTCAGCATCAGGCCGATGGACATGACGGTGACGCCATGGGCGTGCAGCGGCTCGATATGCTGGCCGTCGGGGCTGGCCGGTCGGGCAGACACCCCCATCATGCGCGGCTGCGAGGGGCCATAGATGTCGGCGTCCAGCAGCCCCACCCTGCGCCCCGCCCGGGCCAGCGCCACCGCGAGGTTCGAGGTGACGGTGGACTTGCCGACGCCACCCTTGCCCGACCCGATGGCGACGATGTTCCTGACGCCCGGAATCGCCTGCGGCCCCGCCTGCGCGGTCGGATGCCGCCCGATCTGCAACGAGGGCGCGGCCCCGGACCCGGACGACCGGGCGACCTGGGGCTTGCCCGCCGGCGCGGTCATGACGATCTGGACCTTGGCCACGCCCGGCAGCGCCTCCAGCCGGCGCTTGGCCTCGGCCTCGACAGGGGCAAGGGCTCGCGCGGCGGTTGCATCCGCGACCTCCAGCACGAATCTGACCGTGCCGTCTTCCACCGTGAAAGCACGCACCAGATCGGCTTTTTCCAGCGTCCGCCCGTCCGGCAGAAGGATATCAGAGATTGCCCTTAGGGCAGCTTCGCGGTTCACGGACATGTCAGGCCTGTTCTTGCAACAACAGCGTCAACATGGTCCAAGGCGGCCCCCGCATCAACCACCCGCCGCAATTTGCGGCACCGCGCCGCCAGCCAGGCATCCAGCGCCTGTTTTTGCAGCGCGGCGTGATCGCTAACGAACCCCGACTGTAACAATTTTGTCATAAATCGCAGGGTTAAAGGGGCAAGGTGACGCGCCAGTCATGCGATTGCTGCATGGCAGCATTCCCGAATGATCCGTTGTGCAGATGCAGCATTAGCGCCATCTTGGGTCCATCGAAACAGCGCCGGGCCAATCCGGGCAGGGCGCAGACGCAAGAACAAAAGACACGCTGAAAAGGACACCGCCATGGCTGCCATCGCCCATACCCATAACGCCGCCGCCGCCACTGGCTTCGCCGGCCGTCTGATGGCCGCGATCCAGCACATGCAGGAAAACCGCGCCCGCCGCGCCATCTATCGCCAGACAGTGCGCGAACTGAACGCCCTGACAAGCCGCGACCTGGCGGATCTGGGCATCAACCGCGCGATGATCACCCGCCTGGCCCACGAAGCGGCCTGGGGCAAGTAAGAACAAGGCATTCCGCCCCACCCTCCTCCCCGGGGCCGGACAGGCAGCATCCCCTCCTCCTCCCGGAGGATGCCGCCGAAACAGCGCCGGAACCCTTTCTCCTCCCTGGGGTTTCAGCGACAGGCGGCGACCCCCTCCTCCTCCCTGGGGTCGCCGCACAAGGATCATAGCCGCCCCGTTTCGCGGCACCAGAACACGGCCCGCCCCTCCTCCTCCCTGGGCAGGCCGTCTGCGGTGAAGCCTCTCCTCCTCCCCGGCTGAACCGCACCCCATATAGCCGCCCCATTCGCGGCACCCTGATGCGACGGACCTCTCCTCCTCCCCATGGTCCGTTCGTTTGCGGCAACGGCCTCTCCTCCTCCCTGGCCTTGCCGCACCCCATACGCGGCCCCTCCCTCCTCCCTGGGCCAGCGTCATGCGGCGGCGCCCTCCTCCTCCCTGGCCGTGCCGCACCCCAAACGCGGCCCTCCCTCCTCCCCGGGCCAGCGTTCCGCGGCGGCGCCCCTCCTCCTCCCTGGGCGCCGCCGCTTTTCATTTGCGGCCCCGGAACCCGGCGATTCGCCCCGCGTTGAGCGGCAAAAGGGGATGGGCATGAGCAAATTCCGCGTGGGCACGACCGTCGAATGGGACTGGGGCAAGGGCACCGCCACCGGCACCATCGCCGAATCCTTCACCAAGCCGGTCGAGCGCACCATCAAGGGCGCCACGATCAAGCGGAACGCCGATCCCGAAAACCCCGCCTACCTGATCGAACAGGAGGGCGGCGACCGGGCGCTGAAAAGCCATTCCGAACTGCGCAAGGCGACTTGAGGCTTTCGCCGCCGGGTGGCGCGGGCTAAGGGCGGAACATGCTCAGCTATCAACACGCATATCACGCGGGAAACCTGGCCGACCTGCACAAGCACGCGCTGCTGGCCGCCGCGCTGGATTACCTGACGCGCAAGGACAAGCCCTTGTCCTATCTGGAAACCCATGCCGGGCGCGGGCTTTACCGCCTGGACGGGGCCGAGGCCGTGAAAACGGGCGAAGCGCGCGCAGGCATCCGCCGGGCCGAGGCCGAGGGCTGGCTGCCCCAGGACCACCCCCTGCTGGCCGCCTTGGCGCAGGTTCGCCGCAGTCATGGCCCATCCGCCTATCCCGGATCGCCGCTGATCGCCGCGCATTTCCTGCGCCGGGGCGACGCCGCCCATCTGGCCGAACTGCACCCCGCCGAATACGAGGCGCTGACCCATGTGGCGGGCTTTGCCACGCTGCACCGGCAGGACGGTTTCCAGATGGCGCAGGCGGTCTGTCCCCCGACCCCCCGGCGGGGGCTGATCCTGATCGACCCCAGCTTCGAGGTGAAGGCGGATTACGCCGCGATCCCGCGCCAGATCGGGCTGATCGCGCGCAAGTGGAACGTGGGCGTCATCGCCCTGTGGTATCCGGTCCTGACGGACAACCGCCACCGCCCGATGCTGGATGCGCTGGTGGCCGCCCATCCCGACGCCCTGCGGTCCGAGGTGTCCTTTGCCCCCGCCCGCCCCGGCCATTCCATGGTGGGATCGGGCATGTGGGTGCTGAACGCCCCCTTCGGCCTGGCCGAGGAAGCCGCGCGAATCGAGGCGATCTTCCGCCGGAACGCCTGATCGGGGGGATTCCCCTGCCCTTGCCCCTGTGGCATGATCCCCCCACCAACCCAGAACGGCCCGTTCCATGTCGCAGCGTCTTTCCCTCAGCGCCACCATCCTTCTGGCCCTGGCCGTGGCCCTGGGCGTCTATTTCGCCTTTGCCGCCGTGCAGGGCCCCTCGGGCATCCTGCGCCGCATCCAGATCGAGGCGGAAACCGTCGAACTGGCCGCCGAACGCGACAAGCTGAAGGCCGAGGTGCAGCAGATGCAGAACCTGACCCGGCGGATGTCGGACGAATACCTGGATCTGGACCTGCTGGACGAACGCGCCCGCGAGGTGCTGGGTGTGATCCGCGCGGACGAGGTGATCCTGCGCTGACGCACCGTCACCCCGGCCCACCTTCGCGGATTGCGCCCCCTTTCGTGATCGGCTACGGATAGTTTAACGCTGAACTATTCCGACCACGCATCCAGGAGGACCCCCCGCATGGCCAGGAAGCCTGCCCCCGCAGCCGAAGCCCAATCCCCCGACACCCTGTCGAACGTCTCCCGGGACGAGCTGCTGCACTATTACCGCGACATGCTGCTGATCCGCCGGTTCGAGGAAAAGGCAGGCCAGCTTTACGGCATGGGCCTGATCGGCGGCTTCTGTCACCTGTATATCGGCCAGGAAGCGGTCGTTGTGGGCCTGGAAGCGGCCACCAAGGAAGGCGACAAGCGCATCACGTCCTATCGCGACCACGGCCACATGCTGGCCTGCGGCATGTCCGCGCGCGGCGTGATGGCCGAACTGACGGGCCGCGAGGGGGGATACTCCAAGGGCAAGGGCGGCTCGATGCACATGTTCAGCCGCGAAAAGCATTTCTACGGCGGCCACGGCATCGTCGCGGCGCAGGTGCCGCTGGGCGCGGGCCTGGCCTTCGCGGATAAATACCTGGGCAATGACAACGTGACCTTCGCCTATTTCGGCGACGGCGCGGCCAACCAGGGCCAGGTTTACGAGACCTATAACATGGCGATGATCTGGGAACTGCCGGTCATCTTCGTGATCGAGAACAACCAGTATGCCATGGGCACGTCGGTCAAGCGGTCCACGAAATCGACCACGCTGTTCGGTCGGGGCGAGGCCTTCGGCATCCCCGGCGAGCAGGTGGACGGCATGGACGTGCTGGCCGTGAAGGCTGCGGGCGAAAAGGCCGTGGCCCACTGCCGCGCGGGCAAGGGGCCCTATATCCTGGAAGTCATGACCTATCGCTATCGCGGCCATTCGATGTCCGACCCCGCGAAATACCGCACGCGCGAGGAAGTGCAGAAGATGCGCGACGAACGCGACGCCATCGAGCATGTGCGCGAGCTGCTGCTGCAGGGCAAGCACGCGACCGAGGATGACCTGAAGGCCATCGACAAGGACATCAAGGACATCGTCAACGATTCGGCCGAGTTCGCCAAGGAAAGCCCGGAGCCCGCGCTGGAAGAACTCTGGACAGACATTTACGCCGAAGACCTGCCCCAGGGCAGCGCCGAAGAACACGCCTGAGGGAGGGTTGAACGAATGGCTACCGAAATCCTGATGCCCGCCCTGTCGCCGACGATGGAAGAAGGCACGCTGGCGAAATGGCTGAAGAAGGAAGGCGATGCGGTCAAATCCGGCGACATCATCGCCGAGATCGAGACCGACAAGGCCACCATGGAATTCGAGGCGGTGGATGAAGGCATCCTGGGCAAGATCCTCGTCTCCGAAGGCTCGCAGGGCGTGAAGGTCAACACCCCCATCGCCGTCCTGGTCGAGGAAGGCGAATCCGCCGACGACGTGAAGGCCCCGGCCCCCGCTGCCGCCCCCGCCAAGGCGAAGGAAGCCCCCGCCGCATCCGCCGTGGAACAGGTCAGGACGCCCGAACCCGACCGCAGCCCCGACTGGCCCGAGGGCACCAGGATGAAGACCATGACCGTGCGGGAAGCCCTGCGCGAAGCCATGGCCGAGGAGATGGAGCGCGACGAGACCGTCTTCCTGATGGGCGAGGAAGTGGGCGAATACCAGGGCGCCTACAAGATCAGCCAGGGCCTGCTGGACCGCTTCGGCCCGCGCCGCGTGGTGGACACCCCCATCAGCGAAATCGGATTCGCCGGCATCGGCACCGGCGCGGCGCTGGCCGGTCTGCGCCCGATCGTCGAGTTCATGACCTTCAACTTCGCCATGCAGGCGATGGACCACATCATCAACTCGGCCGCCAAGACGCTCTACATGTCGGGCGGGCAGATGGGCTGCCCCATCGTCTTCCGCGGCCCGAACGGCGCCGCCGCCCGCGTGGCGGCCCAGCACAGCCAGGATTATGCCGCCTGGTATGCCTCGGTCCCTGGCCTGAAGGTGGTGATGCCCTATTCGGCGGCGGATGCGAAGGGCCTGATGAAGCAGGCGATCCGCGACCCGAACCCCGTGATCTTCCTGGAAAACGAAATCCTCTACGGCCGCTCCTTCGAGGTGCCGGACCTGCCCGATTTCACCATCCCCTTCGGCAAGGCCCGCATCGCGCGACAGGGCCGCGATGTGACCATCATCAGCTTCGGCATCGGCATGTCCCACGCCCTGGAAGCCGCCGACACCCTGGCCGGCGAAGGGATCGAGGCCGAGGTGATCGACCTGCGCACCCTGCGCCCCATCGACTATGCCACCATCATCGACTCGGTGAAGAAGACCAACCGCTGCGTCACGGTCGAGGAAGGCTTCCTCGTGGGCTCCATCGGGAACCACCTGTCGGCTTACATCATGGAAAACGCCTTCGATTATCTGGACGCGCCCGTGATCAATTGCACCGGCAAGGACGTGCCCATGCCCTATGCCGCCAACCTGGAAAAGCACGCCCTGGTCACGCCCGCCGAGGTGGTCGAGGCCGTGAAAAAAGTCACCTACCGCTAAGGGGAACGCATCATGCCGACAGAAATCCTGATGCCCGCGCTGTCCCCCACCATGGAGGAAGGGACGCTGGCCAAATGGCTGGTGAAAGAGGGCGACGCGGTGAAATCCGGCGACATCATCGCCGAGATCGAGACCGACAAGGCCACGATGGAGTTCGAGGCCGTCGATGAGGGCACCATCGGCAAGCTGCTGGTGACCGAGGGCAGCGCGGGGGTCAAGGTCAACACCCCCATCGCCGTGCTGCTGGAGGACGGCGAGGACGCCTCGGCGGCCACGGCGGCCCCTGCCAAGGCCGCGCCCGCTCCATCCGAGGAAAGGGCGGCCGCCGAGAAAAGCTATGGCAGTCCGATGAACCCGCCGATCGCGGGGGATGCCGGGTCTGCCAAGGCAGCGCCCGCCAGCTCCGAGGGCAACCGCGTCTTCGCATCCCCCCTGGCTCGCCGCATCGCCGCCGAAAAGGGCATCGACCTGTCCGGCATCACCGGCACCGGCCCGCGTGGCCGGATCGTCAAGGCCGATGTCGAAGGCGCGCAGCCCGGCACGGCCAAGCCCGCCCTGGCCCCCGCCGCCGCCGCGCCCGCTGCGGCCCCGGCCCCTGCCACGCAGGCCCCTAAAGCGCCCTCGGCCGACGCGATCCTCAAGATGTATGCCGACCGCGAAACGACCGAGGTTCCGCTGGACGGGATGCGCCGCACCATCGCCGCGCGCTTGTCCGAGGCCAAGCAGACCATCCCGCATTTCTACCTGCGCCGCTCGGCCAGGCTGGACGCGCTGATGGACTTCCGCGCCATGCTGAACAAGCAGCTGGAATCGCGCGGCGTGAAGCTGTCGGTCAACGACTTCATCATCAAGGCCTGCGCCTTGGCCCTGCAACAGGTGCCCGATGCGAACGCCGTCTGGGCAGGCGACCGGATCCTGAAGCTGAAGCCCTCGGACGTGGCCGTGGCCGTCGCCATCGAAGGCGGCCTGTTCACCCCGGTCCTCAAGGACGCGCACCAGAAGACGCTCTCGGCCCTGTCGGCGGAAATGAAGGACCTGGCCAGCCGCGCCAAGTCGAAGAAGCTCGCCCCCCACGAATACCAGGGCGGCAGCTTCGCGATCTCGAACCTCGGCATGTTCGGGATCGAGAACTTCGACGCGGTCATCAACCCGCCCCATGGCGCGATCCTGGCCGTCGGCGCAGGCATCCAGACCCCTGTGGTGGAGGGGGGCGAGGTGGTCATCCGCAACGTCATGTCCATGACCCTGTCGGTCGACCACCGCGTCATCGACGGTGCCCTTGGCGCGCAACTGCTGGAAGCCATCGTCACCCATCTGGAAAACCCGATGGGGATGCTGGCCTGATCCAAGCTTACCTGAATGTCGAAAGGGGCGCCCCGAAAGCGCCCCTTTCTTTCATCTTGGTCCAAATATCCTCGGGGGTCCGGGGGCAGACAGCCCCCGGCGTCCGCGGGACGCACATCAGCGCAACGCATCCTCGATGGCGCCGACAAAGGCATCCAGGTCGTCCGGGTTGCGGCTGGTGATGATGCCCCGGTCCACAACGACCTTTTCATCCACCACCTCGGCGCCCGCGTTCTTCATGTCGGTGCGGATGGAATCATAGCTGGTCAACCGGCGGCCTTGGGCCAGACCGGCCTCGGCCAGCAACCAGGGGGCGTGGCAAATGGCGGCGACGGGCTTTCCGGCCTCGGCAAAGCTGCGGATCAGACTGACCGCCGTCTTGTCGGTGCGCAGGTTGTCAGGGTTGATGACGCCGCCCGGCAGGACCAGGACGTCGTAATCGCCTGCCCCCACATCGGCAATCGCCTTGTCGGCGGTCACGGACTTCCCCCAGTCGTCCTTGTCCCAGGCGGTGATCTCGCCCGCCGCAGGCGCGGCAATCTCGACGGTGTGGCCCGCGTCCTTCAGCTTTTCCAGCGGCACGAACAGTTCGGACTGCTCGAACCCGTCCGACGCCATGATCAGAACCTTTGCCATGAATGGCCTCCTTTCGCATCAGCCGACCCAATGCGGCGGCCCTGGCGAAGTTCCGACCTACTCCGCCGCCTGCCGGGGCCGGTTGACCCCGACCCGCCGCCCCACCCACCTGGTCAGCCGCCCCTGCCCGCCATGGATCAGCGAAAACAGCGCGGGCACGAACAGCAGCGACAGCACGGTGGACAAAAGCAGCCCGCCGATCACCGCAATCGCCATGGGCGCGCGGAACTCTCCCCCCTCGCCCGTCGCCAGGGCCGAGGGGATCATCCCCGCGCTCATGGCGATGGTGGTCATGACGATGGGGCGGGCGCGCTTGTGGACCGCGTCCAGGATGGCGTCGCGTTTCGCCACGCCGCGCTCGATGGCGGACAGCGCGAATTCCACCAGCATGATGGAATTCTTGGTGACGATCCCCATCAGCATCAGGAAACCGATCACCACCGCCATGCTGATCGAATGGCCGGTCACGAACAGCGCCAGGATCGCCCCGCCGATGGCCAGGGGCAGCGACAGCAGGATCGACACCGGCGTGATGAAGTTGTGGAACAACAGCACCAGCACGACATAGACCAGCATCACCCCGGCGCCCATGGCGGTGCCGAAGGCGCCGAAAACCTCGCCCATGATCTCGGCGTCGCCCGACGGCTGGATGCGCGTGCCGGGCGGCAGTTCGATCCGGTTCTGCAATTCGGTGACCTGCGCGCTGACCGGGCCAAGCAGCTCTCCGTCGGCCAGGTTGGCGCTGACCGTGGTCTGAAACTGGCGGTCGTATCGCCCGATCTCGGTCGCGCCCGCCGACAGGCTGACATCGGCCACCGCGCCCAGCGGCACCTGCCCTTGGGTCGAATTGACCCGCAGGTTCTGCACCGTCACCAAATCGGCGCGCGCCTCGGCGTTCAGGCGCACAACGATGGGGATCTGTTCGTCGCCCGCGTTGAATTTCGCCAGGTTCGATTCGACATCTCCCAGCGTCGCCACCCGCAGCGTCGTCGCCATGTCGCTGGCCGAGACGCCAAGCTGCGCCGCCACATCCGCGCGCGGCGTGATCTGGATTTCGGGCCGTTGCAGGCTGGCCGTAGTGGTGACGCTTTCCAGCGATGGCAACTGCGCCATCGCGGCGGCCAGGCGTTCGGCGGCCAGCGCCGCGCCCTCCTCGGTCGTGCCCAGGACGTTGATGGTCAGGTCGTTCTGGCCGTTCTCGTTCTGGAAGTTGATGCGCATGTCGGGCGTGCCGGACAGGCGGGCCTTCAACTCCTCCTCCAGCACGAATTGCGACCGGTCGCGGGTTTCCTTCTTGCCATAGTTGATCATTACCCGCGCCTCGGTCACGTCGGACCCGTCGCTGTAGACAAAGACCGACTGCACCTCGGGCACCTCGTCGATGCGGGCGGACAGGCGGCGGGCGGCGTCCTCGGTCTCGGCGATGGTCGCGCCGGGGGGCAGTTCGACCTGGATCTGGCTGCGGCCGATGTCGGATGCGGGGATGAACTCGGTCGGCAGCAGGGTCGCGGACCAGATGGATCCGGCGAAGATCCCCAGACCCGTCAGCAGCGTTAGCCCCCGGTGGCGCATGGTCCAGCCGACCACGCGCATCAGGGCGCGCATCACGAAGCCGTCGCGTTCCTCGGTCCCGTGCACCGTGCCGCGCATCAGATAGGCCGCCATCATCGGCGTGATGATCCGCGCCACCAGCAGCGAGAACAGGACCGAGACCGCTACCGTCAGCCCGAACTGCTTGAAATACTGCCCCGGGATCCCGCCCATGAAGCTGACCGGGGCAAAGACCGCGACGATGGAGAAGCTGATCGCGATGACCGTCAGCCCGATCTCGTTCGCGGCTTCCTCGGATGCCTCGTATGGGGGCACGCCCATGCCGATATGGCGGACGATGTTCTCGATTTCCACGATGGCGTCATCGACCAGGATGCCGGTGACCAGCGTGATGCCCAGCAGGCTGATGCCGTTCAGGGTGAAGCCCAGCCAGTGCATCACGAAAAAGGTCGGGATGATCGACAAGGGCAGCGCCACGGCGGCGACCAGCGTGGCGCGCCAGTTCCTCAGGAACAGGAAGACCACCACCACCGCCAGCGCCGCGCCTTCGTACAGCGTTTCCATCGCGCTGTGATAGCTGGCCTCGGTATAGGTGGTGGCGTCGTCGATCAGGGTGATGCGGGCGTTGGGGTAACGCTCGCCGATCCGGGCCAGGCGTTCCTTGGCCCCGTCCCCCGCCGCAAGGTCGGATGCGCCCGTGGTGCGGTAGATGCCGAAGGCCACGACCGGCTGGCCGTCCAGCAGGGCGAAACTGCGTTCATCGGCGGGGCCGTCGATCACGCGGCCCAACTGGTCCAGCCGGATCGTGCGGCCATTGGCGATGGTGATCGGGGCGCCTGCAAGCTGGTCCACGCTGTCCGCCGCGCCCAGGGTGCGGATCGAATATTCGCGCCCCGCCAGATCGCCGCGCCCGCCGCCCAGGTCGATGTTGCGGGCGCGAAGCTGGTTCGACACATCCGCCGCCGTCAACCCATGCGCCAGCAGCCGGTCGGGGTCCAGATCCACCTTGATTTCCCGCGCGGCGCCGCCGATGCGGGTGGTCTGGCCCACGCCGGGAACGGTGGAAAGTTCGCGCCCGATCACATCGTCCACGAATTTCGACAGCGATTCGATGGATTGCGTGGGATCGCTGACGGCATAGGTCAGGATCGGCATCCCCGTCACGTCCAGCCGCCGCACCAGCGGTTCGCTGATGCTTTCGGGCAGTTGCTGGCGGACGTTCGACACGGCGTCCTTGATGTCGTTCACCGCGCGGTCGCTGTCGGTTTCCAGCTCGAATTCCACGACAATCACCGCCGTGCTGTCGGTCGCGGTCGATGTCTGGTGGCGCACGCCGGTGACGGATGCGATGCTGTCCTCGACCGGCTGGATCACCTGGCTGGTCAGCTCGGCGGGGGCCGCGCCGGGCTGGTCGATGGTGACCTGCACCAGCGGCAGGTCGATGTTGGGCATGGCCGTGACCGGCAGGCGGGTAAAGCTGAAAAGCCCGACGATCAGCAGCACCAGGAAGACGGCGATGGGCGGGACCGGGTGGCGGATCGACAGGGTGGAAAAGTTCATGGCCCTGCCCCTTCGGCCGCGACCGGGCGCACCTGGTCGCCCGTGCGGAAGAACGCGCCCGAGCGGGTGATGACGGGTTCGCCGGGGGCCAGCCCCTCGGTGATCTCACGCCGTCCGTTCCACAGCAGCCCGGCGCGGACCGGGCGGGTCTCGACCCTGCCATCCTTGACGACCTGCACGCGTTCGCCCGCATCGTCGGCCAGCACGGCGCTGGCGGGGACCGTCACGGCCTGGCGGCGGTCGGTGATCACCCATCCGCTGGCGAATTGCCCGGTCCTGACGCCGGCGGCCTTGTCCATCGCGATGCGCATCACGCCAAGCCGCGTCACCGGATCGACCGAGGCCGGCACCAGCCGCACCTGCCCCGCCACGGGGCCTGCGCCCGCCACGGTGATCTCGGCCGGATCGCCGACCTTGAGGCTGGCAAGGGCTGTCTCGATCACCTCAGCCGACATCTCGACCGCGCCATCGGCCAGCAGGGTGAACAGCGGATCCGTCGCAGCACCCGCCAGCGCGCCCAGTTCGGCGCTGCGGGCAACCACGGTCCCGGCCACCGGGGCGGTGATGGCGGCGCGGTTCAGGTTCAGGTCCGCGATGCGCCGCGCGGCCTCGGCCTGGGCCAGGGCGGCGCGGGCCACGGCCAGCCCGTCGGCGGCGGATGCGGCCTGCGCGCGGGCATTCGCCT
>NZ_JAFLRK010000054.1 GCF_017315735.1 Paracoccus shandongensis
CCCAGCAGCGCCGCCAGCCATCCCGGCGCGCCGCGCAGGTGCAAAAAGCCCCCCAGGATCGCCCGCGCCTTCAGCCAGGCCAGCACCAAAAGCGCCCCCATCGCCGCCACCCCCGGCACCGGCGACACCAGCACCGTGGCGGCGACCAGCGCGATCAGAAGGGCCCAGGTGCGCGTCAGGGGGGACATCGCTTATCCCATCAGATAGATCGGCGGCAGGATCAGCACCCAGACCAGATCGACCATGTGCCAGAACATCGCGCCCGCCTGCACGGCATCGGGGCGCGCGCGGATCGCGACAAGGGCCAGCACCGCCACGCCCGCGATCACATGGGCGGCGTGAAAGCCCGTCAGCAGGAAATAGAAGGTGAAGAACGGGTGGCTGTCCATGCCCGCCCCCGCCGCCAGGTCGCGGCCGTATTCCAACGCCTTGATGCCCAGGAAGACCAGCCCGCCAAGCGCGGCCAGTATCAGGGCCAGGCGCGCCCCGCGCCGGTCGCCCGCCCCCGCCGCGCGTTCCGCGCGCGCCGCGAACAGGCCGGACGTGACCAGCACCACCGTGTTCAGCGCCGCCATCCGCCCGTCCAGCACCGCACGGGCGGCGGCGAAGCCGGGCGGGTCGGTCAGCTGCACCGCCATCATGGCCGTGACCCCCGCCGCGAAGACCAGCAGCTCGGACACGATCAGGATCCACAGGATCAGCTCGCCCGGAAGATCGTCGAGGCTCATCCCATGACCAACTGGCGATAGATCTGGGGCAGGGCGTTCGTCAGCCGGTCGGGGTCGCGGATCACGGAAAAGCCGCCCTGGCCGAAGATGCGCGGGAACCAGCCCTGTGCATCGCGGTCGATGGTGATGCCGAAGACGGCGTGACCGGCGCGCCGGGCCTCGCGCACCGCCATGGCGCTGTCCTCGATCCCGTGGCGGCCTTCGTAATGGTCCAGGTCGTTGGGCTTGCCGTCGGTGATGACGATCAACAGCCGCCGCGACCGTCCTTCGCACGCAAGCCCCGCCGAGGCATGGCGGACCGCCGCGCCAAGCCGGGTATAAAAGCCGGGGCGCAGGGCGTGGATGCGCGCCTCGATGGTCCGCGACATGGGTTCGTCGAAGGACTTGCAGTCGTGGATCCAGACCCGGTCGCGTTTCAAGGATGAGAACCCCTGCACCGCGAAACGGTCCCCGCAGGCGTCAAGGCCCCAGGCCAGCGCGGTCAGCGCCTCGCGCGCGATGTCGATGACGGGGCGGCCCGTGACCGCGCTTTCCGTGGAGCGCGACACGTCGAGCAGGATCGACACGGCAAGGTCGCGGTTTTCCGGCCGGGCCTGGCGCCAGATGCGGTCGCTGCCGCGTCCCGTCGCACGCAGGTCGGTGACCGACCGCAGGGCGGCGTCCAGGTCCAGATCCTCGCCGTCGGGCTGGCCGTGGCGGATCAGCCTGGCCGGGCGCAGGGCCTGGAACTGGCGGCGCACGGCCTCGATCCGGCGGCGGGCGGCGGGGTCGGTGATGCCCGCGTAATCGGGTGCGGGCTCCACCGGGGCGGCCAGCACGCGGCAATGGTCGCGCATCCAGACGCCGCCGCGCGCATCCCATTCGGGATAGGTGAACTTGCCCGCGACGCTTTCGCGGTCCACGTCCTCGGGCGCGAGATCCAGGTGCAGCTTCAGCTTGGTCGCGGGTGCCTTGGACACCTGGCCCAGCACGATCTCCTCGTGGTCCTCGGCGGCCTTCTTGGCGTTGTCCAGGTCGTCGTCCTCGACCCGGCGGTTGAGGTTCAGCATCTCGGCCCAGGTCAGCATCGCCTCGAATTTATAAAGGATGATGCTGTCGCGGCGCTCGGCCTGGTCGGACTTCATCCGCCGCGTCTTGCGGGCGGTGCCGTCGCCCGATTCCTCGGGGGTGCCGTCGGTGGGCAGGCTGGCGACCTGATCGCCCGTGCCCGCGCCAAGCCCGCGCAGGTCCGGCCACATCGGCACCGGCAGCATGGGGCGGTATCCGCGCGGCGCGCGCCACTGGGCGGGGGGATCGGCATAGCCCCCCAGCAGCGCGGGTTCAGGCAGCGTCGGGTCGCCCAGCAGGTGACGCAGCAGGGCTTCCACCCGCGCCTCGGTGCCGCGCAGGGCGGGGCGCGTGCGGCTGGCCAGATGCGCCCGGCACAGGCGGGACCACAGCGGGCGCAGGCCCGGCGCGGCTTCCAGCGTGGCATGGGTCATGGCGATGCCTGCCGAAATGGCCGCAAGATCGGCGAGCAGGGGATCGGACCGGGGAACGAAACCAGGGGCATGGGCGGATGCGGCGGCCAGCCACAGATACAGCCCCTCGTTGTCCTCGGGGCGCGGAAAGACCGCCAGTTCCACGGGCAGGCGCAGCGCCTCGCGGTCGAAGCTGGCGCGGGCCAGGTGGTCGCCGTCGCTGGCCAGGCGGCGGCGCCAGGACAGGCGGTGGCGGCTGGCCTGGTCCGCCACCGGCTTCAGTTCCACATCGGCCCCGCCCCCGAGGCCCCGGAACAGCACGGCGATGCGCCCGCGCATGTCGTCGAACCGGACGGCGGCATCGGGGAAGCGCTGCGGCGGGTCCATGCGCGAGGCGAGCCGGTGCCACAGCTTGCCGACGGTTTCCTCGGGCTCCCAGGGGGCGATGTCGAGATGGGGCATGGTTGTTATCCCGTCACCGCCACGACCAGGTCCATCAGGCCCTTGCGGATATCCCCGTCGTCGGTCAGCGGCTCGATCATGGCGGCGCGGATGGCGCGATCCATCGCCATGCCGCCCGCGATCAGGGTCGCGGCATAAACGACCAGGCGGGTGGACACGCCTTCCTCCAGATCCTGGCCCTTGAGCCCGCGCAGCTTGTTCGCCAGCCGCACCAGCAGGCCCACGCGGTCGGCATCCAGCCCGCTTTCGCGGACCACCACGGGGATTTCGTGTTCCGGCCGGGGAAAGGTGAATTCCACCGACAAAAACCGCTGCCGCGTGGAGGGCTTCAGCGTCTTCATGATGTTCTGGTAGCCGGGGTTGTAGGAGGCCACCAGCATGAAGCCGGGGGCCGCGTGCAACTCCTCTCCGGTGCGGTCGATGGGCAGGATGCGGCGGTCGTCGGTCAGGGGGTGCAGCACCACGGCCACGTCCTTCCTGGCCTCGACCACCTCGTCCAGATAGCAGATGGCGCCCTCGCGCACCGCGCGGGTCAGGGGACCGTCGACCCAGACGGTTTCCCCGCCCTTGAGAAGATAGCGCCCGATCAGGTCGGCGGCTGACAGGTCGTCATGGCAGGCGACGGTGTAAAGGGGTCGTCCCAGCCTTGCCGCCATGTGGGCGACAAAGCGGGTCTTGCCGCAGCCGGTCGGGCCCTTCAGCAGCAGGGGCAGGTTCTTCGCATAAGCCGCGGCGAAGATGTCGCATTCGTCGCCCTGGGGCAGGTAGAAGGGGGCGTCGGCCCCCCTCAGGGTGAAACTTCCATCCATGGTCATCACTCCGCGGCGATATGGTCGGGGTTCTGGGCCAGGCGATCGCGTTCCAGCGGGCCGGGGCGGACCACCTCGCGGCGCGGGAAGGCCACCGCATAGATGAACAGGAACGCCCCGATCACCACCGCCACGCCCGCTCCGAAGCGCATCCAGTAGAACAGCGCAAGCTGGTCCTGCACCTCCATGTAGCCCATGCCCATCACGCGTTGCAGATGCGTCTGCACGGTGCCCGCGAAGGTCAGGGTGAAGGTCATGAACAGCATCCCCCCCGACATCAGCCAGAAGGACGCCATGTTCAGCACCTGGTTATAGGGATCGCGCCGCCGCAGGATCGGCATGGCATAGCTGAACAAGGCCAGGTTGAGGCAGACATAGGCGCCATAGAAGGCCAGGTGCGCGTGCGCCGCCGTCACCTGGGTGCCGTGGGTGTAATAGTTCACCCCGTGCAGCGTGTGCAGGAATCCCCAGACACCTGCGCCGAAGAAGGCCAGCGTGGCGCAGCCCAGCGACCACAAAAGCGCGGCCTTGTTCGGATGGTCGCGCCGGCCCTTCCAGACCATCACGAAGGCAAAGGCCATCATCGCGAAGAACGGCACCACCTCGAACGAGGAAAAGATCGAGCCGATCCACTGCCAGTAACCGGGCGTCCCGATCCAGAAGTAATGGTGGCCGGTCCCCAGGATGCCGGAAAACAGCGCGGTGGCGACGATCACATACAGCCACTTTTCCACCACCTCGCGGTCCACGCCCGTCAGCTTCAGCATCAGGAAGCCCAGGATCGCGGCCATGATCAGTTCCCACACGCCCTCGACCCACAGGTGGATCACATACCACCAGTATTGCTTGTCGAGGCCCAGGTTCGCCGGGTTGTAGAAGGCGAACAGGAACAACAGCGCCAGGCCCCACAGACCGATCAGCAGGATAGAGCTGATCACGGTCTTGCGGCCCTTCAGCACCGTCATGGTGACGTTGAACAAAAAGATCAGCGCGGCCACCACGATGCCCACCTTGACCCAGGTCGGCTGTTCCAGGAACTCGCGTCCCTGGGTGCCCACGAAATAGTTGCCCTGCCAGGGGTTGAACAGATAGGTCGCGACCGCCCCGAAGGTGCCCACCACCAGGATGAACAGCTGCAGATAGGCAAGGAAGGGCGAATGGATCTCGCGCTCGGCCTCCTCGGGGATCAGGAAATAGGCGGCGCCGAAAAAGCCGGTCAGCAGCCAGACGACCAGCGAATTGGTGTGGACCATCCGGCCCACGTTGAAGGGCATGATTTCGGACAGGAAGTTCGGCTGGACATAGATATAGCCGATGATCAGCCCCATCGTCACCTGCGCGGCGAACAGGGTCAATGCCACGGTGATATAGACCAGGGCGATCTTTTGCGTTTGATATTTCATGGTGCTTTCCAATCAACCGGCATCGTTGGGGGGCCAGTCCTGGGTGCGGATCTTGTTGGTCCACAGCAGGAAGTCGGTGACTTCGCGGATTTCCTCGTCCGTCAGGTTGAACTGCGGCATCTGGCGGCGGCCCTCGATGCCCGTGGGTTGCGCCTCCATCCAGGCCTTCATGACCTCGAAGGCGGCCTCGGGGTCGTCCTGGACGCCCCAGCGGGTCATCACGTTGCCCAGTTCGGGCGCGAAATAGGCGCCCTCGCCCAGGATCGAATGGCAGTTGACGCAGGCGTGGCGTTCCCAGACGTGCTTGCCGCTGGCGACGCTGGCGGTCAGCGGCGCGTCGTTGGTGGACACGTTCACGATGTACCAATGGCTGTGGATGGACAGCCCGATGAAGATAAGGATGAAGAACAGCGACCCGCCATAAAAGATGTTCCGGGCCATGCTCTTCGTCAGGACTTCGCGCATGGCGAGGGTTCTCCCGAAGCTGTTTCAATGAAGCCCATAAGTGACGTTCCCGGGCACGGGGATCCTTGTCCAAAGTCAAGGAAGAGTCCACAAAAACGGTTCATCCGGGGGTTTATCAGATCGGGGGGACCGCGATGGACGACCGCTGGCCGGTGTGGAAGCTGGCGCTTCTGCTGTATGTCTTCGCCACGGGCGCGGTGGCGATCAACCTGTTCATGCTGGGGCTGATCGGCCAGGCCCTGGGCCTGGACGCGCTGTCGCCCGTCACGGCGCTGGCCCTGTCGGTGCCCCTTGGCATTCCCGCCGCCTGGCTGGCGGGGCGGTGGGTGCGAAGCCTGCTGGACCAGGCGGCGGACCCATAGGCCCCATGTGACGTGATCCTGCCGGTCCGGTGTCGCAACGATACCGCGCCCCCCGGCGGCAAGGGTGTAGAACGGCCCCAAGCCCTTCAACCCCTCCACGGGAGATGACAGATGCTCGACACCAAGACGCCCGGGTTGACGGATGATGCCGTCGCCCATGCCATCGGCCGCGAACTGGCCCGCCAGCAGGACCAGATCGAACTGATCGCCTCGGAAAACATCGTCAGCCGCGACGTTCTGATCGCGCAAGGCTCGGTCCTGACGAACAAGTATGCCGAGGGCTATCCCGGCAAGCGGTATTACGGCGGCTGCGAATTCGTGGACGAGGTCGAGGACATCGCCCGCGACCGCCTGAAGCAGCTGTTCGGCGCGGCGCATGTGAACGTGCAGCCCCATTCGGGCGCGCAGGCCAACCAGGCGGTGTTCCTGGCGCTGTTGCAGCCGGGCGACACCATCATGGGCCTGTCGCTGGCGCATGGCGGGCATCTGACGCATGGATCGCCCGTGACCATGTCGGGCAAGTGGTTCAAGGTCGTCTCCTACGAGGTGGAACCCGACACTCACCTGATCGACATGGCCAAGATGCGCGCGCTTGCCTTGGCCGAGCGTCCGAAGCTGATCGTGGCAGGCGCGTCCGCCTATCCGCGCGTCATCGACTTTGCCGCCTTCCGCGCCATCGCGGACGAGGTGGGGGCCTGGCTGATGGTGGACATGGCCCATTACGCGGGCCTGATCGCGGCGGGCGAATACCCGAACCCGGTGCCGCACGCCCATGTCGTGACCTCGACCACGCACAAGACCCTGCGCGGGCCGCGCGGCGGGGTGATCCTGACCAATGACGACGACCTGGCGAAGAAACTGAACTCGGCGGTGTTTCCCGGCAACCAGGGCGGGCCGCTGATGCACGTCATCGCCGCCAAGGCCGTGGCCTTCGGCGAGGCGCTGGATCCGTCCTTCAGGGACTATGCCCGCAATGTCGTGGCCAACGCCCGCGCGCTGGCCGACACGCTGGCGGGGGGCGGCGTCGGCATCGTGTCCGGCGGCACGGATTGCCACATGGTCTTGTGCGACCTGCGCCCCCTGGGCGTCACGGGCAAGGCGGCCGAGGCCGCGCTGGAACGGGCGGGCCTGACCTGCAACAAGAACGCGATCCCCTTTGACCCGGAAAAGCCGTTCGTGACCTCGGGCATCCGCCTGGGCAGTTCCGCCGGAACCACCCGCGGCTTTGGCGAGGCCGAGTTCCGCCAGATCGGCGCCATGATCCTGCGCGTGCTGCGCGCGCTTGGCCGGAACCCCGAAGGCGACGGCGCGGTCGAGGCCGAGGTCCGCGCCCAGGTCAAGGCGATGTGCAACCGCTTCCCGATCTACGGGG
Source organism: Paracoccus shandongensis (assembly GCF_017315735.1). Classification (GTDB taxonomy): domain Bacteria; phylum Pseudomonadota; class Alphaproteobacteria; order Rhodobacterales; family Rhodobacteraceae; genus Paracoccus; species Paracoccus shandongensis. The sequence continues at coordinate 7,062 of NZ_JAFLRK010000054.1, forward strand.
GCTGACGCCCGCGCGTGGGCAGGCCCTCCCCCTGGGGGACGGACCTGCCCGAAGGCTTGCCTCAAGGGGCGGCCACCAGGGGCTGGTGGTGCTGCAGGTGGCGCGAGACCAGCTTGCGGCCCATGCGGCCCGAAACCAGCATCCGCGCGCCCTGCGGTTCGTGATCGCCGTCGCGCAGTTCGGGGAAGATCGCGAGGATTTCCGCCAGCGCGGCGGGGCCCACCGACTTGATGGCCTGGGGGCCGGTGTAAAGCGACTCGGCCTCGGCGCCGTTGGCGAAGACCACCTCGTGCCCGTCGAACAGCATGTGGAAGTATTCGACGCCCTCGGCCCCGTCGCAGATGTCCACGCCGTCCAGTTGCAACAGCTGCTTGGCGGCAACCAGAACCTCGTGGGTGCCGAACATCCTTTGCGCCACCTTGGAGCGGACAAGGATGCGGTGCTGCGGCGACACGGTCAGATCCGTGGCGGGCGTGTTCGGACCCAGGGCCCCGGCCTTGATGCGGATGGGGCGCATGTTGGGGTTGCGCTGCAATGCCGCCCGGGACAGCACGCGGCTGCCGATCCAGCGGACCGGCCGCGCGCCGTTGTCCCGGGTCAGGACCAGGTCGCCCGTCCGCAGATCCTCGATGGCGCGCAGACCCTCGGGGGTGTCCAACAGGGTGCCGCGCGTGAAGCACAGGGGGGCACGCGCGCCGACATCATAGCCGACATCGTCCACGGTGACGCCGGTCAGCAACAAAGCGTCTATGGTGCCGAGAACGCCTGAAGGCATGTCACCGTCCGGGAAGGCGAAATAGGTATTTCCGTTCGCATCCTCGGCCACGATGATGCCGTGCGAGCCCGTCAAAAGGCCATTCACCACGGTGCCGAACCTGCCCGAGCCGACCACGGTCATTTCCGTGGTCGTGGTGGTCGTCGTGCCGGGGACACCAAGCGTATAAGGCGTGGTCGTCGAAGTCAGCGTGAAGGTTTCGCCCACGTTCAGCACGTCGTCATCATCGTTGCTGGTCAGGACGACCTCGCGGACGTTGCCGGTGCCTGCAACGCGGAAGTCTCCGCTGGGCCGGCGGCCGGCGATCCCGAGGTTGAGGCCGCTGATCTCGGTCTGGTTGCCAGTCAGCTCCAGAACGCCGCCGTTGACGCGGAAGTAATCCACACCCGAAAGGTTGATAGGCATATTCCAAGAATCTCCATGAGGTGAACATGATGGATCACCAGGCACCGGCAGCGGCCGGGACATGGCAGCTTTGCAATGTGCGGGAGGAGCAGATGCCGCATCCTGTCCCAGCAGACGCACCCGCGAAGGGCGCAGGATCGAGGGAAAAAAGACACGCGGTCAGGAACAGGGGACCGGCACGCGCGAGGCGGTGCCCGGTCCCTGCCTCAACCCTAGGACCATCCCGGGGAGGCCGCAACTTGTAATTGAAATCTGATCGTGATTTTCCAGCGCAGCCGGGGACTTGCGCGGTTTCCCGTCACGGCGGCGGACAGGGCGCGAAGCCGCCCCGTCAGTGCCAGGTCACCACATAGGGGCCAAAGCAATAGCGGCGCGCGGTGACGTTCCCGCGCTGGTCGGCGACGGAAAAGACGCCGATGGTCCAGTCGAGCGGGTTGGCGGCAAAGCTGAGAACGGGCATGGGATCATTCCTGAAGGTCGGTTCCTGCAAACCCAACGGCAGCAACCCGTGGTCGGGTTCCGCCCTGCCGCGTCCCTGCCCCTGCCCGGCGCGTCAGATCCCCGCAGGCTTGGCCCGAAACCCGTGCATCCCCTTGAACCATTGCAGCGCGACGAACATGCCCTTGACCGGCGGCAGCAGCGCCAGCGACAGCAGGATGCAAAGCCCGCCCAGCACCACGGCAACCATCGCGGGCCGGTCGCCCAGCAGATCGAACATCACCGGCAACGAAAAGCCGACAAGGTGCGCGACGATCAGGACCACGATATAGGCCGGCCCGTCGTCGGCCCGCTGCGGCGTCAGGTCAAGGCCGCACTCGCGGCATTGCGGGGCGACCTTCAGATAGCCGGAAAACAGCCGCCCCTCGCCGCAGCGGGGACATTTCAGGCAGGCGCCCCGCCAAAGCGCGGGCTTGATGCTGCCGCCATGCTGCTGGAGAAGGTCGGGGTTCTTCGACATGCGGATCGCGTCCTGTTCGTGATGGGGGTATGCCGTCCATATAGGCAAAGGGCGGCGGAATGGAATGCGCGCATTGACGCAGCGGGGGAAACGGCACGCTAAAGGATGAAATCGCTGGCCGCCAGGGTGTGAAGGCCGGTCAGCTCGATCTCGAATTCGGGGGCCGTGTCGTTGTCGGTGCTGCCCTGGACGATGGTGTTGCCGCCCCTGTGGACATAGCGCAGCCCGCCATTGTCGCTGTCGGCTGTGAAGGCGGCGGTGCCCAGGAAGGTGAAGGCGTTGTTGCCCGCCGTCACGCGGCTGGCGTCGATCCCGGACAGGTCGATCACCTCGCCCGCGAGGGTTTCCTGGAACCCGGCGATCACGTCGCGCGTGCCCGCGCCCGGCCGCGTCTCGGCGGCGAAGGCGAAGACGAAGCGGTCGGCGCCCCCCTCGCCCGCCAGCCGGTCATGGCCGCTGCCGCCCGACAGGGTGTCGCGGCCCCATCCCCCGAACAACTGGTCGTGGCCAGCCCCCCCGGCCAGCCCGTCGCGCCCGGCCCCGCCATGAAGCCGGTCATGGCCCGCCCCGCCCGCGATCCAGTCGGCGCCGCCGCGCCCGTCGATCCGGTCGTTTCCCGCAAGCCCGTCGATCCGGTCGGCCAGCATTGATCCCCGCAGGATGTCGGCGTGATCGGTCGGCCGCCGATACGCCGGGGTGCCGTCCTGGCTGCCCGCCAGCCGGTCAAGGTCGCGGTCGGGCGCGGCATAGGGGATGAACCCGTCCCGCGCGGCCTTCTTGTAGAACCCCGCGATCAGCCTGGGATCGTCCAGATAGTCCACCACGAAGACCGGCTTGCCCTGGGACAGGAAATCCCGCTGCAGGACGGCCACCTGTTCGCGGTCGGGGTCGGCGGGGTTGTTCTCGTCGGCGTCGCCGGGGTGATACAGATCCTCGACCGCGATGCCGCCGATGGCGTCCAGATAGGCCGCCTTACGGGCGCTGTCGGATCCCAGGTCGTCCAGGATGAAGGCCCCGTTCTGGGGGATGACGAAGAAATCCGGGTTGGTTTCGCGCGCGTGATCGGTCAGCGCGACGATGAAATCGACCATGCGCTGCGCCGCCTGCCGTTCATTCGCGGGATCGCCCGGCTGCCGGTCGCGGTCGGCGACCTCGGCGCCCCAGAAGTAATAGGCGTCCACGATGTCCAGATAGGCGGCGTCGAACCCCGCCTTGACGATGGCGTCCAGATCCCCGGTGCCCGCATCGTTGAACAGAAGCTTCTGCCAGTCGGGATCCCAGTAACGCACCTTGCGCGATTCCGGCCAGTCGGGGTTCACCGGCCCCAGCCAGTCCGGGGCCCTGCCCGTCAGCTTGTCGGCGGCATCGCCCCCCGCCGTCCAGCCGTCGTTCCAGTAGTCGCGGAACTCCGACGCCTCGCCGATGGAGATATAAGAGGCCACCACGGACCGCCCGCCCATGCCGTCCTTCATGCGCGCGATCTCGCCCGCGGAAAAGCGGCCCGCGTCCGTGCCGTCGCGCGAGGCGTCGATGACCAGCAGGTCATGCGTGGCCGCCGACAGCAGGCTTGCGTCCAGCGGCTTTCCATTGCGGCCCTGCAGGACATAGCCCCAGGTCGCGACCGTCGCGGCCCCGGTGGATGTTTCAAACCTGGCCATGGCCGCAATCCCCATCAGACCGGGCCACCCTAGCAAAGGACCATCGCGGCAGAAAGCCGTCTTGCGATGGGGGATGGGTCAGGCCGGCGCGCTGTCCGGGACCATGTGGCACGAAGCCGCAAGGCCTCGGCCGGATGATCGTGCAAAGCTTCGTGGCCCCTGCGCCTTCCAGCCCCCGACAGGTGCCGGATCCCGCCTGGCGCCCAAGCCCCGCAGGCCGAATGTCCCCCGCCTGGCGCGGCGGCGTCAACAGATCATCGGGCGCATGGACTCCCGGATAATCCCGGGCCGCAGCCTCTAGCCCTGCCCCATCGGCCCAGGTCGCGCAGGGTGAAGGGCTTTTCGATCCGGGGCACGTCGGCATAGTCGCGGGGGATGGCCTCGGCGTCATAGCCGGTGGCGAAGACAAAGGGCACGCCCATCGCGCGCAGCCGGTCGGCCACGGGAAAGACCCTTTCGCCGCGCAGGTTGATGTCCAGGATGGCGGTGTCGGGGCGGGGGCCGCCCTGCAGCAGATCCAGCGCGGCGGCGACGCTGGCGACCGGGCCCAGCACAAGGGCGCCCTCGCGCTCCAGCTCCTCGCGCAGGTCTTCGGCGATGATGTATTCGTCCTCGACGACAAGAACGCGCCGCCCTTGGAACGGCTGGGGTCGGGGGGTTGGGGCCATGTCGGGCATCAGGGTCTTCCTTCTTGCGGGCCCGTCCCGGCCCCGGTGGAGGAGAAAGGCAGCATGATCGTGCAGCGACCGGCCCGGGGGGGCGCTGTCCGCCGCCTCGGCCAGGGAGGCCAGAACCCCGGCCACATGCCCGCCGTCGCGCACCGGCGTGCAGGTCAGGTCGAAACGGCCCTGCGGCGGGGCGGACCGCTCGTGCCCCCGGATGCGCCGGGCCATTCCGCCGGGGCCGGCGGGCCAGCCGTGGCCAGGGTCGCATATCGTCACGGGCCTGCGCTCCACCGCATGAGAGCGTCGGGATCCTGAACAAGGAAGGGGCCGCGATGTTCCATCCCCCTGCGGGGCCTTGCCCTGCCGCAGGGGATGCTGGGGTTCTGGCTGAACGCGGCCTTTCTGGCCGTGGGGGCTGCGGCGCTGGCGATCCTGGCGGTGGGCGTGCTGATCGCCGCCGGGGGTATCGGCTTTCTTGCGACCAGGGTGCGGTCGGGCTGAGGGGGCCCCTGCCCCTACTCTCCATAGCTGCGGGTGAAGATCCGCCCCACGTGGTCCAGCGCGTCGGGCAGCGCGGCGCGCCAGAAGATCCAGTCGTGGCTGCCCTCGCGCACCTGGAAGCGGTGCAGGATCCCCGCCCCGTCCAGGGCGACATGGGCGGCGGCGTTTCCCTCGAAGAAGGGATCGCCCGAGGCGAGGTCCAGGTAAAGCCGGGGGACACGCCGGAAGGGCTTCGGATCGGTCCGGGCGGCCACGGCGACGATGTCGGACATGCGCCAGGCCGCGTTCAGCCGCGCCTCGCCCAGCAGGCCCGGGCCATAGGCCCCGGCGAAGCGCAGGTCGAAGGCCTGCGGTTCCATCGCCGCCAATTGGGCCGGGGTGCGCAGCGCGGCGCTGAGGGCTGCCGCGCCCGCGAACAGGTCGGGCCGCTGAAGCTGGTTCAGGATCGCCGCATGGCCGCCCATTGACAGGCCCAGAAGCGCGCGCATCCCCGCCGTGCCGACCGCCTGGTGCGTGGCCTCGATCCTGGGAACGAACTCTTCCAGGAACATCGAGCGCCAGCGATAGCCGCCGTCGGCGTCGTCCAGGAAATAGGTGGCGCGCCCATCGCCCCCGGGCCTTCGCCCGTCGGGGGCCACGGCGATGCAGGGGGGCATCCGGCCCTCGGCGATCATGCGGTCCAGCAGGATGTCGATGCCCGCCATGCGGAACCAGTCGGCGGGCTGCCCGTCGCCCGCCCCGTGCAGCAGGTAAAGCACCGGATAGCGGCGGCTGTCCCCCCGGTAGCCGGGCGGCAGATACAGCGAATAGCCCACCACATGGCCCAGGATCCCGCTTTGCAGGATCCGCGCCTCGTCCACCGTCCCCGCCCATGCGCGAAGGTTCAGGAAGGGCAGCGCCAGCCCGGCGGCCAGGGCGCCGCGCCTTGTGAAGGGGGCACGATCATCGTGTTGCATCGTCAAATCCGTCAGAAATCCCAGCGATAGGACAGGCCCAGGGTGCCGCCGTGCAGCAGCCTCACCTGGTCGGGCGAGCGGTTCCAGGGCCAGCGGTTGTTGGCATAGTTGGAATAGTTGAGCGTCACCCGCCCGCTCAGCGCATAGCTGGCGGAATACGAGAAATCCGCGTCCCCTTCGTCCTGCGTGCCGGGCGGATAGGCCAGCGCGGTGAAGCGGACCGCCAGCCGTTCCGTCACGTTCACGCCGCAATTGATCCCCGCATTGGACGAAGCCCGGCGCGCCAGGCTGACAAAGCCCGTGCAGGTCATGCGCCGGTCGGGCATGGCGGGGGTGCCCAGCGGAACCCTGGCGACCGGCGCGGACAGTTGCAGCCGCCCCTCGCCCAGGCCGGCCAGCGCGCGGCCCCCGGCCAGGGCTGCGGTATAGTTCGCATAGGTCAGCGTCACCCCGTCGGCGACGCGCCAGGCCAGCGCATAGCTGTAGGTCAGGCGGCCGCCATGCCGGTCGCCATGGACCGGATAGCCGGTCAGGCCGCCGCTGAAGGTCAGCCGGTCGCCGATCCGCCCGCTGCACCCCAGATTGGCCGAGATCTGCCCGATCTCGCCGATCTCCTCGCGGCCAAGCGCGATGCTGCTGCCCAGGGCGCAGCGCGTCAGCGCCAGCAGCGGCGG
>NZ_JAFLRK010000055.1 GCF_017315735.1 Paracoccus shandongensis
ACCCCGCCGGCGGCCACGCCCCCCGCACCTACGGCCACCCCTGCCGCGCCCGCCTCGGAAGGCACGGCGAACCTGCCGCCCGCGCCCACGACTGCGGCGCCCGCGACCGAGGCCCCCGCGACCCAGGCACCGGCATCGGGTGCCGCGCCCATCGTCCCGGAACTGCGCACCCTGCCGCCCGCCGGGGCGACCGGCACCACGACCACGACCGAACCCGCCGAGTGATCGCCTGACCCCTGCGGCAGCCAGGACGCACCATGCCCGCCATGTTGCGTTTCCGGGCTGCCAGCGGGGCGGTTTGCCCCTATGATCCGGCCAAAGCAGAACGAGGACACGCGACCCATGCGCCGATCCCCCCTTACAGGACGCCTGATGGCGACCACCCTGCCCGTGGCCCTGGTCCTGGGCTCGGTCAGCACCACCGCCGTTGCGGAACCGATGTATGCGCGGAACATGTCCACCTTTGGACTGCCCGGCGGCATCGACACCCCCACGGCGGAAACGCTGCCCGACGGCACGCTGGGGGCGACGGTGTCCTGGTCGGATTACGGGCGGCGGGGCAGCGTCGTCTTCCAGGCGCTGCCGGGACTGACGGCCGTGCTGCGCTATGGGCGCGTGGACGGGATCAACGATTATCGGAATGACGGCTATATCAGCGACCGCTCGGCGGACCTGCGCTGGCAGGTGCTGGACGAACAGGGCTGGCGTCCGGCGGTGGCGGTCGGCTTGCAGGATTTCCTGGGCACGGGCGTCTATTCGGGCGAATACATCGTCGCCACCAGGACGGTGACGCCGCAGGTCCGCGTCTCGGCCGGTCTTGGCTGGGGCGTGCTGGCGGGCAAGCCGCGCACCATCGACAGCGGCGACGAAGGCGGCACGCCCAACGTGGACCAATGGTTCCGGGGCGGCACGCGGCCCTTCGCCTCGGTCAGTTGGCAGGTCAACGACCGGCTGAACCTGGTCGCGGAATATTCCAACATGGATTATGTCGCGAAATACAGCAGCGGCGCGGTCTTCCAGCAGGGCGATGAACCGGACAGCAACCTGAACCTTGCCGCCTTCTACCGCTTTGGCGGCAATTACGAGGTCGGGCTTTACACCATCGGCGGCAACACCTTCGGCGCACAGTTCTCGATCGCGCTGAACCCGCGCGAGGCGACCTATCCCTCGGGCCTGGAAAAGGCCCCGGCCCCGGTGCGCCCGCGCCCGGCGCCGCAGGCCGATCCCGACGGCTGGTCTGGTGTCTGGGCGCAGGATCCCACCGCGCATCCCGCGATCCAGACCGCGCTTGGCGATGCGATGCGCAAGGAAGGCCAGACCCTGGAAAGCATGGCGCTGTCAGCGAACCGGGCCGAGGTCCGGCTGCGCAACGCCCGCCATATCAGCCAGGCCGAGGCCATCGGCCGCACCGCGCGCCTGATGACCCGTGCCTTGCCCCCGTCGGTGGAAACATTCGTGATCACCTCGACCGCCGACGGGGTGCCCACCTCGTCCGTGACGGTCCGCCGTTCCGACGTGGAGCGGCTGGAAAACACCGAGGCCGGGCAGATCGCCGCCGCATCCGCCCTGTCGGACGCCCCGGCAGGCGCGCCGGGCCTGGTGCGCAGCGAGGGCGTTTATCCGCGCTTCCGCTGGTCGATCAAGCCCTATGTCGATCTTGGCATCTTCAGCGCCGAGGACGGGTTGACCCACGAGGTCGGGGCCGAGGCCCGCGCCAGCTATGAAATCGCGCCTGGCCTGGTCCTGACCGGGGCCCTGCGCCAGCGCGCCTTCGGCAACATCGACCCGCGCGGCCCCGGCATTCCCGGACGGCGCGGCGAACACTACACGCCCGAGGAATACCTGGCCGATCCCAGCCTGGAAACCACGCCCCAGGGCGTGCCGCGGGTCCGGTCGGACACGCGCATGTACACGGGCAACAACGACCCGGTGATCCCGGAACTGACGCTGGCCTGGTATGCCAAGCCCGCGCCCACGGTCTATACCCGCGTCACCACCGGCTTGCTGGAACGCGCCTATGGCGGCGTCTCGACCGAGGTGTTGTGGAAGCCTGTCAACTCTTCCTTCGCCCTGGGGGCCGAGGTGAACCGCGTGAAGAAGCGCGACTTCGACCAGCTGTTCGACTTCCGTGACTATGAGGTCACGATGGGCCATGTCTCGGCCTATTACGAATTCACCCAAGGGTTCACGGCGCAGCTTGACGTGGGCAAGTATCTGGCGGGCGACAAGGGTGCGACGATCACCCTGACCCGCGAATTTGCGAACGGCTGGCGGATCGGGGCCTATGCCACCAAGACGGATCTCTCGGCCGAGGAATTCGGCGAGGGCAGCTTCGACAAGGGCGTCACGCTGTCGATCCCGCTGGGTTGGGCCACCGGCCAGCCCACGCGCGAACGCGTCAGCGCCGACCTGCGGTCCCTGTCGCGCGACGGGGGTGCGCAGCTGAACGTCCGCGACCGCCTGTATGACCATGTCCGGGACAGTCATTCCGTCAAACTCTATGAAGGCTGGGGGAGGTTCTGGCGATGAATGGCGTCACGAAGATCACGCTGGCGGCGTTCCTGCTGGCCGGGCTGGCGAGCTGCGGCAATGACAGCGAAAACGCAGGCCCCTTCGGCGCGCTGGCGCAGACGGCGGGCCAGGTCGCCGCGGAACGCCGCGCGGCCAAACAGCCCGCCGCGCCCGCGAAATCGCCCCAGGAGGCCGCGGCCGAGGCGCTGCGCGTCAATCCCGGTCCGCTGATCCAGGCCGGGTTCGAGAATCTGGGCCGCACGCAGGTGATGGCGATGACCGGGCAGAACGGCGCGATGCGCACCTATATGACCCCGGCCGAGGAGGCGCTGATCCTGCGGAACGGCCTGCTGGTCGGCACGCGGGGCCTTGGCCATGACCTGTCGGTGGCCGAGCCGCAGACCGAACCCCTGATCCGCGCGGGCGCGGCGGGCAGCGGCACGCGCGTCATGCGGTATTTCGCGGGCGACGGGGTGGAACGGCCCTTGCAGTTCGCCTGCACCGTGGGCGCGGGTCCGAACCCCGGCGTGACGGTGGAAAACTGCGAAGGCCATGGCGCGACCTTCCAGAACAGCTACATGGTGCAGGGCGGCCAGATCGCCGTGTCGCGCCAGTGGATCGGCCCGTCCCTGGGCTATGTGACCATTCAGGTGCTGCGGCCCTGACGATGGAACCGGCCCTTCGCGGACCGGTTTTTCAGTTCCCCGACAGATAGCTGTCGATGGCGGCGCGCACCCCTTGGGTTTGCACGATCTTCAGCCTGCGGGCAAAGGCTTCCTGGAAGCGCGGGTTGGCGGCCAGCGGGCCGAACACGGCCTCGTTCGCCAAGAACGCCAGAGGGTCGAGGCGGGCGGCGATGGCGTATTCCCGCAGCGCGTCGCTGTTGTCGTCGTTCGGCGCAATGGCGTTGCCCGCCTCGTCGGTGCGTTCGCAGTATCGGCACCAGAAGGCCACCTCTTGCGCCAGGCCGTCGATGGCACGGTCGTCCTTCAGCGCGTCGGCCAGCGTCGGCAGGATGAATTTCGGCTGCCGGTTCGACCCATCCAGGCAGAGGCGCGGGATCGTGTCGCCTACCTCGGGGTTGGCGAAGCGGCTGACGATCAGGTCAAGGTAATCGTCATAGCGGACGCCGGGGATTGGTTGCAGGGTCGGGATGATTTCCCGCGTTTCCAGCGCGCGCAGCCAGGCGGCGATTTGCGGGTCGGCCATGGCGTCGTGGACGAAGTGGTGCCCCAGCAGCGCCGAGGGATAGGCGATGGCCGCGTGCCCGCCGTTCAGGATGCGCAGCTTCATCAGCTCGTGGCGGCTGACATCGGCCACGAATTCCGCGCCGACCTTTTCCAAGGGGGGGCGGCCCTGGGGGAAGTGATCCTCCAGCACCCATTGGCGGAAGGGCTCGCAGACCACGGGGGCGGCGTCAGAAATGCCAAAGCGGTCGCGGACCAGGGCGCGCTCGCGGTCCGACGTGGCGGGGGTGATACAATCGACCATGGAATTCGGAAAGGCGACTTCCTGACGGACCCATTGCGCCAGCGCGGGGTCCGACAGTTGCGCCAGTTCCGTGACGGTGCGCGCGCAGACATGGCCGTTCTCGGGCAGGTTGTCGCAGGACAGGACGGTGAAGGGTTCCGCCCCCGCGTCCCGGCGCTGGCGCAGCGCGGCCAGGATCATGCCGAAGACCGTGCGCGGCGCATCCGGGTTGGCCGCGTCATGGGCGATGTCGGGATGGGCCGCGTCAAATCCGTCGGTCTTGGCATCGACGTAATAGCCGCCCTCGGTGATGGTCAGCGACACGATGCGGATCGCCGGATCGGCCATGGCGGCGATCACCGCCTGCGGATCGACGGGGACGAAATCGACCATGGATCCGATCACGCGGGCGTTCAGGCCCTGCGGGTCCAGTTCCACCACCGTGGTCAGCCAGTCCTGCGCGGCCAGCCGGTCGCGCATGGCGGCGTCGCCGGGGCGCACGCCCGCGCCGACCAGGGCCCAGTCATGCCCCTCGCCCGCCTCGAACAGTTGGTCCAGATACCAGGCCATATGCGCGCGGTGGAAATTGCCCACCCCGACATGGACGATGCCGGGGCGCAAGGCGGCGCGGTCGTATCCGGGGCGGCCCACACTGCCCGGCAGGTCTTTCAGCGCGGATGCGTTCAACGAAACGGCCATGGCCGAACCTTTCTTCTGTGGGGACAAGCGTCAGCTCATCCAGTTGCCGCCATCGACGTTGTAGGTCTGGGCGACGATGTAGTCGGCCTCGGGTGAGGCCAGGAAGACCGCCATGCCGGTGAGATCCGCGGCGGTGCCCATGCGCCCGAAGGGGACGGCGGCGCCCACCTCGCGCTTTTTCTGGCCGGGGGCCTTGTTTTCGTATCTGGCGAAGAAGGCATCCACGCCGTCCCAATGCTCGCCATCGACCACGCCCGGGGCGATGGCGTTGACGTTGATGCCGTGCGCGATCAGGTTCAGGCCCGCCGATTGCGTCAGGCTGATGACGGCGGCCTTGCTGGCGCAATAGACGGCAACCAGCGCCTCGCCCCGCCGCCCGGCCTGGGACGCCATGTTGATGATCTTGCCGCCCTGCCCGCGTGCGATCATGCCGCGCGCGACGGCCTGCATGGTGAACAGCGTGCCCGCCACGTTGACAGCGAAGATCCGGTCGTAATCGGCGCGGGTGATCTCGACGATGGGGGCGGCGGTGAACAGGGCGGCGTTGTTGACCAGAATGTCGATGCCGCCGAAGGCCCCCTCGACCGTCGCCACGCAGGCGTCGATGCTGGCCTGGTCGGTCACGTCCAGCCGCACGGCGATGGCGCCGTCGCCCAGGGCCTCCGCCGCCTGTTGCGCGGCGTCGATGTTGATGTCGCAGATCGCCACGCGGGCGCCTTCCGCCAGATAGGCGCGGGCGAATTCCAGGCCGATGCCCCGCGCGGCGCCGGTGATCAGCGCGCGCTTGCCGTCCAGTCGTTGCATCAGATGCGGTCTCCGTTCCTGTCGAATGTGTGGATCTTGCCCTCGTCCGGGGTCAGCCAGACGGTGTCGCCGTGGTGCAGCGCGATTTCGCCGCCAGATCGGACAGTGACGGTTTCCGCAAGACCCGTGCCTTCGACATAGAAGAAGCTGTCGGACCCCAGGTGTTCGCTGACACCCACGCGGCCTTTCCATTTGCCCCCTTCCGCCGAGATGCGGATATGTTCCGGGCGCACGCCGATGGTCTGGGCGCCGTATTCCGCCGCCGCCGCGCCCCCGAACAGGTTCATCCTGGGGCTGCCGATGAAGCCCGCCACGAAGACGTTGCGCGGGCGGTGATACAGGTCCAGCGGCGATCCCACCTGCTCGATCCGGCCCGCCTGCAAGACCACGATCTTGTCGGCCATGGTCATGGCTTCCACCTGGTCGTGGGTGACATAGATCATCGTGGTCTTGAGGCGGTTGTGCAGCTCGCTGATTTCCAGCCGCATCCCCACGCGAAGCGCGGCGTCCAGGTTCGACAGGGGTTCGTCGAACAGGAAGGCCGCCGGTTCGCGCACGATGGCCCGGCCGATGGCGACGCGCTGACGCTGGCCGCCCGACAGCTGGCCCGGGCGGCGGTCGAGGTAGTTCGTCAGGTTCAGCGCGCGGGCCGCGGCCTCGATCCGGCGGTCCTGTTCGGGCTTGGGCACGCCCGCCATCTTCATCGGGAAGGCGATGTTCTTGCGGACCGACATGTGCGGATACAGCGCATAGGACTGGAACACCATCGCCAGCCCGCGCTTCGCCGGGGATGCGTCGGTGGCGTCCGCCCCGTCGATCAGGATGCGCCCGCCGCTCACGTCCTCCAGCCCCGCGATCAGGCGCAGCAGCGTGGACTTGCCGCAGCCCGAGGGGCCGACGAAGACCACGAACTCGCCGTCCTCGATGGTCAGGTCCAGGGGCGGGATGACCTCGACCTCTCCGAACCGCTTGGCCACGCCTTGCAGGGTGATCTGTCCCATGAATGTTCCCCTTATTTCACGGCGCCGAAGGTCAGGCCCCGGACCAGTTGTTTCTGGCTGAACCAGCCCAGCACCAGGATCGGCGCGATGGCCATGACGGACGCCGCCGACAGCTTGGCCCAGAACAGCCCCTGCGGGCTGGAAAAGCTGGCGATGAAGGCCGACAGCGGCGCGGCATTGGTGGTGGTCAGCTGGATCGTCCAGAAGGCCTCGTTCCAGGCCAGGATGATGTTCAGAAGCAGCGTCGAGGCGATGCCGGGGATCGCCATGGGCGTCAGCACATACAGGATCTCGTCGCGCAGGGTCGCGCCGTCCATCCGCGCGGCCTCCAGGATCTCGCCCGGGATTTCGCGGAAATAGGTGTAGAGCATCCAGACCACGATCGGCAGGTTGATCAGCATCAGCAGGATCGTCAGCCCGATCCGGGTGTCCATCAGCCCGGTGCGCAAGAAGATCAGGTAGATCGGCACCAGCACCGCCACGGCGGGCATCATCTTGGTGGACAGCATCCACATCAGGATGTCCCTGGTCCGCTTCGTGGGCGAGAACGCCATGGCCCAGGCCGCCGGGATCGCCACGATCAGCGCCAGCAGCGTGGAGCCCACCGACAGGATGACCGAATTGGTGAAGGGCCGCCAGTAGTTGTTCTGGCTTTGCACCGTCGCATAGCTTTCCAGCGTGAAGGACGGGATCAGGTCGAAGCCCGCGATGGCCTCTTGCTCCGTCTTCAGGCTGGTGACGATGGTGTAGAGGATCGGGAAGAAGATCAGCAGCGCCACCAGCCATGCGGCGACGGTCCAGCCGATGCGGGCGTTGCGGGATGTTGCGCGTGCCATGTGTTCCCCCTCAGTCCAGGTTGCGGCCGACGGCGCGCATCAGGAAGATGGCGACGATGTTGGCCAGCACGACGGCGATGATGCCGCCCGCCGCAGCGCCGCCGATGTCGAAGTTCAGCCGGGCGGCCTTGTAGATCAGGAAGGTCAGGTTGGTCGAAGCGGACCCCGGGCCGCCATTGGTCGTGACCAGGATTTCGGCATAGATGCCCAGCAGGAAGATCGTCTGGATCAGGATCACCACGGTGATCGCGCGCGCCATGTGCGGCAGCACCAGATACAGGAACCGCGCGTATGCGGGGGCGCCGTCCATCTCGGCCGCCTCCATCTGCTCGGTATCCAGCGATTGCAGGGATGTCAGCAGGATCAGCGTGGCGAAGGGCAGCCATTGCCAGGCCACGATCAGGATGATCGAGGTCAGCGGATATTGCGCGAACCAGTCCACCGGCTGCGCGCCGAAGAATTTCGCCACGTCGGCCAGCACGCCATAGGAGGGGTGCATGATCATGTTCTTCCAGATCAGCGCGGCCACCGGCGGCATGACGAAAAAGGGCGAGATCACCAGGATCCGCACGATCCCCTGCCCCCAGATCGGCTTGTCGATCAGCATGGCGATGAAGATGCCGCCCACCACCGTGACGGCCAGCACGCCCCCGACCAGCACCAGCGTGTTCCTGATCGATTCGAGGAACGCGGGGTCGGTGTAGAAATACCGATAGTTGAACCACCCCGCCCAACTGGTCATGCCGGGGTTCAGCATGTTGTAGTTCAGGAACGAATAATAGAGCGTCATGCCCAGCGGCACGATCATCCACACGAACAGCAGGATGATCGCGGGCGCGCGCATCAGCCGGGCAAGCCCCTGGGTCTGGCGTGTGGCCATGAACGAAATCTCCCTTGGCGGCGGGGTGCGCAGGCGGACCCCGGGGGGCACCGCCCGGCGGAGGGGGCCGGGCGGTGCGGACAGGTCAAAGGCTTACGCGTTACTTGACATAGCCCGCGCGCGTCATCTCGCGCAGGGTGGTTCCCTGGGCGCCGGCCAGCGCGTCATCCGCCGACATCTGTCCGGCAAGTGCTGCCGAGAATTGCTGGCCCACCGCCGTGCCGATGCCCTGGAATTCCGGGATCGCCACGAACTGCCCGCCGGTATAGGGGATATCCTGCACGGATGCCTTTTGCGTGTTCGCCGAATTGATCGCCGTCAGCGTCATTTCCGCGAAGGGGGCTTCCTTCCGGTAATCCGCGTTTTCATAAAGCGAGGTCCGCGTGCCCGGAGGCGCGGCGCGCCAGCCCTCCTTGCTGGCGACCAGTTCCGTATAGCCCTTGGACGTGGCCCAGGCGATGAAGGTCTTGGCCGCATCGGGCGCGTCGGACGACGCCGGGATCGCCAGCGACCAGGCCCACAGCCAGTTGCCGTGGTTGTCCACGCCGTCCTTGTTGGGGAACTGCGCGAAGCCCACCTTGTCGGCCACGGTCGAATCCTCGGGGTCGGTCACGAAGCTGGCGGCGACCGTCGCGTCGATCCAGATGCCGCAGCGGCCCTGCTGGAACAGTGCCAGGTTCTCGTTGAAGCCGTTGGACGATGCGCCGGGGGGGCCGTATTCGTTCATCATCGCCAGATAGTCGGTCAGCGTGGCCTTCCATTCGGCGCTGTCGAACTGCGGCTTCCAGTCGGTGTCGAACCAGCGCGCGCCATAGCTGTTGGCCATGGCGGTCAGGAAGGCCATGTTCTCGCCCCAGCCGGGCTTGCCGCGCAGGCAGATGCCGTATTGTTCCCTGGACTTGTCCGTCATGGCCTTGGCGGCGGTCATGATGTCGGTCCAGGTGGGGCTGTCGGGAATGGTCACGCCCGCGGCCTGCGCCAGGTCGGTGCGATACATCACCATGGCCGATTCGGCATAGAAGGGCGCGGCATAAAGCTTGCCATCGACGGACAGCGCGTCGCGCACGGCGGGGATCAGGTCATCGACGGCGTAATCCGCGCCGAAGTCCAGCGGCACCAGCCAGCCCTGTTTCGCCCAGATCGGAACCTCGTAGGTGCCGATGGTCATGATGTCGTATTGGCCGCCCTGGTTGGCGATGTCGGTGGTCACGTTCTGACGCAGGATGTTTTCCTCAAGCGTCACCCATTCGACGGTGATGCCGGGGTTCGCGGCGGTGAATTCACTTGTCAGGCCCTGCATCCGGATCATGTCGCCGTTGTTCACGGTGGCGATGGTCAGGGTCACGTTGTCCTGCGCGGCAGCGATGCCGGCGGTAGCGCACAGCGCCGTCGCGCCCAAAAGGGCGCGCAAAGTCATGATCATGCTATCCTCCCTGATCGAATGGGCATTTGCCATAGCGACGGGCAAATACTCACAAAGCGCGTCCGGTCTGTCAATTGGAAAAGTTCGGCATGGGCGATCCATCCGCCAAGGCCGGGAATGTCCTGCAAATCGGCGGGTTGCGGATCTTACAGCGCCAGCAGACGCTCGGCCGTGGCTTCCGAGGTGATCAGGCCGTTGACCAGATGCCCGACAAGGGCGGCATGGATCGCGGGCAGCTTCGCCTCGCCCGTGGCCACGGCGATCACCGGGCGTTCGGCGGCGCGCGGCAGCGGGGCGGATGCGACGCGGGCGTTGAAGGTGCAGTCGATCACCCGGCCCTCGCGGTCATAAACCCAGCTGGTGATTTCCCCCACCGCGCCCAGGGCGGCCAGTTCGTCCATCTCGGCGGCGCTGACGAAGCCGTCCACGAACAGGGGGGCGCTGCGGTCCATCTGGCCGATGCCCACCAGCGACAGATCGGCCTGTTCGCACAGGCGGATGGTGTTGCGCACGGCCTCTTGTCCGCGCATGGCGGCCAGTTCGGCAGGGTCGCGCGCCAGCACCGGCAGGGGATAAGGGTAATGCGGCGCGCCGATCCGTTCGGCCAGGCTGATCGTCGCGTTATAGGGCGTGGCCGAGCCGTCCTGCATCATGTTGCCCAGCCGAGACACGACCACATGCTGCGGGCAGGACATGCGGGGAAGCTGTTCGACGGTGGCCTTCAGCGCCCGGCCCGTGCCCAGGCTGACGATGCGGCGTTCGGGCGATTTCAGGGTCTTTTCCAGTTCCGCCGCCGCCGCGATCGCCACGCCCGTCAGCAGGCCGGGCGCATCCGGGTCCGAGGGCACGATCTCGGCCGACATCAGGCCGAAGCGGTCCGACAGCGCGCCCGCCAGATCCATGCAGCGGGCGATGGGATGGTCCACGCGGACCTTGATCAGCTTTTCGCTGACCGCCATCGCCACCAGCCGCTGCGCCGACTGGCGGCTGACGCCCAGCTTGCGCGCGATCTCGTCCTGGGTGTTGCCCGCGACGTAATACAACCAGCCCGCCCGCGCCGCGTCGTCCAAGCGCACCGCCTCGGGGGAAAAACGGGTGGCGTTCACGGGATGGGGGCTCCTTCCTGAAGATCGGCCAACAGTTGGAAGAATTGGTCCCAATTGTCAAAGGACCGGATGCCGGGCGGCAGTGGCGTCGGCTCGGCCCCACGCAGATGCGCGCCGCCCGCGTAATGCAGGACATGCATTCCGGCGGCCAGCCCTGCGGCGATGCCGGGGCTGCTGTCCTCGATCACCAGGGTGTTTGCGGGGGCGCAGCCCATGCGGTCGGCGGCCAGCAGGAACAGGTCGGGCGCGGGCTTGCCGTGTCGGACAAGGCTGGCGGTGAAGACGCGGCCCGCGAAGCGGTCGGCCAAGCCCAGCACCTCGAGCGTGCGGCCGACGCGTTCGGGGCTGGACGAGGTGGCGATGCAGCCCGGCACCGGCAGGCCGTCCAGCATCGCCATGAAGCCCGGCGTCGGCCCCAGTTCCGCCGCGAAGCGGTCCAGCAGGCGGGCGCGGTAATCGGCCTCGAATCGGTCGGGCAAGGGCTGTCCGAACCGCTGGCGGATCGTCTGCGCGACGGTGGGGAAGCTGCGGCCCAGGAAATCGCGGCGCACCTCGGCAGGGGTCATGGCGATGCCCAGGCCCCCCAGCTGCTCGATCAGGACTTGGGCCGACAGAACCTCGCTGTCGGCGATCACGCCGTCGCAATCGAAGATGATCAGGTCGATGTCCATCCCTCAGCCTGAAGGCAGCCGTTCGGAAAGCACAAGTGCAACCCGGCGGCCGTTATGGCAAGACCCATGGATCACCACCGCCCAAAGGTTTTCATGCGCGCCGTCCTGATCACCCCGCCCCTGCCCAGCCACCTGCGCGCCTTCGAGGCCCTGGCCGGGGAACTGACCCGCCGCGGGCATCAGGCGGTCTTCCTGACCGAACCGGGCGTGGCCCTGCAAGGCGGCGCGGCGCAAGTGACCCTGCCCGGCCCCCCCGCCCGCCCGCAGCCCCGCCGCCTGCTGGCCGAGATCGTGGCGGGCGCGCGCCGCACCGACCGCCTGTGCCGCGAC
>NZ_JAFLRK010000056.1 GCF_017315735.1 Paracoccus shandongensis
AGGCAGAACCTCGAGACCGGATACGTTGATGCAGACTGACGAGCTTACTTCAAAATACACCCTTGCAGACGGGGCGGGCCATACGTTCATCTTGGTTTAAATATCCCGGGGGTGCGGGGGGCGAAGCGCCCCCGCCTACGCATCCTCCGGGCGCAACATCAGCCAGATCAGCGCCCCGCCCGCCAGCACCAGGAAGGGCAGCATCGCCAGGTTGACCGCATTCCAGCCCGCCACGACCGATCCGCCGCTGCAATTCATCAGGCCGCCCGAGGACAGCGAGGCCAGGAACACGCCGCCAAAGACCACGGCGTCGTTCAGGCCCTGAACGCGGCCCCGCTCCTCGGGGGCGTGGGCGCGCGACAGCATGGTGGTGGCGCCGATATAGCCGAAGTTCCAGCCCATCCCCAGCAGGATCAGGGTTGCGAAGAAATGCGACAGCGCGACCCCGGACAGGGCCGTGGCCCCGGCAAGGGCCAGCAGCAGCAAGCCCACCGCGACGATCCGTTCGGCGCCGAAACGGGCGATCAGGTGGCCGGTGAAGAAGCTGGGCGCGAACATGGCCAGCACATGCGCGCTGACGATATTGGCCGCATCCGTTGGCGCAAAGCCGCAGCCCACCACCGCCAGCGGGGTCGAGGTCATCACCAGGTTCATCAGCGCATAGGCCACCATCCCGCAGATCATCGCGACCGCGATCTGCGGCTGGCGCAGCAGTTCGGACACCGGGCGGCCCGCGTCCGCGTCGGCTTCGGCGGGCGCAGGCCTGGGGCTGTCGAGAAAGGCGAACAGGAACGGCCCAAGCGCATTGAGCCCGATCACCGCCAGGTAGGTCGCAAGGAATGGCACCGCCGTCAGCCCGTCCGTCGCCCGGACCACGGCAGGCCCGATGATCGCGGCGGCCAGCCCGCCCGCCATCACCCAGCTGATCGCGCGGGGGGCGTAATCCTCGGACGCGAGGTCGGTGGCGGCGAAGCGATAGAAACCTTGCGCCGACATGTAGATGCCGGTCAGCAGCGATCCCGCCATGAACAGCCAGAACGACCCCGCCGACAGCCCCCAGGCCGCAAGGCCTGCGCCCATGCCGCCCGCAAGAACCGCCAGAAGAAAGCCCGCCTGCCTGCCGCGATCCTGCATGAAGCGCGCCAGGGGACGCGCGGTCAGCGCCGATCCCAGGACGATCATCGACAAGGGCAGGGTGGCGATGCAGGGGTTCGGGGCCAGGATCTGCCCGGCAAGGCCGCCCACGATGAAGATCACCGACATCTGCGCGCCCAGGATCGCCTGCGCCGCGACCAGCACGATCACGTTGCGGCGGGCGCGCCTGTCGTCGGGGACCAAGGTCAGCCCCGGCTCAGCCGGGATGCGGCGTGCGCCCGTTCCTGGATCGCCCCCCAGTTCTCGGCGCTGACATCGGCGTCGGTGGCGATCCAGCTGCCGCCCACGCAGACCACGTTCGGCAGCGACAGATAATCGCCTGCATTGGCCGTCGAGATGCCGCCGGTCGGGCAGAAGCTGATCCGGGGCAGCGGCCCCGCCAGCGATTTCAGGGCAGGGGCGCCGCCGATAGCCTCGGCCGGGAAGAACTTCAGCATGTCATAGCCCGCGTCAGCCGCGCGCATCACCTCGGACGCGGTGGCGGCGCCGGGCAGCAGGGGCAGTTCCAGCTCCTCGCAGGCGGCGATCAGCCGGTCGGTCAGTCCGGGCGAGACGGCGAAGCTTGCCCCCGCGTCCTTGGCGCGCTTGGCGTCGTCCGGCGTCAGCACCGTGCCCGCGCCGACATGCCCGCCCGAGACGCCCGACATCGCCCGGATCGCATCCAGCGCGGCGTCGGATCGCAGCGTGATTTCCAGCACCGGCAGCCCGCCCGTGACCAGCGCCTGCGCCAGCCCCGCCGCCCGTTCGGCATTCCTGATGACGATAACCGGAATCACCGGGGCCAGCCTGCACAGCGCCCGCGTCCTTTGTGACTGGAGTTCAGGGTTCATCGCGTCACCTCGTCTGCCGGAAACTGCGGGCAAACTGCCCGCTGGCGGGGGGTGATGCAAGCGGTTTGGCGCCGGGTGGCACGAATTTCGTTATCGCTATCAGACCGACACCAGAACCGCGACGTAATGAATTGCCGCAGCCGTCACGACAAAGCCGTGCCAGATCGCGTTCTGGAACCGCAGCCTTTCCCAGATGTGAAAGATCACGCCCGCGGTATAGATAACGCCGCCAATCACGATCAGCAGCACCGAGACAGGGGGCAGGTTGTCGGAAATCGGGCGGAAGGCGATCAGCCCGCTCCACCCCATCAGGACGTAAAGCAGGATGGCCAGCCGGTCGTACCGGCCCGGCAGCAGGCATTTCAGCGTCACGCCAAGCAGCGCCAGGGTCCAGATGCTGACCAGCAGGGCCATTGCGGTCGGGTCAGAGGACGCCTTGTGCAGGAAGGGCGTATAGGTCGCGGCGATCAGGATGAAGATCGCCGAATGATCCACGCGGCGCAGATACCATTTCAGAACCGAAGGCGGCAGCATGTTGTAGATGAAGGACGCCGTCAGGCACAGGATCAGCCCCGCGCCATAGATCGCCGCCGCCCAGACCTCGGCCCCGTCGGCGGACATCGCGGTATGAAAGATCAATGCGGTCACCCCTATCAGGGCCAGGACAACGCCGATCCCGTGGACGATCCCGTCCGCAAGCACTTCGTAGAAATCGTATTGCCTGCCAAATCGGAACTGACTTTCTGACATGACGACACTCCGCATCAAGCCAACCCTGCCCGACCGGCCAGGTTCCGGCAACTGGCAGATTCGTCAGGTTTTATCGACCGTGCGGCCCGACGGGTCTTGCAAATCGGCCGCAAGGGGGCTATTTGCCCCACACTTCACAGGCAGGGGCGGGCCCTTGCGGGAGAAATCCGCAAAAGGTCCACCGGTTGGGGCATCCGCCCTGAATCCCCTGCCAAGGCGCAAACCGGAAAGGACATGGAATGGCGCTTCCCGAATTCAACCTCCGTCAGCTCTTGGAAGCTGGCGTTCACTATGGCCACCAGACGCAGCGCTGGAATCCGCGCATGGCGGAATTCATCTATGGCGACCGCAACGGCATCCACATCCTGGACCTGACGCAGACCGTTCCGATGCTGGACGCGGCCCTGCAGGTCGTGCGCGACACCGTCGCCAAGGGCGGCCGCATCCTGTTCGTCGGCACCAAGCGCCAGGCGCAGAAGCCCATCGCGGACGCCGCCGAACGCTCGGCCCAGTTCTACATGAACCACCGCTGGCTGGGCGGCACGCTGACCAACTGGAAAACCGTGTCCCAGTCGATCAACCGCCTGAAGGCCATCGACGAGACCATGGCCGGTGGCGCGGAAGGCATGACCAAGAAAGAGCGTCTGCAGCTTGAGCGTGAGCAGTCGAAGCTGCAAGCCTCGCTGGGCGGGATCCGCGACATGGGCGGCCTGCCGGACCTGCTGTTCGTCATCGACGTGAACAAGGAAGACCTGGCGATCCTGGAAGCCAAGAAGCTGGGCATCCCGGTCGTGGCCGTGGTCGATACCAACTGCTCGCCCGAAGGCGTGGACTACATCATCCCCGGCAACGACGACGCCGCCCGGGCCATTGCGCTGTATTGCGACCTGGCCAGCCGTGCAGCCCTTGACGGCATGTCGGCCCAGATGGGCGCGGCCGGCGTGGATGTCGGCGCGCTGTCCGAAGCGCCCGAGGAGCTGCTGGACGAGCCTGCCGCCGAACAGGCGACCGCCGACGCCTGATCGGCGCCCGCGTCCCGATACATTCACGGAACTGTCGTCAGGCGGGGATATGCCCCGCCTGACGCGTTGATCAAAGGAGACGGATCATGGCTATCACCGCCGCGATGGTGAAAGAGCTGCGCGAAACGACCGGCGCAGGGATGATGGACGCCAAGAAGGCGCTGACCGAAACCGACGGCGACATGGAAGCCGCCATCGACTGGCTGCGCACCAAGGGCCTGGCCAAGGCCGCCAAGAAGGCCGACCGCGTCGCCGCCGAAGGTCTGGTGGGCGTGCAGGTCACCGATGGCCGCGGCGTCGCCGTCGAGATCAACTCGGAAACCGACTTCGTGGCGAAGAATGCCGACTTCCAGCAGCTGGTGCGCGACATCACCGACATCGCCCTGACCACGGCGGACGATGTCGAGGTTCTGAAGGCCACGCACCTGAACGGCAAGCCCGTGTCCGAGGTGCTGACCGACGCCATCGCCCGCATCGGCGAGAACATGACCCTGCGCCGGATGCACTTGCTGGAAGGCGACACGGTGGTCTCGTATGTCCACAACGCCGCGACCGAGGGTCTGGGCAGGATCGGCGTGCTGGTCGCGCTGAAGGGCGACAAGGACAAGGCGCAGGCCATCGGCAAGCAGTTCGCCATGCACATCGCCGCGACCAACCCGGTCTCGCTGTCCGAGGCGACCATGGACCAGGCGCTGCTGGCGCGCGAACTGGAAGTCCAGACCGCCAAGGCCATGGAAGAAAACGCCGCCTCGGCCAAGCCGAAGCCCGAAGCCGTGATCCAGAACAACATCATCCCGGGCCGGATGAAGAAGTTCGTGGCCGAAAACACGCTGCTGGGCCAGGCTTTCGTGATCAACCCCGACCTGACGGTCGAGCAGGCCGCGAAAGAGGCCGGGGTCGAGATCACCGGCTATGCCCGCGTCGCCGTCGGCGAAGGCATCGAGAAGAAGGAAGAGGATTTCGCGGCCGAGGTCGCCAAGACCCTCGGCGGCGCCTGATCCCGTTCTTCTGACAACGGAACGCCGGTCCCGCAGGGGCCGGCGTTTTTCGTTTTGACGACCGGGCGATGCCGTGCCATGCACGGGCGCGAAACTGCCTTGCGGAACCATGCCATTCATCATCGCCATCGACGGACCCGCCGCCTCGGGCAAGGGCACCATCGCCCGCGCGCTTGCGGCGCATTTCGGCTTTCACCACCTGGACACCGGGCTGCTGTATCGGGCGACCGGGGCCAAGGGCGGCGATCCGGTGCTGGCCGCGCGGACGCTGGACGCCGATGACCTGGCCCGGTCCGATTTGCGCAGCGCCCAGGCCGGGCAGGCCGCCAGCCGCGTGGCGACCATCCCCGCCGTGCGCGCCGCCCTTGTGGATTTCCAGCGCCGCTTTGCCTTGCAGGAACCCGGCGCGGTGCTGGACGGACGCGACATCGGCACCGTGATATGCCCCGATGCGGCGGTCAAGCTGTATGTCACGGCCTCGGACCAGGTGCGCGCCGCCCGCCGCGCGGCCGAGCTTGGCGCCGACCCCGCCCAAATGCTGGCCGAGTTGCGGGAACGCGACCGCCGCGACAGCGAACGCGCGACGGCGCCCCTGCGGCCTGCCGATGATGCGGTGGTGCTGGACACCAGCGACCTGACCATCGCCGAGGCGATTGCCCGCGCCATTGCCCAGGTGGACCGGGCGCGGGTGTGACCCCTCAGCCGCAGGTCACCCGGGCGATCCAGCCCTTGGCGTCCATGAAGATGTTCAGCCGCCGGGGCTGATAGTCTTGCGTCACGACCTGGCCGGGGCTGATTTCCCGGCGGTCCAGTTGCGGGGGCAGGTAAACCTCGCCGATGTTCATGCCGACCAGCCGCTGGTGCTGGCTTATGTCGCAGCTTGTCGCGGCGACGGTCAGGCCATAACCGGTCGAGCAGGCCGACAGGATTGCGGCAGCCAGGATGGAAGGGATTGCGCGGGCCGATGGCATTCGATCACCTCTCTGTGTTTGAGGCAGAACGATTGCCCGGCCCGGGCGTTCCCTGCTTTTCCGCTGGTGGAGAAAAACAATGAAACAAGGACTTGCAGCCGTTCTTGTCGCAGCCCTGCCCGTGACGGCCCAGGCGTCGAGCGAGGAGGCGTGGGAGGCGTTCCGCGCCGATGTCGACCGATCCTGCCGCGCGCTGGTCGAAGCCCCGGCATCCGCAAGCGTCACGGTCGAGGTCAATCCCTTCGGATCGGACAGCTATGGCGCGGCGCTGGTCACGGTCGGCCCCGACCGGATGATCTGCATCTATGACAAGGCGGCGGGAACGGCAGAGCTGACGGCGCCCTTCGCGGACGCCGCAGCGAAATGACCTAGCTGGCCTGGGCAAAGCTGCCGCAGCCGAGGCGGGGCCCGGCATGGCCCGAGGGCTGGCCCACATAGTCGTCGGGCTGTTCGTGGATGATGATGGCCGACCCGTCCTCGTCCGCGATCATCTCCTTGGTCAGCCCGGCGACGAAGTATTCGACCATCAGGCTGCCGCTTTCGGGGACATGGATGTTGGGCAGGTCGCCCGGATGCGGACCGTTCGCGGCCATCACCCCGTGTTCCTTGTCGCCCGCCAGGTGCCCGCCCGCCGATTCAAAGTCGGGCGGCGTGCATTCGCCGGTCTGGTGGACATGCGCGCCGTGGATGCCGGGGGGCAGCCCTTCCAGTTCCAGCGTCACCAGCATCAGGCCCGAAGGCGTCGCGACCGCCGTGGCGGTGCCCCGGCTTTCGCCCTCGGCCGTCTTGATTTCCGCGATCATCGGCGCCTCGCCCTCGGACGGGGCGGCGGGCGCGGCGGTGTCCTGGGCTGCAGCGGACAGGGCCAGCAGCATAAGGGCGGCAGCGGTTCGCAATGGCATGGAAAGCCTCCTGAAGGTTGCGGTTCCGGTTTCAACGCGGTGTCCCGGCAGGTGTTCCGGCCCTTGAACCGCGCCGCGCGATTGGCGATAAGTCCCCCCGGAGATCCGCCCGAAAGGTAGCCGTCAATGCGCGTTCGCATCTATCAACCCGCCCGCAATGCCATGCAGTCCGGCAACGCGCGGACAAAAGGCTGGGTTCTGGAATTTCCGCCCGTGGGGCGAGAGATCGACCCCCTGATGGGCTGGATCAGCAGCGACGACACGCAAAGCCAGGTTCGCCTGCGTTTCGACACCCAGAAGCAGGCCGAGGATTACGCGCGCGAGCATGGCTTCGACTACGTCGTCCAGCCGCCGCACAAGCGCGCGCCGAATGTCCGCCCGCGCGGCTATGGCGAGAATTTCGCGACCGACCGCCGCGGCCCCTGGACGCATTGAAGAACGCGGCTGCGGGGCCGCGCCCTCAGGGCAGCATCGACCCCGTGTCGATGAACCGCTGGTGCCAGCTCAGCGCCTCGGTCAACAAGGACGGCGACTGCATCCCGTACGATCCCTGGCAGGCGCGCCGGAAATAGTCGGCCAGGTGCGGGCGATAGTCGGGATGGGCGCAGTTCTGGATGATGGCCGCCGCGCGCTGCTTTGGCGACAACCCGCGCAGGTCGGCCAGGCCCTGCTCGGTCACGATCACCTGCACGTCCTGGGCGATGTGGTCCACATGGGACGCCTGCGGCACGATGGCCGAGATCCGCCCGCCCTTGGCCGTGGACGGCGTCATGAAGATCGACACATAGGCGTTGCGCGCGAAATCCCCGGACCCGCCGATGCCGTTCTGGATGCGCGAGCCCATGATATGGGTCGAGTTCACGTTGCCATAGATGTCGGCCTCGATCAGGCCGTTCATGGCCAGGCAGCCAAGCCGCCGGATCAGTTCGGGATGGTTGCTGATTTCCTGCGGGCGCAGGATCATGCGGTCGCGGTAACGGTCCATGTCGGCATTGACGCGCGCCGCCGCCTCGGGCGAGAGCGAGAAGGCCGTGGCCGAGGCCATGCGCAGCTTGCCCGCGTCCAGCAGGTCCAGCATCCCGTCCTGGATCACCTCGGTGAAGGCGGTCATGGTGTCGAAGGGGCTGTCCACCAGGCCCGTCAGCACGGCATTGGCGATGTTGCCCACCCCGGACTGGATCGGCAGCAGCGACGGGGGCAGGCGGCCCTTGGCGACCTCGTGGCGGAAGAACTCCAGCAGGTGGCCGGCGATGGCCCGTGCCGTGGCGTCGGGCGGGGTGAAGGGCAGGTTGCGGTCGGGGGCCTCGGTTTCGACGATCGCCACGATCTTGGCCGGGTCGCAGCGCAGCCAGGGATCCCCGATCCGGTTGTCGGGGCGGGTCAGCGGGATCGGCATCCGGTGCGGCGGCAGGCGGGTGCCGTAATAGATGTCGTGCATCCCTTCCAGCGCCGGGTTCTGCCAGCGGTTCACTTCCAGGACGACCTTTTCGGCGCGGTCCAGCCAGGTCTTGTTGTTGCCGACCGAGGATGACGGGATCAGCGTGCCGTCCGCGCGGATGCCCGTCACCTCGATCACCGCGACATCCAGCGGGCCCAGGAAGCCCTGCCAGGCCATGGGGGCGACCTGGCTCAGGTGCATGTCGAAATAGTCCATCTCGCCCCGGTTGATCTTGTCGCGGGCGATGGGGTCGGAGTTGTAGGGCAGGCGGAACTCGATCCCGTCAGCCTTGGCCAGCGCGCCGTCCAGTTCCGGCCCGGTCGAGGCCCCGGTCCAGACGCGGACGCGGAAGGGGCGGCCCGCCCCATGTTCCGCCTCGATCCGCGCGGCCAGCGCCACCGGCACCGCCTTGGGATAGCCCGAGCCGGTGAAGCCGCTCATCCCCACCGTGTCGCCCGAGGCGATCAGCGCCGCCGCCTCGTCTGCGGTCATGATCTTCGAGCGGAGGTGATGGGGGGCGATGCGGGTCATGGCGTCCGTCCTGCGGAAAGTTCTGCGATCCCGTGCTTACGCCCGGGGGCGGGGATTGTGAAGCAGGGCCAGACCGTTGTCCGCGTATGGGGCGCGGGGGCGGCTGGCCCGGGTCACATCCCGGCGGCCAGGGTCACTGTCACCTCGATCCTGCGGTCGCCGCGACGGATCCCCAGCGTGACCGCATCCCCCGCCTGCCGCTGGTCCAGGGCGGCCCGCAGGTCGTCCGAACCCCCGATCGGCGCGCCGTCCAGCGACACGATCACATCGCCCAGGCTCAGCCGCCCGTCGGGCGTGATCCGCGCGGCCCTCAGGCCCGCCGCATCGGCGGGGCCGCCCGGCGTGACATCCAGCACCATCGCCCCGCTTATGCCCGCGCGCGCCAGCATGGCGTCGCCGCGCGGATCATGCGCGACGCCCAGGGTGGGCGGGGCATAGCGCCCCGTGGCGATCAGTTGCGGCACGACCCGGTTCACGGTGTCCACCGGCACCGCGAAGCCGATCCCCGCGCTGGACCCCGAGGGGCTGTAGATCGCCGTGTTCACCCCGATCAGCCGCCCCGCGCTGTCCAGAAGCGGCCCGCCCGAGTTGCCCGGGTTGATGGCGGCATCGGTCTGGATCAGCCCCCGGATCACCGCGCCGCGCTGGCCCGGAAGCTGCCGGTCCAGGGCCGAGACGATGCCCGTGGTCAGCGTCCAGTCCAGACCGAAGGGGTTGCCGATGGCAAAGACGCTTTGGCCCACCTGCAGATCCTTGCTGATGCCGACGGCCAGGGGCAAGGGCTGTTCGGCGCCCGCGTCGATGCGCAGCACGGCCAGGTCGTGTTCGGGCGCGGTTCCGACCAGCCGGGCCGGATAGGCGCGGCCATCCGCAAGCCGCACCAGGGCGCGTGTCGCGCCTTCGATGACGTGGTTGTTGGTCACGACATGGCCCCGGGCGTCCCAGATGAAGCCCGACCCGCTGCCGCGCGGCACGTCATAGGCGTTGCGGGTCCAGAAATCGACGACGCGGCTTTCCGTGGTGATCGAGACGACGCTGTCCCGCGCGCCCTCGAACAAGGCGATGGTGGTCTGCTCGCTTGAGGCCAGATCGCCGCGCGGCAGGATGGCGCGCGGTTCCCCGGGCGGGCTGCCAAGGACGGCCTCCAGCAGGGGAACCCCGCGCCAGACCAGGACCACCAGCATCGCCGCAAGCGTCACAAGCGCCAGCCGGGGCAGAAAACCGTCCTTTGCCATGGGTCGCATCCCTTATGCGGATGGTGTCGTGTCGTATCCTGTCACCAGGTCAGAACCACTGGCCGGGTTCCATCAGCCCCAGATCCATCAGCTGCTGCGCCTTCCATTGGAACGGTTCGGAATTGCGCCAGCGGAAGCTGCCGATGGCGTCGCGCGATCCCGGGTTCCTGGCCAGCGCCTTGGCCGCCCGGAACGAGGCGATGGCGGCGGTCAGGTTGTGGTGCCAGGGGCAGGCATAGGTGTTGTATTCGGGAATGTTGAAGCAATGGTTCGCTTCAAGGCGCAGGTTCGGGGCGGCACGGAACAGGGCGATGCGGTCGATCCTGCGGCTGGCGGTGGGAACATGCTCCTCGAACCGCCAGCGCAACCCGCCGTGGAAATCCAGCTGCCGCTCCAGCGGGTGGCCGTCGGGGCCCTTCCGGCCCAGGGCGAAATAGCCCGCGCGGTCGAACATGGCCTCGGCCAGGTTCACGGCATCCGGGTCGCGGGCCAGGTCGGGCGAATAGAGATCGACCACATAGGTCAGCATCGCCTCGCGCCGTTCCTCGACATGGAAGGCCAGAAGCTCGCCCACGCTGCGGGTTTCGGAAAAGGGGAAGAACAGGAACTCGGCGTTATAGCAGTAATAAAGCCAGGTTCCGGCGGGCACGGCGGGCAGGATCGCGTTCACCGCCTCTTGATGCGCATGGGGCCGCCGCGTGTTCCAGCGCAGGCCGGTGACGCGCGGGGCCAGATCGTCGGGCAGGGGGACGGGATCTGGCGACAGAGCCAGGATATGGCGGAAACCGATCTGCACATGGTGGCGCAGGGTCTCGGCCACGGCGGCATCGTCCTCGACCAGGATGATGGCGATCGGGCCGCGCTTCAGGACAGAGGGGCCGGATTTCAGGAAGTCGGGCAGGGACGGACGGTCGGTCACGGCATCACGGCCTTCACCTGGTCCAGCGCCTGGCGCAGCAGGTCGGGATCGGTTCCCGCCGTCTCGACCAGGCGCCGCAGCGTGGTCTTTTGCGTGTCGCTGATCGCGGCATTGTCGATGATCCGGGCGACCTGCGCGGCATCGAAGCCTTCGGGCGTCAGCAGGGACTGGATTTGCGTCGCGGCAAGGGCGGCGCTGGCGGCCTGGTCGGTCGCAGCGGCGGCATCCGTGGCGGCGGTCGCCGCTTCCTTGGCCAGTTCGGCGGCAGGGGCGGCGGCAGCCGTCGCGGCGGCCTCGGCGGCGCGGTCGGCGGCACTCAGCGCGGCT
>NZ_JAFLRK010000057.1 GCF_017315735.1 Paracoccus shandongensis
CGGGGCCGGGCGGCAGCGAACCGCCTGCCGCCTGCTGCGGACGGTCCGCCGCGCCGGTCCCGAAATCCTGCCAGACGACCTGGTCGGCGCGCAGGGGCAGCACCACCCGGCAGGGCCGGGGCAGGCCAAGGGCCGCGGCCTCGGTCGCGGTGACGCCCACGGCCGGGATGCCCAGGGACAGCGCCAGCCCGCGCGCGGCGGCGACCGCGATGCGGATGCCGGTGAAGTTGCCCGGCCCGATGCCCACGCCGATCACGTCCAGGTCGCGCCAGTCCAGGCCCGCATCCGACAGCAGGCTTTCCAGCAGGGGAAACAGCCGCTCGGCCTGGCCCTTGGTCATCGCCTCGGAGGCCTGCGCCAGAACGGTGTCGCCCCGCAGCAAAGCGGCCGCGCAATGCGCGGCCGATGTGTCAAAGCCCAGGGCGACGGGATCAGGCAACCGGGCGAACCTCGACCACCTCGGGGATATAGTGGCGCAGCAGGTTCTCGATCCCCATCTTCAGCGTCAGGGTGGACGACGGGCAGCCCGCGCAGGCCCCCTGCATGTGCAGATAGACCACGCCCCGGTCAAAGCCGTGGAACGTGATGTCGCCGCCATCCTGCGCCACCGCCGGGCGGACGCGGGTGTCCAGCAGCTCCTTGATCTGGACCACGATGTCCGAATCGGGACCGTCGTGGCTGGCATGGCCCGCGTTTTCCGCCTTGCCCTCGATGGCGGGGGCACCGGACTGGAAATGCTCCATGATCGCGCCCAGGATCGAGGGCTTGAGATGGTCCCAGGGCTGGTCGTCCGCCTTGGTCACGGTCACGAAGTCGCGTCCCAGGAAGACGCCGGTGACGCCGCCCACGGCGAAGATGCGGCGGGCAAGCGGCGAGTTGGCCGCGGTCTCGGCGGCGGGAAAGTCGGCCGTGCCGTTGTCCAGCACGATTTCGCCGGGAAGGAACTTCAACGTCGCGGGGTTCGGTGTGGTTTCGGTCTGGATGAACATTTTGGCCGGGCTCCTTTGGACCGGATATGGCGACGGCAGGCCTGCGGGTCAAGCCGGGCGGGGCAATCAGGTGATGGCTTCCAGCCGTTCCTTGGAAATGTCGGCGGGCACGATGGTGATGGGGCAGGGCAGGGTCGCGGCCTCGCGCAGCAGGCGCGCCAGCAGCGGGTTCTGCGCCGATTTGTCGGGGTTCAGGCCGATGGCGACGATGCCCACCTCGGGGTCTTCGGCCAGGTGGGCCAGCAGCTGTTCGGCCGGGTCGCCCTCGCGAATGACCAGTTCTGGCTCGACTTTCGGGCGCATCCGCATCCATTTGGCGAAGACCTCGAAATGCGCCTCGATGCGTTCATAGGCCTCGGCGCGCATCACCTCGGCCACGCCGAAGCCGTGCTGGATCTCGCTGGGGGGGATCACCGCCAGCACCGTCACCGCGCCGCCGGAATTGGACGCCCGCATGGCGGCAAAGCGCATCGCGTTCAGGCATTCCCGGCTGTCGTCCAGCATCACAAGAAACTTTCGCATCGGTCGCCTTTGCGTCGTTTTTCCCGGCCAGACAGTGGCCGCTTTGCCATGGTCGCGCAAGTCATTCGGCGGATTGCCGCAGGGGCGGTTTCCATGCTTCCCTTGATATGCTACCGCCCGGAAAGAACGAGTTGTTGCAGGGCAGGCATCGTGACGATCCACCACGACTGGGACAAGACCGCTTCGGCTCGCCTGGCCGCGCCGGAGATGGCCTGGTTCGTGGTCGACGGCCATGCCCCCATCAGCAAGCCCTTGCCCCGGCGCAAGCGGCTGTTCGACGTGGCGCTGGCGCTGGTGCTGCTGGTGCCGCTTGCCATGGTGATGGCGGTGGTGGCCGCGCTGATGCTGGTCCAGCAGGGCCGCCCGATCTTCTATTCGGCCGAACGGATGCGCGCCCCGGGCCAGCCCTTCCGGCAGCTGAAGTTCCGCACCATGATCCCTGAACCCGGGGATTTCGGGGCCACCGGCGCGCACAAGCATTGGCGCATCACGCCCCTGGGCCATTTCCTGCGCCGCACCCGCATCGACGAGCTGCCGCAGCTGTTCAACATCCTCAAGGGCGACATGAGCTTCGTGGGCCCGCGCCCGCCCTTGCGCGAATATGTGGAACGCTTTCCGGCGGTCTATTCGCAGGTGCTGAAAAGCCGTCCCGGCGTGACGGGGCTGGCGACCCTGATCTATCACCGGCACGAGGACCGGATCCTCGCCCGCTGCACCAGCGCCGAGGCGACCGAGCGCGCCTATTACCGCCGCTGCCTGCCCGCCAAGCTGAAGATCGACCTGATCTACCAGCGCCACCGTGACCTGCGGCTGGACCTGTGGATCATGTGGAACACCCTCAAGATCGTGCTGGGCTGCAAGGACGAACGGCCGAAAAGGCGGGGGCGGTCCTAGCCGAACGGATCCTGCGGGTAGCCCACGCCGCAGAGATACAGCCCGTGCGGGGGGCAGACCGGACCGCATAGGGCGCGATCGCGCGCGTGCAGGGCTTGCGCTACCCGGTCCGGCGACCATGATCCCGCGCCCACCCGTTCCAGCGTGCCCACGATGGACCGCACCTGGTTGTGCAGGAAGGACCGCGCCCGCAGGGAAAAGCGGTATTCGCGGCCATGGGGGATGGCGGTTTCCTCGATGGTGATCTGATCCAGCGTCTTCACCGGACTGGCCGACTGGCAGATCGAGGACCGGAAGGTCGTGAAATCGTGCCGCCCCACCAGATGCGCCGCCGCCTGTCGCATCGCATCCCTATCCAGCGGGTGCAGCACCTGCCAGACCAGACCCCGGTCATGGGTCGCGGGGGCGCGGCGGACCTGCAGGCGGAACAGATAACGCCGCTCGGTCGCGGAAAAGCGGGCGTGGAAATCGTCGGGCACACGGGCGGCGGCCAGCACCGCCACGGGGGCGGGCTTGAGGTGGAAGTTCAGCGCCTCGGCCAGGCGGAACGGATCCCAATCGCGCGCCAGGTCGGCATGGGCGACCTGGGCCGTGGCATGGACGCCCGCATCGGTGCGCCCCGCCGCCGCGATCCGCGCGCCTGCCGCAAAGCCGGGATCCAGCCGGGCCAGGGCGGATTCGACCGCGCCCTGGACCGAGGGCTGGTCGGCCTGCGCCTGCCATCCGGCAAAGGGACGCCCGTCATATTCGATCTTCAAGGCAAAGCGCGGCATCGGGAAATCAGCGCGCCTTGTCCCTGTCGGGGGTCAGCAGGCCGTCCAGGAACCGGGCGGTTTCCGTCCGGGGCGGCTCAAGCTGCGCAGGCTCGGCCGCCCGCACGCCTTCGCGCGCCAGGCGTTCGCGCAGGACCGAGATCTCGATGTCCAGATCGGTCTTGTCGCCTTCCAGCAGGCGGCGCGACTTGGCACTGAAATCCTTTTCCAGATCGTCAAGGAAGGCTTCATAGGACGCGCGAACGGCCGGATCCCGGGTCTGGCGATACAGGTCGGCGAACTTGACCGTCGCGTCGCGCGCGCCTGTCAGATAGACGCCCAGGTAACGCCGCGCCGCCGACAGGTCGCCGGGATTGCTGCGCACGCGGTCGAACAGATCCTCGACGGTGGCGGCAAAGCGGTCCACGCGCGCTTCCAGCCAGCGGTCCTCGGCGCGCCGGATGGCATCGCGCATCTGCGCCAGGTGGGTTTCGGCTTCCTCGATCATCTTCTGGGCGCGCCCGCCCTGGAAATCGTCCACGCCCGCCATGCCCTTGTCGCGCATAGGGTCGGCCCCGAAAGCCAGCCAGTGCAAGACCATCCCGGTCGCGCCCACCACGCCCGCCCCGGCCAGGCTGCCGGGTTCGGCCATCCCCAGGCCAAGGCCCAGTCCGGTCAGCACACTGCCGAACAGCTTGCGCGGGATGGCCGGGCGGCGGGCGACGCGGCGGACCTGATAGGCGGCCTCGGCGGCCAGGCCCTCGGTCGTCATCCACATGGCGCTGGCGATCACGCCAAAGGCGGCCAGGCTGCCCGCCATGCCCGCGGGATCCTGGAAAAAGGCGCCGAACAGGAAGGGCAGCGCGGCGATGGTCACGTATTTCGGACGCCCGGCCAGCCGGTGCCGGATCGGCGCCGCCGGGACCGGGTTCAGGTTGCCGTCCTGCATCCCGGGCGAGAAGCGCCCGCCAAAGCGTTTCGCCATGCCCTTACCCCGCCCCGAACGAGGCGTAGAGCGTCACCAGAACCAGCAGATAGAAGCCGAGCCGCTGAATGGCGTTCTGCGACATGCCTGTCCTTTCCTTGTGGGCCGCCCTGGCCCGTCCCGTCCTATATCGGCATTGCCGCGCGGATTGCAAAGATCAGTCGCGCGGAAACAGCCGGTCGAGCGCCCGGTCCAGCGGCCCGGGGTTCCCGATGGTCAGCCGCACGGGCAGGGTCATCACCCTGGGCCGGAACGCGCGGGGCAGGCGGGCGGCATCCTTTTCGGTGGTGACAAGCTGCGCGCCCAGCAGCCGCGATTCGGTTTCCAGACGGGTCAGCAGGGCGGGGGTGAAGGGCTGGTGATCCTCCAGCGCCTCGGCGCGCACCAGGTCGGCCCCCAAGGCGGTCAGGGTGGCGAAGAATTTCTCCGGGTGGCCGATGCCTGCGAAGGCCAGGACGCGGTGGCCTTGCCAGTCCATGCCCATCTGCAACGGGGCAAGGTGGCCGCGCAGATGCGGCGGGCCTTCGGGGGCCGTGAAGCGGGCCTGCGCATCGTCCGGGCCGATGGACAGCAGCAGGTCCGCTCGGGCAAGGCCCGTGGCCACGGGTTCGCGCAAGGGGCCGGCGGGGATGCAGAGTCCGTTGCCGAAGCCCTTGGCGGCATCGACCACCACCAACGACAGGTCATGGCGAAGGGCCGGATCCTGGAAACCGTCGTCCAGGATGATCGCCCCCGCGCCATCCGCCACTGCCGCCCGCGCCCCTGCCAGCCGGTCCTTGGCGACCCAGACCGGGCCGAAGGCCGCCATCAGCAGGGGCTCGTCCCCGGTCAGGGCGGCGTCATGGCGGGCCTCGATCACCCTCAAGGGCCCTTGGGCGCTGCCGCCATAGCCGCGCGAGACGACATGGGCGGCGATGCCCCGCGCTTGCAGCGCCTGTTGCA
Organism: Paracoccus shandongensis; assembly: GCF_017315735.1. GTDB lineage: Bacteria > Pseudomonadota > Alphaproteobacteria > Rhodobacterales > Rhodobacteraceae > Paracoccus > Paracoccus shandongensis. Next base: position 5,085 of record NZ_JAFLRK010000057.1, read on the forward strand.
GGTGGATCACCGTGGGCGTCTTGCCGGTGCCGCCCGCGTTGAGGTTGCCCACGCAGATCACCGGCACGCCGACCCGCGCCCGCGCGCCCCCCGCCAGTCTGCGGGCGGTTGCGCGGGCGTAAGCCGCGCCCAGGGGCGCCAGCAGCCGCGCGGCCAAGGCGGGCGGGCGCCGATACCAGAAGGCAGGGGCGCGTTTCATGGCTTGGCCTTTCCGAGGGCGTCCAGCACGGGGGCGCAGATGCGGATGGTCACGTCCGCGCCGCCGGTGCTGACGGTCCAGGCATTGCTGGCAAGCGTGGCGATCAGGTCGGGTTGGGACAGTTCGGCGATGGCCGCGGCCAACCCGTCGGCATCGGCCACCTGCCGCGCCGCGCCCGCGCCGCCAAGCTGCTGCCATTCGGTCGCATGGCGGTCCGTGTGCGGGCCGTGGACGATGGCGGAACCCAGGGCGGCGGGTTCAAAGGGGTGGCGGGCCGCAGTGTCGTCGCCCCCCAGCGTGCCGCCCAGATAGGTGACGGGGGCCAGGCGATACCAGAGCCCCATCTCGGTCGGGCCGTCGGTCAGCATGACATGAACCTCGTCGGTGGGATCCTCGTCCAGGGACCGGCGGGCGACGGTCAGGCCGCTGGCCTCGATCGTCTCGGCCAGGGGGTCGATGCGGTCGGGATCGCGCGGCGCCAGGAACAGAAGCGCCCGGTGGGACTGGGCCAGCGCCGCGTGATGGGCGGCAAGGACGGCCGCTTCCTCGTCCGGAGGGACGGATGCCGCCAGCCAGGCGTGGCGGCCGCGCAGAAGCTGGGCCATGACGCTGCGCTCGGCCTCGGAACAGGGCAGGGGGTCGCGGATCTCGGCCACGGGGCCTGTCATGGCGACGCGCCTGCGGTCGGCGCCCATGCGCAACGCGGTGGCATGGCTGGCGGGATCGGTGACCAGCACCGCCTGCATGGGACGCAGCAGTTCGCGCCGGGCAAGGGCGCGGATCGTCCAGCCGGCATCCTCGGGCGCAAAGCGCGCCTCGGCCAGGATGACCGGCAGGGCGCGGCGGCTGGCGGCCTCGATCAGCGCGGGCGGCAGGGCCGAGCCCAGCAGCAAAAGCGCGGCCGGGTCCGCCTGCATCAGCGATTCGGCCGCCAGAGCGGACGTGTCGCCCAGTTCCAGGATGCGCAGGTCGGGCCTTGCGCGCATCAGGCGGCGCTGGACCTGCGAAAAGGCCAGCCGCGCGTCGGGCGAGACATGGACCAGCAGCAGCGGACCCGCGCCCTGCGGGACAGCGGGCGCGGGTGCGGCGTCCTGCCCCGTGGCCTTGCGAAGCTGCCACCACAGGCCAAGCCGCCCGATGCCGAAACCGCCGCCCTTGCCCATGCCGTTCCCCAGGCGTCGGGCGATCAGCCCTTGACCCCCAGCTCCTCGGTCGCGCTGGCGGCGGCTTCCTCGTCCCGCAGGCGGTGCAGGTGGGCGATGAAATAGCGGGTATGGGCGCTGTCCACGGTCCGCTGCGCCTCGGCCTTCCAGGCGTCATAGGCGGACTGGTAGTTCGGGAAGATGCCGACGACGTGGATCTTGTCGGTGTCGCGGAACTGCGTGCCCTGCGGGTCGATCAGTTCGCCCCCGAAGACGAGGTGCAGGCGCTGGCTCATGGCTGTTTCCTATGGTTGTGCTGTGCGCTCCAACGTGGCAGCGCGGGGGTGAGGCGGCAAGGCCGGGGGCGCTTCGCCCCCCGGACCCCCCGAGGATATTTGGGCCAAGGTGAACGAGCGGTCACAGCCCTGCAAGCCGCATGATGGCCGACCATTCGTCGTCCTTGACCGGCTGCACCGACAGGCGCGAGTTGTTGACCAGCACCATGTCCCGCAGCGCCGGTTCCTGCCTGGCTTGGTCCAGGGAAATGGGGCGCGGCAGGGGCATCACGGCCTTCAGGTCCACGCATTCCCATTTCGGATCTTCCGCCGTGCTGTCGGGATGGGCCTCGGCCACGACCTCGACAATGCCCACGGCTTCCTTGCCGATGTTGGAATGGTAGAACAGGCCCCGTTCGCCCACCTTCATGGCGCGCATGAAGTTGCGCGCCTGGTAGTTGCGCACCCCGTTCCATTCCTCGCCCGCCTCGCCGCGCGCCACAAGGTCGTCCCAGCTGAACACGTCGGGTTCGGACTTGAACAGCCAGTATGCCATCAGCCGACCACCTTTTTCCATTCGGTGATCTCGACCGATTCGAACAACCCGGCCAGGGCATAGGGGTCGCTGGCGGACCATGCCTTGGCCGCATCCATGTCGTCGGCCTCCAGCACCAGAAGCGAGCCGCGCATCTGGCCTTCGGTCAGCATCGGGCCGCCGAACAGAACGGCGCCGGTGTCACGGACATAGGCCAGGTGGGCTTCCCGATTGGCCATGCGGGTATCCAGGGCGCCGGGCTTGTCCCGGCAGATCAGGGCGAAAAGCGGCATCATTCCTCCTTCAGGGGGCGGGTCATCAACTGTTGGGCGGCGTCGTCCACGGTCATGCGGCCTTCGGCAAGGGCGGCGACCATGGCGGCGATGGGCATGTCGCAGCCGATCCGGCGGGACAGGGCCGCGACGGCGCGGGCGGTGGCGGCGCCTTCCACGGTGGTCGTGGCGTCGAAGGGCTGGCGCGCGCCGAGGGCCTGGCCATAGCGGAAGTTGCGCGACTGCGCCGAGGTGCAGGTCAGCGTCAGGTCGCCCAGGCCGGACAGGCCGGTCAGCGTTTCCGGGCGGGCCCCGAGGCGGGCGGCGAGGCGGGTCATTTCCGCGAAGCCGCGCGTGACGATGGCGGCGCGCGCGCTGTCGCCCAGGCCTGCGCCGATGGCCACGCCCGCCGCGATGGCGATGACGTTCTTCAGCGCGCCGCCCAGTTCCGCGCCGGTCACGTCGGTGGTCCGGTAAAGCCGCAGGACGGGGGTGGAGAGGTCGTGTTGCAGGGCGCGGCCCGCGTCGGGGTTGGCGCAGGCGAGCGTCAGGGCGGTCGGCAACCCGCGCGCGATGTCTGCGGCGAAGGAGGGGCCGGTCAGGACGGCGACGGTCGCCCGGGGGCAGGCCTCGGCCAGCAGCGTCGATGGGCCGGTGAGGTGCGTCAGGTCGATGCCCTTGGCGGTGCTGACCAGGTGCTTGCCGTCCAGGCGCGCGGCATGGTCCGCAAGGAACCTGCCAAGCGCCTGCGCGGGCAGGGCCAGCAGCAGGGTGTCGGCCCGGGTGGCCGTGGCCAGGTCGTCGGTGATGCGGATTGAATCCGGCAAGGTGACGCCCGGCAGGCGCGGGTTGTCGCGGCCCCAGCGGATGTCGCGCGCCCAGAGCGTCACCGGGCCGTTCGCCGACAAGGCCACGGCCAGCGCCGTGCCGAAGGCGCCCGCGCCCAGGATCGCGACGCTCATGCCTTGGCGCCTTTCTTGCCGCCGCCCAGCATGGGTGCCGCATCGCGGTCCAGCGGCCAGCGGGGGCGGGCGGCCAGGTCCATGCCGTCGCGATGGCCCAGGGCAAAGCGTTCGGCCCCCGCCCAGGCGATCATCGCGCCGTTGTCGGTGCACAGCGCCAGCGGCGGGGCCAGGAAGCGCGCGCCCGCGTCCCGCGCGACAGCCTCAAGCGCCGCCCGGACCGTGCGGTTGGCGGCGACCCCGCCCGCCACAGTCAGCACCGGGACGGGATGGGCGGCCAGGGCGCGGCGGGATTTCTCGGCCAGAACCTCGGCCACGGCTTGCTGGAAGGCGGCGCAAAGGTCGGCGCGGTCCCCCTGGCGCAAGCCGCCCTGGTCCGCGATCAACTGGTCGCGCAGGCGCAGCGCGGCGGTTTTCAGCCCGGAAAAGGATAGGTCGCAGCCCGGCCGGTCCAATAGCGGGCGCGGCAGGGAAAAGCGGTCGGGGTCGCCGGTCGCGGCCTCGGCTTCGACGGACGGCCCGCCCGGTTGCGGCAGGGCCAGGAGTTTCGCCAGCTTGTCGAAGGCCTCGCCCGGGGCGTCGTCGATGGTGCCGCCAAGGCGGGTGAAATCCTCGGGCCCGTCCACGCGCAGGAACTGGCAATGCCCGCCGGATACCAGCAGCATCAGATAGGGAAAGCCGATCCCGTCGGTCAGGCGCGGCGTCAGCGCGTGGCCCGCCAGGTGGTTCACGCCCACCAGCGGCAGGTTTGCCCCCGCGGCGATGCCCTTGGCGCACATCACGCCCGCCATCACCCCGCCGATCAGCCCCGGCCCCGCCGTGACCGCGACCGCCGTGACATCGGACAGCGCCACGCCCGCCTGCGACAGCGCCTGTTCCACCACCAGATCCAGCCGTTCGGCATGGGCGCGGGCGGCGATTTCCGGCACCACGCCGCCGAAATCGGCGTGCAGGGCGGTCTGGCTGTGGACGACGGAGGACAGGATCCGCCGGCCGCCCGTCACCAGGGCGCAGGCGGTGTCGTCGCAACTGCTCTCGATGCCAAGGAAAATCTGGGTGTCGTCCATGCTCTTGCCGGGCGGGGGAATGGCGCTTACGCCTTGGGCCCTAGCATCGGCCAGGGGGAATGCCAATGTCCAGCGCCACGCGGCCCGTCCTGTTGCTGACCCGTCCCCAGGCGGATTCGCAGCGGTTCGCGGCGATGCTGCCAGAGTGGCGGGCGGTGATCTCGCCCATCCTGCGGATCGTGGCGGTGGACCATGACGGCGCCGCCCTGCGGGATGCGCCGGGGCTGGTCTTCACCTCGGCCCATGCGGTGGGGGCGGCGGGGCCGGGGCGGGGGCGGCTGGCGCTGTGCGTGGGGGGGCATACGGCGCAGGCCGCGCGCAAGGCGGGGTTTGCCGTGCAGGTGGGCAACGGCTTCGCCGAAAGCCTGCTGCCGCTGATCCGGGACGCGGGCGTGCCGCTGGTCCATCCGCATGGGCGGCACCTGGCGCGGGAACTGCCGGTGCCGGGGATGGTCGTCTATGACCAGAAGGCCCTGCCGCTTGGCGACGAGGCGCGGGCGGTGCTGGCCGGTGACGCGCCGGTGGTCCTGCCGCTGTTTTCGCCCCGCAGCGCCCGGCTGGTGGCCGAGGCCGCGCGGGGCGCGCGGGCGCCCTTGTGGCCGGTCGCGATCAGCG
>NZ_JAFLRK010000058.1 GCF_017315735.1 Paracoccus shandongensis
TCGAAACCCTGTTCGCCCAGAAGGCGGCTTAGTTCAGATGGTGCGATGGGGTCCAGCCAGAGGGGTTCACTCCAGACGGCGGTCAAAAATGGAGGTGCCCATCACCTGCACGGCTGATCGCTGAACCCGAAGGTGGGGAATATTGCGCCAGCACTGCCGGAGATTTGTGATCCAAATCTACACAAAAGAACTCTTTGATGATTTTGATCGGATCGCTTGCGTCCAGATGTCCTGCCTATTCCTCTATGCCAAGCTTTGGGTAGGCGAAGCGGAAGATGGCTTCATGGCTGACGCAAATACGGTACTGCTCAAGCCGAATCTAGCCAGCAATCTGTTCTGTAGACCAACCGGCCTTGAGCGCATCCTCGAGCACTGCCTTCAAATCCGGATATGCGACCAGCTTATGGTGAACTGCAAAGCAGCTTCAACTCCCGATAGATTGTCAAGGCTAGGCGGAGAGCCGAACTGCGATCGCGGCACTGGCATCTTTCCTTTGCGCCAATTGGCAATCTTTGACAGTCTTCGAAACTCAGGTGCAAGTAGTATAAATTCATCCATCGAATTCGGTAAAAATATCTGTATCATTTAAAAATTTTTTACATTGGTTGTTAATCTGACCGCAATGGTTATGGTTTCAATTAGTGTTTGATATGCGTTTGCATCCATCCTTTGCATGAATCAACTCGTGGTAGTTAAGCGCACCGCAATGATTCCCGTTAAAGTTGTGAACCCCGGACAAGGCAGAAGCGCAGCACATCTGCGCCTGCCTTCAAGGATTTGGAAAGTGGCCTGGTCTGTTGCGGGGCATCCTTCCTTATCGAACCCAACGGAGTCCTGATGTCCTTGCTGAACCCTACCCGTGCGCATTTGCTGGAGACATTTGCCCTTGACGTGGCCATGCTTCGGGGCCGGGGCGCGCGCCTGTTTGACGAGACCGGCGCGGAGTATCTGGATTTCCTGTCCCAATACGGCGCCCTGCCCTTTGGCCACAATCCCGAAGCGGTGTGGGCGGCGCTTGGCGCGGCGCGCGCGGCCGAGCGGCCTTCGATGATCCAGCCGCTGCGCTCGCTCGAGGCCGAGCGGCTGGCCCGCCGCCTGGCCCAGGCCGCGCCGGGCGACCTGTCGATCACCACGCTGACCAACAGCGGCGCCGAAACGGTCGAGGCCGCCATCAAGCTGGCCCGCATCCGCACCGGGCGGCCCTTGATCCTGTCCACCCGCAACGGCTTTCACGGCAAGACCCTGGGGGCCTTGTCGGCCACCGGCAAGCCGCTCTACCAGCAGGGTTTCAACGCCCCCGCGCCCGATTTCGACTACCTGCCCTTTGGCGACCTGGCCGCCCTCGAGGCGCGCCTTGAAGCCGGTGCCGGCCAGATCGCGGCCTTTATCCTGGAGCCGATCCAGGGCGAGGGCGGCGTGGTCGTGCCACCCGAAGGCTATGTCGAGGCGGCCATCGCGCTGTGCCGCAGGCATGGCGTGCTGTCGATCCTGGACGAGATCCAGACGGGCTTGGGCCGCACCGGCCAGATGTTCGCCTGCTCGGACTTCACCGAGGTTCCCGACATGCTGCTTCTGTCCAAGGCCTTGGGCGGCGGGCTGATGCCGATCGGGGCCTGCGTGGTGCGCCCCTCGGCCTGGGACGACCGCTTCGGGCGGCTGCACAGCTCGACCTTCGCCAACAACGCGCTGGCCGCCACCGCCGCCTGCGCGACCCTTGACCTGCTCGAGGAAAACGACGGCGCGCTGATCCGCCAGGTGGCGGCAAACGGCGCCTATGTGCGGGCGCGCCTCGAGGCGCTGCAGCGCCGCCATCCCGGCGTGATCCGCGAGGTGCGCGGGCGCGGCTACATGCTGGGGCTGGAGTTCCAGCCGCTGGAAGAGCGCGGCGATTCGGCCATCATCGCCCATGCCGGGCTGAACGGCGGCATGACGGCGCTGATCGCCTCGTACCTGGTCAACGTGCAGCGGGTGCTGACCGCGCCCTTGTTCAACGACAGCCGGGTGCTGCGCCTGCAGCCGCCGCTGATCCTGGACCGCGCGGGCCTGGACCGGGCCGTAGAGGCCCTGGCGGCGGTCTGCGACATCCTCGATCGCGGCGACTATTACGCGCTGGTGCGCCACCTGGTGGCCCGGCGCGCCAAGGCCGAGGCCGAGGCCGAGGCCGTGGCCCCCAAGGCCGTCGAGACCCCCGAGCCCGCGCCCGAACCCGCGCCCCTGCCCGGCGCAGCCCCGGTGTCCGGCCGGTTCGGCTTCGTGATCCACTACACCGAGGACGAGGACATCTTCCGCTCCGACCCCTCGCTGCGCCAGTTCAATGAGGCGGAACTCGCCGACTGGAAGGCCTGGGTCAAGCGCCTCGGGCCCGGGCTGGTGCGCCGCATCCCCCCGGTGGTCTCGAAAACCGGCGCCAGCGCCTCGGGCTGGCTCCTCTCGGTGCCGATGCTGCCCGGCGACATGCGCGGCAAGGGCCGCCACGAGGCCCGCGCGATGATCGGGGGCGCGGTGGATCTGGCGGGCGCCCAGGGCGCCTGCCGGGTCGGGCTTGGCGCCTTCACCTCCATCGTGACGCGCGGCGGCGAGACGGTGACCGGGCGCGGCGTGCCCGTGACCAGCGGCAACACCCTGACCACCGTGGCGGCGGTCAAGGCGGTCACACAGCTTTGCGCCCGCACCGGGCTGGCGCTGGAGGAGGCCCATGTGGCGGTGGTGGGCGCCTCGGGCGCGATCGGCCGGCTGGGCGCGCTGCTGCTGGCGCGGCGCGCCGGGCGCATGACGCTGGTGGGCAACGCCAAGAACCCCTTCGCCCCGCGCCTGCTGGCCAAGGTCGCCGACGAGATCCGCCTGTCGCTGGCCGAGACCCCGGCCCGGGCGGCGCCGGGCCGTCTGGCGCAGGCCCTGCGCAGCGGCCAGGGGGCCCAAGGTCATGGGGGCGGGCTGTCCTGCACCACCGATCTTGACGCGGCGCTGGCGGGGGCGGACATCGTGCTGGTGGCCACCAGTTCGGACACCGTGCTGGTCGATCCCACCCGCCTGCGCCCGGGCACCCTGGTCTGCGACGTGGCCCGCCCGCCCAACGTGGCGCGCGCCGAGCTGTCGGGCAGCGGCGTGCTGGTCTTTGACGGCGGCCTGGTCAGCCCGCCCGCGCCGGTGGACCTCGGCCCCTTCCAGACCCTGCCCGCCAACATCGCCTGGGGCTGCCTGAGCGAAACCATGCTGCTGGCGCTCTCGGGCGAGACCGCGGACTTCAGCATCGGCTCCGCGCTGTCGCTGGAAGGCGCCGACCTGCTTGCAAGCCTCGCCGAAACCCACGGCTTCGAACCGGCGCCGCCGCAATGGTACGGCGATCTGGTCAGCGAAAACGACCTCGACAGCTTTGCACAAGAGGTCCGCAGGAAGAGCCGCACGGTACAGGGAGAGGTCGCCGCCTAGGGATTGCCCCCGACGACGCTGATGACAGGCCCGCCGGAACCGGATGGTTCGGCGGGCCAAATCGTGATTGTACCCTCGGTGCAGAGGCGTCAACACGAAAAAAGCCCGCTCGGTAGAGCGGGCCTTCTCGGTTCTTGCCACGTTGGTTGGGAAGCTACGCCGCCGCAAACTTTTGCAATCATAGGTTGATTTACAGAAATATCACCACATATTAAGGCGCGATGCGGACCAGCGGGAATTCGGCTTCTTTACCGCCGTGAACGGGGCCGATAAAGGATTTCGGGATGCTGGAGTGGTGCCCAGCAGACGCCTGGGTGCATGACTATTGATTCTACCTAGAGCTTAGCCGAATAGCCTGAGGTGTTGCCTTCTATTCGCTTATGTTTGGTTTTTATCATTAAATATTAATAAGAAATTTTTATTCATCTAAGAGTTGTTTTTCTAACGCCTAGATTTATTCAAGTGAATACTTCACGGCCTCATCAACGGCAGACCTCCCTTTTGTTTTCAGGAGACATTGAATGAATAATCCAGCTGCTCGCACTCAAGTAGTAGCTTTGGAACAGGGTGAGCCTGAGCAGTCGGCACTTGTTAATCCTGAGCCTGCACCTCAGTCGCAGCTGATGTCTGTTAATCCTGCCGCTGGTGAGCTGATCCGGGAAGCCATGACCGCCAATGCCCAAGAAGACCGCGTTGCGCAGCTGGACATTCCCGAGTCTGTCACAAACGGTCAGGTGATCAACTCAATCCGCATTCTGGAACAGCCCGAGACTGGTCATGTTAGCGTTTCTCCCGAAAGCGGGATTACCCTAGTCATGACGGAAGCGGAGCGTGGCTGGAACAAGGTCAGCTTTGCTTACGAGGTCACCCTGGCGGATAAATCTGTTGTCCGCGTGGACGCAAATATCGACCTGACCCCTGCTCAACAGGGTAACGGTTGGGGCCTCGGCGATGGCTACATGCTGGAAACCGACGCCCGGGGCAAACTAGTACTCGAGCATGGCGAGAATCACCGCAAGGTCTACGTCTCAGAAGGCCAGCATGCGCTGACCATGGAAGATATAGCCACGATGGAAGGCACAACTGTGGCCGAAATCGGAAAGACCTATGGCGGTTGGGGTGCCTGGCTTGCGAAGAACCCTGAATACGGGGCAACCCAGGACATGGCGCTCACGACTGAGCTTGGAATGGCCCTCTGGAACAACACGACCGCCTTCAAGACCACATCCAACTGGCTGCTCTTCGAGCGCGGCTATGAATATCCCGCTGCCGCGCGCCTAGTGGCCCGCGGTTCCAATGGAGAGTCAGAGCTGCATCCGCAAGTCATCGGCGCCTATGGCGAGGGTGATGATCCGGTGATCGGCGGCATGATGAATGCTTTCCAGAACACGTCATCCCATACCGTGGTCACCGGCCTCAACCTGGCCGGCGGCGCGCAGGCGCTGCAGGGCATCAACATGCTGATCGACAACGTCTCAATTGGCGGCATGGGAGGCAACTTTCAGAACATCGACGGCCTGACCATCCGCAACAGCGACATTGTGGACATCATTCGCGATGCACCGGTCAATGGTGCTGAGACTTGGTCTCCGCATATCAACCGTGCCGCCGGCATCTATATCTCCGGCAGCGAAGGCGTCCTCCTGGACGGGAACTTGTTTGATCACAATGCCTGGGTGGAAGGCTATGACTGGAGCTTGGCCGCCACCTCGCCGATGCCGCCTTCCATGTATAGCCACAACCTCTACATGCAGGCCGACAACCTGGATGTCACCCTGCGCGACAACATCTTCCTGCGTGGCGCGTCGTTCGGGGCACAGGTCCGGTCGGGCGGCTTCATCGAAGACAACGCCTTCATCGACAACAACGCCGCGCTGAACTTCATGGGCGGCAATTACGAGGGTAAGGGACATGTCGGGAACTACACCCTGCTCCTCGACAACCTCGTGACCTCGGCCGGCCACAAGCGGGTGTCGCAGGCTGAAGGCGCGCTGTCGATGGGCATCGATGATGGCGGCAAGCAGTCCTCGCTGATCGGGAACATCGTTGCACATCTGGCCGACCCTGCGAACGCAGCCGAAATCGCGGCCAAGGGGGTCACCCATTTCGCGCTGAACCTGAACGCCTCAGCCTTCTTCAACGACACGATCATCTATCGCTGGCAGTCTCCAAAGGCGACTTCGAACCCCAACCAGGGTGTTGAAGGCTTGGAGCCAGCCGTTCTCAACGCGACCACCATTCAGCAGTTTACCTCCGAGTTGCTGGGAAAGGAAGGGGCCACCATTGCTGACTTGGCAAATTTCCTGCGGGTCCAGGCGCATGGGGAACTCGACGTGGTGGCTGACGCAGACCTGATCATCGCTTTCTTCCGAGAAGGCTTTGGTCTGGATATGGCAGCCAGGACCGGAGCCGAGACGCTGGTCTTCACGCCGGACGAGCGTGGCGACGGGGTCCGTTGGGACAATCGCCTGAACTGGTCCACGGAGGATCTGCCTGGAACGCGGGAAGGCGACAGCGTCGACCTGGCCGGCAACGCCGTCCGCTTCGGCAACTACACCGTGACTGTTGATGATTTCGATTTCGGCGACTTCGGCAAGCTTGCCGCCACCTCGGGCAAGCTGACGATCGACGGCAACGTCAGCGTCGGCGACAAGGGCGCATCCTTGTCAATAGACAGGGCCGGGCAGGTTTGGATCGATGGCTATCATGACAACGATCTTTTGGACATCGAGTTGGCAGGGGGGCGGTTTGCCAATACCGGAGCTTTCGAAGGGGAAACCCGGATCAGCTTGTCGCAGAATGCGCAGCTTTTGCTAGCGACCGCTGGCGGACAGTTCTACCTGACCGACGGCAGCAGCCTGACGATTACCGGCAGCAAGGCCAAGGCCGGCTTTGATGGCAGCGACGGCAAGTCGGCGACCCTCAAAATGCATAACGAAGCGACCCTCTCTTTCATCGCGGACGCAAACGGATTGGGCAAGATCGCTGAATTCCATTCGGGCGCTTTCGAGACGTCATATGTGAGTTCGGGGGTGCGCCTTGACGGAACGCTGGCCGTCGATCTTTCCGCCTTGGACAAGAAGGCCGAAGGGGTTTGGACACTGGTCGATGCAGACCAAATGATCGGATCCTTCGATGACATCGCCATCACCGGCCTTGGCACCAGCCGCGACGCCTTGATACGCTATGACTACACCCAAGACGAAGTGGTCCTGCTGGTCAGCGAGGCCGGCAAGGGCACCGGGCAGATCCGGTCCATTACGACGGGTGATGCCAATTTCATCAAGCATACCCAGGATGCTGCGTTGAAGGCCTTGTGGACTGAATTACAACCCGATTTGAACATTGTTGTGGGAACCATTGGCCGCGACCGCCTAGAGGGGACCGATGACAATGACGTGCTAATCGGCTCGGGAGGCAACATGGATCAACTGACCGGCGGTGACGGCGCAGATACTTTCTTCTTTGGCCTTGAGGCCTTGGACGGCGTCCGCATTCGAACCACTATCATGGATTATGAAGTGGGCATAGACAGCATTGCTCTGGCCAAGGATGTAAGGATTGCCAGCTTGCAGCAGGCGGGCAACACGGTTGTCGCTTACCTAGACGACCCGGCAGGCCGGGACGACGCAATCTATATTCGCGGCAGCGATTTAACAGTAACGAACATCACCTTCGAAAATGACTATCTGCTAGTGGGCGCGTAAGCGCCCCTGGCTCCAACTCGACCTTCGCCGGAGCAGCCGTTGATCATTGTTACGAGATCCGCCGTTTCAAGATTTGAGGGTCCGGGCAAAAGACGCGGAGCAACTGTCGCCCGGAGATTTTCGGATGCAACGAGCATACCTCTGCCCTCATGTGCGTGAACAGGCTCTGCGAGAGCGTATCTCAGGCATCAAGATTCAGGCTTACTAGCCTGCCACTGACGTGATTCTCTTCTGCTAAGACAGATGGAGATTTCAGATGGGCAAGCTACATCCTCTGGAGCTTCGGACGCGGGTCGTTTCCTATGTGGACGAGGGTCTCGGGCACCGTCAGGCGGCTCGGCACTTTCGGATGTCGCCGAAGTTCGTCAATGATCTGGTGAAGCTGCGGCGCGAGACCGGATGTTTGACGGCGAGACGACAAGGCAACGGCGGCGGACATGGCAAGCTGGTGGACGTGACTGGCTGGCTTGAGGCCTGTGTCACGGCCAAAAGCGGGATCACGCTTGATGAGCTCGTGGCCGAGTTGGCTGAAACGCATGGCAACGACGTCCACCGCGCCACCGTCTGGCGCGTTCTGCCGGGTCTCGGACTGAGCCATAGAAAAACTCTGCAGGCGCTTTGAACAGAAGCGAAAGGACGTCGCCGCTCTGCACCATGTCTGGATCGCGAGACGCCAGCCTTTCATGGCCAACTATCTGGAGCGATTGGCATTCATTGATGAAACCGCGAATCAAGACGAACATGGCCAAGACCACCGGCTGGGCACCCCTCGGGCAGCGCCTCGTCGATCATGCGCCGTTCGGGCACTGGCGCACCCAGACCTTCGTTGCCGCCCTGCGCCATGACCGGTTAGACGCGCCTTGGTGATTGACGGCGCAATGAACGCCGAAATGTTTGATCTCTACACCGAAACCCAGTTGGTCCCGACACTCCGGCCCGGGGAAGGGCTCATTCTGGACAATCTCTCCAGCCACAAGAGCTCGGCCGCAGCGACAGCCTTGCGCGATATCGGCGCCTGGTTCCTGTTCCTGCCGCCATACAGCCCCGACCTCAACCCGATCGAGGTGGCCTTTTCAAAACTCAAGACGCTAATCAGAAAAGCCGCCGCCCGCACCTACGATCAGCTTTGGGCGGCGGTCGGCTAGATCTGCAACCTCTACTCCGACGAGGAGTGCTACAATTACTTTAAAGCTGCAGGATATGAGGCCGATTGACTGCGACAGGCTCTAGCGGCCCGTCACATGCAAGCCTTTCTGGCCATTGAGACCTGCCGAACTTGAACTTGCATGGATTTAGGCAGTCTGCTTGAAGCGTTGGCGCAGCGCGAGCAGGCCTAGCCCCGAAAGGAGGAGCAGACCGCCAGCCGGGAGGGGGACGGGTGCCGGTTGAACACTCCCCTCAACAAGATAGTTGATATCATAGCTGGTGCCTTCGGTCAGCGCCGCAAGTGGATCATCGCCAAGAGCGTCAAGAAAGCTCAGTTCCATTACCAGCGTATCACCAAACAACGAGGCCAGTTCGCCGCCAACTTCAGTGAACATCAGCAACAGCATGTTGGTTTGCGGAGCGAGACTGCTCAACATGCCTTCAAGCACGGTCTTGCCATCATTGCTCAGATCAAAGAAGCCGCCAGCACTCGCATAAGGATCGGCAAGGTCGAAGTTAAGGCTGAGTTCGGCAAACAACTCTCCTTCGAAAGAAAAATCCTGACTCGTGGCCAAAGCACTCGAACTAAGGAAGTCACCATAGCCGTTGTAACTGACAAAAGTGCCGACTGCTTCAGGCACGTCAATAACGGGTGACACAGCAGAGGCGGCCAGCACCTCCAGGGGCAGAATGGCCAAGATGGCCGAAGACAGAAGTTTAAACATGACAATTTTTCCAGCCAACTGAGAAGAGCGCGCGAGCACTCGTCCGAAGATAATTGCTCCTAAAAGAAGCGCTGTCCAGTAGTTGTATCGCTTGAACGCTTTGCAACCTGGATTTCTGTTGAATTGGCTTCGATATCCTGTACGGGTCTATTGGTCGCAGCGGTGCAACCCCCGTCCTGCTCACTAGGTAGAGAATTCATTCAGGTCCGAGCAATTACGATAGAAATTGGCGCCAGACTGGCCAGGTAGTTACGAGCAAGGCAGCCGTATCCGATACGGCGCCAGTTCTTGAGCCTTCCCCCATTCGCTCGATGACGTTGCGCCGCTTGTATGCTCTCCGATCGAGCGGAAAGGGAAAGGTGCGTGTGGCCAAAGAGGGGATCACCGCTTTGATGCGCCGGCGCTTGAGCCAGCGACGCAGGCTCATGGCATCGTAGGCCTTGTCGGCAATTAGCCTTTTGGGACGGGAAAGTCCCTTTAGAAGCGGAACAGCCATATGAATGTCCGGAATGTTTCCGGGTGTCACAGCAAGCGCGACCGGTCGGCCTTGAGAATCGGCCAGGGCATGGACCTTGCTGGTCGCCCCGGACAGGCGGCGCCCCGATTATCGTCGCTCATTGCTGGGCGCATATCCAAGCGCAAGCGGGTCAGACAGGCAAGGGCTGGATCATGGCGCGGGGCTGGCCGGCCTCTTCCCACAGGAAGGCCAGCGTGACCGGCAGGCG
>NZ_JAFLRK010000059.1 GCF_017315735.1 Paracoccus shandongensis
GGCCCGCGTGCTTGTGACCGACGGCCCCCGCCCCGCCGCCGAGGCCATGGCGGGCGCACCCACCCTGACCGTTGCCCCGCCCCCCGTCACCGTGGCCCGCGTGACCGGCGCGGGCGACTGCTTCCTGGCCGCGCATCTTGCCGCCGAACTGGCAGGCCAGCCGCGCGAGGCCGCCCTGCATCGCGCGGCAGAGGCCGCCGCCGCCCATGTTTCCGGAAAGGACGTTCCATGACCGCCCCTCTCACCTTCTCGCCCGAAGTCCAGGACGCCCTGTCAGCGGGCGCGCCGGTCGTCGCGCTGGAATCGACGATCATCACCCACGGGATGCCCTATCCGCAGAACCTGGACATGGCGCGGCAGGTGGAACAGGTGATCCGCGACAATGGCGCGGTGCCCGCCACCATCGCCGTGATGGGCGGCCGGATCCATGTCGGGCTGACGGATGAGGCGCTGGAAACCCTGGCGCAGACGCCCCCGGACCAAGCGATGAAGCTGTCGCGCGCCGATCTGGCCGTATGCCTCGCCAATGGCCGCACGGGGGCCACTACGGTCGCGGCGACAATGATCTGCGCCCATCTGGCGGGCATCCGCGTCTTTGCGACCGGCGGCATCGGCGGCGTGCATCGCGGGGCGGAAACCAGCTTCGACATTTCCGCCGACCTGCAGGAACTGGCCCAGACCCCGGTCACGGTCGTCGCGGCGGGGGCCAAGGCGATCCTGGACCTGCCCAAGACCTGGGAGGTGCTGGAAACCCTGGGCGTTCCCGTGATCGCCTATGGCCAGGACGACCTGCCTGCCTTCTGGTCGCGCGCCAGCGGCATCAAGGCCCCCCTGCGCATGGACAGCGCGGACCAGATCGCCGCCGCCGCCACCATGCGCGCGCGCCTTGGCCTAAAGGGCGGGCAACTGGTCGCCAACCCCATCCCGCAGGACGCCGAGATCACCGCCGACGTGATCGGCCCTGTTATCGAACAGGCCCTGTCCGAAGCCGAGGCCCGCCGCATCGCCGCCAAGGAGGTCACGCCCTTCCTGCTGCAACGCATCTTCGAGTTGACCGAGGGCCGGTCGCTGGCATCCAACATCGCCCTGGTCCTGAACAACGCCCGCCTGGGGGCGCAGATCGCCATCGCAATGACCCGTTGACCGCCCTGCCCGTCCTGCCGTAAGGCTGGGCGCGTGCGCGGCTGGCGGAATTGGTAGACGCAGTTGGTTTAGGTCCAACCGCTTCGGCGTGGGGGTTCGAGTCCCTCGCCGCGCACCAGCAGAAGGCCCCGTGGCGACCGACGGTCCGTCGCGTCACATTGATTTGTTCATCCTTCGTACCTGCCTTGACTTTTGACCGTCCGGTCAGCAAAATCGCGCTTGTACCTATCTATAGACAGGCAGCAGGAGGGTCTTATGAACATCGACCTTTCGCGGCGCGGCTTTTTCAAGCTGGCGGGCGCGGGGGTTGCGGCAACGTCGCTTGGGGCCATGGGCTTCGGCGAGGCCGAGGCGGCGGAACAGGCGCATGTGCGCGCCTTCAAGCTGGCCACGACCACGGAAACGCGCAACACCTGTCCCTATTGCTCGGTCGCCTGCGGGATCATTATGTATTCCAAGGGCGACGTGAAGGCCGGCGAAACCGCCGAACTGATCCATATCGAGGGCGACGCGGACCATCCGACGAACCGCGGCACGCTGTGCCCCAAGGGCGCGGCGCTGAAGGATTTCGTCAAGGCGCCGACGCGCCTGACCAAGCCGCGCTATCGCGCCGCAGGTGCCAGCGAACTCCAGGACATCACCTGGGACGAGGCGCTGGACAAGATCGCCCGCGCGATGAAGGACGACCGCGACGCCAACTTCATCCAGACGAACGAGGCGGGCGTGCCCGTCAACCGCTGGACGACGACCGGCTTCCTGGCGGCATCGGCAACCACGAACGAAACCGCATGGCTGACCTACAAGACGGTCCGGTCCATGGGAATCGTCGGATTCGATAACCAGGCGCGCGTCTGACACGGCCCCACGGTGTCCAGTTTGGGCCCGACATTTGGCCGTGGAGCGATGACCAACTCCTGGACCGATATCAAGAACACCGACCTCGTGGTCGTCATGGGCGGCAATGCCGCCGAAGCGCACCCGTGCGGCTTCAAATGGGTGACCGAGGCCAAGGCGCATCGCGGCGCCAAGCTGATCGTGGTCGATCCGCGCTATACCCGCACCGCATCGGTGTCGGATTACTATGCGCCGATCCGTCCGGGCAGCGACATCGTCTTCCTGATGGGCGTGATCCGCTGGTGCATCGAGAACGACAAGGTGCAGTGGGATTACGTCCGCAGCTTCACCAACGCTTCCTTCCTGGTGAAGGACGAGTTCGGCTGGTCCGACGGCCTGTTCACCGGCTATGACGAGGAAAAGCGCGACTACGACAAGTCCTCCTGGGACTACAAGATGGGCCCGGACGGCTTTGTCCAGACCGACCCGACGCTTCAGGATCCGCGCTGCGTGTGGAACCTGCTGAAAGCGCATGTCGATGCCTACACGCCCGAGATGGTGGAACGCGTCTGCGGCACGCCCAAGGAAAAGTTCCTTGATATCTGCGGGATGATCGGCGAATGCTCGACGCCGACCAAGACCATGACCTCGATGTATGCGCTTGGCTGGACCCAGCATTCCAAGGGCGCGCAGAACATCCGCGGCATGGCGATGCTGCAGCTGATCCTGGGCAATATCGGCGTCCGGGGCGGCGGGATGAACGCGTTGCGCGGGCATTCCAACATCCAGGGCCTGACCGACATCGGCCTGATGTCGAACCTGATCCCCGGATACCTGAACATCCCGACGGAAAAGGAAGCGGACTGGGCGACCTACATGTCCACCCGCGCCTTCAAGCCGATCGTGCCGGGCCAGATGAGCTATTGGCAGAACTACTCCAAGTTCATGGTCAGCTTCATGAAGGCCATGTGGGGGGATGCCGCCACGGCGGAAAACGACTGGGCCTATCACTATCTGCCCAAGCTCGACGTGCCCGCCTATGACGGAATGCGCATGTTCGAGCTGATGAACCATGGCAAGGTGAACCTGTATTTCTGCCAGGGCTTCAACCCGATCCTGTCCTTCCCCAACCGGGGCAAGATGACGCAGGCGTTTTCCAAGCTGAAGATGCTGGTGGTCATGGATCCGCTGGCCACGGAAACCTCGCATTTCTGGGAAAACCACGGCATCCACAACGACGTGGACACCGCGGCCATCCAGACCGAGGTTCTGGAACTGCCCACCACCTGCTTTGCCGAGGACGAAGGCGCGCTGGTGAACTCGGGCCGGTGGCTGCAATGGCACTGGGCGGGGGCGACCCCTCCGGGCGAGGCCAAGCACGACACCTGGATCATGGCGCAGATCTTCCAGCGGGTGAAAAAGCTGTACCAGGAAGAAGGCGGGGTCTTCCCCGACCCGATCCTGAACCTGACCTGGGACTATGCCGACCCGGACGAACCCATGCCCGACGAACTGGCGCGGGAAATGAACGGCCGCGCGCTGTCCACGGTCTATGACCTCAAGGACACGACCAAGGTCTTGGCCGAGGCCGGGCAGCAACTGGCGAACTTCGGCCAGTACCGCGACGACGGCTCGACCATGGGCGGCTGCTGGATCTATGCCGGCAGCTGGACCGAGGACGGCAACATGATGGCGCGGCGGGACAACACCGACCCGGGCGACACCGGCGCCTTCCTCAACTGGTCCTTCGCATGGCCCGCGAACCGGCGGATCCTGTACAACCGCGCGTCCTGCGACCTGCAGGGCAAGCCCTGGGATCCGTCGCGCAAGATCATCGAATGGACGGGCGAGAAGTGGGAAGGCTATGACGTGCCCGACATCGCGGTCACGGCCAAGCCGGGCGAGGTCGGTCCCTTCATCATGAACCCCGAAGGCGTGTCGCGCCTGTTCAGCCGGGGCATGATGCGGGACGGTCCCTTCCCCACCCACATGGAGCCGTTCGAGGCGCCCATCGCCAACGTGTTCAACCCCAAGATGCGGGGCAACCCGGTGGCGCGGGTCTTTGAATCCGACGCGAACCAGTTCGCCGCCATCGGGGATCCCGAGTTCCCGTTGGTCGCGACCTCGTATCGCCTGACCGAGCATTTCCACTATTGGACCAAGCACAACCCGGTGAATGCCGTGTTGCAGCCCGAGTTCTTCGTGGAGATCAGCGAGGAACTGGCGGCCGAGCGCGGCATCGAACGGGGCGGTCGCGTCCGCGTCTGGTCCAAGCGCGGCGAGGTCTGGGCCAAGGCCCTGGTGACCAAGCGGATCCGGCCGATGCAGATCGACGGCAAGACCGTCCATGTGATCGGTATCCCGCTGCACTGGGGCTTCATGGGCGCGGCGCGCAAGGGCTTCGGCCCGAACAGCCTGTCCTCTCAGGTCGGCGACGCGAACGTGGAAACGCCTGAATTCAAGGCCTTCATGGTCAATATCGAACCCTCAGCCGAGGAGCCGGTGGCATGAGCGAGACCGCGCCCCAACCCAAGACGGCGGCCGCGAACCCGCCGGTCCAGCCCATCGGGTCGAACCTGCTGCCCTCCGACGTGGTCCGCATCTCGGCCACCAAGGACGTGCCGCAGCCCACGCGGCAACTGGAAAAGGTCGCCAAGCTGATCGACGTCAGCAAGTGCATCGGCTGCAAGGCCTGCCAGTCGGCCTGCATCGAGTGGAACGACACCAAGCCCGAGGTCGAGGAAAACGTGGGGGTTTACGAGAACCCCCACGACTTGACGCCGAACATGTTCACCCTGATGCGCTTTACCGAATGGGTGAACCCGGAAACCGACAACCTGGAATGGCTGATCCGCAAGGACGGCTGCATGCATTGCGAGGATCCGGGCTGCCTCAAGGCCTGCCCGGCGCCCGGCGCCATCGTGCAGTATTCCAACGGCATCGTCGATTTCATCCATGAAAACTGCATCGGCTGCGGCTATTGCGTGACCGGCTGCCCCTTCGACATCCCGCGCATCAGCAAGGTCGATCACAAGAGCTACAAATGCACCTTGTGTTCCGACCGGGTGGCCGTGGGCCAGGGCCCGGCCTGCGCCAAGGCCTGCCCCACGCAGGCGATCGTCTTCGGCACCAAGGAGGACATGATCGCCCATGCCAACGAACGGGTCGAGGATCTGAAGTCGCGCGGCTATGCCAATGCCGGGATCTATGATCCGGCGGGCGTCGGCGGCACGCATGTCTTCTATGTGCTGCATCATGCGGACAAGCCGTCGATCTATGACGGGTTGCCGGATGAACCGCGCATCTCGCCGGTGGTGGAAGGCTGGAAAGGCGTGACCAAGACGGCCGGTCTGGCGGTCATGGGCGTGGCCGCCGTCGGCGCCGCGATCCACGGCATCTTCGCCCGCGCCAACAAGGTTGACGCGCACGAGGAGCAGGAGGCCGAGAAGCTGGTCCGGTCCGCCAATGACGGAGAAAATGTCTGATGGCGCGTCCTATCTATGCCGAGCCGGGCGACCGGATCGAATCCGTCAAGCCGGTGACGGTCAGCCGTTACCGGGGCTTCATCCGCGCGAACCACTGGATCACGGCGCTGTCGCTGATCCTGCTGCTGGTCTCGGGCCTCGCGTTCTTCCACCCGTCACTGTATTTCCTGACCGGGCTGTTCGGCGGCGGGCAGAACGCGCGCTGGCTGCACCCGATCATCGGCGTGGTGCTGTTCGTCAGCTTCATGGTCATGTTCATCCAGTTGTGGCGGCTGAACCTGCCCACGCCGGACGACAAGGCCTGGCTGTCCCAGATCGGCGACGTGGTGAAGGGCAACGAGGAAAACCTGCCCGAGCTTGGCAAGTACAACGCGGGCCAGAAGTTCATCTTCTGGGGCATGACGCTGCTGATCGTGGTGCTGATCGTCACGGGCGTGATGATCTGGGAACAGTTCTTCGGCGAACTGGTCACGATCCCCACCCGGCGCATCGCGGTGCTGACCCACGCGCTTGCGGCGGTGGCGATCATCCTGGTCTTCATCCTGCACGTCTATGCGGCCTTCTGGACGCGCGGCACGCTGCGGGCGATGACCCGGGGCACCGTCACCGGCGGGTGGGCCTATCGCCACCACCGCAAATGGCTGCGCGAACTGGCTGGACGCCGCACGCGCGGCCCGGCAGAATAGCCCCCAGAAAAAGTGGCCGGTCCGGCCCGGAGACGTGATGAACACCACCATCCAACCCGACCCTTCGGTCATCGGCGGCGTCCCCGTGGCGCCGCTGGCTTTTTTGCCCGACCCGGCGGCGGTCTTTGACAAGCGCGCCGGGCGCTTCGCCTTTCTGGCGGATCACGGCGGCAACCTGGCGCCCTATCTGCGGTTCCTGGGCGACCTGACGGCGTTGCAGGCGCGGCTGGCGCGGGAACTGCCTGCGGTGACGCCCTTGCCGCCCGAGCGCATCCGCATCGCCCGCGAAAGCCGGATGCCCCCCATCGACCGCGCCGCCCTGGCTGCGGACGAGGGGATGCACGCCACGCTGGACCGTTTCCTGGCCGAGGCTGCGGCGCTGGAGATGCCTGAACCCGCGCGCCTCGCCCTGTCGGCGGTGACGGCGGCGGGCATTGCCGACCGGCATTGGCTGCTGGACAACATCCTGTCCGACCGCATCCCCGAAGACAGCGCCGCCCCGCACCTGTTCGTGGGCGCCGCCGTGCAGCTGCACCTGGCGCGGCTGGCGGCCACCCTGGACGCCAAGGAACTGGTCAAGATCAGGACCGGCACCTGCCCCACCTGCGGCGGGCGTCCGGCGACCTCATCGGTCATGGGCGCGGCGGGCATCGAAAGCACCCGCTATGCCACCTGCGGCTGCTGCGCGACGCAGTGGAACGAGGTCCGGGTCGTCTGCCTCTGCTGCGGCTCGAACGCCGCCATCAGCTATCGCAGCGTCGAAACGGACGAGGCGACGGTCAAGGCGGAACTCTGCGGAGACTGCAATTCCTGGGTCAAGATCCTGTATCAGGTCAAGAACCCCAGCCTGGAGCCCATCGCCGATGACGTGTCCAGCCTGGGCCTGGACATGCTGATGAAAGACACGCCCTTCAAGCGCGGCGGCTTCAACCCCTTTATCGCGGGGTATTGATGGCGGGGTTCCGCGCCCTGCCCTCGGTCGATCAGGTTCTGCTGTCCCCCATTGGCCGGGCGCTGATCGACAGCCATGGCCGCGCGGCGGTGACAACTGCCCTGCGCGCCCGGCTGGACGCCGCCCGCACCGCGATCAAGGGCGGCGCGGATGGCGAGGCCGAGGCCGCGCGCCTGCCGCATCTGCTGGCCGCCGACCTGGCCGCCGCCGCGCAATCCCGGCTGCGCCCCATGCTGAACCTGACCGGCACGGTCCTGCACACCAACCTGGGCCGCGCGATCCTGGCGGACGAGGCCATCGCCGCCGCCTCCGCCGCCATGGCCGCGCCGCTGGCGCTGGAATTCGACCTGGACACCGGCGGGCGCGGGCAGCGCGACGACCACCTGCGCGGGCTGCTCTGCGAGTTGACCGGGGCCGAGGACGCCACGATCGTCAACAACAATGCCGCCGCCGTGCTGATCGCGCTGAACACATTCGGCCAGGGGCGGCAGGCCATCGTGTCGCGCGGCGAGCTGATCGAGATCGGCGGCGCCTTCCGGATGCCCGACATCATGGCCCGCGCGGGCGCGCATCTGGTCGAGGTGGGGACGACCAACCGCACCCATCCGCGCGACTACGAAGCCGCGATCACGGACCAGACGGGCCTGATCCTCAAGGTCCATACCTCGAACTACCGGATCGAGGGCTTCACCGCCGAAGTCCCTGCACCCCAACTGGCGCAGATCGCGCGACAGGCGGGCGTGGTGCTGCTGAACGACTTGGGGTCTGGCTCGCTGGTCGATCTGGCGGCTTACGGTCTACGCCGTGAACCCACCGTGGCCGAGGCGGTGGCCGAGGGCGCGGACCTCATCACCTTCTCGGGCGACAAGCTGCTGGGCGGGCCGCAGGCGGGCTTCATCGTCGGCCGCCGCGACCTGATCGCGCAGATCAACCGCAACCCCTTGAAGCGCGCGCTGCGCCTGGACAAGATCCGCATCGCGGCGCTGGAGGCCACCTTGCGCCTTTACCGCGACCCCGACCGGCTGGCCCTACGCCTGCCCACGCTGCGCCACCTGTCGCGCCCGCAGGCCGACATCGCCGCGCAGGCCGCGCGCTTGGCCCCCCAAGTGGCCGCGCTGCTGACGGGCTACAGCGTTGCCGCGACCGACTGCGCCAGCCAGATCGGATCCGGATCGCTGCCGACCGACACCATCCCCTCCGCCGGGCTGCGCATCACGGGCGCGGGCGGCGATGCGCCCGACCGGCTGGCGGCGCGTCTGCGGACGCTGCCCTGCCCTGTGGTTGGTCATATCAAGGACGGCGCGCTGATCCTCGACCTGCGCACGCTGGACCGGGACGCCGACCTGCTGGAGGCGCTGTCGGCATGATCGTCGGCACGGCGGGGCATATCGACCACGGCAAGACCGCGCTGGTCAAGGCGCTGACCGGCACCGACGCCGACCGCCTGGCCGAGGAAAAGGCCCGCGGCATCACCATCGACCTGGGCTTTGCCTATGCCGACCTGGGCGGGGGGGCGATCACCGGCTTTGTCGATGTGCCGGGCCATGAACGGCTGATCCACACCATGCTGGCGGGCGCGGGCGGCATCGACCTGGCGTTGCTGGTGGTGGCCGCCGACGATGGCGTGATGCCGCAGACGCGGGAACATGTGGCGATCCTGGACCTGCTGGGCATCGGGCGCGGCATCGTGGCGCTGACCAAGGCCGACTTGGCCGATGCGGCGCGGCGCGAGGCGGTTGCCGCCGAGATCCGCGCGGCGCTCTCGGGCACCGCCCTGGCGGATGCACCGATCCTGCCGGTGTCGTCCCTGACCGGCGAGGGCATCGACGCCCTGCGCGCCGCCCTGATCGCCGCCGAGGCCGAGACGACCGCCCGCCATGCCGACGGTCCCATGCGCCTGGCCGTGGACCGCAGCTTCACCCTGTCGGGCGCGGGCACCGTCGTCACCGGGACGGTGCTGACCGGGCGTGTCGCGGTGGGCGATCCCGTCATTGTCAGCCCCGACGGCCTGCCCGCCCGCGTGCGCGCCATCCATGCCCAGAACCGCCCCGCGACCGAGGGCCTCGCGGGCCAGCGCTGTGCCCTGAACCTCGCGGGCGAGGCGATCAGCAAGGACGCCATCCATCGCGGCGACGTGGTGCTGACCCCCGCCCTGCACGCCCCGACCGAACGGATCGACGCCTGGCTGACCGTGCTGCCCACTGAGCCGAAGCCCATCGGCACCTGGTTCCCCGCCCGCCTGCACAGCCACGCGGTCGAGGCCGGGGCGCGCATCGTGCCGCTGTCCGACCCCATCCAGCCGGGCGGCAGCGGCCCGGTGCAGATCGTGCTGGACCGCCCCATCGCGGCAGCCGTCCATGACCGCTTCATCCTGCGCGATGTCTCGGCCAGCCGGACCATCGGCGGCGGGCGCCTGCTGGACCTGCGCGCCCCGGCCCGCAAGCGCCGCACGCCGGAACGGCTGGCGCTGATCGGGGCCGCCCGCGCCACCGATCCCGGCGCCGCGCTGGCC
>NZ_JAFLRK010000006.1 GCF_017315735.1 Paracoccus shandongensis
CGTGATGTCATGGGCCTTCTCCGATCAAGGCCCGTCCAGCGTATCAGTTTTTCAGGGTCCTGTGGTCCAGCCCAAGGGGTTCACTCCAGATTTCGCCTTCCCCAGCCTTGCCGCGGAGCACCGTTCGCCGACCGGGACCGCCCCCACCCCCCCTGACGACCTGCCCGACGATGCGCGCCTTTACCTGCGCCATGTCGAGGAAGGGCAGTCGATCCGCGCCCTGGCCCGGTCCGAGGGCTGCCACGCCTCGACCATCCTGCGCCGCATCCGCCGGTTCGAGGCGCGGCGCGACGATCCCCTGGTCGATGGCGCCCTGGCCGAGAGCGCGGACCGCCCCCGCAAGCTGGACAACCGCCAGGCCATGCGGCTGCTGCGCCGCCTGGCCGAACCGGGCGCGGTGCTGGTCACGGCCGAGGGCATGGACAAGGCCATCATCAGCCGCGACGACATCCGCACCGCCGTCCTGGAACGCTGGATCGCCGAACTGATGGCGCTGAAGGGCTGGGTCGTGCCCGCAGGGCTGCCGGGGCGGGTGCAGCGTTACGCCATCGCCCCCGCCGGGCGCGACGCGCTGCGCGACATGCTGCAATCGCCGCGCCAGCGCCAGGCGGTGCCCGGGCCGGCCGAGTTCACCGACGCAAGCCCCGTGCCCGACGACACGATGGGCATGGCCGAGGCGCCCGCCGGTTTCGACCATGCCGACCAGCACCGCGTCTGGGAAAGCCGCGTCCTTGAAGACCCCGAGGATCGCCGCCGCCGCCGTGTCCGCGTCAACATCGCCGAAAGCCCGCTGCTGCTGCTGGCGCGGCGGCGCGACGGGGCAGGCAAGCCCTTCCTGTCGCCCGGCATGGTCGCGGCGGGCGAACGCCTGCGCGAGGATTTCGAGCTGGCGCAGATGGGGCCGCGCGTCACGCAGAACTGGGCGGGCTTCATGACCTCGGGCATCGACGTGTCCCGCAGCGGCGGGGGGTATCGCGGCGGATCGGAATCGGCGCGCGACCGGGTGGCGATGGCGCTGCGCGACCTGGGGCCGGGCATGGGCGACATCGTGCTGCGCGTCTGCTGCTTCCTGGAGGGGATCGAGCTGACCGAACGCCGCCTGGGCTGGTCGGCCCGGTCGGGCAAGATCGTGCTGCGCCTGGCCCTGATGCGGCTGGAACGCCATTACCAGGAAACCTATGGCAGCGGATCGCGCCTGATCGGGTAAGGAAAAAGGGGCGCCTTGGGGCGCCCCTTTCCGCAACAGGTCACTGGTTACCGGGTGACAGGGAACTGGTTACGCGACAAACAGATCACTCGGCCGCGATGGCCCGGCCCGCCTTTTCCGCCCGCGCCGCCCGGATCCCCGCGCCATAGGCCGGGCTGATCCGGTCGAAATGGACCAGCGCGCGTTCGATCACGTCCTCGTCCGCGCCTTCCATGGCGGCGGCGATGTTCTTGTAAAGCCGCGCGCGTTCTTCGTCGTTCAGCACGCGGTCATGCAGCGCGCGGGGCTGTTCGTAATCGTCGATCAACTGGCGGTGCGGCTGGCGCGCGGCCACGCCCGACAGGCGCAGCGGCGGTTCGGCAAAGGAGGGATCCTCGGCCGCGCCGCCCCGGCTGTTCGGCTCGTAATAGGCGTCCGTGCTGCCCGTCACCTGCCCGAAGAAGTTCATCTGCCCGTCCTTGTGGTAATGATGGACCGGGCATTTCGGCGCGTTCACCGGCAGGTGTTCGTAATGCGTCCCCAGCCGGTAACGATGCGCGTCGGCATAGCTGAAGACGCGGGCCTGCAGCATCTTGTCGGGGCTGTAGCCGATGCCGCGCACCTTGTTCGACGGGCTGAAGGCCGCCTGCTCGATCTGCGCGAAATAGTTGTCGGCGTTGCGGTTCAGCTCGAACTCGCCGACCTCGATCAGCGGGTAATCCCCATGCGGCCAGACCTTGGTCAGGTCGAACGGGTCATAGGGCGTCTTTTCCGCGTCCAGTTCGGGCATGATCTGGACATACATGGTCCAGCGCGGGAACTCGCCGCGTTCGATCTTGCCGAACAGCGCCTCCTGATAGCCCTCGCGGGTGTGGCCGATGATCTCGGCGGCCTCGCCGTTGGTGTAGTAACGGTGGCCCTGCTGCGTCTTGAAATGGAACTTGACCCAGAAGCGTTCGCCGTCCTTGTTCCAGAAGGAATAGGTGTGGCTGCCGAAGCCGTCCATGAAGGTCGGATCCTGCGGCAGGCCCCGGTCGGACATCAGGATCGTCACCTGGTGCAGCGATTCGGGCACCTGGCCCCAGAAATCCCACATGGCGGTGGCGCTGCGCAGGTTGGTGCGCGGGTGGCGTTTCTGCGTGTGGATGAAGTCCGGGAACTTCAGCGGGTCGCGGACAAAGAACACGGGCGTGTTGTTGCCCACCAGATCCCAGTTGCCTTCGTCGGTATAGAACTTCAGCGCGAATCCCCGCACGTCGCGTTCGTGATCGGCCGCGCCCATCTCGCCCGCCACGGTGGAAAACCGCGCCAGCATCGGGGTGGTCTTGCCCACCGCGCCAAAGATGGATGCGCAGCTATACTGCGTGATGTCATGGGTCACGGTGAAGGTGCCGAAGGCGCCCCAGCCTTTGGCGTGAACCACGCGTTCCGGGATCCGCTCGCGGTTCTGGTGGGCCAGCTTTTCCAGAAGCTGGTAGTCCTGCATCAGCACCGGGCCGCGGTCGCCCGCCGTCTCGCTGTGCTGGTTCGAGGCGATGGGCGCGCCTGCCGTGGTGGTCATCCGGGGACGGGGGGTGTCCTGGCTCATGTCCGGCTCTCCTTGTCGGTGGTTGGGTTGCTTCTGGCAGAGCGGATGAATAAAAAGAAATCGGAAATTTCGATTGCTTCGATAAGGCTCGCTTATGAACATCACCCTGCGGCAGTTGCGCTATTTCCTGGCCCTGGCGCAGCAGGGGCATTTCACCCGCGCGGCCGAGGTGATGCATGTGACCCAACCGGCCCTGTCCATGCAGATCCGCGCGCTGGAGGACGAGGTGGGCAGCCAGCTGGTGGAACGCACGCCCTCGGGCGTGATGCTGACGCCGCAGGGCCGCGCCTTCGAGGCCCATGCCCGGCAGGTCATGGCCGCGATGGCCGGGCTGGAACAGGGGATGCGCTTGCCGGGGCAGGGCGGGCGGCTGATGCTGGGGATGATCCCCACGGTCGCGCCCTATCTTCTGCCCGAGGCGCTGCCGATCCTGCGCGCCCGCGACCTGACGCGCGACCTGCACCTGCGCGAGGCGCAGACCGACCGCCTGGTCGAGGAGCTTTCCCTGGGGCGGCTGGACGTGGCGGTCGTGGCGACGCCCCCCGACAGCGCCGACCTGGTGGCGGTGCCGCTGTTCACCGACCGCTTCCTGCTGGCGGGCAGCCAGGACCGCATCGCCCGCCTGGGCCGGTCGCGCCCCGAGCCGCGCGACCTTGACCCTGGCCAGCTGCTGCTGCTGGACGAGGGGCATTGCCTGGGCGACCAGGCGCTGGAGGTTTGCGGCCTGGGCCGCCGTGGCGCGCGGCTGGACCTGGGGGCGGCCTCGCTGTCCACCCTGTGCCGCCTGGCCGCACAGGGCATGGGCCTGACCTTCCTGCCGCAGCTTGCCCTGCGCCTTGAACGCGCGGCGGCGCCCGGCCTGTCGGTGGTCGAGTTTCCCGACCCCCAACCCTGCCGCGACGTGCTGCTGCTGCGCCGCGCCTCGACCCCCGCCGGGGGGTGGTTCGACGACCTGGCGGCGGTGCTGGCCGAGGCGGGGGAACGGGTCATGGCCGGATAGCGACCAGGCGCCCGGGCCGGTCCCTGTGGCTTTTTCGTCTTCTCATCCGGGCGCTGATGACGCATTGCGGAAAGAACGGAACCGGCAGGGGCAGAATGACTTTTCTGGCCGACAGCCCTTTTGACAGGATATCTCCATGCAGGACATCATCGCCCTTATGCAGCAACCCGAGGCATGGGTCGCCCTTGGCACCCTTGTCGTGATGGAGGTCGTGCTGGGCATCGACAACCTGCTGTTCATCTCGATCCTGTCGAACAAGCTGCCGGAAGGGCAGCGGGAAAAGGCGCGCCGGGTGGGCATCGGCCTGGCGCTGATCCTGAGGCTTGGCCTGCTGGCCACCATCGCCTGGATCGTGCAGCTGACGCAGCCGGTCTTGACGATCCTGGGGAACGAGCTGTCCTGGAAGGACATGATCCTGATCGCGGGGGGCCTGTTCCTGGTCTGGAAGGCCACCAAGGAAATCCACCACCACGTCGATCCGACCGACCACGAGGACACGATCGTGGGCGTCGCGGGCGTCAGCTTCGGCAGCGCCATCGTGCAGATCCTGATCCTGGACCTGGTGTTTTCCATCGACAGCATCATCACCGCCGTGGGCATGACCCCGCATGTGGAAATCATGGTGGTCGCCGTCGTGACCGCCGTCACGGTGATGCTGCTGGCGGCGAACCCGCTGGCGGCCTTCATCGGCAAGAACCCCACCATCGTGATGCTGGCGCTGTCCTTCCTGCTGCTGATCGGCACCACCCTGATCGCCGAGGGCTTCGGCGTCCATGTGCCCAAGGGCTATGTCTATGCCGCGATGGCCTTTTCCGCCATTGTCGAGGGGCTGAACATGTGGGCGCGCAATGCCCGGCTGCGCAAGCAGGGCGCGCTGCGTTAAAACGAAAGGGGCCGCGTTACGCGGCCCTTGTCCTTTCGGTCTTTGGGAAAAGGCTGGTACCCGAGGTCGGACTCGAACCGACATGCCTTGCGGCGGCGGATTTTGAATCCGCTACGTCTACCATTCCGTCACTCGGGCCTTCCGCGTTCCGATTATGCCGGGACGCGGGCTTTTGCAAGAGGTCAGGCGCGGCCCAGTTTCTGCAAGCGCGCGGCGCGCAGCCGGGCAAAGTCGTCGCCCGCGTGATAGGACGACCGCGTCAGCGGCGTGGCGGACACCATCAGGAAGCCCTTGCCATAGGCGGCCTTTTCATAGCCCGCGAATTCCTCGGGCGTGACGAAGCGGTCCACGCGGTGATGCTTGGGCGTCGGTTGCAGGTATTGGCCGATGGTCATGAAGTCGATGTCGGCGGCGCGCATGTCGTCCATCACCTGCAACACGCTGCCCCGATCCTCGCCCAACCCCACCATGATGCCGGACTTGGTGAACATCGCCGGGTCCAGTTCCTTGACCTTCTGCAACAGCCGCAGCGAATGGAAATAGCGCGCGCCGGGGCGGACGGTCGGATACAGCGCGGGCACCGTTTCCAGGTTGTGGTTGAAGACATCGGGCCGCGCCTCGACCACGATCTCGACCGAGCCGGGCTTCGACTTCAGGAAATCGGGGACCAGCACCTCGATGGTCGAATCGGGGCTGCGGTGGCGGATGGCGCGGATCGTCTGGGCGAAGTGATCCGCCCCGCCGTCGTCCAGGTCGTCGCGGTCGACGGATGTGATGACGACATGCTTCAGCCCCAGCTTCTGGACCGCATGGGCGACGCGGCCCGGCTCGAACACGTCAAGCGCATTGGGCTTGCCGGTGGCGACGTTGCAGAAGGTGCAGCCGCGCGTGCAGATCTCGCCCATGATCATCATGGTGGCGTGGCCCTGGGACCAGCATTCGCCCACGTTGGGGCAGCCCGCTTCCTCGCACACCGTGGACAGGCGGTTGTCCTTCATGATGTCGCGGGTGCGCTTGTAGCCGTCCGATGTGGGGGCCTTCACGCGGATCCAGGCGGGCTTCTTGGGTTGGGCCTGGTCGGGCCGGTGGGCCTTTTCCGGGTGTCGCTGGTCGGGAATCCGAAGATCGCGCAAGGCCATGTCCTTTCGGTCGCGGTTCGGCCAGAAATAACCCGTCCCGGGGCCAAGCGCAACGCATGGGGGCCATGCAATGCCATGGCCCGGCAGGCGGTTCCCGCGCCTTGCGCAACATTCTTGTGTGACCAGGCCACGGAACAAGCCTGCCGTCTGGGTGTTGGTCCGGTAATTCAATGCCTGAACGCCACAAATGGAGGATTGCGATGAAGATCAAGACCCTTACCGCCCCGCTTGCCCTGGCCGCCGTTCTTGGCCTTGCTCCGGCAGCCTTTGCCCAGACCATGGTCGGCACGCAGGAGATTACCGAGGCGGACATGGCTGCCGTGGCCGAACATTGCCGGACCCTGGCCATGGGGTCGAATGACCAGGCCCCGGGCGCGACCGCCTCGGGCGGGGATGCCGGCAATTCGGGCAATGCCGATGACGACTCGGTGTCCGAGGCGGGGGGCCCTGTGGCCGATGCCGGCACCATGGACGCAGCCCAGCCGACCACCGGCAACGAGGGCAACCAGGACGACGACTCGCCCAACCCCGCTGCGGCGGCGACCGCCAGCGACAACTCGGCGACCGCCACGACCGGCCTGGAAGGCAACCAGGATGCCGACCAGTTCTCGGGCAGGATCAACATGGAGATCATCACCCTGGCCGATTGCCAGGCGGCCGGGATGTAATCCACCGGCCAGGTGCAGCGATCGAAGGCAGCCCCCGGGCTGCCTTCCTTGCATTTGGGGGGGGCGTCACCCCGTCCTGCCGCAGGGATCGTGACGTTACGGCAGTCATTCCGGCAAACCGGCAAGCGCATCTGGAAGACGGGGCCCCGGATGGACATATGGGCGCAAAGGCAACGCGCACGATGTGCCTGCCATCCGCCATCAGCCGCCCGTTGACCCCGCTGGCCCGCAGGTCTAAACGGGCGGCTAGCTAACCCGTCGCGGGCAGCCACAGCTTTTCCGCGGCCGACAAGGGGAACTTGCCCGTGGAAACTCTGCTGCAGGACTATCTGCCGATCCTCGTCTTCGCGGGGATGGCATCTGCATTGGCGCTGGTCCTGATCCTCGCCGCCGTGGTGGTTGCCGTGCGCAACCCCGATCCTGAAAAGGTCAGCGCCTACGAGTGCGGCTTCAACGCCTTCGACGACGCGCGGATGAAGTTCGACGTGCGCTTCTATCTGGTGTCGATCCTGTTCATCATCTTCGACCTGGAAGTGGCCTTCCTGTTTCCCTGGGCGGTCAGCTTCGCGGGCCTGTCGGACGTGGCCTTCTGGTCGATGATGGTGTTCCTGGGCGTGCTGACCGTGGGCTTTGCCTATGAATGGAAGAAAGGGGCGCTTGAATGGGCGTGATGACCGGAGCGAATACCGCCGGTCCCGACCGCGAGGTCGCGACCGCCACCCTGAACCGCGAGTTGCAGGACAAGGGCTTCCTGCTGACCACGACCGAGGACATCATCAACTGGGCGCGCAACGGCAGCCTGCACTGGATGACCTTCGGCCTGGCCTGCTGCGCGGTCGAGATGATGCATACCTCGATGCCGCGCTATGACGTGGAACGCTTTGGCACCGCGCCGCGCGCCTCCCCGCGCCAGTCGGACCTGATGATCGTGGCGGGCACCGTGACCAACAAGATGGCCCCGGCGGTGCGCAAGGTTTACGACCAGATGCCCGAACCGCGCTATGTCATCAGCATGGGCAGCTGCGCCAACGGGGGCGGCTATTACCACTACAGCTATTCCGTGGTGCGCGGCGTGGACCGGATCGTGCCCGTGGACATCTATGTCCCCGGCTGCCCCCCCACGGCCGAGGCGCTGCTCTATGGCATCCTGCAACTCCAGCGCCGGATCCGGCGCACCGGCACGCTGGTGAGGTAAGCCATGGCTGTCTATCCCGACATCGACGCGCTGGACCAACTGGCCGAACACCTCAAGCTGCGCTGCGCCGACCAGGTGCTGGACGCGACCGTCGCCTTTGGCGAGCTGACCGTGACCTCGACGCTGTCCGGCATCGTGGACCTGATCGAGTTCCTGCGCAGCGACAGTTCCTGCCGCTTTTCGACGCTGATCGACATCACCGCCGTCGATCATCCCGAACGCCCGCAGCGGTTCGACCTGGTCTGGCACCTGCTGTCGATGCACCAGAACCACCGCATCCGCATCAAGGTCGCGCTGCGCGAGGACGAGATCGCGCCCTCGATCGTGTCCATCTATCCCTGCGCCAACTGGCTGGAACGCGAGGTCTTCGACATGTTCGGGATCCTGTTCTCGGGGCACCCGGACCTGCGGCGCATCCTGACCGATTACGGCTTCAGCGGCTTTCCCCTGCGCAAGGACTTCCCGACCACCGGCTATGTCGAGGTCCGCTATGACGAATCCGACAAGCGCGTGGTCTATGAACCCGTGCGCCTGACGCAGGAATACCGCCAGTTCGACTTCCTTTCGCCGTGGGAAGGCGCGAAATACGTGCTGCCCGGCGACGAAAAGACCAAGGGGTAAGGCCATGGACGGCGATATCCGCATCAATGCCTATGACGACGGATCGGCTGACACCCTGGTGGGCGAGCAGAAGATCCGCAACTTCAACATCAACTTCGGTCCCCAGCACCCGGCGGCGCATGGCGTCCTGCGCATGGTGCTGGAACTGGACGGCGAGGTCGTGGAACGCGCCGACCCCCATATCGGCCTGCTGCACCGCGGCACCGAAAAGCTGATGGAAAGCCGGACCTACCTGCAGAACCTGCCGTATTTCGACCGGCTGGACTATGTCTCGCCCATGAACCAGGAACATGTCTGGTGCCTGGCGATCGAGCGTCTGACGGGCACCGTGGTGCCGCGCCGGGCCAGCCTGATCCGCGTCCTGTATTCGGAAATCGGCCGCATCCTGAACCACCTGCTGGGCGTCACCACGGGGGCCATGGACGTGGGCGCCCTGACCCCGCCGCTGTGGGGGTTCGAGGCGCGCGAGCAGCTGATGATCTTCTATGAACGGGCCTCGGGCGCGCGGCTCCATGCGGCCTATTTCCGCCCGGGCGGGGTGCATCAGGATCTGCCCCCCGAGCTGCTGGACGACATCGAGGCCTGGTGCGAACAGTTCCCCAAGGTTCTGGACGACCTGGACACCCTGCTGACCGAAAACCGGATCTTCAAGCAGCGCCTGGTCGGCATCGGCATCGTCGATGAACAGGGCGCGCTGGACTGGGGCTATTCGGGCGTGATGGCCCGCGCCTCGGGCCTGGCCTGGGACTTGCGCCGGTCGCAGCCCTATGAATGCTATGACGAATTCGACTTCAAGATCCCGGTCGGCCGCAATGGCGACAGCTATGACCGTTTCCTGATCCGCATGCAGGAAATGCGCGAATCGACCCACATCATGAAGCAGGCCGTCCAGAAGCTGCGGGCCGAGCCTGCGGGCGACGTGCTGGCGCGCGGCAAGCTGACGCCCCCCCGGCGCGGCGACATGAAGCGCGACATGGAAAGCCTGATCCACCACTTCAAGCTTTACACCGAAGGCTTCCGCGTCCCCGCGGGCGAGGTTTATGCCGCCGTCGAGGCCCCAAAGGGCGAGTTCGGCGTCTATCTGGTCAGCGACGGGACGAACAAGCCTTATCGCGCAAAGCTGCGCGCGCCGGGCTTCGGGCATCTTCAATCCATGGACTGGCTGGCCAAGGGGCACCTGCTTGCCGACGTGCCCGCCCTGATCGCCACGCTCGACATCGTGTTCGGAGAGGTTGACCGCTGATGCTCCGCCGTCTTTCGCCCGTCCAGCCGGACAGCTTCGCATTCACGCCCGCCAACCTGGACTGGGCCCATGTCCAGATGACCAAGTACCCGGAAGGCCGCCAGCAATCGGCGATCATCCCGGTCCTGTGGCGCGCCCAGGAACAGGAAGGCTGGCTGTCGCGGCCCGCCATCGAATACTGCGCCGAACTGCTGGGAATGCCCTATATCCGGGCGCTGGAAGTGGCGACATTCTACTTCATGTTCCAGTTGCAACCCGTTGGTTCGGTGGCGAATATCCAGATTTGCGGCACCACCACCTGCATGATCTGCGGGGCCGAGGATCTGATCGCCGTCTGCAAGCGCAAGATCGCGCCCACGCCGCACACCCTGTCCGCCGACGGCAAGTTCAGCTGGGAAGAGGTCGAGTGCCTGGGCGCCTGCACCAACGCGCCCATGGCCCAGATCGGCAAGGATTACTACGAGGATCTGACGCCCGAAAAGCTGGAAGCCCTGATCGACGCCTTTTCCGCCGGGCAGGTGCCGCTGCCCGGTCCGCAGAACGGACGCTTTTCGTCCGAACCGCTGGGCGGGCCCATCGCGCTGGCCGACCTCAAGGGGCAGGGCGACAGCCTGAACGCCAGCGCGGCGCTTGCGCGCGACATCGGCGAGACCGTGAAGCGCATTGACGGGACCGAGGTTCCGATCCTCGCCAAGTGGCTGCGCACCCCCCCGGCCGCCGTGGACGACCGCAGCGGGGTCGATACCGCGCCCGAGCGCGAACCACGCCCCTCGGAAGGCGTGCCTGCGGATGCCTCCGGCATCACCGAGCAGGAGGCCCAGGCCGGATCGGCTGCGCGCCCGGTGTCGGACCGCAATCCTGCGGGCATCCGCGCCCTTGAGGAGGCGGAGCAGAAGGACGAGACGACGGACCGATAGGCAGGGGGCCCAGGCGATGCGCGGAACGGGCAAGGATCGCGACGCGGGCCAGATGCGCCTGGCGGCCCTGGTGATCGCCGTCGCCATGTGCCTGTGGCTGCTGGTCCAGGCGCTTGGCGGCTATTACGATTGGGCCGGGAAATGGGCCTTTCTGGCGGATCTGGCCGCCATCGGAGCTTTTGTCTGGTCGCTGATCGTGACCTGGCGTATCTGGCGGCGCAGGAAGGCCTGACGCCCGGATGAGAGGATTGAGGACAGGATGCTGAAAGATCAGGATCGCATTTTTACCAACCTCTACGGGATGGGCGACCGTAGCCTGGCCGGCGCGCGCAAGCGCGGCCATTGGGACGGCACGGCCGAGATCATCGCCCGCGGGCGCGACAAGATCGTGGAACAGATCAAGGCATCGGGCCTGCGGGGTCGCGGGGGCGCGGGCTTTCCGACCGGCCTCAAGTGGTCCTTCATGCCCAAGGAATCCGACGGCCGCCCGTCCTATCTGGTGATCAACGCCGACGAATCCGAACCCGCGACCTGCAAGGACCGCGAGATCATGCGCCACGATCCGCACACGCTGATCGAGGGCGCGCTGATCGCCAGCTTCGCCATGGGCGCGCACGCGGCATACATCTATATCCGGGGCGAGTTCATCCGCGAGAAGGAAGCCCTGCAGGCCGCCATCGACGAATGCTATGACGCGGGGCTGCTGGGCGCGAACGCCGCCGGGTCCGGCTGGGACTTCGACATCTATGTCCACCACGGCGGCGGGGCCTATATCTGCGGCGAGGAAACGGCGCTGCTGGAATCGCTGGAAGGCAAGAAGGGCATGCCCCGCATGAAGCCGCCCTTCCCGGCGGGCGCGGGTCTTTACGGCTGCCCGACCACCGTGAACAACGTCGAATCCATCGCCGTGACGCCCACCATCCTGCGGCGCGGTCCGGAATGGTTCGCGGGCTTTGGCCGCCCGAACAACGCGGGCGTCAAGCTGTTCGGCCTGACCGGCCACCTCAACACGCCCTGCGTGGTCGAGGAAGCCATGTCGATCCCCATGCGCGAGCTGATCGAAAAGCATGGCGGCGGCGTGCGCGGCGGCTGGAAGAACCTCAAGGCGGTGATCCCCGGCGGGGCGTCCTGTCCGGTGCTGACGGCGGAACAGTGCGAAAACGCCGTCATGGACTATGACGGGATGCGCGAGTTGCGGTCGTCCTTCGGCACCGCCTGCATGATCGTGATGGACCAGCAGACCGACATCATCAAGGCGATCTGGCGGCTGTCCAAGTTCTTCAAGCACGAAAGCTGCGGGCAATGCACGCCCTGCCGCGAAGGCACCGGCTGGATGATGCGCGTGATGGAACGCCTGGTGCGCGGCGATGCCGAGGTCCAGGAAATCGACATGCTGTTCGACGTGACCAAGCAGGTCGAGGGCCACACCATCTGCGCCCTGGGCGACGCCGCCGCCTGGCCGATCCAGGGCCTGATCCGCAACTTCCGCGAGGAGATCGAGGACCGCATCAAGGCCAAGCGCACCGGACGCATGGGGGCGATGGCCGCGGAATGAGGGCAGGGGCGGCATATCGCGGCTTGGCAAGGGCGGCGCTTCTGGCGCTGTCCCTTGCGGCTGCGCCTGCCCTTGCCCTGCCGCCCCTTTCGCAGGAACGGCACATCAACGACAGCCTGGTCCAGGCGCGGGTGGCGGATGTGCTGCGCAAGGGGTGTCCCACGCTCGACGCGCGGATCATCAGGGCCTTTGGCGAAGCGCGCAAGCTGAAACGCTATGCGCTGGACCAAGGCTATAGCGAGGCGCAGATCGACGCCTTCCTGGACAGCAAGGAAGAACGCCGTCGCATCTATGCCGAGGCCGACCGCTACATGACCGCCAACGGGGTTGTCAGCGGACAGCCCGAGACATTCTGCCGCCTGGGGCGGCAAGAGATAGAACGGAAGACGATCGCCGGATCGCTTCTGGTTGCCAGGTAAGGAAGAAACCGATGGCCGATTTGCGCACGATCAAGATCGACGGGACCGAAATCGCGGTCGATCCCAACCTGACCCTGATCCAGGCCTGCGAACTGGCCGGGATCGAGATCCCGCGCTTCTGCTATCATGAACGGCTGTCCATCGCGGGCAACTGCCGGATGTGCCTGGTCGAGGTTGTGGGCGGTCCCCCGAAGCCCGCGGCAAGCTGCGCGATGCAGGTGAAAGACCTGCGCCCCGGCCCGGACGGCGCACCCTCGGAAATTCGCACCAACAGCCCCATGGTCAAGAAGGCCCGCGAGGGCGTGATGGAGTTCCTGCTGATCAACCATCCGCTGGACTGCCCGATCTGCGACCAGGGCGGCGAGTGCGATTTGCAAGACCAGGCAATGGCTTACGGCGTGGACTTCAGCCGTTATCGAGAGCCGAAGCGCGCCGCCGAGGAGCTGAACCTGGGCCCGCTGGTCGAAACCCACATGACCCGCTGTATTTCCTGCACCCGCTGCGTGCGCTTCACCACCGAGGTCGCGGGCATCAGCCAGATGGGCCAGACCGGCCGTGGCGAGGACAGCGAGATCACCAGCTATCTCAACGAGACGCTGGCCTCGAACCTTCAGGGCAACATCGTGGACCTGTGCCCGG
The DNA here is from genome assembly GCF_017315735.1 of Paracoccus shandongensis. Classification (GTDB taxonomy): domain Bacteria; phylum Pseudomonadota; class Alphaproteobacteria; order Rhodobacterales; family Rhodobacteraceae; genus Paracoccus; species Paracoccus shandongensis. The sequence continues at coordinate 13,054 of NZ_JAFLRK010000006.1, forward strand.
TGGGCGCGCTGGTCAGCCGCCCCTATGCCTTCCGGGCGCGTCCTTGGGAATTGCGCAAGACCGAAAGCGTCGACGTGATGGACGCGCTTGGCAGCAACATCCGCATCGACGTGAAGGGCCGCGAGGTCATGCGCATCCTGCCGCGCAACCATGACGACGTGAACGAGGAGTGGATCAGCGACAAGACCCGCTATGTCTGGGACGGGTTGCGCCGCCAGCGGCTGGACAAGCCCTATCTCCGCGAGAACAGCAAGCTGCGCCCCGCGACCTGGCCCGAGGCGCTGGCTGCCGCTGCCGCCGCGATGAAGGGCCGCAAGGTCGCCGGGCTGGTGGGCGACCTGGCCCCGGTCGAGGCGGCCTTCAGCCTGAAGCAACTGGTCGAAGGCCTGGGCGGCCATGTCGAATGCCGCACCGATGGCGCGCGCCTGCCTGCGGGCAATCGGGGCGCCTATGTGGGCAACGCGACGATTGCCGATATCGACCACGCGAAACGCATCTTGCTGATCGGCACCAACCCGCGTGACGAAGCGCCGGTTCTGAACGCCCGCATCCGCAAGGCCTGGGCGCATGGCGCGCAGATTGCGCTGATCGGGGATCCGGTCGATCTGACCTATGACTATCACCACCACGGCAGCGACCGCGCGGCGCTGGCCCATCTGGCCAAGGACGACCTGAAATCCACCGCGGGCACGCCCGGCATCGTGATCGTGGGACAGGGCGCCCTGACCGAAGCGGATGGCGAAGCCGTGCTGGCCAACGCCATGCGCATCTGCGAACTGGACGACTGCAAGCTGCTGGTCCTGCACACCGCCGCCTCGCGCGTGGGCGCGATGGACGTGGGCGCTGTGACCGAGGGAGGTCTAGCTGCGGCCATCGACGGGGCCGAGGTGATCTACAACCTGGGCGCGGACGAGGTGGATGTGGCCCCCGGCGCCTTCGTGATCTATCAGGGCAGCCACGGGGATCGCGGGGCGCATCGGGCCGACATCATCCTGCCCGCCGCCTGCTATACCGAGGAAAACGGGCTGTTCGTGAACACCGAGGGCCGTCCGCAGATCGCCCTGCGTGCGAACTTCGCGCCGGGCGAGGCCAAGGAGAACTGGGCGATCCTGCGCGCGCTGTCGGCCGAACTGGGCCAGACGCTGCCTTGGGACAGCCTGACGCAACTGCGCCGCGCGCTGGTTCAGGCCGTGCCGCATCTGGCGATGATCGACCAGGTGCCGGAAAACGAATGGCGTCCGCTGGACCGGCTGGATCTGGGCCGCGCGTCCTTCCGCTATGCGGTCAAGGATTTCTACCTGACGAACCCGATCGCCCGGTCCTCGCCCTTGATGGGCGAATTGTCCCGGATGGCCGCCGCGCGCAACGCAACCTCGCTGGCGGCCGAGTGACGGACATGTGGCCCGCATCCTGCCAGCCCCGCCACCTGATCGCAGCCCTTGCGGGGGTTGCGATGCTGGCCGGCTGCGCGGACGATGCGGGCGAAGGCCGGCCCAAGCCCAAGCCCGAGACGATGACCGCCAAGGTCGCCACCCCGGGCGCGGCCAAGGGAAAGGCGCCGCTGACGCTGGCCCGCATTTCCACCAAGTCAGGCGAGATCCTGATCCTGGAGCCCGACGGCAGCGTCACCACCATGGCGCTGGACAGCCCCGAGGGGCAGGACGCCTTTGCGGTCTCCGAGGCTGACCTGATGGCGCTGAACGCCAACCTGGATCTGAACCTGGGGGCAGGCGTGGCCCCCGGTCTGCCGCCGCGCCAGACCGCGCAGGACAAGGCGCTGGAGGAATTCGCCGCCCGCACCCAGCCTGCGCTGCCCACCTGGGCCGCGGGGACCGAGGTGGACCCCCGGGACTTCCTGGGGGCCCGGGTCGTTTCCCTGGCGCCGGGCAGGTCGTCCGATCTGGTCGAGGTGACGGCGAACTTGCGCGAGGGGGTGGACGCCGACATCGCCTTCTCGTATGCCACCTGCGCGCTGGCAGGCTGGGCCAAGCAGAATGGCGGGCCCTACGGCCGCCATGTGCGCACGCTGCAGGATACGCGCGACGGCAAGCTGATGATCGGTGCCGCATTCACGCTGTCGGATGAAAAGCCGATGGGTCTGCGGGTGATGGAAACGGAAGACACCTTGCGCGAATGCAAGGCGCGCGGCATTCCCGCCGCGTAACAGGATAGGGACGGGCATGGCTGATTTCTGGGCATCCTCTCTGGGCATGACGGTCCTGCTTCTGGCGCAGGGCCTGGCGGTGATCGCCTTCGTGATGCTGTCGCTGATCTTTCTGGTCTATGGCGACCGCAAGATCTGGGCTGCCGTGCAGATGCGGCGCGGCCCGAACGTGGTCGGTCCCTGGGGCCTGCTGCAGACCTTCGCCGACGCGCTGAAATACGTTCTGAAGGAAATCGTCATTCCCGCCGGGTCGGACAAGTTCGTCTTCTTCCTAGCGCCCTTCCTGTCGATGACCCTGGCGCTGCTGGCCTTTGTCGCGATCCCCTTCGCGCCCGGCTGGGTGATGGCCGACATCAACGTGGGCATCCTGTTCATCTTCGCCGTCTCCTCGCTCGAGGTGTATGGCGTGATCATGGGTGGCTGGGCCTCGAACTCGAAATACCCGTTCCTGTCCTCGCTGCGGGCGGCGGCGCAGATGATCAGCTACGAGGTCAGCTTGGGCCTGATCATCATCGGCGTCATCATCTCGACCGGCTCGATGAACATCTCGGCCATCGTTCACGCGCAGTCGGGCGCGGGCCTTCTGTCCTGGTACTGGCTGCCGCATTTCCCGATGCTGGTGCTGTTCTTCGTGTCGGCCCTGGCCGAGACCAACCGCCCGCCCTTCGACCTGGCCGAGGCGGAGTCGGAACTGGTCGCGGGCTTCATGGTCGAATATTCGTCCACGCCTTATCTGCTGTTCATGGCGGGCGAATACATCGCCATCTGGCTGATGTGCGCGCTGATCAGCCTGCTGTTCTTCGGCGGCTGGCTGTCGCCCATCCCCGGCATCCCCGACGGCGCGATCTGGATGTTCCTGAAGATGGTCTTCTGGTTCTTCATGTTCGCCATGGTCAAGGCCATGGTGCCGCGGTACCGCTATGACCAGCTGATGCGGATCGGCTGGAAGGTGTTCCTGCCGCTGTCGCTGGGGTGGGTCGTGCTGATCGCCTTCCTGGCGCGCTACGAGGTGTTCGGTTCCTTCTGGGCCCGCTGGGCAGGAGCGTAATCCATGGCTTATTCCAACAAGATCGCCGAAGTGCTGGCGAATGCGTCCGAGACCGACAAGGCCGAGTTCGCGCATTTCCTGGCCAACAATCTGGATAGTGCCGAACAGTCTCGTGACGGCGCCAGGGTGCGCGAATACGTGGCGGCCTTCGACCGCTTCGCCGCGCCCAAGCAAGGGGAAGAAATCTGATGGCCTTCGACATCACCCGCGCCACCAAGTATTTCCTGATGGTCGATTTCCTGAAGGGCTTCGGCGTGGCGATGAAATACTTCTTCGCGCCCAAGCCGACGATCAACTATCCCCATGAAAAGGGGCCGATCTCGCCGCGCTTCCGGGGCGAACACGCCTTGCGCCGCTATCCCAACGGCGAGGAACGCTGCATCGCCTGCAAGCTGTGCGAGGCGATCTGCCCCGCCCAGGCGATCACCATCGATTCCGAGCCGCGCGAGGACGGCAGCCGCCGCACGACGCGCTATGACATCGACATGACCAAGTGCATCTATTGCGGCTTCTGCCAGGAAGCCTGCCCGGTCGATGCCATCGTCGAGGGGCCGAACTTCGAGTTCTCGACCGAAACGCGCGAGGAATTGTTCTACGACAAGCAGAAGCTTCTGGACAACGGCGCCCGCTGGGAGGCCGAGATCGCCCGCAACCTGTCCATCGACGCGCCCTACAGATGAGCGACGCCTTCACCAAGCTGTTCCAGCAGATGATGCAGTCCGGGCAGGAAATGGCCCGGGCCTTCAACCCTGCGCTGGAAACATTCGATCCGCGCGCCTTTGAAAAGATGATCCCGACCATGCCGGCGGACATGCTGGAAATGTGGTTCGGGCGCACGTTCAACCGCGACGGGCTGGACGCCAAGACCCGGCTCTTGGTGACGGTCGCCGCGCTGACTGTTCAGGGGGCGCACGCGGAACCGCAACTGCGCCTGACCATCCGCCACGCCATCGAGGCGGGCGCCACCGCCCGCGAGGTGGCCGAGGTTATCTATCAGATGGGGATGTTCGGCGGCATCCCGGCCATGCAGAAGGCGCTGGAAATCGCCCAGGGCGTCTTTACCGAACATGAAGGGAAACAGGCCGAATGATCACCTTCGCCTTTTATCTGTTCGCCATCTCGGTCTGCCTGGCGGGCTTCATGGTGGTGCTGTCCAGGAACCCCGTCCATTCGGTGCTGTGGCTGATTCTGGCCTTCATCGCCTCGGCCGGGCTGTTCGTCCTGCAAGGGGCCGAGTTCGTGGCGATGCTGCTGGTGATCGTCTATGTCGGCGCGGTGGCGGTGCTGTTCCTGTTCGTGGTGATGATGCTGGACGTGGATTTCGCCCAGCTCAAGGGTGAATTCGCGCGTTACCTGCCGCTGGCGGGGCTGATCGCCATCGTGCTGCTGGCGCAACTGGCCATTGCCTTCGGGGGTTGGGAAAGCAGCATCGCGGCCGAAGGGCTGCGGACCGCGCCCTTCACGCACGAGGCGCAGAACACGAACCTGATCGGCACGGTGCTCTATGACCGCTATCTGCTGCCGTTCCAGGTCGCGGGCCTGATCCTGCTGGTCGCGATGATCGGCGCCATCACCCTGACCATGCGCCACCGCCGCGACATCAAGCGCCAGGACGTGCTGGAACAGATGTGGCGCGACCCCGCCAAGACCATGGAACTGCGCGACGTGAAGCCGGGGCAGGGCCTGTAAGCCCCCTGAACCGCCGACGGATATTGAACGGGCAAACGACCCGGAGGGACGAAAGACGATGATCGGATTGACACATTACCTTGTCGTGGGGGCGATCCTGTTCGTCGCCGGGGTTTTCGGCATCTTCGTGAACCGCAAGAACGTCATCGTCATCCTGATGTCGATCGAACTGATCCTCTTGTCGGTCAACATCAACTTCGTCGCCTTCTCGGCCCATCTGGGCGACCTGGCGGGGCAGGTGTTCACCATGTTCATCCTGACCGTCGCCGCGGCCGAGGCCGCCATCGGCCTGGCGATCCTGGTGGTGTTCTTCCGCAACCGCGGCACCATCCAGGTCGAAGACGTCAACGTGATGAAGGGGTAAGGGGCCATGGCGCAATTCATCCTGTTCGCGCCCCTTCTGGGCGCCCTGATCGCGGGCTTCGGCTGGCGCATCATCGGCGAAAGGGCCGCGATGCTGCTGACCACGGGCATCCTGTTCGCGGCCGCGCTGTTTTCCTGGATCGTCTTCCTGGGCTTTGACGGCCAGACGCAGCACATCCCGGTCATGGACTGGATCGTGTCGGGCGATTTCAGCAGCCAGTGGGCCATCCGCCTGGACCGCCTGACGGCGATCATGCTGATCGTCGTGACCACGGTGTCGGCGCTCGTCCACCTGTATTCGATGGGCTACATGGCCCATGACGACAACTGGACGCATCACGAACATTACAAGGCGCGCTTCTTCGCCTATCTCTCGTTCTTCACCTTCGCCATGCTGATGCTGGTGACGGCGGACAACCTGCTGCAAATGTTCTTCGGATGGGAGGGCGTGGGCGTCGCCTCCTACCTGCTGATCGGCTTTTATTACCGCAAGCCCTCGGCCAACGCCGCCGCGATGAAGGCCTTCATCGTCAACCGGGTCGGCGACTTCGGCTTCCTGCTGGGGATCTTCGGGCTGTGGTGGATGACGGGGTCCATCCAGTTCGACGCGATCTTCGCCCAGGTGGACGAACTGGCGAATGCGCAGGTCCATTTCCTGTGGACCGGCTGGAACGCCGCGAACCTGCTGGCGGTGCTGCTGTTCATTGGCGCCATGGGCAAGTCGGCGCAGCTGTTCCTGCACACCTGGCTGCCCGACGCGATGGAAGGCCCGACCCCCGTGTCGGCGCTGATTCACGCCGCGACCATGGTGACGGCGGGCGTCTTCCTGGTCTGCCGCATGTCGCCACTGTTCGAGTTCGCGCCCGAGGCCAAGATGTTCGTGACGATCATCGGCGCCTCGACCGCGTTCTTCGCCGCGACCGTGGGCCTGGTGCAGAACGACATCAAGCGCGTGATCGCCTATTCGACCTGTTCGCAGCTGGGCTACATGTTCGTGGCGGCGGGCGTGGGCGTCTATTCGGTCGCCATGTTCCACCTGTTCACGCACGCCTTCTTCAAGGCCATGCTGTTCCTGGGCGCCGGGTCCGTGATCCACGCGATGCACCACGAACAGGACATGCGGAACTATGGGGGCTTGCGCAAGAAGGTGCCCTATACCTTTGCCGCCATGCTGATCGGCACGCTGGCCATCACTGGCGTCGGCATCCCGGGGACGCATATCGGCTTTGCGGGCTTCCTGTCCAAGGACGCCGTGATCGAAAGCGCCTATGCCTCGGGCGTGGGCTATGCCTTCTGGCTGCTGGTGATCGCGGCGCTGATGACCAGCTTCTACAGCTGGCGGCTGATGTTCCTGACCTTCTGGGGCGCGCCGCGTCCGCAAAAGGTCTGGGACGCCGGGATCAAGGCCGAGGAGGAGGTCCAGCCCGTTCCCGGCCACGGCCACGGCCATGACGATCATGGGCACCACGACCCCTTGCACGCGCATCACCATGCCCATGAAAGCCCGCCGGTGATGACCGTGCCGCTGGCCGTCCTGGCCCTGGGCGCGATCTTCGCGGGCATGATCTGGTATGGAAGCTTCTTCGGCGACAACGTGCAGCGGTTCTTCGGGCTGCCCGAAGTAGCCCATGAGCAGGCCGAGGGCGGCCATGGCGAGGCGCTGGACGGCGCGGTGGCCGAGGCGCCGCATGGCGGGCCTGCGGGCGCCGCGACCCATGCCGCAGCCGGTGCCGCCAGCGACCCGGCCGAGGAAGCCGAGGGCCACGCCACGCCTGCCGGGTTCGAACAGGGCGCGATCTTCATGCGCAGCGACAACCATGTCATGCACGACGCCCATTCGGTCCCGACCTGGGTCAAGCTGTCGCCCTTCGTCGCGATGCTGATCGGGCTTGGCCTGTCCTGGCTGATGTATATCCGCTATCCCAACGCGCCCGCGAAGCTGGCCGCGCAGCAGCCGGCGCTGTACCAGTTCCTGCTGAACAAGTGGTATTTCGACGAGATCTATCACTTCATCTTCGTGCGTCCCGCGCTGTGGATCGGCCGCACCCTGTGGACGGGCGGTGACGGAGCGGTTATCGACGGCGCCATCAACGGGGTGGCCATGGGAATCATCCCGCGCCTGACGCGCTTCGCCGGTCGCGTGCAGTCGGGCTATCTGTTCCACTACGCCTTTGCGATGGTCCTGGGCATCGTGGGCTTGCTGATCTGGGTGATGATGCGGGGCGCGCACTGACATGACGAACCTTCTTTCGATCATCACCTTCCTGCCCATCGTGGCGGCGGGGATCCTCGCGCTGTTCCTGCGGGGCGAGGACGAGGCCGCGCAGCGCAATGCCAAGTGGCTGGCGCTGATCGCGACCAGCGCCACCTTCCTGATCTCGCTTTTCGTGCTGGCGGGCTTCGATCCGGCCGATACCGGCTTCCAGTTCGTCGAGGATCACCCCTGGATCATGGGCCTGCGCTACAAGATGGGCGTGGACGGCATCTCGGTCCTGTTCGTGATGCTGACGACCTTCCTGATGCCGCTGACGATCCTGTCCACCTGGGACGTGAAGACCCGCGTCAAGGAATACATGATCGCCTTCCTGGTGCTGGAGGGGCTGATGATCGGCGTCTTCACGGCGCTGGACCTGATCCTGTTCTACCTGTTCTTCGAGGCAGGGCTGATCCCGATGTTCCTGATCATCGGCATCTGGGGCGGCGCGAACCGCATCTATGCGACGTTCAAGTTCTTCCTTTACACCTTCTTGGGGTCGGTCCTGATGCTGGTCGCGATGATCGCGATGATCCGCATCTCCGGGACCACCGACATCGCGCAGATGCTGCAATTCGACTTTCCGTCGGACACCATGCGGGTGCTGGGCATCACCGTCGTGGGCGGGATGCAGACGCTGCTGTTCCTGGCCTTCTTCGCCAGCTTCGCGGTCAAGATGCCGATGTGGCCGGTCCATACCTGGCTGCCCGACGCGCACGTCCAGGCGCCGACCGCCGGATCCGTGGTGCTGGCCGCCGTGCTGCTGAAGATGGGCGGATACGGCTTCCTGCGCTTCAGCCTGCCGATGTTCCCGGTCGCCAGCGACATGCTGCAACCGCTGGTCTTCTGGATGTCGGCCATCGCCATCGTCTATACGTCCCTGGTGGCGCTGGCGCAGACCGACATGAAGAAGCTGATCGCCTATTCTTCGGTCGCGCACATGGGTTACGTCACGATGGGCGTCTTTGCCGCGAACCAGCAGGGGCTGGACGGGGCGATCTTCCAGATGCTGTCGCACGGCTTCATTTCGGGCGCGCTGTTTTTGCTGGTGGGCGTGATCTATGACCGAATGCACACGCGCGAGATCGACGCCTATGGCGGGCTGGTGAACCGGATGCCGGTCTATGCGCTGGTGTTCCTGTTCTTTACCATGGCGAACGTCGGCCTGCCCGGCACCTCGGGCTTCGTGGGCGAGTTCCTGACGCTGATGGGCACCTTCAAGGCCAACACCTGGGTGGCCTTCGTGGCGGCGACCGGGGTGATCCTGTCGGCGGGCTATGCGCTGTGGCTGTACCGCCGCGTGACGCTGGGCGCGCTGGTCCGGGAAAGCCTGCGCACCATCACCGACATGACCCCGCGCGAAAAATGGGTCTTCGTGCCGCTGATCGCCATGACGCTGTATCTGGGCGTTTATCCGCGCGCCGTCACCGACATCACCGGCCCCGCCGTCCAGGCGCTGCTGGTCAACTATCACGAGGCCCTGCCGCACGAGGCGCGCGACGGGCTGGCCGTGACCGCCCAGGCGGACACGGCCCCTGCCAGCCATTGAGGGACGCACGATGACCGCGCTCGATTTCTCGACCATCCTGCCGGAACTTGTGCTGGCGATCTATGCCCTGGTGGCGCTGATGGCCGGGGCCTATTTCGGCAAGGACGCCATCGCGCGTCCGATCCTGTGGGCCACGGTCGCCGCGCTGCTGGTGGTGGGCCTTTACGTGGGCTTTGCGGACCGCCCGCAGCAGATCGCGTTCTTCGGCATGTTCACCGACGACGCCTTCGCCCGCTTCGCCAAGGTCACGATCCTGGTTTCCGCCGCCGCCGTCCTGGCGATGAGTGCGGAATACATGGACCGCCACAAGCTGATGCGGTTCGAGTTTCCGATCCTGATCGCCCTGGCCTCCATCGGCATGATGCTGATGGTCTCGGCCAGCGACCTGCTGATGCTGTACATGGGGCTGGAACTGCAATCGCTGGCGCTCTATGTCGCCGCCGCCATGCGCCGCGACAGCGTGAAGTCGTCCGAGGCGGGGCTGAAGTATTTCGTCCTTGGGTCGCTGTCGTCCGGGATGCTGCTTTACGGCGCGTCCCTGGTCTATGGCTTCTCGGGCACGACCAGCTTTGCGGGGATCGTGCAGACGGTCGTGGGCGGGCAACTGTCCGTAGGCCTGCTGTTCGGGCTGGTGTTCCTGCTGGTGGGGCTGGCCTTCAAGGTCTCGGCCGTGCCCTTCCACATGTGGACGCCCGACGTTTACGAAGGCGCGCCGACGCCGGTGACGGCCTTCTTCGCCACCGCGCCCAAGGTCGCGGCCATGGCGCTGATCGCGCGGCTGATGTTCGACGCCTTCGGCAACGTGCCGGGCGATTGGGGCCAGATCATCGCGGCGCTTGCGGCCATGTCGATGTTCCTCGGCTCGGTCGCCGGGATCGGGCAGCGCAACATCAAGCGGCTGATGGCCTATTCCTCGATCGCCCACATGGGCTTTGCCCTGGTCGGGCTGGCGGCGGGAACGGCCTTCGGCGTGCAGTCGATGCTGCTCTACATGGCGATCTATGCGGTGATGAACGTGGGTTCCTTCGCCTTCATCCTGTCGATGGAGCGTGATGGCCGCCCGATCACCGACCTGGACAGCCTGAACCGCTTTGCCCAAGCGGAACCCGTCAAGGGCTTTGCCGTGCTGTTCCTGATGTTCAGCCTGGCGGGCGTGCCGCCCTTCCTGGGATTCTTCGCCAAATACGGCGTGCTGACGGCGGCGGTGCAGGCGGGCATGTCCTGGCTGGCGGTGCTGGGCGTGATCGCGTCCGTCATCGGCGCCTTCTACTATCTGCGCATCGTCTATTACATGTGGTTCGGGGCCGAGAACGAAGGCGTCGAAAGCCGCATGGGCGCGGTGCAATACCTGGCGCTGATCGTTCCGGCGGCGCTGCTGGTGGTCGGCGCGGTGTCGATGTGGGGCGTGGACGGCGCGGCGGCGCGGGCGGCTGAATCGCTGGTCAGCACCGTCGTGCCCGCCGAGGCCGCGCTGCTTCCCGATGTCCCCGGCGAGGCCCCGGCCGTTGAGTAACGGCGGCCTGCTGGCACCCTGGCCCCGGGGCGTGGCGCGCCACGTCCTGGACCATGTTGACAGCACCAATGCCGAGGCGATGCGCCTGGCGCCCGGCCTGTCCGGCCCGACCTGGATCATGGCCCGCCGCCAGACGGCGGGCCGCGGCCGCCGGGGCAGGGCATGGTCCGATCCGCCCGGCAACTTCGCGGCCTCGCTGGTCCTGCGCCCCGAAGGCGGCCCGGCGGATGCCGCGCGGTTGTCCTTTGTCGCGGCCCTTGCCGTTTACGACGCGCTGCGCCAGCTATGCGGACCGCAGTTGAACGTCGCGCTGAAATGGCCGAACGACGTGCTGCTGAACGGCGGAAAGCTGTCGGGGATCCTGCTGGAAAGCGTGGGGTCCGGCGGGGCGATCCAGGCGCTGGTCATCGGCATCGGCGTCAACCTGGCCGCGGCGCCCGATGCCGTTGAACCCGGCGCGATGCGCCCGGTCAGCCTGCAGGGCGAAACCGGCCTGACCATCACCCCCGACGATTTCCTGCCCGCGCTGGCCGTGGCCTTCGATGCCTGGCACCGGCAGATGCGCGATTTCGGCTTTGCCCCGATCCGCGCGGCCTGGCTGGCCCGCGCCGCCATGCTGGGCGAGGTGATCACCGCCCGCACCGGCACGACCGAGACGACCGGCCGCTTCGACGGCATCGACGAGACCGGCGCGCTGATCCTGACCGGGCCGCGTGGGCGCCAGGCGATCCCCGCCGCCGATGTCTATTTCGCCAGGCCCTGACCCATGCTTCTGTGCATCGACACCGGCAACACGAACACCGTCTTTTCCATCTGGAACGGCGAGCGTTTCCTGGCACATTGGCGCATCGCCACCGATCACCGGCGCACGGCGGACGAATATTTCGTCTGGCTGTCCACGCTGATCGCGGGCCAGAAGTTCGACCTGGACATCGACACCTGCATCATCAGTTCCACCGCGCCGCGCGTGGTCTTCAACCTGCGCGTGTTGTGCAGCCGCTATTTCGACACGCGGCCCCTGGTGGTGGGCAAGCCCGACTGCCTGCTGCCCGTCGCCCCCCGCGTGGACGAAGGCACCGTGGTCGGCCCCGACCGGCTGGTCAACACGGTCGCGGCCTTTGCCCGCCACGGGCCGGACCTGATCGTGGTGGATTTCGGCACTGCCACGACCTTCGACGTGGTGGACGTGGACGGCGCCTATATCGGCGGCGTGATCGCGCCGGGCGTGAACCTGTCGCTGGAGGCGCTGCACATGGGTGCGGCCAGCCTGCCGCATGTCGATGTGACCATGCCCGCGCGCGTGATCGGCACCAACACGGTCGCCTGCATCCAGTCGGGGATCTTCTGGGGCTATATCGGGCTTGTCGATGGCGTGGTCCGGCAGATCCGGGCCGAACGCGCGCGCCCGATGAAGGTGATTGCAACCGGGGGGCTTGCGCCGCTGTTCGATCAAGGGTTTGACCTCTTTGACGCAATCGAAGACGATCTGACGATGCACGGGCTGCGGCTCATTCACGATTACAACAAGGAGATGGGCAATGGCTGAGCGCCTGATCTATCTGCCGCTGGGCGGCGCGGGCGAAATCGGCATGAACGCCTATGTCTATGGCTATGGCCAGCCCGGACGCGAACGCCTGATCCTGGTCGATCTGGGCGTCAGCTTCGGCGATATGGACAGCAGTCCCGGCATCGACCTGATCATGCCCGACCTGACCTGGCTGGAACAGAACCGCGACCGGCTGGAGGCGATCTTCATCACCCACGGGCACGAGGATCACCTGGGCGCCCTGGGCCACCTTTATGGCCGCCTGAACGTGCCCATCTATGCCCGCCAGTTCACCGGCGCCCTGGTCCGCCTGAAGCTGGAGGATCAGGGCCATTCCCCGTCCGTGGTCAATATCGTGGGCCCGCGCCCCGAGGTGACGCGCGTCGGCCCCTTCACCGTGCAGTTCGTGCCGGTCAGCCACTCGATCCCCGAAAGCGCCGCGCTGATCATCGACACGCCGGCGGGCCGGGTGGTGCATACGGGCGATTTCAAGCTGGACGGCACCCCGGTCGTGGGCGATCCCTTCGATCCGATCGCCTGGCACCACATCGCGGCCGAGGGCAAGGGCATCAAGGTGCTGGCCTGCGACAGCACCAACATCTTTTCCCCCAATCCCGGCCGGTCCGAGGCGATGCTGGCCAACCCCATCCTCGACTGGGTGATGGCGCAAAAGAACATGGTCGTCGCCACGACCTTTGCCAGCAACATCGCGCGCCTGAAGACCCTGTCCGAGGCCGCCATTGCCGGGGGCCGCAAGGTCTGCCTGCTGGGCCGCGCCATGCGCAAGATGGTGGCGGTCGGCCTGGAAACCGGCGTGCTGACCGATTTCCCCGACACCATCGGCCCCGAGGAAGCCGCCAGCCTGCCGCGCAACCAGGTGATGCTGCTGGCGACCGGAAGCCAGGGCGAACGCCGCGCGGCCAGCGCGCAGCTGTCGCGCGGGCGCTATCTGGGGCTGATGCTGAAGGAAGGCGACAGCTTCCTGTTCAGCTCGAAGACCATTCCGGGCAACGAACGGTCCGTCGGCCGGATCATGAACGCGCTGAGCGAGATGGGCGTCGAGGTTTATGACGCCGACGATGGCCTTTACCACGTCTCGGGCCACGCGAACCGCCCCGACATCGAGGCCCTGCACGAACTGCTGAAGCCCCGGATCGTGATCCCCATGCATGGCGAACACCTGCACCTGCGAGAGCATGTGATGCTGGCGCGCGGCAAGGGCCTTGCCGCCGAGATCGCGACCAACGGCACCATGCTGGATCTGACCGGCGACGTGCCGCGCATCGTGGACCAGGTGGAAACCGGGCGGCTGTATCTGGACGGCACGGTGCTGATCGGCGCGATGGACGGCGTGGTGCGCGACCGCATCCGCATGGCGCTGAACGGCCATGCCCTGGTCAGCGTGATCGTGGACGAGGATGACAATGTCCTGCCCGACGCCTGGGTCGAACTGATGGGCCTTCCCGGACGCACCCGCAGCGGCGAGGATCTGGGCGCGCATATCGAGGGCGAGCTGTCCGAGTTCCTGGAAGGCGCCAATCCCCGCGTGGTCCGCGACGACGCCAAGATGGACGAGGCGATCCGCCGCATCACCCGCCAGGTCGCCATGGAGGAGATCGGCAAGAAGCCCGAGGTGACGGTGATCATCAGCCGGTTGATGGGGGAATAGGGCAGGGGGCTTGACCCGGCCTGCCCGCCGGTGCAATGCCCGCCTCATGTCCGACGCACCCAAATCCGCCTTCGATCCGAACCCGCCGCGCCGCAACTTCTATGGCCGGCGGCACGGCAAGACCCTGCGCCAAAGCCAGAAGGGCTATCTGTCCGAGGATCTGGGCGATCTGCGCCCGCGCGGCATCACCGTGCAGGACAACCCGGACCGCCGTCCCATCGACCCGGCGGCGATCTTTGGCGACGACCGCCCGATCTGGCTGGAGGTGGGCTTTGGCGGGGGCGAGCATATGGTCCACATGGCCGCCCGCTATCCCGACATCGGCATCATCGGCTGCGAGCCCTTCATCAACGGCGTCGCCATGCTGCTGGGCAAGATCCGCGCGGCAGGCGTTTCCAATGTCAGCGTTCATCCTGGCGATGCGCGCGACCTGATGGACGTGCTGCCCCCTGCCTCGATCAGCCGCGCCTTCCTCAACTATCCCGACCCTTGGCCCAAGGCGCGCCACCATCGCCGCCGCTTTGTCACGCCCGAACACCTGATCCCGCTGGCCCGCGTGATGAAGCCCGGGGCCGAGTTCCGGGTGGCGACCGACATCCCCGACTACATGCGCCAGACGCTGGAGGAAGTGCCGCCTGCGGGCTTTGATCTGGTGGAGGATACGCCTGTGGCCTGGGACGACTGGCTCAGCACGCGCTATGAACAAAAGGCCCTGCGCGAGGGGCGGGCGCCGCATTACGCGACCTTCCGGCGCAAGGGCTGAGGCGGCGTTTTCGGTTGAAATCGCCCCAAAAACCCCTTGTCTCCGCCCGTGCCCGCCCCTATACCCGCCGGCGGAGTGGTGGCCGAGTGGTCGAAGGCACACCCCTGCTAAGGGTGCAGGCGGGAAACCGTCTCGAGGGTTCGAATCCCTTCCACTCCGCCATTTCATCCTGTTGATCGGACGCTGGCCCGGGCCGTCGTTGCGGCATCCGGGCAAGGCGACGGCCATGGCCCTGTCGGGGACAGGTGAGCCAGGTCCAGGGCCCGCAATCAGGCGGCCAGGACCGGCAATGCGGATCGTAATTCTACCTGCTGGCGAAGCGTGACCATGAGGCGGGAGAGGTAAAAATCCGAAATCATAAAAATGATATAAATTTTTTATTTAATAATCCGCGTGATGTTTGAAAAAGGTTTTCAGGAAAACTTGTCATGATTCAACTTCTAAGTGAATTAAGTATCCTGGCCACAGCGAAACTGCCGTTCCCGGGAAGACCGGCGTTCACCGGAAGGACATAATCATCCTGCCGCAGATAGATCGCTTGTTTAGTGGCGCCGCAGTTCATGAGTTTGGACCGACGGCAATGCCCCGACTTCAGGCGGTCCGGATGCACCTTGCGGACCACGAACCGGGCAGACGCTGCCTTTCCCGGCAGGCAGGGGAAGCCAGATTGTTCCCTTGACCGGGCCGGGACACGCAGGCAATCTTGTTTTCGTTGCCCGGCGACCGTTTTTCCATGCAAGACGGGAACCTGTCCGGGCGGTCGTGGTTACGCGTTGCCATGGTTCGGCATCTTGGACCCCGCCCCAAGGGTGGTGCCCGTCGCCTGATCCCGCCGTCTCTATCCGGGAATATATGAAAGTTTTCAATTCATATTCAGCATTGTCGCTGTTGCCCGTGCAGCGGAATAATTGCCAGAATCCTGAACCGGGTTTTAATCGGTGAATATGTCTCGGAGGGAAAAAGCTCATGCCTCATGACCTTGCCTATAAGCAGTTGCTGACCCTGATCAATGCCCGCAGCCAGCAATGGCTTCGCAACCGGATCGAGCTTTGGCCCCTGCTGTCCGCGCCCGGTGATCCCCATTTGGCCGACCTGGCCGAAATCACGGTCGCCGCGCATATATGCAGCGGATTGCGCGGCAGCCCGGCACCGCTTCAAACCTTTATCCGCAGCCGATTTACGCCTGAATTCACAAGGGATTTCCTCGACAGCCAGCCGGGAAGGGGCAGCGGGTCCGGCGCGGCATTCCTGCGGCTGTTGCCGCAGGCCGAACTGGCGCGGGTCCACTTGCCCGAAGCCTCGCTGATCGAGCGTCTGGCGCTTTCCGGTCCTTCGGACGCGGGCCTGCTTGCCGAGGCAGAGGCGGCGCTGCGCAGCCCCATCCCCGACGAGCGGCTGGCCGAGGAGGATATCGACCATTACGCCCATCTGCTGATGCTGTGCTATCGCTTCGGTGCAGAGCGCGCCCGCTTTGCCAATGCCCGGACCTATGGCGATGCCTTCGCGAACTGCCTGCGCTTTGCCGCCTGGGCCGAGCGGAAGGGCAGGCTGACGCCCTTGGCGCAGATGTGCTATTGCCTGTGCCTGATCGACCCCGATCACGACGTGGCCCCGCTGCTGGCCGACCTGATCGCAAGCCAGCGCCCGGACGGGTCGTTTCCGGCCCGAATCGGCTTTGGCACCGCCGACCAGGACCAGACGGCGATGCGCCCGACGCTGGCCGCGCTTGTGGCGCTGCACATGGCGGTTCACCGGCGCTGGCACCACCCGCGGCCAAGCCTGCCGATGGCGGCCTAGAACAGCCCCTCGATCTGGCCCAGGTCGTTCAGGCCGATCGTCTCGGCCGCTGGGTGGCGGGGCAGGCCGGGCATGGTCATGATCTGGCCGCAGATGGCGACGACAAAGCCCGCGCCCGCGTTCAGCCGGACCTCGCGGACGGGGATCACATGGCCTTCCGGCGCGCCGCGCAGGTCCGGGTCGGTCGAGAAGGAATATTGCGTCTTGGCGATGCAGACCGGCAG
Source organism: Paracoccus shandongensis (assembly GCF_017315735.1). Classification (GTDB taxonomy): domain Bacteria; phylum Pseudomonadota; class Alphaproteobacteria; order Rhodobacterales; family Rhodobacteraceae; genus Paracoccus; species Paracoccus shandongensis. The sequence goes on from NZ_JAFLRK010000006.1 coordinate 29,633, forward strand.
GCGGCCATGGCCTTCCTCCTCCCACAGGTCCAGCTGGGCGCGAACGCCGGGCAGGGCCTCGACATGGGCGGCGCGGTGGATGCGGGTGCAGATCGTCTCGATCTTCTGCCACAGGGGCATCGAATCGGGATACAGGGTGTGGAAATCGGCCTTGCCGTTTTCCACCAGCTCCACCACGCGGCGGGCCAGATCCTCGGCCCCCGCGCCGCCCTTGGCCCAGTGTTGGCACAGGATCGCCGTGGTGCCATGGCGGGTGCAATAGTCCTGCAGGGCCGCGATCTCGGCCGGGGTGTCGCCTGCGAAGTGGTTGACGGCGACGACCAGGGGCAGGCCGAAGCCGCGCAGGTTCTCGACATGGCGGCCCAGGTTCGCGCAGCCGCGCGTCACGGCGGCCACATTCTCGGCCCCCAGATCCTCTTTGGCGACGCCGCCGTTCATCTTCAGCGCGCGCACCGTCGCCACCAGCACCACGGCGGCGGGTGACAGGCCCGCCAGGCGGCACTTGATGTCCAGGAACTTCTCGGCCCCCAGATCGGCGCCGAAGCCCGCCTCGGTCACGACGTAATCGGACAGGCGCAGCGCGGTATCGGTGGCGATGACGCTGTTGCAGCCATGGGCGATGTTGGCGAAGGGACCGCCATGGACCAGGGCGGGGTTGTTTTCCAGCGTCTGCACCAGGTTCGGCTGCAAGGCGTCGCGCAGCAGCACCGTCATCGCCCCGTCGGCCTTGAGGTCGCGGGCCGTGACGGGGCGGCGGTCGCGGGTATAGGCCACGACGATCCGGCCAAGGCGCGCGTGCAGGTCGTCCAGGTCGCGGGCCAGGCACAGGATCGCCATCACCTCGGACGCGACCGTGATGTCGAACCCGGTCTGGCGGGAAAAGCCGTTCGCAACCCCGCCAAGCCCAACCACGATGTCGCGCAGCGCGCGGTCGTTCATGTCCATCACGCGCCGCCAGGTGATGCGGCGCGTGTCGATGTCCAGCGCGTTGCCCCAGTAGATGTGGTTGTCGATCATCGCCGCCAGCAGGTTGTGGGCCGCCGTGATCGCGTGGAAATCGCCGGTGAAGTGAAGGTTCATCTCCTCCATCGGTACGATCTGGGCGTGGCCCCCGCCTGCCGCGCCGCCCTTCATGCCGAAGTTGGGGCCCAAGCTGGCCTCGCGGATGCAGACGGTGGCGCGCTTGCCGATGCGGTTCAAGGCATCGCCCAGGCCGACGGTGGTGGTCGTCTTGCCCTCGCCCGCGGGGGTGGGGTTGATCGCCGTTACCAGCACCAGATGGCCGCGCGGGCGGTCGGCTAGCCCGGCCACCGCGTGATGCGCGATCTTGGCCTTGTCGGGACCGTATCGCAGGATGTCGTTTTCGCCCAGGCCAAGCCTTGCGGCGATGTCGGCGATGGGCAGCTTGCGGGCGGCGCGGGCGATCTGGATGTCGGTCGTCATGAAACAGGGCATGGCCCGGCGGGCGAAACCTGTCAACACGGGGATGCGCGGCCCGGACCAAAGGGTCAGTCGTTGCGCGTCAGCTCGGCCCGGACGGCGGCGCGCAACTCGGGCAGCAGGTCGGTTGCGAACCACGGGTTGCGCTTCAGCCAGCCGGTGTTGCGCCAGGACGGGTGGGGCAGGGGAAAGACCGCCGGCGCATGGTCGCGCCAGGACGCCACCGCCGCCGTCACGTCGCGCAGGCCCAGGTGCCAGCGGATCGCATGGCCGCCCACCAGCAGCGTCAGCCGGGGCTGCAACTGCTCCATGACCTGCTGTCGCCATGTCTTCGCGCAAAGCGGCGGCGGGGGCAGGTCGGACCCGCGCGCGTCATAGCCCGGAAAGCAGAAGGCCATCGGCACGATGGCGATGCGGTCCTGGTCATAGAAGATCGACTCGCCGATCCCCATCCAGTCGCGCAGCCGGTCGCCGGATCGGTCGGTGAAGGGCCGCCCGCTGAGATGCACCCGCATCCCGGGCGCCTGGCCCACCACAAGGATGCGCGCGGCTGGCCGGAACCAGACGACGGGCCGGGGGTCATGAGCGGTGGCCGTGGCGGCAAAGCGCCCCGTGCAAAGGCGGCAGGCGCGGATCGACTGTTCAAGCGGGCTCATGGGGAACAGATAGGGAAAATGCGCCGTGTTTGAAGGGTGACAAACGGGCGCGGGGCGGGCATACCGGCACGGGAAAACTGGACACTCCGCTCGCCCGATACTAGTGTCGCCTGCGCCGGGCGATCCTGCCCCAGGGCCGTGCGGCAGCAGGGATGATTGATGCTGGAATTCGACAACGTTTCGAAGTCCTTCTGGACGGGAACGCGCCGCAAGGTGATCCTCGACCAGGCCTCGTTCCGGGTCGAGCTTGGCAATTCCCTGGGAATCCTGGCGCCCAACGGCACCGGCAAGACGACGCTGATCAACATGATGTGCGGGTTGGAAAAGCCCGACGAAGGCACCATCCGCCGCACCTGCCGCATTTCCTTTCCCCTGGGTTTCATGGGCGGGGTCGTCACCAAGCATTCCGCGAACGAGAATGCGCGATACATTGCCCGCATCTATGGTCTTGACCCGGATTACGTTTCCGCCTTCACGCGCTGGCTGACCGATATCGACGAATATTTCGACATGCCCGTCGGCACCTATTCCGCGGGGATGCGGCAGCGGTTCACGTTCTCGCTGCTGCTGGCGCTAGAATTCGACATCTACCTGATCGACGAGGGGATGCCCCAGACCACCGATGTCGAATTCAACCGCAAGGCGGGCGCGGTGCTGTATGACCGGCTGAAGACGGCGACGGTGGTGATCGTGTCCCACCAGCCCGCCACGATCGAGAAGTTCTGCCGGTCCGCCGCCATCCTGCGGGACGGACGGCTGTATTCCTTCGAATCCCTTGCTGAGGCGAAACAGTATTATGACTACACCGCCTAAGGTCCGCCGTTATCACGCCTCGGCTGCCGAATCCGTGCGGCCCGACCTGGGGGGCGAAGCCGCCTCCTCGGCGGAACGGCCCTTCTCGGACACCCATATCAGGCTTTCGGTCCGCAAGAAGGCCGAAGCGCCGGACGTGCCGCCCCAAAATGATGACCGCGAACGCTTCATGCGCACGGACCCGGTCGATGACGGGTTGCTGGCCCATGTCAAGCCGCCCGAGGCGCCCGCGCCCACGTCCGAAGAAGACCTGGACAGCCAGCTGGAGGCGATCCGCGCCGAAAACCTGTCCGAACGGCAGTTGCGCATCGCCCGCCGGATTGCCGCCCTGCACCAGATCGAGGTCGCCTCGGACGAGGAGGCGGTGCTGCGCCTGCGCCAGCGCGGCATCGACCCGTCGCACCGCGCGGCGCTTGGGCAGATCCTGTCCAGCGAAGGCAGCCGCGCGCAGGCGAAGCCCGCGGCGAACACGCCTGCCGTGATGCCGAAAAGGCCGTCCATGCCTGCCGCAAGGCCGGGGACCGAGGTCGGGCCGGTCAAGCCCGACCTTCCCTCGCGCGAGGCTCTGACCGAGGAAAAGCGCGCGGCCGAGATTTTCCGCATCCAGCGCGACATCGCCAAGCGCAGGCGGCGGCGGATGTTCCTTTTGGGGTTGCGGCTGCTGGCCTTCGTGATCCTGCCGACCGCCTTGGCGGGTTGGTATTATTTCCGCGTCGCCACGCCGCTTTACGCCACGGTGTCGCAGTTCCGCATCCAGTCGGCGGAAGGGCAGGGATCGTCGGGCAGCGGCTTGGGCGGGTTGCTGTCGGGATCGCAGCTTGCCACCAACACCGATTCGGTCGCGGTGCAAAGCTATCTGACATCGCGCGACGCCATGCTGCGGCTGGACGCGGACAAGGGCTTCCGGGCGGCCTATCAGGATCCCGCCATCGACCCGGTCAAGCGTCTGACGCCCGACGCCACGAACGAGGAAACGTTCGCCCTTTACAGGAAGTCGGTCAAGATCGGCTATGACCCGACCGAGGGCATGATCGACATGGAGGTGATCGCCCCCGATCCCCAGCAAAGCCAGGATTTCTCGCTGGCCCTGATCGCCTATGCCGAGGAGCAGGTGGACCAGATGACCTCGCGCCTGCGCGACGACCAGATGAAGGGCGCGATCGAAATCTATGAGGATGCGGAGGCCAAGGTGCTTGCCGCGCAGCGCCGCGTGCAGGAACTGCAGCAAAGCCTGGGGGTCCTGGACCCGGCGGCGGAAGGGACGGTGGTGATGACCCAGATCTCGGCCCTGGAAACGCAGCTTGCGACGAAGCGGCTGGAACTGGGGCAGTTGCTGGCCAATCCTCAGCCCCAGCAAAGCCGCGTCACCGCGCTGCGCGGCGACATCACCCGGTTGCAGGAGATGATCGCCGAGACCCGGACGCAGCTGACCGAAGGCGACGACAGCCGCAGTTCGCTGGCGCTGATCTCGGGCGAGCTGAGGATTGCCGAAAGCGACCTTCTGACCCGGCAGGAGCTGCTGGCCGGCGCCGCCGCGCAGATGGAATCCGCGCGGATCGAGGCCAACAAGCAGGTCCGCTATCTGTCGCTGTCCGTCGCCCCCGTGTCCCCGGACGAAGCGACCTATCCCAAGGCCTTCCAGAATACGCTGGTGGCCTTCCTGATCTTTTCGGGTATCTATCTGATGCTGTCGCTGACAGCGTCCATCCTTCGTGAACAGGTATCTACATGACCCCGCCCAAACATGTCCGCATCCGCGACCTTTCCTGCGGCAACGATCTGCCCCTGGTGGTCATCGCCGGTCCCTGCCAGCTGGAAACGCTGGACCATGCGCTGATGATCGGGGAACGGATGGCGGAAGCCTGCGCCAGGGCCGGGGCGGGCTTTGTCTTCAAGGCCAGCTACGACAAGGCCAACCGCACCTCGCTGAAGGGCCGCCGGGGGGTGGGGATCGAGGAAGGCCTGCAAATCCTGGCGACGGTCCGGGAACGGCTTGGCTGCCCGGTGCTGACCGATGTCCACGACGCCGAGCAGGCGGTTATGGCCGCGCAGGCGGTGGACGTGATCCAGATCCCGGCCTTCCTGTCGCGCCAGACCGACCTTCTGCTGGCGGCGGGCCGGACGGGCGCGGTGGTCAACATCAAGAAGGGCCAGTTCCTGGCGCCCTGGGACATGCCGAACGTCGCGGACAAAGTCGCCTCGACCGGGAACGACAGGATCCTGCTGACCGAACGCGGGGCGAGCTTCGGCTATAACACCCTGGTCGCCGACATGCGGTCGCTGCCGATCATGGCGCGGACCGGATATCCGGTGATCATGGACGCGACCCATTCGGTGCAGCAGCCGGGCGGGCAGGGCGGATCCTCGGGCGGGCAGCGCGAATTCGCGCCGGTGATGGCCCGGGCGGCGGTGGCGCTTGGCGTGGCCGGGGTGTTCATCGAGACGCACGAGGATCCGGACAGCGCCCCCTCGGACGGGCCGAACATGATCCCGCTTGACCGGATGCCCGCGCTGGTGGATTCGCTGATGGCTTTCGACCGGCTGGCCAAGGCCGATCCCGTGATGGGCTAGGCGGCACGGCCTGCGGCGTCCGCCGACGCCCAGGCCCACTGGAAGTTGTAGCCGCCCAGCCAGCCCGTCACATCGACGCATTCGCCGATGAAGAACAGCCCCGGCACGGCGCGGGCCTGCAGGGTCCGCGCATCCAGGTCGCGCGTGTCGATGCCGCCCAGCGTCACCTCGGCCGTGCGATAACCCTCGGTGCCAACGGGGCGCACCTGCCAGTGATTGACCCGCGCGCCGATGGCATCCACCCGCGCGTTGGGCTGGTCGGCCAGACGCGCCTGCGCCAGCCCCATCTCCTCGCAGATGGCTGCGGCCAGCCGCGCGGGCAGGGCCTGGCCAAGCACCGAGGCCACGGCCGCGCGCCCCGACTGCCCCCGCGCGGTCTTCAGATCCGCCGCGACGTCCCGACCGGGCGCAAGGTCGATCTGCAGCGTCTCGCCGGGTTGCCAATAGCTGGAAATCTGCAGGATCACCGGCCCGCTGAGCCCGCGATGCGTGAACAGCAGCGCATCCCGGAACCGCCCGCCGCCATGGCGAATCTCGGCCTCGACCGAAACCCCGGCCAGCGGGCGGCACAAGGCCAGTTCCTGTTCGGCAAAGGTCAGGGGCACCAGGGCGGCGCGCGTCTCGACCAGGCGCAGGCCGAATTGGGCCGCAATGTCATAGGCGATGCCCGTCGCGCCGATCTTGGGGATCGACTTGCCGCCGGTGGCCACCACCACCTGCCCGGCCCGGATGGTTCCGCCCGAGGTCTCGACGACAAAGCCCGTTCCGTCGTGGCGCAAGGCCCGCAGCGCCGTCTGCATCCGCAACTCGGCACCCTTCATCCGGTCCAGCAGCATCCGGGTGATCTGCGTCGCCTTGCCGTCGCAAAACAGTTGCCCTTGCGTCTTTTCGTGCCAGGCGATCCCCGCCCGATCCACCAGCCGGACGAAATCGGCGGCGGGATAGCGGGACAGCGCGCTGGCCGCGAATCGCGGGTTCCGCGACAGGAACCGATCCGGCGCCGTGGCAAGATTGGTGAAATTGCACCGCCCCCCGCCCGAGATGCGGATCTTCTCGCCCGGGTCACGGGCATGATCCAGCACCACCACGCGCCGCCCCTGCCGCAGGGCCGAGCCCGCGCAGAACAATCCCGCCGCCCCGGCGCCCAATATCAGCAGATCGACCTGTTCCATGGAGGCCGCATAAAGCGCCGTCGCCGGACAGACAAGTTTTGTGATTTTTCGGCTTGCACCCCCGCGCGGCCTTGGCTATTCACCCTCCCACAGTTGGGGCGTGGCCAAGTGGTAAGGCATCGGTTTTTGGTACCGTGTACCGTAGGTTCGAATCCTACCGCCCCAGCCAAAATCCTCTAGATCATTGTATCTGACGGCTTTTTAGCCCGCGATGATCTCGAACCTGGTGACATCGACCATGCCGCGGTCGGTGATCTTCAGGGCGGGGATGACCGGCAGGGCCAGGAAGGCCAGTTGCAGGAACGGCTCCTCCAATGTGACGCCCAGGCTTTTGGCGGCCTCGCGCAGCAGGATCAGGCGGTCGCGCACGGTCTCGAACGGCTCCAGGCTCATCAGGCCCGCGACGGGCAGGGGCAGTTCGGCCAGCACACGGCCGCCATCGGCCAAGACAAATCCCCCCTCGATGTTTGACAGGCGGTTCACGGCCAGGGCCATGTCGTCGTAATCCACGCCGACCACGGCAATGTTGTGGTGGTCGTGGCACAGGGTCGAGGCGATGGCCCCGCGCATCAGCCCGAAGCCCTGCACGAAGCCCGTCGCGATGTTGCCGTTCTTGCCATGGCGTTCGATCACCGCGATGCGGGCCAGGTCGCGCGCGGGATCAGGGCGCTTGTCGCCGTCCTCGGGGGCGATGTCCTGGGTCAGGTGGGCGGTGATGATCTTGCCCTCGATGATGCCGATCACGGGCGTGTCGCGCCGATTGCCGGGGTGGCGGAAGTGCCGGGCCTTGACCGCAGGCGCCTTGACCGAGCGGCGGCCGATGGGGGCCTGCTCGCCCCGCGCGGCGAAGGCCGCATCATCGACCACGCGCCCCCCGCACAGGACCAGTTGCGCCCGGCAGCTGTCCAGGCTGTCCAGCGCCACGATATCGGCGCGCAGGCCCGGCGCGATCAACCCGCGATCCTTCAGCCCGAAGGCCTCAGCCGCCGACAGCGATGCCGCGCGATAGACCGCCAGCACCGGGCTGCCGCGCCGGATCAGGTCGCGGATCATGTGGTCCAAGTGGCCCTGTTCGGCGATGTCCAGCGGGTTCCGGTCGTCGGTGCAAAGGCACATATAGGGCGCGGTCACGTCGGTCAGGACCGGCTGCAAGGCCGCCAGGTCCTTGCTGACGGACCCCTCGCGGATCAGCACGCGCATTCCCTTGCGCAGCTTTTCCAAGGCCTCGGCGGCGGTGGTCGCCTCGTGTTCGGTGCGGATGCCCGCCGCGACATAGGCCGACAGGTCGCGGCCCGACAGTTGCGGGCAATGGCCGTCGATATGGCCGCCCGCGAACAGCCGCAGCTTGGCCATGGCGGCGGGGTCGCGGTGGATCACGCCGGGATAGTTCATGAATTCGGCCAGTCCGATGACCGAAGGATGGCCCATGACGGCGCGCAGATCATCGGCCTCGATGCGCGCGCCCGACGTTTCCATCTCGGTCGAAGGCACGCAGGAGGACAACTGCACCCGCAGGTCCATCAGCGTGCGGGTGCTGGCCTCTTGGAACCAGCGGATGCCGTCCAGGCCGATGACATTGGCGATCTCGTGGGGGTCGCAGATGGCGGTGGTGATGCCGCGCGGCGTGACGCAGCGGTCGAATTCCAGGGGCGTGACCAGGCTGCTTTCGACATGCAGGTGGGTGTCGATGAAGCCCGGCACCAGCGTCAGGCCGGTCACGTCGATAATGCGGCGGGCCTCGTAATCCTCGCCCACGCCGACGATGCGGTCGCCGCAGATCGCCACGTCGCCCGCGATCATCGCGCCGGTGATCAGGTCGAAGACCTGCCCGCCCCGCAGCACCAGGTCGGCGGGTTCATCGCCCCGCGCCTGCGCAATGCGCCGTTCCAGATCGTCCATGCGTCACCCCCTGTTTGCGTCAGAAGACCTGACACAAGGCGCGGCGTCCAGAGGGTCGTGAGGAATGGCGCACCCGAAGGGATTCGAACCCCTGGCCTCTGCCTTCGGAGGGCAGCGCTCTATCCAGCTGAGCTACGGGTGCCTGGGGCCGTGAATAACCGCAGCGGTGCGGGCGTGCAACGGCGAAAACGTCAGCCCGCGCAGATCTGTTGCAACGCCAGCCATTGTTCGTCCGTCAGCAGCGGACGGGCAGGCGGGTTGGTGCGGAACGGGTCGCCCTCGATCAGGGGCAGGACGGTCTGGCCGGTGGGGTCGATGGAGCGGGCATAGGGCTCGGCCGGGATGCCGCGTTCGCCCAGGGCCGCCAGCAGGTCGGCGTCGGCCGGGCGGGGGGCGGGTTGCATCAGCAGCGCGGCGCCAAAGCCCGCCATCGCGTCCCGCGGCAGGTGGCCCAGCGTCATCAGCCGCAGCGAGGCTCCGAGGCCCGCGTGGCGCATGGCCGCCGCCTTCAGGTCCGGCTCGGCGGTTGCCAGCCGGGCTGACACCAGATGCGCGGCGGCGGCCTCGGGGCCCGGGGCGGCGCGCAGCAGGTCGCTGCCGATGACATACAGATCGCCGGGCAGGCGGCGGGCGCCGCCCAGCGGGCCGGGAACGACGCGGATGATGGCCCCGGGATCCAGCAGGTGCGGCGCCAGGTGATCCAGCACCGCCTGGCCGGAGTCGCGCGTGCAGACCCGGCCCGCGCCCGTTTCCAGATCGGCCAGGATCGCCATGCCGATGTCGCGCGCCTGCGCCGGGGGGGCGATGCGCGCCGCATGGGCGACCAGCGCCCCCGGCAGCCAGAAGGCCAGGCCGCCCAGCACCGCAAGGATCGCCAGCACCACCAACACGCCGCGCAACCGGCCGGAATGCGCGCGGTGGCTGGCAACCGCCCCCTGGACCTTGGAAATCGCCTCGATCATCAGGGGATCGTCAATCTCGACCGTTTCGTCCGCCCCTTCGGCGCCCGGCGCATAGAGCGCGGGCAGGGCGCCCGGATTGAGCTGCACCACGGCAGGCAGCGACCAGTGGGACAGCGGGCGATCGGTCGCCGGATCCGACAGGACCAGTGTGGCCTCGCCCAGCGACACGATGACCTCGCGCAAGGGCGCATCGGGGGACGCGCGCCACGACCCCTGGGCTTCGAGCCGTTGAAATTTGGTAAGCGCGGTCATCGGGTCCGGTCTGCCATCGTTTCGCCGACCATAGCGTGCGGCAATGGCAGGTCAATTGCACCCCGAGGCCGTCAGGCCGCCCCTTCGGGCACCCGCATCCCCTTGTCGCGCGCCAGCACCCGCATCCGGTCCTGCAACTTCTCGAAGGCGCGCACCTCGATCTGGCGGATCCGTTCGCGCGACACGTCATAGCGCGCCGACAGATCCTCGAGCGTCAGGGGATCGTCGCGCAGGCGGCGTTCGATCAGGATGTCCTTTTCCCGGTCGTTCAGCACGTCCATCGCCTGCATCAGCATCTGGCGGCGAGTGTCCAGTTCCTCGGATTCCGCGAATGCCTCGGCCTGGTTGGCGTCCTCGTCCTCAAGCCAGTCCTGCCATTGAGAGGTCGATTCGCCCTCGCCCGAGCCGACCGTCGCGTTCAGGGACGCGTCGCCGCCCGACAGGCGGCGGTTCATGTCGATCACCTCCTGCTCGGTCACGTTCAGGTCGATGGCGATCTGGGCGACGTTTTCGGGGCGCAGGTCGCCTTCCTCAAGCGCGCCGATCTTGGACTTGGCCTTGCGCAGATTGAAGAACAGCTTCTTCTGCGCGCTGGTGGTGCCCATCTTCACCAGCGACCAGGACCGCAGGATGTATTCCTGAATGGATGCGCGGATCCACCACATCGCATAGGTCGCCAGGCGGAACCCCTTTTCCGGGTCGAACCGCTTGACCGCCTGCATCAGGCCCACGTTGGCTTCGGAAATCACCTCGGCTTGGGGCAGGCCATAGCCGCGATAGCCCATGGCGATCTTGGCGGCTAGCCGCAGGTGCGAGGTGACCAGCCTGTGCGCGGCCTCGCTATCCTGGTGGTCGGCCCAGGCCTTGGCCAGCATGTATTCCTCTTCCGGCTGCAACAGCGGGAATTTGCGGATCTCTTGCAGATAGCGGTTCAGGCCCTGTTCGGGACTGGGGGCGGGAAGGTTTCCATAATTCGCCATGGTGCTGGCCTTTCGCATATGCCCGGGGAACGCAACCTGCGCGCGCAAGGTTCCGGCATCCTTGACGGGGGTAATGGTGACATTCTGTTTAGAAATCATGAACGCGACAGGCGCGGCGTCTTCACGATCCCGTCATGGGGCGGCCCGCAGCGCATCCAGCAGCGCCTGCATGTCGGGGGGCAGGGGGCTGTCGAAGGCCAGGGGCTGGCCGGTCACGGGGTGGTCAAAGCCCAGATGCGCCGCGTGAAGCGCCTGCCGGGGGAAGGCCGTGACCGCCTCGGCCGCCGCGCCAAGCGCCTTGACAGAGGCGCGCCGCGCCCCGCCATAGACCGGATCGCCGATCAGCCCCAACCCGGCATGGGCCATGTGGACGCGGATCTGATGCGTCCGCCCGGTTTCCAGCCGGCATTCGACCAGCATGGCGACCGGCGGCGTGCCAAAGCGTTCCAGCATCCGCGCCCGCGTCACCGCATGGCGGCCCTTGTCGAAATAGACCGCCTGCCGCTGCCGGTCCGTCGCGTGGCGCGTCAGGCGGGACGTGATCTTCAGCACCGCCCCGTCCTCGAAGCTGACGCCGGGCGTGCCGCGCAGGCGCGGATCGGCGCTGTCGATCACCCCATGGGCCAGCGCCAGGTATCTCCGCTGCGCCGTATGCGATTCGAACTGCGCGGCCAGGCCGTGATGGGCGCGGTCGGATTTCGCCACCACCAGCAGGCCCGAGGTGTCCTTGTCGATCCGATGCACGATGCCGGGCCGCTTTTCGCCGCCGATCCCCGACAACGTGTCGCCGCAATGGGCCAGCAGCGCGTTGACCAGCGTGCCGTTCGGGCTGCCGGGGGCGGGATGGACGACCATGCCGGCAGGCTTGTCGATGACGATCAGGTCGTCGTCTTCATAAGCGATGACCAGCGGGATCGCCTCGGGGCGGGTTTCGACCGCCTCGGGGTCGGGGATGACGATGCGGTAATCCTGCCCCTCGGCCACGCGGGCCTTGCCGTCGCGGATCACGCCCTCGGGGCCGCTGACCGCGCCGTCGGCGATCAATCGCGACAGGCGCGACCGGGACAGGGCCGCCGCCTCTGGCACCGCCAGGGCAAGCGCCTTATCAAGCCGGTCGGGCGGATTGGGCGGAATGGTGACAACAAGGTTCGACATGGATCACGATGATAGCGACTGGAAGCGGGCGGCGAAAGCGGTGCCGGAACTGCGGCTGCTGCGCTGGCTGGTGACGGGGCTGGCGCTGGTGATGGGCCTTGGCATGATCGCCATCGTCGCGCTGCTGTGGATCCGCCTCGGCCAGCCGGTGCTGCCCGACCTGCCCGAGGCCATCACGCTGCCCCCCGGTGCGGGGCCTCAGGCCGTGACCTTCGCCCGCGACTGGATCGTGGTCGTCACCGACGCGGGCGAGGTGCTGCTGTATGACCGTTCCGGCGCGCTGCGCGACCGGGTTCAGCCCTGACGGCCCGCGGCCATCGCGTCCAGCCGGGCCTTCAGCTCGGCGTTCTCGGTCCGGGCCTTGATGGCCATCTCGCGCACGGCCTCGAACTCCTCGCGGGTCACGAAGTCGCGATCGGCCAGCCAGCGGTCGATCCAGCCCTTCATGGCGGTTTCGGCCTCGGACTTGGCGCCGTGGGCCACGCCCATGGCATTGGTCATCAGCTTCGAGATGTCGTCAAAGAACTTGTTTTGCGTGGTCATTTGGCCTTTGCCCCTGATGCGTGCTTGCCCGCCTATATGGGCCGGACGGCGGCGGGGTTCAATGCGGGCGATGCCGCGAATGCGCGGGAACGCCGCCCGGCGGTGTGTTGACACCGCGCCCCCGCCGACTAGCGTGCGCCGCGCAAAAGCCCGAGGCCCCATGATCCCCTTTCCGAACATCGCCCCCGAGATCTTCACCATCCACCTGGGCGGGCTGACCCTGTCGCTGCGCTGGTATGCGCTGGCCTATCTGGCGGGGCTGCTGATCGGCTGGCGGATCATCGTGGCGATGATGCGCCGCGACCGCCTGTGGGGCGACCGCGCGCCGATGAGGGCGGACCGGGTGGACGACCTGCTGACCTGGGTGATCCTGGGCGTGATCCTGGGGGGGCGGCTGGGCTTCGTGCTGTTCTACGAGCCGGGCTATTACCTGTCGAACCCCGCCGAGATCATCAAGGTCTGGCAGGGCGGCATGAGCTTTCACGGCGGTTTCGCGGGCGTGATCGTGGCGACCTGGGCCTTCTGCCGCGCGAACGGCATCCCGGCGCTGCGGCTGGCCGATGCCATGGCGGTGGTCGCGCCCATCGGCATCTTCTTCGGCCGCATCGCCAACTTCATCAACGCCGAACTGTGGGGCCGACCCACCGACCTGCCTTGGGGCGTGATCTTCCCCGGTCAGGCCGCGCAAGCCTGCCCCGGAGTCATCGGCCCTTGTGCCCGCCATCCCAGCCAGCTTTACGAGGCGGGGTTGGAGGGGCTGCTTCTGGGCCTGATCCTGCTGGCCCTGGTCCGCGCGGGCGGCCTGCGCCGTCCGGGGCTGGCCTTCGGGGTCTTCCTGGCCGGGTACGGTCTGGCGCGCATGGTCGTGGAACTGTTCCGCGTGGCCGATGCGCAGTTCATCACGCCGGACAACCCCCTAGGCCATGTGATCGGCGGGCCGGTGATCGGGCTGACCATGGGGCAGGTCTTGTCGCTGCCCATGGTGCTGATCGGGCTGGTCCTGATCCTGCGCGCCATCCGGCGCCCCGCCGCATGACGCCTCTGGCCGAAATCATCACGACGCGCATCCGGGCCACGGGGCCGATCACGCTGGCGGACTATATGGAGATCTGCCTGCTGCATCCGCAATACGGATACTATTCCACGCGCGATCCCTTCGGCGTCCAGGGCGATTTCACCACCGCGCCGGAAATCCACCAGATGTTCGGAGAGTTGTGCGGGCTGGCGCTGGCGCAGGCCTGGATGGACCAGGGCCGCCCCGCGCCCTTCACCCTGGCCGAGCCGGGACCGGGACGCGGCACCCTGATGGCCGACATGCTGCGCGCGATCGGCAAGGTTCCCGGCATGGTCCCGGCGGCCCAGGTCGCGCTGATCGAGGCATCCCCGCACCTGCGCCGGATCCAGCGGGACCGGCTGGGCGCGGTCACGCATCTCGACAGCGTCGAGGAACTGCCACACAAGTCCTTGTTCCTGATGGCGAACGAATTCTTCGATGCCCTGCCGATCCGGCAATACCAGCGCACCCCGGAGGGTTGGTGTGAACGCATGGTCGGCCTGTCGGACAGCGGCCTGCGCCTTGGCCTTGGCCCCGTGGTGGACCTGCCGCGCCAGGGCAAGCCGGGCGACGTGGTCGAGGAATGCCCCGCCGCCCCCGCCATCGTCGAGGCCATCGCCCGCCGCATCGCAGCGCATGGCGGGGCGGCGATCCTGGTCGATTACGGCGGCTGGAACGGCTATGGCGACACTTTCCAGGCGCTTCGCAACCACCAACCCGAAGACCCGCTGGCCCATCCGGGCGAGGCCGACCTGACCGCCCATGTCGATTTCGCACCTCTTGCCGCCGCCGCGATCCGGGCAGGGGCCGTGGCGTCCCGCCCGATCCACCAGGGCGACTGGCTGCTGTCCCTGGGCGCGGCGCAGCGGGCGGACCGGCTGGCGGCGGCGGGGGATGCCACCGCAACGGCGGCGCTTCGGCGCTTGACCCACCCGGACGAAATGGGTCACCTGTTCAAGGCCATGGCCATCTGGCCGAAAGGGGCGCCCCCGGTGCCCGGATTTGACGCGCTGAGGCTTCATGCAGACCACGCTTGAGATCCTGACCCACCCCCTGCTGCGCGATGTCAGGCACGGCTTCTTCACCCGCAAGGGCGGCGCGTCTTCGGGGCTGTTTTCCGGGCTGAACTGCGGGCGCCGATCGACCGACCAGACCGAGATGGTGGCCCTGAACCGCGCCCGCGTCGCCACCGCCATGGGCGTCCCCGCCGAGGCCTTGGCGACCGTGAAGCAGGTCCATTCCGCCGATGTGGTCACGCTGACCGATGCCCACGACATCCCTACGGTTGCGAATACCGAGGCTGACGGAATCGTCACCGCCCGCCGCGGCGTGGCCCTGGCGGTGCTGACCGCCGACTGCCAGCCGATCCTGCTGGCCGACCCGCAGGCGGGCGTGATCGGCGCCTGCCACGCGGGCTGGCGCGGCGCGCTGGACGGCATCATCGAGGCGACGGTGGACGCCATGCGCGCCCTTGGCGCGACAAACATCCGCGCCGTGATCGGCCCCACCATCAGTCAGCGCGCCTATGAGGTCGGGCCTGACTTCATGGACAGCTTTCTGGCCGAGGATCCCGGTTATGACCGCTTCTTCAGCGGCGGGCCCAACGGGCGGCCCATGTTCGACCTGCCGTCATTCGGCCTGATGCACCTGCGCGAAGCCGGGGTGGATGCGGAATGGTCCGGCCACTGCACCTATTCCGACCCCGACAGGTTCTTCAGCTATCGCCGCGCCACGCATGAAGGCCAGGTCGATTACGGCAGGCTGATCTCGGCCATCACGCTTTGATCCGGGCGGGGCTTCCGGTGGCCGCGCGGGGGATGCGCGTCGGCTTGTTGGGCGGGTCCTTCGATCCCGCGCATGAAGGCCATGTCGCGATCACCGAGGCCGCCATGCGCCAGTTCCGGCTGGACCGCGTCTGGTGGCTTGTCTCGCCCGGCAATCCGCTGAAGGCGCGGGGGCCTGCGCCCATGGCGCAGCGGATCGCCCATGCCCGGCGGCTTCTGGCCGACCCGCGCGTCATTGTGGCGGATATCGAGCAGCGCCTCGGCACGCGGATGACTGCGGATACCCTTGCTGCTCTGCGCCGCCTTTATCCCGGCGTGCGCTTCGTCTGGCTGATGGGATCGGACAACCTGGTCCAGTTCCACCGCTGGGACCGCTGGCGCGACATCGCGGCCACCGTCCCCATCGGCGTCCTGGCCCGGCCCGGATCGCGCACCGCCGCCCGCCATACGAAGGCCGCGCAGGTCATGGCGCGCGCGCGCCTGCCGCTGTCGCAGGCCGGGACGCTGGCCGGGCGCAAGCCGCCCGCCTGGGTGCTGGTCAACCTGCCGATGTCGCGCGCCTCCTCGACCGCGCTGAGGGCGGGGCGATGATGCACCGGCGCGTCCTTCTGGCCGGGCTTGCCGCGCTGCCTGCGGCATCCTGGGCGCGTCCGCCCGCAAAGCCGCGCTTCACCGCCGGTCCGGTCGTCGCCACGGCGGGGCTGGCGGGCATGGTCGCCTATGCGCGCATGGACCTGCCCGGCGACAATCTGGCCGATGCCGCGCTGGCCGCCGCGCCGATGATGCCCGCCAGCACGCTCAAGGCGGTGACGGCGCTTTACGCGCTGGCGAAACTGGGGCGCAGCCGCACCTTTACGACCCGCGTGATCCGCGCGGGCGACACCCTGATCCTGGCGGGCGGCGGCGATCCGGTCCTGTCCACCGACGATCTGGCCCGGCTGGCGGGCGATCTTGCCGCCACCGGCCAGCCCGTGCCCGCGCGCTTTGCCGTCTGGGGCGGCGCGCTGCCGCAGGTTCACGAGATCGCGCCCCCGCAGGCCGACCACCTGGCCTATAACCCGGCGCTATCGGGGATGATCCTGAACTTCAACCGCGTGCATCTGGGCTGGCGGCAGGGCGGCGCGCAGATGTCGCTGGAGGCCCGCGCGGCAAGCCACTCTCCACGCGCCTATACCATCACGGCGGTGGCGGGCGACGGGGACGACCTGTTTTCGTGGCAGGAAGATGGCGCCCGCGAAAGCTGGACCGTCTCTCGCCGTGCCACTCGCCAGCCCGGCAGCCGCTGGCTGCCCGTCCGTCGACCCGAGCTTTATGCAGGCGACGTGTTCCAGACCCTCTGCCGCGCCAAGGGACTGGTCCTGCCAGCGCCCGAAGTCGTCCGCGACCTGCCGCAGGGCGAAGTCCTGGTCAGCCATTCCAGCCCGCCGCTGGAGGAGATCCTGCGCGGGATGCTGCATTTCTCGACCAACCTGACGGCCGAGGTCGTGGGCCTGCACGCCAGCGGCGCGGCGGATCCGGCAGGCTCGGCCCGTGCGATGGCGGCGTGGCTGACGGAACAAGGGCAGGGGCAGGACTTCACGCTGGCCGATCATTCCGGCCTCTCGCCCGACAGCCGTGTGACGGCGCTTGGCATGGCGCGGCTGCTGGCGGGGCCGGGTGTGGCGGCGGGCCTGCCCGACCTTCTGAAGACGGACCCGCTGGACGAGGATCTGGGCCGCGACCCGGCGCAGGCCGCGCAGGTCCGCGCCAAGACCGGGACGCTCAACTTCGTGTCGAACCTTGCGGGCTATCTGCAACGCCCGGACGGGACGCAATCAGCCTTTGCGATCCTTTGCACGGATGCGCGGCGGCAGGCGGCGACGGCGGGGCAGGAACTGCCATCCGGCGTGCTGTCCTGGACCCGCGACGCCAAGCGGCTT
The DNA here is from genome assembly GCF_017315735.1 of Paracoccus shandongensis. Lineage (GTDB taxonomy): Bacteria > Pseudomonadota > Alphaproteobacteria > Rhodobacterales > Rhodobacteraceae > Paracoccus > Paracoccus shandongensis. Next base: position 46,833 of record NZ_JAFLRK010000006.1, read on the forward strand.
CAGCGCGACGTGCTGGCGATCTGGTCCTGACTACAACACGCGGTGGCGGACCTGGGCCGACAGCTCGATGGCGGCGGCGTGCAGGCGGGGGATGTTCAGCTGGTGCCGGATCTCGGCCAGCATGGCGACCTCGCCTTCATAAAGCCGCCCGTCCGCCGCGCCCACGTCGCAGGCTAGGGCATAGGCGGTTTCATACAGCTTTTCGGGCAGGGCATCGCGGACCAGGCCGAACAGGGCGTCGATGCCGTCCTCGTCCTCGAACAGGGTCAGGACGGTCTGGCTGATGGCCCGGATCCGGTCGTCGTCGTATTCCGCAAAGACCGGGGCGTGGTCCACGTTGCGCTGGATCGCCACCAGTTCGGACGTGCGATAGGTCTGGTCCGACGCCAGCACCGCCACCATCACCGCCACCAGGGCATCGCAGGGCGAGAACGAGGGCAGGTCGATGGTCATGGCTGGTCCTTTGGCAATCGGTTTCGGGCGCAAATTATTGACGATTCAGCCCGCGTTCAATAAGGCGTCAAGCCTTGGAACAGGAGAACCATGCGATGACAACCCTGCGCGACGCCGCAATGCAATCGAAGGCCTGGCCGTTCGAGGAGGCGCGCCGGGTGCTGAAACGCTATGAGAAGAAGGATCCCGAAAAGGGATACGTCCTGTTCGAGACGGGCTACGGCCCATCCGGCCTGCCCCATATCGGCACCTTTGGGGAAGTCGCGCGCACCACGATGATCCGCCGCGCGTTTCAGATCATCAGCGACATTCCCACGCGGCTGTTCTGCTTTTCCGACGACATGGACGGGATGCGCAAGGTGCCCGAGAATGTCCCGAACCAGGAGATGCTGCGCCAGCATTTGCAGGAACCGCTGACCACGGTGCCCGATCCCTTCGGCGAATACGACAGCTTCGGCGGCCACAACAACGCCATGCTGCGCCGCTTCCTGGACACCTTTGGCTTCGAATACGAATTCATCAGCGCGACCGAGTTCTACAAGTCCGGCCAGTTCGACGACACGTTGCTACTGGCGGCGGAACGCTATGACGCGATCATGGAGGTGATGCTGGCTTCCCTGCGCGAGGAACGCCAGCAGACCTATAGCTGCTTCCTGCCGATCAGCCCCAAGACCGGCAAGGTCCTGTATGTGCCGATCAAGCATGTGGATGCGAAGAACGGCACCATCACCTTTGACGACGAGGACGGGCAGGAACTGACCCTGCCGGTCACGGGGGGCCAGGTGAAGCTGCAATGGAAGCCCGATTTCGGCGCCCGCTGGGCCGCGCTGGACGTCGACTTCGAGATGTATGGCAAGGACCATTCCACCAACACGCCCATCTATGACGGCATCTGCGAGATCCTGGGCGGCCGGAAGCCGGAACATTTCACCTATGAGCTGTTCCTGGACCAGCACGGCCAGAAGATCAGCAAGTCCAAGGGCAATGGGCTGTCCATCGACGAATGGCTGACCTATGCGGCGACGGAAAGCCTGTCGTACTTCATGTACCAGAAGCCGAAGACGGCCAAGCGCATGTATTTCGACGTGATCCCCAAGGCCGTCGATGAATATCACCAGCAGTTGCGCGCCTATCCCGACCAGACGGTGGACCAGCAACTGGCGAACCCGGTCTGGCATATCCACGGCGGCGAGGTGCCCGCGTCCGACATGGTGGTGCCGTTCCAGATGCTGCTGAACCTGGCATCCGTGGCGGGGGCCAAGGACAAGGATGGTCTCTGGGGCTTCATCCGCCGCTATGCGCCCGAGGCCAGCCCCGAAACGCATCCGGGCCTGGACCAGGCGGCGGGCTTTGCGGTGCGCTATTTCACCGATTTCGTGGCCCCCACCCGCCAGTTCCGCGCGCCGACCGAGGTCGAACGCCGCGCCATGGAGGACTTGGCCGGGCGCCTCGCCGCCTGGGACCAGCCCGCCGACCCCGAGGCGCTGCAATCCATGGTCTTCGCCATCGGCAAGGATCATGGATTCGAGCCGCTGCGCGACTGGTTCGCGGCGCTGTATCAGGTGCTGCTGGGGGCGGACCAGGGGCCGCGTTTCGGCGGGTTCATCGCCCTCTATGGCATTGATGAGACGCGCGCCCTGATCGAAAAGGCGCTGGCGGGGGAACTGGCGGACGCTTGACGATCCTGTCTTGCTGATTGGCGAAAACCATCGCCTTCGCCACGCGATCCCTGACCACCGGAACCGCCGGGCCTCAAAGGCCCGGCCAGCGCCCGCCCTCCCGGGGCTTCGCCCGTTCGTCGCTGAAAAAGGTCCACCGGACCTTTTTCCGGGCGCTCCTCACCCTCGGCGGGCGCTCCTCACCCTCGGCTGGCGCTTCTCGCCCACCAGGTCGGGCGCCGGCCTCATGTGATCACAGGCTCGATCCGTTTCTGGTGGCGATGTCGGGAAGCGGGCGGGGAAAACGCCATGCGTTTCCTGATCCCGCCCGGCCAAGTGCAGCAGGTCTGCTAAAGCTTCCGCCGCGCGCGCAGCGCCGCGCTGATCGTGCCGTCGTCGAGGTAATCCAGTTCCCCGCCGATGGGCACGCCCTGCGCCAGACCCGTCACGGTCGCGCCGGAATCCGCCAGGGCGTCGGCGATGTAATGCGCCGTCGTCTGGCCATCCACGGTGGCGTTCAGCGCCAGGATCACCTCGCGGATCTTCTCGCGCTCCACCCGGTCGATCAGGGCGGGGATGCCCAGATCGTCCGGCCCGACCTCATCCAGGGCCGACAGCGTGCCGCCCAGGACGTGATAGCGACCGCCGAAGGCGCGGCCGCGCTCCATCGCCCACAGGTCGGCCACGTCCTGAACTACGCAGATCTCCCCCGTCGCGCGGGCGGGATCGGTGCAGATCGCGCATTCGTCGCGGTCGGTGATGTTGCCGCAGGTCACGCATTCGCGGGAGTTGACGGCCACGCGGTCCAGCAGGCCCGCAAGCTGCGACATCTGCCCGGACCGCTTGCGGATCAGGTGCAGCACGATGCGCCGCGCCGATCGCGGCCCAAGCCCCGGCAGCCGCGCCATCAGCCCGACCAGCGCCTGGATGTCGTCGCTGCCCTCGGCCATTCAGAAGGGCAGCTTCATGTCGGCAGGCAGGCCCATTTCCTGCGTGATGCGGGCCATTTCGGACTGCATCTTCTCCTGCGCCTTGCGCTGCGCGTCCTTGATGGCGGCAAGGATCAGATCCTCGACCACCTCCTTTTCGGACGGCACGAAGATCGAGGGGTCGATCTCCAGCGCGGTCAGCTCGCCCTTGGCGGTTGCAGTCGCGCGCACAAGCCCCGCGCCGGATTCGCCGGTCACGGTGATGGTGTCGAGATCGGCCTGCATCTGCTGCATCCGGTCCTGCATGTCCTTCGCGGCCTTCATCATCTTGGCCATGTCGCCGAAGCCGCCCAAACCCTTGATCATCGCTCAGTCCTCGTCCTCGAAGGGATCCCATTCCTCGACCTCGGCCACGGGGCCCTGGGTCAGCTCGTGCGGGTTGGCCGCGCCTTCCGCCACATCCTCGGCGGCGGCCTCGGGGGCGGCGCGGGTCACGCGACGCAGCGTGGCGCCGGGAAAGGTCGCCAGAACCTGCTGCACGATGGGCAGTTGCAGGGCGCGTTCCTCGCGCTCGCGCTGTTCGGCGGCCTGCTGTTCGGCAATCGTGGGCGCGCCGCCCTCGTTCGTGACGGTGACGGCCCAGCGTTGCCCGCCGGTCCAGCCGCGCAACCGTTCCGCCAGCTTCTGCGCCAGGTCGCGGGGGGCATTGCCGCGCGGCTCGAACTCGATCCGGCCGGGGCTGTAGCGGACAAGGCCCACATGCCGTTCCACCTGCACCAGCAGCAGCATGTCGCCCATCCGCCGAATCAGATCCAGGACCGAGGCGAAATCGGGCCAAGCCACGAAAGCGTCCGGGCTGACCGCCAGCGCCGTTGCCGCGCCCGACCGTTGCGCGATCACCGGCGCGGGCCGGGCGGCGCGGGGCGCCTGCGAGGGCATGGAAGGCGTGCCCGCCCGTGCGAAATCGCCCGCCGCCTGGGCCTGCTGGACGCGGCGGATCAGCGCCTCGGGGTCGGGCAGGTCGGCCACATGGGTCAGGCGGATCACCGCCATTTCCGCCGCCATCATGGCGTTCGGCGCGGCGGATACCTCTTCCAGCGCCTTCAGCAGCATCTGCCACAGACGCGTCAGCACGCGCATCGCCAGCTTGCCCGCCAATTCCTGTCCGCGCACCCGTTCGTCGGGGGCGATGGTCGGGTCGTCGCCCGCATCCGGCGTGATCTTCACGACGGAAATCCAGTGCGTGATTTCCGCCAGGTCGCGCAGCACGGCCACGGGATCGGCGCCGTCGGCATATTGCGATTGCAGTTCTGTCAGGGCGGACGCGGCGTCGCCCCTCAGGATCATCTCGAACAGGTCGATGACGCGGCCCCGGTCGGCCAAGCCCAGCATGGCGCGGACCTGTTCGGCGGTGGTTTCCCCCGCGCCGTGGCTGATCGCCTGGTCCAGAAGGCTGGTGGCATCCCGGGCCGATCCTTCCGCCGCGCGGGTGATCAGGGCCAGGGCGTCATCGGTGATCTGCGCGCCTTCCGCCGAGGCGATGCGGCGCAGCAGCGCGATCATCACCTCGGGCTCGATGCGGCGCAGGTCGAAACGCTGGCAGCGCGAGAGGACCGTGACGGGCACCTTGCGGATTTCCGTGGTGGCGAAGATGAACTTCACATGCGGGGGCGGTTCCTCCAGCGTCTTCAGAAGCGCGTTGAAGGCGCTGGTGGACAGCATGTGGACTTCGTCGATGATGTAGATCTTGTAGCGCGCGGATGCCGCCCGGTAATGCACCGATTCGATGATCTCGCGGATGTCGCCCACGCCGGTGCGGGACGCGGCGTCCATTTCCAGCACATCGACATGGCGCCCTTCGCTGATCGCCACGCAATGTTCGCAAACCCCGCAGGGTTCGGTCGTGGGACCGCCCCCGCCGTCGGGGCCGATGCAGTTCATGCCCTTGGCGATGATGCGGGCGGTGGTGGTCTTGCCGGTGCCCCGGATGCCCGTCATGATGAAGGCCTGCGCGATGCGGTCGGCGGCAAAGGCGTTCTTCAGCGTGCGCACCATGGCGTCCTGGCCGACCAGGTCGGCAAAGGTCTCGGGCCGGTATTTGCGGGCCAGAACCTGATAGGCAGGTGCTGCGTCTTGGGGCATCGTGGGGTCCGTCACAGGGTCATGGCGAACCTAGTCGCTGCGGCCCCGCGCGGCAAGGGCCGGGCCTATTCGGCGGGTTCGGGGACGGTGGTGCCACGCCGCATCTGGCGGAACTTGTCCCAAGCCTCGTTCAGGCGGCGGGTGCGGGCCTCGGCCAGGCGCACCGCCTCGGGCGGCAGGCCGCGGGCAATGGCGCGGTCGGGATGGGCTTCCAGGATCAGGGCGCGGAACCGCTTGCGCGCCTCGGGCAGGGGGGTGTCCAGCGGGATGCCCAGCACGTCGCAGGGCGGGCAGTCGGTCTGGCGGTCGTGGCGCAGGCGGATCGCGGCCACGCGTTCGGCGGGAAGGCCAAAGATGCGGCCGACCTCGTCGATGAAGATGATCTCGTTTTCATGCATCCCGCCATCGGCCACGGCGATGATGCACAACCCCTCGATCACGTCGGCCAGCACCGGATCGCCCGGGGGAAACATCGCGGCGATGCGGCGCGCCCAGGCATCAAACCCCGCCACGTCCTGCCGGGCCAGATCAAAGACGCGGGCGGCGTTCCGTTCCTCGGCGCGCGGGATGATGAAGACACGGCGGAAGGCCGCGACCTCGGCCCGGCCAACGGTGCCGTCGGATTTCGCCAGCTTCGCGCCAAGCGCGATCACGGCGATGGTGAAGGCGACGGACCGTTCCGGCGGGATCGCCGCGCGGTGGCTGCCCAGCATCGCGGCCAGGCGGTCGCCAATGCGCTGCCAGAAGCTGCGGGGCTTTGGCAGGCTGGGGCAGGGGGTATCGGTCGCGCGCGTGTCCATGGGGGCAGGTTAGCGGGTAACGCGCGGCAAGTGTAGGGGCGGGATGTCGCGCCCTACGTTTCCGCCGCCAGATCCTTGCCCATCAGCACAAGGTCATGGAACCGGCCGAATTTCCAGCCCGCGCAAGGGATGCGGCCCCATTCGGCGTAACCCGCCCGCGCGTGAAACCGCAACGAGCCTTCGTTGGACGCGGTGATGCCGCCGATCAAAAGCCGGTGTCCCTGGGTGCGGGCATGATCTTCCAGGGCGGCCAGCAGCAGGCGGCCAATGCCGCTGCCGCGCGCATCGGGGGCCAGGTAGATCGTGTGTTCCATGCTGCGCGCATAGCCGCCGCCGTGGCGGAACTGGGTATAGGTCGCAAAGCCCTGCACCCGGTCCGCATCCTGGGCCACCAGGAAAGGATGGCCCGTGGCCTGCCGGTCGCGGATCAGCGCGGCGATCTCGGCCTCGCTGCGCTCCGTCGGCCAGAAGGTGATGACCGTGTCGCGGATGATCGGGTTCCAGATCGCCGCGATGGCGGGCACGTCACCGGGGGCGGCGTCGCGGATCATCAGCCGCGATGCGCCCCGGCGGCAAGGTCGCGGACGAAATCCAGAACCTCGGGGACCGGGCGGCCCTCGCCGATCTTCTTGACGATGGCGCTGCCCACCACGCAGCCGTCGGCCACGCCCGCGATCTGCTGGGCGGCCTCAGCGGTCGAGATGCCGAAGCCCACCACCACCGGCAGCCTGGCCGAGGCGCGGATGCGCGCGACCTCGGGCGCCACCTCGGCCGCGTTGGCGGCGGGGCCGCCGGTGATGCCGGTCACGCTGACGTAATAGACAAAGCCCGAGGTGTTCTTCACCACCGCAGGCAGGCGGCGGTCGTCGGTCGTGGGCGTGGCGAGGCGGATGAAGTTCAGGCCCGCGCGGGCGGCGGGGATGCACAGCTCCTCGTCCTCCTCGGGCGGCAGGTCCACGACGATCAACCCGTCAACGCCAGCGTCCTTCGCCTCGGACAGGAACCGCTCGACCCCGCCCGCGCGGGCGTAGATGGGGTTGTAGTATCCCATCAGCACGACCGGAGTCGTGTCGTCGGATTTGCGGAATTCGCGCAGGATCTCCAGCGTGCGCGTGACGCTGCCGCCTGCGGCCAGCGCCCGCTGGCCCGCGGCCTGGATCGTGGGGCCGTCGGCCATGGGGTCGGTGAAGGGCATCCCCAGTTCGATGATGTCCACCCCGGCGCCCGGCAGGCCGCGCATGATCTCCAGCGTGGTGGCGTCGTCGGGGTCCGAGGCCATGATATAGGTCACGAAGGCCTTGCGCCCCTGGGCCTGAAGGCGCTGAAAGGTATCGTCGATCCGGGTCATCTGCCACTCCGCTCTGCCGCTGCCTAAGTGCAGCGGACGGGGCGGGGTGTCAATCTTCCGTCACGCGGCCATCGCCGCCACCTCGCTTACGGCCCGTCGAAGATAGCCCGCGAACTCGGCCGCCTCGCGCCGGGCCGGGCCGTCGGCCACATAGACGTTCAGCCAGGTGGGCGGCAGCGGCGGCAGGGCGCCGCCATGCTCCACCGGCTCCAGCCCGGCTTGTTCGATGCCGCGCGGCAGGATGGTGATGCCCAGGTCGGCGGCGGCGCTGACCCGCCAGGTGTCGCTGCCGCCATCGGCCACGGCCTGCACCCATTCGATCCCCGCCCGGTCCAGCGCCGTCAGCCCGACCGGGTAATAGGCGCAATGCGGCGAGTTCGCCAAGGGCAGCGGGCGCTGTTCCCAGGCGGTGCCGCCGATGGCGCCGAACCAGGCCAGGTCCACCTTGGACAGGTGGATCGCGCCGGGGGGTGTTTCAAATTCCGTGGTCAGGATCACGTCATGTTCGCCGCGCTTCATCTGCTGGCGCAGATCCTTGCTGCGGCCGTCGTTGATGACCAGTTCGATGCGCGGGTTGGCCTGGCGGAAGGCGCGCACCGCCTGCGCCACCTTGGTGAACAGCCAGTCGCTGGTCAGGCCCACGCGCAGCCGCGCCTCGGGGCGCTGGCCGGTGAAGCGGGACACAATGGCGTCGTTCAGGGCGACCAGCTTGCGCGCCTCGATCAGCAGTTCCACCGCGAAATCGGTCAGCACCACGCCGCGCCCCTGCTTTTGCAGCATCGCCTCGCCGAACAGATCCTCCAGCCGCTTCATCTGCATGGAGAGCGCGCTTTGCGTCATGTTCAACCCCTCGGCCGCGCGGGTGACGGCGCCGTATTCCGCCACGGCTTGAAGCGACCTGAGCGTGCCGATGTCCAGATTGCGCATCGTTCAACATTCCTGATGGAAGGGATCAAAAACATTCGTTTCAAAAATACATCTGGCGAATCTATCAATCAAGGACGGAAATCATAAGCCACTAACGCATCACCAAAAATGATGCTTTCAATCACCGGAGATGAACGATGGCCATCAAGACCACATCGCTTCATGTCCTTGCCGGGCACGGCCCTTTCCCGCGCCCGTCCTGGGCCAAGCGGATTCTGACCATGCTGAGCGTCCGCCGATCCCGCCAGGCTCTGGCTCATTTGGGCGATGAGCAGCTGCGCGATGTCGGCCTGACCCGCGAACAGGCCGCGGACGAGATCGCGCGTCCCATCTGGGACGTGCCCACCAACTGGCGTCGCTGATCTTACCCCATCAGGATTGCCACACTGCCGCGCCGCCCGCACCGGGCCGGCGCGGTTTTTTCTGCGCTACTCCTCGGCCCTGGGCGGGCCAAAGCGTTCGATCATGCGCGTCCTGATCTGGTCGCGGGTCTGGCGATAGGCGGCAAGCTTCGCCTCGCGACCCTCGGCCAGGCCGGTGGGGTCCATGATCGGCCAGTATTCCACGTCCAGGTGATAGACCCGCGTCAGTTCCAGCGCCTGCCGCTGGCTGGCGGGCGACAGCGCCACGATCAGATCAAAGCCGCCCAGGTCGTCGCCCCAGTCCTTCATCTCGTCAAAGGAACGGCTTCGGTGGTTCTCGATCCTGACGCCGATCTCGTCGCAGACGGCGATGGCGAAGCCGTCCACCTCCATGTCGTTCTTGACGCCCGCCGACTGGACGTAAGCCGCGCGGCCATAGAACTTCTTCATCATCCCTTCCGCAATGGGCGAGCGGATGGAGTTGTGATCACAACAGAACAGGACCGAGGCGGGGATCGTGTTCTGCGCCATCGTCAGCCCTGGGGCACCAGGGCGCAGATCAGGGTGAACAGGCGCCGGGCGGTGTCGATGTCCAGTTCGGCTTTGCCTTCCAGCCGCTCCTGCAGGGTGCGCGCGCCTTCGTTGTGGATGCCGCGCCGGGCCATGTCGATGGCCTCGATCTGGGCGGGGGGCAGACGCTTCACGGCGTCGAAATAGCTTTGGCAGATCTGGAAGTAATCCTTGGTCACCTGCCGGAACGGGCCCATCGACAGGTGGAACTCGGCCACCTTGTCGCCGCCTTCGCCGGCCAGGTCGAAGACCAGGCGGCGTTCGCGGATGCACAGGTCCAGCCGGAACGGCCCCTGCGGCGCGGGCTGGCCGTCGCGGCCGGGGACGCTGAAGCTGTTGTCCTCGATCAGGTCGAAGATCGCCACGCGGCGTTCCTGCTCCATCTCGGGGGTTGCGGGGGGTGCCTGGGAGTCGTCGATCTCGATGTGGATGATCCGGCTCATGCGGGGGGCCTTTCGTTCAGCTGCTCCAGCCGGACGCGGATCGATTCGCCATGCGCCTGCAACCCCTCGGCGGCGGCCAGGCGCATGGCGGCGTGGCCCACCGCGTTCAGCGCGCCGGGCGTCAGCCGCGCCATGGTGGTGCGTTTCAGGAAATCCAGCACCGACAGCCCGGACGAAAACCGCGCCGACCGCGCCGTGGGCAGGACATGGTTCGGGCCGCTGACGTAATCGCCCACGGCCTCGGGCGTGTGCGGGCCCAGGAAGATCGCGCCCGCATGGACGCATTTCGCGGCCAGCGCCTCGGGGTCGTCCACGCAAAGCTCCAGGTGCTCGGGCGCGATGCGGTTCGACAGGGCGGCGGCCTCGTCCAGGTCGCGGGCGATGATGATGGTGCCGTAGTCGCGCCAGCTTGCCCCCGCGATCCGGGCGCGGGGCAGGGTGGGCAGGATGCGGTCCACGGCGCCCGCGACGGCATGGCCCAGGACGGGATCGGTGGTGATCAGGATCGACTGCGCGTCGGCGTCATGTTCCGCCTGCGCCAGCAGGTCCAGCGCCAGCCAGTCGGGATGCTGGTTCCCTTCGGCGATGACCAGAACCTCGGACGGACCGGCGATCATGTCGATGCCGACGCGGCCAAAGACCTGGCGCTTGGCCGCCGCGACATAGGCGTTGCCCGGCCCGGTGATCTTGTCCACCGGCGCGATGGTGTCGGTGCCGTAAGCCATCGCCGCCACGGCCTGCGCCCCGCCGATGCGATAGATTTCGGTGACGCCCGACAGTTGGGCTGCCAGCAGCACCAGCGGGTTGAGGTGGCCGCCCGGCGTCGGCACGCAGATCACCAGCCGCTCGACCCCCGCGACCCGGGCCGGGATCGCGTTCATCAGCACCGAGGACGGATAGGCCGCCTGTCCCCCCGGCACATACAGCCCCGCCGCCGACACGGGCGTCCAGCGCCAGCCCAGCGTCGCGCCCTGCGGATCGGTCCAGCTTGCGTCCTGGGGCATCTGTCGTTCGTGATAGGCGCGGATCCGGTCAGCCGCCAGCGTCAGCGCCGCCCGGTCCTGGGCCGGGACATGGGCGACCTGCGCCGCGATCTCCTCTGGCGAAAAGCGCAGGCGGTCGGGGGTCAGGTCCAGCCGGTCGAAGCGGCTGGTCAGATCGCACAGGGCCGCGTCGCCGCGTTTGCGCACATCGGCGATGATCGCGGCCACGGCGTCGTTCACATCGGTCGAATCCTCGCGCTTGGCCGAAAGCATGTCGGCAAAGCGGGTCTCGAAACCGGGCTCCGATGTGTTCAGCGTGACGGGCATGGTCTGTCCTCTGGTGTCACGCCTTGTTAGCCGCAACCCCCGCCCGCCTCAAGCACCACAAGGGGCCGCTTCTTCGTTGCCCAAATACCCCCTTAGTCGGGATGCGCAGGCGCCTTGCCCGACACCGCGCGATAGGGCCGCGTCACGTCGCGCAGGTCGATGTTGATGCATTCCAGTTCGGCGGCCAGCGTCCCGTCGCCCGCGAATTCCAGCAGCAGCCGCCCGGTGCCATCGGGGCCCGGCTGCCAGACCATCGCCAGCAGTTCCAGCACCGTGTCCGCGTCGCGGCTGATGCCGTCGGACAGCACGCGCTGCACGTCGCGGATCAGCAGGACCGACCGGACGCGTTCGTAATCGCGCCCCTCGGCCGCCGCTTGTTCGGCATCCTCCCAGCGGAAGCGGTTCAGCAGCAGGGCTAGCGTCCGCCCGCGCGGGTCATAGGACATCTCGGACGCGGGCAGGATCGCGTCCTGCAACAGCGCCGACAGGATGCGCAGATCCTGTTCATCCTCGGCCATCAGCGCCAGAGGGGCGGGGTCGGCATCGGCGAAACGGGCATCCTGTGGCATCGCTTACTCCTCTTTCACGCGTTCGATCTGGGCGCCGACGCCGCGCAGCTTGCGGACCACATGCTCATAGCCGCGGTCCAGGTGATAGACCCGGCTGACGGTGGTCTGGCCCTGGGCGGCAAGCCCGGCCAGGATCAGGCTGACGGACGCGCGCAGGTCGGTCGCCATCACCGGCGCCCCCCGCAACCCGTCAACCCCGGTGACGGTTGCATGGCCGCCATGAACCTCGATCCGGGCGCCCATGCGGGTCAGTTCGGGGGCGTGCATGAAGCGGTTCTCGAAGATGGTTTCCTCCAGCACGCTGGTGCCCTCGGCCACGCACATCAGCGCCATGAACTGCGCCTGAAGGTCGGTGGGGAAGCCCGGGAAGGGCTCGGTCGTGACATTCACGGCGCGGATGCCGCCGTTCTTGCGGCTGACCTTGAGGCCGCGCGGGGTTTCCGTGACGCGGACGCCCGCCTCGTCCAGCTTTTCGCAAAAGGCCGACAGCAGCTCGATCCGGCCGCCCAGGCATTCGACCTCGCCCCCGCAGATGGCGGGCGCCAGCATATAGGTGCCAAGCTCGATCCGGTCGGTGACGACGGGATGGGTCGCGCCGTGCAGCGCATCGACGCTCTGGATGGTGATGGTGGATGTGCCCTCGCCCTCGATCTGCGCCCCCATGGCCCTCAGGCAGCGGGCCAGATCGACGATTTCCGGTTCACGCGCGGCGTTCTTCAGCACCGTGGTGCCGCGCGCCAGGGTGGCGGCCATCAGCGCGTTCTCGGTCGCGCCAACCGACACCAGCGGGAAATCCACCACCGCCCCGCGCAACCCGCCCGCAGGGGCCTTGGCATGGACATAGCCGTCGCGCAGGTCCAGTTCCGCGCCCATGGCCTCGAAGGCCTTCAGGTGCAGGTCCACCGGCCGCGCGCCGATCGCGCAGCCACCGGGCAAGGACACCTCGGCCCGGCCGTCGCGCACCAGCATCGGCCCCAGCACCAGGATGGACGCGCGCATCTTGCGCACGATGTCGTAATCCGCGCGATGGCTGGTCAGGTCGTGGCTGGACAGCGCCAGCACCTGGCCGTCCTGCAAGGACGCCACCTCGGCCCCCAGGGATCGCAGCAGGGCGGTCATGGTGCGGATGTCCGACAGGCGCGGCGCATTGGTCAGCGTCAGCGGCTGGTCCGTCAGCAGCGTCGCGGGCATCAGCGTCAGGCAGGCGTTCTTGGCGCCCGCAATGGGGATTTCCCCCGAAAGCGGGCCGTTCCCGCGAACGATGATCTGGTCCATCTAAGCGTCGTCCTTGCCTGTATCACTGTCCTGCTGCCCGGGGTCGTCCTGCGCGGCCCGCGCGCGTGCCTGCGCCTTGCGGCGCTGCAGATTGGCGCGCAGAGCGGCCCGCAGCCGATCCTCGCGCGTGTCCTGCTTCTTCTTGTCGTCCGGGCGCTCGTTCATCCGCACCTGTTAGCGCCGGTTGCGGCTACAGTCCAGCAAAGCGCGCAGGGGGGGCCGGTTTGAGGGAGGGAGCGATTTTTCTGCCAAGCCCCCTTGCGCCGGGCCCGGGCTTTGTCTAAACGCCCCCTCACGATGCTGTGGTAGCTCAGTGGTAGAGCACACCCTTGGTAAGGGTGAGGTCGAGAGTTCAATCCTCTCTCACAGCACCATCCTCACACCGCAGCAAACCATCCCAAGACGCACCGGGCGATTGCGCATCCGCCCTGCGCACGCTACATGCCGCGCATGACAAACCGCCCCTCACTTCCGCCCGAAATCGCCCGCCGCCGGACCTTCGCGATCATCTCGCATCCCGACGCGGGCAAGACCACGCTGACCGAAAAGTTCCTGCTGTACGGTGGCGCGATCCAGATGGCGGGGCAGGTGCGCGCCAAGGGCGAGGCGCGGCGCACGCGGTCGGACTTCATGAAGATGGAGCAGGAGCGGGGGATTTCCGTCAGCGCATCCGCGATGTCCTTCGACTTCGACGGCTATCGCTTCAACCTGGTGGACACGCCGGGCCACAGCGACTTTTCCGAGGATACCTATCGCACGCTGACCGCCGTGGACGCGGCGATCATGGTGATCGACGGGGCCAAGGGCGTCGAATCGCAGACCCGCAAGCTGTTCGAGGTCTGCCGGCTGCGCGACCTGCCGATCCTGACCTTCTGCAACAAGATGGACCGCGAATCCCGCGACACCTTCGAGATCATCGACGAGATCCAGGAAAGCCTGGCCATCGACGTGGCCCCGGCATCCTGGCCCATCGGCGTGGGGCGCGAGTTCATCGGCTGCTATGATATGCTGCACGACCGGCTGGAGCTGATGGACCGCGCCGACCGCAACAAGGTGGCGGAATCGGTCAAGATGGAAGGGCTGGACGATCCCAAGCTGGCCGATCACGTTCCCGCCGACCTGCTGGCGAAGCTGCGCGACGAGGTCGAGATGGCGCGCGAATTGCTGCCCGCCTTCAACCGCAAGTCCTTCCTGGAAGGGCACATGACTCCGATCTGGTTCGGCAGCGCGATCAACAGCTTTGGCGTGCGCGAGCTGATGAAGGGCATCAGCGAATACGGCCCCGCGCCGCAGCCCCAGAACGCCGCCGACCGGGAAATCGCGCCCGAGGAAAAGCCCGTCACCGGCTTCGTCTTCAAGGTGCAGGCCAACATGGATCCCAAGCACCGCGACCGGGTGGCCTTCGTGCGCCTGGCCTCGGGCCATTTCGAACGCGGCATGAAGATGGTCCATGTGCGCACGAAAAAACCCATGGCGGTGACGAACCCCGTGATGTTCCTGGCCGCCGATCGCGAACTGGCCGAGGAAGCCTGGGCGGGCGACATCATCGGCATCCCGAACCATGGCCAGCTTCGCATCGGCGACGCGCTGACGGAAGGCGAGGCGCTGCGCTTTACCGGCATCCCGTCCTTTGCGCCCGAATTGCTGCAAACGGTGCGCGCGACCGATCCGATGAAGGCCAAGCACCTGGAAAAGGCGCTGATGCAGTTCGCCGAGGAGGGTGCCGCCAAGGTCTTCAAGCCGATGATCGGCTCGGGCTTCATCGTGGGCGTCGTTGGCGCGCTGCAATTCGAGGTTCTGGCCAGCCGGATCGAGATCGAATACGGCATCCCCGTCCGCTTCGAGGGGTCGCAGTTCACCTCGGCCCGCTGGGTGGCGGGGCCGCGCGACAAGGTGGAAGCCTTTGTCAACGCCAACAAGGGCCACATCGCCCAGGACCACGACGGCGACATGGTTTACTTGACGCGGCTGCAATGGGACATCGACCGCGTGGCGCGCGATCACCCGGAATTGCGGCTGACGGCGACCAAGGAAATGATGGTTTAGGATGGGGGCGCGTCAGGCGCCCCTTTCATTTCCGCCAGCGGTCCAGCTGCACGACCTCTCCGCCGCCGTTCGGCGCGCCGTCGGGGCTGTCGTCGCCGTCCTCATCGCCGTCTTCGTCGTCCTCATCATCCTCGTCCTCGGATTCCTGCGTCTCGAAGCGCAGGCCGAATTCGACGGAAGGGTCCACAAAGGTCCGCAGCGCGTCGAAGGGGATGCGCAGCGGCTCGGGCGAGTTGCCGAAGTTCAGGGTTACGGTGAAGCCTTCGTCGTCCACGGTCAGGTTGTCGAACCAGTGCTGGATGACGATGGTCATTTCCTCGGGGTAGCGTTCGCGCAGCCAGTCGGCCATCTCGACGCCTTCGTCGCGGGTGTCGAAGGTGATGAAGAAGTGATGATCGCCCGGCAACCCGTGTTCGGCCACACGTTCCAGCACGTCTGCAATCAGCCCCTGCAGCGCGCGGTGCATCATTCCGCCATAATCAATTCCCGTTCGCGCCATGCCCGTCCCCTTCGAATTTCGGGCCAGCATAGGCATATGACGGGTATTGAAAAGGGGGGCGGCTGACGCTTGGGCAAGAAACCTGCAACGCCCGCCCGAACGCATAGGGGCGCTGTGACAGGCATGTCCGGCAAGGGGTTGAAGGTGCAGGATTCTGTTGCCAGGCTCCTGCGGGCCCCGCCTTACGCTGCTAGGCGCAAGGGCTTGGGTTTCGATCTTGCGGACTGCTTACGCAGCCAGCGCGACCGGAGCACGGTTGTCGTTGGCAACTGTACATTTTGCACCGATAACGGTGGTAGCTCACCGAGACAAAGCAAACATCTTTAGACGTTCGTCGATCCTGTTTCGACCCCGAGGCCCCCCAACGAGGGTGATCTGGTGGAGTCGCCGGGTACCGCCCCCGGGTCCGATCCGCTTATTCCATGCGCGTTTATGTCCATAGTCCGGGTTGCCCCGGACAGGTCGAATATAGGCGCGGGATTTGCGGCCTGCAAGACCGTCACGCGGTCACGCCCCAGGGTCCGTGCGGCGCGTCCAGACCGTCGATGCGCTGGAAGCCGTGCGCGCCGAAGAAGTCGCGCTGCGCCTGGATCAGGTTCGCGGTGCCGCGCCCGGTGCGCATCAGATCGAACCACATTAGCCCGGACGCCAGCGCGGGCAGGGCGTGGCCTGCCGCCGCACCCTGGGACACCACCTGCCGCAGCGCGGGCATGGCGGCCTCAAGAAGTCGCGCGAAGAAGGGCGCCATGATCAGGTTGCGGGCGGGATCGGCGGCCAGGGCGGCGGCCATGTCGTTCAGCATGGCCGAGCGGATGATGCAGCCTGCCCGCCAGACGCGGGCGATTTCCGGCAGATCCAGCGTCCAGCCGAATCGCTCGGACGCGGCGGAGATCATCGCAAAGCCCTGCGCATAGCAGAGGATCTTGCCCGCGATCAGCGCCTGTTCCAGCACCTGCGCGCCGATCGCGCAGGGCTGCGGGGCGGGACCGAACAGCGCCTGACCGGCCAGCCGTTCGTCCAGCCGGGCCGAGACGTTGCGGGCCATCACGGCGGCCTCGATCACCGGGATGGGGGCGGACAGGTGCTGCGCCTCGATGGCGGTCCAGCGGCCGGTGCCCTTCTGGCCCGCGCGGTCCAGGATCACGTCCACCATGGGCTTGCCGGTCTGGGGATCGGCGGCGGCGGTCACGGCGGCCGAAATCTCGATCAGGTATGATTTCAGCGCGCCTTCGTTCCAGCCCGCGAAGGCCGCACTGATCGCGGCGGCGTCCAGCCCCATGCCGTCGCGCAAGAGACCGTAAACCTCGGCGATCATCTGCATGTCGGCATATTCGATGCCGTTGTGGACCATCTTCACGAAATGCCCCGCGCCCGCATCGCCCATCCGGGCGGCGCAGGGGGTGCCGTCCTCGGCCCGGGCGGCGATGGCGGTCATCACCTCGGCCACGCGCGCCCAATCGGCGGCGTCGCCCCCGCCCATGATGGCGGGACCGTGGCGCGCGCCTTCTTCTCCGCCTGAAACGCCCATGCCCAGGAAGCGGAAGGGCAGGCCTGCGGCATTGCGGCGGTTGGTGTCGTGGAAATCGGCGTTGCCCGCGTCGATCACCAGGTCGTCGGCGTCCAGCAGGGGTGCAAGCGCGGCAAGCTGGTCGTCCACCGGCTGACCGGCGGGCACCATCAGGATGATTGCGCGGGGCTTCGCGATGGCCGCGACCAGATCGGCCAGCGTCTCGGCGGGGATGATTCGGCTTGCCAGATCGCCCGCGCCTGCGGCGAAGGTCCGCGTCACGGCGGTGGTGCGGTTCCAGACCGCGACGGGAAAGCCTTTTTCGGCGATGTTCAGCGCCAGCGCCGCGCCCATCGTTCCCAATCCGATCAGCCCGATCCGAGCCTGTGCCATGATGCAACCTTTCCGCAAATCAATCTTGCGGGCGTTTACGCTAACAGGACAGGGATGTCACGCTGGCCTGCCCTGCACGCAGATCAGCGTCTGCAACCCTGTCGCCACATGGATGCGCTTGCCCGGCGTGACACCCCAGACTTCCAGCTGGCAGATGGTCAGCGTGCGGCCCGGCTTGACGACGCGGCCCGTGGCCTCAAGGTATTCGCCTTGCGCAGGGTTGATCAGGTTCAGCTTGAATTCCACCGTCAGGACCGAACTGTCGTTGGGCATCAGCGTGAACCCGGCATAGCCGCCCGCCGAATCCGCGACCGAGGCCGTGCCGCCCGCGTGGAAATAGCCGTGCTGCTGGGTCAGGTCCGGCTTGAAGGGCAGGCGGATCGTGACCAGCCCGGCCCTCACATCCGCCAGTTCGGCCCCCAGCAGGCGCATCAGACCCTGGCGGTCAAAGCTGTCGCGGATGCGGGCCACGGTCGCGTCGGGCAGGTCGCTGCCAATCTCCATCATCTCCTCCGGTGGCTACAGGGTCAGCAGGGCGGCGCGGAAGCCGGGGTCGGACAGCACGACCTCGTTCGCGCCGATGCGGTCGGCATGGGCCAGCGCCGCCGATGTCAGATCCTGCGCCGTTTCCACCGCCTGGGGCAGGCTGCGGCCCCGGCCCAGGGACGCTACGATCAGCCCGGCGAACAGGTCGCCGGTGCCAGGAAGCGCGACGGGCAGGCGTGGTGTCGGATGCCGCGTCGCCCCGTCGGGGCCAAGGATCACGCTTTCCAGATGACCCGCCGGGCTGTCCCCCAGCACGCAGCCGGTGGCGACCAGCGTGGCCCCCGACGCCATGCGCAGATCGGCGGCGGCGGCGTGCAGGTCGGCCATGGCGGTGATCGTGCGGCCGGTCAGGTGGCCCAGTTCAAAGGAATTGGGCGTCGCCAGATCGGCCAGCGGCAGCAGCCGGTCGCGCATGATCGCGGCCAGTTCGGCGGGCACATAGAGGCCCGGCCCGTGATCGCCCATCACCGGGTCGCACAGGTATCGCAGGCCCGGATTGGCCGCCTTGGCGCGCGCCACGAAATCCGCCGCCAGCCGCGCGACCTCGACCGATCCGATATAGCCGGTCATCAGCCACGCCGCGCGCTGCGGCAATTCACGTTCCCACGCGCCCAGCAGCAGGTCGGCGAACAGGTCCGGGGCCACCGGCGCGCCGCGCAGCGTCGGATAGTCGGGCGTGTTGGAAAAGATCACCGTGGGGATCGCCGCGACCTCCAGCCCCGCCGCCTGCATGGGAAAGACGGCGGCGGAATTGCCGACATGGCCGTGGACGACCTGGCTTTGGATCGAGATCACCAGCGGCGGCTTCATGCCTGCCCCTCCAGCCGGGGGCGCCAGTCCTCGACCCGGCCGCTGTCCAGGCGGCGTTGCGCGTATCGGCGCCAACCCTTGGCCAGCACGTCAAGGGCGGCGATGGCCTCCAGCTCGGCGCGGTTCAGGCGGTCCACATACATCGCCCGCCACAACCGCCGCAGCGTCCAGTCCGGGGTCAGCCGGTCGATCAGCGCCAGATCATCGCCGGGTGCCACCATGCCCGGCTGCAGGACGCGGTAATACCAGCCCGTGCGGCCCGTGTCCTGCACGCGGCGCGCCATGTCGGGCACGCCAAGGCGGTGGTTCAGCTTCCAGCAGGGCTGGCGGCCTTGCGAGACCTGCACCAGCGCGCCGCCCAGCCGGAAGATGTCGCCCACCGCCACGCCATCCTCGGTCAGCCCCGCGACCGAGATGTTCTCGCCAAAGGCCCCGGGCGCGTCCAGCAGGGGCAGGCTGCCCAGGTCCGCGCGCCACGCCGCGTAATGATCCCAGGGATAATGGTGGAGGGCCTTTTCCGGCCCGCCATGGACGCGCCGGTCGGCCTGGGCGTCGCCCTGCAACCCCTCGGCCCCCAGCCACAGCGGGGCAGTCACCGGCGTCTTGGCGATGGCGCTTGTCGCGTCGGACCCGGCAAGGGGCGCGACAGGTCCGGTCAACAGGGTGGTCGGCATGGTCATTCCAAGGGCAAACTTGACACCGTTATCAACCGATTGGCACGGCGTCGGCAATCAGCGATTCAGCGCCCCTTGAATGGTCGGGGGGCGCAGGTTACGTTTTGTTCAACTTGATATCGGAGGGCGTATCGTCATGACGCCCAAGCGTCCTGCGGGTGCGGACGCGTTCCCGAAAACCGCGGTAGAGCCGTCCGGCACCCGAAACCCCGAGGAGGGGGCGCTTTACGCTGCCCTCGACCTTGGCACAAACTCGTGCCGGATGCTGATTGCCCGACCGAAGGGCAGTCAGTTCCAGGTCATCGACAGCTTCTCCAAGCCGGTGCAGCTTGGCCAGGGGCTGGAGGCGTCTGGCCGCCTGTCGCGCAGTTCCATGGCCCGCACGGTCCATGCCCTGCAGGTCTGCCGGCGCAAGCTGGAACAGCACCGCGTGCGCAACATGCGCCTGGTCGCGACCGAGGCCTGCCGCCGCGCGCGGAACAGCCGCGACCTTTTGCGCACCATCCGGCGGGAAACCGGGTTGCAGATCGAGACCATCACCGCCGAGGAGGAGGCCCGTCTGGCCGTGATCTCTTGCGCGCCGCTGGTCAGCCACAAGACGGAAACGCTGATGGTCGTCGACATCGGCGGCGGATCGACCGAGCTTGTCTGGATCGACCTGGAGGATGTGGAGCCCAAGGAACGCCCGCGCGCGATCATGCGGCTGTCGGACGGCTTCGGCAATCCGCAGCCGGGCGGGGCCCGCGTGGTGGACTGGATCAGCGTGCCCTTGGGCGTGGCGACCCTGCGCGACCAGTTCGCCGATGTCGAGGACGACGGGGGCCGCTTTGCCCTGATGTCCTGGTATTTCGAGGAAATGCTGGCGGGCTTCACCCCCTATGCCCAAGGCTCGCCGGACGAGGGGTTCCAGATCATCGGCACCTCGGGGACGGTCACCACGGTCGCGGCCAGCTTCCTGGGCCTGCGCCGCTATGACCGGACCAAGGTGGACGGGCTGGAGATGACCAGCACCCAGATCGACCGGGTGATCCATTCATACCTGCAGCTTGGCCCCGACGGACGCCGCGCCGACCCGCGCATCGGGCGCGAACGCCACGCGCTGATCATGTCAGGCGCGGCGATCCTGCAAACCCTGATGCGGATCTGGCCCACCAGCAAGCTGTCGGTCGCCGACCGCGGGCTGCGAGAGGGGTTGCTTTACGCCCAGATGGTGCGCGATGGGGTGCTGGCAGCCGATGGATTGAACGGAGTGGCATGAGATGACAAAGGCACCCACCAGCCGCGAGGGGAAATCCAGCGGGCGCGGCGCGCGCGACCTGCGCGTGCGGGTCAAGAGCGCCAAGGGCCGCAAGCTGTCCAGCACGCTGTGGCTGGAACGGCAGTTGAACGACCCCTATGTCGCCCGCGCCAAGCGCGAGGGATATCGCGGACGCGCGGCCTTCAAGATCCTGGAGCTGGATGACAAGTATCGCTTTCTGGTGCCCGGCGCGCGCGTGGTCGATCTGGGCTGCGCGCCCGGCGGCTGGTGCCAGGTCGCCGTCGGTCGCGTCAATGCCCTGGGCGAGAAGGGCGGCAAGGCCGTCGGCAAGGTTCTGGGCGTCGATCTGCAAGAGGTCGATCCGATCGCGGGGGCCGAGATTCACCAGCTGGATTTCCTGGAGGACGGCGCCGACGCCAAGGTCAAGGAATGGCTGGGCGGGCCTGCCGATGTGGTCATGTCGGACATGGCCGCCGCCTCGTCCGGACACAAGGGGACCGACCACCTGCGCATCGTGGCCCTGGTCGAGGCTGCGGCGGCCTTCGCCTTCGATGTCCTCGAACCCGGTGGAACGTTTGTCGCCAAGGTCTTGGCGGGCGGGGCGGAAACCGAGATGCAGGCCATGCTGAAGCGCAACTTCGACAAGGTCGCCAACGTCAAGCCGCCCGCCAGCCGCAGCGATTCGTCCGAGAAATTCGTGGTCGCCACGGGGTTTCGCGGAAGGCAGGCCGATCAGCGGGCCGATCAGCGGGACTGAGCGCGGAACACCTCGGGCCTGCGCCCCGTGGCGGCTACAAAGGCGCGGATGAAATGAGCGTGGCTTGAATAGCCCAGGTCCACCGCGATGCGCTGCGTCGGATGCGTCGTTTCGCGCAGCATCCGGGCCGCACAGTCCAGCCGCAATTCGTGGATCAGTTCCACCGCGCGCTTGCCATGGGCCGCAAGGCAGGCATGGTCCAGTTGCAGCGTGCTGCTGCCCAGGTCGGCGGCCAGTTCCGCCACGGACCGGGATTCGCCCAGTTGTTCGCGGGCAAGCGCCAGGAAGCGGTCGATCAGCGGGCGGTCGGGAAAGCCGGTCTCTGTCCTATCGGGCGCCCGGCCCGGCGCAAGCTGGCGCAGGCGCAGCGACAAAAGGTTCATCAGGCAGGACAGGGTTCCGGGATCGCCGCCCGGCGTCTCGACCCCGATCTCGCGCAGCGTGGCCTCCAACTGCGGGGCATGGCTGCCGACCTGCGCGGCCAGGACATGATCGGGCAGGGGCGGCACCGCCTGCGCCCCCAACCGGGCCGAGATCAGCGCCACGTGGCCGGTGGTTCCATGGGCGGGCGAGGCCGCAAAGGCGGTGCCCGCCGGGATATAGCGCAACTCGCCCGGCCGCAGGCAAAGGCGGTCGCGGGGGAAATCAAGCTGCACGCGCCCCTGGGTCACCCAGACCAGCACATGATCGGGGCGGGTGCGGGGCTGCGGCGGATTGGCCCGGCTGCCCCAAAGGAAGGCCGCCAGTGGCAGCAGGCGGATGCCGCTTTGCCGCGCGACGGGATGCGCCTCGCGCCAGGCGGGTTGCAGCGCGGCGGGCTCGGGGCGGTGCTGGGGCTGCGGGGCTGCCGGGGGACCGGCGGGTGGCGGGGACGCGTCGGCGATAACGGGCGCGTTGACCCCGTCCACCCCCAGGTGCCGCCCCGCCCGGATCTGGCTGGGCGAGAAGGGAAAGCCGTCTTTCCACTGCGAATGCTCGAACGCCGACATGAGATTCGCCTGACAAAAAGGACAATAAGCGAATTGTTGCCGATGAATGTTTGAAACTCAACGCCGTCGTGGGCGATCAGTTGCCTCCTGTGCTTTTTGCGTCAGCCTGGACGGGCTGCCAGTCCTTCATCCGCCCCCTGAACCAGATGCGCTGCGCCTTGCCATATTGGCGCGTGGCGATGATCGCGCGCTCGGTCGCGGTGGGCAGGTCGATCTCGCCCCGCAGATGCGCCACCAGGTCGGGCGCGCCGATGGCGCGGGCCCATTGCTGCGCGGGATCCCATTGCGGCAGCATGGCGCGCGCCTCCTCCAGCGCGCCCTGTTGCATCATCGCGTGGAAGCGGTGGGCGATCCTGTCGGCCAGCCAGTCGCGATCCGCCGTGACCAGGATGCGCTGCGCATCCGCCGGGGCGATCAGCGGCGGGGGTGTGTCGGCCTGCCAGTCGGCCAGCCCGCGCCCGGTGGCGGTCAGCACCTCCCACGCGCGCTGGACGCGGGCGGGGTTCAGGGTATCGATGCGGTCGCGGGTGGCGGGGTCCAGATCTGCCACCATGCGCGCCAGCCCGCCGTCGACCGCCAGCCGGGCGTCCCCCTCGGCCCGGATGGCAGGGGGCACGGGCGGGACATAGGCCAGCCCCTGCGTCAGCGCGGTCAGGTAAAGCCCGGTCCCGCCCACCACGATCAACCGCCGGTCCCGCAGGCTCGCCACGTCGCGCAACCAGTCGCCCACGGAATAGGTCACGCCAGGGGCGACATGGCCGTAAAGCGCGTGGGGGGTGGCCGCCTCGTCCCCGGGCGTCGGACGCGCGGTCAGCACCCGCCAGCAGGACCAGATCTGCAAGGCATCGGCGTTGACGACCAGCCCGCCCTGTTCGCGCGCCACGGTCAGGGCCAGCGCCGACTTGCCGCTGGCCGTGGGGCCCGCGATCAGCAGGTGGCGCCCAGGGTCGATCTGATGCAGAGGGGTCACGATGGGGCGGTTTCCGGGCAGTTGAACACCGGCGCCTTTTGCGACATTTTGCGCCGCGATGAAAGCGACCGGCGCTGGATACGAAGGAATGGACATGACCGATCATCAGAACGCGGCGCCCACGCAATACGGCAGGGTGATGCTGAAAATCTCGGGCGAGGCGCTGATGGGCGATCAAGGCTATGGCCTGCATCCCCCCACCGTCGCGCGCATCGCCGACGAGGTCGAATCGGTCCAGAAGATGGGGGTCGAGGTCTGCATGGTCATCGGCGGCGGCAACATCTTCCGGGGCCTGCAAGGCAGCGCCCAGGGGATGGAGCGGACGACAGCCGACTACATGGGGATGCTGGCGACCGTCATGAACGCGCTGGCCATGCAATCCGCGCTGGAGGCCAAGGGCCTGCATTGCCGCGTCATCAGCGCCATCCGCATGGACGAGGTCTGCGAGCCATACATCCGCCGCCGCGCCATCCGGCACCTGGAAAAGAAGCGCATCGTGATCTTTGCCGCCGGCACCGGGAACCCGTATTTCACCACCGACACGGCCGCCACGCTGCGCGCGAACGAGATGAATTGCGAGGCGATCTTCAAGGGCACCAAGGTCGATGGGGTCTATGACAAGGACCCGAAAAAGCACGCCGATGCAAAGCGTTACGGCGAGGTCAGCTATGACGAGGTGTTGCAGAAGCACCTGGGCGTGATGGACGCATCCGCCATTGCGCTGGCCCGCGACAACCGCCTGCCGATCATCGTCTTCTCGCTGGACGAGCCGGGCGGCTTCCGGGGCATCCTGGAAGGCCGGGGCACCTATACGCGGGTGCATATCTAGGCCGCGGCCTTGCTGGCGAAGCCTGGCGCATTTTACGGGCAAAGGCTTTGCCAAGATTTGGAAATCCCGCTACAAGCGGACAAAATCAAGATGAGGGCAGTTTCCATGGCAGAGGACATCGAAATCGACATCGACGACCTGGAACGGCGGATGAAAGGGGCGATGGAAAGCCTGCGCCATGAATTCGCGTCGCTGCGCACGGGCCGCGCCTCGGCCTCCATGGTCGAGCCGGTGCAGGTCGAGGCTTATGGCCAGATGACGCCGGTCAACCAGCTGGGCACCGTCAACGTGCCGGAACCGCGCATGGTCACGATCAACGTCTGGGACAAGGGCATGGTCGGCAAGGTCGAAAAGGCGCTGCGCGAATCCGGCTTGGGCATCAATCCCCAGACGAACGGCACGATCATCATGCTGCCGATCCCCGAGCTGAACGAGGAACGCCGGCGCGAGCTGACCAAGGTCGCGGCCCAATATGCCGAACATGCCCGCGTCGCGATCCGCAACGTGCGCCGCGACGGCATGGACCAGATCAAGAAGGGCAAGTCGAACGGCATGCCCGAGGATGACCAGAAGTTCTGGGAAACCGCCGTGCAAGAATTGACCGACAAGATGATCGCCCTTGTCGATCAGGCGCTTGAAGGCAAGCAAGCCGAAATCATGCAGGTCTGAGGGACAAGAATGGCCGCTGAAACCGCACCGCTGCTGTTATCGGGCGGGGTCGATCAGCGGCCTCGTCACGTCGCGATCATCATGGACGGCAATGGCCGCTGGGCGACCGAGCGCGGCTGGCCCCGCCTTGTCGGCCACCGCCGGGGGGCCGAGCGCGTCAAGCAGATCGTCCGCGCCTGTCCCGACCTGGGCGTGAACTGGCTGACCGTTTACGCCTTTTCCACGGAAAACTGGAAGCGGTCGACCGAGGAAGTCCTTGGCCTGATGAAGATCTTCCGCCGCTATATCCAGTACGAGGCCGAGGGCATGGCCGCCGAGGGCGTGCGCCTGCGCTTCATCGGCGGGCGCGAGCGGCTGGACGACAAGTTGCGCGCGCTGATGTCCTCGATCGAGGCGCGGACGGCGGGCAACACCCGGCTGAACCTGACGGTCGCCATCAACTATGGTGGCCGGGATGAACTGACCCGCGCCTCCACGCGCCTTGCCCAGAAGATCGCGCGGGGCGAGATCGAGACGCCGACCGAAGCCGACCTGTCCGCCTGCCTGGACACGGCGGGCCATCCCGACCCGGACCTGGTGATCCGCACTTCGGGCGAGACGCGGACCTCGAACTTCCTGCCCTGGCAGGCGGCTTACGCGGAATACGAATTCACGAAGACGCTTTGGCCGGATTTCACCCCTGACCACCTTGCGCAGATCCTGGACCGCTTCGGGATGCGCGACCGCCGCTTCGGGGGCGTATGAGCGCGGGGCGCGTCCAGGCGCTGAAGCCCCCGCCGGGGAAATGGGCCGACCTGTCGCGCCGTGTCGCCTCGACGCTGGTGCTGCTGGGCATCGGCATCATGCTGGCGGTGGCGACGGGGGTCTGGCTGCGGCTGGCGTTGGCTGCGATCTCGGCCATCACCTTCTGGGAACTGGCGGCGATGACGGGCTGGAAGAACCCCCGCCTGCATCCCGGCATCTTCGGCGCCTGGCGGCCCTTTGCGCTGGCGGTCATCGCCTTCATGTCGCAGGTCGTGGCGACGATGTTCGGCCATCCGGCTGCCGTTCTGGCGCTGTTGTTCCCGCTGGTCGCGGGCATCCCCGGCGCCGCGACGCGCGACCGCTGGACCTATGCGATCTTCGGGTTGGCGATCATGCTGGTGGCCTATGGCCTGGTCGGCTTCCGCGAGGCCTACGGGTTGAACTTCGTGCTGTGGCTGATGGGGATCGTGATCGTGTCTGACACGGCGGGCTATTTCTTCGGCCGCATGATCGGCGGGCCGAAGTTCTGGCCCTCGCTCAGCCCCAAGAAGACCTGGTCGGGGACCGTGGCCGGGTGGATCGGCGCGCTGCTGCTGGGAACCGTGCTGTGGCGGCTTGGGCGCGGCGATGCGATGCTGGTCTGGTGTTCGCCGATCGTCTGCCTGGCGGGCCAGATGGGCGACATCGCCGAAAGCTGGCTCAAGCGCCGGGCCGGGGTCAAGGACAGTTCCAACCTGATCCCCGGGCATGGGGGCTTCATGGACCGCTTCGATGCCGTGACGGGCGCGGTGCTGGCCACCATGTTGATCGGGCTGTTGACGGCCTTGCCCGCGGTGAATTGACGAATGCGACGGATTTCGATTTTCGGGGCCACCGGCTCGGTCGGGGCGAATGGCGTTGACCTGATCCGCCGGGCAGGCGGGCCTGCGGCTTACCAGACGGTCGCGCTGACCGGCGGGCGCAACATCGCGCGGCTGGCGCAGATGGCGCGCGATCTGCGGGCCGAGGTCGCCGTGACCGCGCATCCCGAATTGCTGGACGACCTGCGCGCGGCCCTGGCGGGCAGCGGGGTTCAGGCTGCGGCGGGTCCGCAGGCCCTGGTCGAGGCGGCGCAGCGTCCCGCCGACTGGGTGCTGTCGGCCATTGTCGGCGCGGCGGGGCTGGTGCCGGGGCTGACGGCGCTTGCCCAAGGGGGCGTGCTGGCGCTGGCCAACAAGGAATCGCTGGTCTGCGCGGGGCCCTTGCTGCGCCGTGCGGCCAAGGCCAGCGGGGCCACCATCCTGCCGGTCGATTCGGAACATTCCGCTGTCTTTCAGGCGCTTGGCCAGGACAACCTCGATTCCGTCAAGAACGTGACCATCACCGCATCCGGCGGGGCCTTCCGCGACTGGCCGCTGGAACGGCTGGCGGCCGCGACGGTGGCCGAGGCCTCGACCCACCCCAACTGGGCCATGGGCCAGCGCATCACCATCGACAGCGCGTCGATGTTCAACAAGGCGATGGAAGTCATCGAGGCGAAAGAGTTTTTTGGCCTGCGCCCGGACCAGATCAGGGTTCTGGTCCACCCGGAATCCATCATCCACGCGATGGTCAGCCATGTGGATGGCGGCACCATCGCCCATCTGGGCGCGCCCGACATGCGCCATGCCATCGGCTATGCGCTGAACTGGCCCCGCCGCGCGCCCCTGCCGGTGGCGCCGCTGGATCTGGCGGCGCTTGGCAGCCTGACCTTCCGCGCCCCGGACGAGGCCCGCTGGCCCGCCTTGCGCCTGGCGCGAGAGGTGATGGCGGCGGGCGGCATGGCGGGGGCGGTCTTCAACGCGGCCAAGGAACAGGCGCTGGACGACTTCATCGCCGGGCGGATCGGGTTCACGGCCATGGCTCCTCGCGTGGAAATGACCTTGGGGGCCCTGTCGGGGCGGGGCGGTTTCGGCGATGATCCGGCGGACCTGGAGACGGTCCTGCACTGGGACCGCGAAGCACGCAAGGAAGCCGCCGCATGAGTGACCTGATCCCCCAATTCGGCAGCACGCTGTGGACGCTGGCGGCGTTCTTCCTGGCCCTGGCGGTGATCGTGACCGTTCACGAATTCGGCCATTACTACATCGGCAGGCTGTCGGGCATCCGGGCCGAGGTGTTTTCCGTGGGCTTTGGCCCGCGCCTGATCTCGCGCCGCGACCGGCGGGGCACGCTGTGGCAGGTGGCGGCGATCCCGCTGGGCGGTTATGTCCGCTTCCTGGGCGACGCCAATGCCGCCAGCGCGGGCACCGGCCGCCCCGTCGATCCGGCCTTGCGGCGGCAGACGCTGTCCGGCGCGCCGCTGTGGGCGCGCTTTGCCACCCTGCTGGCGGGGCCGGTCTTCAACTTCGTGCTGTCGATCCTGGTCTTTGGCGGCTTCGCGCTGGTCCAGGGATTGCCCACGGACGAACCGCAGGTCGGAACCATCGCCGAGGCTCCGCCGGGCGTGGTAAACGGCTTGCAGCCTGGCGACCGGATCCTGGCCGTGGGCGGCCAGCCGGTGGAAAGCTGGCGCGACATCGGCCGGATCGCGGAAACGCTGCCCGTCGCCGATCACCAGGACTGGCGCGTCCTGCGCCAGGGGGCCGAGATCGCCGTGCGCGGTCCCGACCCCATGCCGGCCCGCATCAGCGGCGTCGCCCCCCGCAGCGCGGCGGCCGATGCAGGCTTGCGCGCGGGCGATGTGGTCGTGGCCATCGAGGGCCAGCCCGTCAGCCGCTTCACCCAGATGCGCGAGGCGGTCGAGGCCGCCGAGGGGCAGCCGCTGGCCCTGCAGGTCTGGCGTCCGGGAACGGGCGTCGCGGATTACACGCTGGCCCCCAAGATGCAGGATCTGCCCGCCGATGGCGGCGGCTATGAGCGCCGCTGGCTGATCGGCGTGACGGGTGGCGAAAGCTTCTTTGCCCCCGCCACCCGCCGCGCCGGGCCGCTGGAATCCCTTTGGCTGGGCGTCGGGCAGACCTGGGGGATCGTCGCCTCGTCGCTGTCGGGGATGTGGGCGATGATCTCGGGCCAGATCGGGACGTGCAACCTGGGCGGCGCGATCAGCATCGCGGAAAGCACGGGCCAGGCGGCCAGCGCGGGGGGCGGCAATTTCCTGTGGTGGATCGCGGTGCTGTCGGCGGCCATCGGGTTCCTGAACCTGCTGCCGATCCCGGTCCTCGATGGCGGGCACCTGATGTTCTACACATGGGAGGCGGTGACCGGCCGCCCGCCTTCGGACAAGGCGCTGAACCTGTTGACGGCGGTCGGCATGGCGGCGGTTCTGTCGCTGATGATTTTCGGGCTCACCAACGATCTTTTCTGCCCCTGAGCCGCGATGCGCTTTTGACAGGGCGGACGGATTGATGCACAAGCTTGGTGCAAAAGAAGGTGCTGAAAACAGCGCCGTTTCAGGCTGACGGCAAGAGGGGCAGCAATGACACGGAAACTGGGCAAGGGCGCTGTCGCGCTGATGACCGCCTTGACGATCGCGGCCCCGGCGGTGCTGATCCCGGGTGCTGCGGCAGCCTATGTCTTCAACGACGTGCGCATCGAGGGCGCGCAGCGGGTCGAACCGGCCACCGTGCTGTCCTATGCCAATGTCGCGCGCGGGCAGGATGTCTCGGCGGGCGATCTGAACGACGCGCTGCAACGGTTGCAGAATTCCGGCCTGTTCGAGACGGTCGAGATCGTCCCGCAGGGCGGCGTCCTGGTGATCCGGGTCAGCGAATACCCCACGATCAACCAGATCAGCTTCGAGGGCAACCGCCGCATCAAGGACGAACAACTGGCCGAGGTGGTGCAAAGCAAGTCGCGCCGGGTCTATCAACCCAGCCAGGCCCTGCAGGACGCCAACAACATCGCCCAGGCCTATGCCGCACAAGGCCGCCTGGCCGCCCGCGTCGATCCGCGCATCATC
Source organism: Paracoccus shandongensis (assembly GCF_017315735.1). Lineage (GTDB taxonomy): Bacteria > Pseudomonadota > Alphaproteobacteria > Rhodobacterales > Rhodobacteraceae > Paracoccus > Paracoccus shandongensis. The sequence continues at coordinate 76,229 of NZ_JAFLRK010000006.1, forward strand.
CGCCGCAGCGACAACCGCGTGGACCTGGTCTTCGAGGTCCGCGAGGGCAATGTCACGGAAATCGAGCGCATCGGCTTCACCGGCAACCGCGCCTTCAGCGACCGCCGCCTGCGCAACGTCCTGGACACCAAGCAGGCGGGCATCCTGCGCACCTTCATCCGCCGCGACACCTTTGCGCCCGAACGGCTGCAACTGGACGAACAACTGCTGACCGACTTCTATCGCTCGCGTGGGTATGCGGACTTCCGGGTGCAGGCGGTGGCCCCGGAACTGGCGCGCGAACGCGACGCCTTCTACATCACCTTCAACATCCAGGAAGGCCCGCGTTATCGTTTCGCGCAAGTCAACACCGTGTCCGAGATCCCGGGCGTCGATGCGGCGGCCTTTGCCGCGCAGAACCGCGTCGGGCGGGGCGACATCTACAACCCCGCCGCCATCGACAACACCATCCGCCGGATGGAGACGGTGGCGATCCAGCAGGGCCTGAACTTCGTCAACATCGAACCGCGCGTGACGCGCAACCCCCAGAACCAGACGCTGGACCTGACCTTCGCCGTCACCCGGGGCCCGCGCGTCTTTGTCGAACGCATCGACATCGAGGGGAACACGACCACGCTGGACCAGGTGATCCGCCGCCAGTTCAACACGGTCGAGGGCGATCCCTTCAGCCCCCGCGAAATCCGCAACGCCGCCGAACGCATCCGCGCGCTTGGCTATTTCAGCGACGCCCAGGTCGAAAGCCGCCCCGGCAGCAGCGACGAACAGGTGATCGTCGATGTGAACGTGGAAGAACAGCCCACGGGCTCGCTGTCCTTCGGGGCGTCCTATGGCGTGTCCTCGGGCGTGGGGCTGAACGCGTCCCTGCAGGAAAACAACTTCCTGGGCCGGGGCCAGACGGTCGGGCTGTCCATTTCCACCGCCGATGGCGACCAGTCGTCCTCGCTGACCTTTATCGAGCCCTATTTCCTGGGCCGCGACCTGCGGTTCGGGTTCAACACCTATTACAACGTCACGGAAGCCCTGAACTCGGACTACAACACCCGGTCTGTCGGGATCCGTCCGTCGATCGAGTTTCCCATCTCGCAGAACGGGCGCCTGGAACTGCGCTACCGCATTTCCAAGGAAACCCTGGGCGGGGTCGAGGAGGACAGCTCGGAACTGCTGCAGGCCGAGGAAGGGCAGCGCGTCACCTCGGCGCTTGGCTACAGCTATCTGTGGGACACGCGCGTCACCGGGCTGGACCCGCTGACCAGCTACAAGCTGCGCTTCTCGCAGGATTTCGCGGGGCTTGGCGGCGACACGAAAAGCGTGACGACCAGCGGGCTGGCCGGGGTGGAAAGCACCGCCTGGCGCGAGGAAGTGACCCTGCGCGCCGAATTCGAGGCGGGCGCGATCCATTCCTATGACGACTATTCCACCTGGATCCTGGACCGCTATCGCGGCGGCACCCGCATTCGCGGGTTCGAGCCCAACGGCATCGGCCCGCGCGACCTTGCGGCGGAAAACCAGGACGGCTTGGGCGGCAACTATTTCTGGGTGGTCCGCACCGAGGCGCAGTTCCCTGTGGGCCTGCCCGAGGAATACGGGATTTCCGGCGGTCTGTTCGCCGATGTGGGCTCTATCTGGGGGTTGGACGACACGGTCGGGACCAAGGGCAATATCGTGGACGATTCGATGAACATCCGCGCCTCGGTCGGGGCATCGCTGTTCTGGACGACGCCCATTGGCCCCTTGCGGTTCAACTTCTCGAAGGCGCTCAAGAAGGAAGACTACGACGAGGAGCAGAACTTCGACCTGACCATCTCGACGCGGTTCTGATGGGGGCCGTGCGGCGGCTTGCGGCCTGCGCGCTGCTTGTCCTGGCGGGCGGGGCGCTGGCGCAAGAGGGGCCGGAGGGCGCCCCTGCCGCGCCGGAACTGCCCTCGCGCACCATCCGCACGCCGGCCGACACCAAGCCCCTGGCCGGGGCCCCGGTCCTGACCGTCGATCAGGAGGTGCTGTTCACCGCATCCGACTGGGGCAAGCGCACGCAGCGCGTGCTGGAGGAGGAAGGCGGCAAGATCGAGGCCGAGAACGACCGCCTTGCCGCCCAGTTATCGGACGAGGAAGCGGCCCTGACCCGGCAGCGCGCCACGCTGGACCCGGCCGAGTTCCGCCAGCAGGCCGAGGCCTTCGACACCCGCGCGACCGAGATCAGGCGCCAGCGCGCGCAGGTCGTGCAGGATCTGAACGCCTGGGCCGCGGCCGACCGCGCGGCCTTTTATCGCGCGGCCCTGCCCCTGATGGGCGAGATGATGCAGGAACGCGGCGCGGTCGCGGTGCTGGACCGGCGCACGGTCTTCGTGTCGCTGGACGCCATCGACCTGACGCAGGATCTGATCGCGCGGCTGAACGCGGAACTGGGCGACGGCGCGGGAAAGGTGCCCCTGAAGGGCGGCCAGCCCTAGGGCAGCCGCGCCAGCCGTTCGCTCAGCAGGGCGAAGAAGCCGTCCCGGTCCACATGGCGGATGAACAGCGCGTTGGCAGGCCGCCCCGTGACGCGCCACCAGTCGGCGACCGTCATGCCGGTGGTGAAGCGGCCTTCGGTCTCGATCTCGACATTGATCCGACGCCCCTCGAACAGGTCGGGGCGCAGCAGCCAGGCGATGGTGCAGGGGTCGTGCAGGGGCGCGCCCTGGCTTCCGTATTTCTCCTTGTCGAAGCGTTCAAAGAAATCGGTCCAGCTTGCGACGGCGGGGCCGCAGCGGCCGGGCAGGGCGCGCACCCCCTCGATCCAGTCGCGAGAGGTCAGCGCCTGATGCGTGGCGTCCAGCGGCATCACGACCAGCGGCACGCCTGCGGCAAAGATTTCGGCGGCGGCTTCGGGATCGACATAGATGTTGAACTCGGCGGCGGGGGTGACGTTGCCCACCTCGAAATAGGCGCCGCCCATCAGGACGATCTGGGGGACGCGTGCCACGATGTCCGGGGCCTGGCGGAAGGCCTGGGCGATGTTGGTCAGCGGGCCGACGGGCACCAGCGTCACCGTGCCCGCAGGTTCGCGGCGCAGCGTGTCGATGATGAAGTCGACGCCGTGCTGCGGCTGCAGGGGAATGGTGGGCTCGGGCAGCTCGATCCCGTCCAGGCCCGTCTGGCCGTGGACATTTTCCGCCGTCACCAGCTTGCGCGCCAGGGGCCGGTCGCAGCCCGCGAAGACCGGGATGTCGGGCCGCCCCGCCAGTTCCACGATTTTGCGCGCGTTCAGCGCCGTCAGCGGCAGCGGCACGTTGCCCGCGACGGCCGTCAGGCCTAGCACCTGCAGTTCGGGGCTGGCCAGCGCCAGCAGGATCGCCACCGCGTCGTCCTGGCCGGGATCGGTGTCGATGATGATCTTGCGGGCCATGTTCACTCCTGAATTGCGCCGTTGTTGTGGGATCGAAACGCCGGGGACGCAAGCCCCCCGACGTGCGATCCATTGACCGCCCGCGCGCCCCGCGATAGGGCGCAGGCATGGCACGCGCACCCCTGTTACAACTGACCGACATCTCGCTGACCTTTGGCGGCGATCCCGTGTTCGACGGATTGTCCCTGACCATCCAGCCGGGCGACCGGGTGGCCCTTGTGGGCCGCAACGGATCGGGCAAATCGACGCTGATGAAGGTCATGGCAGGCCTGGTCGAGCCGGACCGGGGCGAGGTCGTGGTCAGCGCGGGCGTGTCCACCGGCTACATGGAGCAGGATCCCGATCTGTCGGGCTTTGCCACCCTGGGGGATTTCGCCGCATCCGGCCTGCCGGAAGCCGAATCCTACCGCGTCGCCATGGCCGCCGAGGGGCTGAAGTTCGATCCCGCCCGCCCTGTCGATACCGCATCGGGCGGCGAACGCCGCCGCGCCGCCTTGGCCCAGCTGCTGGCGCAGGCGCCCGAACTGATGCTGCTGGACGAACCCACCAACCACCTCGACATCGAGGCGATCGGCTGGCTGGAGGATCACCTGTCGCAGACCCGCGCGGCCTATGTCATCATCAGCCACGACCGCGCCTTCCTGCGCCGCCTGACCCGCGCCACCCTGTGGATCGACCGGGGCGAGGTGCGCCGCCAGGAAAAGGGCTTCGAGGGGTTCGAGGACTGGCGCGAGGCTGTCTGGTCGGCCGAGGATGACGCCCGCCACAAGCTGGACCGCAAGATCAAGGCCGAGGCCCGTTGGGCCGTCGAGGGCATCAGCGCGCGCCGCAAGCGCAACCAGGGCCGCGTCCGCGCGCTTGCCGCGCTGCGCGCCGAACGCAGCGCCCAGATCCGGCGGCAGGGCACGGCGGCCATGGCGTTGGACAGCGGGCCGCAGTCGGGCAAGAAGGTGATCGAGGCCAAGGGCATCGCCAAGGCCTTTGGCGACCGCGTGATCCTGCGGCCCTTCGACCTGCGGGTGAACCGGGGCGACCGGGTGGCCTTTGTCGGACCCAACGGCGCGGGCAAGACCACGCTGATCAAGATGCTGACTGGGGAAATCGCGCCGGACCAGGGCACGGTCACGCTGGGCACCAACCTGGAACCGGCGGTCTTCGACCAGACGCGGTCGGCGCTGAACCCCGACCAGACGCTGTGGGAATCGCTGACGGGCGATCCCGACATGCGCGTCTCGGGCCGGGCGGACCAGGTGATGGTGCGTGGTCAGCCCCGGCATGTGGTGGCCTATCTCAAGGATTTCCTGTTCGACGACGCGCAGGCCCGCGCGCCGGTGCGCAGCCTGTCGGGCGGCGAAAAGGCGCGGCTGCTGCTGGCGCGGCTGATGGCGCGCCCGTCGAACCTCTTGGTGCTGGACGAACCGACCAACGACCTGGACGTGGAAACGCTGGATCTGCTTCAGGATCTGCTGGGCGATTATGACGGCACCGTGCTGCTGGTCAGCCACGACCGCGACTTCATCGACCGCGTGGCCGACACCACCGTGGCGATGGAAGGCGACGGCCGCGCCATCGTCTATGCCGGCGGCTGGTCCGATTACCGCGCCCAGCGGGGCGAGGATGCGCCCGCCACCCTGGACAGCGCGCCGAAAAAGCCCGAGGCCGCACCCGAAAAGACCAGGGCCGCCAAGCCAGGCCTGACCTTCACCGAACGCCACCGCCTCGACGCGCTGCCCGCCGTGATCGAGCGGCTGGAGGCCGAGATCGCCAGGCTGACCGAATTCCTGGCGCAGCCCGACCTGTTCACCGCCGCGCCCGCCAAGTTCCAGAAGGCGACCGAGGCGCTGGCCGAACGCCAGCAGGCCCTGTCGGAGGCCGAGGAGGAATGGCTGACGCTGGAGGAAAAGGCCGCACCCTAGGCCCCGCGTTCGGCATGGTTGCTGATCCAGCCATGCGCGAACTTGATCTTTTCCCGAATCTTCGGCGTCAGGATGAAGGGATACAGGTCCGAGTTGTCCAGCGCGCGGTTGATGTCGTTGATGGCGATGGCCACCTCGGCCGCGATGTTCAGCAGGGTGTCGGCGTCCCCTTCGGCATAGGGCTGATAGCCTTCGGGGATGCCCTTCATCGACAGCCCGGCGCTGACGAAGCTGTCGGTGAAATCGACCATGTGCAGCAGATGGGCGACAGTCTCGGCCCAGTCCTCGTGCGGGTGGGATGTCGCATAGGCGGTGATGAAATCCTCGCCCGGATCCTTGGGGTTGTCATAATGCTCTTTCAGGGCGGCGGCGTAATCGGCGGTCTCGTCCCCGAACAGCGGGCGGAATTGATCGGTGAATCCCGGCGCGGCGGCCAGGCGGTCGAACAGGAAATGCGCCAGCTCGTGCCGGAAATGGCCCACCATGGATCGGTATTGCTCGCCCAGCTGGTGCTGGCGCTGGACGCGGATCAGTTCGTCCGCCTCGGTCACGTTGATGACGATCTCGCCGTTGTCATGGCCCATCATGATCTGCTCGGCCCGCCCGGCGCCGGTGTTTTCGGACAGCATCTGGAAGCGGGGCCGCATCCCCTGATCGGCATCCGTGAACCATTGCCAGTTCGACAGGTTCGCCAGCACCCAGCGTTTCGCCCGTTCCGCCCGCGCCAGAAGCTGCTGGTTGTCGCCCACGTTCAGCGCGGGCACCGTGTCCGACAGGGCGCAGGACCGGCACAGCGTCTCGCCCGGGACGGCGGCCCAGTTGCATTGGATCGTGTCGCGGTTGGCGCAGGGCTCGGCCTCGTTCCACATGGCGCGGGCCTCGGGTTCGTAGAACAGCGGCTGGCCGCAGGCGCAGAAGAGGTTGTCGAAATAGACGCGGGCGCTGCAGGCGGGACAGGTGAAACTCTGCATGATGGATTCCTTGGAGGGCTGCTGACAAAACCTTGCCGCGCGCCAAGGTTCCATGCCGCGACGGAAATTCCGCGGCCCAACCGATGCTTGACTTGAGGGGAAGAATCCGCCATATCCACGCGGACCGGCCGGGCGAACGCCCTTGGCCGGCATGTTATTTTGAATCACATCCCCATGCGCGGGATGCGCTGTCCGAAGGCGGGGAAACCCCAGACGCCGGAACGATCCGGGGCCATAGGGCGCGGCAATGAAGGAAACGAAGCGATGTTCGCGGTTCTGAAGACGGGCGGCAAGCAATACAAGGTGCAGGCGGGCGACATCCTGCGCGTTGAAAAGCTGAATGCCGCGGCTGGCGACAAGGTCCAGTTCAACGAGATCCTGATGGTCGGATCGACCCTGGGCGCCCCCCTGGTGGGCGGCGCCTGCGTGCAGGCCGAGGTGATCGACCAGATCAAGGCCGACAAGGTCATCACCTATGTCAAGCGCCGCCGCAAGCACAGCTCGCAGCGCACGCGCGGGCATCGCCAGCAGCTGACCCTGCTGCGGGTGACCGATGTTCTGGCCGAAGGCGCGGCCTCGACCGGCGTGAAGACCGCCGTCGGCGCGCGCACCAAAGAAAACGCGTAAGGAGACTGACCCATGGCACACAAGAAAGCAGGCGGTTCGTCCCGCAACGGTCGCGATTCGGCCGGTCGCCGTCTGGGCGTCAAGCTGTATGGCGGCCAGGAAGCCATCGCCGGCAACATCATCGTGCGTCAGCGCGGCACCAAGTGGTGGGCTGGCACCAATGTCGGCATGGGCAAGGACCATACCCTGTTCGCCCTGGCCGACGGCCATGTGACCTTCAAGAAAGGTCTGAAGGGCCGCACCTTCATTTCGGTGATTCCCGCGACCCTCGAAGCCGCCGAGTAACCCGAGCTTAACATTTCACTGTTACAGGGGGATCGGCGAAAGCCGGTCCCCCAGCCTGTTTTCCGGGGAGGGAAGATGGTCATGTCTGCACCGATGCGGGAAGGAACGCGCTTGGACGATCTGAAGATTTCGGACTCTGCGCTGAACCAGCCCGTCATCGCCACCGAACGGTTCATCCTGCGCCCGTTGCGTCCATCCGACGCGGGGATGATCGCGCATTACACCGCCGACAAGCGCGTGGCCGAAGGGACGCGGGCGATCCCGCATCCGCTGCCGCCCGGCGCGTCCGAAGGCTTTGTCGCCCGCGCCCTGTCGTCGGACCGGAGCGAGGATGTCTGGGCCATTGACGGGTTCGGGAACAATCTGGCCGAACTGCTGGGCGTGGTGTCGCTGACGCGGATGGAGGGGGACCAGTCCGAACTGGGCTTCTGGATCGGCGCAGGCTTCTGGAACACCGGCTTCGCGACCGAGGCGGTGGATGCGCTGGTCAAGGCCAACCCCCACAAGGCGCGAACCCTGTTCGCCGAGGCGTTTCAGGACAATCCCGGATCGGCCCGCGTGCTGACGAACTGTGGCTTCGTCTATCTGGGCGATGCCGAAAGCTGGTCGGTGGCGCGCAATGCCCGGGTGCCGACCTGGACCTATCTGCGCAAGATGGCCTGAGGCGCAGGGGGCGCTCGCGCCCCCTCTGGCGCGCGGGCGCGCCATTCACCCCCGAGGATATTTTCGTGAAGAAGAAGGCCGGTTGCAGATTCTGCAGCCGGCCGCTTGCATTCGGGGACCGAGAGCATAATTCGGCGGTATGAGCATTCCGTATTCCCTTCTCGATCTGTCGCCGGTGCCCGAGGGTTTCGAGGCCCGGGACGCCATCCGCAACACGCTTGACCTGGCGCGCCGGGCGGAAGGCTGGGGCTATCGCCGCTTCTGGCTGGCCGAACATCATAACATGCCCGGCATTGCCAGCGCGGCGACGGCGGTGCTGATCGGGCTGGTGGCGCAATCGACATCGCGGATGCGGGTGGGCGCGGGCGGCATCATGCTGCCGAACCATGCGCCCCTGACCGTGGCCGAGGCCTTTGGCACGCTGGCGACGGCCTTTCCCGACCGCATCGACCTGGGCCTTGGCCGTGCGCCGGGTGGGGACGGGGCGGTCATCCGTGCGCTGCGCCGCGATCCCATGGCCGACAGCTTTCCGCAGGACGTGGTCGAGCTGCTGGATTACCTCGGCCCCGAACGTCCTGGCGCCGCTGTCCGCGCTTTGCCGGGCGAGGGGACGAATGTGCCCGTCTGGATCCTGGGCAGCAGCCTGTTCGGCGCGCAACTGGCGGCGCATCTGGGGCTGCCCTATGCCTTCGCCAGCCATTTCGCGCCGGGCGACATGGAGCAGGCCATCGCCATCTATCGCGACCGTTTCCGTCCTGGCCCGTGGAACGACCGGCCGCAGGTGATGATCGCCGTCAACGTCTTTGCCGCCGATGACGCTGAGGAGGCGCGGTATCTGCGGACCTCGATGCAGCTGGTCTTTGCGCGGCTGCGGACCGGGATGCCGGGCAAGCTGCCGCGCCCGGTGCGCGACCTGGATGCCGAAATCGGGCCGCAGATGCGGCGCATGGTCGATCAGGCGCTGAAGATCAGCGCGGTCGGCGATGCAGGACAGGTGAGGGACCAGATGCAGGCGCTGATCGCGCAGCATAAGCCCGACGAGGTGATCCTGACCGGGCAGATCCACGACCATGCGGCGCGGCTGCGCAGCTTCCAGATCGGCGCCGAGGTCATGGGGTCGCTATAGGCTGGCAGGATGGCGCTGTGCTGTCTTGCGGGCAATGGCGGCTGGCATGGTGCTGGCAGGACCATTGCGGGCTGGCGCGATGCTGGCTTGCTGGGTCCGAAAGCTGGCTGGCAGGTTCGCTGGCTGGCCTTGTTGGGATCCGTATAACGCAGCCCGGTTTTAGCCGCAAGAAAAATCCAGCAAAATCATATAGTTGATATTTTCAGTCGGGAGTTTGCCAAGCACCTGATCCGAAAGCGAATCCCCTCAGGCCGCCAAAGGAAGGCCGCCGATGCCCAGGCAGCGGCGGCTTCCAGGCAGAAGCAGGACGAATCAGGGCCGGGTGCGCAGCAGGCCCATGATCTCCTTGGTGCGGTCCAGGATCGGGGTCGCGATCTCGTCCGCGCGAACCGCGCCCTGGCCAAGGATGCGGTCGATTTCCGCCGGGTCGGCCATGTAGTCGTTCATCCGCCGCGTGATCGGCTCCAGCGAGGCGACGGCCAGGTCCGCCAGCGCGGGCTTGAAGGCGCCGAAGCCCTGGCCCTCGAACCGGGACAGAACCTGGTCGGGGGTCTCGTCCGCCAAGGCGGCATAGATGTTGACCAGGTTGCGCGCCTCGGGGCGGTCCTTCAAGCCGTCGGTGCTGCCGGGCAGGGGGTCGGCGTCGGTGCGGGCCTTGCGGATCTTCTGGGCGATCGCATCGGCGCTGTCGGTCAGGTTGATGCGGCTGGCGTCCGAGGGGTCGGATTTCGACATCTTCTTGCTGCCGTCGCGCAGCGACATGACGCGGGTCGCCACGCCCTCAATCAGGGGTTCGGTGATCGGGAACTGCTCGACGCCGTAGTCGTGGTTGAACTTGGCCGCGATGTCGCGGGTCAGTTCCAGGTGCTGCTTCTGATCCTCGCCGACCGGCACGGCGGTTGCCTGATAGGTCAGGATGTCGGCGGCCATCAGCGCAGGATAGGCCAGCAGGCCAAGGCTGACGTTTTCGGTGTTCTTGCCCGCCTTGTCCTTGAACTGCGTCATCCGGTACATCCAGCCGACGCGGGCAACTGTGTTGAAAAGCCACGCCATTTCCGCGTGGGCGGACACCTGGCTCTGGTTGAACAGGACCGATTGCGCGGGATCGACGCCCGCCGCCATGAAGGCCGCCGCGGCTTCTCGGATATTGCGGCGCAGGGTTTCGGGGTCCTGCCAGACGGTGATCGCGTGCAGGTCCACAAGGCAATAGATCGTCTCGGCCTCGCCCCCCTGCAGGGCCGCGAAACGCTTGAGCGCACCCAGATAGTTGCCAAGCGTCAGCCCGCCCGAGGGCTGGATGCCCGAGAAGATGCGGGGTTTGAAACGGGTCTTTGGCGTCTCGGTCATGTGCGGGCCTGCTTGGATTTTCGCTGCCAGTGGCTTAGCCCTTGGCCAAAGCGACCGCAACCGCGAAGGAAATCCGATGCGCCAGGCCATGCCCGTCTCTCCGCTCAACCCGCTGCCGGCGGTTCTCTGGGCGCTGGCCCTGCCGGCCATCGCGGGGGAAATCGTGTTCCTGCTGGGCCAGACCGGGCTGGTCGGCGGGGCGCAGGGGGTGGGCCTGCGGCTGACGGCCATGCAGATGACCGCCTTCGCGCCCGAGATGGTGCAGCGCATGTGGCAACTGGGCGCGGTGGATTGGGACCAGGCTTACCGCATCCTGTCCTACAGCTTCGTCAACACGTCCTTCACCCATGCGCTGTTCGTGGTGGTCTTCACCCTGGCGCTTGGCAACATGATCGCGCGCGAGTTCCGCCCCTGGGCCGTCGTGGCGCTGTTCCTGGGATCGGCCATCGGGGGCGCGCTGGTCTATACGGCGGCGATCTCGGTCCTGCCGGGACGGCCGGGGCCGCTGATCGGCGGCTATCCGGCGGTCTATGGGCTGGTGGGCGCCTTCACCTTCCTGCTGTGGTCGCGGTTGGGGACGGTCCATGCCAACCGGATGCGGGCCTTCACGCTGATCGGGATGCTGCTGGCCTTCCAGTTGGTGTTCGGCATCGTCTTCGGCGGCGCGGGCTATGGCTGGATCGCCGAGATCGCGGGCTTTGGCGCGGGCTTCCTGCTCAGCTTCGTGCTGGTCGATGGCGGCGTGCAGCGGGTCTTGCGCCAGATCAGGGCGCGGTAAGGGCGCCCGTGCTAGGCTGGTCGAACACAGATCAAGAAAGGGTTATCCGATGAAGATCGACTTTGCGGGCAAGACGGGCATCGTGACGGGCGCCGCATCCGGCATCGGCAAGGCGATTGCCGAAGGTTATGCGGCATGTGGCGGCACGGTGATCGTGTCGGACCTTAAGCTGGATGCGGCGCAGGCTGTCGCCGATGCGATCACCGCCGCAGGGGGCCGCGCCCTGGCCTGTGCCGCCGATGTCGCGAGCGAAGAGGATGTCGAACAGTTGGTGCGCTTTGCCGAAGACCGCACGGGATCGCTGTCGCACATGGTGAACAATGCCGGGATCGGCGGGGCGCAGGCGCCGACGGGCGAATACCCGGTCGAGGCCTGGCGGAAGGTCATCGACGTGAACCTGATCGGGGTATTCCTAGGGATGCGCTTTGCCATTCCGGCGCTGAAGCGGGCCGGGGGCGGGGCCATCGTCAACGTGTCGTCGATCCTGGGCTCGGTGGGCTTTGCCCAATCGTCGGCCTATGTCGCGGCCAAGCATGGCGTGAACGGGCTGACCAAGACGGCGGCCCTGGAACATGCGGGCGACGGGATCCGGGTGAACGCGGTGGGCCCGGGCTTCATCAGCACGCCGATGGTGGACGACAACCTGGACAAGGCGACGCTGGATTACCTTGCCACGCAGCACGCCTTGGGGCGGTTGGGCACGGCTGACGAGGTTGCCTCGCTGGTGCTTTACCTGCTGTCGGATCTGGCAAGCTTCATCACCGGATCCTGTCACCTGGTCGATGGCGGCTATACGGCGCGCTAGCCCCGCCGGACCGCCGCCTTCAATTCGGACAGCCGATAGGCCCGCGTCGCAAAGCTGAGCGTGAAATAGATCGCTGCGCCCCCGAAGACCAGGACCGCCAGCCCCGGCACGCGCCCGACGCCCGCGCGGTCCAGCCAGCCCATGATGGCCCACAGCGCGCCCGCCATCAGCGCCGACGACAGCACGATCAGCGGCGTCTTGCGGCGCAGGCGGTCGTCGGCGCGGGCGGCGTCGCCCATGGCGCGGGTGCCCCACCACAGTTGCGCGACCATGATCCAGGCGGCGACGGTGGTGCCCAGGGCGGCGGCCAGGAAGCCCAGCCAGGGCATCAGGCCAAAGGCCACGATCGCGTTCACGACCATCGACCACAGGGCATAGCGGAACGGGGTCTTCGTGTCCTCTCGCGCGAAATAGAGCGGTTGCAGGATCTTTTGCAGCACGAACGCGGGCAGGCCGAAGGCATAGACGATCAGCGCGCGGGCCGTCTGGGTGGTGTCATAAGCCGTGAACTGGCCGCGCTCGAACAGGGTGCGGACCATGGGTTCGGCGATCACGGCGATGGCGAAGGCGGCGGGCAGGGTCAGGAACAACCCGAATTCCGTCGCCCGCGAATAGGCGGATTGCCCGCCCGCGTGATCGCCCGCGCGCAGGCGGCGCGCCAGTTCGGGCAGCAGGACCACGGCCACCGCCGCCCCGACCACGCCCAAGGGAAGCTGATACAGGCGGTCGGAATAGGACAGCCAGGAAATCGCGCCCTCGAAATGGCTGGCGACCTGGCGGCCGACCAGCAGGTTGATCTGGACCACGCCCCCCGCAAAGGCGGCGGGCAGGGCCACGGCCAGCAGGCGGCGCATGTCGGGGGTCAGGCGCGGGCGCTGCGGTCGGAAGGACCAGCCGGTGCGATGCGCGTCCCACCAGACCAGCGCAAGCTGCGCGATCCCCGTCAGCGGCGTGGCCCAGGCCAGCGTCAGGCCCACGTCCCATCCCTGCCACCAGGCCACCGCCATGGCTGCGATGAACAGCAGGTTCAGCAGCACCGGCGCGGCGGCGGCGGCGGTAAAGCGGCCATTCGCGTTCAGCACGCCCGAGATCATCGAGGCCAGCGAGATCAGCAGGATATAGGGGAACATGATCCGCCCATACTGCACGGCCAGCGGAAAGCGGTCGTCCCCCGCAAAGCCCGAGGCCATCAGCCAGACCAGTCCCGGCATGAAGACCATGGCGACGGCGGACAGCAGCAGCACGGACATCAGCAGGCCCGAGAACGCCTCGGACGCGAAGCGTTGGGCGTCCGTGTGGTCATCCAGCTTCTTGGCGAACATGGGCACGAAGGCCGTGTTGAACGCCCCTTCCGCGAAGAAGCGGCGGAACATGTTGGGCAGCGACAGGCCCACGAAGAAGGCGTCGGCCACGGCGCCGCTGCCCAGCCAGGCGGCCATCAGGATGTCGCGGACAAAGCCCGACACACGCGACACGAAGGTCCAGATCCCGACCGAGAGGAACCCGCGCACCAGTCCCGATTTCATGTGTTCAAGCCTCTGCCCGTTTCGCCCCGTCGGCAATAGCCGCGCGCAGCTTCTTTTCCAAGGCGTCGCGCTTGGCCTCGCTGTGCAGCTTCAGGCCGAACATGTCCTTGACATAGAAACTGTCCACCACCTGCGCGCCGAAGGTCGCGATCACGGCGCTGACGATCTGGATATGGTTCGCCGCCAGCGTCCGCGTCAGGTCGTAAAGCAGGCCCGGCCGGTCGCGGGTATCGACCTCGATGATGGTATAGATGTCGCTGCCTTCGTTATCGAAGGTGACATGGGTCGGGAACTTGAACTCGCGCGTGCGCTTCTTGGGCTTGTCGCGGGTGGCGAAAGCCTCGCGCGCGACGATCTCGCCCCTCAGGATGCGCAGGATCTTCTGGCGCAGGCGGGGCATCCGGTCTTCGTCAAAGGGGCTGCCGTCAGGATCCTGGACCCAGAAGACAGCGGTGGCGAAACCGTCGCGTGTCGTATAGGTGCGCGCGTCCACGACATTCGCCCCCATCAGCGTCAAGGCCCCGCAGAGGCGCGAGAAGATGCCCGGATGGTCGGCCAGCACAAAGGCCGCGCGCGTGGCGTCCCGGTCGGGATCGGCGCGCAGGTCGATGCGGATCTCGTCCGGCCCGATGCCCAGCAGCATTTCCGCGAAACAGGCCTGCGTTTCCGTCGGAAGGCCCGACCAATAGCTGTCGTAATGCCGCCCCAGTTCGGCCCGGATCGTCCGCGCCTCCCATCCCTTGGCGATCAGCATGTGGCGCAGGCTGCGCTTGGCCTCGCTCTGGCGGCGGTCGCGGTTCAGATCCTCCATGCCGTTTTCCAGGACGGCGGCGGTCTCCGTGTGCAGCCTGCGCAGCAGCGCGGCCTTCCAGTTGTTCCAGGTGCCGGGGCCGACGCCGCGGATGTCGCAGACCGTCAGCACCAGCAGCATGTCCAGCCGCCTGCGGGTCTTCACCGCCTTGGCGAAGTCGCGCAGCGTGCGGGGGTCGGCGATGTCGCGTTTCTGCGCCACGTCCGACATCAGCAGGTGGTTGCGGACCAGCCATTCCACCGTGTCGATGTCGTCCTGCGGAAAGCCGAAGCGCGCCGCGATCCGCCGCGCCAGCCGGGCGCCCAGGATCGAGTGATCCTCGCGCCGGCCCTTGCCGATATCGTGCAGCAGAACCGCCAGATACAGGACGCGGCGGTTGACGCCGCTTTCCATGATCTCGCTGGACAGCGGCAGATCCTCGGGATGCTCGCCCCGCTCGATCTCGGCAAGGGCCGCGACGCATTGGATGGAATGTTCGTCCACGGTGTAGTGGTGATACATGTTGAACTGCATCATCGCCACGACCGGCTCGAATTCCGGGATGAAGGCGGCCAGCACGCCCAGCTCGTTCATGCGGCGCAGGCCCCGTTCGGGATTGCCGTGCTTCAGCAGCAGGTCCATGAAGATGCGCGTGGCTTCCGGGTCGGCGCGGACCCTGTCGTCGATCAGGTCCAGGTTGGCCGCGACCAGGCGCATGGCGTCGGGGTGGATCAGGATGCCGGTGCGCAGCGCCTCCTCGAACAGGCGCAGGATGTTCAGGGGATCCTTCAGGAAGGCGGCATCGTCGGCGATGCTGAGGCGGCCCAGGTTGTCGGTGAAGCCCTCGCGCATCTTGCGGCGGCGGCGGAACAGCCGGCCCAGGAAGGGCGCGCTGCGGACGTGGCGGGCCTCAAGCTCGGTCAGGAAGACGCGGGTCAATTCGCCCACATGGGTGGCGTGGCGGAAGTAGTCCTGCATGAAATACTCGACCCCGCGCCGGGCCGAGGTGTCCTTGTAGCCCATGCGCCGCGCGACCTCGACCTGCATGTCGAAGGACAGGACATCCACGGGACGTCCCGCGATCAGGTGCAGGTGGCAGCGCACGGCCCAAAGGAAGTCCTCGGCCTGCCAGAAGGCCCCGTGTTCCTCTCGCGTGAAGACGCCCAGGTCGATCAGCTCGACCGCGCGGTCCACGCGATGGATGTATTTCGCGATCCAGTAGAGCGTCTGGAGGTCGCGCAGCCCGCCCTTGCCCTCCTTGACGTTGGGTTCCAGGACATATCGCTGGCCCCCCTGGCGCTGATGGCGGGCGGCGCGTTCCTCCAGCTTGGCCTCGATGAATTCGGGCACGGTGCGGGAAAACAGCTCGACCCACAGGCGTTCGCGCAATTCCTCGGCCAGGGGGGCATGGCCCGTGACCAGCCGGTGTTCCACAAGCGAGGTGCGGATGGTCATGTCGCCCGCGCCCAGGCGGATGCAGTCGTCCACGCTGCGGATGGAATGGCCCAGCTTCAGCTTCAGATCCCACAGGATATACAGCATCGATTCAACGACGCTTTCGGCCCAGGCGGTGATCTTCCACGGCGTCAGGAACAGCAGGTCCACGTCGGACGCGGGGGCCATTTCCGCCCGGCCATAGCCGCCGACGCCCAGCACCGCCAGGCGCTCGGCCTCGGACGAGGATCGCTGCGGGTGCAGGTGGGTGGTGGCGACATGATGGGTGGCGATGACGATGCCGTCCGTCAGGGTGGCGATGGCGCGCACGGTTTCGCGCGCGGCGCGGGGGTGGCTGGCAAGGCCCGCCTCGATCGCGGCCATGGCCTCGGCCCGCGCGTCCGACAGCAGCGCCACGGTGCGGGCGCGGATGTCCTTGCGGTCGGTCAGCCCGGCAAGGGCCTGGTCCAGGACCGGCAGGAAGCTGGCGGGGTCGAAGATGGGATGCGCCCCGGGCAGGGCCGGGGCGCTTTGAGGGATCGCCGTGTCAGGCAGGTCGGCCAAGGTCAGAACCCGAAGCCGCCGCCAAAGCCGCGCGGCGCGGGATCAAGGATCACCAGCCGGTTGCCGCGCAGGGTTGCGACCGCCAGCGCGCGTTCCGAGGTTCCGTCCGCACGCAGCCGGAACACCCCGCCGACGCCCGCAAAGCCCGCGTTCTGCGTCAGCCCGGTGGTCGTCAGCGCATTGCGCTTGCCGCTGCGCACCAGGGATGCGATGGCGGCCACCCCGTCATAGGCCAGGCTTGCCAGTTCATGCGGCTGCTCGCCATGGGCGCTGCGATAGCGGGCGTCGAACTGCGCCTTCAGGCCCTGGTCCGGGATCGCGAACCAGCCTTCCTGCAGTTGCGGCATCCCGATGCGGTTGGCGGGCTGGTCCCAGCGGGTCAGGCCCATCATCTGCGTCACCGGGGACCGGACCCCGGCAGCGGCCAGCTTTTCCGTCAGATAGGGCAGCACGGCCTGGTTGTTTGCGGTCATGAAGACGGCATCGACCTTGCCCGACTGCGCGGCGGCCGTGATCTGCGGGACCACCGCGTCGATGCCCGTGACCGAAACGGGATGGTTGCTGCGCCCGGCCAGCCGCGCGCCGTTGCGGGCGATGGCGGTCTCGATGGCGCGGCCGCCAAGCTGGCCCGCGATGTCGTCCTCGGCCACGACATAGATGTTGCGCTTGCCCTGGCGCGCGCCATAGGCCACCAGCCGGTTGGCGACATTGGCGAAGCTGTTGCCTAGGATGAAGACGTTGCCGCCCGCGATCTCGGCATTGTTGGAAAATGTCAGGACATTGATGTTGCGCGGCCGCATGGCGTTGCCCACGGCATTCGCGCCCTCGGCAAACAGCGGGCCCACGATGATCTGCGCGCCCGCGTCGGCTGCGGCATTGGCCTGGGCCACGGCCTGCGCGGTGCTGGTGCCGGTGTCATAGACGCGCAGGTCGATGGTGGCGCCCTGCGCATCGGCGGCGGCCATCCGCGCGGCGTTCTTGAGGCTGCGCGACAGCCATTCCAGGTCGGCCGATCCGCTGCCGCCCGGGGCCAGCAGGGCCACGCGCACGGGCTCGCCCGGGTTGATCAGGGGTCCGACGGCGGGGCCGCTGACCGTCTGCGACCCGCCGGTGGGCTCGCAGGCGGCCAGGACGAAGGCGGACAGGATGGCGGCGGCCCGGACGACGACGCGGCGCAATCCGGCGGCAGGCCCGGTTGTGGCGGAAACGACCATATGAAACTTCCCTGCTGTAAGATATCGGCGAGCTGCGGGCAGCCTAGGACCAACGGCTTGGCTTGGCAATCAGTCGGAAGGAAAACGAGAATGGACATCCAGCCCCCGCAGCGCCTGACCGCCCATGTCGAGGACAGGCGGCTTGACGCAGGCCTCTATCTGGTGGCGACCCCAATCGGCACGGCGCGCGACATCACCCTGCGGGCGCTGGACGTGCTGAATGCCGCCGATGTGCTGGCGGCCGAGGATACGCGCGTGCTGCGCCACCTGCTGGACATCCATGGCATCCCCCTGCGCGGGCGGCGCGTGCTGCCCTATCACGACCACAACGGCGACCGGGCGCGTCCCGCGCTGCTGGCGGCGCTGGAGCAGGGGCAAAGCGTGGCCTATGCCTCGGACGCGGGAACGCCGCTGGTGGCCGATCCTGGCTTCCGCCTGGCACGCGAGGCCGCAGGGGCAGGCCACCGCGTCCATGCCATTCCCGGTCCTTCGGCCCCGCTGGTGGCGCTGAGCCTGTCGGGCCTGCCCAGCGACCGCTTCCTGTTCGCGGGCTTTCCCCCGTCCACCAAGGGGGCGCGCATGACCTGGCTGCGGCAGTGGATGGCGGTCGATGCGACGTTGATCCTGTTTGAAAGCCCCCGGCGCGTTAATCAAACATTGGAAGAGATGTGCGAGATTGACGCGAATCGGATTACGGTGGTGGCGCGGGAACTGACCAAGAAGTTCGAGGAGGTGATCCGCGGCACCGCCGCCGAACTGGCCCGGGATCCCCGCATGGCCGCCCTGAAGGGCGAGGTGGTGATGCTGGTCGACCGGCCGGGTGCGGTGGTGGCCGATGACGACACGATCCGGCAGGCCCTGCGGGGAAGGCTGGGGCGGATGACGGTAAAGGACGCCGCGAAAGAGGTTGCGGCGGAACTGGGATTGGCACGGCGCGATGTTTACCAGATCGCGCTGGCCTTGGGCGAAGACAAGGGGTGATCATGAGCTATGCCAAGGCGGGGGATTTCGACTGGTCGCAGCCGGTCACGCCCCGGGCGGTGTCGGCTGCGCGTCGTTCGCGGGGGCGGCTTGCCCATCTGTCGGGAGCCCTGGCCGAGGATGGCGTCGCGCGCCTTCTTGAAGGCAGGGGCATGACGGTCCTCGCCCGTCGGTGGCGCGGAAAGGCAGGGGAAATAGACCTGATCTGCCGGGACAGGGAATGCCTGATCTTTGTCGAGGTCAAGCAGTCCGCGACCCATCACGAGGCCGCGCAGCGATTGGGTGCGGCCCAGCAGGGCCGCATCATGCGTGCCGCGCTGGAATATTGCGACAAGGAAGGCCACGCGCCCTTGCCCGAGATGCGCTTCGACGCGGCCCTGGTCGATGGTCAGGGCCGGATCGAGATCCTGGAGCGGGCCTTCGAGGAGGCCTTTGCCTGAACGATGCGGCACTTCGTTCGCCGGGTCGGCAGCCTTAGGGCATCGCCAAACGTTAACTTTGCCCCGATGGCGGGTTGAAGGTCTTTCATGCAGCGAATTGGTCATCACGCGGTGGGAGTATGCCAGGGAACCCGGCTGCTGTTTTCCGCATGCGAGGATCAGGGCATCATGTGGTCGGGCGAGGGGCCGCGTGCCGTCCGCCAAACCGTGAGCTTTCCCGAGCCCTTCGTCGCCCCGCCTGCGGTCCATGTCTCGGTCGGGATGTGGGATATTGCGGGGGATGCGAACCAGCGGGCCGACATCTGCGCCGAACAGGTCACCGCACGGGGCTTCGACATCGTCTTCCGCACCTGGGACGACACGCGGGTCGCCCGCATCCGCGCCTCATGGCTGGCCATCGGCGCGGTCCCCCATGACGACGACTTCGCCGTCTAGGCGCGGTCGAGGTTGACGGCGATCAGGCCTGCCGTTTCGTCCGGATGGGTCAGCGGCAGCATGTGGCCGGCCCCGGGCACCGTGGCGCGGCCGACATCGGCAAGGCGCGTGGCCAGGGCATCGGCGATGGCGTGGATGACCGGGGGCGTCCGCTCTCCGGCGATGATCAGGACGGGGGCGTCGATGGCCTCCAGCCCGCCCTCGCGCAGGATGTTCGCGCGGTCATGGGTCAGGGTGTCGTCGGTCGCGGCCACCAGACGGATCTGGTCGGTCATCATCCGGCGGGCAGGCGGGGGCAGGTCGTCGAAGGGCTGCGCGCCCCAGATGTCGATAAAGGCCCGGGCGGCATCTTCGGTGCGGCCCTGGGCCAGGTGGCCCGCGATGATCCGGTCGCGGTTTTCCTGATCTGCGTCGGGGGCTGCGGCGAACAGCACCGGCTCGACCAGGGTCAGGCTGCGGATGGCCTCGGGCGCAGCGACCGCGATGCGCAGGGCGACAGTCGCGCCCAGGCTGTGACCGATCAGATCCAGCGGGCGGTCGATGAAGCTGGCCGCGATCCGTGTGACGGCGGTGTGGAAATTCGGGCCCTCGGTCCCGTCCATCCACGGGCCGCTGCGGCCATGACCCGGCATGTCGAAGCCGATCAGATCGACACGGCCCTCCAGCCGCCGGGCGATCGGTCCCCAGTAGCCCGCGCTGCCCATCATGCAATGGAGCGCCAGGGCCGGACGGTCCCTGTCGCCGGGCCAGTGGCGCTTGTGGATGCCGGTCATAGCGTGGCGAGGTGCCGGTCAAGGAAATCCAGCCGGTCCTGGCCCCAGAACTTCTGCCCGCTGTCCCGCACCACATAGAAGGGCGATCCGAAGACCCCGGCCTCGACCGCCTGTTCCAGGTTGCGGCCATAGGTTTCGGCGCCGACGAACAGCCCCGTGTCGGCCAGGGCGGGGTCGAAGCCATGCGCGCCCAGGATGTCGCGGATCACGGCGTCGTCGCTGATGTCGCGGTCCTCGGCCCAGACGGCGCGCAGGAAACCCTGCACCAGCCCGCCCAGGTCGCCGCCGCCCGCCTGTTGCGCCGCGATGATGGCATAGGAGGACGGCGCCATGTTCACGGGCCAGAAGGCGGGCTTCAGGTTCAGGGGCATTCCCAGGTGATCGGCCCAGCGGGGCAATTCCTGCGCGCGATACTCCATCCGGCTGGGGTGGCGGCTGGCCGGGCGCACCCCGCCGGTGCGGTCGAAAAGCTGCAGCAGGTCCAGCGGCTTGTAGGTGATCGTCGCGCCGTGCCGCGTTGCCATCCGTTCCAGCCGGTCGCCTGCCAGATAGGCCCAGGGGCTGATCGTCCCGAAGTAGTAGTCGATGTTAGCCATAACGATCCCGTTGCGGTTTGCCCGCAGGCTAACCGGGTGCTAAGGCGGGCGCAATCTGGCGAATCCCCGCGCAAAGGCCCTTTTCATGCCCGTCATGACCGAACCCAAGCTGATTTCCGGCAATGCCAACCGGACCCTTGCCGCAGCCATCGCGCGGCGCATGTCGATGCACCGGGGGATGAATGTCAGTCTCTGCGATGCGCGGATCGAGCGGTTCAACGATCAGGAAATCTTCGTCGAGGTGTTCGAGAATGTCCGGGGCGAGGACATGTACATCATCCAGCCGACCTCGAACCCGGCCAATGACAACCTGATGGAATTGATGGTGATGACCGATGCGCTGAGGCGGTCCTCGGCGGCGCGGATCACGGCGGTCATTCCCTATTTCGGCTATGCCCGCCAGGACCGCCGCGCCAAGGCCCGCACCCCGATCAGCGCCAAGCTGGTTGCGAACCTGCTGACCGAAGCCGGGATCGACCGGGTTCTGACGCTGGACCTGCACGCGGCCCAGATCCAGGGCTTCTTCGACATTCCGGTGGACAACCTGTACGCCGCGCCGGTCTTTGCCCTGGACGTGCAGCATCATTTCCGGGGCCGCATGAACGACTTGATGGTGGTTTCGCCCGACGTGGGCGGCGTGGCCCGCGCGCGGGAACTGGCGACGCGGATCGGCGCGCCGCTGTCGATCGTGGACAAGCGCCGCGAGAAGGCGGGCGAGGTGGCCGAGATGACCGTGATCGGCGATGTCGAGGGCAAGGTCTGCATCATCGTGGACGACATCTGCGACACCGCAGGCACGCTGGTGAAGGCCGCGCAGACCCTGACCGACAGCGGCGCGACCGAGGTGCACGCCTATATCACCCATGGCGTCCTGTCCGGCCCGGCGGTCGAGCGTGTAGCCAAGTCGGTGATGAAGTCGCTGGTCATCACCGATTCGATCCAGCCGACCGAGGCGGTAAAATCCGCGCCCAACATCCGCATCGTTCCGACCGCGCCGATGTTCACGCAAGCGATCCTGAACATCTGGAACGGCACATCCGTCAGCAGCCTGTTCGAGACGGATACCCTGCTGCCGATCTATGAGGGGCTGTATTCCAACCCCTGACCTTGCGCTTGCGGCCCCGTCGGATGCCTCCGGCGGGGATATTTGAGTGAAGAAGAAGCCTAGAGCGCGCGCCAGCCGATGTCGCGGCGGCAGAACCCCTCGGGCCAGTCGAGGGCGTCCACCTGGGCATAGGCGCGGGCGTGCGCCTCGGCCAGGGTCGCGCCGCGTCCGGTGCAGGCCAGGACGCGGCCGCCGGTGGCGATGATGTGGCCGTCCTTGGCGGTGGTGCCCGCGTGGAAGGTCATGGCGAAACTGGTCTCGGACAGGGTGTCCAAGCCCTTGATGATGCTTCCTTTCCGATAGGCGCCCGGATAACCCCGGGCGGCCATGACCACGGTCAGGGCATGGTCGTCGGCCCAGTTAACCGAGGTTCCGGCCAGCCGCCCCTCGGCGCAGGCCAGCAGCAGGTCCAGCACCTGTCCGCCAAGCCGCATCATCAGCACCTGGCATTCGGGATCGCCGAAGCGGACATTGTATTCCACCAGCCGGGCGCGTCCGTCCTGGATCATCAGCCCCGCGTAAAGCACGCCCTGGAACGGCATCCCGCGCGCGGCCATCTCGGCCACGGTGGGGCGGACGATCTGTGCCATGACCTGGTCCTGCAGGGCAGGCGTCAGGATGGGGGCGGGGCTGTAGGCGCCCATGCCGCCGGTGTTCGGGCCGGTATCGCCGTCGCCCACGCGCTTGTGGTCCTGGGCGGTGCCGATGGAAAGGCAATCGGTGCCATCGCAGAGGATGAAGAAGCTGGCTTCCTCGCCCGCCATGAACTCCTCGATCACGACGGACATCTCGCCGAACTCGCCGTCGAAGATGGCGTCGATGGCGACGTGCGCCTGATCCACGGTTTCGGCCACGGTGACGCCCTTGCCCGCGGCCAGGCCGTCGGCCTTGACCACGATGGGGGCGCCCTGGGCGGAGACGTAATCGCGGGCGCTTGCGGCATCGGTGAAGCGCGCCCAGGCGGCGGTGGGCGCCCCGCAGGCGTCGCAGATTTCCTTGGTGAAGGCTTTCGATGCTTCAAGCTGGGCTGCGGCTTGCGACGGTCCGAAGACCAGGAAGCCCGCGTCGCGTAGCGCGTCGGACACGCCTGCGGCCAGCGGCGCCTCGGGGCCGATCACCACGAAGTCGATGGCATTTTCCTGGGCGAACTCCAGCACCTCGGCGCGCGACAGGATGTTCAGGTCGGCGCATTCGGCGACATTGACGATGCCCGCGTTGCCCGGCGCCACGATCAGGCGGTCGCATTTCGGGTTCTGCCGGATCGCCCAGGCCAACGCGTGTTCGCGCCCGCCGCCGCCGAGGATCAGGATGTTCATGGGCCGCCCTTTCGCTTCTGGTCGCGGCGTTCTAGTCTGGGCTGCCGAAGGGAACAAGACGCATGGATTTGCTGGAAGACGCGCCGGGCAGCAACGCCCATGAATTCACGGTTTCCGAACTGTCGGGGGCGGTCAAGCGCAGCCTGGAGGATCAGTTCGGCCGCGTCCGCGTGCGCGGAGAGATCGGCCGCGTGTCGCGCCCGTCATCGGGCCACATCTATTTCGACCTCAAGGACGACCGATCCGTCCTGGCCGCCGTGACCTGGAAGGGGCAGGCGGCGCGTCTGGCGCAGCGCCCCGAGGAGGGGATGGAGGTCATCGCCACCGGCCGCATCACCACCTTTCCGGGCCAGTCGAAATACCAGCTGATCGTGGACCAGATCGAGCCCGCGGGCCTTGGCGCGCTGATGGCGATGCTGGAAAAGCGCCGCCAGGCCCTTGCGGCCGAGGGGCTGTTCGACGAGGCGCGCAAGCGTCCGCTGCCGTCGCTGCCGCGTGTGATCGGGGTCGTGACCTCGCCGTCCGGGGCGGTGATCCGCGACATCCTGCACCGGCTGCGCGACCGCTTTCCGACACGCGTGCTGATCTGGCCCGTGGCCGTTCAGGGCGAGGGTTGCGCGCCGCAGGTGGCCGCCGCGATCCGGGGCTTCAACGATCTGCCGCAGGGTGGGCCGATTCCGCGCCCGGACCTGCTGATCGTCGCACGGGGCGGCGGCAGCCTTGAGGATCTGTGGGGCTTCAACGAGGAGGCGGTGGTTCGCGCCGCCGCCGAAAGCCGCATCCCGCTGATCTCGGCCGTGGGGCACGAGACAGATACCACGTTGATCGACTTCGCATCCGACCGCCGCGCACCGACCCCGACGGCTGCGGCGGAAATGGCGGTTCCGGTGCTGGCGGAACTGTCGGCGCGCCTAGCCGAATCGCAGGCCAGGCTGATGCGGTGCAGCCAGCATCACATCGACCGCCCCCGGCAGCGGCTGCGCGACCTGTCCCGCGCGCTTGGCCGCCCCGGCGCGTTGACCGAGGGCGCGCGGCAGCGGCTGGACCTGTGGGCTGGTCGGCTGGATCCCGCGCTGCACGGGCTGGTCCGCACCCGCAGGCACCAGCTTGCGGCGCGGCCCATGCCGGTGGCCTTGCTGCGGCGCTTCACCGACCGCAAGGCCCATGTGCTGCACGGGCTGGAACACCGGCTGGACTCGGCCGCGACCCGGCGGCTGGAACGGCGGCGCGACCGGATGGTGGCAATGGGGGAACGGCTGGAAGCCTCGCTGGCACGGGTGCTGGCGGGCACGCGGCGGGCGATCGCGCAGCAGGATCAGCGGCTGGCCGATCTGACGCGGCGGCTGGATCAGGCCGTGCAGCGGGCGATCCGCAACCGCGACCAGGCGATGCAGCGGGTGGACCGGCTGCGCCTGTCGCTGGGCTACAAGGAAACGCTGAAGCGTGGCTTCGTGGTGGTCCACGGCCCCGATGGCGTGATCACAACGGGTCAGGCGGCGCGCCAGATACCGCAGATGGATCTGGAATTCGCCGATGGCCGGGTGACGGCTCGCCCGGAAGGTGCCCCGCCGAAACCTACCCGCAAACCCAAGCCGCCTGAACAGAAATCCCTGTTCTGATTATTGGATGGCCCGCCCCTCCCGGCGCGATCTGGTACGATCGCTTTGTTTGGTGAGGAAAGGAGCGGAGCTATGTCGATCAGTATTCTTGGTGTTGATCTAGGCAAGAACCTGTGCAGCGTGGTGGGCTTGGACGGTTCGGGAGCTGTCGTGCTGCGGCGACGACTTCGGCGCAGCGGCCTCGTCGATTTCGTTCTCGGTCTTCCAAACAGTGCGATTGCCATGGAAGCCTGTTGTGGCGCGCATCATCTAGGTCGTGTTTTCGAAGCCGCGGGGCGCGAGGTGCGTTTGATGTCTCCGGAATATGTTCGGCCTTATGTGAAGGCTCAGAAGAACGACGACCGGGATGCCGAAGGGATTGCGGAGGCTGCGACGCGTCCGACCATGCGCTTTGTTCCGGTGAAGACCCAGGTCCAGTCGGACGTTCAGGCCCTTCATCGCGCACGGTCCCGCCTGGTTGCCGAGCGGACGGCGCTGATCAACCATCTTCGCGCCCTGCTGCTGGAGCGGGGCATTGTGGCCGCCAAAGGTCGCAAGAGTCTGGAAACAGAGCTGGAAGTGTTTACCGATGAAGAGCGTCCGCACGTGTCGCCCCGCATCCGGCTCTTGGTCGAGGACTTGCGATCGGAGTGGCGGGATCTCGACCGGCGTATTGCTGCCTTCGATGCAGAATTCGTTCGGATGGCACGGGACGATGAACCTGCGCGGCGTCTTACGTCGATCCCGGGCGTCGGGGTCATCAACGCAACAGCATTCATTGCTGCTGTCGGGGATGCGCGCTGCTTTAATCGGGGCCGTGATCTGGCGGCCTGGCTTGGACTTGTCCCGAAACAGGCCACGACAGGTGGAAAGCCGAAACTTCTGGGCATTTCGAAGCGCGGCAACCGCTATCTGCGCAGTACGCTGATCCATGGCGCTCGAGCTGTCCTGCCGCGGCTGACGAACGACCCTTCGCTGCTCGGAGCCTGGCTGCGCAGCCTGTCGGCGCGGGCGCACAAGAATGTCGTTGTCGTGGCTTTGGCTGCGAAACTGGCGCGTATCATCTGGGCAGTTCTGCGCACGGGCGACAGCTATAGATCGATGGCGGCATAGAAATAGGAGGCGGAGCGGGCAGCAACCCGCCCGTCGCCTGTCTGCGGGAGGTGTGAAGAAGATGGCCTGACAGTCGACCGGCGGCGGCGAATCCTGAAACTATTGAATGGCCTTCGAGGCCGCTCTGATTATGAGGACGTCGGCGCGCGGACCCCATCTTGGCCGAGGCAGAACCTCGAGACCGGATACGTTGATGCAGACTGACGAGCTTACTTCAAAATACACCCTTGCAGACGGGGCGGGCCATACGTTCTCGGAAGGGCGGCTGTCGGCGCCTGACCTGTTCCCGGACTTCAGCTTCCGCAGCCCGGTGGAGTACCGCATCCGGGCGACCGAGCCCGGCGCAAGCTGGCTGGTCGGGCTGGAGCGCGTGTCGTCGCAGGACTGGGTGCAGTATGACAGCAATGCCTTCCGCCGCATCAGCCTGCTGCCCGCCGCATCGGTGGGGGTGCAGAACTATGTGGCCTATTTCTCGAACCCGGCGCTGTTCCGGTCGGTCACCAATTCGCTGTTCATCGCGACCGTCAGCACCGTCCTGACGGTGGGCATGGCCTTCGGCTTTGCCTATGCCCTGACCCGCAGCCGGATGCGCTTCAAGGGCACGATGAAGATGATCGCCATGATGCCGATCCTGGTGCCCTCGCTGCTGCCGGGGATCGGGCTGGTTTATCTGTTCGGCAACCAGGGCCTGCTGAAGGGGCTGCTGATGGGCCATTCGATCTATGGCCCGCTGGGGATCATCATCGGGTCGGTGTTCTTCACCTTTCCCCATGCGCTGATCATCATCTCGACCGCGCTGGCGCTGTCGGACCAGCGCCAGTACGAGGCCGCGGAGTCGCTGCGCGCCTCGGCCTGGCGGACCTTCTGGACGGTGACGATCCCCGGGGCGCGCTACGGCCTGATCTCGGCCGCCTTCGTGACCTTCACGCTGGTCATCACCGATTTCGGCCTGCCCAAGGTCATCGGCGGGCAATACAGCGTGCTGGCCATCGACATCTACAAGCAGGTGATCGGCCAGCAGAACTTCCAGATGGGGGCGGTGGTGTCGGTGGTGCTGCTGGTTCCGGCGGTGCTGGCCTTCCTGGTGGACCGGCATGTGCAGAAAAAGCAGGTCTCGCTGTTGTCGGCGAAATCGGTGCCCTACCAGCCCAAGCCCCGGCGCGGCTTCGACATGCTGTGCCTTGGCTGGTGCGGGCTGATCGCGCTGTTCATCCTGGCCATCATCGGCACCTGCCAGCTGGCCGCGCTGGTCCGGCTGTGGCCCTATGACATGACGCCCAGCCTTGCCAACTATGCCTTTGACCGCATGGACGGGGGCGGCTGGCGGGCCTACTGGAACTCGATCCAGCTGGCCGGGCTGACGGCGGTGATCGGCACGGCCATCGTCTTCACCGGCGCCTACATGGTCGAGAAGATCGACGGGTTCCGCCTGGGCCGGGGGCTGTTCCAGTTCCTGGCGATGCTGCCCATGGCGGTGCCGGGGATGGTGCTGGGGCTGGCCTATATCTTCTTCTTCAACAACCCGGCCAACCCGCTGAACGCCATCTATGGCACCATGGCGATCCTGGTGCTGTCCACGGTCACGCATTTCTACACCGTGGGCCACCTGACGGCGCTGACCGCGCTGAAGCAGATCGACGCGGAATTCGAACCCGTCGCGGCCTCGATGCGCCAGCCCTTCCACCGGGTCACTTCGTCACGCAGATCCGAAAAGACCCTCGAGCTTGCGCCTGCGGGACATCCTTGTCCGGCAAACAGCTTCTTCAGCTTGGCGCATGACCGTCAGGCGATGGCAGGCAGGCATCGCTGTGACCGGTGGCGCACTATCTTGCGGTCCGCAGCGCGGGCCAAGGTTACGGACGGGCAATGGTTTCCGGGCCGGAGGGGTGAATCCAGCCGGCCCGGCGCTGGATCATCCGCCAATCCGGCCGTGCGGTGCCATGTCGGACTGGGGGGAACGGCGGTTCAGGACGGCGTAAACCGCCGCCGCCGCGACAAAGGTCACAGGGGCCGAGAAGGTGGCAGCCGCGCCGCCCGCGAAATGCAGCGCGAGCCCGATCCCCGCGGCCAGCAGCCAGGCGCCAAGGCCCGCAGGATTGACCGCAGCGGTATCCCGCAGCCGGAAGCTGACCCGGTCATGGGCCGCGCCCGCCTTGCCCTCGGTCAGGATGTGGACCAGCGCGATGCCGACCCAGGCCACCACGAAGATGCCCTGATAGGCCAGGGCCTGAAGGATATAGGCGAACACATCGGCCAGCATCAGCAGATAGCAGATGACGCCCACCACGCAGGCCCAGAAGATTTTCGGCAGCTTCAGCCGGAACACCGTCTGGGCGAAACTCTCCATGTTCACGGCGGCCAGGTAGTAGTTGGCGGTGTTGATCCGCGTCTGGCTGATCCAGACAAAGGCCAGTCCCGCCAGACCCATCAGCTGGATCAGCGCCAGGACGACCGACACCTCGGTCACGCCGCCTTCGGTGGGCAGGCTTGCGGCCAGGAAGATGCCCGCAAGGCCGTTCAGAAGGAAGGCCACCAGATAGAAGGGCGCGCCGAAATTGATCGTGGCGTGATAGGACGCGTCCTCGGGCCTGCCGAAGCGGGCATAGTCATAGGTGAACATCATCAGGATCCAGATGCCCATGAAGGCCACGAAGCAGTCCCACCAGCCGGTGGCAGACGCGCCGCCGTCCGGTCCCAGGGTCAGCCAGGCGTCGGAATAGCCGTATTCGGCCACAGCCAGGCCCACCGCCGACAGAAGCCCGATCAGGTAGAAGGGCAGCAGCAGGCCGTTCAGCTTGTCCAGCCAGTTCTGGATCGACCCGAAGATCAGCAGCACGGAATAGACCACCACCACCAGCGCGGCCAGGGGATAGGCCAGTCCGGCATAACTCTGGATCGCCAGGGCGATCACCGATCCCTCGAAGACCGCGTAATAGATGGCGGTGGCAAAGAAGATCAGCGTGGCGATGGCAGCGCCCGTGCGCCCCAGCAGGATGCGCGAGAACAGCGACACCGACAGCCCCGTGCGGATTGCATGGCGCACCAGGACGGCATTCACGGCGGCATAGGCCGCGACCGAAAGCACCAGGCCGATGATCGCGTTGACCGAGCCATAGGCCAGCGCCAGCGTGGCCGACACGACAAGATAGAACATCGCCGAACAGACCGACCACCAGGCCATGGTCAGCGGAAGGCGGGCCATGCGCTGGTCGGCAGGCACCGGGCGATCGGAAAACTCCAGCTCCTGCGCTTCGTCCGAAGCGGCTTGCAGGGTTCCAGCCATTGATAAAACTCCCCGTGTTTCGTTGGACTTTTGACTGAACGGGGGGGTGCAGGGACAGGCCTGCGGCCGCCCATGCCTTTTTCCAGACATCTTGCAGTGATCCCGGGCGCCAGGACGTGACCGGCGCCCGCAGGTGGCGTGATCCCCGTTTCAGTGCCGGTGATCGTGGGCAAGGGCGCCGGGCGCGTCTTGTCCGGCAATGCGCGATTTCTTGTCAGGCCGCGCTGAAGGCCGTGCGGCGGCAGTCCGAAGGCGTCATGCCGAACTGCGCCTTGAACAGCCGCGAAAACTGCGCCTGGTCGGAAAAGCCGAAGCGATAGGCGATTTCGGCCAGCGAAAGCGTCTGCGACGAGGACATCGCGTCGCGCGCCGCGAACAGCCGTTCCTCGCGGGTGAACTGCGCCACGGTCTTGTCCGTGTCACTGAACAGTTCGTGCAGATAGCGTTTCGAGATGCCGCACTGGTCCGCCACGAAATCGGGCGACAGCGCCGGGTTCGACAGGTTCTGCCGGATCACCCGTTCCGCCCGGCGCAGATGGCCCGCCCGGACCGAGGACTTGACCCCGTCGTCGCGGTCCAGGCGTTCGTCCAGGGCGATGGCCAGAACCTCGACGATCTGGCGCCCCAGAAGGGCTGCGGCATGGGATTCGGTGCCGGTCAGCGATTGCAGTTCCGACATCATGGCGGTCATCAGCCGGGGCAGGCCGGACCGGGCGTCGATCACCATGGCGCAGAAGCGGTCGGGACTGCGCAGCCTTTCGGCCAGCATCCGCTTGGGGATCTTCAGAACGCACAGCTCGTTCGGCTCGGCATAGGAAAAGCGGTAGGGCTCGTCGCCGCGTTCGACGATGAAGCCGCCCGGGTCGCAGCGCACGTCGCGCCCCAGCTGGCGAAAGCTGACCGGGCCGCGCCGGGGCACGGTGATCAGGTATTCCTCGGGGCCGGTATGGGAAATGTGGCGGGCCTGGCGTTCGTATTGCATCGGGCCGGTGGCCAGCCGCGACAGCGACACCTGCCCCATGCTGCGCCGTTCCAGCCTGCCCGAAAAACCCGCCGGTTCCCGGAAGGTCAGTTGCAGCGGGAAATAGGTGTCCGCGATCACCCGGCTCCATTCCGCGGCGCGGGCGGCGGGATCGATTCCCGCAGTGCTGTATGCGGTAACGTCCATGTGCCCTCCTCCCAGAAAGCCCGGCCATGGTAGAGGGCGGGCCGCGCCGTCGCAAGACGCCAGATTCGGCCCGTTCCGCGCGGGCCGGCAAGGTTTCATGCGCCCTGCGGCAAATGCCGCCCCAGTCCTTCACGCATCGGCAACAGTTCCTTCGCCCCGCTGCAAGAACGGGGGGGTGTTCGCGGCCATTCTCGACCGATGCCGGGCGGTGGACCGGATGAGGAGACCCCCGCCGCCCCTGCCAGAGCAGGAGGAGCTTGAGCAATGAAGAAACGCAATGTGGACCCGATCACGCTGTCGGTGGTGCGCGGCGTGCTGGAAACCGCCCAGCGGGAAATGACGCTGACCCTGGAACAGACGGCGCGCAGTTCGGTCTTCAACCTGGCGCATGACTATTCGACCGCGCTGTTCAACCACACGCCCGAGATGATCCTGCAGGGCCAGGACATCCCGATCCACCTGGGTTCGCTGATCCCGGCGATGAAGTCGGTCGCGGGATATTTCGAGGGCGACATCCACGAGGGCGACCTGATCCTGCACAACGATCCGGCCTATGGCGGGTCGCACATCATCGACACCTGCATGTACATGCCGGTCTTCTATCAGGGCGAGCTGGTCTTCTGGACGGTCTGCAAGGGCCACCTGACCGATATCGGCGGCCCGGTGCCCGCCGGCTACAACCCCAACGCCAAGGAGATCTTTGCCGAAGGGCTGCGCATCCCGCCGGTCAAGATCTGGGACCGGGGCCGTCCCCGCAAGGACGTGATGAACCTGCTGCTGACCAACATGCGGGCGCGCCGCGACCAGGAAGGCGACTTCAACGCCCTGATCGGGGCCTGCCAGGTCGGCGCGCGGGCCCTGATCCGCATGATGGACAAATACGGCAAGGAGGTCGTGCAGGACTGCATCGCCGAACTGCTGGACATGGCCGAGGCGCATATGCGCAAGCTGATCGCCGAGGTGCCCGACGGCACCTATTCCGGCACCGCCATCCTGGAGGACGCGGGCCACGGCTTCGGCGATTTCGAGATCACGGCCACCGTCACCATCGCCGGCGACAGCTGCCACATCGCCGTCAACTCGCCCCCGCAGGTGCCCTATTTCATCAACAGCTATGAAGGAAACAGCCATTCCGGCGTTTACCTGGGGCTGATGATGTTCGCCCAGCTTCCGCCGCCCTATAACGAGGGGCTGTATCGCTGCGTGACGACGGACATGGGGCCCAAGGGGACGCTGTGCAACGCGCAGTCGCCCGCGCCGCACATGAACTGCACCACCACACCGATGGAAACGCTGACCGACGCGGTGCGGCTGGCCTTCGAACAGGCGGCGCCCGCCAAGGTGTCGGCCAGCTGGGGCCATGCCAACGGCTGCAACATCGCCGGCTGGGACACCCGCCACGACGAGGAATACGTAACCATGGTGCTGGCCTCAATCATCTCGGGGGCGGGGGCCACGGCGACGCAGGACGGCTGGCACGCCTGCGGGCCGGAATGCTGCTTCGGCGCGCTGACCAGCGGCGATATAGAGATGCTGGAACACAGCTATCCGATCATCATCCACCGCTATTCCCTGATGGAGGATTCGGGCGGCGCGGGCAAGCATCGCGGCGGCTCCGGCACCTGCTGGGAGGTCGAGCCGCTGGACAGCCCGATGACGCTGATCACCTTTGGGGAAGGCCGCCGCATCCCCGCCATGGGCGCGGCCGGCGCCCGGTCCGAGATGGTGGAAACCAAGGTCGGCCGGCTTGAGGTCACGCGGAACGGCGAAACCCGGGTCATCACCGAAAACGTGATCGAGACCATCCAGCCCGGCGAACGCGCGGCCAACAAGAACCCCGGCGGCGGCGGTTACGGCAACCCGTTCGAACGCGACATCGCTCGCGTTCTGCAGGATGTCCGCGACGGCCTTGTCAGCGTCGAGGGCGCGCGCCGCGACTATGGCGTGGTGATCGCCGATCCCGCATCGCTGACCGTGGACGAGGCCGCGACCGCGCGCCTGCGCGCCGCCTGATCCCCCATTCCCATGACGCCGGGGCCTGCACGGCCTGCCGCCTGCGCCCCGGCTTTCCGCAAAGGATCCATCCCATGCAGAACCAGTATCGTCTTGGCATCGACGCCGGCGGCACCTTCACCGACTTCATCCTGGCCGACCGCAAGGGCGAGGTGCGCATCTTCAAGGCGCTGTCCACGCCCAACCGCCCGACCGAGGCCATTCGCAACGGCCTGAAGATCATCGAGGAGGAAACCGGCCTTTCGCCCGAAACCATCGTCTCGAACGCGGATCTGTGCATCAACGGCACCACCGTGGGCCTGAACGCGCTGATCACCCATACCGGCGCCAAGACCGGCCTGATCGCCACCAAGGGCCACGAGGACAGCATCGAGATCCGCCTGGGCCACAAGGAAGACGGCTATCGCTATGATCCCGAATACCCGCCCGCGACCATGCTGGTGCCACGGTATTTGCGGCGCGGCGTGTCCGAACGCGTGCTGTCGAACGGCACCGTCCACACGCCCCTGAACGAAGACGAGGTGCGCGAAGCCTGCCGCCATTTCCTGCGCGAAGGCGTGGAATCGGTCGCCATTTCCTTCGTCTGGTCGGTCCTGCATCCCGACCACGAACAGCGCGCCGCCGCCATCGTGCGCGAGATGATGCCCAACGTGCGCCTGACCATCGGCAGCCAGCTTTACCCGCAGGTGCGCGAATACACCCGCACCTCGACCGCGATCGTGAACGCCTATCTGGCGCCGATCCTGCAACGCTATGTCCGGGCCGTGGATGCCTATTTCCAGCGTCTAGGCGCGCGCCAGCCGGTGCGTTACTTCCAGTCGAACGGCGGGCTGGCGCTTGGCCGGATCGTGGCCGACCAGTCGGTCTATGCGATCAATTCCGGTCCCGCATCCGCGCCGCAGGCCGCGATGTGGCTGGGCGAGCCCTGGGGGATGCGCGACATCATCACGGTGGACATGGGCGGCACGTCCTTCGACATCACCCTGACCCGCGACGGCCGCGCCAATGTGTCCAAGAACATCGACTTCCTGCGCTATCGCATCGGCATCCCGATGATCCAGGTGGAAACCCTGGGTGCGGGCGGCGGCTCGATCGGCTGGATCGACGGCATGGGCCTGTTGCAGATGGGTCCGCAATCGGCCGGGTCCGAACCCGGGCCCGCCTGCTATGGCAAGGGCGGCGAAAAGCCCACCACCACCGATGCGAACCTGGTCCTGGGCTATCTGAACGCCGAAGGGCTGGTCGGCGGCCGCCTGCCGCTGGATGTGGAGAAGGCGCGGACGGCGATCCGCACGCATCTGGCCGATCCGCTGGGCATCAGCGTCGAAAAGGCCGCATACGGCATGTTCACCATCGTCAACAACAACATGGTGAACGCCATCCGCCGGGTGTCGGTGGAACGCGGCTATGACCCGCGCGACTTCGTGCTGAACTGCGCGGGCGGCGCCACGGGCGCGCATATCACGGCGCTGGCGCGCGAGATGGGCATCCGCAAGGTGCTGGTCTCGAAACTCGCCTCGGGGCTTTGCGCCTTTGGCCAGATCCTGTCGGACGTGAAATACAACTACATGGCCCCCGCGCCCGTGCGGCTGGAAGGGGCCGAAGCCGCCGCCCATCTGGACCGGCTGTTCAACGGGCTGGAGACGCGGGGCCGCGAGGATCTGGCCCTGGACGGCTTCACCGAGCAGAAGGTCAGCATCCGCCGCAGCCTGGACATGCGCTATGTCGGGCAGGTGCATGAATGCACCGTGGACGTGGACCCGTTCGAGATCACGGAAGCCGCGCTGGAACGCCTGAAGGCCGCCTTCCACGCCCGGCACGAGGAGCTTTACACCTATTCCGAGCCGAACAGCGCGGTCGAGGTCGTCAATGTCGAAAGCGCCATCACCGGCGCCGTGGACAGGCCCGGCCGGACCACCCTGGCCCCGGGCAAGGGCGCCCATTCCGCCCTGCGCGGCACGCGCGAGATGATCTTCAACGCCGAAGGCATCGCCCATGAAACGCCGGTCTATGACGGGGCGCTGCTGGGCGCGGGGGACCGCATTTCCGGCCCCGCCGTGATCCAGGAGGTGACGACGACCATCGTCATCGAACCCGGCTGGGTGGCGGACCTGCACGAATCGGGCGTCTATGTCCTGACCCTGGGGGCCGAGGCCCGGACGGCGCAGACCGCCGAACTGGCCGCCGAACACGCCTGAGAGGAACAGGGGGCGGGGCCGACCGTGGCCCCGCCCGCGTCACAGATAGGGCGGCGTGCAGGCCGACACCACCACGGCCTCGCGGTCGCCCAGGTTGCGGAAGCGGTGGGGCAGGGTGGAATCGAACAGATAGCTGTCGCCCGCCTTCAGCACCGCGATGTCCTCGCCCACGGTCAGCTCGATCTCTCCGGCGATGACCACGCCGCCTTCATGCGAGGCGTGTTCCAGCATCTGCTCGCCCGTGTCGGCGCCCGGTTCATAGCGTTCGTGCAGGATTTGCAGGTTGTGCGCTCGGGCGTCGCCCACCTGCTTCAGCGTGATCCGGCCCCGGGCGTCGTCCAGCGTCGAATACAGCCGCGCGGTCAGGTCGCGCATGTCCTGCGGGCGAAAGAACACCGCCTGGCTGGCCGGGATGTCGGGTTCGAAGAATTCCGACATCGTCAGGCCCATGCCACCCAGGATCTTGCGCAGGGACGCCACTGATGGGCTGGACCTGTTCGTCTCGATCATCGAAATCTGGCCATGCGGCACGCCCGAGGCATCCGCCAGCTGCCGCTGCGACAAACCCGCAGTTCTGCGCAAATCCCGCAGTCTTTCACCGACATTGAAGTCCTCCATGGGTTCATCCTTTCCAGGCGGTAGCGGCCCCTCCTGCGTCACAGTGCTTGAATTCTTGTCGCAGAGTGCGCAGGATCATGAAAAATATTGCTCAATATATTGAGCGAACCATACTCAGAATCAACCCATCCGATGAGGTTCAGATGACCAGCACCGCCGAACTGATTGCCCGCAAGTCCAACTCCGTCGCGCGCGGCGTGGGAACCCGGGGCATCTACGCCGCCCGGGCCGAGAATGCCGAGCTTTGGGACGCCGAAGGGCGCCGCTTCATCGACTTTGCCGCAGGCATCGCGGTGAACAACACCGGCCACCGCCACCCCCGCGTGATGGCCGCTGTCGCGGAACAGGCGCAGGCCTTCACCCATACCTGCTTCCATGTCGCGCCCTACGAATCCTATATCCGCCTGGCCGAACGCCTGAACGCCGCCACGCCCGGCGATTTCGCCAAGAAGACCATGCTGGTCACCACCGGGGCCGAGGCCGTCGAAAACGCGGTCAAGATGGCGCGCGCCTTTACCGGCCGGTCGGGCGTCATCTCGTTTTCCGGGGCCTTCCACGGGCGCACCCTTCTGGGCATGGCGCTGACCGGCAAGGTCGCGCCCTACAAGAAGGGCTTCGGCGCCATGCCGCCGGAAATCCTGCACGCGCCCTTCCCCAACGCCTTCCACGGCGTCAGCGAGGCCGAGGCCCTGGGGCAACTGGAACGCCTGCTGGCATCGTCCGTCGATCCCGAGCGCGTGGCCGCGATCATCATCGAGCCGGTGCAGGGCGAGGGCGGCTTCACCATCGCGCCGGTCAGCTTCCTGCGCGCGCTGCGCACGATCTGCGACCGCCACGGCATCGTGCTGATCGGGGACGAGGTGCAGGCCGGGATGGCGCGCACCGGGCGCATGTTCGGTTTCGACCATGCGGGCGTGGCCCCCGACCTGGTGACGATGGCCAAGGGGCTGGCGGGCGGTTTCCCCCTGTCGGCCGTGACGGGCCGGGCCGCCATCGTGGACGCGCCCGATCCCGGCGGGATCGGCGGCACCTATGCGGGCAACCCGCTGGCGGTGGCGGCGGCCAATGCCGTCCTCGACGTGATCGCCGAGGAACGCCTGTGCGACCGCGCCGCCGAGATCGGCGAGGTGATCCGGGCGCGCCTGACGCAGATTGCCGCCCGGCAGGGCATGGAATGCATCGGCGAGGTGCGCGGCCTGGGCGCGATGAACGCCTTTGAACTGGTGACCGACCGCGCCACCAACGCTCCCGACGCGGCCCTTGCCGGCGCCATCGTGGCCGAGGCCGAGGCGCGCGGGCTGATCCTTCTGTCCTGCGGCACCCGCTACAACGTGATCCGCCTGCTGCCGCCGCTGACCATCCCCATGGCGCAGCTGGACGAGGCGCTGGACATCATCGAAGCCTCGATCGAGGCCGCGACGATGCGCCAGGCCGCCTGATCCCTCCGGACGGCGGGCCTGCGGGCCTGCCGTCTTTCCGTTCCGCAATCGAAGGCAGGCCCCCCGTGTCCGACATCCGCCCCCACCTGATCAACGGCCGCTGGGTTCACGGCGGCGAGGCGGTCGAGAACCGCAACCCTTCGGACCGCGCCGACCTGATCGGGCTTTACGCCGCGGGCAGCGCCGATGACGTGGCGCAGGCGGCAGAGGCGGCGGTGGCGGCGCAGCCCGCCTGGTTCGCGGCAGGCCCGCAGGCGCGCGCCGACCTGCTGGACCGCGTGGCCGCCGGGATCGAGGCGCGCGCGGCCGAGATCGCCACCACCCTGGCCCGCGAGGAAGGCAAGATCCTGCCCGAGGCCCTGGCCGAGGTGCGCCGGTCGGCCCAGATCTTCCGCTTCTTCGCCGGAGAGGCGCTGCGCATCCCCGGCGAGGCGCTGGCATCGGTCCGCCCCGGCGTGGACATCGAGGTCACGCGAGAGCCGGTGGGCGTGGTGGGCCTGATCACCCCCTGGAACTTTCCCGCCGCTATCCCCGCCTGGAAGGTCGCGCCCGCGCTGGCCTTCGGCAACACGGTGGTGCTGAAGCCCGCCGACCTGGTGCCCGGCACCGCGCATCTGCTGGCCCAGGTCATCCAGGACGCCGATTGCCCGGCGGGCGTCTTCAACCTGGTCATGGGATCGGGCCGCGTCGTGGGCCAGGCCATCGTCGAGGCCCCCGGGATCGCCGCCCTGTCCTTTACCGGATCGGTCCCCACGGGCCGCGCCATCGCCGCCACCGCCATCGGCGGCATGAAGAAGCTGCAACTGGAAATGGGCGGCAGGAACCCGATGGTGGTCATGGACGACGCCGACCTGGACCTGGCGGTGGATGCCTGCCTGAACGGCGCCTTCTATTCCACCGGCCAGCGCTGCACCGCGTCGTCGCGGCTGATCGTGCAGGCGGGCATCCACGACGCCTTCGTGGACCGGCTGTCGCGCGCGATGCTGGCCCTGCGCGTGGGCCCGGCGCTGGATCCCGCCAGCCAGATCGGGCCGGTAGTGTCGGGGGCGCAGCTTGAGGGCAACCTGCGCTATGTCGCCCTGGCGCGCGCCGAGGGTTGCGAGGTTCTGGGCGGCGAGCGCCTGGACGGCCCGACCGAGGGGTTCTTCCAGCGTCCCGCCCTGTTCCTGGGCGCCGACAACGCGATGCGCTGCGTGCGCGAGGAAATCTTCGGCCCCTGCGCGGCGGTGATCCGCGTCGACGATTTCGATCAGGCCGTCGCCATCGCCAATGACAGCGACTTCGGCCTGTCGGCGGGCATCTGCACCACGTCGCTGCGCCATGCGCGCGAATTCCGCAGGCGGGCGCGGGCGGGCATGGTGATGACGAACCTGCCCACCGCGGGCGTCGATTACCACGTCCCCTTCGGCGGCACCAAGGGCAGCTCCTACGGTCCGCGCGAACAGGGCCGCCACGCGGTCGAGTTCCACACGACCGTCAAGACCTCCTACTGCCTGGCGGGTTAGATGATGCAACAGTCCGACATCCTGACCATCAATCCCGGCACCACCACCACGCGGCTTGGCCTGTTCCGGGCCCAGGGCGCGGCGGTGACGCCCATCGCCGAGGAGACGATCGAGCATGACGAGACGGTGATGGCCCGCTTCGCCACCATCGCCGAACAGCTTCCCTTCCGGGGCGCGGCCATCCTGGACTGGCTGCAAGGCGCGGGCGCGGGCGCAAGGCTTGCGGCGGTCGCCGGGCGCGGCGGGATGCTGACGCCGGTTCCGGCGGGGGTGATCGCCGTCAACGACGACCTGGTCGATTTCGCGCTGCACCGGCCCGTGCATCAGCACGCCTCGAACCTGGGCGCGCCGCTGGCAAACCGCATCGCGGCGGCGGCGGGATGCCCGGCCTTCGTGGTCGATCCGGTGTCGGTGGACGAACTGCCCCCCGTCGCCCGCCTGTCGGGCTGTCCCGACCTGCCGCGCTTTTCCTTTGTCCATGCGCTGAACATCCGCGCCTGCGGCAGGCGCCTGGCCGCTGACCTTGGCAAGCCCTTCGACCGGCTGGACGCTGTGGTGGCCCATATGGGGGCGGGCATCTCCATCGCCGCGCTGAAGAGGGGGCGGATCGTCGAAAGCTCGAACCGGATGGAGATTTCGCCCTTTTCGCCGGAACGGGCGGGCGGTCTGCCGCCCATGTCGCTGATCGACCTGTGCTATTCCGGCGCCTATGACAAGGACACGCTGAAGCGGCGGCTGTACGGGCAGGGCGGCGTCTTCGCCTATCTAGGCACCAAGGACATGCGCCGGGTCGAGGCGATGATCGACGCGGGCGACAACCGCGCCCGCCTGGTCTGGGAAGCGATGGTGTATCAGATCGCCCGGGCCATCGGCGCGGTCGCGTCCGTGCTGGATTTCCGGCCCGACGGCATCGTCCTGACCGGCGGCATGGCCCATTCCGCCCGGCTGACCGATGCCCTGACGCGGCGCTGCGCGGCGCTTGGTCCCCTGCGCATCTATCCCGGCAGCCACGAAAGCGAGGCGCTGGCCGCAGGCGCGGCCCGTGTCCTGGCGGGCGTCGAGACCGCACGTTCCTGGCCCGTCACCCTTGATGTGGAGCCGCTGCCATGGTGATCCGCAGCTTTGCCGAACTGGACCGGATGCTGCGGGGCCGCGCCCTGCTGCGCCCCGCCATCGCCGGGGCCGAGGATGCGGCCGTGCTGGACGCGCTGGTCGCCGCGGCGGATGCGGGGCTGGTCCGGGGGGCGGTCCTGACCGGAAACGGCAGGGCCATCCGCGCCATGCTGCCCGCCGCCCTGGCGGACCGGGTGACGGTCCTTGACGCGCCGGATGCCGCCACGGCCGCGTCCCTGGCGGTGGCCGCCATCCGGTCGGGCGGGGCCAACATGCTGGTCAAGGGCCAGGTGGACAGCGCCGCCTATCTGCGCGCCGTGGTGGCCCGCGACACCGGCCTGCGCGGCAGCGGCGTCTTGTCCAACCTGACGCTTGCGGAAATGCCCTCGGTCCCGCGCCTGATCGGGGCCACCGACAACGGTATCCTGCCTTTGCCGACGCTGGACCAGAAACGGGCGATCATCGCCAATGCGGCGGCGCTGTTCCACGCGCTTGGAGTCACCCCCCTGCGGGTCGCGGCCATCGCCGCATCCGAAAAGGTGGCCGACAGCCAGCCCGCCACCGTCGATGCCGCAGCCCTTGCGGCTGAGGCGGCGACGGGCGCCTTTGCGGGCGTTCTGGTCGATGGGCCCTTCGGCTATGACGTGGCCCTGTCGGAAGCGGCGGCGCGGAAGAAGGGCCTGGAAAATTCGCCCGTGGCCGGTCGCGCGGATCTGATCCTGTTCCCCTCGATCGAGGCGGGCAACGCCACCGTCAAGGCCTGGAAGCTGCACGGCCAGGCGCGCACCGCCAGCATCGTGCTGGGCGCGCGGGTGCCGGTGTTGCTGAATTCCCGCGCCGACGGGACCGACCAGCGGCTGCTGGGCTTTCTGCTGGCCGGGGCGCTGCTGGCCACCGAAGGGGTTCCGGCATGACGGTTCAAACGGTTGGGATCATCGGGGCGGGCCAGATGGGCAACGGCATCGCCCATGTCTTCGCCTTGGCCGGATACGACGTGCTGCTGACCGACATCAGCCCCGAGGCGCTGGAGAAGGCCCTGGCGCTGATCGACCGCAACCTGGAACGCCAGGCCAGCCGGGGCAAGATCAGCCCAGACGACAGACGGGCCGCCATGGACCGCATCCGCACCACCCTGCGCCTGGCCGACCTGGGCCGGACCGACCTGGTGATCGAGGCCGCGACCGAGCGCGAAACCGTCAAGCAGGCGATCTTCGAGGATCTGGTCCCGCACCTGTTGCCCCACACCATCCTGACCTCGAACACCTCGTCGATCTCGATCACGCGGCTGGCAAGCCGCACCGACCGGCCGGAAAAGTTCATGGGCTTTCACTTCATGAACCCCGTTCCGGTGATGCAGCTGGTCGAACTGATCCGGGGCATCGCCACCGACGAGGCGACCTACAGGACATTGCACGCGGTCGTCGAGAAGCTGGGCAAGACGGCGGCCAGCGCCGAGGATTTCCCCGCCTTCATCGTCAACCGCATCCTGATGCCGATGATCAACGAGGCGGTCTATACGCTTTATGAAGGCGTCGGAAACGTGAAGTCCATCGACCAGTCCATGAAGCTGGGCGCCAACCACCCGATGGGCCCGCTGGAACTGGCGGACTTCATCGGGCTCGACACCTGCCTGGCGATCATGAACGTGCTGCACGACGGCCTGGCCGACACCAAGTACCGCCCCTGCCCCCTGCTGACCAAATATGTCGAGGCCGGCTGGCTGGGCCGCAAGACGGGCCGGGGCTTCTACGACTATCGCAGCGAAGCCCCGGTGCCGACGCGCTGACACGCGCCCCATGTGGCATTCAGGCGCGACGGCGGCGGCAATCCGTTCTCGATTGCACGGATAGACAAAGAACCACAGGAGGTAACGATGAAGGCCCTGACCATGACGGCCGCCCTGATGCTGGCGGCAACGGCCCTGCCCGCCCTGGCCGATGATGCGCAGACCTGCGGCACGGTGCGCTACTCCGATCCCGGCTGGACCGACATCACCGCGACGAACGGCGTGGCGGCGGTGCTGCTGGAGGCGCTTGGCTACAAGCCAGACATCGCCACCCTGTCGGTCCCGGTCGGATACGAGGCGCTGAAGAACGGCCAGACCGACGTGTTCCTGGGCAACTGGATGCCCGCCCAGCAGAAGTTCCGCGACGACCTGGACGCGGCAGGCACCATCGCCGTGCTGGCGCAGAACCTGGAAGGCGCCAAGTTCACCCTGGCCGTCAACAAGGCGGGCGCGGATGCGGGGGTCAAGGACTTCGCGGATCTCGACGCGCAGAAGGACGCGTTCGGCGGCAAGATCTATGGGATCGAACCCGGCGCGCCCGCGAACCAGTCGATCCAGGCGATGATCGAGGCCGACGAATTCGGCCTGGGCGACTGGCAACTGGTGGAATCCGGTGAACAGGCCATGCTGGCGCAGGTCACGCGCAGCGGCGACAAGCCGGTCGTGTTCCTGGCCTGGGCGCCGCACCCGATGAACGAGGCTGTCGCCATCACCTATCTGTCCGGCGGCG
Organism: Paracoccus shandongensis; assembly: GCF_017315735.1. Taxonomy (GTDB): domain Bacteria; phylum Pseudomonadota; class Alphaproteobacteria; order Rhodobacterales; family Rhodobacteraceae; genus Paracoccus; species Paracoccus shandongensis. The sequence goes on from NZ_JAFLRK010000006.1 coordinate 117,867, forward strand.
ACAAGCAGTTCGGCCCCGATTTCGGCGGCGCGACCGTGCATACGCTGGCGCGCAAGGAATGGGTCGCGGCCTGCCCGAATGCCGCCAAGCTGTTCACCCAGCTGGTCTTCGACGTGCCGATGGAAAACGTGCTGATGGGCAAGATCCTGGACGACGGCATGGACGCGCGCGAGGCTGCCAGGGAATGGCTGGCCGAAAACCCGCAGGCCGCGGACAAGTGGCTGGACGGCGTGACCACGCTGGACGGGCAGCCGGGCGTTGACGCCCTCAAGGCAGCGGTGGCCGGATAAGACCTTGCAGCCCAATATCCTGATCCTGATGGTGGACCAGCTGTCGGGGGTGCTGTTCCCCGACGGCCCGGCCCCCTTCCTGCACACGCCGAACCTGCGCCGCCTGGCTGAACGGTCCACGCGTTTCGCCAACACCTATACCGGCAGCCCGCTTTGCGCGCCCGCGCGGGCCAGCTTCATGTCGGGGCAGTTGCCGCGCCGGACGCGGGTTTATGACAACGCGGCCGAGTTCGCCTCGGACATCCCGACCTATGCCCATCACCTGCGGCGGGGCGGTTACCAGACCAGCCTGTCGGGCAAGATGCATTTCGTCGGCCCCGACCAGCTTCACGGGTTCGAGGAGAGGCTGACCACCGACATCTATCCCGCCGATTTCGGCTGGACGCCCGATTACCGCCGCCCGGGAGAGCGGATCGACTGGTGGTATCACAACCTGGGATCCGTCACCGGCGCAGGCGTGGCGGAAATCACCAACCAGTACGAATACGACGACGAGGTGGCCTTCAATGCCTGCCGCAAGCTTTACGACCTGTCGCGCGGGCGTGACGACCGGCCCTGGTGCCTGACGGTCAGTTTCACCCATCCGCACGACCCCTTCGTGGCACGCCGCAAATACTGGGATCTGTATGAGGGCATCCCGGAACTGGAGCCGCCCGCCGCCATCCCCTATGACGACATGGACCCCCATTCGCAACGGCTGATGGACGCCTGCGACTGGAGGGCCTTTGAGATCACCGACGATCACGTCCGCCGCGCACGGCAGGGCTATTTCGCCAACATTTCCTATGTGGACGAGAAGATCGGCGAAATCCTGGACGTGCTGGACCGCACCCGGCAAGACGCCATCGTCCTGTTCCTGTCCGACCATGGCGAGATGCTGGGCGAACGCGGCTTGTGGTTCAAGATGAACTTCTTCGAAGGCTCGGCCCGGGTGCCGCTGATGATCGCGGCCCCCGGCATGGCGCCGGGCCGGGTGGACCAGCCGGTCAGCACCATCGACGTTCTGCCCACGCTCTGCGACCTGGCCGGTCTGTCGATGGAGGAGATCGCCCCCTGGACCGACGGGCATTCGCTGGCCCAGGGCGCGGATCGCGGCCCGGTGCCGATGGAATACGCGGCCGAGGGCAGCGTGTCGCCCATGGTCGCCCTGCGCGACGGGCGGTGGAAATACATCGCCTGCGCGGCTGACCCCGAGATGCTGTTCGACCTGCAAGCCGACCCCGGGGAACGCCAGAATGTGGCGGGCGATCCCGGCCATGCCGTGCCCCTGGCCCATCTGCGCGTCCTGGCAATGCAGCACTGGGATCTGGACGCCTATGACGCCGAGGTGCGCCAGTCCCAAGCCCGCCGCTGGATCGTCTATGAAGCGCTGCGCAACGGCGCCTATTACCCCTGGGACCACCAGCCGCTGCAACTCGCGTCCGAACGCTACATGCGCAACCACATGGACCTGAACGTGCTGGAGGAAAGCCAGCGGTTCCCGCGCGGGGAATAAGGGAAAGGGCCGGTCATCCCGGCCCTTTTTCTTACGCCTCGGTCTTTTCGCCGCGGCTTTGCATGAACTGGTCGAACTCGGCCTTGTCCTTGGCCTCGCGCAGCTTTTGCAGGAAGTCCACGAATTCGCGGTGTTCGTCCTCCAGCCGCTTCAGCGTTTCCTCGCGATAGGCGTCAAAGGCGCTGTTGCCGGTGGACGGGGCGTAATAGCGGGCGCGGCTGTGGCGGTTGCTGCAACTGAACATGCGTTTGCTCCAGATCATGTAGGCCAGAAGGGCCAGGCCAAGCGGCCAGAAGACGACAAAGCCAAGAACCACCGCGGCGATCCAGGCCAGCTTGCCGCGTTCGTCCAGCCAGTCGCGGGCGCGGATCAGCGGACCCTGCACGCGCGACGGCAAGGGATAAGCGGGCATTCGATAGGATGCGCTGTGCATCTGAGGGGAACCTCCCATGTTAATGTTAATCACATTTACATAGATGGGCGCGGCAAGGCGCCCTTCAAGCGGCGTGCCGAAAATTATTCGCCGATCAGGCCAAGCCCGCGCAGATAGATCAGGGCGCCGCTTTCCAGCATCTCGGCCGCGCTGACCGGGCTGCGGCCGCCGGGCTTGCCGCGCGAGAACAGTTCCACCACGCCATGGCTCAGCGCCCAGATATGGTTGGCGACCATGCGGGCGGGGGGGCGGCGGTCGGGGGGCAGGCGTTCGGCCATGGTTTCGGCCGCCTGGATCAAGATGTGCTGCGCGCGTTCGGAGGCCGCCGACAGGTCGGCATTGCCCGCGATGGACAGGCCTGATTCAAACATCGCCATGTAATGCCCGGGCCGCTGGGCGGCGAAATCCAGATAGGCCTGCCCCATGCGCATGAAGGCCGTCAGCGGCCGCGGCCGGCCCTTGTCAAAGGCGCGCTCCAGCCGGGTGCCGAAATCGACGAAGCCCTGGCGGGCCACCTCCTCCAGCAGGTCGTCGCGGCCCTTGAAATGGCGATAAGGGGCGGCGGGGGACACGCCCGCGCGGCGCGCGGCCTCGGTCAGGGTAAAGGCCAGGGGGCCGGTTTCCTCGATCAGCGCGGCGGTGGCATCGACCAGGGCCTGGCGCAGGTTGCCGTGGTGATAGGTCTTGCGGTCGGGCACCTACATGCCTTCGCCGAAGTAATCCCCCACCAGCGCCTCCAGCGCGTCGGCCAGGGCGGCGGCGTCGGGGCCGGTGGTGGTCACAGTGATCTGGCTGCCGCGCGGCGCGGTCAGCATCAGCAGGCCCATGATCGAATCGCCCGACACCGACATGCCGTCCTTTTCCACCTGCGCCTGCGCGTCAAAGCGTTCGACCAGATCCACGAACTTGGCGCTGGCGCGGGCGTGCAGGCCCTTTTCGTTGATGATCGCCAGCTGGCGCGTGATCGGCCCGTTCATCAGAAGCGCGATCCCGTGTCCAGCGCCGCCTCGACCGGGACGTTGTAGGAATTGATGTATTTGCGCCCGGCTTCCTTGGCAAAGGCCACGGCATCGGGCACCGGCAGGTGGCGCGACTTGGCCAGCTTGACCAGCATGGGCAGGTTCGCGCCATAAAGGATGGTCCGGTCGCGCACCGCGCAGGCCGGCAGCGACAGGTTCGAGGGCGAGCCCCCGAACAGGTCCGTCACCACCACCACGCCATTGCCGTCGTCCACCGAATTGGCCGCCGCCTGAATCTCGGCCGTCTTGGCGGCGCGGTCGTGATCGTCCTCGATCGCGACGGCTGCAATGCCGCTTTGCGGACCCACCACATGCTCGACCGCCGAGAGATACTCTCGGGCCAGGCCGCCATGCGCCACGATCACGATTCCAATCAACGCGTTCCACCACGTTCAACAGCGCGCAACCGGCCCGTCTCCTGGACGATGCCGGACGCATCCCCCAGGGCCGACGGCGCCGGTGTGCGACGCTCGAGTTCCCTGTGCCTTATTGACACCGGCCAGCCCGCCTTCGCAAGCGTAAGACCGACCTTTTCAGCCAAAGTGACGGAACGATGTTGTCCGCCGGTGCAGCCGAAACCGACCGAAAGATGCGACTTCCCCTCCTCGACATAGGCTGGAAGCAGAAACAGGATCATGCCGCACACGCGATCCAGGAATTCCGCGAAGCGCGAATCACCCGAAACGTGATCCTGAACCGCCCTGTCCCGCCCCGTCAGGGGACGCAGCGCCGGTTCCCAATGCGGGTTGGTCAGGAAGCGGCAGTCGAACATCATGTCGATGCCCCGCGGCACCCCGCGCTTGTAGCTGAAGGAATGCAGCGACACGGAAAGCCTGCCGTCCGGGCGGATGTCGAACCACCGCGTCAGTTCGGCCTTGAGGTCGTGGGGCGAAAGCTCGGACGTATCGACCAGCACATCGGCGCGCACCCGGATCGGCGACAGAAGGTCCAGTTCCGCCATGACGCCCGCCGCCGGGGCGCTGTCGGGGGCCAGGGGATGGCGGCGGCGCGTTTCGTTATATCGGCGCTCCAGCACCTCGGGCGCGCAGTCCAGGAACAGCACCTCAGGGGTGTAGCGGGGGTCACGGGTCAGCTTGTCGATCAGCTCGATCACGTTGCTGGCGGAAAAGTCGCGGTTGCGCACGTCCAGCCCAAGCGCCAGGGGCACGGGGCGGCTTGGTCCGTCCAGCAGCCGGGGGATCAGCGACAAGGGCAGGTTGTCGATGGCCTCATAGCCCAGATCCTCCAGCACGTTGATCGCAGTGGACCGCCCCGCACCCGACGGGCCGGTGACCAGCACCAGCCGCTGCACCCCTTCGTCAGGGGCGGTTCCCACGGATCCTGCCTGGGTAGGGATGTCGGCCAAGGTGACCATGTTTCCTGCCTGTAAGGGCCCTATCGCCTGTGTCATGCGACGCGGCCGCCCAGCAAAAGCTGCCGCAACGCAGCATAAAGATGCGGTCGATACGGGGCCGTGACAAGGGGCAGCCCCACCCCCAGCACATCATAGCTGCGCGACTGTGGCAGCCGATCCTCGGACCCGGCGCCCAGATCGACGGCCTGCACCAGCCTGACCGGGCCAGAGGGCGCGGCAGCCAGGATGCCCACCCCCCGCGCCTCGATCCGGCCCAGCAGCGCGGGCGGGCAACTGGCAATGATGGCATCGCCCTCGCGCCGCAGGTCGGTGCGGTCGTCGGCCACCAGCATCGCCCCCGCCGCCATCAGTTGCAGCGCCAGGGACGACTTGCCCGAACCCGAGGGGCCCAGGATCAGCAGCCCGGCGCCGTCCAGGGCAATCGTGGTCGCGTGAAGCTGCATTGCGAATCACCTCCTGTCCCGATTTTCGCCTGCCCGGGCTAACACGAGGTTGAGAAACGAGGGTCCAGCCATCCTGTTTGCGATAACATTCTCTGTTTCCGCTAACTGTTCGCGCCAACTTCTTTTTTGCATTTCGCGCCATGCTATAGCCGCCCCCATACTGCTTCACGAAAGTGTCGCAAGCCCATTTGCCCCAAGGAGCGTCGAAGCTATGGCCATGCGTGTAAACCCGAACTGCAAGCTTGAGGATCAGGGAATCGAGGGGCTCGGCCGGGTTTATTACAACCTTCTGGAACCGGCCCTGATGACCGAGGCGGTGGCCCGCGGCGAAGGCACGCTGGGTCTGGGCGGCACCTTCCTGGTGTCCACCGGCGCCCATACCGGCCGTTCGCCCAAGGACAAGTTCGTGGTCCGCACCCCCGAGGTCGAGGACACGATCTGGTGGGACAACAACAAGCCCATGTCGCCCGAGGCCTTCGACCGCCTGCACGCCGACATGCTGGCGCACATGAAGGGCCGCGACTACTTCGTGCAGGATCTGTTCGGCGGTGCCGATGCCGACAACCGGCTGGACGTGCGCGTGGTGACGGAACTGGCCTGGCACGGGCTGTTCATCCGCCACCTGCTGCGCCGCCCCGGCGCCGAGGAACTGGCCAGCTTCGTGCCCGATTTCACCATCATCAACTGCCCCGGCTTCAAGGCCGACCCGGAACGCCACGGCTGCCGGTCGGAAACCGTGATCGCGCTGAACTTCGCGAAAAAGCTGATCCTGATCGGCAACACGGCCTATGCGGGCGAGAACAAGAAGTCGGTCTTCACGCTGCTGAATTACCTGCTGCCGGAAAAGGGCATCATGCCGATGCACTGTTCCGCCAACCACGCCATCGGCAATCCCGACGACAGCGCCGTGTTCTTCGGCCTGTCGGGCACCGGCAAGACCACGCTGTCGGCCGATCCCTCGCGCGTGCTGATCGGCGACGACGAACACGGCTGGTCGGACAAGGGCATCTTCAACTTCGAGGGCGGCTGCTACGCCAAGACCATCAACCTGTCGCCCAAGGCCGAGCCGGAAATCTATGCCACCTGCTCTCGCTTCGGCACCGTGATCGAGAACATGGTGGCCGATCCCGACACGCTGGAGCTGGATTTCGAGGACAACTCGATCACCGACAACATGCGCTGCGCCTATCCGCTGGAGGCGATCAGCAACGCGTCCCCCACCAGCCTGGGCGGGCATCCGAAGAACGTGATCATGCTGACCTGCGACGCTTATGGCGTGCTGCCCCCCATCGCGCGGCTGACGCCGGCGCAGGCGATGTATCACTTCCTGTCGGGCTTCACCTCCAAGACGCCGGGGACCGAGGTGGGTATCGTCGAGCCGATCCCGACCTTCTCGACCTGCTTCGGCGCGCCCTTCATGCCGCGCCGCCCCGAGGTTTATGGCAAGCTGTTGCAGGAAAAGATCGCCCAGCATGGCGCAAGCTGCTGGCTGGTCAACACCGGCTGGACCGGCGGGGCGTTCGGGACCGGCAAGCGGATGCCCATCGCTGCGACCCGCGCCCTGCTGGCCGCCGCCCTGGATGGCAGCCTGAACGACGTGCAGTTCCGCAAGGATCCGAACTTCGGCTTCGAGGTTCCGGTCTCCGTGCCGGGCGTCGAGGACAGGCTGCTGGATCCGCGCCAGACCTGGGCGGATGCTGCTGCCTATGACAAGCAGGCCGCCAAGCTGGTGCAGATGTTCAGCGACAACTTCGCGCAATATCTGGAAGCCATCGACGACGAAGTGCGCGCGGCGGCTATCGGCTGAACGGGCCGGACATGAACAGGAAAGGCCGCGCGGGTTGCGCGGCCTTTTGCTTTCGGGACGCGGTGCGTGCAAGCACGCACCCTACAGCGGTCGGTAATCCGTAGGGTGCGTGCTTGCACGCACCATGGGCCTACCCGATCCGGCCGCCGCCCTGTTTCGTGATCGCCACCACCGCCGGGCGCACCGGCATCGCGTCGTCAAAATCCGGCCAGCGGGTCGACAGATCCTCGTAATAGGACGGGCGGCCGTGGCCTTCCCAATCCTCGCCGCCATCGCCGGGATGCTGGACGGCCACGAAGAAGGTGGTCATGTCCCTGGTGATGCAGGGACCGCACATCTCGGCCCCGACCGGGACGCGATAGAACAGCCGAGAGGTGCCGCGCGCCGCGCCCTCGGTATCGACCGCCCACAGCCCGTCCGTGCGCCCCGTGTCCCCCATCGAGTTGCCGTCGGTGGACACCCACAGCCGCCCGTCGCTGTCCACGGCGGCGTTGTCGGGCATCCCGAACCAGCCGTTCACGGTGGTTTCGGTTGAAAACGTCGCGCCCACCTCGGCAATCTTCGGATCGCCGCATTTCACCAGGATTTCCCAGGTGCCGGTCGTGGCGGTGAAGTCGCCATCCGCTTCGATGATCTCGATGATATGGCCGAAGGCGTTTTCCACGCGGGGGTTGGCGGCGTTCGCCTCGTCGCGCCTGGTGTTGTTGGTCAGCATCACATAGGCGCGGCCTGTGACCGGGTTCGGCTGGATGTCCTCGGGGCGGTCCATCGGCGTCGCTTCCAGCAGGTCGGCAGCGCGGCGGGTCTCGATCAGCACGTCGGCCTGGGAGGAAAAGCCGTTGGCGGCGGTCAGCGGGCCTTGGCCGTGGACCAGCGGCAGCCATTCGACGCGGCCGTCGTCGTGGAAGCGCGCGACATACAACGTGCCGTCGTCCAGCAGATCCATGTTCGCGGCGCGGTTATTGGGGTTATAGGCGCCCGCCGTGACGAACTTGTAGACATAGTCGAACCGCTCGTCGTCGCCTAGGTAGAAGACCACGCGGCCGTCCCTGGCGACCACGCTTTCCGCGCCCTCGTGCTTGAAGCGGCCAAGCGCGGTGCGCTTCTTCGGGGTCGAGGCCGGGTCCATCACGTCCACCTCGACGATCCAGCCGAAGCGGTTGGCCTCGTTTGGGTCTTTCGAGACATCGAAGCGTTCGTGGAACCTGCCCCAGGCATAGGTCGCCTCGGGGATGCCAAGGCGTTCGTAATTCGCGGCCTCGGGGTGGCCTTCCGGCAGGGTGCCCATGAAATAGCCGTGGATGTTCTCCTCGGCCATGATCCAGGTGCCCCAGGGGGTCACGCCGCCCGCGCAGTTGTTGATCGTGCCCATGACGGCGCGGCCCGAGGGATCGGCCACCGTTTGCAGGCGCGCATGGCCCGCCGCCGGGCCGGTCAGTTCCATGGCGGTCCTGGCGGTGATGCGGCGGTTCAGGGCACCGTCCAGCACCGGCTGCCATTTGCCGTCCACCTTGCGGATCTCGATGATCGTGCCGCCATGGGCCGCCATCTCGATGCCCACGCGGGTCTCGTCGGCCTCGGAGACCGCGATCTCGCCATCGGTGATGGTGACGATGCCGGGGAACATCAGGTGGTCGTTGGTGTATTCGTGGTTCACGACCAGCAGGCCCCGGTCGTCCGCGCCGCCCAAGGGGATGAAGCCCACGAAGTCGTTGTTGTATCCGAACTGGCGTTCCTGCGCGGCCTCGGACTGGTTCAGGGGGTCGAAGTCGGGCGCGTCGGCAAAGACCTTGTCGCCCCACCGCAGCAGCACGTCGGCGTCATAGCCCGGGGCCACATGGTGATCGGCATCGACGTCCGCCGTCACCTCGGGGAAGGTGAAGGCCGAGGCCGGGGACGCCTGCGCATCCGTGGCCGAGAGCAGCGCGATCGGGCTGACCGTGGCGGAAATCGCCGTCACCGCCATCGAGCCTTTCAGGAAACCGCGCCGCGAGAAACGCGCCGCGATGATCTCGCCCATGGTGGGGGTCCTGGTGGGGTTCAGGCCGGGACCGTCGGCGTCCTCCAGCTTGCTGGTGCGGAAGATGGGTCGGGTCTGCTGGTCACGCATCGCGCTCTCCTGGCTGGTCTTGGCCACATGGCCTGTCGGGCAGCGATTAGGCAGGTGGTGCGACAAGGATGCGTCAGGATTGTGAAGCTTTGGCGAAACGCCCGCCAGAGGGCGGGCGTTCGGACCGTCCGGTCAGAGGCCCAGGCACCAGCGCATCACGGCCTTCTGGGCATGGAGTCGGTTCTCGGCCTCGTCCCAGATGACCGAATGGGGGCCGTCCATCACGGCGCTTGTCACCTCGTCCTCGCGGTGGGCGGGCAGGCAATGCATGAACAGGCTGTCCGGCTTGGCCTTGGCCATCAGCGCCTCGTTCACCTGATAGCCCCGCAGCTGGTTGTGGCGGCGTTCCTTGGCGGACTGGGGGTCGTGCATCGACACCCAGGTATCGGCGATGACCAGATCGGCGCCCTCGACGGCCTTGGCAGGGTCGCGCACGATCTCGGCCCGGACGCCCTGGGCGCGGGCGAAGTCCAGCGCCTCGGCCTCGGGGTCCAAGGGCGGGGGGCCGCTGAAGGTGAAGTCGTATCCGAACTGGCCCGCCCCATGGATCACGCTGGCGCAGACATTGTTGCCGTCGCCGACCCAGACCACCTTGCGGCCGGCAATGGGGCCGCGATGTTCCTCGAACGTCATCACGTCGGCCATGATCTGGCAGGGATGGGTGCGGTTGGTCAGGCCATTGATGACGGGCACGGTGGCGTGTTCCGCCATTTCCAGCAGGGTCGCTTCCTCGAAGGTGCGGATCATGATCAGGTCCACATAGCGCGACAGCACGCGGGCGGTGTCGGCGATGGTTTCGCCATGGCCCAGCTGCATCTCGGATCCCGACAGGACCATGGTCTGCCCGCCCATCTGCCGCACGCCCACATCAAAACTGACGCGGGTGCGGGTCGAGGGCTTTTCGAAGATCAGCGCGACCATGCGGCCCGCCAGCGGCTGTTCGTCGTCGGGCGCGCCCCTGGGGCGGCCGTTGCGGGCGGTCTTCATGGCAAGGGCCTGGTCGATGATCGACCGCAGATCCGCCTTGCCGGTGGTGTGGATGTCCAGAAAATGCTTCATCTTTGCGTCTTTCGCGATTTGGGCAAGGAAGCCCGCTTGGCTGGCCCGGGTCAAGAGGGGGCGCTGCCCCCACGCGCGTGCCGCGCGTTCCCCCGGGATATTTGCGTGAAGAAGAAGCGGTTATCGTCGGCGCGTCAGCAGGCGGCAGGGATGGTTCCCGCCGCCGGTGCCGTGCAGGGTCGCGAGGTCACGCAAGGCTGGCCGCCGCGCGGTCGAGGCGGGCCACCGCCTCGGCGATTTCGTCATCGGTGATGTTCAAGGGCGGCAGCAGGCGCAGGGTGTTGTCGGCGGCGGGCACGGTCAGCAGGTGCTGGGCATAGCCCGCCTTGACCAGGTCGGTCGGTGCGAGCTTGCATTTCAGGCCCAGCATCAGGCCCTGGCCGCGCACGGCCTCGAAGACATCGGGATGCGCGGCGACCAGGCCTTCCAGCTTTTGCCGGAACAGGGCGGCCTTGCGGTTGACCTCGGCCAGGAAGGCGTCGTCGGCGACGATCTCCATCACCCGGGCGCCCACGGCGCAGGCCAGGGGGTTGCCGCCATAGGTGGACCCATGCGTGCCCGCAACCATGCCCGCCGCAGCCGCCTCGGTCGCAAGCACCGCACCCAGGGGGAAGCCGCCGCCGATGCCCTTGGCGACCATCATGATGTCGGGGGTGATGCCCGCATATTCATGCGCGAACAGGCGGCCCGTCCGGCCCATGCCGCATTGCACCTCGTCCAAGACCAGCAGCGCGCCGTGCTGGTCGCAGAGCGCGCGGATCTGTTGCAGGTCCGCGTCGGGCAGCGGGCGGATGCCGCCCTCGCCCTGCACGGGTTCCAGCATCACCGCCGCCGTCCGGTCGCTGATGGCGGCCTTCAGCGCGGCCATGTCGCCCCAGGGCAGTTGCCGGAAGCCCGGCATCAGCGGGCCGAAGCCCTTGGTCATCTTTTCCGACCCCGAGGCCGCGATGGCGCCGGTCGAGCGGCCGTGGAAGGCGCCCTCGAAGGTCAGGATCTCGATGCGGTCCTCGCCCTTTTCATGCCAGTATTTGCGGACCATCTTGATCGCCAGCTCGGCGGCCTCGGTCCCGGAATTGGTGATGAAGGCTGTGTCGGCGAAGGTGTGGTCCACCAGCAGGTCGGCCAGCCGTTCCTGCTGCGGGATCTGGTAAAGGTTCGAGACATGCCAGATTTTCCCCGCCTGTTCGGTCAGCGCGGCGACCAGATCGGGATTCGCATGGCCCAGCACGTTCACCGCGATGCCCGACCCCAGGTCCAGGTACCTTTTGCCGTCCGTGGCGATGGCCCAAGCCCCTTCGCCCTTCTCAAAGGCAATGGGCGCGCGGTTATAGGTCGGCAGGACGTGCGAAATCATAGGGGGCTCCCCGATTGGCAGGACGATTCTGGAAGGCAGGCGGGATCGGACGGTGACTTTGCGTCAACGTCGGGGACGGGCGGAAAAGGCGGTCCAGGCGATCATGCCCGTGGGGATAGCGCCGATTCGCCCCCCGCGCAATCACGCTTTCATCCGATAGCCGGATTTCAGCCAGCGCCAGGCCAGGGCCAGGACCAGCGCCACGACCGCCGTGCAGACCAGCAGCCCCCGCCCGACCGGCGCGTCGCTGACGCCGGTGACGCCGTATCGCGCGCCGTCGATCAGGTAGAAGACCGGGTTCCAGTGCGACAGCGTGCGGAAGGGTTCCGGCAGGGCCTGGACCGAATAGAAGGTGCCCGACAGGAAGGACAGCGGCGTGATGACGAAGTTGCTGATCGCCGCCATCTGGTCGAACTTCTGCGCCAGGATCCCGGCCAGGATGCCAAGTCCGCCCAGCATCAGCGCGGCCAGCAGGACAAAGGCCAGCGCCCAGGCGGGATGGGCAATGCCCCGCCCCGTGACCAGAACCATGCCGGTGCCGATCACCGCCCCCACCAGCCCCGCGCGGGCGACCGACCCGGCCAGATAGCCCGCCAGCAGCTCGCCCGCCGACAAAGGCGGCATCAGCGTATCCACGATATTGCCCTGCACCTTGGCCGAGGTGATCGAGCTGGAGGTGTTGGCGAAGGCGTTCTGGATCACCGTCATCATCAGGATCCCCGGCCCCAGGAAGACCAGATAGGGCAGGCCCATCACCTGGCCCCGCCCCTGCCCCATCGCTAGGGCGAAGATCAGCACGAACAGCGCCGCCGTCATCAGCGGCGCAAAGACCGTCTGCTGCCAGACGGCCATGAAGCGCATCACCTCGCGCGTGGCGAGGGTGCGCAGGCCCAGCCAGTTGACGCGGCCGAAACGGCGCACGCCCATGGCCGGGGACTCGGGGCGGATCGTGGGGGACATCGTCGCGGTCCTTGAATTTCTGGTGCCAGGCGGCTAAATCCGGGCATCCCGTTTCTGACGGGGGCAATCGCAGGTTTCAAGATGGGGCGGCAGGTCAGCTTTGAGGCTGGGGCGCGCCCGGAAAGGCAGCCATGTCCTGGACGGATGAACGCGTCGAGACGCTGAAGCGCATGTGGGCCGAAGGCCAGTCGGCCAGCGCCATCGCCAAGGAGCTTGGCGGCGTGACCCGCAACGCGGTCATCGGCAAGGTCCACCGCCTTGGCCTGTCGAACCGCAACGATGAACCGGAACCCGCGCCCGCCCCCGCCCCCGAACCCGCCATCGGATCCGGGGCCGAAAAGAAGATCGACCGCAAGCCCGCGCTCGCCAGCGCCCCCGACATCCGCCCGGAACCGCAGCCGGAGGCAGCCGCCGCCGCGCCCGCCCAACCGGCCGAGGAAGAACCCGTGACCCAGCCTGTCTTCACCCCCGTCCCCCGCCGCCCCATCGTGCCCGCGGGCCAGCCCCTGCCGCCGCAGCCGTCCGCCAACGAGATCAGCCCGGAAACCCTGGCCTCGGTCCGCGAGGTGGAAAAGCGCGCCCGCAAGCTGACCCTGATGGAACTGACCGAGCGCACCTGCAAATGGCCGATCGGCGATCCCGCGACCGAGAAGTTCTGGTTCTGCGGGTTGCCCAGCCAGCCCGGCAAGCCGTATTGCGAGGCCCATGTCAGCGTGGCCTTCCAGCCGATGAGCTCGCGCCGCGACCGCCGGCGGTAAGTCCCGGCACCGACCCGAAAAAGGCCGCCCACGGGGCGGCCTTTCCGCATGACGGCGGCGATCACGCCCCGTTGCCCGGCCCTTCGGCCTTGATGGACCGCAGAAAGACCCCGACCCGTTCGGCATAGGCCCCCTCGTCGTCCGGCCGGCTGTTCCAGTCGGCAAGCCAGTCGAACAGCGAGGCGGCGCGCCGGTCGGAAAACCGCATCTTCCAGTCCGGGAACAGCCGCCGGTCCAGCGACCCCTGGTCAAGGATCGTCATGTCCATGTGCCGGTCGTCGTCGCGCAGCGCGTCGAGAAGCCGGAAGACCTGCCGCCACGGTCCTTCGAGCCATTGGAAAAACACCCCGTTTTCATAATGCAGGCAGCCGGTCAGGCCGTTCGACCGGTTGCGCTGGCGCGAGCGGTCAATGATCCGCTCAAGCTGGTCGTCGGCAAGGCCTGGCTGGGCAAGGCTGCGATACAGGCAATAGCCCAGCCTGTCCTCGGTGACGGGCTTCCAGAACTGTTCCTGCACGTCAAGGCGCTCGGCGGAGGGATCTTCCAGCATGGCCATCATCGTTTCGAAATCCGGGCCATGATCCCGTTTTGCCTGTGCAAGGCAAGACCGATGATGCTTAGGATTGGAACGACCCGCCTGCCCTTTCCGGCAGCCTTTCCCGGTGATCCGCGCCCCTGCCCGGGGCCAGGGCCGCATCCTTCCCATCGGGATGAAAGGCGGCTACACAAGCGCCGACCGTAAAGGACGCGACCATGGCCCGCCATCTCATCACCTCTGCCCTGCCCTATATCAACGGCATCAAGCACCTGGGGAACCTCGTCGGATCCCAGCTTCCCGCCGATCTTTATGCCCGCTTCCTGCGCGCCCGGGGGCACGAGGTGATGTTCATCTGCGCCACCGACGAACACGGCACGCCCGCCGAACTGGCCGCCGCCAAGACGGGCGAGCCGGTGGCCGATTACTGCGCGCGGATGCACGGCGAACAGGCGGCCCTGGCGCGGGGCTTCGGCCTGTCCTTCGACCATTACGGCCGCTCCTCCAGCGACCGCAACCGGGTGCTGACCCAGCATTTCGCCGGAAAGCTGGCCGACAACGGCTATATCGCCGAGGTCAGCGAAAAGCAGGTCTATTCCGTGGATGACGGCCGCTTCCTGCCCGACCGCTATATCGAGGGCACCTGCCCCAATTGCGGCTATGACAAGGCGCGCGGCGACCAGTGCGAGAACTGCACCAAGCAGCTTGACCCCACCGACCTGATCGACCCGCGCAGCGCCATTTCCGGCAGCACCAACCTGGAGGTGCGGGAAACCAAGCACCTCTATCTGCGCCAGTCGGCACTGAAGGGCCAGATCAGCGACTGGATCGACAGCAAGACCGACTGGCCGATCCTGACCACCTCGATCGCGCGCAAATGGCTGGACGATGGCGAGGGCTTGCAGGACCGGGGCATCACCCGCGACCTGCATTGGGGCGTGCCCGTGAAACGCGGCGACCAGCCCTGGCCGGGGATGGAGGGCAAGGTCTTCTATGTCTGGTTCGACGCCCCCATCGAATACATCGCCGCCACCGCCGAATGGGCCGATGCCCATGGCCAGCCGGACAGCGCCTGGCGCCGCTGGTGGCGCCGCGACGAGGGGGCCGAGGACGTGACCTATACCCAGTTCATGGGCAAGGACAACGTGCCCTTCCACACCCTGTCCTTCCCGGCCACGCTGATCGGCTCGGGCGAGCCGTGGCGGATGGTCGATTACATCAAGTCCTTCAACTACCTGACCTATGACGGCGGGCAGTTTTCCACCAGCCAGGGGCGCGGCGTCTTCATGGACCACGCCCTGGAGATCCTGCCCGCCGACTATTGGCGCTGGTGGCTTTTGTCCCACGCCCCCGAATCCGGCGACAGCGAGTTCACCTGGGAGAATTTCCAGCAATCCGTGAACAAGGATCTGGCCGACGTGTTGGGCAACTTCGTCAGCCGGATCACCAAGTTCTGCCGGTCCAAGTTCGGCGAAACCGTCCCCGAGGGCGGCAGCCATGGCCCCGCCGAAACCGCGCTGATCGAGGCCCTGACCGCCCGCATCCGCGCCTATGAAGACCACATGGCCGCGATGGAGGTCCGCAAGTCCGCGTCCGAGCTGCGCGCCATCTGGGTTCTGGGCAACGAATACCTGCAATCGGCCGCGCCGTGGACCACGCACAAGTCCGATCCCGATCAGGCCGCGATGCAGGTCCGCCTGGGCCTGAACCTGATCCGCCTTTACGCGGTGCTGTCCGCGCCCTTCATCCCCTTCGCGGCCCAAGCCATGCTGGAGGCGATGGGCACCACGGACGACCACTGGCCCGACGACGTGGCCGCCGCCCTGTCCGCCCTGCCCCCCGGCCATGCCTTCGCCGTGCCCGACGTGCTGTTCGCCAAGATCACCGACGACCAGCGGACAGAATGGGAAGACCGCTTCAAGGGTGTGCGCCAGTAACCCGTGCCGGGCGGTGGACATTCCCGCCCGGTCTGCCTTTAGTTGCGGCGAACGCCGTCAACCGAAAGGCTGGACATGACGCATTGCATCCTTCTGGGCGCGCCCATCGACGAAGGCCAGCGCCGCCCCGGCTGCCTGATGGGCCCCGCCGCCTATCGCGTCGCGGGACTGGCGCAGACGCTGACAGCCCTGAACCATTCGGTCGAGGATCGCGGCGACGTGACGCCCGGTCCCGCGCCCGCCGTCACCTGCCCCAACCCCGCCGTCCATCACCTGCCCGAGGTGATCGCCTGGACCGATGCCCTGCGCGAGGCCGTGGCCGATGCCCTGCAAGACGGCCTGCCCATCACCATGGGCGGCGATCATGCCCTGGCGCTTGGCACCGTGGCGGGCGCGGCGGTCCATGCGGAACGCGCGGGGCGGCCCCTGTTCGTGATCTGGCTGGATGCCCACAGCGATGTCCACACGGTGCGGACGACGACCTCGGGCAACCTGCACGGCACGCCCATGGCCTATGCCCTCGGGCTGCCGGGCTTCGATCCCTTTCCGCCCTTTCCCCACCCGGTGCCGGGCCGGAACATCTGCATGTTCGGCATCCGCAGCGTCGATCCGGCCGAACATGCCGCGATGCAGGCCATCGACATCACCGTGAACGACATGCGCGTTCTGGACGAACAGGGCATCGTCGCCCCCCTGCGCGCCTTCCTGGACCGCGTGGGGGCGGAAAACGGGATGCTGCACGTGTCGCTGGACGTGGACTTCCTCGACCCCTCCATCGCGCCCGCCGTGGGCACCACGGTTCCGGGCGGCACCACCTTCCGCGAGGCGCATCTGGTCATGGAGCTGCTGCACGAATCGGGGCTGGTCACGTCTTTGGACCTGGTTGAGCTGAACCCCTTCCTGGACGAACGCGGCCGCACGGCCAAGCTGATGGTCGATCTGGTGGGCAGCCTGATGGGCCGCAAGGTCTTCGACCGGCCCACCCGAAGCTTCTAGGGCCGCAGTTTCCGAAAGCCTTGCCAATCGGCGCGGCGCCCGTTAGCGACGCCCAAGGCGCGGGCGTGGCGGAATGGCAGACGCATGGGACTTAAACTCCCTGGGGCGCAAGCCCGTGCGGGTTCAAGTCCCGCCGCCCGCACCAGTTTTCCCTGAAAAGCAGAAGGCCAGCCCCGGGGGACTGGCCTTTTTGAACAACCGTGGTGCCGGTGAAGGGACTCGAACCCCCGACCCCATCATTACGAATGACGTGCTCTACCAGCTGAGCTACACCGGCATCAGGTTGTGCCGCGCCGGATAGCAGGTTCCCGGGTGGGGGAAAAGGGGGCGCGGCACTTTTTCTGCATCAGGGCCGCGTCTTGCCTTCGGTCCAGTCGGCTTCCTCGGGCGGGGTCACGTCGGGGCGGATCAGAACCGGCTCATCGACGGGCCGCGACGGCGGGGTGGAGACGATCACCAGTTCGGGCTGCGGTTCCGGCCTGGCTGGCGCAGGCTCGGGCGTGGTGATGGTGCGGGCGGGCTCGACGCTGACATAGTCGCTTTCGCGCGGCACCATGCCGGGGGCCACGTCCGCGATCTCGACCGGGCGGGGCTTGGGGGCCTCGGCGGGCTTATCCGCCACAACCTCGGGCGCCGGGGCTGCCTCGGCAGCCGGGACAGGTTCCGCCACGGGCTCGTGCCTGGGCGCGCCGACCAGCAGGGGCAGCATCTCGGCGCCCGTGGCGGTCGCGACCGGGCGCACGCTGTCGGGCTCTCTCCAGGTCAGCGTGTCAAAGCCGCCGCAGCTGTCGCAGGTGGGCGACCAGTCGGCCATCACGTTGTGGCACTTGTCGCACACCCATTGCGGCCCGCGCGAGGCCGTCAGCGCACGCGCCAGATAGCCGCGCACGACGCTGTCGTCGGCGCCCTCGCCCCGTTCGACCGCCGCCATGATCGACAGCGTCCGCACGGTGGGATGCTTTTCCGCCAGGTCACCAAGTGCACGGCGGGCGCCGGGGAAATCCTCGGCCGCCAGCAGCAGCTCGGCCTTGAGCAGGCGCGATTCCTCGTGGTCCGGGCTTTTGGCGATCAGGCGGTTGAAGCGGGCCAGGCGGGCGGCGGGCGTCTCGTCCGGGACGATCTCGGCATAGGCCGCGGCCACGTCGGGATGCGGGCGCACCGACCAGGTCTTTTCCAGCACGCGCGAGGCGTTGCGGTAATCCTTTTGCGCGATATAGCTGCGCGCGGCCAGCACCGCCGCCGGGATCAGGTCGGGCGAGGCCTTGTTGGCCGAAATCGCGGCCTCGCGCGCGCTGATGGAGTTGCCATGAGCCAGAACCTCGCTGGCTTCCTGCAGGGCCAGCACGGCGTCGCGGCGGATGTGCACGTCCTTGGGCAGGTCGCCCTGGCGGCGCTTGTCCTTCAAAAGCTGCCGCGCGCCCTTCCAGTCACCCTCGCGCATTTCCAGGCCCAGAAGCGTGTCCTGCAGCTCGCGGTGCCTGGGCTTTAGGGCATAGGCCTTTTGCGCCAGCAAAAGCGCAGTGGCGGTGTCGCCCTCGTCCATCTTCTGGCGCATCAACCCCCGGATACCCACGAAACGGGTGCGGTCGTCTTCCAGCAGGGTGCGATAAACCTGGCCCGCGCGGGCCTTGTCGCCCGCGACCTCGGCGGCCTGGGCCGACAGCAGGTTGGTGATATGGGGCATGTTCAGGTATTTCTCGGCC
Source organism: Paracoccus shandongensis (assembly GCF_017315735.1). Classification (GTDB taxonomy): domain Bacteria; phylum Pseudomonadota; class Alphaproteobacteria; order Rhodobacterales; family Rhodobacteraceae; genus Paracoccus; species Paracoccus shandongensis. Next base: position 136,141 of record NZ_JAFLRK010000006.1, read on the forward strand.
TTGGCGGCCTTGTCCTGCGCCAGCTTGCCCTCGCCGGATGCCACGGCCAGCATCCCCTCGCCCAGGGCGGCATAGCCCTTGCGTTCGCGGGACCGGGCGAAATACCGGTCGATGGCAGTTTCGTCCCCCGCCAGGAAGCGGATGAAGGCCAGCGCCAGGCCAAGCGCCTTGAAGGCCAGCCAGGCCAGCACCATCAGCACCAGCAGCGCCACGACCGCCTTGACCGGGGTCAGGGCGTATTCGGTCCCCCCGTATTCGATGCGCAGCATCTGCCCGGTCTCGGACAGGTGAAGCGCGCCAAGCGAGATCACCAGGACAACGGCAAAGAAGAACAGGATTTTCAACAAGGACAGAAGCATTGCCCGGACCTCAGTTTGAAGGGGCGGACAGGTCGGACAGGGCCGCCTGCGCGTCGCGATAGGTCGTGGCGCCCGCCAGCCAGTCGGCCATGGCGGGGGCGGCGCGGGCGTCCTCGGGCAGGGCCTCGATTTCCGTCACGGCATCCCCGATGTGGCCCGCCTCGACGGCGGCGTCGGCGCGCGACAGGATCGCGTCAGGGTCATTGCCTTCGCGCGGCTCGACGGACCGGGCGCCGGTCTGGGCGCGCAGGAAGTTGGTGAACAGGCTGCCGTTGCCCGCCGCGCTTTCCTCGCGCAGCGCGGCGCGCAGGGCGGCGCGCGCGGCCTCGGGGAAGTCGGCCTGCAGGCTGTCGAGGCTGGGCACCGGGCGCGTCAGCGCCTCGGGCGTCTCGATCCCCGCGCCTTCAAGGGTCTGGCGCGCCTCGTCGGGGGTGACGCCGCGATCCAGCGCGGTTTGCAGGGCGGCGATGGCGGCGACCGCCTCGGCCCGGCGGGTGGTCTCGGTGGCGGCCTGCTGCAGCTGCTGCGCCTCGGCTTGGGCCGCGTTGATCTGCGCCTGCGCGGCCTGAGCGGCGGTTTGCAGCTGCTGTTCCAACGTATCGGCCTGGTCCGCCAGGGTCTGCACGCGGGCGGCCAGTTCGGGGTCGATTTGCGGACGGGCGGACAGTTCCCCGATCTGCGCGGCCTGTTGTTCGATCTGCTGGCGCAAGGCCGCCAGATCCTCGGCCGAGGGTCCGGGGGGCGTGTCCGGCGTCGCGGCCTCGGCCGCCTCAAGCTCGGCCCGCAGGGCGTCGATCCGTTCGGCGGCCGCGGCCTCGGCGGCGCTGACGGCCTCGGCGCGCAGGGCGGCGACATCGACCTGCGGCGCGTCAGTGGGTTGGGCGGCGGGCTGCGGGGGCAGCCAGCCTGCGGGCAGGTGCGGCAGCGCCCAGATCGTCGCCGCCGACCCAAGGCCCGCCGCGACCACACCGCCCAGGACCACGGGCCAGAAGCCGGTCTTCCGCACCGTCACCGTCTGCGCGGGTGCGGGGTTTACAGGGGTCACGGGGGTCGAAGCCGCAGCGGGGGCCGGTGTATCGCGCAGCACCGTCTGCGCGGGTGTATCCGTCGGCGCGTCCGTGAGCACCACATCCGGCTTGACAGCTTCCGCCTTGCGTTCGGCTGCGGGATGCTGCCCGGTGCCGTCGCCCAGCAGGGTCGATTCGATGGGTGTGATCTCGCCCCCGGTCGCCATGGCCGCGCTGCCGTCGCCGGGGCCGGTCTCGGCCTGCGCGATCACGCCCGGTTCGGCGGCGTCCTTTTTCAGCATCAGGGGCGTCTCGTCCCGCGAAACTTCGGTTCGGCTCGGGCTTCTGGTCTTGTCTGGCTTTTTCACGTTCTGTCCCCGTCATCGCGGCAGCAGGCATGGCCGCGCGTGGCCCGCAGCCTAATCAGCCAGGGGCTGCTTCTCAACCCGCCCTGCGCATCATTGTTCCGTCAGGGAAAGGCTGCGGATCGCCCGGGCCATGGCGGCGGCATCGGGCGAATCGGCGATGCGGCCCCCCGCTGCCGGTCCGTCCCAGGCGGCCAGCGCGGCGGCGCTGATCGCGACCGGCCACAAGGGCGCCCGCGCGCCCCGCGCGGCCTCGGCCACCAGCC
>NZ_JAFLRK010000060.1 GCF_017315735.1 Paracoccus shandongensis
GCGCTCTGGTATCTGGAAAACTGCTCCTGGGGCGGCCGCCTTGATCGCGACAACGATGGGATCCCCTGCGAGAGCGTCTGCTAGGGGATCAAAATCATCGGGCGTTAGAGGTATTTTAACGTGGCAGCCGCAAGCTGGCGGTGATCGCGATCCAATAAACTCATCAACTTACTCCCAAAACTCCTCCTAAATGCGCCCACTATTCACTGCCCTTTTCCTTGCAGCCTGCTGGGCTGGGGTGGTGCGGTATATCCTTTGGCCGTTGATCAAGATGGCGGCTGGCATCCTGTAATGCCGCCATCCTGTCACGATGTGCTCCTCAGTCTTGAGGTAGTCTGTGCTGTCATAGCAGGCAAACGGCTCGACGTGCATGGCTAGACGAATCCGACACGGAGCTGATGCCCTGCGGCTTCGATGTAGAGATCAACGCCCCTTCTTCTTTTTCTTCTTATCTTCTTACTTCTAGAGACATTAAGTAATTGAAATAGCATAACTATATAGGGGTATCGGCTACTTCTTGTATGGCTGACGGCTACTTCCTGTAGGGGTATCGGCTACTTCTTGTATGGCTGACGGCTACCTTTCGTACGGGTGAGCCGGACAATTCGGCGCAGCGATGTCCCCTATTCCAAAGTGTTTAGCTACCCGATACCTTCATTAGGTAGCCAATAAGGGACAGTGATGGGAACAAGTCTGACAATCCGGCCAAATGACGGGGAGATGCTCAAGCCCGCCGAGTTGATCGAACTTCGGGGCGTGGGACCGCTGACGCTTCATGACAGGCGGGTGTTCAACAGCCTGATTGAAGCTGCTTGGGGGCCAGACATGGCAGTGCCAGGACGTGAGTTTACTGTCCCAACAGCGTCCCTCAAGCATGCCGACGAACCCATGTCCCGGCTGGCCGAAAGCATCGAGCGCCTGATGCAGACAATAGTGGTGGCAAGGGCATTAGATGGGGCAGAGATGCGGTTCCAACTTCTCGGGGCCAACACGATCCGAACCACAACTAACGCCGGGACACTGACCTATAGCTTCTGGCCGCAACTGGCTGCGCTAGTAAGAGACAGCAGCATCTTCGCTAAGCTGGATCATGCAGTGATGCGATCGTTCTCATCGAAGTATGCCTTTGCTTTGTACGAGGCTGTAGCTAGGCGCGCACGGCTGCGCCACGTGTTCCGAGAGAACTTCACCATTGAAGGTATTAGGGACTTGCTTGGCGTCGAGACCGGGAAGCTGGTTCCCTACAAAAACCTCAAGACTAAGGCCATCGAGCCGGCTGTGGTCGAGGTCAACGCACTTACCCCTTACCAGGTCGCACTAGAGCCACGCATGGAGGGCCGGAAGGTTGTGGGCTTCATCATGGGATGGGGTGTGAAGGATGAGACAGGCATGCGGGACGCCTATGCGGAGATACAGCGGCCCCGTGTAGGCCGGAAGGAACGCCTCAACAAAGCAGCAGAGGCTCATGTTATCCTTGACGAACAGATGTCCCATTGAGACGCTATAAAACGGCCCTTAGGGACACAGAGGGACAGCGATGGGACTGACGCTAAGGCAAGCTGCGGATCTATGTGGCGCTAGCCGGTCTACCATTCACAGGGCTCTGAAAAGCGGTAAGTTATCAGGCAACAGACTTGGGGATGGAGCTTGGGACATAGACCCATCGGAGTTGGCCCGCGTTTTCCCATGGGACATAAGTGAGCCTGTTCAGCGGGACAATCCGGGACAGGGCAAGGAAGGGACAAGCGAGAGGGAAGCTGTGCTGGCCGTCAAGGTCGAGATGCTGGAGCATCAGCTAGAGCGTGAGCGGGACACGATAGCCGATCTGCGGAAACGCTTGGATAGAGCAGAGGACAGGGTGCTGGCTCTTACATCCCAAACCCTGCCACCTGCGCCCGAACCTACCCCAACCCGCCGTCGCTGGTGGCCGTTCTGACGCCCGGCAGGATAGCACCCTGCTTTAGGTGATCGCGGCCAATGTCGTCCTGCTGCTGGGGGACTGACCTAGTGGTCAGCGATGCGAGGCCTTGGCTTGGGCCTGGCGCTGTTCCAGCATCTCGCGCCGCAGGATGGCGTTGATCCGGCTCTGGTAGCCCTTGCCCTGCGACTTCAGCCAGGCCAGCACGTCCGCGTCCACGCGGGCGGTGATCTGCTTCTTGACCGGGCGGTAGAAGGCGGCGGGCCGCATCTCGGCCAGTTGCGCATCTGTCAGCTCGGGCATGTCGCTGAGGTCGATGGTGTCGTCCGGCTGGGCGGCGAGGGCCTCCAGGTGCCGGCGCTGCTTTTCGGTCAGGGGCGGCAGCGTGTCGAAGGTGTGGCTAACGGGTTTCCTGCTCATAGCGCTTCCTTTCCCTCGGCGTGGCGCGCCGGGCCGAGATGATGCGGATGACCTCAATAGCTTCGCCCTCGGCGTCATCCTCGGTGATCGTGTGGGCAACCAGAAGCACGGTGACGCCATGCACCACGCCAAGGGTCTGCCAGCGTTCTTCGCCGTCCTCGATCCGGTCTTGCCGGGTGAGCCGAAAGGGGTCGCAGAACACCTGCACGGCCATCTCGAAGGCGATCCCGTCATGCTTTCGCTGGTTGGAGCGGTTCTTGGTCTCGTCCCAGGCGAAGCGCATTGTCATTGCTCAAATGTAGTTGCAATTTTGGCAATGCTCAAGTTGCTGTTTGGCCTGTCTGCGCCCTCTGACTCCCACAACCCCGGGCTGATTTCCTGGACCCACCCATGCCGTGTCATAAAACCTGTTACGGGCAGATCAGCAGCCGGGGGTTGAGCGGAGAGGTATAGGAGAGCCACATTTGGCCCGAGCCTGCTTGCTGTCCGGCGATAGCCGCAGGACTGCACCGAGAGTGACCAGAATTAGGGTGGTTTCTATAAATTTCTATAGCTTACTATCTGCCCTGACTAAACTTCTGAAATCTACAATTTTTGAACTATCTCCGGAAACATACCTGGAAAGCTTCGACTCATTATCTTCCAAATGAGATCTCAACTTCTCTAGAATTAATACAAAATCGTCCTCTCTTTCAGGTTTTATCTGCCATTTTTCCGTAAAAAATCCTTCTTTTAATAATTTTCCAGTTTTTTCGTCAATTTTATCTCTAATATCCTCACAAGGCGATAGAAGCACTAGAACCTTGCCATCACTAGAAAATTCTTTTCTGCATGTTTCCTCGTCTCCTTCTTTGTCCCCGTCATAGAGGGCAGCAACTACCAGCCCAAGTTCCCGCGAAAGCTTGACCCACTTTATTATATGAGGAGACCCACCCGCCCCATAAGAAAAGAGCGGCAGGTCTTCTTGGCCTTTACTTTCCAAGTATCTAGATATTATGTGTACATCCTCTTGCCCCTCCACAAACAACGCACTCGAACTAAAGAATATTTCTTTAGCTAAGTAATCAAAAAGCTTTCGATTTTTAAAATCCTTATGGGCGACGTTGTATACATCTTTCAATACTGAATCGCTGGCTACAAAAGCGAATGAATGACCATCTTCATCTTGAGCTATCCGATACACTTTAGTTCCAGATGTAAGGTCTGGCCAATGTATGCAGTGCGGCGAATGTGTTGCTATTATTATTTGTCTTTCCTTAGAATACTTCCTCAACACCTCATATAGTCTCTTCTGCCCGTCGGGATGTAAGGAAAGTTCAGGTTCGTCCAAAATAATAGAGACATTTTTTGGATAGCTATGTAGGGCAAAGCAAAGGCGAAATACACTTGTAACGCCGTCTCCAACGTCCCGAATAGCATGCTCAGCTCCACTTGCGGACACATACATAATTCTGTCTTGGCCAGCCACTCGATCAGTAGTCCAATCAGATATATCTGGTAAAATCGATTTGAGTATTTTATCAAATTGATCTTTTTCTCCCCTTAAAATTATCTGATTAAGTTGGTCCCCTAGCCTTTCCAGTTGCCTGTTTCCTAGCCTAGATTGCTCAAAGATAGAGCTTCGCTGTTGCTCAAAACCTCTTATGTCATGCGCTCCCGCGCCTCCTTGGAATGTATCTTCCCAAGGCCTCCTAGAGGGTACATATGCTACAATAGGCATAGTATAGTTTGAAATGGTTTCGTAAGGAACTTCGCTGCCGTCGTGGTCTAAAGTTAATATTTTTTTGTACCAAGCTCTCGCTTCATTTTTTAGCGTTAGCGTCTGCTTTAATTCTTCAAACTTAAATTTTACCTCAATAAATGGATCTTGATCATTATGCCGATCCATTTTGTCAAAAACAACATTAGGCTTAGCGTCAAAGCACATTGCCAATGCATTAATTATAGATGATTTTCCTGCGTTATTTTTACCCACTAAAATTGTTAGCCCATTGCTACCATTTGCTGGCAAAGCAAAATCTATCGTGCATCTTTCATAATAAGACTTGTAATTAGAGACAGAGAACGAAATTAGCATACACAAACCCTTCTACTATTTGATGACTATGTGAAACCTAAGGCACTAAGAGGAGTCTGAGGTTCCTCATAGCCCATACTCATCGCCCAGGTCACGTTCGTGCCCTCTCCGCTCCCGTTCGCGGACCCGCTCCAACTCTTTGACACGCTCGGCTTCCTGCACCCGCTGCCGTTCCTCGGCGAGGCGCTCCTGCTGCAAGCTGGCGGCGCGCTCGGCCGCCACAGCCGGGTCGATGCTCCGTGCCGCCTCCCGCAACCGCTCGGCCAGGCTCTTGGTGCTGACCGTCTGTCGGCCTTCGCCAAGTTCCGGTTCACCGCGCTCTTGCCGAGCCTCATAGGCTGCCCGCAGCTGTGCCGCCAGGTCTTGGGCCGTGCTCCGATCTGAGCCTTGGCCGGGAAGCTCCCGCTGCTCGCGGCGCTGGCCTCCTCCGGCATGCGCCAGTTCGTGTCCAGGTGTCAGGCGCTCCAAGGTCCGCCCGAGCCACTCCCGCACCTGCTCAGACAGTCGTTCCGCCACCCGCGCCACCTCAAGGGCCTGCGCCTTGACCTCGCGCCACAGTTGGACCGCCGCGACCTCGATGCCGCGCTCCTTCAACTGCCAGGCGCCGGGCGAGAGTTGCGGCAAGGGAGCCCGATCCAGTTCCACCGCCCGCACCGTCTCGCGCAGCGCTAAGGCCTCGTCGCCCCGCTCCCGCGCTTGGACCGAGCGTTCCAGGGCTTCCTCGCGCTGCGCCTCCAGCGTCCGGTGGTCGATCCGAGCCTCGTGGCCGCAGCGCTCCAGGGCATGGTTGCTGTCGCGCGCCCAGGCCTCGCGCCAGTTCTCCAGCAGTTCCTTAGCGTTCCAGTCGCGGTTCTTGGTGGAAAAGCCCTCGGAGCCGATCTCGCGGGTGGTGAGCAGGATATGCGCATGGTGGTTGCGCTCGTCGCCCTCGCGTCCCGGCGCGTGCAGGGCGATGTCTGCGACCATGCCGCGGTCCACAAAGGACCGCTGGCAGAAGTCGCGGACCAACTCGATGCGCTGATCGCGGTCCAGTTCGGCCGGCAGCGCCACCCGGATCTCGCGGGCGACCTGGCTGTTCTTGCGCGTCTCGGCTGCCTCAACCGCGTTCCACAGCGCGCCGCGATCCTGGACCCACTCGGGCGATCGCTCGGGGGCCAGGATCTCGACATGCTCGACACCGCTACGCGCCCGGTAGTCGAACGACAGCCCGGTGCGCTGATCGTGGATGCGCTCGGCGGAACGGTAGGCGGCAGCGCCGGTGGCGCTGCGCCCGGCGGAGCGGGAAATCATCGTGGCCCGCAGGTGATAGATTGCCATTCCGTGTCGCGCTCAAGCCAGGGGTTCAAAGGGGAGTGCAACATCCCCTTTGCCCACACAAACGCGCAACGTTTGTATAAGTGGGCACTTCGTGTCTTGCACCGTAGCTGCTCTGGGGCCAGTCTGGCAACTATTAGACGAACGAGGGATTGCAGAATGGCGCGCACTATTGATCAGCAGATTGCCGAAGCCCAGGCCCGGCTGAACCGCCTCAGGACCAGGGCGAAGGCCAGCGAGACCCGTCGCAAGATCATCGTCGGGGCGGTCGTCACCACCGAGGCCCTCAAGGATCCGAAGATCGCCCGCTGGATGGCCGCCACCCTGCGCAAGACCGTCACGCGTGAGGTCGATCAGAAGGAACTGGTGGGTCTGCTGGCCGAGCTCGATGCCAAGGCGCAAGGCGCCGGGGCGGGTGAGCCGTGAGCAACAGAGACTCCTTCGATATTTTGGGCGAAGAACTCAATCTGATGCGTCGGCAGATCGAACTGTTGCAACGCACCAGCCTGGATCGCAAGGAAGCGGAAAAGCTCAATGCCGTGGTGGCCCAGAGCCTCGACCGCATGGCCAGGGTCGGCCCGGCCGTCCAACAGCGCATCGAGCAGAGCCTGGCCACCGCCGCCCTCGATCTGCGCCAGCACACTGTCTATGCGGCCACGGAAGGCGCCAAGGAAGCCATCCGCGAGGCGCAGCTCGAAAGCATCAAGGCGGCTGGAGACCTCCGTAAGGCCGCTGGAGAGGCCCGTAGAGAGGCCTGGAGGTGGTTTGGCGGGTTCTGGGTCTGGCTGGCCTCTGTGGGCGCTGCATTCTTCGCTCTGGGTCTCCTGACCATGTTCCTGCTGCAAGGCCGCGCCGATGCCCACAAGTTCGGACAGAGCCCAAGCACCTTCTGCAAATGGGCAGGCGGGGAAAACCTGTCAAACGAAGCCGGGGACAAGGCCTGCGTGTTCTGGCTGGAGCGGTCGGAGCAGGAATGATCAACTTGAGGTTGTCTATTTGGACAAGTTGCCGGACACGTCAGCGTCCGGCATAACCAACCCATCAGCCGAGCGGCCTTTGTGTTGTGTTTTGCGAGTTCGCGCCGCTCGGCTGGAAAATCCCTCTCCTGGCCGAAGCCCAGCAGTATTGCGCAAGTGCTATTCTTAAGCACGATTGGCCAAGAAGTGTTTTCGCCCGAAAATTTCGGATATACGTTTGAAAGCATTACAGCCACGAGAGGTTTTATGAAGTCCTTTGCTGTTGCCATTGCTTTGCTGTTGGCCACTCATATGCCAACTGCCGCCGCTGAAGCTGAAGGTAATGTCATTCAAGGCGTGGCATCCGTCATTGATGGCGATACCCTTGAGGTTCACGGGTCACGCATTCGCCTGCATGGCATCGACGCTGCAGAAAGCGGACAGGTCTGCATGGAACGCGACGGATCGCCTTGGCGGTGCGGACAGGCGGCGGCATTAGCTCTTGCCGACAAGATCAGCCGAACTCCCGTCCTCTGCGAGCAGCTCGACATGGACCGCTATGGGCGCGTCGTTGCAAGATGCTTCAGCAACCGCGAAGACCTCAACAGGTGGATGGTCAGTGAAGGCCTAGCGGTCGCCTATCGTCAGTATTCCGCCGACTACGTTGATGATGAAGTCCAGGCACGCGAAGCGCGAAAGGGCATGTGGCGGACGAAGTTCGACATGCCTTGGGATTGGCGGAAAGGCTCACGCAGCTCGGAAGCCCCCACCGAAACACCGGAGATCCTGCGCAACCTCGCTCAGCGATCCTACTCCTGCAGTCCTCGACGGACCTGTTCGGCGATCGGGAGCTGCCAGGACGCGCTCTGGTATCTGGAAAACTGCTCCTGGGGCGGCCGCCTTGATCGCGACAACGATGGGATCCCCTGCGAGAGCGTCTGCTAGGGGA
>NZ_JAFLRK010000061.1 GCF_017315735.1 Paracoccus shandongensis
GCGCTGGCGCGGTCGGGGGCGCGCGCGGCCTCGACCCGGGCCCAGTCGGTGCCGCCCGCGCCCGCCACGTCGAAGATCGCCACGCCCTCGGCGGCAAGGCGGGTGACGACGGGGCCCGACAGGCCCGCGCCGACCTCCTTCACCACCACGGGCACCGGCAAGGCGCGGGCCAGGACACCGATCTTGGCCGTCAGGCCGCGCCAGTCGCGGTCGCCCTCGGCCTGGACGGCCTCTTGCAGGGGGTTCAGGTGCAGGATCAGGGCGTCGGCGCCGATGGCCTCGATGGCGCGCAGGGCCTGGTCGCGGCCAAAGCCCCGGTTCAGCTGCGCCGCGCCGAAATTGGCAAGGATCGGAATGTCGGGGGCCAAGTGGCGCAGGCTGCGGTCCAGGCCCGCGTCGCCGCCGCCCTCGATCATCACGCGCTGCGACCCGACTGCCAGTGGCAGGCGCAGGTGCTGGCAGACCTGTGCCAGCGTGCGGTTGATCACGCCCGCGCGGCTTGGACCGCCCGTCATCGACCCGATCATCACGGGAGCGTTGATCCGGTGCCCCAGAAAACCGGTGGACAAATCCACGTCGTGCCATGAAACTTCGGGAAGGGCGACGTGTTCGAAGACGACCGACTCCAGCCCGGTCGTTACCGTCGCGCCTGCCTGCCCGGCAAGCACGACATCCAGGTGCTGTTCCTTGCGTGAGGTGAGTGTGAGATCGGAACTATTGTCTTTCCCAAGTGACGGATCGGGATGGGTCATCTGCGGCAGCCCTTGTCGTTTCGCGTTGTCCCTGTCGGGCCGCAACGCCAGCCTTGAAGGACCAGTCTCATGCACCAGCAGGCATTAGACAAGGTGAACGCCGCAGCCAGGCACCCGGATGCACAGGCGGGCTTCGTGCGCCAGCTTGACCTGCGGATCACGCACCACCTGTCGCAGCTGTCGCCCGCCCCGGCGCGCCTGGTCGAGGCCGCGCGCGACGCCATGTCCAGCGGCAAGCGGCTGCGGCCCTATCTGCTGCACCTGGTGGCGGGCGACGCCGCCGACGGGGATGCCGTCCTGGACATGGCCGTCGCGCTGGAGATGGTCCATACCGCGTCGCTGATCGTGGACGACCTGCCGTCCATGGACAACGCCCTGCTGCGCCGGGGCAGGCCCACCACCCATGCCCGCTTCGGCGAGGCGACGGCGATCCTGACCGCCATCGGGCTGCTGAACCACGCGATTTCCATCGCCAACGGCCTGCCCGGCATGGATCCGGCGCAGCGCAATGCCCTGGTCGCGATCCTGTCGGGCGTGATGGGCTGGCAGGGGCTGGTCGCGGGGCAGGAACTGGATCTGAACGGGTTTTCCGATGCGGACGGGGCCGACGACGCCCTGGACCGGATCACCCGCATCAATGCGCTGAAGACCGGCGCGCTTTTGTGTGCGGCGGTCGAGGCCGGGGCGATCCTGGGCGGGCAGGCCGACGACAAGCGCAGCCTTTTGCGCCGCTTTGGCGAGGATCTGGGCCAGGCCTTCCAGATCGCCGACGACCTGATCGACATGCTGTCCGACAGCGCCGCCACCGGCAAGGATTGCCGGCAGGACGTGGGCAAGGAAACCTATCTGGCCGTCTATGGCGCGGACGAGGCGCTGCGCCGCTGCCGCGCCCTGCTGGCATCCGCCGACGAGGCGCTGGTCGGCGCGGGGCTGGAACCCGATCCCTTCCGCAGCATGATCGACGCGATCTTCACCCCCATGCTGGACCGCGTGCCGCAATCCGCCCCCAATGCGGGGGCCGCGTGACGAGGAGGCCGCGTCACGGCCGGATATAAAGACCGGCACGGCTGACCGCGGCGGCGCGGCGGCGGGGGGCCAGAACGGTTGACCCCAGGGCCTTCGCGGCCAGCCGCAGCTTTTCCCCCCTGGTCGTGGACAGCCGCCCGTTCCAGGCGTCGGGCCCCTGCGCGCGCAGCTTGACGCCGATCTGGCGATAGATGTTGCGCGCCGCCGCAATGGCCAGCGCCGGGCGGCGGGGCAGGACGGCGATGCCCGCATCCGCGCTGCGATAGTAAACCTCGGCCTGGTCCAGCAGGCGCAGGGCCACGCGGTGCAGGGCGGCGCGCTGGCCCATGTCGTCGGGGTCGACCGCCGTGATCCCCTCGGCGTCCAGCAGGGCGCGCGGCAGATAGGTCCGGCCGATCCGGGCGTCGTCGATCACGTCGCGGGCGATGTTGGTCAGTTGGAACGCCAGCCCCAGGTCGCTGGCGCGGTCCAGAACGGCTTCGTCCCGCACGCCCATGATCCGCGCCATCATCACGCCGACCACCCCCGCGACGTGATAGCAGTAATCCAGCAGGTCGTTCATGTCGTGGTAAACGCGGCCCTGCACGTCCATGGCAAAGCCGTCCAGCAGTTCATCGACATGGCGATGCGGAATGTCCCGCGCCTTAACGACCCGCGCCAATCCGGCATAGACCGGCGCCGCCGCATCGCCCCGCAAGGCGCGGTGGGTCAGGTCGCGCAACTCGGCCAGCCTCGCGGCGGGGTCATGGGCGGCCCCCGTGGCAAAGCCCCCTTCCTGCCCGTCGATCACGTCATCGGCATGGCGGCACCAGGCGTAAAGCATCACGCAATCCTCGTGCATCCCGCCGGGCAGGAAACGCGAGGCCATGGCAAAGCTTTTCGACCCCACGGCGATGGACTGACGGGCCTGGTCCAGGGTCGCGTCGCTCATGCCCGTTGCCCGATCATCAGGGACGCGGTGGCCTCGGCCGATCCGACCACGCCGGGGATGCCCGCGCCGGGATGGGTGCCCGCGCCGACGACATACAGGTTTTCCAGCCGCTCGTCGCGGTTGTGGGGGCGGAACCAGGCGCTTTGGGTCAGGATCGGCTCGACCGAGAAGGCGGACCCCAGATGGGCGTTCAGTTCCGACCGGAAATCCAGCGGCGTGAAATGCCGCACCGTCATCAGGTCGCGCCGCAGGTTGGGGATATAGCGCGCCTCGAGGTAATCAAGGATCCGGTCGCGATAGACGGGCGCGGTGCGTTCCCAATCGGGATCCACCGTGCCCAGATGCGGCACCGGGGCCAGGACGTAATAGGCGCTGCACCCTTCCGGCGCGAGGTCGGGGTCCGTGACCGAGGGCGCGTGCAGATACAGCGAGAAATCGTCGGCCAGTTCCTTGCCCGCGAAGATCTGGTTGACCAGTTCGCGGTATCGCGGGCCGAACAGGACCATGTGGTGCCGCAACTCGGGGCGCAGCCCGCGCAGGCCGAAATAGACCACGAACAGCGACATGGAATGACGCTTCCTGGCCAGCTTGTCGCCCTTGGGATCGCCCAGCAGCGTGCGATAGGTGTGGACCACATCGGCATTGCTGGCGACCATGTCGAAGGGGTGGCGCTGCCCGCCCGCGTGGATGGCGGTGGCGCGGTTGCCTTGCGTCTCGATCCGGTCCACCGGCATGTTCAGGTGGATGGTCCCGCCCAGTTCCTGGAACAGCCGGACCATGCCCGCGACCAGCGCGCCCGTGCCGCCCTTGGCGAACCAGACGCCGCCCTGGCGTTCCAGCGCATGGATCAGCGCATAGATGGACGAGGTGGAAAACGGGTTTCCCCCCACCAGCAGCGTGTGGAAGCTGAAGGCCTGGCGCAGGTGTTCGTCCTTGATGTGGCGCGCGACCATCGAATGGACCGACCGCCAGGCCTGAAGGCGGGCCAGTTGCGGGGCGGCGCGGATCATGTCGGAAAAATGCAGGAAGGGGACGGTGCCCAGCTTCTCATACCCCTCGCGGTAAACGTCCCGCGAATAGGCGAGGAAGCGGCGATAGCCTTCCACATCGGCGGGGTTGATCGCATGGATCTGGCGTTCGATGCTGTCCTGGTCGTCGGCATAGTCGAAGACGGTGCCGTCTTCCCAGCACAGGCGATAGAAGGGATCGACCGGAAGCAGCGTCACATGGTCCGCCATGTCGCGGCCGGACAGGCGCCACAGCTTCTTCAGGCAGTCGGGGTCGGTGATGACCGTGGGGCCCGCGTCGAAGGTGAAGCCTTCGTCGTGATAGACATAGGCCCGCCCGCCCGGCTTGTCGCGCTTTTCAAAGACGGTGGTGGACAGCCCTGCGCTTTGCAGGCGGATGGCCAGCGCAAGGCCGCCAAGGCCAGCACCGATGACGGCGGCGGTCTTGCGGGGGGAAGTGGTCATGCAGGTCTTTCCTTCAGGGTTCCGGGCAGGCAGCGCAGCGCCTTGGCGACCGGCACGGGCGGCCGCCCGGTCAGGATGCGGGCCTTGTCGGCCAGCGTGCTATGGCCTGCATAGAGGCGTTCGATCAGGGGTTCGGACAGGCGATAGAACCGCTCCATCACGCGGCGGCGCTCGTCGGGGGCGGCGGCCTCGAACAGCATCCGCGCCAGCAGGCGATAGAAGCCCTGCGCCCGGGCATCCGCCAGCGAATCGCGGCGCAGGGCGCGAGCCAGCGCATGAGCGCCCTGCTGCCAGTGCCGCGCCACCAGGTCGGCGCTGCGCACCGCATGGGGCAGGCTGTAGCCCGTCAGCGGATGGAACCGCAGCGCCCGCAGCCCGATGACGGGGATGCCGGGGGGCAGGGATTTCCAGAAGGCGTCGGCGTCCAGGCGCAGGGTGATCGGCAGGACGCCGGTTTCCTCGCGTACCACGGCGGCGATCTGCCAGCCCCGGGCCGCGGCATATTCCGCGATGTCGGCGCGCTGGCGGTCCGCCGACAGGTGGGCGGCGTCGGAATAATAGGTGTCCTCGACCAGCAGGCGCGTGTCGTCGAAGGGCAGCAGGTAGAAGAAGCGGTATCCGTCCCGCTGGGGCACGGTGGCGTCCATGATGACCGGGCGGGTCAGCCCATGGGGGGCCGTCAGCCGAAGCTCTTGTCCCAGGAACTTCTGGAAGCGCACCTCGACCGCCGGATGGGGGCGGAAGCCGCGCGCGTCGATGGCGACCCGCGCCTCGATCCGCTGGCCATCGGCCAGGGTGACGCCGCGCCCGTCCATCGCCGCCACCCGGGCCTGCAGCGTCGTGACGGTGGGCAGGCGCTTCAACGCCGCGCCCAGGCTGTCCGCGTCCAGCGAGGCATAGCCTGCCCGCAACGACCGCGCGTATCCGGGAAAGCGCACGTCCTGACCGTTCCAGGTCCGCCGGATCGCCGGGGCCAGCCAGGCCCGCTGCGACGCATCCAGGTCAGTGTCGTGGAAGGACCAGGTATGGCCCGCCAGCGGATCGGGCTTGCCATCGACCAGCAGCACGCGGGCCGCAGGCGCAAGCCGCAGCGCCGCCAGAGAGGCGGAAAGGCCCCCGCCCGCGATCACGATGTCAGGGGAATGCGTTGTCATATCCCGTTGATCTTGTGGCCCCTTGCCATGGTCAATGCTGTCCTTATCGTGGCAACGATGAAAGACGAACACCGTTCCGCCGTCCCGCCCGTGCTGCGACGATCTGCCACCCCGCTGCCGGTTGCAAGCGATTTGCCGCATCCGCGTGGGCGGGGCCGGCAGGCCGCGCTGTTCATCGTCCTGGCGCTGGCCGCCAAGCTGGCCTTCCTGGCGGCCCTGCAACGGCCCCTGGGCTGCGATTGTTCGCAGATCTGGGCCTGGCCCGGCGATGTGCGGCTGAATTCGCGCACGATGCTGGATCCCTACAGCCTGCTGCACCTCATCTTTGGCGCGGTGCTGGTCAAGCTGGTCCGCTGGAAGCGCCCCGACTGGCCCTTGTGGACGCTGCTGGCCGCCGTGATCGTCAGCAGCACCATCTGGGAAATGGTCGAGAACCTGCCCGCCAGCATCCGGATGTTCGGCTATTCCGCGGGCGATCCGCTGGCCTATCACGGCGACAGCATCGTCAATTCCCTGGCAGATACCGTGATCGCCACTCTGGGCGCGCTGCTGGCGCTGCCCGTCGCGGGATGGCTGGTGGCGCTGGTCGCCATCGGGGCCGAGGTTCTGCTGTCGCTGTGGATGGGCGACGGGTTCCTGATCACCCTGTGGCGTGCCTTCGGGGGCTGACAAGCGCCTCGATCCTGTCGACCGCGCCCGCCGCGCCGGGCCAGCTGTCGGCCTGGGCGGCAAAGCCGCGCGCGGTGTCGCGGAAGGCGGGATCAGCCAGCAGGCGCGCGACCGCATCGGCGATCCGCGCGGGGCTGCGCTGCCAGGGTTGCAGCCGCAGCCCCGCGCCGCAATGGGCGATGCGCGCGGCCACGCCAGGCTGGTCATGGGTCAGCGGCACGGCCAGCATCGGCACGCCTGCCGCCAGACATTCCAGCGCCGTGTTCAGCCCGGCATGGGTCACGCAAAGGTCGGCACGTTCCAGCACCGCCTGCTGGGGCACGAAGGGGCGCACCCAGTCGGCGGGGATCGCGCGCGCCTGATCGTCCGTCAGGCAGCCCGCGTGCGACACCAGCACCTGCGCCCCCGCCTGCCGGCAGGCCGCCGCGATGCGCGACAGCAGCCCCGCGCGGTGGCCTTGCAGCGTGCCAAGCGAGACATAGACAAAGGGCCTTGTGCCCTCGGGCCGGATGTCGGGCGGGAAATCCTGCGCCGCCTGCCCGCGCCGGAAGGGGCCGAGGGGGGCGATGTGGGCGCCGTTCACCGGGCGGGGATAGTCGAAGCCCGGCACCATCTGCGACAGTGCCAGATCGGGCGACAGGCAGTCCTGCAAGCGCCGCAGGTCGCCCAGGGCCCAGGCCTGCGCCCAGCGGCGAATCACCCGCGCGTGCGGCAGCATCAGCAGGTCGGACACCCGTTCGCCCCCCGCATTGCGGCGCAGGCCCTGGGCGGTCGGGTCATGCGGCCAGCCCAGGAAGGGCAGGGGGATCCCCGGTTCGGGATCCATGGGCACCGCGCAGGCGACGGACACCAGCGGCACGCCCGCCGCGCGAGCCAGCAGGCCGGATGCAGGCTCCATCTGGTCGCCCAGGATCAGGTCGGGGGCAAGGGCGCGCAGCACGGGCAGGCCGTCGCGGCACAGGCGGTCGGTGCGGCGCGCGCCCGCCACGATCTCGGCCAGCAGGCGGCGGGGCTGCGGGCGGGCGGGGGGGCCGG
>NZ_JAFLRK010000062.1 GCF_017315735.1 Paracoccus shandongensis
TTGTGTTGTGTTTTGCGAGTTCGCGCCGCTCGGCTGGAAAATCCCCCTGAACGAACCTGTCCTGGAACAGATGCCCTATGAGGGTCATGTCGCAGGTTGGATCGACACCTTCAGTCCGAGCGCCTTAGCGACCTTCAAGACTGTGGAGAGTGTCGGGTTTCCCTCCCCTGACAGAGCCTTGTTCAGCCCCACCCGGCTCATGCCAACCTCCTGGGCAAGCGCTGTCATGTTCCGAGCGCGGGCAACCACCCCAAGGGCACGGGCGATATAAGCCGGATCGTCGCCGCCTTCTTCCATGACGGCTTCAAGATAGGCAGCAATGTCTTCCTCGGTCTTGAGGTAGTCGGCGCTGTCGTAGCGGGCAAACTGTTCTTCCGTCATTGCTCAACCCTTCCACTGTTCAGCCAAGGCCTTGGCCTGCTTGATGTCCCTGTCTTGCGAGGACTTGTCGCCTCCACACAGCAGGATGATCAGAACTGGACCACGCTGGATGAAATACACCCGATAGCCTGGCCCATAGTTGATCCGGAGTTCCGACACTCCGTTGCCGACAGGCTGCGTATCCCCTGGATTGCCGCTGGCAAAGCGATCCAGGCGGGCAGTAATCCGGGCAACCGCGCGACGATCACGTAGCCCCGAAAGCCAGCGATCAAAGGTTGCACTGCGGATCAGTTGGGCCATGTGACAACTATAGTTGTCAAGTGCTGCCCTGACAACATAGGTGATCCCCTGTTTTCAGCTGCTGACGGCACAGCAAAGCGGAACAGGCGCAAAAAAATGCGTCCTTCGGACAAGCTTTTATGTCGGTTCCGTCCCGGCGCTGCCCGCCGTTCGCCTGCTCGTGGGCGGCCACTCACGGCGACCACCGCCGCGCCGGAACCTCCGCGTATAGATCATAAGAAGGGCAAAAATCTGAAATCAATTATTTCAATGGCTTAGCAGGGGGGGTCTGTTCATAGCTATGAACAGGGGTCTGCTCTCCCAGATGAACAGGGTCTGCGAAGACTTCTTTCTTGCTTGGTAATTATTTATCCACGTATGGTAAAAATCGTTCCACGCTTGAACAGGGGCCTGCTCATGTCTGACACGTTGCCAGCTTCACTTCCTGAACGAGGGGCATCAGCGCATTTTGTTCAAACGGAGCGAGCAACCCATGAGGCTTGGATGCAGCTAACAATCCAAGCGCCAAAAGCGTCTGCTGTCCTTCACTTGCTTGCAAATCGGGTAGGTGACCATAATGCGGTCGTTGCAAGCTATCCTGTTCTGGCAGAGGTATCTGGCCTTTCGGTCAGCACGATCCGCAGGGCTATTGCCACCCTAGTAGAGGGGAACTGGATCGAAGTAAGGCGGCTAGGCCCAAGCTCAACAGTGAACGCGTATGTCCTGAATGATCGTGTTGTTTGGACACGAGCACGCAACGACCTGCGCTATAGTCTGTTTTCGGCCACTGTCCTTGTCTCGGAAACTGAACAAGAGGACAGAGATGCCTTGGGACGGCAGGAACCGCTGCGCAAACTGCCAAAGATAGGAGAGGCGCAACTACCATCGGGCGAGGGATTGCCACCTGTTTCTCAGCCCTTCTTTGAGGGCATGGAAATTAATCTGCCAGCAACTGGCAAAGCATCTGAATAATGCTGATAAAATTCGTGATATTGGCACTGACATGACAGTAGCAAAGCTGACACCACAGCAGGCTGCTGATCGTGCGAATGTTTCACGCGGCACCATCATGAACGCCATAAAGGATGGGAACCTTACTGCACTCCGGGACAACCGAAACCGCTGGCAAATTAATGATAACGAACTGTCAAAGTGGCTGTCAGCTAGGACTAGCAATGACACTGGCAACAGTGTCAATCCTGACAGTCAGGCGCCAGTTCCTAACGATGAAAATGTCATCCGCATTGCGGTGTTAGAGGCCGAACTTAGGGGCAAGGATCAGCGGATAGCAGACCTTGAGCGCGACCGCGACGACTGGAAGGCCCAAGCCCAGGAACTGGCCCGGCGAGATATACCATCAGGACCGCCAGACCCCCCTTCCCGCCGCCGCCGCTGGTGGCCCTTCTAGGCCCCTTGTTCAACCTGCGGGCGGTCTTCCTCGCCATAACGGGTGTTATGGGCCAGGATGAGGGTGGACGCAGGGTCAGCCAGGGGTTGTGGCGCGGAAGGGACTACAAGGGGGGGCGCAGTGGCCGGACGGGCACCCGCAAGGCGCTCCTAGAAGACAAGCAAGTTAAGAAACTTGCAATCAGCCCTGGGAGCATCAACGGCTTGCAAAAATGATGCCTATGGGTTTGCTGATCGAGATTCAAAAAAAGGACCAGCACATGTTCCGGCCTACTGTTCTCCTTGGCATTGTTCTTCTGTTTTCCGCCTGTTCCCCAGCCGACGATTTCAGGCAGCAGAAGATCGCTGCACGTCGGGCTGCTGCAGAACAGACGCACGAGATGGCCAAGAACCCGGTCGCCGTTCAGCAGTTTTTATCAAACACGACAACAAAGGTCTGGAACGCGCATGGAACCCAGATCGAGTATCTTGCAGCAGATGGGCAGACATTCTTGTGGTATCCCGACAATGTCGCCGTCGTAAAAGGACGCTGGAAGCTGCAAATGGCGCGTTATGGATTAGAGATGTGCTTCCTCTACGGCGAGAACTCTCTAAATCCTCTAACTGGGCAGAATGGAGGGCAGTGGGAGTGCGACATGGCCGCGTACTATCTGCTTAATCGCGATGAAATTGTTGATGGCGATCCATTGAACCTGGTCGCGGGGGTGCCATTCGTCATGCCTCGCAACACCAATATTTCCATTGCTCAAGCAATGAGCAGAGCGGGTCGTGGTCAGCTTCGCGAGCCAAACAAAGCGATGGCACCACAGTATCCGAGCGGCAATTAATCTATGATCTATCGCGCCCCGCCTGCCCGCTCAGATCAGGGCGGGCTGTAGGGCGGGCGGGGGCGTAGCTTTGAGCCCATTGCTGCCGGTCAAGAAGGGGGTAAAGCTCTGAGCAAAGGTTTACAGGTTCAGAGCGGGACATGCGTATCGCATTTTTTACAGTCACCCTTTTAGCATCTTCATGCGTCGAGCAGTCTGCCTTAGTGGGAGCAAGCCTCGAAAAATGCGGGTGGCAGGGTCCGTCACGCCACCCCGACCGCGTATTGGTGGAGCATCCTGCCAGCCATGAAGGAGGGTCATATATTGGCCTCGCGACTGAAGAATACTCGAAAAAGCCGAACGACCCTCGCGGACATGCGCAGCGGTTCACTCTGATAAATTGCTCTAATTATGCCACAATCAGACTAGATGCAGGTTTCATCGAGCCTCCTAATACGCTTGCGGCACCAGAGCTTCTCAAAAGAATTTCCGACCTTCGCGAGAGTGATCGCCTGACCAAGCCGGGGAGTCTTCAAAAACTTGGGGAACAGAATGGTTGGGAGGTATCCGAAGGAAACTCTGCAAATCACAGTCGGGCGCGTTGTGCGTGCGAGAGTCTTCGAGCCGAATAAACAATGGGTAAGCCTGCTAGGCAGGTCTACTCTAACCGTCCGCTTTGTCCCGCAAAGCTGTCACTAGCCCCTGCCTGCCCGCTCGGATCAAAGCGGGCTGTAGGGCAGGCAGGGGCGGGGGCGGGAGCGAGAGCCTAGAGTTCGTGATCCCAACCCCGGTCATGCCCGCGCCGCTCCCGGACCCGCTCCTGCTCCCTGACGCGCTCGGCCTCCCGCTGCTGCTCCTTGGCCAGGCGCTCCTGCTGCAAACTGGCAACGCGTTCGGCCGCCGCATCCAGGTCGATGCTCCGCGCCGCCTCGCGCAACCGCTCGGCCAGGCTCCTGGCGCTTTCCGGCTCCCGCGTCGGGCTACGGTCTGGGGAAGGTCGATCCTGATGGGCTTCCCAGGCTGCCCGCAGCTGCGCTGCGAGGTCGGCACGGCTATCCCGGGTGTGATCAGGTGTCTGACGCCTGCCATGGCGGGCAGACGCCAGATCCTGTCCCTCGTCGCGAACTGCGCCGCGATCGGGGCTAGCATGGGCAAGCTCATGCCCGGGCGTCAAGCGCTCCATCGTCCGCCCGAGCCACTCCCGCACCTGGCCCGACAGCCGCTCCGCCACCCGTGCCACCTCAAGGGCCTGCGCCTTGACCTCCCGCCACAGCTGCACCGCCGCAACTTCAATGCCGCGCTCTTTCAACTGCCAAGCCCCGGGGGACAGCTGCGGCAGGGGCCTCCGGTCCAGTTCCACCGCCCGCACCGTCTCGCGCAGGGCCAGGGCCTCGTCGCCCCGCTCCCGCGCCTGCACCGAGCGTTCCAGGGCCTCTTCGCGCTGCGCTTCTAAGGTTCGATGGTCGATCCGTGTTTCATGGCCGCATCGCTCAAGGGCGCGGTTGCTGTCCCGCGCCCATGCCTCACGCCATCCTTCCAGCATCTCGACCGCATTCCAGTCGCGGTTCTTGGTGGAAAAGCCCTCGGGGCCGATCTCGCGGGTGGTCAGCAAGATATGCGCATGGTGGTTGCGCTCGTCGCCCTCCCGCCCCGGTGCGTGCAGGGCGATGTCTGCGACCATGCCGCGGTCCACAAAGGACCGCTGGCAGAAGTCGCGGACAAGGGCGATGCGCTGATTGCGGTCCAGCTCGGCCGGCAGCGCCACGCGGATCTCGCGGGCCACCTGGCTGTTCTTGCGCGTCTCGGCCCGCTCGACCGCGTTCCACAGCGCTGCGCGGTCCCGGACCCACTCCGGTGAACTCTCGGGGGCGAGGATCTCGACATGTTCGACGCCGCTACGCGCCCGGTAGTCGAAGGAAAGCCCGGTGCGCTGATCATGGATACGGTCGGCACTGCGATAGGCTGCCGCCGCCGTGGCGCTGCGTCCGGCCGAGCGGGAAATCATCGTGGCCCGCAGGTGATAGATCGCCATTCCGTGTCGCGCTCAAGCCAGGGGTTCAAAGGGGAGTGCAACAGCCCCTTTGCCCACACAAACGCGTAGCGTTTGTATAAGTGGGCACTTCGTGACTTGCACCGTAACCACTCTGAGATCAGTCTGGCAACTGTTAGATGAACGAGGGATTGCAGAATGGCGCGAACCATTGATCAGCAGATTGCCGAAGCCCAGGCTCGACTGAACCGGCTCAAGACCAGGGCCAAGGCGTCAGAGACCCGCCGCAAGATCATCATTGGGTCTGTGCTCACCACGGAAGCCTTGAAGGATCCGAAGATCGCCCGTTGGATGGCCGCCACCCTGCGCAAGACCGTCACCCGTGAGGTGGATCAGAAGGAACTGGTGGGACTGCTGGCCGAACTCGATGCCAAGGCGCAAGGCGCCGGAGCGGGTGAGGCATGAGCGTCAAGGATCCCTTCCAGGCACTGGTTGATGAGATCACCCTGGTCCGCAACGATGTCGAACGCCTCCAGCGGACCAGCCTGGATCGCAAGGAGGCAGAAAAGCTCAATGCCGTGGTGGCCCAGGGCCTCGACCGCATGGCCAAGGTCGGTCCTGCCCTCCAGCAGCGGATCGAGCAGAGCCTGGCCACCGCTGCCCTCGATCTGCGCCAGCACACCGTCTATGCGGCCACGGAAGGCGCCAAGGAGGCCATCCGCGAGGCGCAGCTCGAAAGCATCAAGGCCGCAGGAGACCTCCGCAAGGCCGCCGGAGAGGCTCGGAGAGAGGCCTGGAGGTGGTTTGGCGGGTTCTGGGTCTGGTTGGTCTCTGCCGTCCTCACAGGGGCGCTCCTGGCCCTCCTGACGGCCTTCTGGATTGTGGAAAGCGGTAATGCCCGCGAGTTCGGGAAATATCCCGGCATCTTTTGCGATCGGGCCGGTGGAACGATCGTAACCAATGCGGACGGCTACAGGTTCTGCGGGATCTGGATCGACAAGCTGCCGGAGAAATAGCGCCCCTGTCAGGCTCCAAAAGCCCCGCCAAGAAGGCGGGGCCATACTTTGGAAACAGGCACTCAGAAACGAAAAAAAATTACTTACGCAGCAATTTTTCACAGTCTCACAACCCTCTTGGACGAAGAAGGTTTCGAGATAAGTGTTTGATTTTTATTAGTTGTAGAATCCTAGCAAAACAACCTAGAGGCGTTGAGGAGCCGGTTTCTCTGATAATCTTTAGGGGCTTGGACAAACGATAGGATTAGGAGAAATCAACTCCTGGTTGTCAATTTGGACAAGTTGCCGGACACGTCAACATCCGGCATAACCAACCCATCAGCCGAGCGGCCTTTGTGTTGTGTTTTGCGAGTTCGCGCCGCTCGGCTGGAAAATCCCCCTGAACGAACCTGTCCTGGAACAGATGCCCTATGAGGGTCAT
>NZ_JAFLRK010000063.1 GCF_017315735.1 Paracoccus shandongensis
GATCCGCAGGCCTGGGCGCGTCAGGCCGCCCGCGACAGCGGGGCCGCGCCCGACCGCGCGGCGGCCCTTCTGGCGCGCCACGGCACCACCGCCGCCGCCATCCTGGCCGCCGAGGGCGCAAGCCCGGAAATGCTGCGGGACGCGGATTATTCGCTGGCCGAACTGGACTGGCTGGTCCGCCACGAGGCCGTCCGCCACCTGACCGACCTGGTCATGCGCCGCACCGCGCTGGCGATCACCGGAACGCTGACGGCGCGCGATCTTGGCACCATCGCCTCGGTCTGCGCCCGCGCCCTTGGCTGGGACGAGGCGCGAACCGCGCAAGAGGTGCAGGACGCCCGGACCCTGCTGGAAACCCGCCACCGCCTGCGGCTGTAGCCGCGCGATGCCCCCTTGCCTGTTTGCCCGCAAGGACGGGCCTTCCGGTCAGGCCGGGCCCGGGGCGGCGCGCGCCTGGCGCCGCACCCGCAGCAGCATCGGCGCGTGTTCGATGATGAACAGCCCGAACCCCGCGATCCACAGCGCGCCCGAGGCCTCCATCAGCCCCATCGCCCCCGTAAGATCCGCCAGGGGACGCAGCAGCGCCGCCGCGAACAGGCACAGATAGGCCGCCGTCGTCACCCGCGAGGCCGTCAGCGCCTGCCCCGTATGCCCGCGCGTGGCCCGCGTCATCACCGCCAGCATGGTCGTGGCGATCACGCCCACCGTCAGCACATGCAGCGCGGACACCGGCAGCAGCCACCCCGCCCCCGCCGCCGCGATGGCCGCAAAGCCCAGCGGCACGAAGCCATAGGCCGCGTGCAGCACCAGCAGCAGCGGCTCGGCCCGGACGGCAAGGCCCCGCCAGCGCGCCAGCCGCGCCGCGTTCAGCGCCCCTGCGGCCAGCGCGAAGGCCAGCGTCGCCCGCCCTTCGGGCGCGACGGTCCAGGCGGCCAGCGCCAAGGCCGAACAGGCGATCACGCCCATGTCGAAGCGGTTGAAGGGAACCGGCATCCGGGACGCGCCGCGCTGGTTCAGCCAGTTGCGGGTAAAGCTGGGGATGATGCGCCCGCCGATAATCAGCACCAGCACCACATAGCCCGCCACGGCGGCGCGCAGCCAGGCGGACGGATTGCCCCCCGCCAGGACGGCGGCATGGAAGCCCAGATTGCCCGCCATGATGGCGGCGCAACCGGCCAGTACCTTCAGGTCGTTCCACTTGCGGCCCGCGACGATCTCTCGGGACGCGATGACCAGCAGCGCGGGCAGGAAGGCCGCGTCGATCAGGGCGGCCAGCGGCAGGCCGATGATCCCGGCGCCCGCCATGGCGACCCGGCCTGCGGCCCAGATCGCCACCAGCCCCATCAAGGGCCGCCCCGACACCGGCAGGCTGCCGGTCCAGTTCGGGATGGCGGTCAGCAGGAACCCGGCCAGCACGGCGGGGGCAAAGCCGAAGACCATCTCGTGCGCGTGCCACAAGGGCGCGCCCAGGTCGCCGCCCAGGGGCAGGCCCTGCGCCAGCGCCGCGATCCACAGCGCCATGGCGGCCACCGCCCAGACCGCGCCGCCCAGGAAGAACGGCCGGAAGCCATAGGACCACAGGGCCGCGCCGTCCCCCTTCAATCCGCGCGGGATCCGGGGGCGTTTTTCATCGGACATGGGTGTTCTCCTTCAAGGTTGCCCCCAGCGATAGGCCGGAAAAGCGCGAACTCTTTGCGCTGCCGCAAGCAAGGGGGCGTTTTGGCCGCGCCTGGTTGTTCCGGCACACCGAAGGGACGGGCGGAACGGGTCATGATGCCCTCAACCGGAACAACCCGGCGCGTATAACCATTGAACGGAGCCCGCCATGACCTCCCCTTCCGTCAGCCGCCGCACCATCCTTGCCGGTGCCGCCATTGCCGGGGCCCTGACCCAGGTGCGCAGCGCCGCGGCCGAGGCCACCGCCGGGGCGCAGGCGGTCCTGACCCCCGCCGCCGCCCCCGACGTGGCCCGCCTGCCGCGCGTCAAGGTCAAGCTGGTCGATCCGCCCTTTGTCCATGACCACGAACCCACAGCCACCGGCGGCCCCAAGGTGGTCGAGTTCGAGATGACCATCATCGAGAAGAAGATCGCCCTGGACGACAGCGGCGCGGAATACTGGGCCTCGACCTTCAACGGCACGGTGCCCGGCCCGCTGATGGTGGTCCACGAGGGCGACTATGTCGAACTGACGCTGATCAACGCCCCCACGAACGAGCTGATGCACAACATCGACTTCCACAGCGCGACCGGGGCGCTTGGCGGGGGCGCGCTGACCCAGGTGAACCCCGGCGAACGCTGCGTGCTGCGCTTCAAGGCGACAAAGCCCGGCGTCTTCGTCTATCACTGCGCCCCTCCGGGCATGGTGGCCTGGCATGTGGTGTCGGGGATGAACGGCGCGATCATGGTGCTGCCGCGCGACGGGCTGAAGGACCGCCACGGCAAGCCCGTCACCTATGACAAGGTGTATTACATCGGCGAGCAGGACTTCTATGTCCCGCGCGATGCGGACGGCACCTGGAAGACCTATGGCAGCCCCGGCGAAAGCTACGAGGATGTGGTGGCCGTGATGAAGACGCTGACGCCCACGCATGTGGTCTTCAACGGCGCGGTGGGCGCGCTGACCGGCGACAACGCCCTGAAGGCCAAGGTCGGGGAAACCGTGGCCTTCGTCCACAGCCAGGCCAACCGCGACACCCGGCCCCACCTGATCGGCGGGCACGGCAACCATGTCTGGGCGACCGGCAAGTTCAACAACCCCCCGGAAGAAGGCCTGGAAACCTGGTTCATCCCCGGCGGCACGGCGGGGCTGATGGTCTATACCTTCGAGCAGCCCGGGGTTTACGCCTATGTGAACCACAACCTGATCGAGGCCTTCGAACTGGGCGCCGCCGCGCATGTGGTGGTGGAAGGCGAATGGAACGACGACCTGATGATGCAGGTCGTGGCCCCCGGCGCGCTGTCCTGACCCCTCGGGCCGCCCCCGCGCCACGCGGGGGCGGCCTTCCCGCCTCACCGACCAGAGCCGAACATGCACGGAACCGTTCTTCTGCTGGCGGGCGCCGCAGCCGGGGCGCTTGGCCTGTCCTTCTGGCCCCCCGCGCGGCCCCTGCCCGACCTGCCGCCGGTGGTGCGGCTGGAACCGCAGGTCTTCCCGCACCGCCTGGACGGCGATTGGCGGCGCGACGGCCGGTCCGTCGATGCGCCGCTGCAAACCGTGTCGATCCCCGCGCCCATCGAGGTCATGGCCACCCCCGTCAGCACCGCCGGGTGGCTGGACTGCGTGGCCGACCGCGCCTGCGCCCTGCCCGGCGGCCCGGTGGACGATCCCGACCTGCCCGTGACCGGCGTCAGCTGGATCGACGCCCAGGCCTATGCCGCCTGGCTGTCCGACCGCACCGGCGACACCTGGCGGCTGCCCACGGATGTCGAATGGGCCCATGCCGCGGCCGAGATGTTCCGCGACGACGCCTTGGGCGTGGACAGCGACCCCGCCAACCCCGCGACCCGCTGGCTGGCCGAATATGCCGCCGAATCCGCCCGCAGCCGCGACCTGGACCGCGAAATCCGCCCCGTGGGGATGCTGAACGTCAACAGCCTGGGCGTGCGCGACATCGGCGGCGCCGTCTGGGAATGGACCGCCACCTGCCTGCGGCGCGGAGAGGTCGATGCGGCGGGCCGCATCACCGCCCAGGCCGACAGCTGCGGCATCTATATCGCCGAAGGCCTGCACCGCGCCGCCGTGGCCGATTTCGTGCGCGACCCGAAATCGGGCGGCTGCTCGGTGGGCGTGCCGCCCGCCAACCTGGGCCTGCGCCTGGTCCGGGACATCGGCTGACGGCACGGCATGACACGCAAGGGCCACGGAATGCTTTGCTTTGGCGCGATTCTGCGTCACCTAGGGGAAAACCCATGGTGAAGGCACGAGACGTGGCGATCGACATTTCCCTGGTCCGCAACCTGCCCCTGTTCCGGCAGATGGACCCCGCGGCCCTGGCGCGGCTGATGACGCGGGCGACCCCGCGCCGCGTGGTCCCCGGCGACATCGTCTTTGAACAGGGCGCGCAGGCGGTGGCCTTCTACCTGCTGCTGCACGGGCGGCTGAAGGTCAGCCAGGTCACGGCCGACGGCCAGCAGGTGATGGTGCGCGTGGTCCATCCGGGCGACCTGTTCGGCTTTGCCCGCGCGCTCGCCCGCCCCGACTATCCCGGCACGGCCAGGGCTGCGGTCGAATCCATCGTGGTCAGCTGGCCAATGGCCGACTGGGACGCGGTGGTGGAAAACAATCCCCGCCTTGCGATAAACGCCATGCAGACCATCGGCCAGCGCCTGGACGAGGCCCATACCCGCCTGCGCGAGATGTCCACCCAAGAGGTCGAGCGCCGCGTGGCCCATGCCGTCCTGCGCCTGGCCGAAAAGGCGGGCCGGGTGGAAAACGGCGGCACCCGCATCGACTTTCCCATCACGCGCCAGGACATTGCGGAAATGACGGGCACCACGCTGCACACCGTGTCGCGCCTGCTGTCGGCCTGGGAAGGCATGGGCCTGGTCGAGGGCGGTCGCCAGAAGCTGACGGTGGTGGACGCCGCCGGCCTTTCCCGGATCGCCGATCCCGAGGACTGAAACCGCCCTCCTGTTTGCGTTTCATCAAAGTGGCGCCCCCTGATCGGGCCTAAACCCCTGGGCAACGGGCCGCGACCGGCCCGCCCATCCAAGGAGACCACAGATGACACGCCTTTCCTTCCTCGCCGCCCCCGCCCTGCTGCTGGCGCTGGCCGTTCCCGCCCTTGCGGCCGAGCACGAGGTCCACATGCTCAACAAGGGCGAGGCCGGGATGATGGTGTTCGAGCCCGCCTTTACCCGCGCCGAACCCGGCGACACGATCCGCTTCATCCCCACCGACAAGAGCCACAACGTCGAGGCCATCGCCGACATCCTGCCCGCGGGCGTGGAGCCCTTCAAAAGCAAGATCAACGAGGAATTCACCCTGACCGTGACCGAACCCGGCCTTTACGGCGTCAAGTGCACGCCGCATTTCGCCATGGGCATGGTGGGCCTGGTCCAGGTGGGCGACGCGCCCGCGAACCTGGACGCCGCCAAGGCCGCCAAGATGTCGAAAAAGGCGCGCGAGCGGATGGACGCGGACCTCGCCCAGGTGCAGTGAGCCGGAACCTCCGCGCGAGGCGGGGGGTTGATCCCTGCCCCCCGCAAGGGCCGGTTTCCCGGCCGTTTTCCCCGAAAGGCCCACCCCATGAGCCTGAAACTCTCGCCCGCGCATCGCCGGATCGCCGGGCAGTCGCGGCTGTTCG
>NZ_JAFLRK010000064.1 GCF_017315735.1 Paracoccus shandongensis
CTCAAACCCTCCGGGCCCTAGTCTCAAACCCTCCGGGCCCTAGTCTCAAACCCTCCGGGCCCTAGTCTTTTGCCCTCCGGCGCCTAGTTTTAAAGCTTCCTAGTGTCAGTGTCGGGTGTCGCGGGGAGCGAAGCGACACGCGACACGCGACACCCGACACTGCGGCAAAACTGGCGGCTTGGCGCCGCCTGCCCTGAGGCTTGCCAGCCCTTTGGGTAAGCGCTGCGCCTCGGGGCGGCACAAATGGCAGAGGACAGATCCTTAACAAATTACGGCCGCCCTGATGGTAAAAAATGGCTGAGAAAATCAGAAAGGCGCTCAGAGGCTCTGGAAGGCCCCTTGGAGGCCGGAAGGGCCTAAGAGCTGGAAGCTTCTACCCAAGGAGTTGGAATGGGCCTCTAGAAAGCCTCTCCGTGGCGCTGAGAGTGCATCGCTAGTCTATCTGCACCCTATATCCGCAAAGCGACAATGCGGTTCTTTGGCTTTGTCCTGTGGCCTCTTGGACCCCAGATCTAGGCTCAAAAACGGCCTAGAATGGCCCTGCTTTGTGAAGGGCAGTTTTAGGGGTTGTGTAAATGGCAGGAAATATGACTTGAATACTTCACAATCCTAATATTGGATACTTCACATATGCCAAAGCGCAAGTTCAGCCGCCTGACGAACGCCCAGAAGCAGGCGCTGCGGGGCGAGCTGGAGGCGAAGATCCCGGTTACGGAGCTGGCGAAAAAATACGGGGTCAGCCGCCGGACGATCTACAACCTCAAGAACCGCTGGGACGAGCGTTTGCCGCAGTCTCGCAGCAAGGTGCTGACGGTGCGGGTCAGCGCCGAGGACATGGAGCGTCTGGATGCCCTGGCGAAGGAGCTGGACCTGAGCCGGGCCGACATGGCGCGGCGGGTGCTGCTCTATGCGGCGGGCGTGTATCACATCGAGCCGCCCGAAGCGGGCGAGATCGCGGCACTGACCAAGGAGGTGTCCGCGATCGGGCAGAACGTGAACCAGGCCGTAAGGGCCATGAACACAGCCGTGCTGCGCGGCCAGAAGATCTCCCGTCTGCACCTGGATCAGTTGGCTCAGCAGCTGCACGAGATCGCCCGCCACAATGACCAAGCCCGCAGCCTGATGGTCCGCCGCGCCCAACAGCAACGGACGCATATCGAGCAGGTCATTCAAGCTATGAAAGGCGAAAGGGAAGTCGTGGGATCGGACACCTAAAGATAATCGCGGATCAACTGAGAGCGATGTGCAAAGACTGCCTCGTCGTGGAAAGGGGCAGCATCCTGAACTGCACGGTCCATCAGGTCAGCCAATTGAGCTTTGTCCTTGGCCAAGCTGGTCAGGACATCCACCAATCCGGCAATATCGTTTATCTGCACCAACCGCCCTCCACCGTGGCCGGAAAGCAGATCGGCAGCAAAGGCACCTTCATAACCAACAAGGGGCGTGCCTGAGGCCAGTGACTCGATTAAGCAGCGCGGCGATTCTGGCGTCTTGTGGCAGAACAGCATGACATGCGCTTGCTGCAATGCTTTTAGAACAGTGCCGCGGTCATTGACGAAGCCTGGCAGTTCGACCTTGTCTGCCAGACCTGCCGCATTGATGGCCGAGCGCATTTCAGCCAGCAGCGGCCCATCGCCAAGCCAGGACGCCCGGAAATCCATACCTCTGTGCGCCAAGGTTGCAAGAACCTCGATCCAGTCAAGCGGACCCTTCATCGGGTCGGCGCGACCAGCATAGACGATGCGTAACGGACCGCTGCCAGCCTGTTGTTGCTTGCGGATCAGGTCGTCAGGACCGATGTGATCCGATTTCTTGACATGGATGTCGTGAACCAACTGCGGCTGTTGGCAAAAGGGCGCATAGGCATCATAGGTCTCGCGCCCATGAAAAAGTCCCAGTGCTGCACGGCGGATCACCCATTTTTCCAAGGCAGCCATCGGCCGCCAAGTCAGCTTGGAACGCAGGGCGGCACGGCCCTGTCCGGTTCTTGCCTTGTGACGCGTGACCTGGGATTCAACCCGGTCGGTCCAAACCGAATAGCGCCGCCCGTTCTGGTGGGCGAGGATCGAGGACACCGCCCCCCAATCGCCCCACAGTCCGCCAAGGCTGAAGCACAGATAATCCGCTTGCGCGATATTGTTCCGGATTTTCCGCCGTACCGCAGGCAGTTCGCGTAGGAAACGGTCAGGCCGATAGGCCATCGGCAGAGGATCAAAGGTGATCCTATCGGCTCCGGGGATCTGTGAGACAGGCTGCAGCGCCGTGCGATCTGACGCACCTGCCCTGAGCGGCTGCATCACCGTGATATGATCAAAGTTTCTGCTCCACAACCGTAGGCCA
This sequence comes from Paracoccus shandongensis, assembly GCF_017315735.1. GTDB lineage: Bacteria > Pseudomonadota > Alphaproteobacteria > Rhodobacterales > Rhodobacteraceae > Paracoccus > Paracoccus shandongensis. The sequence goes on from NZ_JAFLRK010000064.1 coordinate 2,341, forward strand.
TTTGCAGCTTGTGGTTCGATCAGCAACTCGCCGCTGTCCCGATAAACGGGGACATGAACATAAAGCAGAAGCTTTTTGGATTTTTTACTGTCAAAATTTTGCAAATGATCAAACATGAAATTAAATTTCCTGTTAATTTTTGTTCGGTTAATTTCCGTAAATCACAAGGGCACTATCCTGATCTTACGATATCTAGCTAGTCCTATCGTAGAAAATTAGAAGTAAGTCGAAGATGAAGCCAGTGGGACATTCTACTCCCTTGTCTCTGAGAACGTTATTCATGCAGTGGCAGCACTATCAGACAGATTTATGAGTTTGATCTATTCGTGGGCGCTCTGAAAACTGTCTCTTTATTAATAATTACATGAGTATTGCGCGCAAGAAACAGGGCCACCGTTGCAATCATAGCAATTGCTAACATCTCCCCGCCATCTTCCAGATACACTAGGGCACGGATGTGCGGAAACAAAGCATGTAACAAGTCCATAATACTTGCACTTATGACCAGAACGGCAACAGGCAACGCAACCAGTTTCGAAATCGTTCTATCTCTTTCACTGCGGCCTAATATTGCCCATATCGCAAAGGGCAAAAGAATCAGGCCGATTATTAACCAAGCAGCCAGTTCTCCCTGAGTGTGATGATCAAGGCCTGAGATACCTAACGTTAAGCCTAACTCTTGGAATATCTCACCAACACGCTCATGGAAACTGGCGGAATCGTCGAACCAAGCAAACGACATTAATATAGAAAGAAGAAGGCAAAAGCGTGAACGGGCTGCACTGGCCGCAGCGAGGAAAAGGATTGAGGCGACAAAGGACATGCCATGGGTAAAGTTCTCAGCGATAGAGCCGTCAGCTTCAATGCTGATGGTTCCAAAAAGGCGTGCAAGCATTGTAGTCTGCGGCTCATCCGGGCTCATTGCTTCTAAAAGCATGGCGTGAAGTGCTATTAATGCAAAGGTAAATGCAATCAATACACCGCCTGCTGTTATGACTGCCCTGTCCGACCACAGCAAATATACAATATTTTGTTGATGGACAAAATCTTTTGTCTTTTCTCTATTACTATAGGTCACATGAACTCCACCGACACAATATGACATGTATATGACAACAGCACTCATGCTGTGTCCATGTGTCGATAAGTATCAGAGGCTTTTTTTCCCCCACCACCGCCACCTAGAGACGGTGGTGATAGTAGGGCGTTGATCAGTCAGCAAAGCAGTCGCTTGTTGCCGCCAGCGATCCCGATCCTCTTTTAGGTCAGCCAAGATCTCACGTTCGCGATTCAGCATCGCTTCTAAAGCTTCGATGCGTTCGAGAAGCCGGTTCGCATCAGGTTCCGCATCGCGTCTTTTCGAACCCTCCTGGGGTTCCATGCCGAATGCCCGAGAGAGTTCTGCAGGGTCAATCGAATAGCTGCCATCTTCGTGTCGTAACGCGCTAAGTTTTCCGGTTTTGATGGCTCGATTGATGGTGGATTTGCTTTTGCCCGTTAGCTTCGCAGCCTGTGATAGGGACAGTTCCGGCATGGTTGCGTATTGCGTCATTTTGGGGTTCTGGGTGGAACCCCTTCGTCATGAACGGAAAAGGCAGCGCGCGCAAGGTCGGCGTCGCGCCGGGGCAGGGTGTAATCACCTGCCTTGAAGGTGCGGCCGACACGATCCGCCCAATCTTTACGTTCAGTTGGGGTCAGCCCGTGCCACCAGATCAAGGCCGGTTCCGCTTGGGGTTCATCGGCAATGAGGGGCGGTGCGTCGTTCTTGTCCTGCTGGCGGCGGCGGGCGTTTTGGTGGCGCTCATTCTCGGCCACCGTCTTGGCGGCGTCGTGAGGATCCTTCCAGCGCCAGCGGAAGGTGACGGCATGGACGGCCCGGCCTTGTTTCTCGGGGGTCATACTGACCTCAACCGTTCCATAGTCGTTCACTGCCGCTAAAGCAGGGTCGAGAACCCATTGGCGAAAGTTGTTCCAACGCTCGTAGGACTTCTTGTCAGTCACCCCCATAAGCGAGCGCAACTCGTCCACGGTGAAGGTCCAGAACGGCCTCCCCAGGCGCTTCTTGTCGGCCAGCAGCACGTAGAGCTGGCGGCCATGGCCAGTCAGGCTGTGAGCGGCGCGGGCTTCGATCTTGGCGAAGTTCTGCGGACTGCGCAGGGCATGGACACCAGCGGGCGGGATCAGCGCCCGCACTATCGAGCCGCCCTGGGTGATCTTCCATTCGGCCAGCAGAACCGCGCCCCAGGGATCGCCGCGCCATTCGCCGCTGAGCTGCACCCCGGTCAGTCGCGTCAGGCATTCACGCAGCCAGATGTTGTCGTTGCGTCCGTCCTCGCCGCGCAGCAGCCGTGAAGGCACTTCCAGCCAGATGCTGTTGTCCACCTCGGCGGGGATGCGGGCGGCATCGAGCGCCGAGGCCAGTTCCCAGATGGCCGAGACCATGGCCGGGGTCAGCGGCTTGTCGGATCGAAGCGCTACAGCGCTGCTCGGCACAGTGATTTCCCTCATTCGCCTAGGCTAAATGACTGTCGCCTAGTCTGCAACTTCTATCCTTTGCCCTCCGGGCCCTAGTCTCAAACCCTCCGGGCCCTAGTCTCAAACCCTCCGGGCCCTAGTCTCAAACCCTCCGGGCCCTAGTCTTTTGCCCTCCGGCGCCTAGT
>NZ_JAFLRK010000065.1 GCF_017315735.1 Paracoccus shandongensis
TGGCAATCAGCGGAGCGGCACGAAGTGGATTGCCTAGTGGGTTGTCATTTCAAATGACAATTCTGCCTCGCCACCCTAGGCTGCCCGCATGTTCAAGTCAGCCATCCGCGTCAACAAGATCAAAACCGTCGCCCAGCTGCGCGGTCTCTCCCTCCACGCCGAGCGCCATGACGAGATCGGCCAGGCGCGGGTTCGGGAGGGTGCAGTCGCAGGGGAAGCCTTGGCTTGGTCCAAGGCCGAGAGCAGCGACCGCGACTACCTGGCGGCCTTCAAGGCCCACAAGGCCGAGCTGGGGGCCGGGGAGCGCAAGAACGCCCCGCTCGCCATGCAGGCCCTCTGCGTCGTGTCTCCGGAATGGGTCCAGCAGACCGGGGATCTCCATGACCGTGCCAATCCCCGCAACGTCGCCCTGTTCGAGCAGGCCAAGGCTTGGGCGGAAAGCTGGGCCGGCAAGGGCGCGGTCTTCGGGGTGCGCCTCGATCTGGACGAGAAAGGCGGCGCGGTCGTGGACCTGATGATCGCCCCGGTGCGCGACAGCCGCGGCAAGCCGATCATCTCCACCCAGAAGCCCCTCAATGAGCTGAAGGCCGCCACAGGCGAGCGCAACGAATACGCCGCCTTGCAGACCTCCTGGGCCGAATGGTGTCAGGAACACCTCGACCACAGCATCACACGGGGCCTCAGACGCGATCTGACGGCCCGTGCGCACCTGTCACCGGAAACCTATGGTGCGGTACTGGACAAGGCCCGTGAGGCCGTCCAGCGGCCCTCTGAGAGCGTCCTAGGGGCATTGCAGGCCGTAGACCTGTCCTGGAACGACACGGACCGGCTGCGCGACTACCTGCTACTCAGGGGCGAGATCAGCCGCCACAAGGAGGATCCCCACGCCTACGAGCCGCCCCCAGGCAGCCTCTCCCGAGACGCTGTCGAAGAAGCAAGGCTCTTTGAGCCAAACACCTGGAAGCTGATCTCGGCCTTACGCCAAGGCGCCGAGCAGATCGTCGAAACGGCCTTCAGTTTCGGCATGGGTCTGGACAAGCTGCGCCGTCCCGATGGGCACGAGGCGGGCCGCAAGTGGTTTCCGTCGCTGGTCGATCGGCTGCACCTGGGCGCGGTGATCGCCAAGTGCGGGGTGTTCTGCGCCCAGGCCGAAGCCCTTGTCAAAAACCTCCGCATTGAGGATCCGGCTCAGCACTTGAAACCCGAACGGCTCTGGCCCGAGGAAAGCTTTGAACTGGTGGAGCGCTACAATCGCCACCTGGGCCTTGATCTTCCCCAGCACAGCCAAGCTCTCCACGAGCCCCACCGGGAGCAGGTGGAGGAACCCCATGCGGTTCACACGGAACGGCGCGAACGCAGCCATGACGACGACTACGATCACGGGCTGTAGGGTGGGACTGTAGCAGGAAATGCAATTTGGCAGCGTTACACTCGCCAAAACCCAATTTTCACCAGCATGGGCTGCCGGTTTCGAGGCTTGGGGGAGCGTTACACGCATCAGCACGCCAGACCCTGCCCCTACAGCCCTTCCTAGTGAGAGCGGGACAGGGTCTGGCTCAGCCTGAGCTTCACCCAGGATCGGTCCGCCTTCGCAGACCTGTTTCGCTGGAGTGTCGGGTGTCGCGTGTCGCGTGTCGCTTCGCTCCCCGCGACACCCGACACTGACACTAGAGGGCTTCACGACTACACCCCGGAGGGCTGGAGACTACACGCCGGAGGGGTAGCGACTACATGCCGGAGGGGTAGCGACTACATGCCGGAGGGGTAGCGACTACATGCCGGAGGGGTAAAACTACTGTTTACTTGCTACATATCGAGTTTTAGATTGTAGCTATGAGAGAGATTACTGTGCCATCCAGCGCTGTTGCGCTTCGATCAGATCGAACTCTGACCCCGGCCATGGTTTCGGCCGTGTGGGAGATCGCAGCTGCGCTTGATGAGCAGCGAGTGCCCGCCACTATTCCCAATGCGGTCTGGCTCGAAATTCCCACTCTCCGCCTGCGCGGCGAGGGCGGCCGAGCCGACAACGTCTGGCTCCGAGAATGCCTTGACCGCCTAACCGGCGTGAAGCTGTCTGGCGAATACCGGGGCGATCCATGGGGCGCAGTAGTGTTAGCCGAATGGCACATCACCCAGGGCGGCAGCATGGCCCGGTTGCTGATCCCGCCCGCAGGCGTTCACGCCCTCCGCAGCCCTTCGAACTTTACCAAGATCGAGGCCCATGCCGCACACCGCCTGACCGGCCATGGCCGCCAACTCTACGCGATCCTTGCCGACAAGAGGCGCCTCGGCAGGCCCTACTGGACGTTCACATTGGAAGAACTGCGCTCCCTCATGGGGACCGATGCACAGCGATCTTATGACCGCTTCAACAATTTCCGAGCGCGTGTCCTCGACCCAGCCATTGAAGCAATCAACGACTATGGCACCGTCACGGTAAAAATGACCCTCGAAAAACGTGGGCGGGCCGTCCATGCGGTGCGCTTTGATTGGAACTGGAAAGATCCTCGCCATGCAGCCGAGACAGTGGCCGAGAATGAACGCCATCGAAACACCCGGCGTCGCCAGCAGGACACCGACGATGCCCCGCCCCTCATTGCCGATGAACCGCAGTCCGAACCGGCCCTGACGTGGTGGCATGGCCTGACCAGGGCTGAGCGCGAGAACTGGGCGGATCGTGTCGGGCGTACCTTCAAGGCCGGAAATCTCACCGTACCCCGCCGCGATGCCGACCTTGCGCGCGCCGCCTTCTCCGTCCACGGAGAAGGGGTTCCAGACGAAACCTCAAATGACGCGGTACGCAACCATGCCAGAACTCTCCCTTTCCCAGGCCGCGAAGCTGGCAGGCAAGAGCAAGTCAACCATCAACAGAGCCATAAAAACAGGAAAGCTCAGCGCGACCCGGCATGACGACGGCAGCTATTCGATTGATCCTGCTGAATTGTCTCGGGCGTTCAACATGGAACCCCCTGACAGTTCGAAAAGAAGCGATGCGCAACCGGATGGAACCCGCCTGCTGGAACGCATTGAAGCTTTGGAAGCCATGCTGAACCGAGAGCGTGAAATCTCATCCGACCTAAAGGAAGATCGGGACCGCTGGCGGCAACAGGCAACTGCCCTCCTGACCGATCAGCGGACTACCACTTCAGCGACAGTCGCCAGGTGGTGGCCGTGGCGCAGAACGTAAGCGCTGTCAGATCTTGTCAAGCATTACTAAGACAATCCTTCTGCCTTCTTGTGCATCCGCGATGGCGGCATGGTCATCGCGGCTAGTTCGGCTTGATCCGATTTTACTGGAGCGAAATCCCATTGCTCCACACCAACATTGATCTGCCCTTCAGCACCACGCCATCTGGTATGAACATGGCCGAAAATCTGTATCGTGCCTGCTCGCGCGCCGTTCCAGGTCACTAAAGGGTAATGGCAAAGAACAAAACGGTTGCCCATAACTTCGACCTCGACCAGGTCATGGACTGAAGCCCATGGTAGCGTCTGGACTAACCAATCTGGATCGTGATTGCCGCGCACCAAGTGCTTGCGTCCAGACAAGGCCCAAAACGCTGCCCGTGCAGCCTCTCGGCCTCTGTCGGTTTCACAGGCTGCAAAGTCGCCAACGATCCACAGATCATCCTCTGCTCCAACAATTGCGGCACGCTCAACCATCGCAGCATCCATTTTCTCGACCGAGGCAAAGGGGCGACTAAAAAAACGGCGCACTGAATCGTCGGAAAAGTGGGTGTCAGCAGTAAAAAAATGAGCCATCACAGATCCAGTTTTGTGAGTAGCTCAAAGGCTCCTGCATAAGCCCAAGCTACTCTGCTTTATGGCAAGTTTAGCCAGCGTCACTTTTTGCTCAAGCTGAGCAAAAGCCCCCACTTATCATAGGCCATCACGCTCTTCTGTGCTTTTTCGTAGAGTGCCTTACGCTCGAAATGCAGGCGATCCTCGACGTTTTTCTCGCCCATGGCGGTGAGATAGCTGACTAAGAACCCATCAGCTCCTGTGCCGGGCATACCCGTCTTCCCGCGCGTAACAATTACCTCTAGCGGCGGAATCTGATCGTATTCTCTCGATACAGCTCCATCCTTTAGCCGCGCCTCTGAACGGATCTGGTCAATGACAGCGCCAATTAGTCCAAGCGGTCGAGCATATTTAGGTAAGGTGCCAGCGTTCTTACGTTCTGGGTCTCGAGCGCGCAACTCGCGATCCAAATCGGCATAGGTCATAATCTCACCCCTCTGGGCGTACTCAATAATGATCGGGACCGCTTGCCGCGCCGTAACTTCAGACCAACTCGTACCCTGAAAATCAGCGCCTACTTGAAGATAGGTGAAGGCATCATCGTCCTCTTCCGCCTCATCCTCCATTGCTGTGAGACAGATATCCAACCAGACAGGAGGCTCTTCCTCAGCACAGGCGGAAGCAATGATTTCGACCGGAAGCTCAAGATAATAGGATGCTTTCACCGCATTTAGCCCCAGTTCCGCCAGACGTTCTTGTCCAGTCATCAGGCACTCCAACCCACTAACGTTGCCACATGACACTAACATGTAAAAAAACACATGTTAATGTCAATACTCT
>NZ_JAFLRK010000066.1 GCF_017315735.1 Paracoccus shandongensis
CGCCTGGCCTGGCGGGGGCGCTGGCCGGGGCGGGGATGGCGCTTGCGGGACGCGCGGCGCTGCCGCTGGCCCTTGCCGCCGCGCTGGCCGGGGTTGCCGCCGTCGCCCTCTACCTTGCCGATATCCGCCGCCTGTGGCAAAGCCGCCACCGTCCCCAGACCGAGGTGAACATGCGCTGGAGCCGCGCGGCCCTGGGCTTTCTGGGCCTTGCCGCCGTTCTGCTGCCCCCGGCCGTGCTGCGGGGCGGTCCCTGGGCCGAGGCCACGGCCTTTGCCGCCCTGGCGGGCTGGCTGTCCACGCTGACGCTGGCGCAGATGGTCAAGATCGTCTCGTTCCTGACCTGGATCCAGGTCTTCGCGCCCCGGATCGGGCGCGCCCCGGTGCCGCTGGTCCCCGAGCTGACGGATGCTCGCGCCACCGGGCGCTGGCTGGCGCTGTGGGTCGCGGGCGCGGCGGGCGGCACGCTGGCGCTGGCGGTGGGCCAGGACACGGCCTTCCGGCTGGCCGCGCTGGCCATGCTGGCCGCCGCCCTGGGGCTGGCGCACGAGGCCTGGGCCATCCGCCGCTTGCGCCATCTCGACCCCGCGCGGCGGCCCGCTATCCTGCCGCCTCTCGTGCTTCCCTCCTCTCCGCAAGGATCCCCCGATGACCACCCCCGAACCCTTCGAGCTTGATGTCCGCCCGCAGCTCGCGCGCGGCGAGGAGCCCTTTGGCGCCATCATGGCAGCCGCCGACCGGCTGCAACCCGGCCAGGCGCTGCGGCTGATCGCGCCCTTCCGGCCCGCGCCCCTGTTCGGCGTGATGGCCAACCGGGGCTTTGCCGCCAGCGACCGCCGCCGTTCCGACGGCGCGTGGGAGGTTCTGTTCGCGCCCCTGCAGGACGCCGCCCCCGCCGACGCGGGCCTGGCGCCCGGATCGGCCCCGGGCGCGGCGCTTTGGCCCGATCCGGCGCAGGTGCTGGATCTCGCCGGGCTGATGCCGCCCGAGCCGATGGTGCGCATCCTGGAAGCCCTTGCCGCCCTGCCCGAGGGCGAGGTGCTGTTTGCCCTGCTGGACCGGGAACCGATGTTCCTGTTTCCCGAACTGGCGGCGCGCGGGCACGAATGGGCGGGCAACCTTGCGCCCGACGGGGCCTCGTACCGGCTGTTGGTGCGGGCGGGCGGGGTGGACGCGGGGGCGGATCATGGCTGAGGATCTGCGCGCGGCGGTCCTGGCCGCGCTGCGCGGGGTGGTGGACCCGGAAACCGGGCGCGACCTGGTGGCGATGGGGCTGGTCTATGACCTGGCGGTCGAGAACGGCGCGGTCGCCGTCACCATGACCACCACCACCCGGGGCTGCCCCCTGTCCGAGATGCTGCGGGCCGGGGCCGAGGCCGCCATCGCGGCCCTGCCCGGCGTGGCCCGGGCCAGCGTCGCGCTGACCTGGGAACCCCCCTGGACCCCCGACCGGATCCAGGCGGGGGCGTTCTGATCAGGACCGGGCAGGTGCCGCCGGCCTTTCCCGGATCGCCGATCCCGAGGACTGAAACCGCCTTCCTGTTTGCGTTTCATCAAAGTGGCGCGCCCCGATCGGGCCTAAACCCCTGGGCAACGGGCCGCGACCGGCCCGCCCATCCAAGGAGACCACAGATGACACGCCTTTCCGTCCTTGCCGCCCCCGCCCTGCTGCTGGCGCTGGCCGTTCCCGCCCTTGCGGCCGAGCACGAGGTCCACATGCTCAACAAGGGCGAGGCCGGGAAACGATCCGCTTCATCCCCACCGACAAGAGCCACAACGTCGAGGCCATCGCCGACATCCTGCCCGCGGGCGTGGAGCCCTTCAAAAGCAGGATCAACGAGGAATTCACCCTCACCGTGACCGAACCCGGCCTTTACGGCGTGAAATGCACGCCGCACTTCGCCATGGGCATGGTGGGCCTGGTCCAGGTGGGCGACGCGCCCGCGAACCTGGACGCCGCCAAGGCCGCCAAGATGTCGAAAAAGGCGCGCGAGCGGATGGACGCGGACCTCGCCCGGGTGCAGTGAGCCGGAACCTCCGCGCGGGGCGGGGGGTTGATCCCTGCCCCCGCAAGGGCCGGTTCCCCGGCCGTTTTCCCCGAAAGGCCCACCCCATGAGCCTGAAACTCTCGCCCGCGCATCGCCGGATCGCCGGGCAGTCGCGGCTGTTCGCCTCGCTGCCCCCCGACCTGTCCGCCCCCCTGCTGGACGCGGCCCATGTGCTGCGCCTGGAGCGCGGGCAGGTGCTGTTCCAGCACGGCGACCCGGCCGCCGCGATCCATGTCGTGGCCGAGGGCTGGATCAAGCTTTACCGCATCGCCCCCAGCGGGGCCGAGGCGGTGGTGGGCGTGATGACCCGGGGCCAGAGCTTTGGCGAGCCGATGGCGCTGCGCCGGGCAGCCTATCCCGTCTCGGCCGAGGCGGTGACGGGGTGCGAGCTGGTCGCGGTGCCCGCCCATGCGGTGCTGGACCTGCTGAAGACCCACCCCGAGGCGGCGATCTCGATCCTGTCGGCGACCTTCATGCACCTGCAGGGCCTGGTCGAGCAGATCGAGCAGCTGAAGGCCCGCTCGGGCGCCCAGCGGGTGGCCGAGTTCCTGCTGGAGCTGTGCCCGCCGGGTGCGGAGAGCGCCACCGTGGTCCTGCCCTATGACAAGGCGCTGATCGCGGGCCGGCTGGGCATGAAGCCCGAAAGCCTGTCGCGCGCCTTCGCCCGCCTGCGCGACCTGGGCGTGCGGGTGACCCAGTCCAGCGCCGCCATCGCCTCGGTCTCGCGGCTGGAGGAGCTGGCCCAGGCCGAGGCCTTCGGCGCCATGAACCGCGTCATCTGACGGCCCCCTATCCGAAGGCCACCATCGCCAGCCCCCAGACCGCCGCCAGCCACAAGGCCAGCGGCCCCAGCAGCGCCGCCAGCCATCCCGGCGCGCCGCGCAGGTGCAAAAAGCCCCCCAGGATCGCCCGCGCCTTCAGCCAGGCCAGCACCAGCAGCGCCCCCATCGCCGCCACCCCCGGCACCGGCGACACCAGCACCGTCGCCGCGACCAGCGCGATCAGAAGGGCCCAGGTGCGCGTCAGGGGGGACATCCGATGCTCTATGCCTTCAGGCGGCCAAGGCCTCGATCCGCGCGCCGGGAAAGGCGGACAGGGCCTTGTCGATGGCGGGGCGGGTCATCAGGACAGCCGCGGTTGACAGCGCGTCGGCCAGCATCGCGCTGTCCGCGCTGATCGAAACCACGCTCCAGCGGGGGGCCTGGCCTGCGGGGCCGATGATATGCGCGCGGTCCTGCTCCGGTCCGATCCGGGTGCCAAAGGCGGCCGAGGTCGCCAGCGCCCGGTCGCGCAGCGCCAGGTTGCGCAGGACCTGGCCGCCCGGCGCCTCGATCCGGGCGTCCCAGGGGGTGGGGCCCAGGGCGCGCAGCTCGCCCGCGTCGATCAGCACCCGGGACAGGCCGTGGCGCGCGGCGACCTGGGCCAGGCGGTCGGCGGCAAGGCCCTGGGCGATGCCGTTCAGCGTCAGCGCCATGCCGGGGCGGGCCAGGCGGATTTCGCCGGGGCCGACCTGGACATCCCCCCAGCCGACCAGGGCCGCCGCAGCGGTTTCGTCCTGCCCCAGACGGCGGGCCTGCCACAAGGGCTGCACGGTGGGGTCGAAAGCGCCGCCGGTCGCGTCATGCACCCGGCCTGCAAGATGCAGCACCGCCAGCATGTCGTCCGAGGGATGGGCCAGCCGGCCAAGCGCATTGAGGCGGCGCAGGTCGGATCCGGTGAACAGGGAAAACTGCCGCTCGACGGCGCGCAGGCTGCGGGCGGCCTCGGCGAAGAAGGCGCGGGCGGCAGAGGGCGTGCCGCCCTGGACCGTCAGCGCCACGTCCGCCCCCAGGGCCACGCCCTGCCAGCGGTGGCGGTCGCCTGCAAGGGCGGGCGCGGCCAGGGCGCAGGCCGACAGGGCCAGGAAGCGGCGGCGGTTGAGGGCGGCGGTTGTCATGGCGTCACCTGTCGGGACCGGAAGGACGGCGGCTGGCGGTCCGCCGCGCCGTCATGGGCGCCTGCGGGCACCTGCGTAGGTTGCAGCGGCGGCGGCACGGGCGGGGATGCGGGGGCGGTGGGAACGGGCGTGCCGCCGCCGCGCGCGCGGCGCTTCAGGACCGGGCAGGTCGCGTCGTCGTTCATGATGACCTGGCAGCGCAGGCACAGCACGCATTCGTTGGCGTTGATGCGGCCCAAGGGGTCGATGGCCCCCACGGTGCATTTCGTTTCGCACAGCCGGCATTCGCGCCCGCATTGCGGGCGGCGCTTCAGCCAGTCGAAGATCTTCAGCTTGGCGGGCAGCGCAAGGCCCGCGCCCAGGGCGCACAGGTAACGGCAATAGAACCGCTCGATGAACAGGCCCGCGCCGATCAGCACGACCACATACAGCACGAAGGGCCAGGGGCGCAGGAAGCGCAGGCTGATGGCGGTCTTGAAGGGCTCGGCCTCGGCCATGACCAGGGCCTGCTCCATGGAATAGAAGGACAGCGCCACAAGGGCCACGAACAGGGTGTACTTGATGACCCACAGGCGTTCGTGCAGGGCTTGGGGAACGGCGATCTGCCGGATGCCCAGCCTTTGGGCGGCGGCGTTCGTCAGTTCCTGCAACGCGCCGAAGGGGCACAGCCAGCCGCAGAAGACGCCGCGTCCCCAGAACAGCATCCCCAGGGCCACCGCCGACCACAGGACAAAGACCAGCGGCGCGATCAGGAAGGTTTCCCAGCGGAAGCCGGACAGCAGGGCGTGCAGGAAGGCGATCACCTGCACCACCGACAACTGCGCGCCCAAACCCCAGCCAAGCACCACAAGCGTCGTCGCCAGATAGGCCAGCCGCAACCGCCGCCACAAGTGCGGCCGCCGCACCAGCCATTCCTGCCCGAACAGGACCAGCCCCAGCACCGCCAGCATGGCGCCCACAAAGGCGATCTGGGGGCGCTTTTCCACCCAGAACCGCTGCCACAGGGGGGTCTCGGGTTCGGGGGCGGCGATGCGGAAGGCGGGGGGCAGCGTGACGGTGGCGGTGACGGGCAGGGCCAGGACGCCGCCCGCACCGTCGCGCGTCGTGGTCACGGTGACGCGGAACGGCCGGGTCAGGTCGATGCCGCCCGCCCGGGGGTCGGCGTTGAAGCGGAAGACGCTGCGTTCCTTCAGGTCGGGCGCGCCCGCGACGGCAAGGCGGGGGATCGCGGTGAAGGCCTCGGCCCCGGGGACCAGGCGGACGTTGTCCTGTTCGATCGCAATCCGGTCGAACCGCCCCGTGCGCCGGTATTCGGTGCCGCGATGCGATTGCAGCCCGCGCGAGAAAAGGCCCAGAAGCGCCTCGCCCGGTTCCAGGTTGCCCGCGGCCTCGGTCAGCCGCGCCTGGCCCAGCAGGTTGCGCCCGGCGGTCGGGGTGTCGATCACGCCCGCCCAGATTTCCAGCCAGGGCGCGTCCGAGGGGGCGATGGGCGGGCGCGCGTCGGGCATGGCCTCTGCGGCCTCGGCCATGGTCGCGCGGGCATGGGACAGCGCGCCCATCCCTTCCAGCGCGGGCCAGTCGGCGGGCGCAAAGGCCACGCGGTCGATCACCCCCCCTTCGGCCTGCGCGCCCGCCAGGATGCGGGCGGCGCGCAGGATGCCGTCGCGGATCACCCCGGTCGTGACCGTCGCGCGCGAGATCACGTCCGGCACCCCCGCGTCCCCGGCGGGGCGGTTCATGTCGTGGCCGCGAAAGCCGCTGACATAGGCGGCGATATCGGCGTCCGAGATGCCCAGCGTCAGCACGGGTTCCGCGTGGCGCATCAGTTGCGCGCCCGCGATCCGGCCATCGGGGGCGACCGCGACCAGCACGTCCAGCGGCTGGCCCGAATACCCGGTCGAGCCCGCAAGCTCCCATGTGGATCCGATCAGGCCCAGCACGCGGCCCCCGGCCTCGGCCCGCCAGCCCGGCACCGGGGCGTCCTGCCGGGTCAGCCCGGGCGTGCTGCCGGGCGGCAACCCGAACAGGGCCGCCGCCAGGGACGCGTCGGGCGCGGCGGGG
>NZ_JAFLRK010000067.1 GCF_017315735.1 Paracoccus shandongensis
AGGCGGTTGCGGCGGCCTCGGCCTCGGGCGCGCCCGGGGGGGCGGGCGGGGGCAGGGGGTCGGACCGGGCGGGCATGTTTGCGGGGCCGCCCCCGGGATTGCCGGGCGCGGCCCCGGAAGGCCCGGGTTCCCCCAGGCAGCCCGCCGTCAGAAGCGTGGCGATCAGGACCAGGCGGGTCATGGCGCGTTCCTTTCCTTGCGCCCCGCCCGGCGGGAATGCCGGGCGGGGCCGTGGTTTCAGACAAAGACGATATCGTCGGCCAGCCACAGGCGCGAGGCGACGTTTTCCACCAGCAGCGTGTTGCCGCCGCCGAAGTTGAAGAACACGTCGCCCGCGATCTCGGTCCCCATGGCAAGAACCTGGGCGATGGTCCGGGGCCCGCCGCCCCACAGCAGGTCGTCCAGCGCGATGGTGTCGATGTTGTTGGCAAAATCGGCGATGCGGTCGCCGCCGCTGCGGAAGATCAGCGTGTCCGCGCCCGCGTCCCCCCACAGCACGTCGCTGCCGGTGCCGCCGTCCACCCGGTCCCCGTCCGCGCCGCCGCGCAGCGTGTCGCTGCCGCCGCCGCCCAGAAGGATGTCGTTGCCGCCACCCCCGGCCAGGGCGTTGTTGCCGCTGTTGCCGGTGATCTGGTTGGCCAGCGCGTTGCCGAAGCCGCTGATGCCTGCGGCCCCCAGCAGCAGCAGGTTTTCCAGGTTGGCGCCCAGCGTCATCCCGGCGGTGCTGCGCACGGTGTCGACGCCCGCGCCTGCCCCTTCGGACAGGATGTCCAGCCCGTCGGTGACATAGGTGTCGTTGCCGCCCCCGCCCGCCATCGTGTCGATGCCGCCAAGGCCGGTCAGCACGTTGTTGCCGGTGTTGCCCGCGATGCGGTTCGCCAGGCCGTTGCCGGTGCCCGCGATCCCGGCGCTGCCCGTCAGCGTCAGGCGTTCCACATTGGCGCCCAGCGTGTGGGACAGCGCGCTGAGAACAAGGTCGTTGCCCCCGCCCGCGGTCTCCACGATGGCATCGGCGCCGTCGAAGGTGTAGACGTCGTCGCCGCCCTCGCCCACCAGGCTGTCGGTGCCCGCGCCCCCCGCAAGGGTGTCGCCGCCGTCCCCGCCGCGCAGGGTGTCGTTGCCGCCCCCGCCGGCGATCCGGTTGGCCGCCGCCGATCCGGTGACGGAATCGTTGCCGCCGCCCAGGATGGCGCCCTCGAAGTTGGTGTAAAGCTCGCCGCCATAGTTGGAACTGCCCGTGCCCAGGTCCAGCACATAGTCGCCCGACCAGCGCGCGGTATCCAGGGTGTCGAAGCCCGCGCCGCCGTCCAGCGTCTCGGCCCCGATCTCGGCCACCATGGTGTCGTTGCCGGACTGCCCGTAATAGGCGTGCCCGTTCCCGTCCGAGATGATGACATCCCCGCCCGAGCCGCCGAAGAAGGTCTCGATTCCGGCAAGCGTGCCCAGGACCGTCCCGCCCGTGGTGCGGGCCTGGCCGGTCTCGAAGTCGAAGACGCGGCCCACGGTCAGGAACGACATGGACAGCGTGTCGTTGCCGTTCCCGCCGTCCATCACCGCATCGACATCGCCGCCCCAGCTTCCGCTGAGGTAATCGTCGCCGTCCCCGCCATAAAGGGAATCCGCGCCCTCGGCCCCATACAGGGTGTCGTTGCCGGTATAGGCCCAGATGTAATCGTTGCCCGCGCCGCCGAGGTTGTAGTCGTTGTCGTCGGCCCCATAAAGCGTGTCGTTCCCGTCGCCGCCATACAGGGTGTCGTTGCCGCTGCTGGTCCAGATGTAATCGTTCCCGGCATTGCCGGTCATCACGTTGGCGGCCCCGTTTCCATACAGCGTGTCGCTGCCGCTGCCGCCGGTGGCGTTCTCGATCAGGGACCGGGTGTCGCCGTTGAACAGCAGGGCGTTATAGACATTGCCCCGGGCATAGTTGCCGTTCCCCAGATAGGCCTGCTGGGTGCTGGAGAGCAGCGACGATCCCCCCGGCGCCAGGTTGACCGTGACGCCCGTCGCATAGGCCGACAGGTCATAGGTGTCGATGCCGCCGCCGTCCCACACGGTCATGAAGATCCGGTTGGCCCCCGGCGTGATCGCGGCCGCGCCGTTGATCACCGTGTTGCCGGTGGCGGGATCCCAGGAATAGGTGGTGTTGCCGGAATTGACCGTGAAATCGGCGCCATACATGTATTGCAGGGCGGCGATGTCATACATCATGAAGGTCTGGGCATAGCCGAAGCCTTCGTTGGTGTATCCGCTGGTGGGACCGCCGACATAGCTGCGATAGGTCATCACCGTGTATTCCATCGCGTCCAGATAGCTGGGCATGGCGCCGAAGCCGCCGGTTTCCTGGCCGTGCTTCAGCCCCAGGGCGTGGCCCGTCTCGTGCAGCATGGTGTGCCAGTGATAGTTGCCCATCACCGGCGTGCGGCCGGAATTGCCATAAAAGGAATCCCCCCCGGTCGACCCATTGCTGGGGTAATAGGCATAGGCCGTGCCGGGATCCGAGGTGTTGGCATAGCGCATCGTGGCGCTGCCGTCCGCCGTGGTGAAGTCGATGGTCAGGTTGGTGAAGCCCTCGACCGAAAAGCCCGCGGCGCTGGCAGGCTGGGTATAGGCGACCGAGTTCAGCGCGAAATGCGCGGCAAGCTGCTGGGCCGCGTTGACCTGCTGGAAGTTGGTCAGCGCCTCGGGATAGCCCGCGCCGTAATCCGAGGCCGCGTCGGGAAAGGAATAGGTGACATAGCCGTCGGCCCAGCGGCTTCCGGCCAGAAGGCCGTCGATGCCCGCGTTGCCGCTGGCCGCCACCGCCACCGCCGTGTCGCCGGATCCGTTTGAGACGGGCCCGCCGGACACAGGGCCATCGGACACCGGCGCGGCATCGCCCAAGGCGTCGGACCGGCCTTCGGGCGGGTCGGCGTCGTTGAACAGCGTGGCGGTGGATTTCATGAAGTCGCGGATCTCGCGCAGCGTGTCGGACAGGTCCGAAATGGCGGGATCGCGCAGGTCTGGCGGGATCGCGGGCGCCGGGGATCCGGGGGCTTGCGAGGCGGCCTGCGCAAGCAGCGATTTGATGTCGGAGCGGTACATTGGTCCTCATTACAGCCCGAAAATGACATGCGGGACAACCGGAGGAGTGGGCGGCTCGATCCGAAGCCCGAGGGATGGGGCGGAGGGGTCATGCCTTTGGGAAACCATGGAAAAACAATAATCGGAATGGGCACGTCATCCGTGCGAAAATATTAATGATTTGAATCAAATTAATCAACATATATTCAAATGGACGGTTTAAATAAATATAAATCGCTGAATATAATTTTAATATCCAGCCCATAATGAAACAACCGGCCCTGTATCCGGCGCGCCCGCGATGCCCCATGCGGGCCCCGCGATCAAGGGGCGGGCAGGGTCAGTTCGGCCTCGAAGCCCGGATCCAGGTTGCGCAGGCGCAGCTTTCCGCCGACGGCGCGGGCGATCTCGGCGGCGATCGCCAGGCCAAGGCCGGTGCCGCCGTCCTGTTCGTCAAGGCGCAACCCCCGGCCCGGCAGCAGGTCCAGCATCGCGGGCGCAACCCCCGGCCCGTCGTCGCAGACACGGATCGCGGCCTGCCCGCCGGTGGCGCCGCACAGGATGCGGACCTGCGACCGGGCGTGGCGGACGGCGTTTTCGGCCAGCGCCCCCAGGGCCTCGGCCAGGTCCGCCCGGTCCAGCCGGACGCGGGTGCCGGGCGCGCCCTCGACCTCGATGCGCAGCGCGGCCCCCTGGGGCGTGCGGCGCAGGACT
>NZ_JAFLRK010000068.1 GCF_017315735.1 Paracoccus shandongensis
GCCTGCGCCCGGGCACCCTGGTCTGCGACGTGGCCCGCCCGCCCAACGTGGCGCGCGCCGAGCTGTCGGGCAGCGGCGTGCTGGTCTTCGACGGCGGCCTGGTCAGCCCGCCCGCGCCGGTGGACCTCGGCCCCTTCCAGACCCTGCCCGCCAACATCGCCTGGGGCTGCCTCAGCGAAACCATGCTGCTGGCGCTCTCGGGCGAGACCGCGGACTTCAGCATCGGCTCCGCGCTGTCGCTCGAAGGCGCCGACCTGCTTGCAAGGCTGGCCGAAACCCACGGCTTCGAACCCGCCCCCCCGCAATGGTACGGCGATCTGGTCAGCGAAAACGACCTCGACAGCTTTGCACAAGAGGTCCGCAGGAAGAGCCGCACGGTACAGGGAGAGGTCGCCGCAGCGGGCTGAGCGGGCCCGGTTCCGGCCGCCCAAAATTTGTCGCCTGTCTTGGCTGATCGGCCAAGGCAGGCGATGTCGTTCAACGGCGTGCAGCCGGGCGGCGACAGGTCAGAGCAGCACGTCGCCCGCGCCGAGGCTGCTGATGTCGCTCAGAAGGATTTCGAAGTCAGCCCGGGCATCCCCGGTGACATCGCCCCTGACCAGGACGCCCTGGCCCGCGACCTCCGTCCACCAGACCGAATGAGCGGCGGCCGTCGTCCCTGCCCACCGGAAGGCCTCGTTGGTTCCGGCCGTCGAGGCGACCGCATCGACAAGACGCAGGTCCAGGTCGTCCAGGCCGGTCGTGAAATCATTGACCACGTCGCGGTTCCTGCCCACCGCGCTGTCAAGATGCGAGGTGAACACGAAGACATCCCGGGACGCGTCCACGCCGCCAAAGAGATCGTCTTGCCCCCTGCCGCCCACAAGACGGTCGCCACCGGAACCGCCGTTCAGGATGTCGTCGCCCGCATCGCCCAAAAGCCTGTCCGCACCCGCCCTGCCGGACAGGACATCGTTTCCGCCACCGCCCTTGAGGATGTTGGCGGCGGCGTTTCCGGTGATGCGGTTGTCCAGCCCGTTGCCGGTGCCGTTGAGGGCCGTCGTCCCCGTCAGAACCAGGTTCTCGAGATTTGCGCCAAGAGCGTAGCTGGCGGAGCTTTTCACCAGGTCGATGCCCGCGCCAACGGCTTCGGTGATCCTGTCCCTGCCATCGGTGACGTAGGTGTCGTTGCCCAAGCCGCCGAAAAGACGGTCGCGGCCTGAACCACCGACCAGGATGTCCTTGCCTGCATCGCCGAAAAGCCTGTCTGCACCAGCACCGCCGTTCAGGATATCGTTGCCGCCACCGCCCTTGAGGATGTTGGCGGCGGCGTTTCCGGTGATGCGGTTGTCCAGCCCGTTGCCGGTGCCGTTGAGGGCCGTCGTCCACTTTTCACCAGGTCGATGCCCGCGCCAACGGCTTCGGTGATCCTGTCCCTGCCATCGGTGACGTAGGTGTCGTTGCCCAAGCCGCCGACAAGACGGTCGATCCCGGCACCGCCGTTCAGGACATCATTGCCCGCGCCCCCGTAAAGCCTGTCCGCACCGCCGCCGCCGGACAGGGCATCGTTGCCGGCGCCGCCCTTGAGGATATTGGCGGCGGCGTTTCCGGTGATGCGGTTGTTCAGCCCGTTGCCGGTGCCGTTGAGGGCTGTCGTCCCCGTCAGAACCAGGTTCTCGACATTTGCGCCGAGGGTGTGGCTGACCGAGCTTCTTACCAGGTCGATGCCCGCGCGCACAGCCTCGGTAATCGTGTCACCTCGACCGATTTCATAGATGTCGTTGCCCAGGCCGCCGGCAAGCCGGTCGGCGCCGGCACCACCGTTCAGGATGTCATTGCCGCCATCGCCGAAAAGCCTGTCCGCACCGCCACCACCATTCAGGACATCATTGCCGCCAAGGCCCGAGATCCTGTCTGCAGAACGGGTTCCCGTCAGGACGTCGTTGCCAGAGGTCGCATTGAGTTTGGCGGAAATCCTGTAGGTTCCCACAAGAGTGCTGAAGGCCTGCGCCATCAGGAAATAATTGCCCGACACCGACGGCGTGAAGGTGAACCGGGATTCGAGTTCGCCAAGACCCTGGTCCAGGTTGTAGGCGACGAACTGGCCAGCATCGTCCACCAGGATGAGGGACGGATCCTCCAGCGTCCCGTTGCCGCTTGGCGATCCTTTCAACTCAAAGGTATAGCTTTGATTTGCGACAAGCGGGATGGCGAAGGCATCGACATCTTCGGCAATCTCGATATTCCCGGAGGCGGCGACGCCAACGCCCAGGGCGCCCGGGGGCGGAGACGTGCTATCGACGGAATTCCCGTAATCATCCGATAATCCCGCCATCACGCTGTTGATGCGATTATCAGATGCCGAAGATTTACTCGTTACAGACATATCAGGCCCACCCCGTGCCACGCTACAATCTTAACGGAAAGTTAAAACTTCTTCTGAGTCAACCGTTTTGGCTGATGTGGCGTTAATCAAGATGAACGCCGGTTCCTTGCCATGATCCCGGCAGTCGCCTGGCGCCGGTCCTCCGGGACTGCTTCATTCGAAGCCTGACAGCTTCCTGACCTGGATGACAGCCCTCGGCTTGGCGGAGCCTTGGCCGTCAAGCTGTCCTCGCCCAAGCCAAGGGGTCGAAAGGCATTTTCCCCGTCCTGCCGGCTTCCCGCGACCCCTCACGCCGCCACCGGCCGGGCTCGAAGGCTGCGGCAAAGCCGGCGACCAGCAGATAGGACAATCCGGTGCCCAGGCTCAGGGCCAGCAGCGGGTCTTGCGGCAGATGGGCGCGCAGCAGCCAAAGAACCCCGACGGCAAGATGCACCCCCGACGAACGGAAAGGCCGCGCGCCGCCGATCAGGATCTGCAGGCTCAGGGTGGCAACCAGAAAGCCCAAACCTAGCTTGGTATAAAAACCGGGCCGCCAAGGGGGCGACCGGGATGCCCGCCAGCAGCGCGCGCTGATCGCCATGTTGATCCAGAACAGCCCATTCACCTCGGGATGGGTGACATGCTTCACGAAGCCCGCTTCAGTCCCGCATGCACGTCGGCTGGTGCCTCTCGTCCAAGGACCGGAAATGCGCGCCCCGCGCCTCCAGCGTCTCGATCACCTGCAAGAGATGCGCCAGCGAGCGCGCCAGCCGGTCGAGCCGCACCCCCACCATCGTGTCGCCCGGCAGGATGGTGGCCAGAAGCCGCGCTAAGGCCGGGCGGGTGCGGTCGGCGCCCGAGGCGTGCTCCTTGTGGATCAGGGTGCAGCCAGCCTGACGCAGTTCGGCCAGCTGCGGATCGAGGGTCTGATCAAGGGCCGAGACGCGGGCATAGCGAATGAGCGGCATGAGGAGGGCTCCGGAAGGGGGGCGGATGGAGGTTTATACAGATGCGGAGATATGACTAAACGTTCGTTTGATGATCATTGCGAAGGAGATCCATTCAAAGTCTGGATAGCCGAGGACGTAGAGTTTCCTCGCTCTGCTGCTGTCTACAAGCCGCTTAACTTCTGCACCTTCCGCTCGCTACCCCTTCCAAGTGAGCAGTTCTTTCCCTCATAGCCGTGCTGCTCCAAAGCCGTTATTGTAAACCGCAGCATGAGCGTCAGAGGCGGGTATGAAGATAAGCAAACCTACGTCGTTGCTTGTAAGGAGGGCACGAATGTTGCCGCAGGGGAAAGAAGACCATTACAGATGCCCCGGATTGTGAGATGATGAGAGGAATAGGCATGGCAGGAAATGCGTAATGTCTACACCAGTGGACAGGAGCGCCCCATGGCTCTTCGAGACACGAACCCGACCCCGGCAGATCTGACGCGCCCTGGCGATGACGGCCGGGTGACCGCAAAGCCCTACGTCCGGTCCAAGCTTGCCGCAGCGGCGAACACGAGCCGTCCCCGCCGCGACCGGGAGACGGCCACCAAGGAAGTCAAGTCCGTCTCGACGCGGCTGTCTCCCGCCGAAGGCGAGGCGCTGGAGGCCCTGAAGGATCGGCATGGCTTTAGTTCGAACTCGGATGCCCTGCGGGCCCTGATCCGTTCCGCCTCGGGCATGCTGGAGGCGGACCCGGCCACAACGGGTAGTCGAGCAGCGCCGCGCCATCGCGCTGGACTGGTCAGACGGCTGGCGGGGGGAAGCCGAAGAACGGCCACATCACGCATCTGCTTCTCTCGTTCCCTTAGGGAACGGCTTCTCGCGCGCGAGCACAGCCGTGAACACCGCAGCACGAGTTGCGCCGCAAGGACCACGATCTGGACCTCTGAGGGAGGCAGGCCATGAACCGGAAGCGCATCGCCGTTCCGACCGGGCTGCTCGCCGGAGCCCTTGTCGGGCTGATGATCGGCGGCCTGTAGCTGCACTGGCAGCTCGGCACTGACATGAACGCCGACCATCCGTTCGTGCTGATCACGGACTTTCCCGGGTTACGCCGGATGGGGCAGGATCCCTGGCGCTCTGCCTATCTGATCGTTCTGGCGGGCGCGGTGCTTTTGTCCCTGCTGATCGTGGCGTTCACCCTGATCCATCAACCCGCTGATGCGCCTCTATGCGGTGGCGCTTCGCGGCAAGTTCGCAGATGCCATGCTGATCCTCTGCTTCGCGCTAGGTCACATCCCCATAAACGGGATTCTCAAGACTTAAGTTTTGTGCTTCCCTTTCTGCAGGAGCGGGAGGTGTTCATGGCGCGCTTTGACCTTACCGATTTCGAGTGGGATGTGATCCAGCCCCTGCTGCCAACCAAAGTGCGGGGCGTGAAGCGGGTGGATGACCGGCGGGTGCTGAACAGCATCTTCTGGCGGCTCAGGACCGGAGCGCCCTGGGCGGATATTCCGGCGCGTTATGGCCCCCATACCACCTGCGTGAACCGCTTCAACCGCTGGTGGGAAGCGGGGAATTAGGCGCGTATTCTGCAATCAGTATC
>NZ_JAFLRK010000069.1 GCF_017315735.1 Paracoccus shandongensis
CGCCGTCTGTGGCGGGGGCGGCGGCAGGCGCGTCAGCCGCGGGGGCCTCGGCGGCGGGGGCCGGTGCCGCAGGCGCGGCAGGGGTGGCGTTGTCCTGCGCGAAGGCCGGTGCCGCGACAAGGGCAAGCGCCGCCAGAAGGGCCTGCGAAGGTTTGATCGGCATGGTTGTTTCGTCCCTTTGCTCAATGCGTTGAGCGGGCCTAGCATGTCCGTTTCCGTTTGTCAGGCCGCTTCCGGGATGCGCCGTTCACCAAGCGTTGACCCGCAGGGCGCGCGGCGGTCCTTTGCCTGCCGTCGGACCAACACGGATCGCGTGGCATCCGTGATGCGGCCGAATCAAAAGGGTCGTGGCATGAACCACGACCCCGACGCCAAAGGCGCTATCTTCCCCCTGCCGGACTGGCCGGTCATCATTGATCTGCACGCTAGTCGCGCAACCGGCTTCCGTCAACAGTTCCGTGAAAGCGCCGCGATCATAAAAAAAGCCGCGCCCGAAGGCGCGGCAGTCCAACAGGGAGGAAGGTTCGTCATCGACGAGCCTTGATGACGAACGATTCGCATCCTGTCATGGTTGCATTAACATTGTATTATTTCGCCGGGCGCTGCATCGGCGCGGGGCGCAACGGGGGACAGGCATGGCGAATGTGGTGGATCAGCAGGCGAATACGGTCCTTGTGGGCGGCGGCGGGCCTGATCATGCCACGCCGCAACGGCTGCTGCTGCCATACGCCAACCGCCACGGGTTGATCGCGGGCGCCACCGGCACCGGCAAGACCGTCACGCTGCAAATCCTGGCCGAAAGCCTGTCGCTGGCGGGCGTGCCGGTCTTCCTGGCCGACGTGAAGGGCGATCTGGCGGGCATGGCCTGCCCCGGCGGCGCCGAGGCGAAACCGCACGCGGCCTTTGCGGATCGCGCCGCGCGGATGGGCCTGACGCTGGATTACCAGGCCTTTCCCGTGACCTTCTGGGATGTCTGGGGCGAAAAGGGCCATCCCGTCCGCACCACTCCGGCGGAAATGGGGCCGCTGCTGCTGTCGCGCCTGCTGGATCTGACGGACGCGCAGGAAGGCGTGATGAACATCGCCTTCCGCGTGGCCGACGAACAGGGCCTGGCGCTGCTGGACCTGAAGGACTTGCAGGCGATGCTGGTCTGGGTGGGGCAGAACGCCGCCGACCTGTCGCTGCGATACGGCAATGTCGGCACGGCCAGCGTGGGCGCGATCCAGCGGGCGCTGCTGGTGCTGGAAAACCAGGGCGGGGACCGGCTGTTCGGCGAACCCGCGCTGGATCTGGCCGACATCGTCCGGCAGGACGCGTCGGGCCGGGGGATGGTCAACATCCTGGCCGCCGACCGGCTGATGCAGTCGCCGCGCCTTTACGCGACCTTCCTGCTTTGGCTTTTGTCCGAACTGTTCGAGCAACTGCCCGAGGTGGGCGACCCCGACCGCCCCCGCATCGCCTTCTTCTTCGACGAGGCGCATCTGCTGTTCGACGGCGCGCCCAGGGCGCTGGTGGAAAAGGTCGAACAGGTCGCCCGCCTGATCCGGTCCAAGGGCGTCAGCCTGTGGTTCATCAGCCAGAACCCCGCCGACATCCCCGAAGGGGTGCTGGGCCAGCTTGGCAACCGCGTCCAGCACGCCCTGCGCGCCTTCACCCCCAAGGACCAGAAGGCTCTGCGCATGGCGGCCCAGAATTATCGCGCCAATCCCGATTTCGACACCGCCGAGGCGATCCAGCATGTCGGCACGGGCGAGGCCGTGACATCCCTGCTGGAGGAGAAGGGCGTCCCCGGCACCGTGCAGCGCACGCTGATCCGCCCGCCCTTCAGCCGCATGGGGCCAATTACGGACGCGGAACGGGCCGGGGTGATGGCCGCCTCGCCCATGGGGGTGAAATACACCAGGACCATCGACCGCGAATCCGCGCATGAACTGCTGGCGCGCAGGACCAGCGAAGCGGCCCGGGCCGAGGACGAGGCGCTGTTCGACATGAACCGCGCCGAATACCGCAACGCCCGCCGGTATCAGCCGCGGGACGAGGCGCGTCCCCCGTCGTCCCGCAGCGATTCGATCGTGGAAACCTTTGGCAAGAGCCTGGCGCGGCAGCTTGGCACCAGGACCGGCCAGGCCATCGTCAGGGGCGTGCTGGGATCGCTGCTGCGGGGCCGCTGAGCGCGGCGCCGATCTGCGCCAGCATCGCCGCCCCGATGCCTGCGCCCGCCCGGACACTGGCAGGGGCATCGGCCACCGCCGCCCGCATTTCCGCCAGGATGGCGATCATCAGCAGGACATGGCGGTGCATGTCGTATTCCGCCGCGCGTTGCAGGCGGGCTTCGTTCAGGGCCGCTTCCTCGGCGCGCAGTCGGGGCAGGCAGGCGCCGGGGGCGGGGGTGTAATCCAGACGCAGCAAGCGCCGCAGGTCGCGGTCGCGCCGCCATCCCGCCTGCCCCTCGCGGGCGGCGCGGATCAGGATGCGCGGACGGCGCAGGGGCTCGGCCGCGGGACGGGGACGGAAGGCGATCACGTTCGGCATGTAGCTCATTTTTGAACTGTCCCATTGGTGTTGGTGAGACCAGCTTCACACAGCTTTAACGGGTGTTGCCTGCCGCTTTATCGCAGCGTTCGGTCGGGCAACGTATCTTTAGGGTTTGTTAGGGAATGTTGCGGCTATCTGCTGAAGACCAGCCGTTCCATTAACCACGTTTAACGCAACCTCAGGTAGTTTCAGTTTCCCCGGCTGCCAAGGATGACAAGGGACCAGATATGACGCTTTTGACCGCCGTCTGGAGTGAACCCCTCTGGCTGGACCCCATCGCACCATCTGAACTAAGCCGCCTTCTGGGCGAACAGGGTTTCGA
>NZ_JAFLRK010000007.1 GCF_017315735.1 Paracoccus shandongensis
CGCGCCGCGATGGCCGCGCCCTGCGCCAGCCCCGCCCGGATCGCGGCCAGATCGCGCGGCCCGCCCCGGTCCAGCGCCAGCCGCGACAGCGCCCGGTCCATGTCGGGCACGCGGGCCAGCGCGGTCCGCAGATCGGCCATCAGGCGCGGATCATCGGCCAGCATCGCCACCGCGTCCTGCCGCGCATGGATCAGCGCCAGGTCGCGGCTTGGCGCGCTGATGCGGCGTTCCAGAAGCCGCGCGCCCGCCGCCGTCACCGTCCGGTCGATGGAGGCCAGCAGCGATCCTTCGCGCCCGCCCGACAGCGCCTGCGTCAGTTCCAGGTTGCGCCGGGTGGCCGCGTCGATCCCCATCGCCCCGCCCGCCCGTTCGCGCACCGGCGGGCGCAGCAAGGGCAGCTTGCCCTTCTGCGTCAGGTCCAGATAATCGACGATGGCCCCCATGGCCGCCAATTCGGCGCGGGTGAAGCTGCCAAAGCCGTCCAGCGTTTCCACGCCATACAGCGCACAAAGCCGCCGCTGCCCCGCCGCGCTGTCAAAGGCGCTGGCGTGCAGGTCGGTCAGCGCCGCCCCGGCATCCTCGACCAACTCGCGCAGGTCATGGCCCGCCGCCAGCACCTCGCGCGGGGCCAGGCGCGCCAGTTCCGGGGCAAGGCGCGCCAAGGCGCAGTCCATCACCTGAAAGGCGCCCGTGGAAATGTCCACCCAGGCCAGCGCGCAATCGTCCCGCACCTGCGCCCATGCCGCCAGATAGTTGTGCCGCCGCGCCTCCAGCAGCGATTCCTCGGTCAGGGTGCCGGGCGTCACCAGCCGCACCACGTCGCGGGCGACGACCGACTTCGACCCGCGCTTCTTCGCCTCGGCCGGATCCTCCATCTGCTCGGCGATGGCCACGCGGAACCCCTTGCGGATCAGCGTCAGAAGATAGCTTTCGGCCGCATGGACCGGCACGCCGCACATCGGGATCGGCTCTCCCCCATGGGTGCCGCGTTTCGTCAGCGCGATGTCCAGGGCGCTCGCGGCGGCCACCGCGTCGTCAAAGAACATCTCGTAGAAATCGCCCATGCGATAGAACAGCAGCGCGCCGGGGTTCGCCTCGCGGATCGCCAGGTATTGCGCCATCATCGGGGTGGGCTGGTCGGTCACGTCCTTCGTCATGGCCGCGTTTCTAGCCGCTTGCGCGCGCCTGCGAAATCCCTACATTCGGGCGCACCTCGGGGGGCCATCCTGGCTGAGACGCGCAAGCGGACCCGTTGAACCTGATCCGGCTAACACCGGCGGAGGGAAGGTGACGCTGTCCTTTCTTTCGGTATCCCATGTGAAAGGAGACAGCGATGAAACTGCCCCTGATGCTTGCCCTGCTGGCCGCCAGCCCCGCCATGGCCCAGGACAAGCCCGTCCTGACCGTCTATGCGGGCGAATCCATCGCCAGCGAATGGGGTCCAGGCCCGAAGATCGAGGAAGGCTTCGAATCCTTCTGCGCCTGCGACCTGCGCTTTGTCACCGGGGACGAGCTGTCGCGCATCCTGATGGAGGGCGAGCGGACCGAGGCCGATATCGTCTTCGGCCTGAACACCGACGTGACCGCCCACGCCCGCGCCTCGGGCCTGTTCGCGCCGCATGGGCAGGACACGACCGGGCTGTCGCTGCCCATCGCATGGAGCGACGACATCTTCCTGCCCTACAACTGGGGCGAGACGGCGTTCATGTATGACGAAACCCGGCTGAAGAACCCGCCGCGCAGTTTCGCCGAACTGCTGGACGCGCCCGACGACCTGAAGATCGTGATCCAGGATCCGCGGTCGTCCGTGTCGGGCCTGGCGCTGCTGCTGTGGGTCAAGTCGGTCTATGGCGACGACGCGCCCGAGGCCTGGGCCAAGCTTGCCCCCAAGGTGCTGACCGTGACCAAGGGCTGGTCCGAATCCTACGGCATGTTCACGGAAGGAGAGGCGGACATGGTGCTCTCCTACACCACCTCGCCCGCCTATCACATCGAGGCCGAGGGCGACCGCACGAAAAAGGCCGCGATCTTTCCCGAAGGCCATTACTTCATGGCCGAGGTCGCGGCGCAGGTCCGCACCACCGACCAGCCGGACCTGGCGCAAGCCTTCATGGACTGGATCCTGACGCCCGAGTTCCAGAAGATGATCTCGCTGGCCAACTGGTCCCTGCCCGCCAAGCTGCCTGAATCCGAATGGCCGCAGGTGATGCGCAATCTGCCGCGCCCCGAAAAGACCCTGTTCTATTCCGAAACCGAGGCCGAGGCGCTGCGCCAACCCGCGCTTGACGAATGGCTGCGGGCATTTTCCGGCTGACCCGGGCCGAAGGCGGGGGTGCTGCGGCCGCAGCCGCGCTGGCCCTGCTGATCGGCGGCACGCTGTTGGCCGTGGCCTGGGCCGCGCAGGGGCTGTCGGGGCTTGGACCCTGGGACTGGCGCGCGGTCTGGTTCACGCTGTGGCAGGCGGCGGTGTCGGCCACGCTATCGGCGGGGCTGGCTGTGCCGGTCGCGCGCGCCCTGGCGCGGCGGCGCTTTCCGGGGCGGGCGGCGCTGGTGACGCTGCTGGGCGCGCCCTTCATCCTGCCGGTGATCGTGGCGATCATGGGACTGATCGCGGTCCTTGGCCGCAACGGCGCGATCAACGCAGCCCTGCGCGCCCTGGGCCTGCCCGAGGTCAGCATCTATGGCTGGCAGGGCGTGATCCTGGCCCATGTGTTCTTCAACCTGCCCTTGTCGGTGCGGCTGGTCCTGCAGGGCTGGCAGGCGATCCCCGCCGAACGCTTCCGGCTGGCGGCATCCCTTGGCTTTGCCCCCCGCGACGTGGCCCGCCATCTGGAACGCCCGATGCTGCGGGGGGTGCTGCCCGGCGTCTGGCTGGCGGTGTTCCTGGTCTGCCTGACCAGCTTCACCGTGGCCCTGGCGCTTGGCGGGGGGCCGCGCGCGACCACGGTGGAACTGGCGATCTATCAGGCCTTCCGGTTCGATTTCGACCTGGGGCGCGCGGCAAGCCTGGGGCTGGTCCAGATCGGGATCTGCGTGGCGGCGATGGCCTTGGCGCGCTGGATCGCCATTCCGGCGGGTTTCGGGGCGGGACTAGACGCGGACCACAGGCCCATGGCGCCGGGCGGCTGGCACCGGATCAGCGACACCCTTGTGATCACAGCCGCAGCGGGCTTCCTGATCTGGCCCATGGCTGCCGTCATCGCGCGTGGCTTGCCCCGCATTCCCGCCCTGCCGCCGGAGGTCTGGGAGGCCGCGCTGCGATCGGTGGTGATGGCCCTGATCTCGGCCCTGCTGGCGATGGCGCTGTCGCTGGTGCTGGCCCTGTCGCTGGCGCGCGGGCGGATGGGTTGGGTGGAAACGGCGGGGATGCTGCCGCTGATCGCCTCGCCCCTGGTGCTGGGGACGGGGCTGTTCATCCTGTTGCGCGGCTGGTTTGCACCGCAGGCGCTGGCCTTGCCGGTGACGGTGGCGATCAATGCGGTGATGGCCCTGCCTTTCGGGTTGCGCGCGCTGATCCCGGCGGCGCGGACGCTGCATGGGGACTATGGAAGGCTGGCCGATTCGCTGGACCTGCGCGGATGGGCGCGGCTGCGGCTCTTGACCCTGCCGCGCCTGGCCCGGCCCCTGGGCTTTGCGGGCGGGCTGGCGGCGGCGCTGGCCATGGGGGATCTGGGTGTGATCACGCTTTTTGCCAGCGACCGCCCGACGCTGCCCTTGCAGCTTTACCAGTTGATGAACGCCTATCGCATGGACGATGCCTCGGGCTGCGCGGTGCTGCTGATGGCGATCAGCTTTGGCCTGTTCTGGATGTTCGACCGTGGAGGCCGCCTTGCTTGAGTTCGACGCCGTCCGCGTGACGCGCGGCCCCTTCACCCTGTCGGCGGATCTGACCGTCCCGACCGGCGCGCGGGTGGCGGTCATCGGCCCGTCCGGGTCGGGGAAATCCACGCTGCTGTCGCTGGTGGGGGGGTTCCTGGCGCCCGACCGGGGCCGCATCCGCGTGGACGGGCGGGACATCACCGCCCTGCCGCCGGGGCGGCGGCCGGTGTCCATGCTGTTCCAGGACCAGAACCTGTTTCCGCACCTGACGGTGGCGCAGAACGTGGGCCTTGGCCTGCGCCCCGATGGGCGCCTGTCCGATCCGCAGCGCGCCCGCGTGGCGCAGGTGCTGGAGGAGGTGGGCCTGGAGGGGATGGAAACGCGCCGCCCCGCCAATCTGTCGGGCGGCCAGCAAGGCCGCGTGGCGCTGGCCCGCGTCCTGCTGCGCGCCCGTCCCCTGCTGCTGCTGGACGAGGCCTTCGCGGCGCTTGGCCCGGCCTTGAAGGCCGAGATGCTGGCCCTGCTGGGCCGCATCGCCGACCAGACCGGGGCCACGGTGCTGATGGTCACCCATGACCCGGATGATGCGCGCAGCTTCGCGCCGCAGACGATCCTGGTCGAGGGAGGCATGGCCCATCCCCCGGTGCCGACCGGGCCGCTGCTGGACAACCCGCCGCCGGGATTGCGGGCCTATCTGGGGTGACATGGCACCAGCGCTGCCCGGGCGGGATCAGGAAACGCATGGCGTTTCCCCCGCCCGCTTCCCGACATCGCCACCAGAAACGGATCGAGCCTGTGACCACAAAAGGCCGGCGCCCGACCCGGTGGGCGAGAAGCGCCCGCCGGGGGCGGGTCGGGCGCTGGCCGGGCCTTTGAGGCCCGTCCGGTTCAGGTGGATAGGGCATCGCGTGGCGACGGCGATGGCCGTCGCCAGTCAAACCTCGGCCCTACAGGTTGAACACCCGTTCCGGCTGGACCAGCCCGCCCTGATAGCGCCCGATGCAGACCGGCCCCCTGGCGTCCGATACCCAGACCAGATCGCCCCATTCCGCCGTTCCCGTCACCTGGCCCGGATTGCCGTTGCGGATGCGGACCGCGCCCTCGGACGTGGCGCGCAGCATGGGCAGGTCGGCCAGCGCGACCTCCAGCGGCAGAAGCCGGGTGTCCAGCCAGTCCTGCGCCTCGCGGTCGATTCGGTCGAAGGGCACGGCATCCTCGGCCTCGAAGGGCCCGGACCAGGTGCGGCGCAGATGGGCGACATGGCCCAGGCAGCCAAGCGCGCGGCCCAGGTCGCGGGCAATGGATCGGACATAGCCGCCCTTGCCGCAGACCATCTCCAGCCGCGCGGTGTCGCGGTCGCAATCCAGCAGGGTCAGGCTTTCCACCCACAGGGGGCGGGCGGCAAGGTCCAGGTCCTCGCCCTCGCGCGCGAGGTCATAGGCGCGTTCGCCATCGACCTTGACGGCGGAAAAGGCCGGGGGCACCTGCATGATGTCGCCGGTAAAGGCGGGCAGCGCGGATTCGATGGCGGCGCGGTCGGGGCGGGCGTCGGACGTGCGCACCACCGCACCCGAGGCATCGTCGGTCGCCGTCTCGGCCCCCCAGGTGACCGTGAAGTCATAGCATTTGAGCGCATCGGTGACGGTGGCGACGGTCTTGGTGGCCTCGCCCAGGGCCACGGCCAGAACGCCGGTCGCGTCGGGGTCCAGCGTGCCCGCATGGCCCGCCTTTTTCGCGTCCAGCGCCCAACGGACCTTGGCCACCACCGCGGTCGAGCCGACGCCCGCGGGCTTGTCCACGATCAGCCAGCCATTGATGTCGCGGCCCTTCTTGCGTGCCATCGGATCCCCCGTGAAATCGAAGGCGGCGGCATAGCCAGCCGCCCGCGCAAGGTCAACCGGCGCTTTCGACCAGCCCGATGATCGGCCCCAGCGACCGCCCGAAATCCGCCCGGTTCACCCCCGGCGCGTAAAGCCTGCTGATCGATCCGTCGAAATAAAGCGCATCCCGCACCCCAAGCCCGTCGCGGAACAGCCGCCCGAATTCGTGAAACGTCACCGCCCGGTCGGAAATGGCGAACCACGCCGTCTGCCCGTCGGGCGAGACGCCCACGCCGTTGCGCACATAGCGGCTGTCCGAATTGACCAGAAAGCGGGGGTGCAGGTCGCCGTCGATCACCAGCATCGGCCCCGATTGCGTGGCAAGGCGGCAGTCGGGGCGGGCTTGCGCAAAGGCGCGGCTTTCGATCACCTGGAAGGGCCGCGCCCCGCCGGTGCAGAAGACGCCGTTGGGCAGCATCCCGAAATTGTCGCGGCTGGCCCCGGTGACGATGGGCTGCAGTTCCACCCCGTCGATGACCAGCAGGCCCACGGGGCGGTAATCCGCGTGATACATGCCCGCGTTCATGGCGAAGGCCAGGCTTTCGCCCTGCGCCAGCGTCGCGCGGACATTGGCGAAATTGCGCAGGGGCTGGCCGTCCGCCCCGTCCTGCCACAGGCGCAGCGCGGGTTCCTGCGCGGCGGACACCTCGCAGACGACATAACCCTGCCCGTCATGGGTCATGCGCCCGCAACCGTCCGCCGCAGCCGGGATCGCCCAGGCCAGCAGCATGCCCACCGCCACGCCCAGCGGGCGCCAGTCAATCTTCATCGTCGTCGGCGCCTTCCACGTCGCGGCGGACGCGTTCGTCGGCGAACAGGCGGCGGGTGTCGTCCATGCGGTCGAAGGTCTCGTCCAGCTGGAACCGCAGCTGGGGGGCGTATTTCAGAGTCATGGCCTTTGCGACCAGATGGCGCAGTTCGGGCGTGTTGCGGCGCAGGGCGGCCAGGGCGTCCTCGGCCCCCTGCCCGCCCAGGGGCAGGACATAGGCGGTGGCGACCTTGAGATCCGTGGACATGCGGACCTCGCCCACGGTGATCGAATGGCGGTTGAGGTCCGGGTCGTGGACATCGGCGCGCGCCAGCACGTCGGACAGGGTGCGGCGGATCAGCTCGCCCACGCGAAGCTGGCGCTGCGAGGGGCCGGAGCCATGGGAATAACGGTTCTGTGCCATGTGTCCCGATGTAGGGGGTCGCGGGCCGCGCCGCAACGGGATATGACGCGGGCAAAGAGTGGAGGCCCGCATGAGCGATTTGCAGAACACGGACGCGCCCGCCCGGCCGGGGATCGTCGTCACCGGCGCATCCGGGCGGATGGGGCGGATGCTGGTGCGGCTGATCGCCGAGAACCCCGCCGTGCGGCTGGCGGGCGCCTTGGAGCGGCCGGGCCACCCTTGGATCGGCCGCGACCTGGGCGAATGCATGGGCGGGGCGCCCCTGGGCGTGACGGTCAGCGACGACGCGGTGGCGGTGATCGCGCAGGCGCAGGCGGTGATCGACTTCACCGCGCCCGCAGCCACAGTGGCGTTCGCCGAACTGACCGCGCAGGCCCGCGCCGTGCATGTGATCGGCACCACGGGGCTTGAGCCCTCGCACCTGGACTATCTGAAAGCCGCCGCCCGGCACGCGCCGATCATCCGGGCGGGCAACATGAGCCTGGGGGTGAACCTGCTTCTGGGCCTGACCCGCAAGGTCGCCGCCGCCCTGGGGACCGACTGGGACATCGAGGTGGTCGAGGCCCATCACCGCATGAAGGTCGATGCGCCGTCCGGCACCGCGCTGATGCTGGGCGAGGCCGCCGCCGAAGGGCGGGGCCGGACGCTGGCGGATCTGCGCACGCCCGCGCGCGAGGGGATCACCGGCGCGCGGGTGCCGGGGTCCATCGGCTTTGCCGCCATCCGGGGCGGCGACGTGGTGGGCGAGCATGACGTGATCTTCGCGGGCGAGGGCGAACGGATCGTGCTGCGGCACCTGGCGACGGACCGGGCGATCTTCGCGCGCGGCGCCATCCGCGCGGCGATCTGGGGCCAGGACAAGGGGCCGGGCGAATACGACATGCAGGATGTGCTGGGGTTGAACTGAGGGCGCGGTGACGGTGGGGTGGAACCTCACCTTGCGCATTTCCCCGGAAAAATCCGTAGGGTGCGTGCTTGCACGCACCGATGCGCCCGATAAAGGTGCGTGCAAGCACGCACCCTACGGATCGGCCCGTTCTCCCGGTGCGGGGACAAAGGCATCCGCCCAACCGGGGTTCCTGGCATGGCGCGCCGTGACATAGGAATACAGCGGCACGATCCGAAAACCTCCCTTCCGTGCGTCAGCCACCATGGCCTCGACCAAGGCCGCGGCGGCCGCGGTGCCGCTCAGCGCCTCGGGCGCGCCGGTGTGGTCGGCGCTGATCCGGTCGGGCGCGCGGCGCGTGAAGTTGGCGTAGGGTGGGGTTTCACCCCACCATAGCTCCCTCACGGCTGGATCGAACAACACCCCGACAGCATCCTCGGGCTGTCGCCATGGATCACCAGCGTCGCCGACAGCCCGAAGATCCGGTCCGACATGCCGTCCGAACAGATCTGCGGCTGCGAAAACAGCGTCATGTCCCGCGCCACCACCACCCGCGCCGGATCGCGGAAGACGCCCCTGTCCAGCACCGCCTGCACGGGGCGGCGGTCGCCCGTCTGATTTTCGGGCGTGCGCAGGACCAGGTCGCCGCCTTCGCGCCTTGCGTCCCAGAACGGCTCGGTCCCCAGGCAGCGGAACCCGGCAGGCAGCGCGCCCGGCTGCCAAACATCGGTGCGATAGGCGAGGTAACGCATCGACACCCAACCCGTACTTTCACCCGCATTGACCCGCGCCCAGCCTTGGCGTTCCTCGACCACCTCGATCGCCTTGGCGTCGGGGGCCAGGGTGCCGACGATGGCGGCCTTGGCCTCGGGTTCGGCCCGGATGTTCAGGACATCGTCGGCGGCAACGCCGCTGACATCGAACAGGGTGGGCAGGATGTATTCCTGCGTGGCCAGGGCGGGGCTGGCAAGGGCAAGCGTCAGGGCAAGAACGGTGCGGAACATGGGGGCCTCCTTTGCGGGCAGTCTAGCGGCATCGGCATCACAACGCATCAGGCTTCGTTCACGGATGGTTCCCCCGGCGCGCCGAAGCCGCTAGAAACGCCCCATGACGACGCGCCTGACCGCTGACGAAACCCTGACCGCCGCCTTGGCGCGGATGCTGGCCGCCACCCTGCGGCCCGGCGACACGATCCTGCTGGAGGGGCCGGTGGGGGCGGGCAAGACCCATTTCGCCCGCGCCTTCATCCGCGCCCGCCAGGGCGAGGGGGCCGAGGATGTGCCAAGCCCGACCTTCACCCTGGTCCAGACCTATGACGACCCGCTTGGAACGGAAATCTGGCACGCGGATCTTTATCGCCTGACCGATCCGTCCGAACTGGCCGAACTGGGCCTGGACGAGGCGCTGGCGGACGCCATCTGCCTGATCGAATGGCCCGACCGGCTGGAACAGCTGCCGGACGGCGCGATCACCATCGGCATCGCCGCCCATGCCGACCCCGATCTGCGCGAGATCACCCTGATCGCGCCGGACGCCGCCCGCATTGCGGCGCGCGCCGCTTTCGTGGCGGGGGCAGGCTGGGGGGATGCGCGGGTGTTGCCGCTGGCAGGCGATGCCTCGGCCCGGCGGTTCTTCCGGTTGACCGGCGCGCAGGGCAGCGCGGTGCTGATGGACGATCCCTCGGGCGGCTGCGCGCCTTTCGTGGCCATGACCGAGTGGCTGCGCGGCCATGGCTTCGGCGCGCCTGCGATCCTGGCGCAGGATCCGGCGGGGCTGCTGCTGGTCGAGGATCTGGGCGACGATCTGGTCGCCCGCGTGCTGGAACGCGATCCGGCCATGGCGCCCCCGGTCTATGACCGGATCACGGATCTGCTGGTCGATCTGCACCGCCATCCGGTTCCCGGCTTCGTGGCGGCCCTAGACGGGCCGGTGCTTGCCGAACAGGTGGGGCTGTTCGCGGACTGGTATCCGCAGGCCGCAGGCGCGGCGGGCGGCCAGGACATCGCCCCCCTGGTCGCGGCGCTGCACGCGGACCTGGCCGCCGATGTCCCGCCCGTGCTGGCCCTGCGCGATTTCCATGCCGAGAACCTCCTCTGGCAGGGGGATGCGCCCCTGGGCCTCATCGACTATCAGGACGCGGTGGCCTGCCATCCGGCCTATGACCTGGTGTCGGCCCTGCAGGACGCGCGCCGCGACGTGGATCCGGGGATCGAAGCCGCCTGCATCAGTCGCTATCTGGCCGCGACCGGGATGGACCCGGACCGCTTCCGCGCGGCCTATGCGCTGCTGGGGGCGCAGCGGAACCTGCGGATCCTGGGCATCTTCACGCGGCTGTGCCTGCGCGACGGCAAGGGGCGATACCTGGACTTCATGCCGCGCGTCTGGGGTCATGTCCGGCGCAACCTGGCCCATCCGGCGCTGGCCCCGCTGGCCCAAGCGGTCGCTGCCCTGCCCGCCCCCGACAATGCCGTCATCGAAAGGATCCGCGCCCGATGCGCCCGCTGATGATCTTTGCCGCAGGGCTTGGCACGCGGATGCGGCCCCTGACCGACCGGCTGCCGAAGCCCCTGATCCCGGTCGCAGGCCGGACGCTGCTGGACCGCGCGCTGGACCTGGGCCGGGACGCAGGCGCGGGGCCGGTCGTGGTCAACACGCATTACCTGGGCCCCCAGATCGCCTCCCACCTTGCCGGGCAGGAGGTGGCGATCAGCCATGAGCCCGGCACGATCCTGGACACCGGCGGCGGGTTGCGCCAGGCGCTGCCGCTGCTGGGGGAAGGGCCGGTGACGACCCTGAACCCGGATGTGGTCTGGACCGGCCCGAACCCGCTGATGGCGCTGGAGGCCGCCTGGCGCGACGACATGGACGCGCTGCTGATGCTGGTGCCGCTGGCCCGGGCCACCGGACGGCAAGGGGCGGGCGACTTCGCGCTGGACCCCACGGGCCGCATCAGCCGCCGGGGCGATTTCGTCTATGGCGGCGCGCAGATCATCCGCCCCGACCGGCTGGCCGGGATCCCCGACCGGGTGTTTTCGCTCAACCGCCTGTGGGATCTGCTGATCGCCGAGGGGCGCGCCCATGGCGTCGTCCATCCCGGCGGCTGGTGCGACGTGGGCTATCCGCAGGCGATCCCCCTGGCGGAAAGGATGCTGCATGGCTGAGCCTGTGTTCCGCGGCCTTTACGCCCTGCCGCCCGGCGTCGATTTTGCCCATGAATTCGTGGCGGGGTTCCTGGACCGCATGGCGGGCCAGCCGCCCGAGGCGATGGCCCGCGTCACCATCTATGCCAATGCCTCGCGCACCCTGGCCGAGATGAAATGCGCCTTCGACAAGCGCGGCCCGCTGCTGCTGCCGCGCCTTCTGCCGGTCACGAACCTGGACACGCCCGCCCTGATGGGCCAGCCAACATCGGCCCCGCTGGCGCGGCGGCTGCAACTGGCCCGGCTGGTGGCGGGCCTGCTGGACGCGCGGCGCGACCTGGCGGCGGGCCATTCCATCGCCTTCCTGGCGCGGTCGCTGGCCAGCCTGATGCACGAGATGCAGACCGAGGGCCTGACCCCCGAGGCGCTGGAAGGCATCGACACCGGCGATCACGCCCGCCACTGGCAGAACGCCCTGGCCTTCCTGCGCATCGCCGCGCGGTTTCACCTGGACGGCCCGCCGATGGACCGCCCCGCGCGCCAGCGGCTTGCCGCCGAAACCGTGGTGGCGGACTGGGCGCAGGGCGTGGGCCTGCCCCCCGGGCCGGTGATCGTCGCGGGCTCCACCGGATCGCATGGCGCGACGCGCCTGTTCATGGAGGCGGTGGCGGCGTTGCCCGAAGGCGCGGTGGTGCTGCCGGGCTTCGACTTCGACCAGCCCCCGGCGGTCTGGGACAGCCTTCAGGCGGGGGCCGAGGATCACCCGCAATCGCGCTTTGCGCCCCTGGTCCGCGCCTTTGGCCGCCCCGCGCGCTGGACAAACACGCCGCCGCCGATGCCGGACCGCAACCGCCTGATCTCTCTGGCGCTGCGGCCCGCGCCCGTCACCGACCAGTGGATCGCCGAAGGCCCGCGCCTGCCCGACCTGATCGCGCCCACGCAGGGCCTGACCCTGATCGAGGCCGACCAGCCCGGCCAGGAGGCCGAGGTGATCGCCCTTCTGCTGCGCGACGCCGCCGAACGCGAGGCGCGCGCCACGCTGATCGGGGCGGACGGCAACCTGATCCGGCGCGTGACCGCCGCGCTGGACCGCTGGCACCTGCGGCCCGACGAAAGCGCGGGCCAGCCCCTGTCGCTGACCGCGAATGGCCTGTTCCTGCGCCAGATCGCCGCGCTGTTCGGCCAGGCGCTGACCATCGACCGGCTGCTGATCCTGCTCAAGCATCCGATGACGGTCACGGGATCGGCGGTGCTGCACCTCAACGACGCGCGCAGGCTGGCGCGCGACCTGGAACTGCACCTGCGCCGCAACGGCCCGGCCTTTCCCGACGGCGATTGTTTGCGCGATTGGGCCACGCGCGGCGACGAGGCCCGCAAGATCTGGGCCGAATGGCTGGCCGACCTTCTGGACCGCATCACCCCCCTGGCCCGCGACCGCGCCCCGCGCCCCTTGTCCGACCGGCTTCACGACCTGATCGCGCTGGCCGAGTCCTGGGCGGCGGGCCCCGGGGGCAGTCCTGCGGCGTCGAAGCTGTGGCAGGACAGCGCGGGGACGCTTCTGCGCAGCACGATCGACCATCTGGCCGAACACGCGGCCCAGGGGCCAAGCCTCAGCCCGACCGAGTTCTGTTCGCTGCTGCTCGATGAGATGCGCCAGCAATCCGTGCGGATCGCCGGCGGCGCCCATCACCTGATCCATATCCGCGGAACCCGGGAAGCCCGCATCGTGGGCGAGGGGACCGTGATCCTGTCGGGCCTGAACGAGGGGGGCTGGCCGCAGCCCCTGGCGCCCGATCCCTGGCTGTCGCGGCAGATGCGGGCGGCGGCGGGCCTGCCGCTGCCGGAAACCCTGATCGGGCTTGCGGCGCACGACTTCCAGCAGGTGATGGGACTGGACCAGGTGGTCCTGACCCGCGCCCGCCGCGATGCCGAGGCGGAAACCATCCCCTCGCGCTGGCTGAACCGGCTGACCAACCTGATGACCGGCCTGCCCGAAAGGAACGGCCCGCAGGCCCTGGCCGCGATGCGCGCGCGGGGCAATGCCTGGCTGGCCAAGGCCGCCGCCCTGTCGCGGCCCCCGGTGACGGTCGGGCCCGCCGCCCGCCCTTCGCCCATCCCGCCCGCGCCGCCGTTCAAGGAACTGCCGGTCACGGATGTGTCCCTGCTGATCCGCGACCCTTACGCGGTCTATGCCAAGCGCGTGCTGGGCCTGCGCCCCCTGCCCCCGCTGCGGCCGGAACCCGATGCCAGCCTGCGCGGCCAGACGCTGCACGCCATCGTCGAGGCGCTGGTGGCCTCGAAACCCGCGCCCGACACGCCGCCTGCGGTGCTGAAGGCCCGGTTCCTGCGGCTGACGGCCGAGATCCTGCTGCGCGACGTGCCCTGGCCCGCCACCCGCGCCTTCTGGGCCGCGCGGATGGAACGGATCGCCGACCAGATCGTCGCGGACGAGCTGGCCCGGCTGGCCCAGGGCCGCCCGGTGGTGGTGGAAAAGCGCGGCCGCGTGGCGCTGCCCGGGATGGACTTCGTGCTGACCGCCCGGCCCGACCGGATCGACCTTCTGCACGACGGGCAGGTCATGATCTATGACTACAAGTCCGGCAAGCCGCCGACCGACCGGCAGATCGCCACCTTCGACAAGCAGCTGATCCTGGAAGCCGCGATGGTCCGGCGCGGCGGCTTCGACGCGATCGGCCCCGCCGATGTCGCGGGCATCAGCTATATCCAGCTGGGCGGCGAGGGCGAGACCCATCCCCGCAGCTATTCCCCGCAACTGGAGGCCGAGAACTGGGAAGGCTTCGTCCGCCTGGTCGCGGCCTATCTGGGGGGCGAGATCGGGTTCACCGCGATGCGCGCGCCCGAACAGACCAGCTATGCGGGCGACTACGATCATCTGGCGCGCTACGGCGAATGGTCGCTGGCCGATGCGCCCCGTGCGGAAAGGGTGGGCGATGAAAAGGGCAATGGGGATGGATGAAGCCAGCCTCAACCAGATCGCGGCGGCCGATCCCGCCCGGTCCACCTGGCTGACGGCCAATGCGGGGTCGGGCAAGACCCGCGTGCTGACCGACCGCGTGGCGCGCCTGCTGCTGGCCGGGACCGCGCCCGAACGCATCCTGTGCCTGACCTATACCAAGGCCGCCGCGACCGAGATGCAGAACCGCCTGCTGAAACGTCTTGGCCAATGGGCGATGCTGCCCGAACCCGATCTGCGGCGCGAACTGGCCGAACTGGGCGAAGGGGGCGACCCGGATCTGGCGCAGGCCCGCCGCCTGTTCGCCCGCGCCATCGAGACCCCGGGCGGGCTGAAGGTCCAGACCATCCACAGCTTCTGCGCGGCCCTGCTGCGCCGCTTCCCGCTGGAAGCCGGGGTGCCGATGGGCTTCATGGAACTGGACGACCGTTCCGCCCGCGCGCTGCGCGCCCAGATCGTCGAGGACATGGCCGAAGAAGGCATCCCGGCGATCCGCGACCTGACGGCGCTGGTGACGGGCGACAATCTGGACGCCTTCCTGGCGGGCCTGTCCGAATCGGATTATCCCCGCGAACCCGATCCCGCGCCGATCTGGCGCTCCATGGGCCTGCCGCCGGGACTGGACGAACCCGCGCTGCTGGCCCGGGTCTTCGACGGGGCCGAGGGCGACCTGTTCGCGGCCCTGGTGCCGATCCTGCGGGCCAGCGGCCCCAAGGACTGCAAGCTGGCCGACCAGCTTTCGGCGGGCAATTGGGCCGATCCCGGCCTGGCGGAACTGCATCTCTTGTGCAAATGCCTGCTGTTCGGCAAGGATGCCCGCGTGCCCTTCGGCCCCAAGATCGGCGACATCCCCACCAAGGCCCTGCGGGAAGGCCGCTGCGCCCCCTTCATGGCGGATCTCAACGACCTGATGGGGCGCGTGGCCGATGCCAGGCCCCTGTGCATGGGGCTGGCGCTGGCGCAAAAGACGCTGGCCTTGCACCGCTTCGGCCATGAATTCACCCGCCGCCTGGCCATCCAGAAGGCCACCCATGGCTGGCTGGATTTCGACGACCTGATCCGCCGCACCGCCGAGCTCTTGGAGGAATCCTCCATGGCGCAATGGGTGTTGTGGCGGCTGGACGGCGGCATCGACCATATCCTGGTCGACGAGGCCCAGGACACCAGCCCGGACCAATGGCGCGTGATCCGGCGGCTGACGGACGAATTCACCAGCGGCCAGGGCGCCCATGACCGGCCCCGCACGCTGTTCGTGGTGGGCGATCCCAAGCAGTCGATCTATTCCTTCCAGGGCGCCGACATCGCCGTCTTCGAGGCGATGCGCGACCGCTTCCGCCAGGATTTCGAGGCCGTGCGCCAGCCCATGCAGCAGCGCGGGCTGGCCCATTCGTTCCGATCCTCGCCCGCGATCCTGTCGCTGGTCGATACGGTCTTTTCGGGCGACGCGGCCGAAGGCCTGGGCGATCCGCCCCGCCACATCGCCTTTCGCGACACCATGCCGGGCCGCATCGACATCTGGCCGCCCCTGCCCGAACCCGAAAAGCCCGAGGAGGGCGACTGGACGCGCCCCGTCGATGCGCCGGCGGAAAACGCCGCCGACACGCAGCTGGCCCGCGCCGTGGCCCGGCAGGTGCGCCAGATCATCGGCACGCCCATCCGCGACGGCAAGACCGGCCAGGTCCGCGCCATCGGGCCGGGCGACATCCAGATCCTGGTCCAGCGCCGGGCGGGGCTCTTCGACGACCTGATCCGAGAGCTGAAGGCCGCGGGCCTGCCCGTGGCCGGGGCGGACCGGCTGAAGCTGGCCGCCGAACTGGCCGTGCGCGACATCACCGCAACGCTGTCGGTCGTCTCCACCCCCGAGGACGACCTGTGCCTGGCCGCCGTCCTGAAATCGCCCCTGTTCGGCCTGACCGAGGACGACCTTTATCGCCTGGCCGCCGGGCGCGGGCGGCAGTTCCTGTGGGAACGCCTGCGCGAATCGCCCTATCGCGGGGCCTTCGAGGTTCTCTATGACCTGATGGACCAGGCCGATTACCTGCGCCCCTACGACCTGATCTCGCGCCTTCTGGTCCGCCACGGGGGACGCGCCGCGCTGTTGTCCCGCCTCGGCCCCGAGGCCGAGGACGGCATCGACGAACTGCTGTCGCAGGCCCTGGCCTATGACACGGTGGAAACGCCGTCCTTGACGGGCTTCCTGGTCTGGCTGGGCAGCGACGACGTGCAGATCAAGCGGCAATTGCCCGGCGGGGCGGGCGGGCTGATCCGGGTGATGACGGTGCATGGATCCAAGGGGCTGGAAAGCCCCGTGGTGATCCTGCCCGAAACGAAGAAGCGCAAGCCGGGGCGCGGCCAGCCGCTGATCCGGCTGGACGACCGGCCCGCCTGGCGGGGCCTTGCCGCCGAACGCCCCGATCCCGTGGCCCGGGCCGTGGCCGACCTCGAGCAGCGGCAGGAGGAGGAACGCCGCCGCCTCTTGTATGTCGCGATGACGCGGGCCGAAAGCTGGCTGATCGTGGCGGCGGCGGGCGATTGCGGCGTGGGGCTCGAGTCCTGGCATTCCATGGTCTCGGTCGGCGCGGTGCGGTGCAGCCTGGAACGCACCCGGGTCGAGATCGACGGCATCGGCGCCGCCGAGCGGCTGTTCTTCGGCGCCTGGCCGGACGAGGCCGTGGCGCTGGACGCGACCTTCGCCCCCCCGGCCCGCGCGCCCGAATGGGCCCATCGCCGCGCCCCCGCGCCCCCGCCCCGGATGCTGGCCATCGCCGCCACCGCGCTTGGCGGGGCCAAGGTCATCGGCGAGGGGACCGAGGACGCCGATCCCGCCGCCGCCATGCTGCGCGGCACGCGGCTGCACCTGCTGCTGGAACACCTGCCCCACCAGCCCGCGACCGACTGGCCGCGCATCGCCCGCGGCCTGCTGGCCGGGGCCGAGGGCGGCCTGCCCGGGGCCGACGAGCTGGCCGACCTGCTGGCCGAGGCCGCTGCGGTGATCAACGCGCCCGCCTTGGCCGAGGTGATGACGCCCGACCCTTTTGCCCAGGTCCTGACCGAGGTCGCGCTGACTGCCCCCCTGCCGGGCCTTGGCCCGGTGCATGGCGCCATCGACCGGCTGATCGTCACGGATGCGCGGATCATCGCCGTGGACTACAAGTCGAACGCGGTGGTGCCCGACCGCCCCGAGGACACGCCCGAGGGGATCCTGCGCCAGATGGCCGCCTATCGCGCGGCGCTGCGGATGATCTGGCCCGCCCGCGCGGTCGAGGTCCGCGTCCTGTGGACCGCCACGCGCAGCCTGATGGTGATCCCCGACAAGGTCCTGGACCGCGTCATGGCCGCCCTTGACCCCAAGGCGCTGGCTTCATAGCTGTTGAAACGAAGCCTTGCCGCATCCCGCCGGCATGTCCCTTGCAAGGAGCGATAGAATGGCCACCCTGCCCGTCACCGACAGCCAGTTCGACACCGAGGTCCGCCAGTCCGACACCCCCGTGATCGTGGATTTCTGGGCCGAATGGTGCGGCCCCTGCAAGCAGATCGGCCCCGCGTTGGAGGAGCTGTCGGAGGAATATGCCGGCAAGGTCAAGATCGTGAAGGTCAACATCGACGAGAACCAGGAACAGGCCGCCGCCCTTGGCGTGCGCGGCATCCCGGCGCTGTTCATGTTCAAGGGCGGCGAGGTCGTGTCGAACCGCATGGGCGCCGCCCCCAAGGCCGCG
Source organism: Paracoccus shandongensis (assembly GCF_017315735.1). Classification (GTDB taxonomy): domain Bacteria; phylum Pseudomonadota; class Alphaproteobacteria; order Rhodobacterales; family Rhodobacteraceae; genus Paracoccus; species Paracoccus shandongensis. Next base: position 17,588 of record NZ_JAFLRK010000007.1, read on the forward strand.
CTGAAGAACTGGATCGAGGAATCGATCTGACCTGTCCTTCGTGACGGTCGAAGGGCGGCGGGTTCAGACGGGCCAGCCGCCCTTTTTCATGGCCGCCAGCATCCGGTCGTCGGCATCCGGCGCCATCATGTCCAGGCTCGTCCGGCGCAGGAACCAGTCCAGGTAACCCGCGAAGTCGGGGCGGTGGCCGTCCGCGCGGGCCAGGGCTTCCTCCGCCCCCCGTTCGGCCACGTTCAGCGCGATGTGGTGGAAATCCGCCATCCCGAACAGCACCAGCGGCTTTTCCAGGATCAGCCCGTCGAAACCCACCGCGCTGTTCTGCGTGGCGACAAAGGCGCAGCCGCGCAGCAGTTGCGCCGTGTCACCGCCAAGCGTCAGGTTCGGGTATCGCCGGGCCAGTGCGTCCAGGGCGCGGCGGTCCTCAGTGTCAGGGGGTTCCTTGGGGTGGAAGGTGGCGATGGCCGGGCGGCCGGTGCGGGCGACGGTTTCGACCATGGCGACCGGACTCATGGTCTGGAACGACCGGCAGGCGCGCAACCGCCCTTGCAGCGGGATCAGGACGTGGTCGCCCCGCACCGGGTCCGGCCCCGGCAGCACGCGCTGGCGCAGCCTGCCCGCGAAATCGCGCGCGGCTTGCGCATCGACCGACCGGGGATCGAAGCGCGCCCGGGCGATGGGCCAGGACCACCGTTCGGCGTGCCGCTCCAACCGCCAGAAGGGGTAATGATAGGCCCGCCGGAAGGTCAGGGCGCGGTCATGGGTGGGCTGTTCCATGTGATAGAGCGCATGGCCCGGCAGGCCAGGGGCGGCCTGGCGCGCGGTTTCGCCCGACCGCTGGATGATCACCTGCCAGCCGCGTTCGCCCAGCAGGCGGGACATGCGGTTCAGAAAGCCCAGCTTGCCCGCCTGCGCCGTTTGCAGCATGGGCGGATGCAGATAAACGCGCAGGATGGGAGGCTGGTCCATGCGCGCCACGCTGCACAAAGGGCCGACGGGTTGCAAGGCCAGGGCCGTGCCCATATCTGCAACCCGGAAAACGGAAGGAAAACCCTCATGGCGGATGACAGATTTCCCGGCTGGCACGGCACCACGATCCTGGCGGTGCGGCGCGGCGGCAAGGTGGTGGTCGCGGGCGACGGGCAGGTCAGCGTCGGCCCCACCGTGATGAAGGGCACCGCCCGCAAGGTGCGCCGCCTGACCCCCGGCGGGCGCGACGTGGTGGTGGGCTTTGCCGGATCGACCGCCGACGCCTTCACCCTGCTGGAACGGCTTGAAAAGAAGCTGGAATCCGCCCCCGGCCAGTTGCAGCGCGCCTGCGTGGACCTGGCCAAGGACTGGCGCATGGACAAATACCTGCGCAACCTGGAAGCCATGCTGATCGTCACCGACGGGCAGGGGCTTTACGTCGTCACCGGCGCGGGCGACGTGCTGGAACCCGAACACGACGTGGCCGCCATCGGGTCGGGCGGGAACTTCGCGCTGGCCGCCGCGCGGGGCCTGCTGGAAGGCGAGGGCGACGCCGAAACGGTGGCCCGCAAGGCCATGGCGATCGCAGCCGACATCTGCGTCTATACCAACGGCAACCTGACGGTCGAGGTCATTGGAACCTGACATCGCCTTCACGCCGGTGACGGCGGCCGACCTGCCCCTGATCGCGGGCTGGATGGCCCTGCCCCATTGGCGGGACTGGTGGTCCGGGGATACGGAGACCGAGATCGGCCATATCCGCGACATGATCCGGGGCCGCGACAGCACGCAGCCCTTTCTGTTTCACCACCAGGACCGCCCCGTCGGCTATATCCAGGCCTGGCGCATCGCGGATGCGCGGGTGGAACCCTGGCTGTCGGAGGCCCCCTGGGTCATGGACCTGCCAGACGACACGCTGGGCGTCGATCTGTCCATCGGCCCCGCCGCCCTGCTGTCGAAAGGCATCGGCTCGCGCGCGCTGGCGGCTTTCGTGGCCCTTCTGCGGGCCGAGGGGCAGCGGACCCTCATCATCGATCCGGACCCCGCCAACCTGCGCGCGGTCCGCGCCTATGAAAAGGCCGGGTTCCGGGCGATCCCCGGGTTTCTGGGCCGGACGGGCGACTGCCTGCTGATGCGGCACGAGCCGGATCAGCAGGCCTTCGCTTTTCTATAGGCGCGCGGTGGACCCTGTCCACGATCCGCAACCCAAAAGCGCAACCCTTCAAATTGCCGCCCCGACTGTTTATCTGCGCCTAAACCCTTCAAAGGCAGACCCATGACCGACCTGACCCCGCGCGAGATCGTATCCGAACTGGATCGCTTCATCATCGGCCAGAAGGACGCCAAGCGCGCCGTGGCGGTGGCCCTGCGCAACCGCTGGCGCCGCAAGCAGCTGGGCGACGACCTGCGCGACGAGGTCTATCCCAAGAACATCCTGATGATCGGCCCCACCGGCGTCGGCAAGACCGAGATCAGCCGCAGGTTGGCCAAGCTGGCCAACGCCCCCTTCATCAAGGTCGAGGCGACCAAGTTCACCGAAGTCGGCTATGTCGGCCGCGACGTGGAGCAGATCATCCGCGACCTGACCGACGCCGCCATGATCGACACCCGCGAACGGATGCGCGAGGAGGTCAAGGCCCGCGCCCACAAGTCGGCCGAGGACCGCGTGATCGAGGCGCTGGCCGGCAAGGACGCCCGCGACGGCACCCGCCAGATGTTCCGCGACAAGCTGAAGCGGGGCGAACTGGACGACACCGTGATCGAGCTTGAGGTGCAGGACACGTCCAATCCCTTCGGCGCGATGGAGATCCCCGGCCAGCCGGGCCAGTCCCTGGGCGGCATGATGGACCTGTCGGGGCTGATGAAGGCCTTTGGCGGGCGGCGTGTCCGGCGCAAGATGACGGTCGCCGAAAGCTATGACCTGCTGATCGCCGAGGAAGCCGACAAGCTGCTGGACGACGAGGCCGTCAAGGCCGCAGCCCTGGAAGCCGTGCAGCAGAACGGCATCGTCTTCATCGACGAGATCGACAAGGTCTGCGCCCGGTCCGATGCGCGCGGCGGCGATGTCAGCCGCGAGGGCGTGCAGCGCGACCTGCTGCCCTTGATCGAGGGCACGACCGTCAGCACCAAATACGGCCCCGTCAAGACCGACCACATCCTGTTCATCGCATCCGGTGCGTTCCATGTCGCCAAGCCCAGCGACCTTCTGCCCGAACTTCAGGGCCGCCTGCCGATCCGCGTGGAACTGCGCGCGCTGACGGAAGACGACTTCATCCGCATCCTGACCGAAACCGACAACGCGCTCACGCGCCAATACACCGCGCTGATGGCGACCGAGAACGTCACCGTGGGCTTTTCCCCCGACGGCATCGCCGCGCTGGCCCGGATCGCGGCCGAGGTGAACGCGGCGGTGGAAAACATCGGCGCGCGCCGCCTTTACACCGTGATCGAGCGCGTCTTCGAGGAACTGTCCTTCAGCGCCCCCGACAAGGACGGCGAGACGGTCCAGGTCGATGCGGCCTATGTCGAACGCCACCTGGGCGATCTGGCGCGGTCCACCGATCTGTCGCGTTACGTGCTATAAGGAACCGCCCGGCATGGATCCGGGTTGGCCCGGCAGGAAAAGGGGACTGGTCATGGGTTACGTCTTCGGAATCATCATCTTCGTGCTGGATGTCTGGGCCATCGCCTCGGTCATCAACACGAATGTCAGCACGGGCACCAAGATCCTGTGGATCGCGCTGATCGCGATCCTGCCGGTGGTCGGGCTGATCCTGTGGTATTTCATGGGCCCCAAGGCCAATTACGGCGGGCGGATCTGACGCCGGGACTGGCCTGGGGCGCATTTCTCTGACAGGCTTGCCGCGACCGTTTCCCTGTAAGGTGACGCTTGCGGCATTTCCTTTTCTGCCTTGTTCTGGCACTTGCGGCCTGCGGGCCGCGCGGCGCCCTGGTGATGGCCCCCGCCGGATACCAGCCCCGCATCGCCGAGCCGATCTGGGTCGCCGCGCAACGCGACCTGTCGGGCCACCATGTCCCGCAGCCCTGGTTTTCGCGCATCGACGTGTCGGTCCCGCCCGACCGCGCGCCGGGCGATCTGGCCTATCCCCGGCCCGGCGGCGATCCCGACCGGGAGTTCCTGGTCACGGGCGGCGGTCGGCTTGCCGATGCGGGCGCCTTCCGCCGCGCCATCGAGCGGGATCTGGCGGGCCGGGGCCCAGGCAACCGCGACATCATGCTGTTCGTGCATGGCTACAACTACAGCTTCGCCGAGGGCGTTTACCGCACCGCGCAACTGGCCCATGACCTGCAACTGCCGGGCATCCACGCGCATTTCTCGTGGCCTTCGCGGATGAAGCCCTATGCCTATTCGGGCGACCGGGACGGCGCGCTTTATTCCCGCGACGGGCTGGTGCAGACGATTGAGCTGCTGGCGCAGGCGCGCGGCCGGGGCCGGATCGTGCTGATGGCCCATTCCATGGGCGGCCAGTTGCTGATGGAGGCCTTGCGCCAGATGGCCCTGACCGGGCGGCGCGACCTGATCGGGCAGATCGACGGCGTGGTCCTGATCTCGCCCGACCTGGATCTGCGGCTGTTCCGGTCGCAGGTCCGCGCCATCGGGCCGCTGCCGCAGCCCTTCGTCATCATGACCTCGCCCCGCGACCGGGCGCTGCAACTGTCGGCGCTGATCTCGGACGAGCCGCTGAGGCTGGGCAACATCCCCGATGCGCGCCCCGTCGCGGATCTGGATGTGGTGGTGGTCGATACCGGGGCCTTCAGCACCGGCTACGGGCATTTCAACCTGGCCGATTCTCCCGCCCTGCAACGGATCCTGGCGCGGATGCGCGACCTGGACCGGATCCTGCCTGACGAGGGCGGCACCGGCCCCGGCCTGATCGGCGGCGCGGTCAGCCGGGTCGAACAGGCGGTGCAGGTGGTGCTGGCGCCGGCCTTCTAGGGGGCGGCGTGGTGGGGGAACCCCATGCCTCAGGTCCGGCGCAGATAGACGTAATAGGCCCCCTCGCCCCCATGGCGGTAATGGGCGGCGGTGACCTGCTGGACGACCGCCGACAGCGGCGGCATGTGCAGCCAGTGGGGCACCTGGTGGCGCAGGGCGCCGGGGCGCGTCGGCAGGGGACCGTGATCGCCCTTGCCCTTGCCGGTGATGACCAGCACCAGCCGGTGCCCCCGGGCATGGCAGGACAGGACAAAGCCGATCAGTTCGGGATGGGCCGCGGCCAGCGTCATGCCATGCAGGTCCAGCCGCGCCTCGGGCGGCAGCTTGCCCTGCGACATCCGGCGGTGGATCTTGTGGTCCATGCGCAGGGCCTGCTGCGCCAGGCGTTGCGCGGGGCTGGCGGGCGCGGGCGGCGCGGCGGGCCGGGCAGCCGCCGCCTGGCCGATGCTGAATTCGGGGATGCGAGGGCGCGGCACCACCGGCTTGGGGGCCGGGCGCGCGTCAGGTTCGGCGGGCTTCGGGCGTTCGGGGTGCATCGGCACCGCCGTGCGGGCGACGCGCGCCCACAGATCCCTGTCCTCGGGGGTCAGGCCGCCCCACCGACTTTGCCGGCGGGCCATCAGCCGGTCGCGACAAGCTGCCAGTTCGGATCGTCCTGGCCCATGCGGCGGGCAAAGGTCCAGGTGTCGCGCTGCTTGCGCGGGGCCTTGGGATCGCCCTCGACCACGTTGCCCTGCGCGTCGCGCGTGGCCGCGATCAGTTCGCCCACGAAGCGGACAGAAATCTCGGCCATGCCCGTGGCGGGGTCGAATTCTGCCCCGGCCAGCGCGGTTTCGCGCGTGCCGATATACTGCGCCGTCACCGTCTGGCCCTTGGCCGCGCGGTCGTCGATCACCCCCTGCAAGGCGGCGGCCACGGGCTCGGCCAGGAAGGGCCGCACCTCGGACAGGTCGCCGCGTTCAAAGGCCATCAGGATCATCTCATAGGCGCCTTTCGCGCCGCCCAGGAAATCCATCAAGCCGAATGACGGCTCGGCCGCCTTCATCGCGGCCAGGGCGCGGGCGGCGGGGCTGCCCGCCTCGGCATGGTCCAGGATGTCGTGGTCGGGCTCCTCGGCCGTGCCCTCGATCACGTCGAAGCGCGGGCGGGGGCGGTCGGGGGCCTCGACCTGCGGGGGCTCGTACCCGTCGCGGGTGCCCAGCACGTTGCGCAGCCGCAGGATGAGGAAAATCGCGATCCCGGCCAGGACAAGCAACTGCAGCAACGGGTTGTTCATGCGATTGGCCTCATGTGGTCTTGGCTGGTATCGTTGATCTGCGTCATTATGTAGGGATTGGGCCGGGGCAAGTCCAGTTATCCCCTGGCCGGGAAGGAATCGGAATGTGGCTGTTGTGGATCTTCGTGGCGCTGCCCATTGTCGAGATCGCGCTGTTCATCCAGGTGGGCGGGCTGATCGGGGTCTGGGCCACCCTGGCGCTGGTGGTGCTGGCCGCCCTTCTGGGCATGGCCGTGATCCGCAGCCAAGGCGCCCATGCCTGGATCGAGGCGCAGCGCAGCCTGGCGCAGCTGCGCGATCCGTCGCGGCCCCTGGCCCATGGCATGATGCTGATGGTCGCGGGCGCGCTGCTGATCGTGCCGGGCTTTTTCACCGATGCGGTGGGCCTTCTGCTGCTGATCCGGCCGGTGCGCGATCTTGTGATGCGCCAGGCCGGACGGCGGATGCGGGTCCGGTCGGTCCACATGAGGGCGCGGCGCGAGGCCCATCGCCCGCCTTACGCCGACGTGATCGACGCGGATTTCGTGGTCGAGGACACGCCCCCGCGTCAGCGCCCGCCGCTCGACCTGCCCGAGGAGGGGCCGGACGACCGGCCCGCGCGTCCCGGCGGCTCGGGCTGGACACGCCATTGAGGCCGTGACCCGCGCCTGATAGAACCGGGGCCAAGTGTCATCCTTTCAAGGGAAAACCCATGGCCGACGAAACCACCGCCAACGGAACCGCGCCCGCAGCCCCGCCCGTGCGGATGCAGATCCTGGCGCAATATATCCGCGACCTGTCGTTTGAAAACGCCGTCGCCACCAAGGGCGCCCCCCAGGGCGAGGTCCAGCCCGAGATCACCGTCCAGGTCAGCCTGGACGCCCGCAAGCGCGCCGGCGACAACCAGTACGAGGTGATTTCCAAGTTCCGCGTCACCTCGACCAACAAGGGCGACAACGCGACCCTGTTCCTGGCCGAGCTGGATTACGGCGGCGTCTTCCTGATCGAGGGCGTGCCCGAGGACCAGTTGCACCCCTTCCTGATGATCGAATGCCCGCGGATGCTGTTTCCCTTCGTGCGCCGCATCATTTCCGACGTGACGCGCGACGGGGGCTTTCCGCCCTTCAACATGGACCCGGTCGATTTCGTGGCGCTGTACCGCCAGGAACTCGCGCGCCGCGCGCAGGCGCAGCAGCAGGGCGCGCCCGCCGACCAGCGGCTGTCCTGACGCGCCATGGCGGCCTGACCCATGGCCCCGCGCCCGCGCCGGGCCTGGCAGCGGATGCTGTCGGGCCGGCGTCTGGATCTGCTGGATCCGACGCCTGTCGACATCGAGATCACCGACATCGCCCATGGCCTGGCCTTCGTGGCCCGCTGGAACGGCCAGACCATTGGCGACTGGCCCTATTCGGTCGCCGAACATTCCCTGCTGGTCGAGGATATCCTGGTCCGCCTTTATCCCGGGATCGAGACGCGCTGGCGATTGGCCGCGCTTTTGCACGATGCGCCGGAATATGTGATCGGCGACATGATTTCCCCCGTCAAGGCGGCGCTCGGGGCGGAATATGGCCGCATGGACGAACGGCTGACGGCGGCCATCCACCGCCGCTTTGGTTTGCCCGCGACAATACCATCGTCAATAAAGGTTAAAATCAAGGCGGCCGACCGGATTTCAGCGCGGCTGGAGGCCGTTCAAATCGCCGGTTTCAGCCTGGCCGAGGCAAAACGCCTGTTTCCCTTGCAAAACGAAACTATTTTGTCCGTATTGCATATTCAATTACGCCCCCCTGCCGAGGTGCGCGAGGCGTTTCTGGAACGGTTCAGGATGTTGAACGAGGCCCAAGGCGGGGCCGCATAGGAAAAGGCTGCCCCGATGGGGCAGCCTTGCGCAAAAAACCCTGTCAGATCAGCAGGTCGTCCAGCTGCTTGCCGCCTTCAAGGCTGTCCTGAACCCAGCGGGGCTTGCGGCCGCGGCCGGTCCAGGTCATCGTCGGATCCGCGGGATTTGCGTATTTGGGCGCGACGGTTCCCGACCGGCGCGGTTTCGCGCCCGTCAGGTCGGCAAGGTTGAAACCATGCTCTCGTGCGGCTTCCTCGATCGCCGCCAGGGCTTCGCGGCGTTTACGATCTTCATAGGAATTGATCGCGCGGTCCAGTCTTGCCCGAAGATCACGCAGGTCTTTAAGCGTCATCTTGTCCAGGTCGAGGTTCATTTCATCTGCATCCATCATGAATTGATTAAACCTAGATTATATAATGCGATGAAAATTACAAGACATGTCATTAATTCACCGTGGCCCGCGCTTGGCCAGGATTCGCTGCAGCGTGCGGCGGTGCATATGCAACCGGCGTGCGGTTTCGCTGACATTGCGATCGCATTGTTCGTAAACCCGTTGAATATGTTCCCACCTGACGCGGTCCGCCGACATCGGGTTCTCGGGCGGGGGGGGCAGCGGCTCGCCGTTCGACAGCAATGCGGACGTTACGTCATTCGCATCCGCAGGCTTTGCCAGGTAATCGGTCGCGCCCATCTTCACCGCCGCCACGGCGGTGGCGATGGCGCCGTATCCCGTCAGCACGATGATGCGGGCGTCCTGGCGCAACTCGCGCAGCGCCTCGACCACGTCGAGGCCGTTGCCGTCCTCCAGCCGCAGGTCGATCACGGCATAGGCGGGGGGCGCCTCGCGGATCACGGCCAGGGCATCGGCGACGCTGGTGGCGGTGCGCGGGACGAAGCCGCGCTTTTCCATGGCCCGCGCCAGCCGCGTCACGAAGGTTTCGTCGTCATCGACCAGGATCAACGAGGGATCGGGGCCCGGGGCCGTCCGGGCGGGTGTTTCGACTTCCATGGCGCAGTCCCAGCTTGCGTGAACGGTAACATTGCCGCAACGCCGGGACAGGGGCAATCACTTCTCAGCCAAGGGCATCGACGAAGCAGCCGACGCGCTCGGCCATGACCTCGGGCGGGGTGTCGCGGTTGAAGAAATCGACCGTCCTGTTGCCGGGCAGCACCAGATAGGTGTTGGTCATGTGATCGACCAGATAGTATTCCCCGTCCTCGGCGTCATTGGCCTTGTAATAGTTGCGCCAGCCCTTGTTGACGGCGGCGATCTCCTCGTCCGTGCCGGTCAGGCCGATCATGTCGCCGGGAAAGAGGCTGGTGAAATCGGCCACGACCTCGGGCGTGTCGCGCTTGGGATCGACGGTGACGAAAACGGTCTGCACGTCCTTGCCCTGTTCGGCCAGCAGGGCGGCGGCCTCGGCGTTGCGGGCGCTGTCCATCGGGCAGACATCCGGGCAGGACGTATAGCCGAAATAAAGAAGCGAGGGCTTGTCGAAGACCTGCTCGGCCGTGACGCGCTGCCCGTCCTGCCGTGTCAGGGTGAAGTCGGTGCCAAAGGCGTCCATGCCGCCCGCCACCGCGCTGCCGCCGCATCCGGCGAACTGGTCGCCCCCGCGCCCCGCCAGGTAAAGCCCGCCCGACGCCAGCAGGGCCGCGGCGGCGACGCATCCGATCAGCAGGATTTTCCGGTCGGCCATGGTTTTTCTCCTCAGGGCGGGCGCAAGCGGCACATTGATCGCCCATCCCGGCCCGCGTATCAAGGTCCGCATCGTCGCACCGGAACGCGCATGGCCCCAGCCTTTCCTCCCTCCGATCCCCCCATCGACCCCCTGGCCCCGCCCGAGGCCGAGCCGATCCGGATGCGCACCCTGGTGCTGCTGCGCTGGTTCGCCATCGCGGGCCAGCTTGCGGCGGTGGTCGTGGCGCGCATCATGGGCATCGGCTTTGCGCTGGAACCCGTGCTGGCGCTGATCGCGGCGGCCATCGCCATGAACCTGTGGCAGGTGCTGTCGCCCCCGCGCCGGACTTCGACCCGGGGGGCGGTGGTGCAGCTGACCTTTGACGTGATCCAGATTTCGGCGCTGATGGCGCTGACCGGGGGGCTGGCCAATCCCTTCGCGCTGCTGGTCCTGGCGCCGGTGACGGTGGCCGCGACCTCGCTGGACGCACGGGAAACGGTGGCCCTGGGGGTGGCGACGGTGGCGCTGGTCTCGATCGCGGCGCTGATCGCGATGCCGCTGCATGGCGCGGACGGGCAGGAACTGGCGCTGGCCCCCACGCTGGCGCTTGGGCACTGGACGGCGCTGCTGATCGGGGTGGTGTTCTTCGCGGGCTATGCCCATCGGGTGACGGCGGAACTGCAGGCGACCTCGAACGCGCTGTTCGCGACCCAGATGGCCCTGGCGCGCGAACAGCGGCTGCAGCACCTGGGCGGCGTCGTGGCCGCCGCCGCGCACGAGATGGGCACGCCCCTGGCCACCATCAAGCTGATCGCGGCCGAACTTGCGGACGAACTGGACGACCGCCCCGACCTGCAGGCCGACGCCATGGCCCTGCGCGATTCGGCGGTGCGCTGCGCCCAGATCCTGCGGTCGATGGGCCGGGCGGGCAAGGACGACCTGCACCTGCGCGCGGCCCCCCTGCGCGCCGTGCTGGAGGATGCGGCCGAACCCCATGCCGGGCGTGGCCCCGCCGTCCGGATCAAGGCCGACAGCTTTGACATCCGCCGCGATCCCGCCATCATCCACGGCTTGCGCAACCTGATCCAGAACGCCGTCGATTTCGCGGCAAGCGAGGTGGCGGTCGAATCGCAGATCGGCAATGGCTGGCTTTGCGTGACGATCCGCGACGACGGCCCGGGCTATCCCGCCGCGCTTTTGTCGCGGATCGGCGATCCCTACCTGACCAGCCGGCGCGGCGGCGCGCAGCGCGACGGGTATGACGGCATGGGCCTTGGCCTGTTCATCGCCAAGACCCTTCTGGAACGATCCGGCGCGCGGCTTGGCTTTGCCAACGGGGGCCCGGGCGCGGTGGTGACGGTGCGCTGGCCGCTGGACCGGATCCTGGCCGATGCGCGCGCGCCACTGGGCGACAATCCCGCGCAGGAAGCCTGACATTTTAACTGTTCCTTAAGTCCCCTCCTCCTATGGTTGCGCCAAACGTGAAGGAGCAAGGAATGTCCCTGCATGGCGCCGCGCTGATCCTGATGGTGGTCCTGACGGGGGCCGCCTCGGTCCTGCTGGCGATCCTTGTGGTCCGGTGGTGGGACAGGGGCCCGGGCCGGGACCGGCCGCGCCTGCCGCAGGGGCTGGAAAGCAGCCTCAAGCCCATGGTGATGCTGTTCCGCAACGGGCTTCTGATCGACGCGACGCCGCCCGCCCGGGCGCTTCTGGACCGCTTTTCCGCGCCCGAAGGGGACTGGACGCGCCTTCTGCAATGGATCGGCCCGCGCTTTCCCGACGCGATCGAAGCCCTGGGCCGCATCGACCGCGCCGGACGGGTGGAGTTCCTGGGCCAGGCGGGCTCGGGCAGCGCGGCGCTGCGGCTGGTGGCCGAGGGGCTCGACGCGGGTCTTCTGCGCATCACCATCACCGACCCCCAGGCGGAATACGCGGGCATCGTGGTCGATTCCATGTCCCAGCAGGCGATGGAGGAGGAACTGGACCTGCTGCGCCGCTCGCTGGACCAGACGCCGATGCTGGTCTGGCGCCAGGACGCCGAGGACCGGGTGACCTGGGCCAATGCCGCCTATCTGCGCCGGGCCGAGGCGCAGGGGGACGAACCCATCGGCTGGCCGCTGCCGCGCCTGCTGGATTCGCCCCGGCCGGTGCCCGGCGCGGGAACGCGGACACGGCGGGCGTCCCTGAACCAGAACGGCGCGGTGTCCTGGTATGATTGCCACAGCCACCCCGTCGGCGACCAGGTGATGATGTTCGCCCTGCCCGCCGATGCGGCGGTCAGCGCCGAACGGTCCTTGCGCGAATTCGTGCAAACCCTGACCAAGACCTTCGCCGACCTGCCCATCGGCCTTGCGATCTTCGACCGCCAGCGGCAGTTGCAGCTGTTCAACCCGGCGCTGATCGACCTGACCAACCTGCCCACCGGCTTCCTGACCGCGCGGCCCACGCTGTTCGACCTGCTGGACAAGCTGCGCGAATTGCGCATGGTCCCCGAGCCCAAGGATTTCCGCAGCTGGCGCCAGCAGATGAGCAACCTGGAAAGCGCCGCCGCGACCGGCCACCATGTCGAGGAATGGTCCCTGCCCGGCGGCCAGACCTATCGCGTCACCGGCCGCCCCCATCCCGACGGCGCCGTGGCCTTCCTGTTCGAGGACATCACGTCCGAGATGAGCCTGACCCGCAAGTTCCGCGCGCAACTGGCCTTGGGCCACAACATCCTGGACAATATCGGCGAGGCGGTGGCGGTCTTTTCCGCCGAGGGCAAGGTGGCGATGACGAACCAGGTTTACCGCGACCTCTGGACAGCCGCCCCCGACAGCCTGAGCGGCGCGCTGGCCTGCTGGCAGGCCCAGGCCGAGGCGGGCCCGGGCCTTGAGGCTCTGAACGCGCGGCTGTCCGGATCCGAGGGCGCCTCGCGCGACAGCGGGCTGATCAAGGGCCCCGGGGGGCAATTGCTGGGCTGGTCGGTGACCCGGCTTCCCGGCGGGCGGCAGATGGTCCGCTTCCGCCTGCCCGATCCCGCGACGCAGCCTGAACCTGCCGGGCAACGCCTGCTGGCGGCGGGAACGGCGGTCTAGGGGCAAAGCCCTTCGGCCCCTGTTCTACGATATGGAACACGAACCGGCCGCACCTGCCTGCTGGATCGCACGATCCTCTAATTTTCAGTTGCCAAGCTGTCATTTCACCGCCTATCCCTGACAACGGAGAGGGCAGTTCCGAATCCACCATGTGGACCAGGACGCGGCAAGAGGAGGCCGCCGCTGCCCGACGGGGGACAGGATGCACCAGACGGATGCACATGCCGGTGCCGAATTGGCATTGGGCGGGATCGAGGCGCTGGCCGAGCCGAAGCGCGCCGAACGCTGGATGCGTCCGGTGGAAATCGCCGCCGCTGGCCTGCTGGTGGTGATGATCGTCACCGTGCTGGCCAATGTCTTCTTCCGCTATGTCCTGGCGAAACCCCTAATCTGGGGGGACGAGGTCGCCTCGATCAGCTTCATCTGGATGGCGATGCTGGGCGCGGCCCTGGCCGTGGACCGGCACGAGCACATGAAACTGACGGTCTTCCTGCCGCTGCTGCCCGACCGGCTGGCCCGCGTGCTGGAGATCGGGGGCAGTGTGCTGGTCTGCGTCCTGCTGGTCCGGCTGTTCCCGGTGGCCGTCGAATACGCCTATGAGGAATCCTTTGTCACCTCGCCCGCGCTGCAGCTGCCGATGTCCTGGCGCGCATCGGCCCTGCCCGCCGGCATCGGGCTGATGGCGCTGCTGATGGTGCTGTCGGTGCTGCGCACCCGCGAATGGGCAACGATCGGGGGGACGCTGGTTCTGGCGGGCATGATTGCCGCCGCCTTGTGGTTTTCCAAGCCCGCCGTGCTGGCGCTTGGCAACTGGAACCTGCCGCTGTTCCTGGGCCTCTTCGCCGGCCTGCTGCTGATCGTGGGCGTCCCCATCGCCTTCTGCTTTGCCCTTGCCACGCTGGGCTACCTGACCTTTGCCACCAACGCGCCCGTCTTCGTGATGATGGGCCGCATCGACGAGGGGATGTCCTCGCTGATCCTGCTCTCGGTGCCGGTCTTCGTGCTCTTGGGCTGCATCCTGGACGCGACCGGCATGGGGCGGGCCATCGTGGGCTTCCTCGCCTCGCTCTTCGGCCATGTGAAGGCGGGGATGAGCTATGTGCTGCTGGGGTCCATGTTCCTGGTATCCGGCATCTCGGGCTCCAAGGTCTCGGACATGGCGACGGTCGCGCCCGCGCTGTTCCCCGAGATGCGCCGCCGCGGCCATTCCGCGCCCGAAATGACCGCGCTGCTGGCGACGGGCGCGGCCATGGCCGACACCGTGCCGCCCTCCATCGTGCTGATCGTGCTGGGATCGGTCGCGGGCGTGTCGATCGCGGGCCTCTTCACCAGCGGCTTTGCCATCGCCATGGTGCTGCTGGTGGTCCTCGCCATCCTCGCCCGCTGGAAGGCCCGGGGCGAGCGGATGGAGGGCGTGCGCCGCGCGTCCCTGTCTGTCATCGGCCGCACCGCCCTGATCGCCGCGCCTGCCCTGGTGCTGCCCTTCATGATCCGCAGCCTGGTCGGCGGCGGCGTCGCCACCGCGACCGAGGTCAGCACCATCGCCACGCTTTACGCCTTTGTCATCGGCGCGGTCCTCTATGGCGGCATCCCCCTGCGCCGGGTGGGCGGGATGCTGGTGGAAACCGCCGCCATGTCGGGGGCGATCCTGCTGATCCTGGGCGCGGCATCCGCGATGGCCTGGGCGCTGACGCAGTCGGGCTTCGCGCGCGACCTGATGGTGCTTGTGACCGGCCTGCCCGGCGGCTGGATCGTCTTCATGCTGGCATCGGTCGCGATCTTCCTGATCCTCGGCTGCGTGCTGGAAGGCCTGCCCGCCATCGTGCTGCTGGCGCCGATCATGTTTCCCATCGCGCGCGGCCTGGGGATCCACGACATCCATTACGCCATGGTCATCGTCACGGCCATGAACATCGGGCTGATGGCCCCGCCCATCGGCATCGGCTTCTATATCGCCTGCAAGATCGCCAATGTGCCCGCCGAACAGGTCATGGCGAAGATCTGGCCTTATCTCGCCGCGCTGATGGTGGGCCTGCTGGCCATCGCCGCCGTGCCCTGGTTCTCGACCGCATTGCTGTAACCGTTTCCAACACCTCGGGGAGGAGGAGTTTCATGACGATCACCCGCCGCACCATCCTGCTGGGCGCCGCCGCCGGCGCCCTGGCCACGCCCTTCATCCGGGTCCGCCCGGCCATGGCCGCCGAATTCAGCTACAAGGTGGCGAACAACCAGCCGCTGGACCATCCCAGCAACGTCCGCCTGGCCGAGGCGCAGAAGGCCATCCTGGAAGCCACCGGCGGGCGCTTCGACCTGCAGATCTTTCCCTCGAACCAGCTGGGCGCGGATACCGACGTGCTGGGGCAGTTGCGCTCGGGCGGGGTGGAATTCTTCCAGCTTTCGCCGATCATCCTGTCCACGCTGGTCCCGAACGCCTCGATCAACGGCGTGGGCTTCGCCTTCCCCGATTACGACACCGTCTGGAAGGCCATGGATGGCGAACTGGGCGCCTATGAGCGCGGGCAGATCGAAGGCGCGGGCCTGGTGGTGATGGAGAAGATCTGGGACAACGGCTTCCGCCAGATCACCTCCTCCACCAAGCCGATCACGACGCCCGCCGACCTGGAAGGCTTCAAGATCCGCGTCCCCGTGTCGCCGCTCTGGACTTCGCTGTTCACCGCCTTCGGGTCCGCCCCCGCGTCGATCAACTTTGCCGAGGTCTATACCGCCCTTCAGACCGGCATCGTGGACGGGCAGGAAAACCCGCTGGCGATCATGAAGGTGGCCAAGCTGTGGGAGGTGCAGAAGTACTGTTCCATGACCAACCACATGTGGGACGGCTTCTGGATGCTGGGCAACCGCCGTGCCTGGGCCGCCCTGCCCGAGGATGTGCAGCAGGCCGTGGCCGACAACTTCAACGCCGCCGCCCTGAAGCAGCGCGAGGACATCGCCGCGATGAACGCGACCCTGCGCGGCGAACTGGAAGCGAACGGCTTTGTCTTCAACGACGCCGATCCAAAGGCGTTCGAGGACAAGCTGCGCGAGGCCGGTTTCTATGCCGAATGGAAAAAGACCTATGGCGACGAGGCCTGGGCCATCCTGGAAGCCGCCATCGGCAGGCAGCTTGCCTGATGCGTGACGCCGCCCCCCTGGACACCGGCGGCACGCAGGCGGTGGCGCGTGCGCTGTCGCTGTTGTCGCTGGTCGGGCGGGGCGGCGCGCACGGCATGGGGCTGGCGCAGCTTGCCGCCGCCTCAGGGCTGGCGCGGCCCACGGCGCGGCGGCTGCTGCTGGCGCTTAGCGCGGCGCGGATGGTGGAACAGGACCGGCAGACGCGGCGCTATCACCTGGGGCCGGAAACCTATCTGCTGGCGGGTTTTGCGGCGGAACGCCACGGCATCCTTCACCACGCGCGCGACGGCATGGTCCGGCTGGCGCGGGACACCGGCGACACGGTGCTGCTGACCGTGCCGCAGGACGACCATAGCCTGTGCCTGGACCGGATCGAGGGCGATTTCCCGGTCCGCACCCACGCCCTGATGCGCGGCGACCGCAAGCCCGCGGGCGTCGGCGCGGGGGCGCTGGCGATCCTGGCCGCCCTGCCCGAAACCGAGGCTAACGCGCTGCTGGCAAGGGTCGCGCCCCTGGTGGGCGATCTGATGCCTGGCCTGCTGGAGGATCTGGCGCAGGCCCGCGCGCAAGGCCATGCCCTGAACCCTGGCCGCGTCGTGGCGGGTTCCTGGGGCCTTGGGGTTGCGATACTCTGGCCCGACGGGCGGCCTGCGGGGGCACTCTCCATCGCCGCCATCGAGAACCGCATGACCCCCGCGCGGCAGGCCGATCTGGCCGCCGCGCTGCATCGCGAGGCGCAGGCGATCGCCGCCAGCCTTGCCAGCCTTGAAAGGAACACCGGATGACTGACCCCCTGATCGTCGGCTGGGCGCATACGAAATTCGGCAAGTCCGATTCGCCCGACACCATGGCCCTGATGGCCGAGGTCGCCCTGCCCGCCCTGGAACACGCGGGCCTGACGCCCGATGCCGTGGACGGCATCTTCACCGGCGTCTACAACAACGGCTTCCAGCGCCAGGATTTCCAGGGCGCGCTGGTCGCCATGGGCAGCCCCGAACTGGCGGGCGTGCCCTTCATGCGCACGGAAAATGCCTGCGCCACCGGATCGGCGGCGCTTTATGCGGCGGCGGATTTCATCGCATCCGGGCGCGGCAAGGTGGCCCTGGTGATCGGGGCCGAGAAGATGACCGCGATCCCCATCGCCGATGTGGGCGGCGTGCTGCTGTCGGCAAGCTACGTGGCCGAGGAGGGCGACACCCCCGGCGGTTTCGCGGGCGTCTTTGGCCGGATCACCGACAGCTATTTCCAGCAAAACGGCGACAGGTCCGAGGAACTGGCGATGATCGCCGCCAAGAACCACGATAACGGCACGCGCAACCCCTATGCCCACATGCAGAAGGCGTTCGATCTGGCCTTCTGCAACACGCCGTCCGACAAGAACCCGCTGGTCGCGGGGCCGCTGCGGCGCACCGATTGCTCGCTGGTGTCGGACGGCGCCGCCGCCATCGTGCTGGCCGCGCCCGAGGTGGCGGAAACCCTGGCCCGCGCCATCCGCTTCCGCGCCCGCGCGCAGGTGGGCGACATGCTGGCCCTGTCGCGCCGCGACCCCACCGAATTCGCGGGCGCGCACCGCGTCTGGCGCAAGGCGCTGGACCAGGCGGGGCTGGCGATCACCGACCTGTCGCTGGTGGAAACCCACGACTGCTTCACCACCGCCGAGATGATCGAATACGAGGCCATGGGCCTTGCCCCGCGCGGCCAGGGCTGGCGCGTGATCCGCGACGGGGTGACGCGCAGGGACGGCGCGCTGCCCGTGAACCCCTCGGGCGGGTTGAAGTCGCGCGGCCATCCCATCGGCGCGACCGGCGTGTCGCAGCACGTCATGGCGGCGATGCAGTTGACCGGGGATGCGGGCGCGATGCAGGTGCCGGGCGCGACCCTGGCGGGCGTCTTCAACATGGGCGGCACGGCGGTCGCCAACTACTGCTCGATCCTGGAACGAGAGAAATGACCGATCCCGTTGGCGGGCTGGCCCCGGTGTCCACCCGCGTGATGAACCTTGCGACCTTCCTGGCCCAGGCGGCGCGGCGCGACCCGGATGGCGTGGCCCTGGTCATGGGCGATGCCCGCTGGACCTGGGCGGAATGGAACGCCCGCACCGATGCCCTGGCCCATGCGCTGCAAACCCGGTTCGGGTTGCAGAAGGGCGACCGGGTGATGTGCCAGTCGCAGAACTGCATGGAGATGATGCAGGCGATGTTCGCCGTCTGGCGCGCGGGCGGGGTCTGGGTGCCCGCCAACTTCCGCCAGACGCCCGAGGAGGTGGCTTATCTGACCGAAGCCTCGGGTGCGACGCTGATGGTCTGCAACGCCAGCTTCCCCGACCACGCGGCGGCTTGCGGCGTGCCGACGCTGGCCTTCGGCGCGGCGGATTTCGGGCCGGACGTGGCCGCCATCACCGCCGACCACAGGGGGCAACGCCCGCAGGTGGCCCCGGTGGACCGCGACGATCCCTGCTGGTTCTTCTTCACCTCGGGCACCACGGGGCGGCCCAAGGCCTCCGTCCTGACGCACGGGCAGATGGCCTTCGTGGTGACGAACCACCTGGCCGACCTGATGCCGGGGCTGACCGGCAATGATGCCTCGCTGGTGGTGGCGCCGCTCTCGCATGGCGCGGGCGTCCATCAACTGACCCAGGTGGCGCGGGGGGTGAAGACGGTCCTGCTGCCCACGGAACGCTTCGATCCCGCGCAGGTCTGGGATCTGGTGCGGGACTGGCGCGTCTCGACCATGTTCACCGTGCCGACGATCCTGAAGCTGCTGGTGGAACATCCCTCGACCGCCACGGCCGATACGTCCTCGCTGCGCTATGTCATCTATGCAGGCGCGCCGATGTACCGGGTGGACCAGCAGAAGGCGCTGAACACGCTTGGCCCCGTGCTGGTGCAATACTTCGGCCTGGGCGAGGTGACCGGCAACATCACCGTCCTGCCCGCCCATCTGCACCAGGCCGAGGACGGCCCCACGGCCCGCATCGGCACCTGCGGCCATGCCCGCACGGGGATCGAGATCCAGATCCAGGACGACCAGGGCCGCGAAGTCGCGCCGGGCGAGACGGGCGAGATCTGCTGCATCGGCCCCGCCGTCTTCGCGGGCTATTACCGAAACCCCGAGGCCAACGCGAAATCCTTCCGCGACGGCTGGTTCCGCACGGGCGACCTGGGCCACATGGACGACGGGGGCTTCGTCTATATCACCGGGCGGCAGTCGGACATGTTCATTTCGGGCGGGTCCAACGTCTATCCGCGAGAGATCGAGGAGAAGATCCTCACCCACCCCGCCATTTCCGAGGTCGCGGTCCTGGGCGTCCCCGACCCCCTGTGGGGAGAGATCGGCTGGGCGGTCTGCGTGGCGAATGCGCCGGTGGCCGAGGAAGAGCTGGCCGCTTTCCTGGACGGGAAGCTGTCGCGCTACAAGATGCCGAAACGCTTCCTGTTCTGGGACGCCTTGCCCAAATCGGCCTATGGCAAGATCACCAAGAAGATGATCCGCGCCGAACTGGAAGCCCGCGGCATGATCGCATGAGGCAGCGGATGATCCATCCCGGCCCGCGCGCGGCGGAACGCGCGGTGGCGGTGCCTGCGTCCTTGCGGCGGATCTCGGGCGTGCTGCCCGCCGGGCGGACGGTGATGACGGCGGTGGCGCGGCTGTTCGCGGATGCGGGCTGCAAGGGCGGCGTGGTCTGGCTGGACGGCGTGACCTGCGATCCCCTGCGCTATGTCCTGCCCGCGCCCTCGACCGACGGCATCCATGCGGCCTGGTATTCCGAAACCCATGCGCCGGACGGGGCGGTCACGATCCAGCGCGCGACCGCCACGGTCGGCTGGAAGGACGGCGCGCCTTTCCTGCATTGCCACGGCACCTGGGGCGGGACCATGGGCCATCTGCTGCCGCTGGATTCCGTGCTGGCGGCGGACGCCCCCGTCCACGGCCTGGGCGCGCCGGACGCCTGGTTCGAGGCGCTGCCCGATACAGAGACCGCCTTCACCCTGTTCACCCCGCAGGGCACCGGCTCGGGCAGCGGCCTGCTGGCCCGCATCCGGCCCGGCGAGGATGTGGTCACGGCCATCGAAACGCTGGCCGCCCGCCACGGCATCGCCAACGCTCGCCTGCATGGCCTGGGCAGCATCGACCATGTGCGTTTCACCGACGGCACCCACATGGACTGCCACGCCACCGAATTGCGGCTGGACGGGGCCATGCTGGCCCAGGGCCGCGCCCAGGTCCCGATCGAGGTCGTGGACACCCAGGGCACCATCATGCGCGGCACGCTGGACCGCGGGGCAAACCCGGTCGGCGTGACGCTGGAACTGCTGATCGAAAGGACAGACCCATGACAGACGCCAAAGTCGCCATCGTGACCGGGGGCGCGCGGGGCATCGGCCTTGCCGCGACCGGGATCTTCCTGGAACAGGGCTGGCGCGTGGCCGTGGTGGACCGCGACACGGAAGAACTGCACCGCGCCTGCGACGCCATGGAAAACGTCCTGCCCGTCGAGGCCGACATCTCCGACCCCCAGGCCGTCGATGGCGTGATCCGGCAGGTCGTCGGTCAGTGGGGCCGCGTCGATGCCCTGGTCAACAACGCGGGCGTGGCGCTGTTTTCCCGCGCCCGCCAGACCAATTTCGAGCAATGGCGCGAGGTGATGGCCACCAACCTGGACGGCGTGTTCCTGTGCACCCAGGCGGCGATCCCGGAACTGGCCAAGACCCGGGGCGCCATCGTCAACATCGCCTCGATCTCGGGGCTCAGGGCGTCCACGCTGCGGGTGGCCTATGGCACCTCGAAGGCCGCCGTGATCCACCTGACCAAGCAATTCGCCGCGGAACTGGGCGAACAGGGCATCCGCGTCAACTGCGTGGCCCCCGGCCCGGTCAGGACCAAGCTGGCGATGGCCGTCCACGCCCCGGACATCATCAGCGCCTATTACGACGCGATCCCGCTGAACCGTTACGGCGAGGCGCGCGAGATCGCCGAGGCCATCGTCTTTTTGTGTTCCGACAAGGCCAGCTTCATCAGCGGCCAGACGCTGGCCGTGGACGGGGGTTTCGACGCGACGGGCGTGGGCCTGCCCGCCCTGCGGCGCGAGGACGGGACCGCGCGCAACGCCTAGGGCGCAGGCCGCGTCGTCCCGGCCATGGCCTCGATCATGGCCTGGCCCAGGGGGCCGGGCCTGCGATGCGCGGGCCAGGCCACGACCACGGTGCGGACCGGGTGGAACTGCATGTCCTCGCAGACAAGCGGCACGACCTCGCCCCGGGCGATTTCCGCTTCAAACGTGCGGCTGGCGGAAAAGCACCAGCCAAGGCCTGCCGCGACCATGGACTTGATCGACTCCACGTCGTTCACCGTCCAGACATCGGTGGAAAACAGCCGCCCCACCCGCTCCATGTCGATCTGCGGCGATCCGACGTAATAGATCTGCCGTTCCCGATCAAAGGCCCGCATCGCCAGCGGCTGCGGCAGGCGGGCCAGCCGGTGCCCTGCGGCGCAGACCGGACCCAGCGTCTCGGTCCCCAGGTGGCGGGCGGAAATGTCGGACGGGATCGCGGCGGCCAGCGTCAGGGCGAAGTCGAAGTTGCCGTCCCGCAGGTCGTCCCACAGCGTCGCCAGGGACGAGTTGAAGAACTGGAACCGCGCGTGCGGGTGATCGGCGGCAAAGGCCCGCAGCGCGGCATTCAGGTCGGCGCGCGGGAACAGCACGTCCACCAGCACGCGCAGGCGCGTTTCCTCGCCCTTTTCCAGCGAGGCGGCGTGGGTGGCGAAGCTGCGGGCGCGGTCCACGACGCTGCGCGCCTCGGCCAGAAGGACGCGGCCGCGCTCGGTCAGTTCGGCCCGGTTGGGGCCGCGTCCCAGCAGGGGGAAGCCGCATTGTTGCTCCAGCTGCGCCAGCGAATAGCTGACGGATGAAATGGGCCGCCGCAGTTCCCTGGCCGCAGCCGTCAGGCTGCCCGTGTCGGCGATGGCGCAAAAGGCGCGCAGGTGATCGACCAGGTTCGGGTGCATTTCAGGAATCCCGAAAGGGTTTTGCCATTCTTTTCGGTTTACCGAAAAACGCAACCGATGCTAGCCTTTCCTTGTCCAGGACCGGAGGAGGAGCCGGTCCGGGGCAGCGTTTCGGCAAGACTGTTTGGGAGGACAGGTCATGCACGGACTGAACGGGTCTTTCCCCGCATGAGCGGCGATCCCATGCTGGTCTGCGACGACATCACCCGCCGCTTCGGGGGCGTGGTCGCGCTGAAGAACGTGTCCATGGCCGTCGGGCGGGGCGAGATTTTCGGGCTGGTCGGGCCGAACGGGTCGGGCAAGACCACGCTGGTCAACGCCATCACCGGATTTTACCCCCCGCAGATCGGCCGCATCACGCTGGACGGGCGGCAGATCAGCGGGCTGAAGCCCTTCCGCATCGCGTCCATGGGCGTGGCGCGCACCTTCCAGAACGTCGCGCTGTTCCACGGCATGAGCGTGCTGGACAATATCCTGATGGGCCGGCACATCTTCATGAAGCCGAACCCCTTGGCGTCCTTCTTCTATCCCTGGTGGGCGCAAAAGGAGGAAGTCGCCCATCGCCGCCATGTCGAGGAGGTGATCGACCTTCTGCAACTGGCCCCCGCGCGCGACGAACATGTCGACGTGATCCCGCTTGGCCTGCAAAAGCGGGTCGAACTGGCCCGCGCGCTGTGCGCCGAACCCAAGCTGCTGGTCCTGGACGAGCCGATGGCGGGCATGAACCAGGAGGAAAAGGAATACATGGTCCGCTTCATCCTGGACGCGCAGGAGGCGTTGGGCCTGACGGTCCTGATCATCGAACATCACATGGATGTCGTGACCGCGCTGTGCGACCGGGTGCTGGTCCTGAACAACGGCCAGGAAATCGCCCAGGGCCCCGCGCGCGAGGCCATCGCCGATCCGCGCGTGGTCGAGGCCTATATCGGGAAGCCCCGCCATGCAGCATGACCCCGCGATGATGGCCCAGGCCAGGGCCCTGCACCCGAACTGGCGCGACGAGGACACCATCCTGGCCCGCCTGGCGCAGAACGCGGCCGAGGTTCCGAACCAGGTCGCCCTGCGCGAACGCGACCACGGCATCTGGCAGGAATACACCTGGGCCGATTACCTGCGCGCCGTGGTGGAATTCGCGGCGGGCCTTGAAGCGCGCGGCGTGAAGCCCGGCGATGTGGTCATGGTGATCGGCGACAACCGCCCGAACCTGTATTTCGCCATGCTGGGCGCGGCCTGCCTGCGCGCGATCCCGTCCCCCGCCTATGCCGATGCCCCGACCGAGGAACTGGCCGCGCAGATGGAGCGCGAGGATATCCGCGTCGCCGTGGCCGAGGACCAGGAACAGGTGGACAAGATGCTGGAGGCCCGGGGCCGCTGGCAGCATCTGAGCCTGGTGATCTATGACGACCCGCGCGGGCTGGCGGGGCGCGAACCGCCGGGCGTGGCGGGCTTTGACGCGATCCGGGCCGAAGGTGCGGCGCGGCTGAAGGCCGAACCCGGTCTGGCGCAGGCGCTGATCCAGCGGTCCACCATTCACGACATCGTGGTGCTGATGCATTCCTCGGGCACGACCGGCGCGCCCAAGGGTATCCCCCTGAAGCACGGCCATGTCCTGTCGGGCGTCAGGAACGCCGCCGCCGCCGGATATTTCCAGGCGGGAGAGGTCCACATGGCCTATCTGCCGATGGCTTGGGTGGGCGATTTCATCTTCTCGGTCGGCGCGGCGATGGAGCTGCGCTTCACCGTCAACATCCCCGAGGCGAGCGAGACCGCGCTGCACGACCTGCGGGAAATGGCGCCGACGCTCTATTTCGCATCCCCCCGCGCCTGGTCGGCCATGCTGACCCGCGTGCAGGTGGGCATCGCGGAAACCACCGGGATCAAGCGGCGGCTTTACGATTACTTCATGCCCCGCGCGATGGCGGCCGAACGCGCGCGCCTGGACGGCAAGCCCGTGGGCGGCGGGTTGACGCGGTTCCTGGGCGAATGGCTGATCTATGGCCCGATCCGCGACCAGCTTGGCCTGGCCCGCGTGAAGCGCGCCTATACCGCCGGAGAGGCCATCGGCGAGGATGTGTTCCTGTGGTTCCGCGCCATCGGGTTGAACCTGCGCCAGTTCTATGGCCAGACGGAAAACTGCGCCCTGGCCGTGGCCCAGAAGCCCGAGGACATCTCGCTGACCACCGTGGGCCGCCCCTTCCCCGGCGTGGAAATGAAGATCGACGAGGGGGGCGAGATCCTGCTGCGCGGCGACAATATCTTCGACGGTTATTTCCAGAACCCCAAGGCCAGCGCCGAGGCCTTGCAGGACGGCTGGCTGCACACGGGCGACGCGGGCCAGATCGAACCCGACGGGCAGTTGGTCGTGCTGGGCCGCGTGTCCGAGGTGGTGGAAAAGCGCGACGGCACCCGCTTCATCGCCACCTATATCGAGAACCGGCTGAAGTTCAGCCCCTACATCAAGGACGCCGCCGTGATCGGCCAGGGCCGCGACATGCTGGTGGCGATCGTCTGCATCGACTTCCAGGCGGTCGGCCAATGGGCGCAGGAACATGGGGTGCCCTATACGTCCTATGCGGAACTCTCGCAGGCCAGCCGCATCTATGACCTGATTTCCGGCGAAATCGCGGCGGTGAACGCGCATCTGCCGCATGGGCTGTCCATCGACCGCTTCGTGAACCTGCACAAGGAATTCGACCCCGACGACGGGGAGGTCACGCGCACCCGCAAGCTCAAGCGCAACGTGATCGACGACCGATACGGCCCCATCATCGAGGCGCTGAACGCGGGCGCGGGCCAGATCGACTTCAAGGCGCGGATCACCTATGAAAACGGCCAGACCGGGTCGCTGGACCGGGTTCTGCGGCTGTCCGACGTGAAGGGGGCCGGCTGAATGGCGTATTTCATCGAACTGCTGATTTCGGGCGCGCTGACCGGGCTGATGTATTCGCTGGTGGCCCTGGGCTTCGTGCTGATCTACAAGTCGGCGGGCGTGCCGAACCTGGCGCAGGGCGCGCTGGTGATGACCGCCGGTTACGCCGTCTGGATGGTCATGGCCTGGGGCCTCAATGTCTGGATCGCCATTCCCATCGCCGCCGCGATCATGTTCGGCTTCGGCCTGGTCGTGGAACGGCTGCTGCTGCGCCGCATGGTCGGCCAGCCGGTGATCATGGTCGTCATGCTGACCCTGGGGCTGGAGATCCTGCTGCGCGGGCTTGTCCCGGGCGTGCTGGGATCGACGCCGAAGCCCATCGACCTGGGGATCGACTTCGCGCCCATCATCATCGGCGACGTGTTCATCAACCGCACGGCGCTTTACGGCGGCATCGTCGCGCTGGCTCTGGTCGGCGCATCGCTGCTGTTCTTCCGCACAAGGCTGGGAACCAAGCTGCGCGCGGTATCAGACGACCATGTGTCAAGCTGGGCGGTGGGCATTTCCGTGGAACGCGCCATCGGGATTTCCTGGGGCCTCGCGGGCATCGCCGCCGTGGTGGCGGGGGCGCTGTGGGGATCGTCGCAGGGCGTGGACTGGACGCTGTCCGCGCTGCTGTTCCCGGCGGTCGCCGTGGTGATCCTGGGCGGCGTCGATTCCGTGCCGGGCGTCCTGGTGGGCGGCATCCTGGTGGGCGTCCTGGGCACGGTGATCCCCGGATACCTGGACAGCATCGCGGGCGGATCGACGCGCGACGTGGTCACGTCCCTGATCATCCTGCTGACCATCATGGTCCGCCCCTTCGGCATATTCGGCCGCGAAGACATCGAGAGGATCTGACGCCATGTTCTATCGCCTCTCGGGCACCTATCACACCAGCTACGCGGCCGACCGCAAGCTGTGGAAGATCCCCACGGACCGCTGGCTGGTTATCGCCCTGCTGGTCCTTGCGCTGCTGGCGCCGCTCTATGTCTCGCCGCTGTATCTGGGCAGCTATGTCCTGCCCTGGGTGATCTGGTCGGCGGCGGCGCTGTCGCTGACGCTGCTGATGGGACTGGCGGGACAGCTGCATTTCGGCTTTGCCGCCGTGATGGCGATCGGGGCCTATGCGTCCATCCACCTGGTCCGGGCGGGCGTGCCCTTTGAACTGTCGCTGCTGCTGTCCGGCCTGATCTCGGCGGTGATCGGCGCGGTCTTCGGGGGCGCGGCGCTGCGGGTGAAGGGGCTTTACCTGGTCATGGCCACGCTGGCGATGCAGTATCTGGTCGATTGGGTGGTGGTGAACGTCCCCGCCATTTCCGGCGGCGCGCACGCCACGCTGCGCACCCCTGCGGTCAGCTTCCTGTTCCTGCCGGTCGAAAGCCTCGCCGCGCGCTACTGGCTGGCGCTGGCCTGGGCGGTGCTGCTGACGGTGTTCTTCATGAACGTCAAGCGCACCTCGTTCGGGCGCGCCCTGGTGGCGATCCGCGACAAGGACTTCGCCGCCGCCGTGATCGGGGTGGACCCGTTCAAGACCAAGCTGATGGCCTTCTTCACGTCATCGTTCATGGGCGGGGTGACGGGCGCGATCCTGGCCTTCTGCTTTTATCGCGCGGTGACGCCGGAACAGTTCGGCTTCAACGTGTCCATCCAGCTTGTCGCCATGGTGCTGGTGGGGGGCCTTGGATCGGTGATCGGATCCTGGCTGGGCGCGGGCTTCGTGCTGCTGGCGCCGATTTTCCTGACGAACCTCGTGTCCAGCCTGGCCGCATCCGGCTGGGTGCCGGTCAGCCAGAATTTTCTCTCGCACCTGCCCTTGATGATCTACGGCGCGATGATCATCGGCTTTCTGCTGCTGGAGCCGCTGGGCCTGGCCAAGATTTACGACAACATCCGCAAGTATTTCCTGGTCTGGCCGTTCCGCCACGCCAGAAGCTGAAACCCCTGGGGAGGGGGAAATGATGGGAGG
Source organism: Paracoccus shandongensis (assembly GCF_017315735.1). Taxonomy (GTDB): domain Bacteria; phylum Pseudomonadota; class Alphaproteobacteria; order Rhodobacterales; family Rhodobacteraceae; genus Paracoccus; species Paracoccus shandongensis. Next base: position 44,378 of record NZ_JAFLRK010000007.1, read on the forward strand.
AAAACACATGACCTTTCTGCGCAAGCTGGCGCTGACGACCGCCCTGGTGGCCGGGCTGTCCGCGCCCGTCGCGGCCGAGGATGTCAAGTTCGGGCTGCTTCAGGACTTCACGGCGGTTTATACCTTCGTGACCGGGCAGTATAACCAGGGCCAGCAGGACTATCTGGCGCTGGCGAATGCCGAAGGCGTCCTGGGCCAGGGCAATTCCGTCACCGCCATCGTTCGCGACACCGGCAACCAGCCCCAGCGGGGGATCGAGGCTTATAACCGCGCCAAGGAGGAAGGTGCGGTTCTGTTCGACTTCCTGTCCACGCCGGTTTCCGCCGCGATCCTGGACCAGGCGCAGGCCGACAAGAACGTGGTCATCACCCCCGCCCACGGGCGCGGCGACGCCTCCGACGGAACGGTCTTTCCCTATGTCTTCCCGATGATGCCGACCTATTGGGCGCAGGCCGCCGCCCTGATCGAGCACATGAAGAACAACGGCGGGCTGGAAGGCAAGAAGATCGCCATCGTCCATATCGACAGCCCCTTCGGCCGCGAACCCGGCCCGATCCTTGAAGCCCTGTCCGAACAGGAGAAGTTCGAGTTCCAGGCCTTCCCCTATGCCAGCCCCGGCAACGAACAGTCCGCCGCCTGGTCCGAGGTGCGGCGTTACCGCCCCGACTACGTCCTGATCTGGGGCGCGGGCGGCGGGCAGGCCGTGTCGGTCAAGACCGCCATCCAGAACGGCATCCGCCCCGAACAGATCCATTCGGTGATCTGGCTGGCCGAAACCGACGCCGCGAACGTCGGCCCCGCCATGAAGGGTGTCAAACGCTTCGAGGCGACGGCATCGGGCACCGACCATCCGATCATCCAGCGCATCCAGGAAAAGGTGATCGACGCGGGCAAGGGCTCGGGCGAGGCGGCCAATGTCGGCACCAGCTATTACAACCTGGGCGTGGCGACCATGGCCGTCGCGGTCGAGGCCGCGCGCCTTGGCCTGGAAGGCGGCCAGCCGCTGACCGGCGAAGGCCTGAAGGCAGGCTTCGAGAAGATCGCGGGCTTTGATGCCGAGGGGCTGATGCCCGCCGTCACCTATACCGCCGAGGACCACCAGGGCGGCGGCGCGGGCCGGGTGTCGGAATGGGACGGCGAAAAGTGGGTGCCGGTTTCCGACTGGCACGCCGCCTATCCCGACCTGATCCGCCAGGTGATCGAGGAATCGGCCGCCAAATACGCAGCCGAGCATTGACGCCATGCCCGCGCTTGTTCTGGAAAACGTCGAGGTCATCTATGACAAGGTCTTCCTGGCCATCAAGGGCGTCTCGCTTGAGGTGGGGGAGGGCGAGATGGTCGCCCTGCTGGGATCGAACGGCGCGGGCAAATCCACGACGCTGAAATCCATCTCGGGGCTTCTGGGCCCCGAGCGCGGGCTGGTCACGCGCGGGGAAATCCGCTTTGGCGACCGATCCATCCTGAACCTGGGGGCGCCCGAACGGGTGGCGGGGGGCCTGGTGCATGTGCTGGAAGGCCGGCGCATCTTCGGCCACCTGACGCCGGACGAAAACCTTGTGGCCGCCTATCGCGGGCGCAGCGTCAGCCGGTTCAACGAACTCCGCGACCAGGTCTATGCCTATTTCCCGCGCCTCAAGGAACGCATCAAGTCCAAGGCTGGATACCTGTCGGGGGGCGAACAGCAGATGCTGGCCATCGGCCGGGCGCTGATGACCGAACCCAAGCTGATCATGCTGGACGAACCCTCGCTGGGCCTGTCGCCGCTGCTGGTGCAGGAAATCTTCGGCATCATCGGCGAGATCAACGCCCGCGAAGGGCTGTCGGTGCTGCTGGTCGAACAGAACGCGGCGGCCACGCTGGACATCGTCAGCCGCGCCTATCTGATCGAACAGGGACAGGTCGTCATGTCGGGCGCGGCCGAGGTGCTGAAGTCGAATCCCGACGTGCAGGACTTCTATCTGGGCGGGGCGGAACACACCGATTACCGCAACGTCAAACACTATCGCCGGCGCAAGCGCTGGCTGGCCTGAGGAAAGCCCGATGATTGCCGATCTTCCCGACGCGGGCGGCCCGCTGGCCCGCCTGAACGCGCAACTGGCGCGGATGCGCGAAACGCAAGGCCGCTGGGCCGACCTGCCCGCGACACCGCTGGACAGCCTGGCCGACCTGGCGCGCCTGCCGGTGCTGCGCAAGTCGGATCTGGTGGACCTGCAGGCCGCGCAGCCGCCCTTCGGCGGGCTGACGGGCGGGCCGGTCGCGGGGCTGCGCCGCCTGTTCGTGTCGCCCGGCCCGATCTTCGACCCCGAGGGGCGCGGGCCGAACTGGTGGGGATCGGCCGCGGCCCTGTCGGCGGCGGGGGTGCAGGCGGGGGACGTGATCCTGAACACCTTTTCCTATCACCTGACCCCAGCCGCCTTCATCTTCGAGGCGGGGGCCGAGGCGCTTCGCTGCCCCGTCATTCCCGCCGGTCCCGGCAACACCGCCGACCAGCTTGTGGCGATCCGGCAGTATCGCCCGCGCGTCTATGTGGGCGTGCCGGATTTCCTCAAGATCATCCTGGACAAGGCCGACGAGGCGGGCGTGGACCGTTCCTGCCTGGAAATCGGCATGGTCACGGGCGCGGCCCTGCCCGACAGCTTGCGGGCGGAACTGTCGGGGCGCGGGGTCGCGGTCAGCCAATGCTACGGCACCGCCGACCTGGGGATCGTGGCATACGAGGATGGCGGGCCTGGCATGGTGCTGAACGGCGGCGCGATCGTCGAAATCGTGCGCCCCGGCACCGGCGATCCCGTCCCCGACGGCGAGGTGGGCGAGATCGTGGTCACCCGGCTGGACGCCGACTATCCCCTGCTGCGCTTCGCCACGGGCGACATGTCGGCGGTCATTCCCGGCGCCACCGGCGCGCGCCGCATCAAGGGCTGGATGGGCCGCGCGGACCAGGCCGCCAAGGTCAAGGGCATGTTCGTGCGCCCCGAGCAGATCGCCGCCCTGGGCCGCGCGGTTCCCGGCTGCCGCCGCCTGCGGCTGGAAATCAGCCGGGCGGGCGAACAGGACCGGATGCACCTGCTGGCCGAACACCCCGACAGCAATGCCGCCGCCGCCCTGGCCGACAAGCTGGCGGAAATCACCCGCCTGAAAGGCTCGGTCGAGGTGGTGGCCCCGGGCAGCCTGCCCAACGACGGCCGCGTCATCGCGGACCTGCGCTGATCATTCCACCGCCGGGGCGCCGTCGGACAGCCGCGCCCGGTCCAGCACGCGCACGGCGTTGCGCCCCAGTTCGATGATGCCCTTGTCGCGCAATTCGCCCAGCATCCTGTTCACCGTCTGGCGCGAACAGCCGATCACCACGCCCAGCTGCGACTGGCTGATGCGCACGGCATTGTCCGTGTCGCTGGTCAGCTGGCGCAGATACAGCCGGATCCGCTGGTCGGCGCTGTAGTAATGATCCGCCGTGCGGTTGCGGTTTTCCCGCATCAGCCGGTCATGCAGGATCGTGCACAGGTTCGGGATCAGGATATGCGACGGCACATGGGCGTAAAGCGCCTTGGCCGGGCAGAACAGCACGGTCGTGTCGGGCAGCGTCAGGCAACTGCAGGCGCAGGGGCGTCCAGACAGGGCCTCGACCTCGCCCAGCATCTCGCCGGGGCGGGCCATGTGGACGATCACCTGGTTGCCGGACGCGTCGACATAGCCCACCTCGACCCGGCCCGAGGCGATGAAATAGCTGCCGGTCGTGGGCTCGCCCTGGCGCAGGATATAGGTGGGGGCCTTCAGGCTGCGCAGCGTGCAGGATGCCAGCAGCGCGTGTTTCTGATCCCGCGACAAGCCCGACATGATCGGCGAGTCGAACAGCGGGGCGTAATCCGAAGGGTCGATCATCGTGGAATCGGTCCATCCACAGCCAGCATGACCGCAGTAAACCAGGAAATGACATGGAATAAACAGGCAAAATGGCTATCCCGGGCCCGGCAAGGGCCTGCATCGAGGATGCATCGGGATAGCCTGAACTCGTACCTAACCCAGGTTTTTTACGCACCACGACTGCGCCCCTTGCTGATAGACCCTTCATGGCAGCGGAAGTGTCAAGCAGGCGACATTTCGCCGCGGAAAAACCCGGAAGTTTTTCATTGAACGGTCAAACGGCAATTAAAGAACCAGGATCGCTCTGAAATCATTCACATTCGTCAACGTGGGCCCTGTGACCACCTGGGCGGAAATCCGCCCAAACAGGGCATGGGCGTCGTTGCAGGCCAGGGCCCGGGCGGCATCCGTGGGGGTGGCGCGGGCCAGCGTGCCGGGACCGATCATCGCCCCCGCGACAGGGGCCGCCCCGTCGATGCCGTCGGTGTCGCAGGCCAGCGCGTGGATGCCCGCAGCGCCATTCAGCGCCAGGGCCAGCGCCAGGCAGTATTCCGCATTCGGCCCGCCGATCCCGTTCCCCCGGCGCGTCACGGTCAGCTCGCCCCCCGAAAGAATCAGCAGCGGCGGATCGCCGGGGCGGCGGGCGGCCTGCCGCGCCAGGGCCAGCCGGGCGTGGTCGGCTGCGACCTCGCGCGCCTCGCCTTCCAGGGAATCGCCCAGGGTCTCGACGGTGCAGCCCGCCGCGCGGGCCAGTTCGGCGGCGGCGGCCAGCGATTGCGCGGGGGCGGCGATGACGCGGTTCCCGACCCGCAGTAGGCGCGGATCGCTGGGCGGGACCACGCGGCTTGCCCCTTGCAGGGCGCGGGTCACGCTGGCGGGAACCGGGATTGACCAGCGGTCCAGAACCGCCAGCGCGTCGGCGGGGGTGGAGGCGTCGCCCACCGTCGGCCCGGATCCGATAAAGGCCGGATCGTCCCCCGGCACGTCGGAAATCATCAGGGACAGCATCCGCGCGGGCCAGGCCGCCGCCGCCAGTTGCCCGCCCTTCACGCGGGACAGGTGCTTGCGCACCGTGTTCATCTGTCCGATCGGCGCGCCCGAGGCCAAAAGCGCCGCATTCACCGCCTGCTTTTCCGCCAGCGTCACCCCCGGCACCGGCGCGCAGAGAAGCGCCGATGCCCCGCCCGAGATCAGCGCCAGCACGAAATCCTTATCCGTCAGGCCCTCCAGCAGGGACAGCATCCGCCCTGTCGCCTCGGCGCCTGCGGTGTCGGGCACGGGATGGGCGGCCTCGACGATCTGAACCCCCCGGCAGGGGCGGGCATGGCCATAGCGGGTGATGACCAGCCCGTCGCAGGGGTCCCAGGCGGCCTCGGCCGCCTCGGCCATCCGCGCGCTGGCCTTGCCCGCGCCGATCACCAGCACCCGGCCCGAAGGCTTTGGCGGCAGATGCGCGGCCAGCATCCGCATCGGGTCGGCGGCCCCGACCGCGCGGTCGAACAGGGCGCGCAGGAAGGCGGCGGGATCGGTCACGGGGTTCACCGCCGCTGCCCCAGGCCGCCGCCCGACTGGCGGCGGCGGGCGGTCTCGTGATGGGCCTCGGCCCGGGCCAGATCCTGCGCGGCTTGGCGGACATAGGCCAGATGCGCATGGGCCGCAGTCCGGGCAGCATCCGCATCGCCGGACAGGATCGCCCCCCCGATGGCCCGGTGCTGGTCGCGCAGACGGTCGCGGACCTGGGGCCGCGTGAACATGCGCCCCCGATTGGCCGCCACGTTGCTGCGCAGGTTGGCCGACAGCGCGCGCATGATCTGCAACAGCACAAGGTTGTGGCTGGCCTCGTAGATGGCCTGGTGCAGGGCGGCGTCGGCCAGGGCTTCGTCATCGGGGTTGGCGGCGGCGTGCGCGGCCTCGATCGCGTCCAGGGCGGCGCGGATGCGGTCGCGGTCCAGGGACGTGGCGCGGGCGGCGGCCAGGGCGGCGGCATGGCTTTCCACCACGTCGCGGAAATCCAGGTAATCGTCCTCGACCTCGGGGCGTTCAGCCAGCAGCGCCAGCAGCGGATCGGTGATCGCCGCCCGGCCCAGGGCCGCCACGCGCAAGCCCCGCCCCTTTTCTCCCACCAGCAGCCCGCGATCCTGCAACAGCCTCAAGCCGTCGCGCAGCGTGGGGCGCGAAACGTTCAGCCGCGCCGCGAGATCCCGTTCGGGCAGCAGCCCTTCGCCGGGGGCCAGCGCGCCTTCCAGGATCAGCGTCTCGACATGGCGGGCCACGGCCTCGGCCGCGCGTTCGGGGCGGATGGAAAAGTCGGTCATGGCAAGGCCCTTGTGCTTGCGCCCATCTCATCGCAATTGACAGGCTTGGTCAATTTATTTTACCAAACCCCGAACAGGGAGGCAGAGCCATGTCCATCGCCATGCCCGCGCCCGATGCGGGCGTCATCGCCCGCGTGCCGCAGATCGTCGCGGCCCTGCGCGCGGTGCTGCCCCCGGATGCGGTGATCGACGACCCGCAGGAAACCCGCGCCTATGAATGCGACGCGCTGACCGCCTATCGCTGTCCGCCGCTGGCCGTCGTGCTGCCGCGCACGACGGCAGAGGTCGCGGCGGTGATGCGCGTCTGCGACGGCATGGGCGTGCCGGTGGTGCCGCGCGGTGCGGGGACATCGCTGGCCGGGGGCGCGCTGCCCACCGCCGATTGCGTGATCCTGGGCACCATGCGCCTGCGCGAGGTGCTGGAGGTGGACACCGACAACCGATACGTCCGCGTGCAGACCGGCGTGACGAACCTGTCGGTCAGCGCGGAACTGGAACCTTACGGGTTCTTCTATGCCCCCGACCCGTCCTCTCAACTGGCCTGCACCATCGCGGGCAATATCGCCATGAACTCGGGCGGGGCGCATTGCCTGAAATACGGGGTGACGACCAACAACCTGCTGGGCGCGACGGTGGTCCTGACGACCGGAGAGGTCGTGGACCTGGGCGGACCCGAGATGGGGCCGATGGGGCTGGACCTGCTGGGCATCCTCTGCGGATCGGAAGGCCAGCTTGGCGTCGTGACCGAGGCCACCCTGCGCATCCTGCCCCGCCCCGAAGGCGCGCGGCCCGTGCTGATCGGATTCGATTCGGCGGAAACGGCGGGCGAATGCGTGGCCCGGATCATCCGGTCCGGCGTCCTGCCGGTCGCCATCGAATACATGGACGAACCCTGCCTGCGCGCGGTCGAGGCCTTCGCCAAGGCAGGCTATCCCGACTGCCCCGCCGTGCTGATCGTCGAGGTCGAGGGTTCGCGCGCCGAGATCGACGACCAGATCGCCCGCATCCGCGCCATCGCGGGTGCCCTGAACCCGGTCGAGTTCCGCGAAAGCCGCAACGCCGACGAGGCGCTGGCGATCTGGAAGGGCCGCAAGTCGGCCTTCGGCGCCATGGGCCGGCTGGGCGACTACATCTGCCTGGACGGCACCGTGCCCGTGGGGCAACTGCCCTATACCCTGCGCCGGATCGGCGAGCTGTCGCGCCAGCACGGGCTGGAGGTCGCCAATGTCTTTCATGCGGGCGACGGCAACATGCACCCCCTGATCCTGTTCGACGCCAACACCCCCGGCGACCTGGCCCGCGCCGAGGCTTTCGGGGCCGACATCCTGCGCCTGTGCGTCGAGGTCGGCGGCTGCCTGACCGGCGAACATGGCGTGGGCGTGGAAAAGCGCGACCTGATGGGGGACCAGTATGGCCCCGACGATCTGGCGATCCAGATGCAGGTGAAGGATGTCTTCGACCCCGGCTGGCTGCTGAACCCCGCCAAGGTCTTTCCGCTGGAAGCCAGCGCCGCCCACCGGGCGAGGGCGGCGGAATGAGCGTGGCATTGGATCTGGTCCCCACGACCGAGGCCGAGGTCGGCGAGATCATCGCCGACTGCCACGCCCGCCGCACCTCCCTGCGCATCAAAGGCGGCGGCACACGGGTGGAAAACCGTGGCCCCGGCGAAACCCTGTCCCTGTCGCGCCTGTCCGGCGTCGTCACCTATTCCCCGGGCGAGATGACCCTGATCGCCCGCCCCGGCACGCCCCTGCCCGAGATCCAGCAGATGCTGGACGCCGAAGGCCAGGCCTTGGCCTTCGAGCCGCCCGACCTGCGCGCCGTCCTGGGCGGGAACGGCACGCCCACCCTGGGGGGCGTGGTTGCCGCCAATGCCTCCGGCCCGCGCCGGGTGCTGGCGGGGGCCTGCCGCGATCACCTGCTGGGGGTGCGCTTTGTCGATGGCCGGGGGCGCGTGCTGAAGAACGGCGGGCGGGTGATGAAGAACGTCACCGGGCTTGACCTGTCCAAGCTGCTGGCCGGATCGCATGGCACGCTGGCCGTGCTGACCGAGGTGGTGCTGAAGACCCTGCCGCTGCTGCCCGCCCGCACGACGCTGGCCTTTCCCGGCATCAATGAAGCCACGGCGCTGCGCATCTTCACCGCCGCGCTCTCCACCCCCTACGAGGTCTCGGGCGCGGCCCATGTCGGCGGCACCGCTTACCTGCGGGTCGAGGGGCTGGAAGGCCAGCTCGCCTATCGCCGCGACCGGCTGCTGGCGCTGCTGGCCGACTGGAACCCGCAGGTGCTGGAGGACGCCCCCTGGAACGCCATCCGCGACGCGGCGCATTTCGCGGGCAGTGGGCCGCTGTGGCGGATCCTCTGCAAGCCGACCGACGCGCCGGGCCTCTGCGACCGCCTGCGGGCGATGGGCGGGGACTGCTCGCTGGATTGGGGCGGGGGACTGATCTGGTATCGCGGCGTTGAAAACCCGCGCGCCCTTGCCCCCCATGCCACGCTGGTCCGCCGCGACGGCGCCGCAGGCCCTGCCTTTCCGCCGCTGACCGGCGCGGTTGCCCGGCTGCAGGACGGACTGCGGCGGACCTTTGATCCGGCGGGCATCCTCAACCCCGGCCTGATGGACGCGTAAGATGCAGACCACCTTCACCGCCCAGCAACTGGCCGACCCGCTGACCGCGCGTTCGAACGAAATCCTGCGCACCTGCGTCCATTGCGGCTTTTGCACGGCCACCTGCCCGACCTACAAGGTTCTGGGCGATGAACTCGACAGCCCGCGGGGCCGCATCTACCTGATCAAGGACATGCTGGAAAACAGCCGCGTGCCGGATCCGAAGACCGTCCAGCACATCGACCGCTGTTTGTCCTGTTTGTCCTGCATGACGACCTGCCCGTCGGGCGTGCATTACATGCACCTGGTCGATCACGCCCGCGAGTATATCGAGGCGCACTATCGCCGCCCCCTGTCTGATCGCCTGCTGCGCTGGCTTCTGGCGAAGATCCTGCCCTATCCCGGCCGTTTTCGGCTGGCGCTGCGGGGTGCGAAACTGGCGCGCCCGCTGCGCCGCCTGATGCCCGACCCCCGGTTGCGCGCCATGCTGGACATGGCCCCGCAGGACATCGCGCCCCCCAGCCTCAACGACCGCCCGCAGGTCTTCCCGGCCCAAGGCGCCCGCCGCAAGCGCGTGGCGCTGCTGGTGGGCTGCGCGCAACGGGCGCTGAACACCGACATCAACGACGCCACGGTCCGCCTGCTGCGCCGCCACGGCTGCGAGGTGGTGATCCCGAAGGGCCTCGGCTGCTGCGGCGCGCTGACCCACCACATGGGCCGCACCGGCGAAAGCCACGCGATGGCCGCAGCCAACATCCGCGCGCTGGCGGCGGAAATCGACGGCGCGGGGCTGGACGCGGTGGTCATCAACACCTCGGGCTGCGGCACGACCGTCAAGGATTACGGCCATATGTTCGCGGGCGACCCGCTGGAGGCCGACGCCGCCCGCGTGGCCAAACTGGCCCGCGACATCACCGAGGTCATGGCCGACCTGGGCCTGACGGATGCCACCCACGCCGCGCCGCTGCGCGTCGGCTATCACGCCGCCTGTTCGTTGCAACACGGGCAGGGGATCAAGGCCACGCCCAAGGAACTGCTGACCGACGCGGGCTTCACCGTCCTTGAACCCAAGGACAGCCACATCTGCTGCGGATCGGCGGGCACCTACAACCTGATGCAGCCCGCCATCAGCGCCGAACTGAAGGCTCGCAAGGTCGCCACGCTGGAGGCCACCCGCCCCCAGGTCATCGCCGCCGGAAACATCGGCTGCATGATGCAGATCGGGTCGGGCACCGGCGTGCCGGTCGTCCACACGGCGGAACTGCTGGACTGGGCCACCGGCGGTCCCCGCCCCCGCGCCTTGCAGGGCGTGAAAATACCGCAGCAAGGTTAAAGGCAGCCGCCTGGGCCTCGCGCGTCCCGACGATCATGTCACCGGCGCGGCCCTGATCGGCGCGCCCTGGCTGATCTGGCTGATGATGAGACCGCAGCGATGAGCCTCTTTTCCATCCGCGACCTGACCGTGAACGTGCCCGGCCGCCGGGCCGGATGATCGCGCTGATCGGGCATAACGGATCGGGCAAATCGACGCTGCTCAAGGTGCTGGCCCGGCAGGTCACGGCCAGCGGCGCCGTCGCCTTCGAGGGCCGGGCGCTTGGCGACTGGTGCCCCCGCGACTATGCCCGCCGCCTGGCCGCTTCAGGCCCCAGGACCACGGCACCGTCGCCCGCGCGATGGAGGAATGCGGCGTCACGCCCTTTGCGGACCGCCTGGTCGATACCCTGTCGGGCGGCGAACGCCAGCGGGCCTGGCTGGCGATGATGGTCGCCCGGCAGGCGGGCATCCTGCTGCCGGACGAACCGATCAGCGCGTTCGGCATCGCCCACCAGGTCGAGGTTCTGGCGCTTGTCCGCCGCATGTGCCATGAGGCGGGCCGCAGCGCCGTGATCGTGTTGCACGAGGTCAACATGGCCGCCCGATTCTGCGACCACGCGGTCGCGCTGAAGGGCGGGCGGCTGTCCTTGCAGGGCGGGCCTTCCGACCTGATGCGGCCCCACGCGCTGGAACAGATCCATGGCCTGCCGATGCAGGTGCTGACCCGCGCCGACGGCAGCCCGGTGGCCATCCCGCCTGAAGGATAAACCCGATGCTGCGCCAGTTCTTTGCCTATTACCGCCCCTTCATGGGCCTGTTCTGGCTGGATTTCGGCTGCGCGGTGCTGTCGGGCCTGCTGGAACTGGCCTTTCCGCTGGCGATCACCGCCTTCATCGACCACCTGCTGCCGCAGGGCGACTGGACGCTGACGGTAGCCGCCGCCGTGGGGCTTCTGGTGCTTTACGCGATCAACGCGGGCCTGCTGACGGTGGTGATCTATTGGGGCCACAAGCTGGGCATCAACATCGAGACCGAAATGCGCGCCCGCGCCTTCGACCACCTGACCCGGCTGTCCTGGCGCTGGTATGACCGCGCCCGCACCGGCAAGCTGGTGGCGCGCGTGACCCGCGACCTGGAGGAGATCGGAGAGGTCGCCCATCACGGCCCCGAGGATGCCTTTATCGCGATCATGACCTTTGTCGGCGCCTTCGCGCTGATGTTCTGGGTGAACCCGCAGCTTGCGGTGATCGTGGCGCTGATCGTGCCGGCGATGCTGGCCATCGTGATCGTCTATGGCGGACGCATGACCCAGACCTGGCGCGCCATCTATTCCCGCGTGGGCGATTTCAACGTCCGGCTGGAGGAAACGCTGGGCGGCGTCCGCGTGGTCCAGGCCTTCGGGAACGAGGCGCACGAGAACCACCTGTTCGCCGCCGACAACGCCCGCTACCGCCAGGCCAAGCTGGACGCCTATCGCGTGATGGCCGCGTCCAACGCCCTGCAATACATGGGCCTGCGGCTGGTGCAGGTGATCGTGATGGTGGTGGGCGCGGGCTTCGTTCTGTCGGGGGATCTGACCACCGGCGGCTTCGTGGGCTTCTTGCTGCTGGTCGCCGTCTTCTATCGCCCCCTGGAAAAGATCGCCGCCGTGATCGAGACCTATCCGCGCGGCATCGCCGGTTTCCGCCGTTACCAGGAACTGCTGGCGACCGAGCCCGAGATCGCCGACGCCCCCGGCGCCATCGAGGCCCCGGCCCTGCGCGGCGACATCCGCTTTGAAGACGTGGGCTTCGCCTATGAGGAAGGCCGCACCATTCTGGACGGCATCGACCTGACCGTGCGCGCGGGCGAAACGGTGGCCTTTGTCGGCCCGTCGGGGGCGGGCAAGACCACGCTGCTGGCGCTGCTGCCGCGCTTTTACGAACCGACGCGGGGCCGGATCACCGTGGACGGGCTGGCGCTGCCCGCCATGCGGCTGAACAGCCTGCGCCGCCAGATCGGGCTGGTCAGCCAGGACGTGTTCCTGTTCGGCGGCAGCTTGCGCGAAAACATCGGCTATGGCCGCCTGGGCGCGACGGATGAGGAGATCCGCCAGGCCGCCGCGCAGGCGCAGCTGACCCAGATGATTGAATCGCTGCCCGAGGGGCTGGACACGGTCGTGGGCGAACGCGGCGTGATGCTGTCGGGCGGCCAGAAGCAGCGCGTGGCCATCGCGCGGGCCTTCCTGAAGAACCCCCCGATCCTGATCCTGGACGAGGCGACAAGCGCGCTGGACAGCCAGACCGAACGCGAGATCCAGGGGGCGCTGGACGCGCTGGCCGTGGGGCGCACCACGCTGGTGATCGCCCACCGGCTGGGCACCATCCGCAACGCCGACCGCATCGTGGTCATGCAGGCGGGCCGGATCGCGGAAACCGGCAGCCATGCCGACCTGATCGCCCGGGGCGGGATCTACGCCCGGCTGGCGGCCTGACCCGGGCGCTGCCTTCATTCCAAGGGCCTTTGGACCGGATCGGCTGCGAAACCGTCAGGGAATCGCAGGACTTCCGGCGGAATGTGGTATCCTGGGCCATCCGGCATGGTTTCCCATGTCGCCCGCCAAGGCTTTTCCGTCCCGGTTTTTGATCTGGAGGTTTTCATGAAGACGACCCTGCACGCCGCAGCCCTTGGCCTTGCCGCCCTTCTTGCCGCCGGACCCGCCGCCCTTGCGGCGACGGTTGACAGCGTCACCGTTCCCCTGCTCGACTTCGGGGGCATCATCCACGATGTCGCGCAGGCGGGGCATTACACGCTCGACTTCTCGGGCGAGGGGCTTCTGGGCAATCCCGATTACCTGGGCTTCGCCGGCTATACCTTCGCCCCCGTGGCGGATCTGGACGAACTGCTTCAAGTCCTGGGGGGCGGCGTCAACTTCAGCGTCTTCGACGGAAGCTCGGTCGATCTGGGCTATCTGGAGGCCGGGGCCGATTTTGCGGCGGGCGTCCTGTCGGCGGGAAACACCACGATGATCCTGGTGCGTATCGACCAGCCCGTGCCGGTTCCCCTGCCCGCCTCTCTGCCGCTGCTGGCGGCAAGCCTGGGGGCGGCGGGCGTGGTCCTGCGCCGCCGCAAGCAGGCCTGACAGGGGCGCAAGGCCCCCTTCACCCCCAATAGGCGGCGGCGGTGAAGGCCTTGCGGTTCATTCCGCGCGCCAGCAGGTGCTGGCGGGCCTGCCGGGCCTGTCCCGCCTCGGCCGCGAACCAGACAAAGCTGCCCTGCCCCAGATCGGCCTGGGCCAGGGCCGCCAGCAGGTCGTCGCAACGCGTGACGCGCGGGTCGGCGGCCAGCGGTCCCAGGTCGGGACAGGCGGCGCGCACATGGGCCGTGACCTCGCCCCTTGCCAGGTCCAGCATCCGGGCGATGGCGGGCAGCGCGGTCTCGTCGCCGAACAGGTGCAGGCGGGCGGCCTCGGGGCACCAGCCGCCGCCGGGGCCGATGACGCCGACCTCGGCCCCCTCGGGGCGGGACAGGGCCCAGGTGCAGGTGGGGCTGCCCGCGTGGCGGAAGATGTCGAAATCCAGCCAGCCGTCCCCGTGATCGGCCACCGTATAGACCGGCCGGTGCAAGGCATCCGCCCCCACGGGCCATTCGGTCCGGCCCGTGGCGCCGATCCGCGGCCAGACCGGCGCGCGGCCCGGGGGCGGCAGAAGCAGGCGGAAATGCAGGCTGCCGGTTCCGAACCGCGCCGCATCCGGCCCCGACAGCCGCACCCGGATGAACCCGGGCGAACGCTGCGTGACCGATCGCACCCGCATCAGCGACAATCCCGGGGCCAGGGCCCCCGCATCCACGCGGTCCCAGGCGACCTCCAGCCCGGCCTCGGCGAACAGTTCGGTCGCGCTGTCCTGCAGGGTGCCGATCAGCCGCGCCTCGGGGGCCGAAAGCTCGATCCTGACGGCATCGCTGTCGGGCACCAGGCGCAGTTCGCAGCCCCAGACGAACAGGCTCAGCGCCCCGGGGGTTTCGACCAGCGGCACCTCCCAGGCGGCGGCGCGGGCCTTCAGCGCCGCGGCGGCCGCGCCCGAGGCGCGGGGAATGGTCCCGAAATTCCGGTGGCTGCGCAAAAGCGACATGGCACGGCCCTTTCCATGACTGCGCTTTCCCTATATCAAAGAAAATCACTCAACAATCCGGAAAGGGTCGGGACCACCCGATTTCCCGAAACGGACGGAAAGGCAACAGCGGGGCCGCGATGAGCTATCGTCACCAGATGACCTGCCATACCCAAGGCATCCGCGCGACCGAAGGGGTGCGCTGGCGCGGCCTGGACGGCATGGTCGGCGTCTTCTGGCGGGCCGAGGGGCAAAAGGGCGCGCGCGGCTATTACCTGTCGCCCGACCCGCGGATCGTGTTCTTCCTCAACGACGTGTCGGGCCATATCCGCATCGCCAACCGGGACGAGGGGGTGCAGGCCGGGGGGCGGCCAATGCTGCGGGCGCTTTACGTGCCTGCGGGCGTTCCGCTGTGGTCGGGCTTCACCGGCGCCCATCGCTTCGCGCATCTGGACCTGCATATCCACCGCGACCGGCTGCTGCGGATCCTGTCCCCGTCCTTCGGGGCGTCCGAGGCCCTGGCCATCCTGCAACGCCCGGTCGAGGTGCCGGACGCCCCGGCCATCGCCAGCCTGGCCGCGCTGCTGGTGGACGAGCTGTCCGGTCCCGCGCGCCACCCGGTCTTTGCCGAAAGCCTGGCGGGCAGCATCGCCACAGGCCTTCTGGACATCCCGGCGGGCGGGGACGGGTGCGCGGCGGGCGGGCTGACGCCCTTGCAGATGCGCAGGCTGGCCGCGCGGCTTCAGTCCCGCCAGGACCGCCGCCTGACGGTGGCCGAGATGGCGGCGGCGGTGGGGCTGTCGGAAAGCTGGTTCGCGGCGGTCTTCAAGCAGACGACCGGCCAGACGCCGCTGCAATGGCAACGGGGCCAGCGGATCGCGCAGGCGCAGCGCCTGCTGACCGAAAGCGACCTGACCGTGGCCGATGTCGCGGCCCGCCTGGGCTTTTCCGACCAGGCGCACCTGACGCGCGCCTTCCGGCAGGTCGCGGGGCAGACACCCGCCGCGTGGCGGCGGATGCAGTTGGCGGGGTGACGCGCGCCTTCAGAAGGTGTGACGCAGGGTCACGGCGACTTCGCGCCCGGGGTTGTAGTAATCCGCCGTGCCGCGCCCCACGACATGCTGGTCGTCCAGCAGGTTGCTGACATTCACGGCCAGGCTGGTGTTGTCCTGCACCTGATAGGTGAACGCCGCGTCCAGCGTGACCGAGGCATCGGCCTTGCCCGTCGCGTTCGAGATCGCGAAGTAATACGACCCGACATAGCGCGCGCCCAGGCCGAAGGTCATGTCGCCGCGCGTCTCGTTGCCCGCCAGGGTATAGTTCACCCACAAGGACGCCAGGTGGTTGGGAACCTCGCTGAACTCGTTTCCTTCGACATCCTGGCCCCGGATGGGATCGGACCGCAGAACCTCGGATTCCATCCAGGAATAGGACGCGATCACATCGACATTGTTCGCAAGCTCGGCCTTGGCTTCCAGGTCGATCCCGCGCACCCGCTGCTCGCCCACCAGTTCGCGGGTGATGTTGCCGGTATCCGGATCCGTCACCGAGACGCTGACATTGTTCTTGCGCAGGTCATAGACCGAGGCCGAGATCAGCGCAGTGGTTCCAAGCGGCTGGTATTTCACCCCCAGTTCATACTGCTCGCCCCGTTCCGGCTCGGCGCCGACACCCGGAGGCGCGACCGATTCCACATAGCTGACATAGGTCGAGAACTCGGTGTTGATCTTCCAGGTCAGCGCGCCACGGACCGAGGTTTCCGAATGATCGCCGCTGGCCTTGTAAGCGTCGCGGTTTCCGTCGCCGTCGAAATCGTCCCAGCCGGTGCTGGTGATGTCCAGCCAGTCGTGCCGCAACCCCACGGTCGCGATGAACTGGTCGTTGAACGAGACGTTCTGCTGCACGAACAGCGATTGGGTTTTGTAATCGTTGTCGCGGAACTGATAGGGCGATGCCAGTTCGCCCGGGGCGCCGGAATAAACCGGGTTTGCCACGTCAATGGGCGTGTAAAGTCCATAGAACGGCGCTTCGGTGGTGGACGCATCGCGGAATTCCAGCCCCGCCAGGGTGCTGCTGTCGAAACGGTCGAAGCTGCGGTCGTATTGCAGGATGACGTTGCCGATCAGTTCCTCGGCGGTGTTGTCGCCGCCGAAGTAATAGCGGCTGACCGAGGTGCCGGGGCGTCCGGCATAATCGAACAGATAGACATAGCCGAAGTCGCTTTTCAGATCGCTGTAGCGCAGGTTCGCGCGCAGGTTCAGGCCGTTTCCGAAGTCGTGTTCCAGAAGGCCGGTGATGCTGGAACGCTCGACGTTCTGGAAGTTGAAGTCCGGCTCGCCGAAGAAATCGTCCCGGTCGTATTCGCGGTCCAGCGGATAGCCGCCGCTGTTGGGGGTGTTCTCGCGCTTGAGGTAATCGGCCACCACGCTCAGCTTCGTGGCCGTCGTGGGTTGCCAGGACAACCCGCCCATCAGGAAGCGCGAATCGTTGCGGGAATGGTCATAGTCGCGTTCGCCGTCCTGCACCTTGCCCGTCAGGCGATAGGCGAGCGTCCCCTCCGCGTTCAGCACGTCGCCCGCGTCGAACCCGTATTCCGCATTGCGCGGCGATCCCACGGATCCGTAAACCTCGCCGAACCGCTCGAACCGCGGCTGCTTGGTCACGAAGTTGATCGTGCCGCCCGGATCCGAGGTGCCGAACAGGGTCGAGTTGCCGCCCCGGATCACCTCGGTCCGCTCATAGGCATAGGGTTCCTCGCGGGCGCCGCGCATGGATCCCAGCGTCAGCCCGTCGCGATAGGTCGTGGCCTGGAAGCCGCGCACCAGGAAATATTCGTTGCGGTCGTCGGTGCCGTAGTAATCGGTGTGGATGCCCGCCGAATAGCTCAGCACCTCCTCCAGCGTGTCGGCGTCGCGGTCGCGGACTTCCTTTTCCGTGACGACCGACACCGAGGCCGGGGTGTCCAGGATGCTGGTCGCCACCTTGCCGCCGACCCACAGTTCCCGGGCCACGACCGAATTGGCGTCGTCGTCGGCCTGCGCGTCCGCGTTGATCAGGATCGGGGACAGGCGATAAGGCGATTCCTCGGTCCCGGCGCCGCTGTCCTGGGCCAGGGTCGGGGCGGCGATCAACGCCGTGCAGCCCAGCAGAAGGGCCGTCAGGGTGCGGCGCGCGCCGCATGAAAGGTCATGTGCCATGGTTCAAGGTCCCGCGTTTTTCTTGTTGGTGCTGGCTGCCCGGGGATCAGAGAGGGTCCGCGGCTGGCTGGCCTGGAATGACCTTGGGCCCTCCGCGCCCGAGGGAAGGACGGGACGGCCGGCGGTCATGCTGGGCGGGCTTATAGGGACACGGTGGCGCGGCTGTCTTGCATAATCCCACTTTTTTTGTCGGAATCCATGTAAAAGTGCCGGGGCCCGCGCGGGCAGCCCCCTTGCCGGGGTTGACGCGGCCCTCGCGACGCGAAAAAGCCTGGCCTTGCCAAAGGAGATCGCGCCGATGATCCGTCTCGTTCCGTGCCTTGCCCTTGCGCTTGCGCCCGTCCTGGCCCTGGCGCAGGAAGGCTATCCCCTTGCCATCACCCACGCCTTCGGCACCACCACGCTGACCGAAAAGCCGCAGCGCGTGGCGACCGTCAATTCCGGCAACCACGAGGTTCCCCTGGCCCTTGGCGTGGTGCCGGTGGGCATGGCCGCCGCCAATTACGGCGACGACAATGGCGACGGCCTGCTGCCCTGGGTGGCCGAGCGGCTGGAGGAACTGGGCGCCCCGACCCCGGTCCTGTTCGACGAAGGCGACGGCATCGACTTCGAGGCGGTGGCCGAGACGGAACCCGACGTGATCCTGGCCGCCTATTCGGGCCTCAGCCGGGCCGATTACGACACGCTGTCGCAGATCGCGCCGGTGGTGGCCTTTCCCGAATCCGCCTGGACGACCGAATGGCGGCAGATGATCCGCCTGAACAGCGCGGGCATGGGCATGGCGGCGGAAGGCGAGGCCCTGGTCGCCCGGATGGAGGCCCGGATCGCCGAGACCGTCGCCCGCCATCCGCAGCTGGCGGGCAAGACGGCGATGTTCGTGACGCATCTGGACAGCACGAACCTGTCCGTCATCAACTTCTACAGCGCCCATGACACGCGGGTGAAGTTCTTCCGGGATCTGGGCCTGGCGATGCCCCGAAGCGTGACCGAGGCCACGCAGCCCGGGCAGTTCTTCGGCTCGATCAGCGCCGAGCGGATCGACGCCTTCGAGGACGTGGACATCGTCGTGACCTATGGCGGGCCCGCCCTGCTGGAGGCGATGAAGGCCGATCCGCTGATGGCGCACATGCCCGCCGTGGCGCAGGGGGCCATCGTGATGCTGGGCAACGACCCGGCGGGCAATGCCGCCAATCCCACGCCCCTGGGGCTACCCTGGGTGCTGGAGGATTACGCCGCCCTTCTGGCCGAGGCCGCGCAGAAATCCCCATGACGGCAACCGCCACCCCCCTGCCCCGCGCCGGCCTTGCGCCCCGGTCGAACCGCACCCGCCTGCTGTGGCTGGGGGCGATGCTGGCCCTGCTGGTCCTGTGCTGCGCGCTCTCGGTCGCCATCGGGACGCGGGACGTGGGCCTGGACGACATCGCGGGTGCCCTGCGGGGCCGGGCGGACAGCATCGGGCAGGCGGCCGTCGCCGCGCGGATCCCGCGCACGCTGCTGGCGGCCCTGGCGGGGGCGGCGCTTGGCGTTTCGGGCGCGATCATGCAGGGCGTGACGCGCAATCCGCTGGCCGATCCGGGCATCCTGGGGGTGAACATGGGCGCGTCCCTGGCGGTCGCGGTGGCGGTGGCCTTTTTCGGCATCGGTTCCGCCCAGGCCTATATCTGGGTTGCCATCGCGGGGGCCGGGGCCACGGCGGTCCTTGTCTATGCCATCGGCTCGCTGGGGCGGGGGGGGCCGACGCCCTTGAAGCTGGCGCTGGCGGGCGTCGCCATCTCGGTCGCCTTTGTGTCGCTGGTGCTGGCGGTGATGCTGTCGCATGGCAACGTGGCGGGCGGGCTGCAATCCTGGCAGGTCGGCGGCGTCGGCGGGGCGACCTTCGCGCGCATGGCCCATGTGCTGCCCTTCCTGGCGGCCGGTTTCGCCATCGGCCTGGGCTGCGCGAGGAAGCTGAACTCGCTGGCGCTTGGCGACGACATGGCGGCGGGTCTGGGGGAACGGGTGGCGCTGGCGCGGGGGCTGGCATCCCTGGGGGCGATCCTTCTCTGCGGGGCGACAACGGCGATCTGCGGGCCGATCGCCTTCGTGGGCCTGATGGTGCCGCATCTGTGCCGCTTGCTGGCGGGCGTCGATCACCGCTGGCTGTTGCCCTTCTCGGCCCTGGCGGGGGCCTGCCTGCTGATCGTGTCGGACATCGCGGGCCGCCTCATCGCCCGCCCGTCCGAGCTTGACGTGGGCATCGTCACAGCCTTCATCGGCGCGCCCTTCTTCATCTGGATCGTGCGCCGCGCCCGGGTGCGCGAGCTATGAGCGCGGTTGACGCCATCGCCACCGGACGCCTGCGCCGGGCCCGCCGCCGCGGCGCGGTCATCGGGGGCGCGCTGGCGCTGCTGGCGGCGGCCTTTGCGCTGACGCTGATGCTGGGGCAATCCTTCGTGCCGCCCGGCACCGTGCTGCGGGTGCTGGCGGGCGGGGACGTGCCCGGCGCGTCCTTCACCGTGGGACAGTTGCGCCTGCCCCGCGCGGTGCTGTCGGTGCTGGCGGGGCTGTCCTTCGGGCTTGGCGGGGCGGCCTTCCAGATCATGCTGCGCAACCCGCTGGCCAGCCCCGACATCATCGGCATCAGCCGAGGGGCCAGCGCGGCGGCGGTCTTTGCCATTGTCGTGATGGGGCTGGACGGGCCGATGGTGTCGGTCCTTGCCGTTGCCGCGGGGCTTGGGGTGGCGCTGCTGATCCATGGCCTGTCGCACCGGGGCGGCGTCGCGGGCACGCGGCTGATCCTGGTGGGCATCGGCGTCTCGGCCATGCTGGACAGCGTCATCGCCTATACCCTGTCGCGCGCGCCGTCCTGGGATCTGGACCAGGCGATGCGCTGGCTGACGGGCAGCGTGAACGGCGCGCAACCGGCGCAGGCCCTGCCCCTGCTGGTGTCGCTGGCGGTCTTCGGCGGGCTGCTGGTCAGCCGCGCCCGCGACCTGGAATCGCTGCGGCTTGGCGACGACACCGCCGC
Source organism: Paracoccus shandongensis (assembly GCF_017315735.1). Classification (GTDB taxonomy): domain Bacteria; phylum Pseudomonadota; class Alphaproteobacteria; order Rhodobacterales; family Rhodobacteraceae; genus Paracoccus; species Paracoccus shandongensis. The sequence goes on from NZ_JAFLRK010000007.1 coordinate 64,771, forward strand.
GGCGCTTGGCACGAATGTCGCCCTGACGCGCGTGCTGGTGATCCTGGCCGCCGTGGGCCTGATCGCGGTCGCCACCGCCATCACCGGCCCGGTGGCCTTCGTGGCCTTCCTGTCCGGACCCATCGCCGCGCGCATCCTGGGGCCGAACGGGTCGGTGCTGGTCCCGGCGGGCCTTGTGGGCGCGGCGCTGGTCCTGGGGGGCGACTACATCGGCCAGTTCCTGCTGCCCGCGCGCTTTCCGGTGGGCGTCGTCACCGGGGCCCTTGGCGCGCCCTACCTGATCTGGCTGATCGTGCGCGTGAACCGCGCCGGAGGATCCTTGTGAGCACCCATTCCCTGTCCGTCCGCGGCCTTGTCGCGGGCTACGCCGACCGCACGATCCTGCACGGCCTGGATCTGGAGGTTCTGCCGGGCCGGATCACCGCCATCGTGGGCGCCAATGCCTGCGGGAAATCGACGCTGCTGCGCACCATGTCGCGGCTCTTGTCTCCGCGCGCGGGCCAGGTGCTGCTGGACGGCAAGGCCATCCACCGCATGGCCCCCCGGCGCGTGGCCCAGGTCATGGGCCTGCTGCCGCAATCGCCCATCGCCCCCGAGGGCATCACCGTGGCCGACCTGGTCAGCCGGGGACGCCACCCCCATCACGGCATCCTGTCGCGCTGGTCGCGCCAGGATGACGAGGCCGTGGCCGCCGCGCTAGAGGCCACGAAGACCCTAGACCTGGCCGACCGCGCGGTGGACGAGCTGTCGGGCGGGCAGCGCCAGCGTGTCTGGATCGCCATGGCGCTGGCCCAGGAAACCGACCTTCTGCTGCTGGACGAGCCGACCACGTTCCTCGACATCAGCCACCAGGTCGAGGTTCTGGACCTGCTGACCGACCTCAACCACCGGCGCGGCACCACGGTGGTGATGGTGCTGCACGACCTGAACCTGGCCGCGCGATACGCCGACCACTTGGTCGCGATGGCGGGCGGCACCCTGCACGCCCAGGGCGCCCCCGAGGACGTGCTGACCGCCGAAACCGTCCGCGCGGTCTTTGGCCTAGACAGCCGGATCATCCCGGATCCGACCTCGGGGCGGCCGATGATGCTGCCCATCGGGCGGCACCGGATGGCTGTGGAATAGGAAAGACGGTGCCTTCGGGCGGGATCAGGAAACGCATGCGTTTCCCCGCCCGCCACGCAACGGTGCCACCAAAGACGGTGCAACCCATGACCACGGAAGGCCGGCGCCCGACCCAGGTGGGCGTGAAGCGCCCGCCGGGGGCGGGGCGGGCGCTGGCCGGGCCTTGAAGGCCCGGCGGTTCGGGAAGGACAGGCCGCGACGTGGCGAAGGCGATGGCCTTCGCCAGTCCGATCAAGCCGGATCCAACTGGCGCCGCGCGTCGAAGCGGTCGGCGTTCATCACCTTGGACCAGGCCTTGCCGAAGTCGCGGACAAACTTCTGCTGGCAATCGTCCTGGGCATAAACCTCGGCGATGGCGCGCAGTTGCGAATTGGATCCGAAGATCAGATCCACCCGCGTGGCGGTCCAGCGCGGCGCGCCCGTGCGGCGGTCGGTGCCGTCGAAGACCATCTGGTCGTCGTCCTGCGCCTTCCAGACGGTGTCCATCGACAGCAGGTTGACGAAGAAGTCGTTCGTCAGCTGCCCCGGACGGTCCGTCAGCACGCCATGGCCGGTGTGATCCCAGTTGGCGTCCAGCGCGCGAAGGCCCCCCACCAGCACTGTCATCTCGGGCGCGGTCAGGGTCAGCAGTTGCGCCCGGTCGATCAGCAGTTCTTCCGCCGGGACGTTGAACTTCTGGCGCTGATAGTTGCGGAACCCGTCGGCCATGGGCTCCATCCAGTTGAAGCTTTCCACGTCGGTCTGACCTTGGGTGGCGTCGCCCCGGCCGGGGATAAAGTCCAGCGTCAGGTCGTGACCGGCGGCCCTGGCCGCGGCCTCTACCGCCGCGTCGCCCGCCAGCACGATCAGGTCGGCCATCGAGACCTTCTTCGCGCCCTTGGCGTCGAACCCGGCCTTGATGCCTTCCAGCACCGACAGAACCTTTGCAAGCTGCCGGGGCTGGTTCGCCTCCCAATCCTTCTGCGGGGCCAGCCGGATCCGCGCGCCGTTGGCGCCGCCGCGATAATCCGAACCCCGGAAGGTCGAGGCCGAGGCCCAGGCCGTCGCCACCAGTTCCGCCCCGGTCAGGCCAGAGGCCAGCACCTGCGCCTTGAGCGCCGCCACGTCGGCCGCGTCGATCAGCGGGTGGTCCGGCGCGGGGATCGGATCCTGCCAGATCAGGTCTTCGGCGGGCACCTCGGGGCCGAGATACAGCACCTTCGGCCCCATGTCGCGGTGGGTCAGCTTGAACCAGGCGCGGGCGAAGGCATCGGCGAACTGGTCGGGGTTCTCATAGAACCGGCGCGAGATCGGGCCATAGATCGGATCCTCGCGCAGCGCGATGTCCGTGGTCAGCATCCCCGGCGCAATGCGCTTGGACGGATCATGCGCATCGGGGACCGAGTTCGCGCCCATGCCGTGCTTGGGCTGCCATTGCCAGGCACCGGCGGGCGACTTGGTCAGTTCCCACTCATATCCGAACAGGTTCCAGAAGAAGTTGTTGGACCATTTCGTGGGCGTCGAGGTCCAGACGACCTCAAGCCCGCTGCCGATGGTGTCGGCGCCATGGCCCTTGCCATGGGTGCTGGTCCAGCCGAGGCCCTGCAACTCGATGGCGGATCCCTCGGGATCGGCGCCCACATGGCTGGCATCGCCCGCGCCATGGGTCTTGCCGAAGGTGTGCCCGCCCGCGATCAGCGCCACGGTTTCTTCGTCATCCATGGCCATGCGCTTGAAGGTTTCGCGGATGTCGCGGGCGGCGGCCAGGGGATCGGGCTTGCCGTCGGGGCCTTCGGGATTGACGTAGATCAGGCCCATCTGCACGGCGGCCAGGGGGCTGTCCAGTTCCCGGTCGCCCTTGTAGCGGCTGTTTTCCTTGTCGCTGGTGGCCAGCCACTCGGTTTCGGACCCCCAATAGATGTCCTCGGCCGGTTCCCACACGTCCGGGCGCCCGCCGCCGAAGCCGAAGGTCTTGAAGCCCATCGATTCCAGCGCGACGTTGCCCGTCAGGATCAGCAGGTCGGCCCAGGACAGGCTGTTGCCGTATTTCTTCTTGATCGGCCAGATCAGGCGGCGGGCCTTGTCCAGGTTCACGTTGTCGGGCCAGCTGTTCAAGGGCGCGAACCGCTGGGCGCCTGCCCGCGCGCCGCCCCGCCCGTCGGCGGTGCGATAGGTGCCCGCGCTGTGCCAGGCCATGCGGATGAACAGTGGCCCGTAATGGCCCCAGTCGGCGGGCCACCAGTCCTGGCTGTCGGTCATCAGCGCGCGCAGGTCGGCCTTGACGGCCTCCAGGTCCAGCTTGCGGAACGCCTCGGCATAATTGAAATCCGCGCCCAGCGGGTTCGCCTGTTCGTTGTTCTGGTGCAGGATCTTCAGGTTCAGCTGTTCCGGCCACCATTCGCGGTTGGTCCGTCCCTTGGCCCGCGTGTTGCGGTTGCCGCCGTGCTGGATGGGGCAGAGCGCGCCGGCACTGGGGGTCTTGTCGTCCATGTCATCCTCCTTGGGTCCGCGGCGAAGGGCCGAGCCTTGGGTGCCCGAACCGGGCCGCTTGCGCGGCCGCGCGCGGCAGGGCTTCACCGCCCCGGCTTAGATTCCGCGAGGGCGGGAATCAATGCAGTCTTCAAGGCAAAGAAGCCGCGCAGGCCCGGCGGGAAAATGGCAGGCCAGCGAGATTTCACGAAAGGGAATGCAGCCAGCAGCCTGTCGCATCCCCGCATCTGTCACCTCGACCCATCGCAAGGATCGTTCGACGCCCACGCATCCAGCCCAAATCATTCAGGCAGCGGCACAAGGTGCCCGTCGCCCGTGTCCTGCCTGTTCGACGACCACCAGATCGTCCTGTCGAACGGGGCCGAGACCGAATCGCTGCACACCGGCGCGCAGGCGCTGGATTCGGTCGGGCCTGCGGCGCGAGAGGAGATCTTCGCGATCTTCCCCGCGCTGCGCGACGGCGCGGAACGGCCTGCCGCCCGCCCGATGACATCGGGACGGATGGGGCGCAAGCTGGCCATCCGGCACCACCAGAACCATAAGCCCCTGGTCGCATGAACCCGGGACGCCGCCCTTGGAAACGGGGCGGCGTCTTTCCGGCCCCTGGCGCCGGGAAAAATCTTCCTGTCCCCACCCGTCCGCCTGGCAACCAATCCTTCCCGGGATCGGTTTTGCGGTGGCCCTTTTCCACCAGGGCGCAAGGAAGGGCTTTTCATGACAACACAGCAGATGCTTGCCTTCGCCATCGTCGCGGTGATGATGGTTCTGTTCATCTGGGGCAGGCTTCGATACGACGTGGTGGCGATGCTGGCGCTGCTGGCATCCCTGCTGGCGGGCACGGTCGCGCCCGACGACGCCTTCACGGGATTTTCCGACGACATCGTCATCATCGTGGGCAGCGCCCTGGTGGTCAGCGCCGCCGTGTCGCGGTCGGGCATCATCGAGGCCGTGCTGCGCTGGCTGGTCCGCCGCCTGACCACCATGGGGGTGCAGCTTCTGGTGCTGGTGGGCACGGTCACGCTGCTGTCCTCGCTGGTGAAAAACATCGGCGCCCTGGCGATGATGATGCCCGCCGCGCTGAAGATGGCGCGCAAATCCGGCCAGTCGCCCTCGCAATATCTGATGCCCATGTCCTTCGGCTCGCTTCTGGGGGGGCTGATCACGCTGGTGGGCACCTCGCCCAACATCATCGTCTCGGGCGTGCGGCAGGAAATGACCGGCCAGCCCTTCCGCATGTTCGACTTCGCCCCCGTGGGCCTTGGCCTGTCGGCGGTGGGCGTGGCCTTCCTGATGTTCGCCTGGCGGCTGCTGCCCTCGGACCGCCGCGCCACCGCGTCCCTGGGCGAGGCGGTCAGGATCAGCGACTACAACACCGAGGCCGCCGTCCCCGAGGGATCGGCCACGGTGGGGGTGACGGTCGGCGCGCTGATCGGCATGGCCGATGCCGAGATCACCGTGACCGGCCTGATCCGGGGCGGAGAGCGGCGCAAGGTCGTGCTGTTCGACACCGTGATCGAGGCGGGCGACATCCTGCTGCTGCGCGGAGAGCCCGACGGGCTGGAACGCGCCGTCACCAAGGGCGGGCTGGACCTGACCGGGCACGACACGGCGTCCAGGCTGGAACTGCCCGCCAGCAAGATCGGCGTGATCGAGGCAGTGACCACCGTCCAATCCTCTCTGGTCGGCCAGAGCGTGGGCAGCATCCGGCTGTTCGACGAACAGGGCATCAGCCTTCTGGCGGTGTCGCGGTCGGGCCACCGCATGACCGAACGGTTGTCCAGGACGCGGCTGCAGGCGGGCGACGTGCTGCTGCTGCAAGGCCCGGTCGAACTGTTGCCAGACCGCATCCGCACGCTGGGCTTGCTGCCCCTGGCCGAACGCAGCCTGCAGATCGGCAGCGTGCGCAAGGAACTGCTGCCGATCCTGATCCTGGGGGCGGCCATGGGCCTGACCGCCGCCGGGATCCTGCCCGTGGCCATCGCCTTTTTCGGCGCGGCGGTGCTGATGATCGTGACCGGCGCGATCAGCCCCGAGCGCGCCTACGAGGCCGTGGAATGGCCGCTTCTGATCATGCTGGGCGCGCTGATCCCGGTCAGCGGGGCCTTGCAGACGACCGGCGGCACCGACCTGATCGGCGCCTGGCTGTCGGATGTGGCGACCGGGCTGCCGGTCTGGGGGGCGGTGGCGCTGATCATGGTGGCGGCCATGGCGGTGACGCCCTTCCTGAACAACGCGGCGACCGTGCTGGTCATGGCCCCCATCGCCGTGACCTTCGCGGGCACGCTGGGATACGCGCCCGAGGCCTTCCTGATGGCGGTGGCCGTGGGCGCGGGCTGCGATTTCCTGACGCCCATCGGGCACCAGTGCAACACGCTGGTGATGGGGCCGGGGGGATACCGCTTCAGCGACTATCCCCGGCTGGGCCTGCCCTTGTCGGTCCTGGTGGTGCTGACCGGGGTGCCGCTGATCCTGGCGGTCTGGCCGGTGTAAGGCAGATCGACATCCCTGTCGGCACCCGATCCCGATTGGCGAAGGCCATTGCCTTCGCCACCCCGCGACATCGCAACCTGAACCGCCGGGCCCCAAAGGCCCGGCCAGCGCCCGACCCGCCCCCAGGCGGGCGCTTCACGCCCCCCTCGGGTCGGGCGCTGGCCTGATGTGGTCTGTTTTTGAACCGTCTCTGGTGGCACCCTCGCGCAGCGGGCGGGGGAAACGCTGGTCGCGTTTCCTTGTCCCGCCCATGCCGATGATGTCCGCGTCCTGAGTGACCGCCCTTCCGGCCTAGCGCGCGGTCTGCATCCGGCGCGGCGCCTCGCGCCTGGCGAAGCGCAATACGGCATAGCCCGCAAGCCCCGAGATCAGCGATCCCAGCAGGATGCCGATCTTGGCCTCGTCCTGCAGCAGCGGGTCGGCAAAGGCCAGAAGCGAGATGAACAGGCTCATGGTGAAGCCGATCCCGCACAACAGCGCGGTCCCAAACATCTGCATCCAGCTTGCGCCTGCGGGCAGATCCGCCCAATCCAGCCGCACCAGGATCGCCACCGCGCCGAAGATGCCCACGACCTTGCCCAGGGCCAGGCCCGCGGCCACCCCCATCGTCACCGGGGCCAGCAGCGCGTCCGCCCCCACGCCCGCAAAGCTGACGCCCGCATTGGCAAAGCCGAAGACCGGGATGATGAAGAACGACACCGGCACCATCAGCGCATGTTCCAGCCGGTGCAGCGGGCTTTCGGACCCGCGCGCCTCGGGCGTGGCGGGGGTGCGCTTCAGGGGCACGGTCAGGGCCAGCAACACCCCCGCGATGGTGGCGTGGATGCCCGACCGCCAGACGAAGAACCACAGGACCGCGCCAAGGATCAGGTAAGGCCACAGGCGGCAGACGCCCGCGCGGTTCAGGATCACCAGAACCGCGAAGATCCCCCCCGCCACGGCCAGATCGACCGGCGACAGCCCCGTCGTGTAGAACAGCCCGATCACCACCACCGCGCCCAGGTCGTCGATGATCGCCAGCGCCGCCAAGAACACCTTGAGCGAGGTGGGCACCCGCGACCCCAGCAATGAGATCACGCCAAGCGCGAAGGCGATGTCGGTGGCCGACGGGATCGCCCAACCATGCGCGGCCCCCGTGCCCGCCGTGAAGAACAGATAAACCAGCGCCGGCACCGCCATGCCCGCCGCCGCTGCCACCCCCGGCAGGATGCGGCGCGGCCAGGACGACAGGTGGCCGTCCACCATCTCGCGCTTGATTTCCAGCCCCACCATCAGGAAGAACAGCGCCATCAGCGCGTCGTTGATCCAGTGGGCGACCGACAGCGGACCCAGATAGACGTGCAGCGCGTGGAAATAACCCCCGGCCAGCGGCGAATTGGCGACGATCAGCGCCAGAACGGCCGAGCCCATCAAAAGAAGGCCCCCTGCCGATTCGCTGTCAAGGAACTTGCGGATGGTGTTCTGGATTCGGCCTGCCATGAAAGCCCCCTTTGTTCAGAAACGGTTGCACCAGTCTCCGTAGTCAGGGGCATCCCTGGGCGCACGCAGCACACGCCATGCGCGGGATCATATTCAGCGGAACGCGGCGATCAAGGGTTTTGCGGATGGGTCCGTATCTCGCGCAGCCATTCGCGCCAGATGGCGACCAGCAGCGCCATCAGCACCGGCCCCACGAACAGGCCCACGATGCCCATGGTCTTGACGCCCCCCACCAGCCCGAAGAACGTGGGCAGGAAGGGCATCTTGACCGGCCCACCGACCAAGACGGGGCGGATGGTCTTGTCCACCACGAACAGCTCGACCGAGCCCCACAGGAACAGCAGCACCCCGGCCAGGGGCGATCCGCTGGCCGCCAGGTAGATCGACACCAGCGTAAAGCACAAGGGCGCGCCCCCCGGGATCAGCGCCATGATCCCGGTGATGACTCCCAGCGTTACCGGGGATGGCACCCCCGCGATCCAGTAGGCGATGCCCAGGATCACGCCTTCCCCCATGGCGATCAGGGCCATGCCGGTGACGGTGGCGCTGATCGTCAAGGGCACCACGCGCGACAGCCGTTCCCAGCGGCGCGGCAGGATCCGCGCGCCCACCACGTCGATCTGGCCCGCGATCTTGTGGCCGTCGCGATAGAACACGAACAGCGCGATCAGCATGAACAGCAGGTTCAGCGCCAGGTGGAAGGCCACGTTCCCCGCCGCCAGCACGCTGCGATAGATGGATGCGATGGTCCCGCCGCTGGTCAGCTGCACCAGTTCGGCGATGGCGCCGGGGCGGCCGATATGGCGGGCCCATTGCTCGTCGATCCAGTCGCCGATCTGCGGCAGGTCACGCATCCACAGGGGCGTGGGGGCGCCGTTGGCGTTCACCTCGAACACCCACCAGATCCATTGCTGCAACTCGCGGAAGGCATAAAGCAGCGCCATCGAGATCGGGACCAGCAGGAAGCACACGATCACCAGGATGAACAGGACGGCGGTGGTGGTGCGGTCGATCCCCAAGCCGCGCTGCACGCTGCGCGACAAGGGCCAGCTGGCGAAGGCGATGATCGTCGCCGCCAGCACCGGCACCAGGAAGCCGTGGAAGAAATAGGCCGCCGCCGCGATGATGAAGACCAGAAGCCAGCGCGCGGCGGAAATGTCGCTGATCAGCGGAAAGGGCGTGGCCGGGTCGTCCGGCTCGGGCGCGTCACGCCTTGGCGTTGCGTGATAGGGTTCGATCATGCCGGGGCGCCCGTGTCTGCGATTGCTGATGCTTCCCTGACTGTTGCATTGTTGATCGCCGCGTCAACCCATCATCGCGCCGCCGGGCCCTTGCGGGCGGCGGCCGGGCGGGCTAGCCCCCGGGGCTTTGACCGGGGGCCGCCGCATGTCCATCCTTGCCATCGATTTCGGAACCTCGAATTCGGCCGCCGCGATCCTGGAGGGCGGCAGGGTGCGGCGCCTGGCCGTCGAGGCGGGATCGGACACCCTGCCCACCGCCGTCTTCTTTCCCGCGCGCGGCGGAACGATGCGCATCGGCGAGGCCGCCGCTCAGGCGCTGACCGGAGCCGAGGAAGGCCGCTACATGCGCGCGCTGAAAAGCGTGCTGGGCACGCCCCTTCTGCACGAACCCCGCCTGATCGGCGGCAGGCGGCGCAGCCTGGCGCAGGTGATCGCGGCCTTCCTGGCCGAGCTGCGCCAGCGGGCCGAGGCCGCCACGGGTCGGACCTTCACCCGCGCCCTGTCCGGCAGGCCGGTCCATTTCCACCCCGACCCCGCCCGCGACGCCCAGGCCGAATCCGACCTGCGCGCCTGCTATCACGCGGCGGGCTTTGCCCAGGTCGCCTTCATGCCCGAACCCGAGGCCGCCGCGCTGGCCTGCCAGGACGGGAATGCCGCGGGCGAAACCGGGCTGATCGTGGACATCGGCGGCGGCACCTCGGACTTTTCGGTTTATCGCGCGGAAGGCGGGCGGATGCGCATCCTCGCCAGCCACGGCATCCGGCTGGGCGGCACCGATTTCGACGGGGCGGTGTCCCTGACCCATGCCATGCCGCTGCTGGGCCATGGCGGGCACCTGCGGCGCGAGATGGGGCCGGGCCTGCTGCCGGTCCCGAACGCCATCTATGCCGACCTGGCGTCCTGGGCGCATATCCCCTTTGCCTATACGCCGGAAAACCGCAGGCAGGCCCGGCAGATGGCGCGGCTGGCGGTGGATCCGGCGGCCCTGGACCGGCTGGTCACGGTCCTGACCGATGAACTGGGCCATGACCTGGCCTTTGCCGTGGAACGCGCCAAGATCGCGGCCAATGACGGCACCGGCACGCGGATTCCCATGGGCTTCATCGAGCCCGGCCTGGCCGCGCCGATCAGCGGCGCCTCGCTGCAGGACGCCTTGCAGGACCACGGCCGCGCCCTGGACCGGGCCCTGGCCGAAACGCTGGCCCGCGCGGGCCTGTCGGCGGGCGACATCGGCAGCGTGGTGCTGGTCGGGGGGTCCAGCCTGATGGCTCTGGTCTCCGATCTGGCCGCGCGGCACCTGCCCGCCGCCCGGATCCGCCGGTCCGAGGCCTTCACCGCCGTGGTCGATGGTCTGGCATTGGCCACAAGGACGGAACAGTGTTCCTGAGGATGCGCTATATCCAGGAAATGCTGGTTTGCAATACACTCTAAACTTGCATCTGCGGCGGGGCTGGCCGATAGCGTGGCCCCACCTGACTCGGGCAGCACGTGCCACCATGCAAAGAGAGTTGATGCCATGAACAGCCATTCCAGCACCGGCCTTGCCCCGGCCACCCTGACGCATTTGCAGCGTCTGGAAGCCGAAAGCATCCACATCATGCGCGAGGTGGTGGCGAATGCCGAAAATCCGGTGATGCTGTATTCCGTGGGCAAGGATTCGGCCTGCATGCTGCACCTGGCGCGCAAGGCCTTCTACCCCGCGCCGCCGCCCTTTCCGCTGCTGCATGTGGACACGACCTGGAAGTTCCGGGCGATGTACGAGTTGCGCGACCGCGCGGCAAAGGCGGCCGGCATGGACCTGATCGTCCACCACAACCCAGAGGCGATGGAACAGGGCATCAACCCCTTCGACCACGGCCCCCTGCACACCGACATGTGGAAGACCGAGGGGCTGAAGCAGGCGCTGACCAAATACAGTTTCGACGTGGCCTTCGGCGGCGCGCGCCGCGACGAGGAGAAATCCCGCGCCAAGGAACGGATCTTTTCCTTCCGGTCCGCGAACCACCGCTGGGATCCCAAGAACCAGCGGCCCGAGTTGTGGAAGCTTTACAACACCCGCAAGGCCAAGGACGAATCGATCCGGGTCTTCCCGCTGTCGAACTGGACCGAACTCGACATCTGGCAATACATCCACCTGGAGGGCATCGAGATCGTGCCGCTCTATTTCAGCGAACCCCGCCCAGTGGTGGAACGCGACGGGCTTCTGATCATGGTCGATGACGACCGCTTCCCGTTGCAGGACGGCGAAACCCCGCAGATGCGGTCGGTCCGGTTCCGCACGCTGGGCTGCTATCCCCTGACGGGCGCCGTGGAATCGGATGCGAAGACCCTGCCCGAGGTGATCCAGGAAATGCTGCTGACCACCACGTCCGAACGCCAGGGCCGCGCCATCGACAAGGACCAGGCCGCGTCCATGGAGAAGAAGAAGCAAGAGGGGTATTTCTGATGACCGCCCAGGATCCCGTTTACGTCGCAGACAGCCTGATCGCCCAGGACATCGACGCCTATCTGCTGAAGCACCAGCACAAGACGATGCTGCGCTTCATCACCTGCGGGTCGGTCGATGACGGCAAGTCAACGCTGATCGGCCGCCTGCTGTACGACAGCAAGATGATCTTCGAGGACCAGCTGGCCTCGCTGGAAGCCGACAGCAAGGTATCGGGCACGCAAGGCGGGGACATCGACTTCGCCCTGCTGGTCGATGGCCTGGCCGCGGAACGCGAACAGGGCATCACCATCGACGTGGCCTATCGCTTTTTCGCCACCGACAAGCGCAAGTTCATCGTGGCCGACACGCCGGGGCATGAACAATACACCCGCAACATGGTCACCGGCGCCTCCACCGCCGACCTGGCGGTGATCCTGATCGACGCGCGCCAGGGCGTGCTGACGCAGACGCGGCGGCACAGCTATCTGGTGAACCTGCTGGGCATCAAGAACATCGTGCTGGCGGTCAACAAGATGGACCTGGTCGATTACTCGGCCGAGCGGTTCTATGAAATCGTCGCCGATTATTCGCATTTCGCCAGGCAGATCGGCATGGACAGCTTCCTGCCGATCCCGATTTCCGGGCTGAAGGGCGACAACATCGTCACCAAAAGCCCCCATATGCACTGGTATCAGGGCCCGACCCTGCTGGGCCATCTGGAAGACGCGCCGGTCAACGACACGCGGATGCAGGACCGCCCCTTCCGCATGGCGGTGCAATGGGTGAACCGCCCGCATCTGGATTTCCGGGGCTTCGCGGGCCAGGTCAGCGCCGGGACCGTCCGGCCGGGCGATCCCATCCGCGTCCTGCCCTCGGGCAAGGTCACGACCGTCAAGTCCATCGCGACCTTCGACGGCGACTTGGCCCAGGCCGTCGCGGGCCAGTCCGTGACCCTGACCTTTGCCGACGAGATCGACTGTTCGCGCGGCGACGTGATCGTGCAGGCCGATGCCCCGTGCGAGACAGCCGACCAGTTCGAGGCGACGCTGGTCTGGATGTCGGACGCGGAAATGCTGCCGGGCCGTCCCTATCTGCTGAAGATCGGCACCCAGACCGTCAGCGCCACCATCACCGAGCCGAAATACGAGGTGAACGTCAACACGATGGAGCATCTGGCCAGCAAGACGCTGGGCCTCAATGCCATCGGCGTGGTCAACATCTCGACCGACCGGCCCGTCCCGTTCGAGGCCTACGCGGACAACCCGGATCTGGGCGGCTTCATCCTGATCGACCGGATGACCAACGCCACCATCGCCGCCGGGATGCTGCATTTCGCGCTGCGCCGGTCGCAGAACATCCACTGGCAATCGACCGACATCAACCGCGATGCCCATGCCGCGCAAAAGAACCAGCGGGCCAAGGTCGTCTGGTTCACCGGCCTGTCGGGATCGGGCAAATCGACCATCGCCAATATCGTCGAACGCAAGCTGCACGCGATGGGCAAGCACACCTTCCTGCTGGACGGCGACAACGTGCGCCACGGGCTGAACCGCGACCTGGGCTTCACCGATGCCGACCGCGTGGAAAACGTCCGCCGCGTGGGCGAGGTCGCCCGGCTGATGTCTGATGCGGGCCTGATCGTGCTGACGGCCTTCATCTCTCCCTTCCGGTCGGAACGGCGCATGGTTCGCGACATGATGGCCCCGGGCGAGTTCCTGGAGGTTTATGTCGATACGCCGCTGGAGGTGGCCGAGGCGCGCGACGTGAAGGGCCTTTATAAAAAGGCGCGGTCGGGCCAGTTGAAGAACTTCACCGGCATCGACAGCCCCTATGAGGCGCCCGAGCAGGCCGAACTGGTGGTCAATACCGTGGCCCTGTCGGCCGAGGACGCCGCCGACCGCGTGGTGGCGGCGATCCTGTCCCAGGGCTGAGGCGCGGCTTTCGCGGACACAAGGGGCATCCGGCAGAACCCGCCGGGTGCCCCTTTGCTTTTCGTGGCGGGTCAGGCGGCGGGCTGCCAGTCCATCCGGGAAAACGCCTCGCGGAAGGCGAAGCGGGCCAGGTGGCTGTCGATGATGCCCTGCAGGCGTTCCACGGCCGCCGCATCCGCGCCCGCGACGGTGCATTGCAGATCCCCGTCCCGGGCCGTCAGCCGGGCCTGGCCGATCTCGAAGGTGATGACGCCCTCGTCCCCCTCGACCGTGGCGGGGATCTTGTGGCCGAAATGCTTGCACAGCTGCTTCATGTAGCCATGGGCGTTGCCGGTCGCGAAATGGCCGGTGCTGCTGAGGTCGGTGCTCATCCTGTGTCCTGATCCCGGGTGGCTTCCGGCCGCAAGAGGCGCCCTTGCGCCGTCCTTGTCAAATCACGGAACGATCATCGCCCAGAACATTGACGTTTTCGTCAACTGGCGGGATCCGCAGGGAACCCGCCCAAGCATCATACGTTAATCGGCGTAGTAAAATTGCGTCTGCGCAACGGTTTAGCGAGTGAGCCCGCCAAGTCTTTTGGCGGGCGTTTCGCATATTTACCCCCTGTCAGAACCCGAAGATGTCGTCGGCCACCCCCTCGATCGTCAGCCTCTCGCCTGCCACAAGGATCCGGTCGCCGCCGCCCAGGTCGATCATCACGCCTGCGGCCACCTTGGTCATGTGGTCGCGCATGAAGGCCGCCGGGCTGGCGTCCAGCCGGTCGGCGTCGATGACCAGCCGGTCGATGCCATGCTGATAGCCCTGGACCGTGTCGGCCCCGCCGCCGGTCTGGAAGACAAAGCTGTCCGCCCCTGCCCCGCCGTTCAGCAGGTCGCGGCCCGCGCCGCCGTTCAGAATGTCGCGGCCCTCGCCGCCCACCAGCGTGTCGTTGCCGCTGTCGCCCACAAGCCAGTCGTTGCCCGCGCCGCCGTTCATCGCGTCATGGCCCGTGCCTCCGAACAGGCGGTCATTGCCGGCGCCGCCCCAGATCCTGTCGTTGCCGATCTCCCCCAGCAGCATGTCGTTGCCGTTCTCGCCGGTCAGGGAATCGTAACCGACGCCCCCCTGCAGCGTATCATGTCCGTCGCCGCCGACCAGCCGGTCGTCGCCCGTTGCGCCCAGCAGACGGTCGCTTCCCGCAGCGCCATCGAGGCTGTCGTTGCCCCCTCCTCCCGCGACCCAGTCGTTGCCGCCCAAGGCAAGGACCTTGTCGTCCTGCGCGCCCAGCCGATAGTCGTCGCCGCGCGCGGTGCCCGCCGCGTCCGTGGTGAAGACCCGGCCGTCGAAGTCCTGTTCCCAGGCGGCGCGCGTCTGCATCGCCGTGTTCGGCTGCGGTTCCGCCACGCGCAGGAAGCCGCCCTTGTCCACCCGCACCTGCCCGTCGGTATCGGCAAAGTTCTGGACCGCCATCAGCACCTTGTAGTCGCGGCCCTCGACGGTCATGAACCCGACCTCCAGCCCGATGCCGATAAAGGCCGCATCGCCCATGATGTTGGCGCGATGGCCGGGGCTGTTCATCAGGTTCTGGTGCAGCTGGCGGATTTCGTCGCGCAGGTCGCCCTCGCCCTGGATGCTGACATAGGCAAGGTTTTCCGCCGTCATCCACGACCCGGCCAGATCGAAGCCCGCCGCCTCGATCCTGTCGCGGGCCGAGGATCCGCCCCGGCCCGTGTGGGAAAAGACATCGGCGTTCAGCATCCAGCGGCCATGCGCCTCGGCCGAATCGTTCAGGCGCTTTTCCAAAGCCAGGGGCGCCAGCCCCTCGGCCCGGCGGGCCTGGTTGACCAGGGTTGCGAAGTAACGCTCATCAGTGCTGGCATAGGACATGGCGGCCTCCACGGAAGGAGAGAAAGGGGCGATCACACAACCTTACCGCGAAAGAGATGAAAAGTTCCTTTCCCGATGGCGTGACCGCGCCTTTTCGCCGACCCCTTCAGTAATCCCGCTCGAAATAGATGCCCAGGGTGCTGTCCCCTTCCGTGCCGACCGATCCGCGCGCCGTCAGTGAATTCGTCACGTCCAGATTCAGGTTCAGCGAGCTTTTGCCGTCCGCCCCGACCTGGACATCGGTGTAAAGGTTTTCGGACAGGTACTTGCCCGCGCGGACCTGCACGTTGCCTTGGTCGTCGGTCGCCAGATCCAGGTCGTCAAGGCCCACCTGGTTGCGCAGGTTGCCGATGATCCCCTCGCCCCCGCGCCCGGCCAGGACGGCAAGGGCATTGGCAAGCTGCGCGGCCTGGAGCGGGCTGATATTGGCAAGGCCCTGGCCGAACAGCAGCTGGGACAGAACCTCCTCCTCGGGCAGTTCGGGGGAGGATTCAAAGGTGATGTCAGGGTCGCGCACCTCTCCGTCGATGATGATGCGGGTGGTGATGCCGCCCTGTTCGGTTTCGGCCACAAGGCGGATCACCGGGATCAGGCTGCCCTGCAGTTCCACCAGGCCTTCCGTCAGGTCGAACCGCTTGCCCAGCAGGTCCACGCGGCCCCGGATCAGCTCCAGGTGGCCGATGGGGATGGCGTTGCGCGTGGTGCCCTGGACCTGCAGGGATCCGCCCAGTTCCGCATCCACCCCGCGCCCGCGCACGAAGACCTGGCGCGGCGCGTTGATCACCAGATCCAGGCGCGGCGGCGCGGCGGGCGGGGTCGAGGGGGGCCCGGCCAGACCCGCCTCGCGCGAGGCCTGGCTGGGATAGGGTTCCAGCCCCGCCTTGGCGCGGGTGGACCGCACGGGGCGCGTATCGCCCACATGGTTGATGTCGGGGATGGCCTTCGCGCCGCCAAGCCCGGTCGAGGGGATGCGGATTTCCGTCTCGCCCAGATCGATGGTGCCGGAAATCAGCGGGCCCGCGGCATTGCGGCCCGACATGCGCAACCGGCCGTTGATCTCGGTCTGATACAGGTTCGGGTCGCGGGCGATCACCCGGTCCAGCACAATTGCCAGATCCAGCGTGCTGCCCGTCAGATCCACCGGCCCGCTGACCTGCACGCGTCCGCCATTCGCCACATTGGCCCCGGCATCCAGCGTGATCCGCCCGCCCGCCAGATCGGCTGTGGCGGTCACGTCTTCCAGCCGGATCCCCACCCCGGGATCCGAGATCCGCCCGTCCGTCAGCCGGACCCGTCCGCTGACCGCCTGCAGGGACGGCGCGCCGTTGATGGCGAGGTCAAAGGCCAGCGGGCCCTCGATGCTGCGGGTGCGGATGAAGGTGTTGGCGATGGATGCGTCGCTGCTGCCGTTCACCCGCAGATCCAGGGTCTGAAAATTGCGCGCGGCCCGGCCTGACACCTGCAATTGCGTGCTGCCCGGCGCGGTGGCGTTCAGGTCCACGGCGAAGTTCGCGCCTTCCTCGCGGATGGTGCCGCGGGCCTCGACGGGGCCGGGGAATTCGGGTTGCAGCAGGCCCAGGTCGGCCAGGCGCGCGGTGACGGTCATGCCGCTGGCGGTGTCGCCCTCGGCCTGGACGGACAGTTGCGGGTTCTGGACGTTCAGCCGCTGGAACGAGATACCCACTGGCGCCTGCGTGGCCGCGACATCGAAGCGGGTCTCGCCCCGCAGCAGCGGATCGACGCGGGGCTGGCCCAGGGACAGCCCGCTGGCCGTGCCCGTCGCGGTGATGCGCCGGGTGCCCCCTTGCTGGACCAGCCGGGCATCGGCGTTCAGCGCCCCGCTGATCCCGTTGCCCAGGAAACGCAGATCCTGCGCGTTCACCTGCGCGGTCACATCGGTCCGGTCGCCGCCCACCGTGCCCGTCGCCGTGGCGTTCAGGCGGGGGTTGTCGATGCGGGCCGCTTCGATGGAAAAGACGCCGCCCCTTTCGGTGCCCGTCACCGCCAGCCGGGTTTCCCCCGCCAGCGCGCCATCGACCTGCGCCTGGCCGAAGGACAGGTCGCGCCCGGTGCCCGCGACCTCCAGCCGGCGGATGCCGTCGCCCGCCTCGCGGAAACTGCCGGTCAGGTTCAGCGAGCCGCGCCAGCCGGGGCCGAAGGGCGCCAGCGAGGCCACGCGGACATCGCCCGAGACATCCGTGACGCCGGGGCCGTAAACCCCCCGCGCGGTGGCGTTCATCTGGTCGTTGACCAGTTCCACGTCGCGCAGGGTGACGGTGCCGTCCTTTTCCTCGGCCTGGACGCGCAGCCGGGTGGTGCCGGTCAGCGCGGCATCCGCGTTCTGGACGCCCAGGGACAGGTTCTGCCCCGATCCGGTCAGGTCGATGAAGCGGGTGCCGTCCTGTTCGGTCAGCCGCGCCATGGCGTCGAACCCGCCGGTCCAGCCCTGCCGAATCGCCGACAGGTCCGGCACCGCCAGATCGACCGATGCATCCAGCGCCCCCGTCGCGAAGCTGCCCCGGCCTTCGGCGCGGACTTGCGGGTTGGCGATGCGGAACACCTCGACCTCGAACCCCTCGGGCTTTTCGGCCGCCAGCACGGCCAGCGTGGTCTGGCCTTCCAGCGCGTTGTCCAGCGCCTCGATGCCAAGGCGCAGGTCTTCGGCCTCGCCGCTGACGGTCAACTGGCGCGACCCGGACGGCCCCGACAGCTTCGCATCCGCCTGCAGCGCGCCCGAGAAGTTCGGGTCGGCGTCCTGCAGCGAGGGCATCGAAATCGTGGCCGTGATGTCGCTGGACAGGCTGTTGAGATAGCCCTGCGCCCGGGCGGTCAGACGCTGCGCGTTCACGGAAAGCTCGGTCAGCTTGATCCCGGTCCGGTCGCGCCGCGCCCGCAGGTCGATGGTGGATCGGCCCCCCAGAAGACGGTCAAGCTGGGGTTGATCCACCGTGATGTCGGTCCCCGCAATGGTCGAGGTGATGGCGAAGTTGCGCCCCAGAAAGTTGAAATAGCCCGTGACATCGGCATCGGCCCGCCCGGACAGGTCGCGGCCCGCAAGGGTCGATATCCGCTTCAGATCGTCATAGCGCGCGCCCATGTCGCCGGACAGCACGAAGCCGGTTTTCAGGCCCGACAGTTGCAACATGCCCTGCAACCCGTAATCGGGGCCGCTGACCGTCAGGTCGGAAAATTTCACCGCGTTGCCGGGGGTGAAGTCGAAACGGGTGCTGCCGGTGATGTCCGGACCGATGGCTTGGGCCAGCCCCGCATCGGTGAAGACCATCTGCCGCGATCCGAAGCGGATGCCGCCGTTCACGGATTGCAGGCTGCCGCCGTCCAGCACCACCGCGCCCGAGCCGTCCAGCTGCAGCGCGCCCAAGCCGACCTCGCCCAGATCCAGCGCGCCCACGCGGCCGCTCAGCGTCCAGCCCTGGCCTTGGGCGGCGTCGTATCGCAGTTCCAGCCGGCCAGACTCGACGGTCGCATCCTCGCCCGCGAAGGGCAGGGGAACCGGCACCTGGGCCGCGCCCGCGTCCGATCCCAGGGTGATCAGCAGGTTCGCGTTCTGCGGCGCGCCCAGGGCATTGATGGCCGCGCTGCCGTCCAGGGTCAGCGCCTCGGTCGCCAGGTTCAGGGTGGGGATCGCCAGGCGGCCATCCTCGCCGCGCCAGCCTTCGGCCAGCAGCTGCACGTCAGGGCCGAAGAAGGTGCGGTTTTCCGGGGCCAGAAGCGAGGCCACGTCGCCGCCCAGTTGCAGGCGGAAGTTGGTGCCGGGATTGCCCTGGGGATCGGGACCGCCCGATGCGGAAACCCGGCCCGTGACGCGGGGCAACCCGTCGGTCGCCAGCTTGATGTCGACGCCGAAATCCCTGATCTGGCCTTCGCCGCTGATTTCCGCCACGACCGACGGCTTGTCGTAAAGGTCGATCAGGTTGACCAGCAGCCCGTCGGCGGCCTCGTCCAGGGTCAGGTTCACGCGCAGGATCTGCGAGGCGTTGGAAAAGCCCGTGTCCAGGTTGAAGCTGCCGCGCGGGCCGTCCAGCCGCTGGATCGCCAGCTTGGCCTGCCCCTCGCCGCCCGCAAGGCTCATGCCGCCCTGCATCGAGATGGCGGCGGCAAGGCCGATCACGGGTTCGCCCAGTTCCACCCGGTCGGCGCGGATCTGGGCGATGTTGATGCCCACGGGCAGTTCGGGCAGCGAAAAGCCGGTGAATTCCCGCGCCTCGGGCGAGGGGGCCTTGGCCTCGCTGGCGGGCAGGCGGGGCAGCAGGATCTCGCGCGCGGACATTTCCGCGATCTCGATCCGGCCGCGCAGCAGGGCGGATCGGTTCCACTGGATCGCCCCGTCGTTCAGCGTCAGCCAGGTGCCGTCCCCGTCCGCGATGGTGATCCGGCGGAAGGTCGCGCGGGACGACAGCGCGCCCTGGAACCCGTCGATCACCACCGCGCGGCCCGCGCCCGACAGGTTGCGTTCCAGAAGCCGGGTCAGAAAGCCCCGGTCGTCGCTTTCCTGCTGCGAGATCTCGGCCGCAGACTGCGCCATCACCGACAGCGGGAACAGGATCGCGAAGACGATCAGCCACAGTTTGCGCATCAAAAAGCCTGCCCCAGTCCAAGATAAAGCTGCACGCCCTCGCCGGTGTCCCCCCCGGTGGGTCCGGCCACGTCGAAGCGCAGCGGCCCGATGGGCGTGTCATAGCGGACGCCGATCCCCGCGCCCGAATGTCCGTCGCTGCCGCCGTTCCAGCCGTCTTCCGCCCAGACCTCGCCGTAATCGGCGAAGGCCACCAGGCCGATCTTGTCACGGACCTGGAAGCGGACCTCGGCCGACAGCGTCGCCACGCTCATCCCGCCGGTCTTGATGGGGCCTTCGGGGCCGGTGATCTCCTCGACCCCCAGCGACTGATAGGGCTGGCCGCGCACCGTCCCGCCCCCGCCCGAGAAGAACAGATAGTTGCGCGGGGTGTTTTCGATCTCGCTGCCCAGGACGCTGCCGATGCGGGCGCGGCCCGCCAGGGTGAAGCGGTCCTCGGGGCCAAGGGAATGGAAGGCGCGCCCCTCGCCCAGGACGCGGACGCCGGAATCGGTGCCGTCGAAGCCCTTGAAGGGCGTGGCGTCGCCCTGCAGGTAATAGCCGCGCCGGGCGTTGTTTTCGTTGTCGCGGGCGTCCCACATCACGCTGGTCGGAAAGGCCAGCACCTTGAAGTCGGTTTCCTCGCCCCCCGCGTCATAGACGCGCGAAAACTGATATTGCACCGCCGTGTCGAAGGTGAAGCGGTCGCTGAAGATGTGGTTGAAGCCCAGGCCGATGGCGCCGGTATCCTCGTCGTAGTCCTCCTCGCGCATCCGGGCGAGGCTGGTCAGGACATAGGCCGTGGTGTCGGGCGTGACGGTGGCGGGGCGGTCGATGCGCACCGTCACCTCCTCGTCCCGGCCGCTGGTGTCCGAGCCCATGTCCTTGACC
This sequence comes from Paracoccus shandongensis, assembly GCF_017315735.1. Taxonomy (GTDB): domain Bacteria; phylum Pseudomonadota; class Alphaproteobacteria; order Rhodobacterales; family Rhodobacteraceae; genus Paracoccus; species Paracoccus shandongensis. The sequence continues at coordinate 85,264 of NZ_JAFLRK010000007.1, forward strand.
CGCGCATCCACGCGCAGCCGTTCGCCCCCGCCCAGAAGGTTGCGGTGCATCCAGTAGGCCGACAACAGCGCCCCGTCCGTGGTCGAGATCTCGAACCCCGCGCCGATGCGGCGGGGCTTTTGTTCCACCACGGTCAGGTTGATGTCCATGCTGCCGTCGGGGTTCAGCGTTTCCGCCTCTTCCAGGGTGATGGCGGAAAAGACGCCCGACCGGCGCAGGCGTTTTCTCACGTCCTCGACCTTGTCGGGGTCGAAGCGTTCGCCCTCGGGCAGGCCCGCGATCTTGTGCAACCGGCGCGGGTTCATGCGGTCGTATCCGCGCATGTTCAGCCGGCCAAAGGTGACGGCGGGGCCGGGGGCCAGGCCGATCTGGCTGTCCACCACGTTGTTGATGTGGTCGGCGGTGATTTCCTGCCCCGAAACCTCGGCCTTGGCATGGCCCACCTCGCGCCAGCCCCGGACCCCCGCCGTGGCGGCGCCGCGGATCGCGCCGGTACCTGCAAGGCCCCCCTGGCGGTATTCGTCGGGCAGCTCGGTTCGCGGCGCAAGCGGCGCGATGGCCGCGCGCGAAAAGCGGAACTGCGGGCCGGTCTGGACGGCGACCACGACTTGGCCGATCTGGGCGGGGGCGTCCAGGGGGGCGATTTCTGCCGCCTCGACCCCGTCCAGCGTGATGTTGATGATGGCGGAATAATAGCCCTGGTCATAAAGGTTGCCCAGGATCCGCGCGTAATCGGCGCGCGCGGCGGCCAGCACGTCCTGGCCGGTGGTGCGGCCTTCGGACAGCGCCCCCGAGATCAGCGAGGCATTGCGCAGCGTCCGGTCAAGCCCCTCGCCCCCCTGGACCTGGAAGCGCAGCGAGACGGGGCCATCGGCCTCGCTTTGGCCGCCGAACAGCCCCGAGAAGGGGTTCGAGGACTGCGCCCAGACCGCGCCCCCGAAGCCCGCGACCGCCGATGCCATCAGCGCCGCCCGCAGATATGCCCGCATCGTTCCTGCCCTTCGCGTGTTCTTGCTTTGGGGGCATTTGAACAGGATCGCCGGGCCAAATCCAGCGATTCATGGGAAAGAAAACGGCAGCGGATCAGCTTTCCGTGATCTGTTGCCGTCAGGACAGCGCGGCCAGGCAGCCTTGCAACGCCGCCATGTCGTCGCGGATCATGAAGACCGGCGTGTTTTCAGGGATGTGGCGCATGAAGGGCTCGGCCAGGAAGCCCGCCTCGAAGCGGGTCATGCGGTCGGCGATGCTGCGGGCCACGCTGCCCGCCAGGAACAGCCCTTCCAGCGGCATGAAGCGCAGCGCCAGTTCGCGGCAGAGAAGCCCCACCAGTTCGGTGAACAGGTCATAGGTGGCGTTCGCGTCCCGGTCGCCCGCGTCCGCCGCGCGGTCGATCTCTTCGCCGGGCACGGGGACCGTGCCGGTCAGCGCGGCGTGCAGGCGCGACAGCCCGCGTCCCGCAAAGGCCTCCTCGGTCGAGGTGAAGCCCCGGGCGGCGTCCGCGCCCACCGCGTCCAGCAGGCGCAGGTAGATGTTGGCGGGCAGGTGGGTATGGCCTTCCTCGGCCTCCATCGCCGTGATGGCCCCGCCGGGCAGGCGGCGCACGGCGCAGACGTTGAAGCCGGTGCCCAGGTTCACCACCAGCCCCTGCCCGTTGCGCGCCCGGTCCGCAGGCGCCGGGCGCAGGACCGCCAGCCCGTCGCCGCCCAGGGCGGGGGTGGCATAGCCAAGCGCGGTCAGGTCGTTGATCAGCCGGACATGGTCGGCATCCGTCAGGCGGGCCAGGCGATCCACGTCGAAATCCCAGTCCCGGTTGGTCAGCCGCGCCCGTCCGCCGCTGACCGGGCCCGCCACCGCGACGCAGACCGCATGGATGCGCGGCTGGTCCTGTTCCTGCAGGAACTGGCGGACCACGTCGTCGAAGCTGGCGTGATCGTCGCCCCGGAACCGCGTCACCGTCTGCGGGTCGATGTGGCCGTCCCGCGCAATGGCCAGGCGGGCATTCGTGCCCCCCACGTCGCCCAGAAGTATCGCCATTTTCGATCCGTCCTTGCTGTCGCCTTAGTCCTTCATCTCGCGACAGAATTGCCCGGTTTCGGGGGGCGGTGCAACGCCACGTCGCGCCAAGGGGGGGAACCCCGGGCGCGGATCCCGTGTTTTCCCCCAGCAAACACTGGATGAAAGGCCATGACCATGACCCGCATCGCCAACCGCATCGCCTGCCTGTGCATGGCCGGCAGCGTCATGGCCGCGATGGCCATGCCCGCCGCGTCAGCCACCCGCCCCGACCAGCCCGTGCAGGCCTGGCCCGCCATGGCCGGTGTCGAGACCGCCACGCTGCTGGAACAGGCCCAGAACCTGCCCACATCCGACATGGCGGTGGGCGACCAGCCCTATTGCGCCAAGGATGCCGAGATCCACCAGACCCTGCAACAGGATTTCAACGAGGCCCCGGTTCCCGGCGACGGCCATGCCGCGACGGAACTGTGGGCGTCCCAGCAGATGGGCACCTGGACGCTGGTCGCCCCGCGCCGGGACGACACCAGCTGCATCATCGCCTCGGGCATCGGCTATGACACCGCGCGCGACGTGGATGTGTATTACCGGACGGCGGGGTTGCGCTAGGCCACGCGGCGCAGGAACGCCCGCGTCCGTTCATCCTGCGGATCGCCGAAGATCTGCGCGGGCGGGCCCTGTTCCACGATCCGCCCGCCTTCCATGAAGACGATGCGGTCGGCGATCTCGCGCGCGAACTGCATCTCGTGGGTGACGATCAGCATGGTCTGGCGGCCGTCGGCGATGGCGCGGATCAGATCCAGAACCTCGCCCACCCATTCGGGATCCAGCGCGCTTGTCGGTTCGTCGAACAGCAGCAGGTCCGCGTCCAGCGCCATGGCCCGGCCGATGCCCACGCGCTGCTGCTGGCCGCCCGACAGGGCCGCCGGATAGCTGTCGCCCCGGTCCGCCAGCCCGATCTGGGCCAGGATCTCGTCGGCGCGCGCATGGGCCCTGGCCCTGGGCCAGCCGCGCACGGTGGTCAGCCCTTCGGTGATGTTCTGCCGCGCGGTCTTGTTGGCGAACAGCGCATAGTTCTGGAACACGAACCCCGTCCGCCGCCGCAGCGCCAGGATCTGCGCCCGCGTGGCATGGGCGGCATCCACCGACAGGTCGCCCACCGTGATCCGCCCCGCGTCGGGCCGGTCCAGCCAGTTGAGGCAGCGCAGCAGCGTCGACTTGCCCGTCCCCGAGGGGCCGATGATCGCCACCCGTTCGCCAGGGCGCAGGCACAGGTCGATGCCGTCCAGGACGGTGTTCGCGCCGAAGCGCTTGACCAGGCCCTTGATGTCGATCTCGCATTTCATCGCGCCACCGCCCGTCCCAGATGGCGTTCCATCCAGCGTTGGCCGACGGACAGGATCTCGACCAGGATCCAGTAGATCACGGCGACGACCAGGAAGGCTTCCAGATACAGGAAACTGCCTGCGGCTTCCTTCTGCGCGGCGCCCATCATCTCGGTCACGCCCAGGGTAAAGGCCAGCGAGGTGCTTTTGATCAGGTCGATGAAATAGTTCATCAAGGTGGGCGCCGCCACGCGGGACGCCTGCGGCAGCACGATCCGGCGCAGAAGCTGGCCCTGGGTCATGCCGATGCTTTGCGCGGCCTCCCACTGGCTGCGGTCAACGCCAAGGATCGCGCCCCGGATGCTTTCGGCCATGTAGGCGGAAAAGTGCAGCGTCAGGCCGATCACCGCCGCCGTGATCCCGTCGATGCTGGTCAGCGCCGGGAACAGCTGCGGCAGCCCGTAATAGAACAGGAACAGCTGCACCAGCAGCGGCGTGCCGCGAAAGAAGCTGATGAACACCGCCACCCCCTGGTCCAGCCCCGGCACGCGCAGCACGCGCACGATGGCAAGCACCGCCGCCAGCACCAGCGCCGCCGCCATCGCGACCAGCGCCATGCCCAGCGTCAGGGGAACATAGCCCAGGATGACCGGGACCAGATCCCCCATATAGGCGGTGTCGAGCCCCCTCATTCAGCGGCGGCCAGGGGCTTTGTCACGTCCGCATCCAGCCATTTCTTCGAGATTTCGGAAAGCGTGCCGTTGTCCTTCAACTGCGTGATCGCGGCATCGACCCTGTCGCGCATGGCCTGCCCGGCCTCGTCCTTGCGGAAGGGCAGGGCGTTCCGGATCTCGCTGAAGGGCTGGCCCGCCAGCGCCAGGGGCAGGGGGCTTTCCTTGATCACCTGGGCCGAGGACACGCGGTCCATCACGAAGGCATCGACCCGGCCCAGGGCGGTGTCCTGCTCGATGTTGGATTCATAGGTGCGGATGTCGATGTCGGACGCATTGGGCAGGGCGCGCAGCAGTTCCTCGAAGTTGGACCCCAGGTTCACGGCGACCGACTTGCCCGACAGGCTTTCGGGGCCGGTGATCGTGCCCTCGTTGCCCTTCTTCACCACCACCTGCGCGCCGTCATAGACATAGGGCTGCGTGAAGGCGAACTTGGCCTCGCGCTCGGGCGTGATGGTGATCTGGTTGGCGACCGTGTCGATGCGGCCCGATTCCAGCGCGCCGATCAGCCCGGAAAAGGACATGGTGACGAACTCGATGTCATCCCCGGTGATTTCGCCCACGGCGTTCATCAGGTCCACCTCGAAGCCCTGCAATTCGTCGGCGCGGGTGAAGGTGAAGGGAAAATATCCGCCCGACATGCCCACGCGGATGGTGTCGGCCATGGCGGGCAGGGCGGTCGTCAGGACCAGGATGGCGGACAGGATGGAACTGCGCATGACGAAAAACTCCTTCATCTTCATGGCCTTCAGATGCGCCGGGCTTGCGGGATGCGCAAGCGCCCGCTGGTGAAAAAGGACGCGCTTGCGGCCAATCTTCCCGATCCGGGATGGCAGGTGCGGGAAAACGGCCAGGGCGGAATAATGTTCCGCGCGCGGACAGGGCCGATCACGCGATTGCTGCCTTGGCCTTCGCGGGCCGCTGTGCCACAAATCCCGCAAGCAACGGTGTTTTCCGAAAGGTCTCTGGCATGTTCCGCTTCGCTGCAACCTCGGTCCTGGCGCTTGGCATCGCCGCGCCGGCCTTGGCCGATGTCACCCCCGCCCAGGTTTGGGAAAACCTGCAGGACAACTATGCCGGCTATGGCTACCAGGTGACCGGCCAGGTCGAGGATGCGGGCGGCACGTTGAGCGTGCGCGACGCGGTCTTCTCGATGAAGAACGAAGGGGGCGCCACCACCTTCACCATTCCGCAGCTGACCTTCCGCGAAACCGGCGACGCCCGCGTCCGCATGGTGATCGAGGGGGACATGGCGCTGGACAGCACCGTCGCCGTGCCCGTGCCCCGGGACGATGCCGCCGCCGACGGAACCGAGACGCCCCCCACCGAGCCCGAGACGGTCGAGATGACCACCACCGGCACCATCAAGGTTCCCGGGAACGAGACGGTCGTATCCGGCACGCCCGAGGACATGCTGTATGAATTCAGCTATCCCTCGGTGGCCTTCGACATGACGGTGCCCGCCGACCTGGAAACCGGCGCGACGGTGCCCGTGACCGGCACGCTGGCCGATGTCACCGGCACGCAGCGCCATGCCGGGGCCAACGGGGCCGAGACCAGCTTCGACATCAAGGCATCCGAGGCGACCATGCGGATCGCCGCCGACGCCCCGGCGGATGCGGATGGCACGGGCGGCAAGGTCAATGTGCAGGCCAGGCTGACGGGCCTGTCCAGCACCGGCACGGCCAGGACGCCTGCGGAACGCTTTGACCTGGGCACGCAGATGGCCGCGGCCCTGGCGGCGGGGCTGGATTTCCAGGGCGATTTCGCCTTCGAGACGCTCGATGCCGATTTCGACTTCGCGGGCAAGGATGAGGAAGGCCAGGACCAGACCGGCCAGGGCAAGGCCAGCCTGGGGGCAGGCAATGCCGCGCTGCGGATGTCGGGGCAGGGCCTTGGCTACAAGGGCGAGGTCGCCGATACCCGGGTCGAGATGACGGTCAGCAGCCTGCCCTTCCCCCTCAGCTATGCGACCGAGCGCACCAGCTTCGACCTGCTGGTCCCGGTCAGCAAGGCGGAGGCGGCGCAGCCCTTCAAGTTCGCCTATGCGCTGGAAGGGCTGACCTTCGCCGACGGCATCTGGAACCTGTTCGACCCCGAAAAGCAGTTGCCGCGCGACCCGGCCAGCCTGACCGTGGATCTGTCGGGCGACGCGGTGGTGGCGCAGGATCTGTTCGACCCAGGCTTGGCGCAGCCCGATGGCCCGACCGCGCCTGACGCGCCCTTCACCCCCCGCACGCTGACCGTCAACAAGGTCGCGCTGGACGCGGTGGGCGCCAAGGCCGACATCACCGGCGCGCTGGACTTCGGCGACACCCCGAACGAACCCGTGGGCAAGCTGAACGGCACCTTCCAGGGCGTGAACGGGCTGATGGACAAGCTGGTCGCCATGGGCCTGGTCCCCGAGGATCAGATGATGGGGATGCGCATGATGCTGGCGATGTTCGCCAAGCCGGATGAAGCCAATCCCGACCGGCTGACCTCGGAGATCGAGTTCCGCGAGGGCGGACAGGTCTTCGCCAACGGCCAGCAGGTCAAGTAACGGCCCGGGTCGCGGGCTTGGGCCGGGGCGCATGTCCCGGCCTTTTTCGTTTGCGGCCCGCCGTGATGCGCCGCACAACAGACGGACGAGTTGAAGGAGACGCGATGGCACCCGTGGATTTGCAACCATTGGCCGAATCGCTGGTCGACGCGGCGCGGCGCGCAGGGGCCGACCAGGCCGACGCCCTGGCGATGAGCGGCCAGTCCACCAGCATCGACATGCGCGGCGGCGTCCTGGAACATGCCGACCGTGCCGAAGGGGTCGAGATCGGGCTGCGCGTGCTGATCGGCGGGCGGCAGGCCAGCGTCTCGGCCTCCGACCACAGCCCCGCCACGATCATCGAGATGGCCGAACGCGCCGTGGCCATGGCGCGCGAGGCGCCGGTGGACGACATGCTGGGCCTGGCCGATCCCGGCCAGCTGGCCCGCCAGCGCGACGGGGACGGCTTGCAGATCGCGGATGACCGCCCCGACCCCTCGCCCGATCACCTGCAGGATCTGGCGCTGCGGGCCGAGGCTGCGGCGCGCGACGTGCCGGGCATTTCGCAGGTGGAATCGGCGAACGCCGCCTTCAGCCGCCGGTATCTTTGGCTGGCGGCCTCGAACGGGTTTTCGGGGGGCTATGGGCGCACGACGCATGCGATATCCACTGTCGCCATCACGGGCGAAGGCCTGGGGATGGAACGCGACTATGCCGGGGAATCGCGGGTCTGGTCCGAGGATCTGCCCGCGCCCGAGGAGATCGGCCGGCTTGCCGCCGAACGCACCCTGGCGCGCGCCGGATCGCGCAAGCCGCCGACCGGGGCCTTTCCGATCCTGTATGACCGGCGCGTCGCATCCTCGCTGATCGGGCACCTGCTGTCGGCGGTGAACGGTGCGGCGGTGGCGCGCGGCGCAAGCTGGCTGCGCAAGGATCTGGGCCAGCCGGTGCTGCCCGAAGGCTTCGACCTGATCGAGGATCCGCTACGCCCGCGCTATCCTTCAAGCCGTCCCTTCGATGCCGAGGGGCTGCCCACGCGGTCCCGCAAGATCGTCGAAAACGGCGTCTTGCAGGGATGGACGCTGGATCTGGCGACCGCGCGCAAGCTGGGGATGGACAGCACCGCATCCGCCGCGCGGGGCATGTCGTCCGCGCCCTCGCCCACGAACAGCAACGTGATGCTGACGCCGGGGTCCGCCAGCCCCGACGATCTGATCGCGCGGATGGGAACGGGGCTGGTGGTCACGTCCATGCTGGGGGCCTCGATCAACGGGACGACGGGGGATTATTCGCGCGGCGCGGCGGGGTTCTGGGTAGAGGGCGGCAAGATCGCCTATCCGGTCAACGAATGCACCATCGCGGGCAACCTGCGCGACATGCTGATGACGCTGGTGGCCGCGAACGACGCCCTGCCCTGGCGCAGCCTTGAAGTGCCCAGCCTTCTGGTCGGGGGGATGACCGTTGCCGGGGCCTGACGAGGATCTGGCGCTGCTGGTCCGCGCGGCGCAGACCGCCGGACCCATCGCGCTGTCCTTCTGGCGCGCGCAGCCCAAGGCCTGGGACAAGCCCGGCGACGCGGGCCCCGTGACCGAGGCGGACCTGGCCGTCAACGACGCGCTGCAGGACATGCTGCGGGGCGCGCGCCCCGAATACGGCTGGCTGTCCGAGGAAAGCGAGGCCGACGCATCCCGCCTGGACGCCCAGCGGTGCTTCATCATCGACCCCATCGACGGCACCCGCGCCTTTATCGCGGGCCAGCAGGGCTTTGCCCATTCCCTGGCGATTGCCGAAGGGGACCGGATCATCGCCGCCGTTGTGCATCTGCCCGCGATGGACCTGACCTTCACCGCCCATGCGGACGGCCCGGCGTGGCTCAACGGCCAGCCCATCCGCCCCAGCGACGCGGGTATCCAGGGCGCGCGCGTGCTGACCTACAAGTCCGCGACCGAGCCCGAGCATTGGAAGAACGGCCGGACGCCCCCCTTCCGGCGCGAATTCCGCCCTTCGCTGGCCTGGCGGCTGTGCCTGGTGGCCGAGGGGCGGTTCGACGCCACGCTGTCGGTGCGCAGCGTGTGGGAATGGGACATCGCCGCGGGCAGCCTGATCGCGGAACGGGCGGGCGCGCGGGCCACCACCCGGCGCGGCCAGCCCATGCGCTTCAACAGCCCGCGCGCGATGGTGGACGGGATGATCGTCGCCGGGCCAAGGCTGCATGGGGAAATGCTGGCCGGGATGGTGTGACGCGTCACGGTGCGTGCAAGCACGCACCCTACGGCAGTTCAGGGTATGGTCGGGACATTCCTTCTGCCGGGCCAGCCGATCCACGACAACGAAGGCTGGACCGATGAGGAATACAGCGCTGCGCGATGCCGGGGAAAAGGTCAGCGTCACGACCCGCCGCTTTTCCCGACCGCGCTGCGCGACGATGCCAATCCGGTGATGCGCCGGCACAGGTTCATGGAGAAGATCCTCGCCGAAGGTCCAGCCCCTAGATCAGCCCCGACCGGGTGATCCCCAGCAGCCCCCCCTGGCGCAGGGTCGCCACGGGATAGCCGTCGCTGCGCATCAGATCGAGCGAAAAGCCCGGCTCGACCTTCTTCAGCGCCTGCAGGGCGGCCAGGGCGCCGGCTTCGTCGTGGCGCTGGTATCGCAGGGCTGCCAGGAACCGCAGCGAGGGGCGGTTTTCCGGGGCGAACTGCTGGACGGCGTCGAACCGCTGCTCGGCCTCGTCGAAGCGGCCCAGGCGGATCAGGGCGATGCCCATGCGCATCTGCAAGGGAACGGGGTTCAGGACCGACAGCGCCTCGGCCAAGCCGGCCTGGGCTTCGCGATGCGCTTCATTGTGGCGGCCCAGATCGGTCAGGGCTTGGGAATAGGCGCTCCGCGCCACGAAGTTGCGCGGGTCTATCCTGACCGCCTGTTGCGCCAGCCAGAAGCTGACCTGGGCATGGTCCAGATAGCCTTCGACCACCGATCCCACCGCCAGGGCGGTCGCGCTGCAGGGATCGGCCTCGCGCGCCCTTGTGGCAAGTTCCCGGGCTTCCTGGATGCAGCCTTGCGGATCGGGCACCAGCCGTTCGAAGACCTGTGTTGTCAGCACCCAGGCCCGCAATGCCATGGTCAGGGACGGACTGACGCGGTCGTCCATGGTCTTCAACGCTTGTTCGGCCCGGTGCAACCGCGCGTCGTTGTAGCTGAACACATCGGCAAGGGACACGCCAAGCGCCGCGTCGATCGTGCGCACCGCGTCCAGCACGCGCATGACACCCACGCAGATCCGGGCGGTGCAGTCGTTCATCGAGGCGGCCAGGTCGTCTGCGTCCAGAACGAACCTGTGCGACCAGAACAACCGGCTGCTGGGCCGGTGGCTCAGCTTGACCAGCAGATGGAAGCCCTTGCCCATGCGGGTGGCCACCGCGGACAGGACGATCGCCGATTGCCCCGGATCGGCCCTGTCCGGCATGGCGACCAGGGGAACCAGATCGCAGGCCCGCCCTGCGGCCTCGCCCAGGATCATGGCCGCGATCACGGCGGTTTCGCTGTCGCCCGCCACCGGCTCGGCCGTCAGCAGGACCGGCAGCGGCGACGCCTCGGGCGCGGACGGGGCGACCGTCTGTTCGGCGTGCATCCGGGCGTCGCGCAGCCAATCCTCGAACTCGGGGTCGGGAATGTCCAGGTCGGCGGCGAATTCGGGCATCTGCCCGTCCGGGCCGGGCCGCGCGGTCATGTCCAGCCGCACCATCGTGCCGTCCAGGCCCACCCATCCCGGCCCGCTGACCAGGGCGTCGCGGGCATCCCCCAGGCCGATGCGGATTTCGCGCAAGACCTGGCGCAGGCTGGCATTGGCGTGGTCGGGTTCGCGCGTGCTGAACAGCAGATCCTGCAACCGCGCGCGCAGCACCCGCATGGCCACGGCGCTGCCCATCACCGCCAAGGCCCCACGCGCCCGCATCCCGCGCGGCGTCAGCCGGAGGTTTCCCGGCCCGATCAGTTCGACCGGCCCCATAAGGCGAAGCGTCAGCGGCTGCATCGAAGAAAAGCGTAGGAGAAATCCAAGGTCGTTGTTACGCTTTACCTTACGGCAAAGATACAGGGTTTTCGATTCATGTTGGTTCATGAGGTTGAGCAATGTCCCTGCTGAACGCCCAGAATGCGCAAAATGCCCAGAATGCCCAGAACGCCCAGGCATCTGGCGGGGCGGGGGCGTCCGACCTGATGGCTGCCGCCCTGATGCGGACCCGCGACGCCATTGTCGGCACCGAAACCATCGCCCCCCAGGCGGGACAGGACGCCACGCTGGACGCGGCCGAGCGGCTGCGGCGGATGGAGCCTGCGTTCCGCCGCGCCGTCCTGCTGTCCGAACTGCTGGAGGACATCGCCTTCCAGGTCGAGGATTATCCCCAAAAGCGCGCCACCGCACGCGCGGTCACGGTGCTGCGGCGCAAGGCGGGCGAGGGCGCGGCGGACCACGCGCCCCTGGCCCGGATCACCCGCCCCGAGGCCGCGGATCTGGGCGGTGCCGCGCCCCTGGTCATGGCCTATGCCGAACTGCGCGCCGACCGCCTGGCCGAGATCCTGGCCCAGCGCGAAGACCTGATCCCGTTTTTCGCCAGCATCCTGCCGATCACCCCGGCCCGCGCCCCCGCCGTGATCGAGATGCTGGAAACCGGGCTGGACCTTGTCACGCCGGTGGTGATGCGGGTCAAGATCGCGCTTGGCTGCCCCCGGCCCTCGCAGTTCAGCCCGCTGATCCAGCCGATGATCCCCGAACCGGGGCATCCCACCCTGCCCAGCGGCCATGCCACGCAGATGTTCACGATGGCGGCCATGCTGTCGCAGCTGACGGGGGCGGGCGATCCCCTGGTCAGCGACAGCCAGCTTTACCGCCTGGCCTGCCGCATCGCGATCAACCGGACGGTGGCGGGCGTGCATTTCCCCGCCGACAGCGCGGCGGGCGCGGTGCTGGGCATCCAGCTGGGGCGCTATCTGATGGCGCGGGGGCAGGGCGGCACGGTCGGCTCGGCCAGCTTCGACGGCACGGCCTTCGGCAGCGCGAACCAGCCGCGCGACTTTCACCATGGCGTCCTGGACCAGATGGCGCGGGGCGCGGATCCCTCGACCGCGTTTCCCGGTGACGCGGCGGCGGTGCGTCCGGCGCCCTTGTGGCAGTCGCTGGTCGGGCGCGCGGCCCAGGAATGGCAGACACGATGGAGCTGACATCCGATCCCGAAAAGCCCGACGCCGACAAGCCGCGTTCCGGCTGGTCCGCCCCCAAGGCGGCCTATGCGCAGTTCCGCCCGGGATTGTCGCCCTATCTGCACTATATCCACGACCTGCGCGTCAGCCGGAACCAGGTTCCCGCGCCTCCGGACCATGGCCCCGACGCGGGCGCCGAGCTGCCCTGGCAGCTTGAACAGGCGCTGCGCGACCTGATCGAGCAGAGCTTCCGATGATGGCGCTGGCCAACAGGATCGTCACCGCCTTCGAGGATTTCGTGGAGGATCCGGCAGGCGTGCTGTCGGACGACGCGATCAACCCCCCCGGCCGCCGCAGCATGGCGGGCGAGAACGACCTGACCGATCCGGCGCTGGCTTATCTGTCCGACAGCGCCCTGCCCGATCCGGGCCAGGGCTGCATCATCGGGGTCATCGACGACGCGGTGCCCTTTGTCCACCGGCGGTTCACCCTGGCGGGCCCCGTCAGCCGCATGGCCTCGGTCTGGATGCAGGATGCGCGGTTCCGGCCGGGAATGGGCGCCGATCTGCCATCGGGCGCGGAATGGCGCGGGGCGGAACTGTCGGCGCTGCTGGCCGGGGCGGGGCCCGGAGGCGAGGATGCGATCTATCGCCTGACAGGCGCCGTGGACCTGACGCGCCCCGGCCCGCCCTCGGGCGCGTTCGAGGCGGGGCACGGCGCGGCGGTGGCCCCGCTGGCCGCGGGCTTCGATCCCGCCGATCCGCAGGCCCGCAACCATCCGGTGATCGCCGTCTGCCTGCCGCCCCGGATCATCGCCGATTCCATGGGTGTCTTGGCCCCGGTGCCGATCCTGGCGGGGATGCTGTTCATCATCCACCGCGCCCGGCGCTTGTGCCGCTTCATCGAGGCACGGCGCGGCCTGCCGCGCGGCAGGGTCCGCCTGCCGGTGGTCATCAACCTCAGCCTGGGGCTGACGGCGGGGCCGCGCGACGGATCGACGCTTCTGGAACGCTTCATGGATGCGGTCTCGGCCATGGAGGAGGCGGATCTGGGGCCGGTTCACTTCGTGCTGCCCATGGGCAATCACCGCCAGGGCCGGCTGCGCGCCAGGCTGCGGCCGGGCCAGTCCATCGGCTGGCGCCTGCCCCCCGACGACACCACCATCAACGCCATCGAAATCTGGGGCCCGCCCCACGACCATCCCCCCCGGGGCGAGCTGCAGGTGACCCTGACGCCGCCGGGCCAGCCGCCCGCGACCACCGCCTTTACGCGGCCCTGGCAGTTCTCGGTCCTGTCCGACGGTCAGGGAATGCCCCTGGCGCGCGCCTATTACACGCCGCATCTGCTGCCCGACGGGCGCTGGCGCGACGGCATCGCGGTGATCGCCACCCCCACTTGCCCCGAACGCCTGGGCGAGCCCTTCGCGCCCCCCGGCGAATGGCGGGTCGGGATCGCGGGCGACGGGAACGCCCCTTGCGACGTGACGGCGCAGCGCGACGAGGTGATCCGCGGCTTTCGCCGGGGCGCCCGGCAAAGCTGGTTCCACGATCCCGCCTATCGCAGCCATGATGCGTCGGGCTTTCCGATCCTGACGGACGAACAGAACGGCGGCGATCCCCTGGTGATCCGCAGGGGCACGGTCAACAGCTATGCGACCGGCACGCGGACGCTGCGGGCGGGGGCGGTCTATCGGCGCACCGAACACACGGCGGCCTATGGGGCGCTGCTGGACGACGGGCAGCCGGGCGACTGCCTGGCGCCGGTGGATCTCAGCGCCAACAACGGTGCGATGATCGTCTGCGGGCGCAACAGCGGCAGCTTTGCGCGGGCGGCGGGCACCTCGCTTGCGGCGCCGCAGCTGACGCGCTGGCTGGCCGGGCGGCTGTCGGGCGGGGCGGTCCTGGACGGGCGGCAGGCGATCCGCGACCAGGCCCCGCAGGGGGCGGGACCGCAGGACCAGCCGCCGGTCCTGCCGCTGGCCGCGCCCTTCCCGGAATTCTAGCGCCCGCCCGCCTTTTTCACGAAAGCGGCACGCCCGGATTCACGCCCGTTTCACGGCCCGGGTCCATGGTGATTCCATTGCAAGCGATCATCGGTCGCACGGGATGACGGCTTACAAGGCAGCAAAGGGGAAGACGGACATGCCGGGTGACACAATTCCGAATTTCAACAACGTGCTTGCCGCGCTTCAGCTTCTGGGCGGTGGACCGGGGGGTGTGCAGAATGTACCGGTCCACGACATGCACCAGGATCCAGGGACGGCAACAAGCGGGCGGTCAGGGGGCGGCGCTCCTCCCGCTGATCCCGACCGCCCAAACTGGGCCGCGTTCCGCCGGCTCGAGCAGGAAAACCAGCTTCTGACCGACCATGTCGAGATGCTGGCCTGCGCCCTGGGTGCCTGCCCCAATTGCTGGGGCAACATCGAGGATTGCGAAGACTGCGGAGGCATCGGGCGTCCCGGTGCCTTCGCCCCCGATCGCCGCTGTTTCGACCATTATGTCCTGCCGGTCATCGTCCGCGTGATGGGACGCCCCGGCCTCTGCGACGATCCCGTGTCCCGCCCCGGCGATTACCGGGGCCGGGACGACCCGCCGGGTTCCCAGGCGTAACCAGTGCTGCTTCTGCCTGCGGGTGTTTGGCGGATGGTCTTCAGGCCATCCGCCAAATCCGTTCAGAACAACGGATCCAGCGCAAAGGGATCGGCGGGCGCGGTGGTGGCGATGGTGCGGCCCGGTCCCGACAGCGTGGCGATCTGGCGCGCCAGGATGGCGATGGCCTGGGACGCCGCCGCGGCCGATGCCCCGGGCCCCGTCCCCCCCATCGGCACGGCGATGTCGAAGCTGCGGGCGTGGTTCGCGCCGCCGCTGCCCTCGTCCGACACGAAATAGCGGCCCGACAGGCGATAGGTGCCGTTCGACTGGGCCAGGGCCTTTTCCACCCGCACCTCAAGCCGGCGCTGCGGCGGCTCGGCCAAGGGCCAGGGTTCGCCGATCACGGTGGCACCGGATGCGTCGGATATCGCGCGTGCCAGGGCCAGGGTAAAGGCGCGCTGCGGGCTGTCGGCCCACAGGTTCTTCGGGCTGGACCGCACCGCGCCGTCTTCCGTCTGGAAGGCGACCTCTTGTCCCGATGCGTATTCGGGCAGGGACACGTCCTTCAGTTCCGCGCTGCCCAGGCGGTTGGGCACCTGTTCGCCCGCAGGCGGGTCGATCAGGTAGCGCGCGGTCTTTTCCGGGCTGGAACAGGCGGACAGTCCCAGAAGGCCAAGGCAGGCAAGGGCAAGGGGCAGGTGGCGGGGCAGGGTCATGTCATCGTCCCAGAATGAAGGCGCGGGGGTTGCGTTCGATCAGCCGGGCCAGCGACCCGAAGGCCTCGGTCGCGCGGCGCAGTTCGCGCAGCATGTTGACGGCCTCGGTGTTGAAGGCCGAACGGTCGCCATAGGAGGCCAGGACCGAATCGGCCCGCGCGGCGGTGGCTTCCAGCCGCCCGATCAGCTGCGGCAGGCGCTGGACAGAGGCGGCCACCTGGTCGGCGGCGGTGCTGGCGCTGTCCAGGGCGTCGTTCAGGCTGCCTACCGCGCCGCCGTCGCGCAGGTCGTTCAGCAGGCCCGATGCGGCCTCCAGCGTGTCGGACAGGTTGCGGGGCAGCTGTTCGGCATCCTCGCTGCCCAGCATGGCGCGCAGGTCGGCCAGGATGCCTTCGGCCTGGGCGCTGATTTCCGAGAAGTTGAACTCCTCGACCGCGGCGGCGGCGGCGTCGATGCTGTCCACCATCTCGGGGGCGTCGGCGGCGGCCAGCTTGACCGCCTCGGCGGCGGCGGCGGCCTCGTCGACCAGGCGGGCGAGGTTGGCGGCGGTGTCGGCCTCGCGCAACTCGCGCGCCATGCCGCCGATGTCGGTGGCGGCCCCCCGGGCCTGGTCCAGCGTCTGGCGCAGGCTTTCGGGGATGGCGCGCGTATCCTCGGAACTGGCAATGGCGGTGACGCTGTTCATCATGTCGGTGGCCGACCGCAGCACCTCCTCCAGCGGCAGGTTGCCGATGCGCGACAGGAAGCCCTGGGCGCTGGCCGTGAAATCCTCCAGATCGCCGGGGACCGAGGGGATGATCGGGTTCGGCTGGGCGCCGGTGTCGATCAGGGCGGGCGCGGCGTCGGGGATATCGACCAGCTCGACCATCAGCGAGGTGCCCAGGAAGCCTGCGCTGGCCACGCGCGCGCGCAGGCCGTCGGCCACGGCCTCTTGCAGGAAGGCCAGGGCGTCCTCGGGCGTGGCCTCGGCAGGCAGCCCCAGCCGGAAGGGAGAGATCGCCATGGTCACGACCTGGCGGATCTTGTCCGTTTCCTGATCGGCCGTGACCGCCAGGTCCGTGACCTGGCCCACGCGCAGGCCCTGGAACTGCACGTCGGCGCCCTTTTCCAGCCCGCGCAGGGAATCGTCGATCAGCATGGCGATGCGCAAGGGCTCGGCATTGTCGCTGGCCAGGATGTCGTTGCGGGCCGTGTCCTCGTCGGGTTGCAGGGCAAAGACATGGCCCGGCTCGACCGGCTGGCCGCCGCTGACCAGCGTGTCGAAGGCCACGCCCCCTTGCAGCACGGATGACAGCGAGTTCACGTTCAGCGACACGCCCGAGGCGCCCAGCGACAGCGAAAAGCCCGAGGTGTCCCAGAAGACCGTGGCCGTGGTCAGCCGCTTGTCATGGGGCGCCTCGATGAAGGCGTCGGCGATGACCTGGTCCTCGGTGTCGGCCAGGCGCAGGTTTTCCATGCGGCCCACCTGCACGCCGCGATACAGCACCGGCGCGCCTTCGCCGATGCCGTCGGCATTCTCCATCGCCAGGGTGACCCAGGTGCCGGGCGTGTCGCTGCGCACCAGGGGCGGGCGTTCCTGGCCCACGAAGCGGTCCTGCGGCGCGGATACCGTGGCGTCCCAATAGCCCTCGATGAAGGATCCGGTCAGCACGGTGTCCAGCCGCGTCACCCCCTGGGCCGTGACCTGGGGGCGGACGATCCAGAAGGCCGCGTCGCTGTCGATATAGGGGGCCACGTCCTTGTCCACGCGGATCCTGACCACGACGCGGGACAGATCGGCGGTGAAGCTGACCCCCTCGACCTGGCCCACGGTGATCTCGCGGAAGCGCAGGGCGGTTTCGCCCGGGGTGACGCCGGTGGCATCCGTGAATTCAACCTCGATCACCTCGCCCCGGCCCGCATAGGCGTTCCAGGCGATGCCCAGCGTCACCACCAGGGCGATGATCGGCACCAGCCAGATGATGTTGATCCCGGCCTGGGCCGCGCGCACGGCGGTCTTTCGCGCGGGACTTGCCGGTCTCGGCGGCGGCGGCTGATCGGTCATGGTCTGCTTAGTCCTGCCCCGTGTCGTCCGTCCGGCTGCGCAGCGGCAACCCGCGCCAGATCAGTCTTGGATCAAAGCTTTGCGCGGAAAGCATGGTGAAGGCAACAGACAGCGCGAAGGACACGGCGGCAGGCCCCGGATGGATGGATGCCACAAAGCCCAGTTGCACCAGCGCCGACAGGATCGCCACCACGAACACGTCGATCATCGACCAGCGGCCGATGAATTCCACCACCTCATAGATCTTCAGCCGCGTTTGGGCCTGATCGACCGTGGCGGGCTTGCCCGCGACCCGCGCCAGCCAGGCGATCGACAGGAACTTGGCGATCGGCACGATCACGGACGCGACAAAGACAATGATGGCGATGTCGTAGTTGCCGTAATGGATCAGCTCGACCACGCCTTCCAGGATGGTGGCCTCGGTGCTGCCTTGCAGCCCGGCGAAGGTCTGGGTGCGCATCATCGGGAACAGGTTGGCGGGGACATACATGATCAGGCCCGCCAGCCACCAGGCCCAGACCTTTTGCAGGCCCCGCCGGTCGGGGGGCACCAGATCCGCGCCGCAGCGGTCGCAGGTTTCCCGGTCCACGGGCCAGACGCGGCCGCAGGATCGGCAGCCGACCAGGCCTGCGCGATGCGCGGTCAGGACGGGCTGGTCAGGCGTCATCGCGCAGGGCCCCGCGCGGTTTCGCGCCCGTCGGTGGGCAGGCCCGCATCCTCGATGGCGTCCCAGATGGTCGTCTGGCACATGAACCCGCGCGAGGCGAGGTTGACCAGGATCAGCGCGCAAAAGGCCCAGAAGGCGGGCCCCAGATGGACCGTGGCAAGCCCCGCCACCTTGACCAGGGCGACCGCGGTGCCGATCACGAAAATCTCGGCCATGGACCAGGGGCGCAGTTCCTCGGACCAGCGGAAGGCCATTGCTGCGTGGCGATAGGGGGCGCGGCCCTGGGCCAGGGGGGCCAGCGTATAGACCAGAAGGAAGGACCGCAGCACCGGCAGGCCCACGATCATCGCCATCACCGCCAGCACCAGCGGCAGCAGCACCCCGTCGGCAAAGGCCATGGCCACGCCGAACAGCGATGTCGCGTTGCCAAAGCCCATACGAGAGATTTCCAGGAACGGAAAGAACACCGCCCCCATCATCAGCACCATCGACGTGAAGGCCAGCGCGATCAGCTGGCCAAAGGCCCCGCCCCGGGGCTTGGCCAAGACGCCCCCGCAGCGGATGCAGCGCGCGGTTTCGCCGGGTTCCAGCTCCTCCTCGACATGCAGGGCGTCGCAGCGCGGGCAGGCCATCAGCCCCCGGCCAGTCGTCAGATCAAAGCTGCCCTGCGCATCCATGGCTTGCAAGATAAGGACCGCGCCCGCCCGCGCAAGCGGCATCGTGGCCGATGCGGTCATTCAATGCCGCGCCCCGGGACGCGCCGCCGAGGTCAGCACGACATTGCGCGCCTCGGCCAGGGTGCGGGATTCGTCGATGGCGAAATGCAGGCGCAAGACGAAGCTGTTGCCTTCCACCCCTGCCGTGGCCTCTCCCTCCAGCTGGGTGGTGAAGGCCTCGATCAACTGGCTGCCAAGGCCCGTCCCCTCGGACTGGGGAGAGTCCTTGCCGATGGAAT
Organism: Paracoccus shandongensis; assembly: GCF_017315735.1. Classification (GTDB taxonomy): domain Bacteria; phylum Pseudomonadota; class Alphaproteobacteria; order Rhodobacterales; family Rhodobacteraceae; genus Paracoccus; species Paracoccus shandongensis. The sequence goes on from NZ_JAFLRK010000007.1 coordinate 104,023, forward strand.
TGGCGACCTCCAGAAGGCCCCGGCCGGGCGCGACGGTCGCCAGGTCCACCCTGACCCATGGCGCATCCTCGCCCGGCGCGGTGCCCGCGTATTTCAGCGCATTGGTAAAGGCCTCGGTCGCCAGAAGCGACAAGGGCACCGCCTGGTCGGGCAGCAGGATCAGGGTCTCGATGTTCTTCTCGATCCGCAGGGGGCTGCCCGGCTCGACCGAGGCGCTGACCATCTGGTTGATGATGTCGCAGATCAGCCGCCCGGCCTCGACCGCGTCCAGGTGTTCGGCCTGGTAGAGGTTGCGATAGATCGTCGCCAGCGCCGCCACCCGGTCCTGGACGGACCGCAGCACGCGCTTGGCGTCGGGGTCGTCGATCACCCGGCTTTGCATGTTGATGATGGACGCGATCAATTGCAGGTTGTTCTTGACCCGGTGATGGACCTCTTTCAGCAGGACGGTCTTTTCGGCGACGGCTTCCTCCATCGCTTCCTCGTCGCGGATCAGGATGCGGGCCATGTTGTGGAAAGTCTGGCTGACATCGCAGATCTCGGTCGGCGCGTCGGTCAGGACCGGGGGCGGTTCGCTGCGGTTGCCGATGGCGAAGCGGCGCATCTGGCCGCGCAGCACGGTGATGTGGCGCAACACCATGCGGAACACCGCGAAATAGGCCACCGCCAGCGATACCAGCCACAGGGCCATGGGGATCGTCACCGCGCCAAAGCGCGACAACTGGAACAGCCCGACGCCCGCCGTCTTGGGCGACCAACTGCCAAGCGCGTAAACTAGCCCCGGGATGGCGGGCACGACGGTGAACATGCGCATCTGGCCGTTGCCGGCGCGGGCGCGGAAGGTCGTCTCGCTCCGCGACAGCAGGCTGACCAGCTCGACGTTCTGGGGCAGGATGTCCGCGACGCTGGTCTGGGCGTCGGTGTCCGAGGTCAGGATCTCGCCCTGCTGGTTGAAGGTCACGATCCGCGCGCCGTCGCCGCCGAAGCTGATGTTGTGGGTGGACCGCAGCAATTCGTTGGTCAGCGACAAGCCGATATATCCCAGCAGCTGGCTGTCGCGATACAAGGGCTGCATCACCAGCACCACCGGGCGGCGGCTGACCGTGCCCCGGTCGATGGCGGTGATGCGGATGCCCGGCTGGGACATGAAGGTCCGGTAACCCTCGGACCGGCTCAGATCCAGGAGGCCGCCCCCGCTTGCCGAATTGCAGGTGCTGATCCCGTCCAGGGGCACGAAGCCCGCGAAGACATAGGTGGCGCTGCGTTCGATGAAGTTGCGCATCAGGTCCGAACAGACCTCGGGGCGCTCCAGGGCCTCCAGCACGGCGGGGCCCAGGGCGTCCGCCGATCCGAGCGCGCTTTGCAACAGCGCCCGTTCCCCCGCCGCGGTCGAGGCGGTGCGGCCCAGAAGCGCGATTTCCACCCCGCGCTCGGCCTCGGCCACCAGGTTGAAGTTCTGGATCAGCGAGATCAGGCCCAGGGGCAGGATGGCCACGGACAGCAAGGCGCCCAGCCGGAAGCCCAGCTTGCGGGAAAAATCCAGACGGTCGCTGATCCGCCGGAACACCGGCGGTCCCTAGCGGGCGATGGTGTGGCTGGACGCCATCACGGCCAGGGTCGCCTGATCGGTCATGTCCAGTTCCTCACCGCTTTCCAGATGCAGCAACTCGGCCAGCTTGCGGCGCCCGCGATTGGCCCGCGACTTGACGGTGCCGATGGCCACGCCCGTCATGTCGGCCGCTTCCTCGTAGGAAAAGCCCGATGCGCCCACCAGGATCAGCGCCTCGCGCTGTTCGTCGGGAAGCTGGGCGAAGGCCACGCGGAAATCCTTCATCGCCAGGCGCCCGTCATGTTCGGGGCGCGTCGCCTGGCGGGCGGCGTGGATGCCGTCGCTGTCGCTGACCTCGCGCTTGGTCTTGCGGCGGGCCGAATAGAAGGTGTTGCGCAGGATCGTGAACAGCCAGGCGCGCAGGTTGGTGCCCGCCTGGAACTTGTCCATGTTGGTCCAGGCCTTGACGATGGTGTCCTGCACCAGGTCGTCGGCGGCCGCCCCTTCGCGCGTCAGCGACAAGGCAAAGGCGCGCAGGGCCGGCAGATGGTCCACCAGCTGGTCGCGCGGATCCGTCGTCGCGGATTTCTTCATAGTCTCACCGTCCACCGTCGCGTCGTCGCGTTTGCAAGGAAGTCACTTCTGCTCGCGCAGTTGTTCGAGAAGCGCCAGGAAACGGTCGGGGATCTGCTCGGTCACGTCCTGTTCGTAGACGCGGCGCAGATTCTCGTCTATCTGCTTCTCGACTGCCGCCTTGCGACGATCATCTCGCTTCGATGTCATTACTTTGTTAGTCCCGGAAATCTTGTGCGCACGTCCACCAACCTGTAGGGGTTGGGATAGGTTCCGCGCAATATGCGAAATGCGAAGGATGAGAGATATGTCGTCAGCCGATCTGGCCCAATCCATCGGGCGCGAGCTGCCCTATCTGCGGCGCTATGCGCGCGCGCTGACCGGCAGCCAGCGCGCCGGTGACAATTATGCCGCCGCTACCCTGGAAGCCATCCTGTCGGACCGCTCGATCCTGCAAGGGGAGGACGACACCCGGATCGGGCTGTTCCGCACCTTCCACGCGATCTGGCAAAGTTCCGGCCAGCCGGTCGATGAAACCGACCGCACCGCCCGAGAGATGCGCGCCCAGGACCACCTGCGCGGCCTGACCGCCAATTCCCGCGAAGCCCTGCTGCTGCGCACCATCGAGGAGCTGCGCTTCGACCAGATCGGCCGCGTGATGCAGATCGACGCCGCCGAGGCCGAGGAACTGGTGGGCATCGCCCTGGCCGAGATGAGCGCGTCCATGCGCGGCAAGGTCATGGTGATCGAGGACGAGATGATCATCGCCATGGACCTGAAAGGCATCGTCCAGGCCATGGGCCACGAGGTCACGGGCGTGGCCCGCACCCATTCCGCCGCCATCGAACTGGCCGCGCAAAGCCGCCCCGACCTGATCCTGGCCGACATCCAGCTGGCCGACGGATCCTCGGGCATCGACGCGGTGAACGAGCTTCTGCGCGACCTGGGCGACATCCCGGTGATCTTCATCACCGCCTTCCCCGAACGCCTGCTGACCGGCGAGCGGCCGGAGCCGGCCTTCCTGATCTCGAAACCCTACAACGAGGAACAGGTGCGCTCGGCCGTCAGCCAGGCGATGTTCTTTTCCTCGACCGAGGGGCTGGACGCGGCGTAAGGCCCGCGCCCGCGCGACAGGACAGGGCGGCGGGTCATTCCGCCGCCTTTCTGATGCCTTCGACCAGCGATGCGCGGGCCTCGCGCGCGGCGCGGACGCGGCGGCGGCGGGCGATCTCGACATTGATCAGCGCGCCCAGCAAGACCGAAAAGCCCGCCAGGTAGAACCACATCAGCAGCGCCACCACCGTGCCGATGGACCCGTAGATCCGGTTGTAGCTGTTGAAGCTGCTGAGATAGGCGGAAAAGGCGACCGAGGCCACGGCCCACAGCACGGCGGCGAAAAAGGCACCCCAGGTAAAGACCGGCGTGCGCGGCGTCTTCACGTTGGGGCCATAACGGTACAGGATGCCGATCCCCAGGATCACGATCAGGAACATCGCCCCCCAGGGCAGCCCCGCGACCAGCCAGCCGCGCACCTGTTCGAAGACCTGGAAATTCAGCAGGATCGGCACAAGGACGATGGTCGCCAGCCCCGCCAGCGAGATGCCCACGATGGCCAGCGTCAGCGCATAGGCCAGCACGAAGCTGAAGACCGTCGAATGGGACCGCACGCCATAGGCGGCGTTCAGGCCCCCCACCACCGCCTCGACCCCCGCGCGGGCGGCGATGGTCGCCACCATGAAGGACACGAAAGAGGTCCAGCCGACCGAGGTCCGCCCCGCCGAGGTCAGCGACAGCACCTGCGCGTCGATCAGGTCCGCCGCCCCCTCGGGCAGGAATTCATGCGCCACGTCCAGATAGGTATTGATGACAGTGGGGTCGAACCACAGGCTCCACAGCGCGACAATGGCGGCCAGGGCCGGAAAGACCGCGAACATGGCGTAGAAGGCCACGCCTGCCGCGATCAGGCCCATGTGAATCTTGTCCATGCGTTCCAGAACCGCCGCCACAAAGGCCCAGATCTCGCGCAGGAGGGTCAGCATCGCACATTCGCCCTTGTGGCCGGACTGGCCTTATGGCGTCACCGGCGGGCGGAACTGTCAACCTGTATAGCGCGCCCAGACCGCCGTTTCGCCTAAGCGTGCCACGAATTCGGCATGGGCCTCGGCCTCGGCCGGGGTCAGGCGCGGGGCCAGAGGGGCGGGGCGCGCGGCGCGGGGGCCGCTGCCCCCGCCTTGCGGGCCGGCATTGGCGCCGCGTCCGGGCTGGTCCAGCACCAGGTCCGGCTGGCGGCCGCCGATCAGTTCCAGATAAACCTCGGCCAGCAGCTCGCTGTCCAGAAGCGCGCCGTGCCGCTGCCGGTTCGAGTTGTCCACCCCGAAGCGGCGGCAGAGCGCGTCCAGCGTGGCCGGAGAGCCGGGAAACTTTTCGCGCGCAAGGGCCAGGGTATCCAGGGCGCGCGACCAAGGCAGGAGGGGACGGCCCAGACGGCGCAGTTCGGCGTTCAGGAACTTCATGTCGAAACTGGCATTGTGGATCACCAGCCGGGCATCCTCGCCGATGAAGTCGATGAAGCCCTGGGCCACGTCCGCGAATTTCGGCTTGTCGCGCAGGAAGTCGTCGCCCAGGCCATGCACCTCGAAGGCCTCCTTGGGCATGGAGCGTTCGGGGTTGATATAGACGTGAAAGGTCCGGCCGGTGGGCAGGTGGTTCACAAGCTCGATCCCGCCGATTTCCACGATGCGGTCGTCCTTGTCCGCATCGAAGCCGGTGGTCTCGGTATCCATCACGATTTCACGCACGGGTGCCAATCTCCTTCACGATCCGGTCCACGGCCTGGCGGGCGGCGTCCAGGCTGTCGGTGGGGATGATCCAGTCGGCCCGCGCCCGCTTTTCCGCATCCGGCATCTGCCGCGACAGGATCAAGGCCAGCAGGTCTTCCGTCATGCCCGGCCGCGCCAGAACCCGGCGCCGCTGCGTGTCCGCATCGGCCGAGACAACCGCCACACCGTCCATCTGCCCCTGATAGCCGTTTTCGTAAAGCAGCGGAATATCCAGAACGACCAGCGGCGCATCGGCATGGCGGGCCACGAAGGCTTCCCGGTCGGCGGCGACGATGGGATGCACGATGGCCGACAGGCGGTCCAGCGCGGCGGGGTCGCCTGCAATCGCGGCCTTCAGCGCGGCGCGGTCGATGCCGCCGTCCCACAGTGCCGCAGGGAAGGCCGCCGCCACCGGCCCGACCGCCGCGCCCCCGGGGGCGTAAAGGCGATGGACCGCCTGGTCGGCGTCCCAGACCGGGTGGCCCCTGTCGCGGAACATCTGGGCGGTGGTGGACTTGCCCATGCCGATGCTGCCGGTCAGGCCCAGGCGGAAGGTCATTCCAGCACGGCCCGGCGCAGGTCGTCGTCCACCTCGGGGCGGCGGCCGAACCAGCGCTCGAACCCGGGTGCGGCCTGGTGCAGCAGCATCCCCAGGCCATCGACGACACGGCAGCCGCGTGCCTGCGCGTCAGCCAGGAAGGGCGTCATCAGCGGCGTATAGACAAGGTCGGTGACAAGCGCATCGGGCGACAGCGCGTCCAAGGGCAAGCGCAGGGGCTGCTTGCCCTCCATCCCCAAGGAGGTCGCGTTGACCACGGTCGCCGCGCCGTCCAGCATGTTGCCCGCCTGCGCCCAGTCATAGACGACCAGCCGGGCACCGAATTCGGCCTTGATCTGTTCGGAACGGATGCGGGTTCGGTTTGTGATGCGCACTTCCTTGACCCCGCTGTCCAGAAGCGAGGCGACCACCGCGCGCGCCGCGCCCCCCGCGCCGATCACGGCGGCCGGACCGGCATCGGTCTGCCAGTCGGGAGCGTTCTGGCGCAGGTTGGCGATGAAGCCATAGCCGTCGGTGTTGTCGGCATGGATCTTGCCGTCGGGGCGGAAAATCAGCGTGTTCGCCGCCCCGATCAGCGCCGCGCGGTCGGTCACGGAATCGGCCAGCGTCAGCACGGCCTCTTTATGCGGGATGGTGACGTTGACGCCCACGAAGCCCAGGCGGGGCAGGGCGCGCAGCGCCTCGGTCAGGTGTTCGGGCATGACGGGCATGGGGATGTAATGCCCAGCGATGCCACAGCGCTGCAGCCAGTGGCCGTGCAGGCGCGGGGATCGGGAATGCGCGATCGGCATCCCGATGACCCCGGCAAGCGGAACATGGGCAGGGCGGCTTGGCTGGTCGTCGGTCATCGTCGCGTCCTTGGCTTTGATCCGCAGACTAGGACGGCAAGGCGGCGGAAAAAAGCAGTCTTTTGCGACAATTAAGCGGGTTCCGCAGGCCTGTGGACAAGATCCGGGGGGAATCGGGTCGAATCATGGGGGCAGCAGGGGGTGCCGCAAGGCGGCTTGGAAAACCGCCCGGAACTTCCCCCGGACGCGGACGTTCGGCCCACACGTGGATAACCCGAAGGCTGCAAACGGCAGATCTGTGGAGAAGTCACCAGCAGGCTGACAATCCCCAAATCTATCCACATGACAGTCATTTGATTTCAATGCATTTTATGTCTATTCAGGCCCTTAATCCCGATCTTATCCACAAGGGCTTTGTTCGTGGACAGGTCCGGGGATTTCTTCTTTATCCTTTTGTCCACAGGCCCTACATCAACATCATTCTTTATTCTTCTCTTTTTATTTAAGAAGGATGCCGATGACGGACTGGCTTGCCCTGATCTATCCTTATGCCAAGGCGTTCCACGTCATGGCGGTGATTTCCTGGATGGCGGGGCTGTTCTATCTGCCCCGGCTGTTCGTCTATCACGCCGAACGCGGGGGGACGCCCGAGCCCTCGGGCAGCTTCGCCATGATGGAGGAAAAACTGCTGCGCCTGATCATGAACCCGGCCATGATCGCGACCTGGATCAGCGGGCTGACCCTGGTGCTGACGCCCGGCATCGTGGACTGGTCGATGACCTGGCCCTGGACCAAGGCCATCTGCGTGCTGGGCATGACCTGGTTCCACATGTGGTGCGCGGGCCAGCGGCGCGTCCTGCTGGCCGGCGGGGGCCATCCCGGGCGGCGCTATCGCATGATGAACGAGGTGCCGACGCTGCTGATGGCGGGCATCGTGCTGTCGGTGATCGTCAAGTTCTGACGGGCGAACGTTGACTCGGCACGCGCCGCCGCTTATGTCGGCAGCAAGCCCGGCCGTCCGGCACGGGGATTCCCGATTCCTATCCCATCCAGCCGCGCGGCCAGCCCGTGCGGGATTCGCGGTGACACCATGACCGAAGAACGCCTCAACCTGTCCGAACTCAAGGCCAAGAGCCCCGCCGAGCTGCTGTCCCTGGCCGAGGAATGGGAGATCGAGAACGCCTCGACCATGCGCAAGGGCGAGATGATGTTCTCGATCCTCAAGGAACATGCCGAGGAAGGCTTCGACATCGGCGGCGACGGCGTCTTGGAGGTCGTGCAGGACGGCTTCGGCTTCCTGCGGTCCACGGCGGCGAACTATCTGCCCGGTCCCGACGACATCTATGTCAGCCCCGACATGATCCGCCAGCACGCCCTGCGCACCGGCGACACCGTCGAAGGGGTGATCCGCGCCCCGGGCGAAAACGAGCGTTACTTCGCCCTGACCAAGGTCGAGAAGATCAATTTCGAGGATCCCGAGAAGGCCCGCCACAAGGTCGCCTTCGACAACCTGACGCCGCTTTATCCCGACGAGCGGCTGAAGATGGAAATCGAGGATCCCACGTTGAAGGACCGCTCGGCGCGGATCATCGACCTGGTGTCGCCCATCGGCAAGGGCCAGCGGTCGCTGATCGTGGCCCCCCCGCGCACCGGCAAGACGGTGCTGCTGCAGAACATCGCCCATTCGATCGCACGGAACCACCCGGAATGCTATCTGATCGTGCTGCTGATCGACGAACGCCCCGAGGAAGTCACCGACATGCAGCGGTCGGTCAAGGGCGAGGTCGTGTCGTCCACCTTCGACGAACCGGCCAGCCGCCACGTCGCCGTGTCCGAGATGGTGATCGAAAAGGCCAAGCGTCTGGTGGAACATAAACGAGATGTTGTGATTCTGCTGGACTCGATCACAAGACTTGGTAGGGCCTTCAACACGGTCGTGCCCAGTTCGGGCAAGGTGCTGACGGGTGGCGTTGATGCGAACGCCCTGCAGCGGCCCAAGCGGTTCTTCGGCGCCGCCCGCAACATCGAGGAAGGCGGATCGCTGACCATCATCGCCACCGCGCTGATCGACACCGGGTCGCGCATGGACGAGGTGATCTTCGAGGAATTCAAGGGCACCGGCAACAGCGAGATCGTGCTGGACCGCAAGGTCGCCGACAAGCGCGTCTTCCCGGCGATGGATATCCTCAAGTCCGGGACACGGAAGGAAGAACTGCTGGTCGATTCGAAGGATCTGCAGAAAACCTATCTGCTGCGCCGCATCCTGAACCCGATGGGCACGACCGATGCGATCGAATTCCTGATCTCGAAGCTGAAGCAGACCAAGTCGAATGCGGAATTCTTCGACTCGATGAACGCCTGACGGGGCAGCCATGGACCTGATCTTTGCCGAAGCCACCCCGTCCGGACGGGGTGGCGTTTCTGTTGTTCGCCTCAGCGGAGACGGCGCGAGATCCGTGGCCGAACGGCTGGCAGGCCCCTTGCCCAAGCCGCGCCATGCCTATCTGCGCGACATTGCCGATGGCGAAGGCGTTCTTGACCGCGCCTTGGTCATGTGGTTCGAAGCGGGCCGCAGCTTCACGGGCGAGGAGGTGGTGGAAATCCACCTGCACGGCGCGCCGGTGATCGTCCGACGCTTGGGGCAGGTGCTGAGGTCGCATGGTCTTCGCCTGGCCGAAGCCGGGGAATTCACCAAGCGTGCTTTCCTGAACGGCAAGATGGACCTGTCCGAGGTCGAGGGATTGGGCGACCTTCTGGCTGCCGAGACCGAGTCGCAGCGTCTTGCCGCCCTGCGGATGAGCCATGGCGAACTGGCGCGCAAGGCCGATGGCTGGCGTTCGCTGCTGATCCGGGCGGGTGCCCTGGTAGAAAGCAGCGTCGATTTCGCAGATGAGGAGGTTCCCGAAGAGGTGCCGGGCGAGGTCTTTGATCTTCTGGAAGCCTTCAAGGCCGAACTGGACATGCAGATCGGCGGCTATGCGGCGGCGGAACGCATCCGCAACGGGTTCGAAGTCGCCGTCATCGGCCCGCCCAATGCAGGAAAATCCAGCCTGATCAACCGGATCGCCCGGCGAGAGGTTGCGCTTGTCTCGGATATCGCAGGCACGACCCGGGACATCATCGAACTGCGCCTGGATCTGCGCGGCCTGGCCGTCACCTTGCTGGACACCGCTGGCTTGCGGGATGCCCAGGATGAACTGGAAAGCCGGGGCATCGACCGGGCACGCCAGCGTGCGCAGGCGGCAGATCTGCGGCTGCATCTTTCGCCAGAGGGCAAAGCCGACAGCAGCCTTTGGCAGGACGGGGATCTGCTTGTCGTCAGCAAGGCTGACCTGCAGGGGGCTTGTGACGGCTTGTCAGTATCCTCGGTCACCGGGGCAGGGATTGATCAGGTGCTGGACAAACTGTTTGACAGTCTGTCCCGAAAGGCTGCAGGCGCCGCTTTGGTCAGCCATGAACGGCAGTTGAACGCGTTGATGACGGCACGATCCGCCATTGAGGATGTTCATGGCATTGATGCGGAATTGCTGGCCGAAGCGATCCGCCAAGCGTCCTCCTCTCTCGATCATTTGCTTGGCAGAATCGGTGCAGAGGATTATCTGGATGTCATCTTCACTTCCTTCTGCATCGGAAAATAGGTGTTTCACGTGAAACATTATGACGTGATCGTTATCGGCGCGGGTCACGCGGGCGTTGAGGCTGCTGCAGCTTCCGCTCGCTTGGGCGCAAAGACCGCCCTTATTACCATGCGGCAGGAAGATATCGGCACCTTGTCCTGCAATCCAGCTATTGGGGGTTTGGGAAAGGGGCACCTGGTCCGCGAGATTGACGCCTTGGACGGCTTGATGGGTCGGCTGGCCGATCAAGCGGGCATCCAGTTCCGCTTGCTGAACAAGAAGAAGGGGCCTGCTGTCCAAGGGCCACGCGCCCAGATGGACCGCAAGCTTTACCGCGCGGCGGCATTTGACGCGGTGTCCAATATCCCAGGTCTGGATCTGATCTATGCCGAGGTCGCTGCCCTGATTGGAAGCGACAAAGCGGTGACAGGTGTTGAGCTTTCCGACGGGTCACGGCTGGATGCGCCTGCGATCATCCTGACAACCGGCACCTTCCTGAACGGTATCATCCATATCGGAGACGTGAGCAGGCCCGCAGGACGATGGGAAGGTCAGGCGTCCAATCGACTGGCAGACTCGCTTCAGCGGTATGGCCTGCCCCTGGGGCGCTTGAAGACCGGAACGCCCCCTCGGCTGGATGGCAGAACCATCAACTGGGATCTGCTGCAGATGCAGCCAGGCGATGAAGATCCAACCGTTTTCTCTTATCTGAGCCATGGTGTTCAGGCGCGTCAGATTTCCTGCGGGATCACCCATACCAATACCCGAACGCACGAGATTATCAGGCAGAACCTGTCCCGGTCCGCCATGTATGGCGGGCATATTTCAGGGCGCGGTCCTCGCTATTGCCCCTCGATCGAGGACAAGGTGCTGCGGTTTGCCGACAAGGACTCTCATCAGATCTTCCTGGAACCAGAGGGGCTGGAGGATCATACCGTTTATCCGAACGGGATTTCCACATCGTTGCCTGCGGATGTGCAGCTGGATTACGTCAGAAGCATTGCCGGCCTGGAACAGGCCGAGATCCTGCAGCCGGGTTACGCGGTGGAATACGATTATGTCGATCCCCGGGCGCTTGATCCGACATTGCGTCTGAGGACCGTGAGCGGTCTTTTCTTGGCCGGACAGATCAACGGCACCACGGGCTATGAGGAAGCCGCCGCCCAAGGCTTGGTGGCAGGCATCAATGCTGCGCTGGCAGCACAGGGGAAAGAGCCTGCAATCTTCAGCCGGGCTGACAGTTATATCGGCGTCATGATCGACGACCTTACGACCAGGGGGGTAACGGAACCCTATCGCATGTTCACCTCCCGCGCCGAATTTCGCCTTAGCCTGCGCGCCGACAACGCGGATCAACGGCTGACGCCTTTCGGTATTTGGCTGGGCTGTGTGGGAGAGGCAAGGCGGAAAGCCTTCTTGCACAGACAGCAGAATTATGAACAAGGGCGAGCGATCTTGGAGGAAGCAATTTTCACGCCCGCAGCCTTGGCCAAGGCAGGGGTCGCTGTTCGGCAAGACGGCCAGCATCGCTCAGCCTTTGCGCTTTTGGGGCAGGCCGATATTCCCTTGGAGCTGCTGTCCAAACTTGTTCCCTCATTTGACCTAATCCCTGCAGAAACGCTGCAACAGCTTCAAAATGATGCGCTTTATCATCAGTATACCGACCGTCAGGCTAGGGACGCAGCCCTGCTTCGCAGCGATGAAGCCGTTCTTCTGGATGACACCTTCGATTATGCACGCTTGTCCGGCTTGTCGAACGAGTTGAAGGCCAAGCTTGCTGCCATGAAGCCCGCCTCGCTGGCAGCAGCGGCCAAAATCGAGGGCATGACTCCGGCGGCTCTCACCCTTCTGCTGGCCGCGACACGGTCTGGACGAAAAAAACGCGCATGAGTGTTTCACGTGAAACATCCGAGCGGCTGCAGATCTATTCCGACCTGCTGGTGCGTTGGAACAGCCGCATCAATCTTGTCGCGCCAAGTTCGCTGAACGATCTTCAGACACGCCATATCAAGGATTGTTTGCAAGTCGCGGATCTTGCCAAGGGCATCCAAGGACAGTGGATCGATCTGGGAAGCGGAGGCGGGCTGCCGGGGATCGTTCTGGCCATCGCAAAGGCAGACACCGATCTGTCCTTTACCCTCATCGAAAGCGATCAGCGCAAGGCAACTTTTTTGCGCACGGTGATCCGCGAGGTCGGCTTGACCAAAGCCACTGTCGTATCGCACCGCATCGAGAGCTTGCCGCCGCTGAATGCGGCTTATGCCAGTGCGCGGGCCCTTGCTCCGCTGCGGCAGCTTATGGCATATCTTGATCTGCATCTTGCGCCGACGGGCCAGGCCTTCCTGATGAAAGGCCGCCAATGGCAGGCCGAAGTGGAAGATGCCAAGGCGGAATGGTCGTTCGATTATATTGCTCATCCCAGCCGGACCCAGGACGGCGCGGTGACCCTGGAAGTAAGCGGAGTCTCTCATGGCGCAGACTAACGTCGTTGCCATAGCCAACCAGAAGGGTGGGGTCGGCAAAACCACCACCGCGATCAACCTGGGTGCGGCCCTGGCCATGGATGGTCATCCGACGATTCTGATCGATCTTGACCCGCAGGGCAACGCCTCCACCGGCCTTGGGATTAATGTCGATCAGCGCCGCAAGACCGTTTACGATCTTTTGGCCGGGCCCGAGACGCTGGCCGATTGCACCATGGCGACCCGGATTGCCAATCTCGGCATCGTTCCCGCGACATCCGACCTGTCCTCTGCCGATGTGGATCTGGCGCAAACCAAGGACCGCACCCGGTTGCTGCAGCGCAAGCTGGAGGAAGCGCCCAAGGGCAGCATCGTCCTGATCGATTGCCCGCCTGCCTTGGGCCTGCTGACCCTGAACGCCATGGTCGCGGCCGATGGTGTCCTGGTGCCGTTGCAGGCGGAATTCTATGCACTCGAGGGGCTTTCTCAACTGCTGACGACGGTCAAGCATGTCCGGCAAAGCGGAAACCCCAACCTGCGCGTCAACGGCGTCCTGCTGACCATGTCGGATTACCGCAACAACCTGTCCCAGCAGGTCGAGGCCGATGCCCGCGCCACCTTGGGCGATCTGGTTTTCCCCACCGTCATTCCCCGGAATGTCCGCGTGTCCGAGGCCCCCTCCTTTGCGCAACCCGTGCTGCTCTATGATCCCCAGTCCAAGGGCAGCGCCGCTTACCGCCAGTTCGCCAGCGAATTCGCCGCGCGCTTGAAACTCGTCAAAGAGGAAGCCTGATGTCCGACAGCAAACTTGCCAAGCGCGGCCTGGGACGCGGGCTTTCCGCCCTGATGGCGGATCTGGATCTGGACGGACCGGCCGATGCCAAGCCGGTCAAGGATCGCACCCTGATCCCGATCGAGCAGATCACGGCCAACCCGGACCAGCCGCGACGCAGTTTCGACGCGGCCTCCTTGCAGGAACTGGCCGATTCGCTGCGGCAGCGCGGGGTGTTGCAGCCCTTGATCGTGCGCAGGCATCCGAAGGACGAAGGGCTTTACCAGATCGTCGCGGGCGAACGGCGGTGGCGGGCAGCGCAGATGGCGCAATTGCACGAGCTTCCGGTGATCGTGCGCGACCTGTCCGATACCGAGGTTCTGGAAGTCGCGATCATCGAGAACATCCAGCGCGCCGACCTGAATGCCATCGAGGAAGCCGCCTCTTATCGCCAGCTGATGGACCGCTTCGGCCATACCCAGGAAAGGCTTGCCGAGGCCCTGAACAAGAGCCGCAGCCATATCGCGAACCTGCTGCGCCTTCTCAGCCTGCCCGACCAGGTGCAGGACTATCTGAAGGAGGGCAAGCTGACCGCCGGACATGCCCGGGCCCTGATCACGGCGCAAAATCCGGCTGCCTTGGCGCGGCGGGTGATCGACAGCGGGCTTTCCGTTCGGGAAACCGAAGATCTTGTGCGTAGGCAGGTCAAGACCCCCAAGGATGGAAGCCAGCCCAACCTGTCGCGTCGGGATGACAAGGATGCGGATACCCGTGCGCTGGAAGCCGATCTGGCGGCGCAGTTGAAGATGGCCGTGGCGATCAGGCATACGCCCGCTGGCAGCGGCACGCTCACCATCAGCTATGGCGACCTGGAACAGCTGGACCGGCTTTGTCAGATCCTGGGCGGGGTCGGCAGAGCCTGAAGGGAAAGCAGATCGTCCGGGGCATCCACGTCCTTCAGCATCTCGGACGATACGCGAATAGGGTGCAGGCCCGGCAGGGATCGCAACAACGCGCCCGCCGCACGGTCGCCCGTCAGCCTGTCCACGGCGGGGAAAAGCGATTGCGGCAGCAAGGCCGGAAGGCAGATCCACCTTTCGTCGTTCCGTCCGTCGCGGCAGCGGGCGCGGCCGGGTCGGCGATCACCGCGATTGCAGGCAAGCCCGGGCCTAAAATAGCCTCGACCGCGTGGCGGATCAGCGACTTGCCGCGATAGGGGCCTGCAGCTTGCAGTCCGGCCCGGACCGCCGTGACCCCCCGGCGGCCAGCAGCACCACCGTGGTCACCCCGCTGCCTCCAGCACCTCGGCCAGGACCGAAACAGCCAGAACCCGCGGGTCGCGTACCGAGGGGATCAATCCGATCGGTCCTTTCAGACGCTCCAGCCCCTGGGTCACGCCATGATCGCGCAGGCTGGCCAACCGCCTGTCCCGCGCGCGCTGCGACCCTTGCGCGCCGATATAGAAGGCAGGCGAGTCCAAGGCGCGCGCCAGGATCGGCGGTTCCCAGTCATGGTCGTGAAAGAACAGCACGACGGCGCTGCGGCTGTCAATCTTTAGATCCGTGGGCAGGGCAGGCCAATGCAAGGGCCGGGTCAGGGCCCCTGCGGCCTCGGCCTGCGCAAGAGTTGGCCTGTCGGGCGCCAGCAGCAGATGCGGATAGCCTGCGGCATGGACAAGCCCGGCAAAGATCGCGGCCTCGGGGCCCTGGCCAAGGATCAGGAAGCGCGGCGGGGGCACCAGCAGGATGCGGAATCCGTCCGCCATGGGCCCGGTGGGGCCTGGATCGCAGCGGCCCAGCGCCAGGTCGGGGGTGATGCACAAGCCGACAGGCTGGCGGCTTGTGCGTGCCGCGGCAATCTCGGCCAAAAGGCGGGGGCAGGGGCGTGGGACCAGGGTGATCTCCAATCCGCCGCCGCAGGGCAGTTGCAGGTCGAACCAGGGCGAGCCCCGGCCATAGCGGACCACCTGCGGGCCGTCCTGCAAGGATTGCCGGGCGTGGCGGGCGAGGTCGGTCTCGATGCAGCCGGAACTGAGCGACCCCACCCGCCGGTCGCCGCAAAAAGCCATGATCTCGCCCAGGGGGCGATAGGAGGGGCCGGTGATCCCGGTGATGATCGCCAGCACGGGATCGGGTCCATCCAGCGCGGCGGTCAGGGGGTCGTCAGACGGCCCGGCCCCTGGACTGCAAGGCACGGGCCCGGTCCGCATCACGGATCCATCCCGGCGATGATCTTGTCGGGCGTGGCCGGCAACTCGCGGACCCGGACGCCGCAGGCATTGTGGATCGCGTTCAGCACCGCCGCCCCGGCCCCGCAGATGCCCAGTTCCCCCAAGCCCTTGGCCTGCAGGGGGCCGACATAGGCGTCGCGTTCGGGCAGGAAATGCACCTCGAGCGCGGGCACGTCGGCATGGGTGGGGATGTGGTATTCGGCCAGGTCGCGGCTGACGGCGTGGCCGTCGCGGGGGTCATGCTCCAGCGCCTCGGTCAGGGCGATGCCGATGCCGAAGCTCATGCCGCCCAGGCATTGCGACCGGGCGGTCTTTTCGTTCAGCACCCGCCCGCAGGCAAAGACACCCATCATGCGGCGCACGCGCACCTCTCCGGTCCAGCGGTTCACGGCGACCTCGGCCCAATGGCTGCCCCAGGTGGCCTGGCGGTGCGACTTTTCGGTCTTGCCGGGCTGCAGATGGCCTTCGCCGGTGATCGTGCCGTTTACCAGTTCCGACAGGGACCGGACGATATTGCCCGCCCGCGCCATGCCGTCCTGCAGGGTCAGGTCGGCCTCGTTGCAGCCCATGGCCTTGGCGATCTGGCCCCGGATCTCCTCGCAAGCCAGGAAGACCGAATTGCCGCTGGAGGCCGCGCCGAAGGATCCGCCGGAACCCGAGGCCGGGGGGAACTGCGTGTCGCCCAGCCTGACCTCGACCCGGTCGGGCGGCAGGCCCAGCATCTCGGCCGCAAGCTGGCCCAGGATCGTATAGGTGCCGGTGCCGATATCGGTCATGTCGGTTTCCACGATGGCATGGCCGTCCTGGACCAGCGTGACCCTGGCGCGCGATTCCTGCAGCATGTTGACGCGGACGGCGGCGGCCATGCCCATGCCGATGAACCATTCGCCTTCCGCGCGCTGTCCCGTCGGGCGCCGGTCGGACCAGCCAAAGCGTTTCGCGCCTTCGCGCAGCGCCTCGGCCAGCTTGTGGCTGGAAAAGGGGCGGCCGGTGGTGGGCTCGACATCGGGGATGTTCTTCAGGCGCAGGTCCACAGGGTCGATCCCGGCCATGTCGGCCAGTTCGTCCATGGCGCATTCGAAGACCGTGACGCCCACGGCCTCGCCCGGGGCGCGGACCGAACCCGCGCAGCCGCGATGGATGCGGGCCACGGCATGGACCACCTGCCGATGCGCCGCCTGATAGGTGAAGGGCGTGGCCTGGGCCACGGGTTCGGTGAATTCGCTGCCGGGCAGGGTCGAAACCAGGACATCGTGGCCGATGCCGGTCAGGCGGCCCCCCGCGTCGCAGGCCAGGCGGATCCGCTGGCGCGTTTCGGACCGGCGATGGGCCAGGTCGAAGACCTGCTGGCGGGTCATGGCGACCATCACCGGGCGGCCCAGTTCCCTGGCGGCAATGGCGGCGGCCACGGCCTCGGCATTGATGCCTAGCTTCGATCCGAAGCCGCCGCCGACATAGGGGGACAAAAGCCGCAGCTTGCTTTCGCGGATGCCCAGGGCATCGGCCATCTGCTTGCGGTTCGACGACAGCATCTGCAGGGCGGCCCGGATCGTCACATGGTCGCCGTCCCATTCGGCGATCGCGGCATGGGGTTCCATCGCGGCCGCCATCTGCGACGGCGTGCGCCAGACCCGGTCTAGGGCAAAGGCCGCCTCGCGCATGGCCTTGTCCACGTCGCCCGCCGCCGACTGCTTTTTCGGCGGCAGTTCGGGGGTCACCGATTCCGGGTCCACCGGCACCTCTTCCGGCTTGTAGCGGACGGCGATGGTCTGGGCGGCGTGGCGGGCGGCCTCGAAGGTCTCGGCCACCACAAGGGCGATGGACTGGCCCATGTATTCGACCCGATCCGGCCCCGAAGTCGGACCCTTCTGGTCCAGCCCCTGCGCAGCATAGCGGATCATCCGCTTGTCCTGGATCACCGCCAGCGCGCCGGGCGCATCGCCGATGTCCAGCACGGTGCCCGCAGGAATGGCGGCCTGGACCAGCACGCCATACGCCAGGTCGCGGGGCCGCGCCTCGGCGGCATAAGTCGCCCGGCCCGAGACCTTCAGCGGGCCTTCCAGCCGGTTCAGGGGCTGGCCGATCACGCCTTGCGCCATCTGGTCCAGCCGGTCGTCATGGGTGGGGCCATCGACCCGCAGGTGCCGTGTCATGCCGTGGTCTCCATTCCGGTCGCGTCGCGCAGGGTCGCCATCAGGGCGCGGCGTAGCAGGGGGATCTTGAACGCGTTTTCGCCATGGGCCTGCGCCGGGCGCAGCAGGATCTCCGCCGCTTCGTGGAACAGCGCGTCGGACGGTTCCCGGCCCAGCAGCAGGGACTCCACCTCCGGGTCGCGCCAGGGCTTGTGCGCGACCCCGCCAAAGGCCAGCGCGGCATGGCTGATGCGGCCGCCGTCCATGCCGACGACCGCCGCGACAGACACCAGGGCGAAGGCATAAGAGGCCCGGTCGCGCACCTTGCGGTATCGCTGCTGGCCGCCGACCGGGGCGGGCAGGATCACGGCGGTGATGATCTCGCCCGGTTGCAGGACGGTTTCCACATGCGGGGTATCGCCCGGCAGCAGGTGGAAATCCGCCAGCGGAACGCGGCGCGGGGACGGCCCGTCAATCTCGACCACCGCATCCAGCGCCCGCAGCGCCACGGCCATGTCGCCGGGATAGGTGGCGATGCAATGATCGGACGCACCCAGGATCGCATGGTTGCGCGTCACCCCGCCGATGGCCGCGCAGCCCGCCCCGGGGTCGCGCTTGTTGCAGGCCATGCGGCGGTCGTAGAAATAGGGACAGCGCGTCCGCTGCATCAGGTTGCCGCCGGTGGTCGCCATGTTGCGCAACTGCCCGCTGGCCCCGGCCAGCAGCGCCCGCGACAGCACCGGATAATCGCGCCGGACTGTCGGATGCGCGGCAAGGTCGCTGTTGCGGACCAGGGCGCCGATGCGCAGCCCCTCGCCCTCGGGTTCCACCCGGTCCAGGGGCAGGCGGGTGATGTCCACCAGGGCTTCGGGGGCTATCACTTCCAGCTTCATCAGGTCCAGCAGGTTGGTGCCGCCCGCGATGATCGTGGCCCCGGCGGGCAGGTCCGCGACCGATGCCGCGCGGTGAAAGGTGAATTCCCTCATGCCGCGTCCTCACGGGTGCCCTGGGCGGCCTGCCGGATGGCCGCGACGATGTTGGTATAGGCGGCGCAGCGGCACAGGTTGCCGCTCATCCGTTCGGCGATCTCGGCATGGGTCAGGTCATAGGGACCGTCCAGGCTGTCGGACACATGGCTGGGCCAGCCCGCCGCGATCTCCTCCAGCATGCCCGTCGCCGAACAGATCTGGCCCGGCGTGCAATAGCCGCATTGAAAGCCGTCATGGTCCAGGAACTGCTGCTGCAAGGGGGACAGGTTGCCGGGCGTGCCCAGGCCTTCGATGGTGGTGATGTCGTGACCTTCGGCCATGCAGGCCAGCGTCAGGCAGGCATTGATCCGCCGCCCGTCCATCAGCACCGTGCAGGCCCCGCATTGGCCGTGGTCACAGCCCTTCTTGGTGCCGGTCAGGCCCAGGTGATGGCGAAGCGCATCCAGAAGCGTGGTGCGCGGATCCACGTCCAGGGGATGGGACGTGCCGTTCAGGTGAAGCGTGATCTGCATGAGGGTTCCGATGCTGGCGTGGCGGCTGGCCCCCCTCAACGGGCCAGGGTAGTGCCCTGTTCCCTGCCGCGCCCGATTCCCCGAAGGAACGGCAGCGGGCCCCAGGCGTTTGGCCCCCGACGCAACCCCCCGGAGGCAAGCCATGTCCACATCGAACACCACCCAGGACCACGACACGATCCGCGAATGGGCCGAATCGCGCGACGGCCATCCCGCCATGGTGGACACCAAGGGCGAGGGCGGCATCCTGCGCATCGACTTCGGAGAGCCGGAGGAGGGGCTGAAGCAAATCTCGTGGGAGGAATTCTTCGAGATCTTCGACGAAAACGGGCTGAGCTTCCTGTATCAGGACGAAACGGCTGGGGGAAAGACCAGCCGCTTCAACAAGTTCGTGTCCGGGGACACGTGACGGCGCGGGGCAGGGCGCCGGTCAGCGCCGGGCGATGTCCTGCCCGCCCATCTCGCGGAAGGTGCCTTCCACGATCCCCGCCTGGTCCCGGGCCACGTCCGCCGAAACCTTCAGCGCGCCGCGCAGGGGGGCTTCGCCGCCCGCATCATTCCCCTTGTTCGCATCCCCGCCGGAAATCCGGTTGCCCGCCGTGTTGTCGCCGCCCACCGGCTCGACGAAGATGTCGGCGCGGTTCAGCCCGTGCTGCTGGACCAGATGCTCGATGGCATAGTCGGCGGCTTCCCGCGTCTCGAACAGGGCCGAGACGGACGTGGTGGCATTGTCGGACATTCAATCCTCCTTGCGGTTGGGGGTTGGGGGCAGCAGGCGATCGACGGCCCAGGCAGCAGTCAGGCCCAGGGCCGCGCCCGCGATCACATCGACCGGGTAATGCCGGGCGCGCGGGATCTGCACCGCCGCGATCAGCGCGGCGCATCCGGCGGCGGGCAGCGCCAGCGCGGGCCGGTCGCGGGCGACGACGCGGGCCACCGCGACCGCCCCCGCCGTGTGGCCCGAGGGGAAAGAGGTTTCGTGCCCGCCCTCGGCCTCACCGACCTCGAACTGGTAATCGCGTTCCCTGACCATCTTTTCGGGGCGGGTGCGGCGCAGGCGGTTCTTGATGCGGCGCTTGACGACATTGGCCAGCACATGCGCGGCCATCATCCGCAGCCCGGTGCGCGCGATGTCTGCCCGCCCGCCCAGCAGGCCGCCCGCGATGACCAGCCCGCAGAGCGTCGTCAGCTGCATCTGGTCGGCCAGTTCGCTGACGGTGCCCAGCGTCCTGACCATCGGATGATGGCGGTGCCGGGCGGCGGCCCTGGCGGCGTCGATGTCGATCCGCTCCAGCCCCTCGGCCTGGGCTGTGGGGTCGTCGGGGGCGGTCTGGGGGGGCAGGGGTGACATGCCTCGGTAACGGCGGGCGCGGTGCCCGGTTCCGCCCGGCCGTGGAACAATCCCGGCACAAGGCGGTTTTCCCCGACGCCACCGAACACGAAAACGGAGAAACCGGAATGGCAAACGCAAGCAAGAAGAAATTCGGCGCAGGCCAGCAGGACCAGGGCAAGGGCGACGGCAGCGGCGGCATGACCAACGACGACATCGACCAGCTGCCCGACAACGAGATCCTGTCGAACCGCGATAAGTCGCGCCATTCCGACCAGCGGGGCCTCGATTCCCGCCATGTCCAGACCGAGCAGATGCAGGACCATGTCGGCAACCGCGACGGCGACCCGGAGGAATGAGGCGATGTCGAACAAGCATCCCAAGACCAATCACCCCTCGGACAAGGATTTGCAGCAGGATCCGGGCATCGGCCAGTCCAAGGGCCTGCCCGGCCCTGGCGATCCGCCCATCGGCGGCGACAACACCGTCGAAGGCGACGTGCTGAACGACACCACCCCCCAGGGCGGCATCGACCCGGACCAGCGCGGCCGCACCAACAAATAGCGCAGAGGAGGAACCCATGGTCGGCAGGAAGACCAAGGACCAGCAGCAGCGCATCATCGAAAAGCGCGTGGACACCACCAATGCGGATCCCGATTTCGACCCGCGCCCCGACCTGACGGCCTCGGAAAAGCGCGAGGCGCAGAAGGACAAGGACGAGGCCGGGGACTAGATGGCCACGGACGGCCTTGCCCAGGCCATCGCCGGCGGATGCATCCCGCTGCCGCCGCCGGACGAGGACGGCTTTGCGGCATTCGCCGACCGCTGGGCGGATCGCCGCGTCCTGATGCTGGGCGAGGCGAGCCATGGCACGGCCGAATTCTATGGGGCACGCGCGGCCATCACCCGCCGCATGATCGAACGGCACGGCGCCAGGATCGTCGCGGTCGAGGCCGACTGGCCCGACGCGGCCGTTCTGGACCGCCATGTGCGCGGCCTTCCCCCGCGCGGGGGCGCGGAAGACCCCTTCCAGCGGTTTCCGCGCTGGATGTGGCGCAACGGCCCGGTCGCGGGGCTGGTGGACTGGATGCGCGACTGGAACCGGGGCCGCGATCCCGGGAACCAGGTGGGCTTCTACGGCCTGGACATGTATAACCTTTCCGACTCGATCCGGGCGGTGCTGGATTACCTGGACAGCACCGACCCCGAGGCCGCCGCCGTGGCGCGCGGGCGCTATGGCTGCCTGGAGCCCTGGACGGAACAGCCCGCCGCCTATGGCCGCCTGGCAGGATCGGGTTATCACACATGCGAACAGGCGGTCGTGCAGCAATGCCGCGATCTGCTGGCCAAGGCCCTGGAAGGGCGGGACCAGATGGACGCGGCCCAGAACGCCCGGCTTGTCGCATCCGCCGAACGTTATTACCGCGTCATGTACCAGGGCGGGGCGGAATCCTGGAACCTGCGCGACAGCCACATGGCCGATACGCTGGACCAGTTGCTGCAGGCGGGCGGGGCAGGGGCCAGGGCGGTGGTCTGGGCGCATAATTCCCATATCGGCGATGCCCGCCAGACCGAGATGGGCAGCCGCCTGGGCGAACACAACCTGGGCCAGCTGGCGCGCGAACGCTGGGGCGACGGGGTGGCGCTGGTGGGCCTTGGCACCGACCATGGCACGGTTACGGCGGCCTCGGACTGGGACGAAGACGCCGAGGTCATGACCGTCCGGCCATCGCGCCCCGGCAGTTTCGAGCGGCTGTGCCATGACAGCGGCGTCCCGCGCTTCCTGCTGGACTTTCGCGGGGGTGGCGACTTGGCCGCGCGATTGGTGCAGCCCCTGCTGCAACGCTTCATCGGCGTGATCTACCGGCCCGAAAGCGAGCGGCTGAGCCATTACATGCAGGCCCGGGCCGGGCGGCAATACGACGGCTGGATCTGGTTCGACGGGACGCAGGCGCTGGTGGGGGCGGGCGACGGGGGACGGCATGATGACGTCCCCGACACCTGGCCCTTTGGCCTGTGACATGGCTTCCCCGCCGGGCAGCGTCTTTTCCGACCGGACGCAAGCCGGGGCGCTGCTGGCGGACCGCCTGACGGCCTATCAAGGCCGGGACTGCGTGGTTTTGGCCCTGCCGCGCGGGGGCGTGCCCGTCGCGCTGCCGGTGGCGCGGATGCTGGGGGCGCCGCTGGACCTGCTGTTCGTGCGCAAGATCGGGGCGCCGGGCCAGCCCGAATTCGCCATCGGCGCGGTGGTGGACGGCGATCCCCCGCAGGTGGTGATGAACAAGGACGTGCCGCCCCGCCTTGCCGCGCCCGGCGGCTATCTGGAAACCGAGATCCCGCGCCTGCTGGAGGAGGTCGACCGGCGCAGGCAGCTTTACGGGGGCGGGCGGCAACCCGTCCCGGTCGCGGGAAAGGTGGCGATCGTGGTCGATGACGGCATCGCCACGGGCGCCACCATGCGGGCGGCATTGCTGGGCCTAGCCCGGCAGAACCCCGCCCGCATCGTCCTGGCCGTTCCCGTGGCAGCGCCCGAGGCGCTGGAACCCTTGGGCGACATCGCCCATGAGGTGATCTGCCTGCGCGTTCCCGGCGATTTCCGCGCCGTCGGCCTGCATTATCGCGATTTCCCGCAGGTCAGCGACGCCGAGGTGGTGGCCGCCCTGCGCGACGCGGGCTAATGCCGGAGCGAAATCCCCCGGTCCGGCGTTGACCGCGATGACCACGCTGCTGCAACCCGATCCCTATATCCTGGTCCTGACCGGCGCAGGCTTCCTGATCGCCCTGGTGGCCTGGCTGCCGCTGGCCCTCAAGCGGTTGCCCTTGTCGCTGCCCATCGTCTGCATCGGCCTTGGGGCGGGGCTGTTCTCGTGGCCGGGGATGGGGCTCAACCCCTCGCCCCTGGCCTGGCCCGAGGTCACCGAACGCTTCACCGAATTCGTGGTCATCATCGCGCTGATGGGGGCGGGGCTGAAGCTGGACCGGATCTTCGGGCTGCACCGCTGGCAGGTGACCTGGCGGCTGATCCTGGTCACGCTTCCGCTCAGCATCGCGGCCATCACGGTGCTGGCCGGGACCGTGCTGGGCCTGCCCTGGCCCGTGGCGCTGCTGCTGGGCGCGGTGCTGGCGCCCACCGATCCCGTGCTGGCGTCCGACGTGCAGGTTGGCCCGCCCAAGTCGGGCGAGGAGGACGAGGTGCGCTTCGGCCTCACCTCGGAAGCGGGCATGAACGACGGGGCGGCCTTTCCCTTTGTCCACCTGGCCATCGCCCTGTCCCTGGCCGCCGCCACGGGAGAGCCCTGGGCCGCGAAATGGCTGACCCATAACGTCCTGTGGGAAATCGGCGCGGGCGTCGCGGGCGGATACCTGATCGGCCGCGCCTTCGGCTGGGTCACCTTCCGCATCCCGGCCGAAACGAAACTGGCGCAAACCGGCGACGGGCTGATCGCGCTGTCCGCCACCTTCGTGTCCTATGGCCTGACCGAGATCATCCAGTCCTATGGCTTCCTGTCGGTCTTCGTCACGGCGCTGACCTTCCGCCACGCCCATCGCAGCCACGACTTCCACCGGGACATGCACGACGTCACCGAACAGGTGGAACGGCTGGCGATGATGGTTCTGCTGCTGCTGTTCGGGGGCGCCCTGGCGCGGGGCCTGCTGGAGGGGCTGTCCTGGGCGGATGTCGGGGCGGCCTTGGTCATCCTTCTGGTGATCCGCCCGGTGACGGGGCTGGCGGGCCTTTGGGGCTTTCGCGCCGCGCGGTCCGAAAAGCTGACCCTGGCCTTTTTCGGGATCCGGGGCCTCGGATCCTTCTATTACCTGGCTTACGGCCTGAACCACATGGAGGTCGCGGAGCCTGCGCGGCTGTGGGCCATCGTCGGGCTGGTGGTGCTTTTGTCCGTCCTGATGCACGGGCTGACGGTGACGCCCATCATGCGCCACCTGGACCGCAGCCATGGCCGGGATCCCGATGCCGATACCCCGCCGCCTGGCCTGCAGGGTCCGGGCGCTCGGGAATGACCCGCGCCGCGCAGGCTGCGTCCAAAGGACGCAAGGCGGCCGCGCCATACCTGATCTAAACAATATGGATTGACTCGCGCGACAGATCGCATAGTGAACGCCGGACGGGCAGCTTGGGCCCGCCGGACATTGCCGCGACATCGCGCCGCCGGACCCCCGTGCCGCCGCGACGCAGCGCAGGAGACGCCATGATCGCACCCTTCCTTATCATGCTGCGCGAGGGGCTGGAGGCCGCGCTGATCGTCGGCATCATCGCGGGATACCTGCGCCAGACCGGGCGCGCCGCCTGGCTGCCCGCCGTCTGGATCGGCATCTTCCTGGCCCTTGCCGCCGCCTTGTTCGCGGGCGCCGCCTTGCAGCTGGCCAGCGCGTCATTCCCGCAAAAGACCCAGGAACTGCTGGAAGCGGTAATCGGGCTTGTGGCCGTGGCGGTGCTGGTCTGGATGGTCTTCTGGATGCGCCGGGCCGCGCGGTCCATCAAGGGAGAGTTGCAGCATTCGGTCGATGCCGCCGTGACCGGGGGCACCTGGGCGCTGATCGGCATGGTCTTCCTGGCCGTCGCGCGCGAGGGGCTGGAATCGGTCTTCTTCCTGCTGGCGATCTTCCAGCAAAGCCGCGACACGATGGCGCCCCTGGGGGCGCTTGGGGGCGTCCTGGTGTCCGCCGGGATCGGCTGGGCGATCTATGCGGGCGCGCTGCGGCTGGATCTGCGGCGCTTCTTCCGCTGGACGGGCGTCTTCATCCTGCTGGTCGCCGCAGGCCTGCTGGCCGGGTCGCTGAAGGCCCTGCACGAGGCCGGGATCTGGAACGGCCTGCAATCGCTTGCCTATGACATCAGCCACATCCTGCCCGAGACCAGCCCGCTGGGCACCGTGCTGGCGGGCATCCTGGGATACCGCGAGGCGCCGACCCTGGGCGAGGCCGCGGTCTATGCGGCCTTCCTGGCCGTGACCCTGTTCCTGTTCCTGCGTCCCGACGCGCCCCGCCCCGCGCCCCGGCGGCAACCGGCCGAGACCTGACCATGACCCACACGCCATCCCGCGCAGGCCTGGGCCTTGCCGTTGCCGCCGCCGCCATGCTGGCCGTCACGGGCGGCGCCGCCTTCTGGTATGCCACGCAGCGCAATGCCGCCGCCAACCCCGAGGCCCGGGCCGACATGACCGTCACTGTCGGCGCTGAAACCTGCGACCCGCAGGACATCACCGTTCCCGGCGGCAACCGCAGCTTCCAGATCGTGAACGCCTCGGACCGCCCGATCGAATGGGAAATCCTGAACGGCGTCATGGTCGTGGCCGAGCGCGAGAACATCGCCCCCGGCTTTCGCCAGACCCTGACCGTGCAGCTTGCGCCCGGCGAATACGCCATCACCTGCGGCCTTCTGTCGAACCCGCGCGGGACGCTGCACGTCACCCCCTCGGACGAGGCAATGGTGGCCGCCTCCGAGGTGACCTTGCGCAAGTTCCTGGGGCCCTTGTCGGAATACCGCGTCTATCTGGTGATGGAATCCGCCAGGGCCGTGAAGGCCGCCGAGGCGCTGCGCGACGCCATCGCGGCGGGCGACCTTGCCGCCGCGCAGGCCGCCTGGAAGGCGGCGCGCATCCCCTATCGCCATATCGAGCCGCTGGCCTCGCGCTTGGCGGATCTGGAAAACGCCATCGACCCGAACGCGGCCTATCTGGCGGGGCAGGAGGATGATCCGGGCTTCACCGGCTATCACCGGCTGGAATACGGGCTGTTCGGGCAGAACAGCACCGAGGGCCTTGGGCCTGTCGCCGACCGGCTGGTGGCGGATCTGGCGGATCTCTCGGGCCGTCTGAAGGGGATGACGCTTGACCCGGCCCTGCTGATCGCCCTGCCCGGGGCGATGGCGGGCCAGCTTGCCACCGCCCATGTGCCGGTGGGCGAGAACCGTCATGCCGGAAACGACCTGGAAGAACTGCAGGCCAGCCTGGACGGCATCGGCAAGCTGACCGGGCTTTTGCGGCCGGTCCTGGCAGGCGTCGATCCGGCGCTGGAGGGGGACATCGCCGCCGCGCAGGACAAGGCGGAACAGGATCTGGCGGGCCTCAGGCAGGGCGGGGCCTGGCCGTCCTATGACCAGGTGCCGGGCGACAAGCGCCAGGCCTTGGCCGGGTCGCTGGCCGCCCTGCAAACGGCGCTGGACCGGATGCAGCCGGTGATCGGGATCAACTGACATGCGCCTTGCCCCCACCCGCCGCGCCGTTCTTCTGGCCCTGGGCGCCAGCACCCTGGCCTTGGCCGCGCGCGCCCAAGGCCCGGTCCCGCAGGTCAGCGACGCGCCCGCGGCTGAGGCCCGCGACGCCGCGCGCCGCGTGCCGTTCCACGGGCCGCACCAGGCGGGCATCACCACGCCGCGCCCGGAAAACGGGCTGGTGGCGTCCTTCGACGTGGTGGCGACCTCGATCGACGACCTGGAACGGATGCTGCGGCTGCTGACCGACCGGGCGCGCTTCCTGACCGAAGGCGGACCCGTCCCCGACCTGGATCCCGCCCTGCCGCCCGCCGATTCCGGCTTGCTGGGGCCGGTGATCCAGCCCGACAACCTGACAATCACCGTGGCCCTGGGCGCGTCCCTGTTCGAGAACCAGCCCTGGCTTGCGGGCCTGAAGCCCGCGCGGCTGCAGCGCATGGCGCAGTTTCCGAACGATGCGCTGGACCCGGACCTGTGCCATGGCGACCTGTCGATCCAGATCTGCGCCAACCACCGCGACAGCACCATGCACGCCCTGCGCGACATCGTGAAGACCCTGTCCGAATTCCTGGTCCTGCGCTGGATGGTCGAGGGGGACGTGCCCCCCGTCGTCCCCGATGCCCGCGGCGCGACCCCAAGCGCGCGCAACTTCCTGGGCTTCCGCGACGGATCGGCCAATCCCGATTCCAACGATGCAGCCCTGATGGACCGGATCGTCTGGACCGGCGGGCCGCACGAACCCGGCTGGGCGCAGGGCGGCAGCTATCAGGCCGTGCGCATCATCCGCAACATGGTGGAACGCTGGGACCGCGCGCCCCTGGCCGAACAGGAACGCATCTTCGGGCGGCGCAAGATGTCCGGCGCGCCGCTGGACAACCCGGACGGCACCGAACATCACGTGCCCGACTATGCCGCCGATCCAGAAGGCCGGATCACGCGCCACGATGCCCATATCCGGCTGGCCAATCCCCGCGACGTGGAAAGCCAGCGCCACCTGATGCTGCGCCGCCCCTTCAACTATTCGCGCGGCGTGCTGCCGAACGGCCAGCTGGACCAGGGCCTGCTGTTCATCAGTTACCAGGCGGATCTGGAGGCGGGCTTCATCGCCGTCCAGAACCGCCTCAACGGCGAGCCGCTGGAGGAATACATCAAGCCCGTCGGCGGCGGGTATTTCTTTGCCCTGCCCGGGGTCCGCGACGATGCGGATTACCTGGGCCGGGCGCTTGTCGATGCAGCCCGGCGGACCTGACCGCCCAGCCAGATCCCTGGACGATCCCAACCGGAGAACACGCCATGATCGCCCCCCTTCTTCGCAGCGCGGCCCTGGGCCTTGCCCTTGCCGGCCCCGCCCTGGCCGCTGACCCCTCGCTGGACCTTGTCGGACCGCTGTCCGACTACAAGATCTTCGTGGCCGAGAACACCGCGCAACTGGTCACCGATGCCGAGGCCTTCGCGGCCGCGATCAAGGCGGGCGACCTGGACCGCGCCAAGGCGCTGTTCGCGCCCACGCGCACCAGCTATGAACGGGTCGAGCCGATTGCCGAGCTGTTTTCCGATCTGGACGTGTCCATCGACGCCCGTGCCGACGACTATGAGAAGGCCGAGCAGGATCCGGGCTTCACCGGCTTTCACCGCATCGAATACGGGCTGTGGTCCGAAGGCACCACAAAGGGGCTGGAGGGCCATGCCGACCGCCTGCTGGCCGATATCCGCGAACTGGACGGCCGCATCACCGCGCTGACCTTCCCGCCCGAGGTGGTCGTGGGCGGCGCCGCCGTGCTGATGGAGGAAGTCGCGGCCACCAAGATCTCGGGCGAGGAAAACCGCTACAGCCGCACCGACCTGTGGGATTTCGACGCGAACTTCGAGGGCGCCGAAAAGATCTACACGCTGTTCCGCCCCCTGATCGCCGAGGACGAGGCCGATTTCGTCGCCAAGGTGGACGGCAACTTCCAGGCGGTCAAGGATGTGCTGGCCAAGTATGAAACGCCCGAGGGCGGCTTCGTCTCCTATGAGGAACTGTCTGATACCGACCGCAACATCCTGTCCGCCAAGGTCAACACCCTGGCCGAGGATCTGGCGACCCTGCGCGGCAAGCTGGGTCTGGGCTGACGCCCCTGCGGGCTTGCCTGTGCAGGGCAAGCCCGGTTCGTCAGGACAGCCGGGCGCGGCGCCCTGTCGCCGATCCCCCAGGTCCGGCTGATGTCCACGCACATGCCAGGGGCGCCGATCAGATCCCTGTCGAAGGCCGCGATCTCATCGGGCTGCACGATGCGCGGGCCGCCCTCTCCATCTTGGCCAGGGCGGCCTTGCAGGCGTGGACGGCGCAGCGCATGGCCGCTCGTCCTTGCCTTTGATAGGGTGGACCTTTTCGGTCAGAAGCCTTGGGCTTCCAGCGCGCATCGTTGGGCGAGCCATCGGCCAGCGTTTCGCCGCGACCCGGGTCCGACCTTGCGTCTGTCGCTGCAATGCTGCGGCAGGGTCATCCCTTGGTGTCCCCGACGGTGAAGCCTTCGGTGAAGGAATCCTCGCGGTTAAGCACGATGGTGTTGACGCCATAGATCCAGCTTGTGCCGGACACTTCGAGGACAACCGCCGCCCGCTCGCCGATCCGCGCCTTGCCCACCAGCCGGCCGGTATAGACATTGCCCAGGAGGCTCTGGTGGCGGAAGGGCGGGTCCAGGGGCAGCGGTCGATGGCGCCCGTCCAGGTCGCCGGATCGTCCCAGGAAAACGCGCCCCGTGGTCCGGGATCGGTTCCAGACTCGCACGCGGATCAGCCCGGCGGGTGCTTCCAGCACCAGTTCGGTCACGGGTTCCTGCATCGGCAGGATGCCCGTTTCCAGCAGCACCGTCACGACCGAGATCGTGTTGCCGCCCGACATCACCGGATATTCGACCTGCTCCATGATGACATAACCGGCCTGCGCCTTGGGGTGGGTAGGGGCACCAGGATGTTGCAGCAATGGGCCGGATAGCCGCGCGGCTCGCGCAACAGCAGCTTGCGCAGCCCATCGGCTCCAGCCGCGGGTGTTGAAGTATTCCATCACGGCGGGATTGGTACGGTCGGCGAAATCCTTGGTCAGGACAGTCATCACCGTATTGACCGGCCAAGCCGTGACCTTGGGATCGGGGCAGTCGATATTGGTGATCCAGCGTGGGTCGAGGAACAGCTCGGGATGGATCAAGGCGTCATCGACCGATCTGATGTCGGGATGGGCATCGGCCAGGTATTTCGGGATCCACCAGCCCTGCACGCTGCTATCGGGCAGTGCCTTGGACTCGAAAACGATCTTGCCTTCAGCGATGCCCCGCGGGACGATCTTGGGCAGAAGATCGATCCAGGTCTCCGAGGACACGTCGGGATCGCCCTTTTCCGCCATCCAGGTGGTGGTGGGCACCGTGTCGTCGAGCACAGTTTCCACGTCGCAGCCATGACCAGGGCCAGCCTGGTATCGCAATCCTGGGCGCTTGCCGTTGTGACAAGGCCCAGGCTACCTGCGATCAGGCCGGTGGTCATCAGCAGCCTTTTCATGAAGGTCTCCTGTTTCTTGCGGCTTTGATCGCGGGCAGGGTGCCGCCTTGTCCTGCTGGTTTGGGAAGGCCGGGGGTTTCACACCCCCGGGCCCCCGTGGGATATTTGGCCCAAGGTGAACGGGTCAGAGCTTTTCCGTCATCTCCGGCACCAGCTGGAACAGATCCCCCACCAGGCCATAGTCGGCGATCTGGAAGA
>NZ_JAFLRK010000070.1 GCF_017315735.1 Paracoccus shandongensis
GGCCAGCGCCGGGCTGTCGGCCACGCCTTGCGCCAGCGCCGCCAGCGCCCGCGCCGCGATGCGCCGGAAGGCGGCGGTTTCCGTCACCTGCGGGGGGCGGGGGTGGGGCAGGGGCACGGGCAGGTCGGCCAGCACCCGCGCGGGGCGGGGCGACAGGACAAGGATGCGGTCGGACAGCAGCACGGCCTCGTCCACGGAATGGGTGACCAGCAGCGTGGTGGTGCCCAAGGGCTGCCACAAGGGCGGCAGGTCGCGGGCCAGCTGGCGGCGGGTCAGTTCGTCCACGGCGCCGAAGGGTTCGTCCAGCAGCAGGACCCGGGGCCGGGTCGCCAGGGCGCGGGCGATGGCGGCGCGCTGGCGCATGCCCCCCGACAGGGCGGCGGGGCGGGTTTCCTGGAAGCCTTCCAGCCCGACCAGCCCGATCAGTTCGTCCACCAGCCCGGGATCGGCGGGCTGGCGCGCCAGCTTGCGGGCCAGCGCGATGTTTTTGCGCAGCGTCAGCCAGGGCAGCAGCGAGGGATCCTGGAAGGCCATGGCAATCGCGCCCTGCGCGGCCTGCTGGGCGGGCGGCTCGCCCGCGATCAGCACCTGCCCCGCCGTGGGCCGCTCCAGCCCGGCGATCAGACGCAGCAGCGTCGATTTCCCGCAGCCCGAGGCCCCGATCAGCGCGGTCGTCCGCCCCGGCGCGAAGGTCAGGTCCAGGGGATCCAGCGCCATGACGCCATTGTCATGGATCTTGGCCAGACCCGTGCAGGCGATCGGGACGGGCGGTCTATCCGGCATGGACTTCGTCAAGGATGGACCTGTCCCACAAGTCGGGCGTAACCTTCCGGCCCAGCAGGGACAGGGTGCGGATATTGGCCTCGACCCCCTCGTCGGTCCACCAGCCGAAGCCATGCGCATCGGTCAGGGGGGAAAACATCAGCGGCACCTGCCGTTCGGCCTGCAACCGCTGCACACCCCGGTCCAGCCCGGCGTCGGGAAACATCGCGACCGTCAGGTCCGCCGCCGCATCGGTGTCGGCGCGATAGGCGTTCCAGCCGCGCACCTCGCCCGCCATCAGCGCGACCAGATCCTTGCGGCGGTTCGCCAGGCTGTCGGTGGTCGCGATATAGGTCTGCGATTGCAGGGCATAGCCGTGATCGGCCATCAGCATCGTCTGCGCCGCGATCCCCTGGACCGCCATGGCGACCGGCAGGTCGGTTTCCCAGCACAGCAGGCCGTCCACCTCGCCCGCGACCAGGGGCTGCGCAGAATACTGGGTCGGCACGATCTGGATCGCGTTGAAATCGACATCGTTCAGGCGGCACAGGGCCTGCAGCACCGGCGTGTTCGCCACCGCCATGCCGATGCGCTTGCCGGGCAGGTCGGCGGGCGTGGCGATGGGATTGCCGGGCAGCGAGGCGATGACGAAGGGGTTCTTCTGCATCGCCACGCCGATGATGCGGAAGGGCGCGCCCTGGGCCACGGCGGCGGCGGTGTAATCGGCGGCCGAGATCCCGACCAGGGCCGTGCCCGCGACCACGGGCGGTTCCACCGGGGCGTTGGGGCCGCCCTGCATCAGCGACACCTCCAGCCCCGCGTCGCGCCACCAGCCGTTTTGCAGCGCAAGATAGCTGCCCGCGAACTGGACCGAATGCAGCCAGGACAGTTGCAGACCGACCGGGGCCTGCGCCCGGGCGGTGGTGCCGCGCCAGGCGGCAAGGCCCGCCAGCCCCGCGATGACGCCGCGCCGTGTCAGGGGAAGGGTGCCCGGGGTGACGGGCGGCACAGGCGGCTTGGCGGGGATCGGATGGTCACGCATGACGGAAAGCCTAGGCCAGGCGCGCCATCCGTCAAGCGGGGATTTGCGCCCCTGTTCAGAACGTTACCGCTCGGCTATCATCGCCGCAGGGAGCCCTGCGATGCCGGACCGCCTGCCAGGTTACCGACCGCCCGCCCGATGGCTGCACTGGATCGTGGCCGTCGCCGTGCTGGTGATGATTCCCGCAGGACTGGTGATGGTGCAGGAGGGGCTGCCCCGGCCCGTGCAGGACGCGCTGTTCATCCTGCACAAGAACCTGGGCACGCTGCTGATCCCCGTGATCCTGGTGCGGGTGGTCTATCGCCTGACGCATCGCCCGCCGCCCCTGCCGGACACGATCCCGCGATGGCAGCGGCGGGCTGCGGCGCTGTCGCATGGGATGCTTTATGCCCTGCTGGTCGTGATGCCCGCCAGCGGCTTTGTCCGGGTCCGCGCCGGCGGCTATCCCATCGAGCTTCTGGACCGGCTGGGCTTCGGCCCCTGGATCGGCAAGTCCGAGCGTCTTGCCGATGCAGCCTCGGCCCTGCACGCCACGGCGGCCTTTCTGCTGATCGCGGTGCTGGCGGTCCATGTGGGCGCCGCCCTGCAGCACGCGCTTATCCGGCGGGACGGGGTGTGGTCGCGGATGTGGCCGGGCCGCTG
Source organism: Paracoccus shandongensis (assembly GCF_017315735.1). Taxonomy (GTDB): domain Bacteria; phylum Pseudomonadota; class Alphaproteobacteria; order Rhodobacterales; family Rhodobacteraceae; genus Paracoccus; species Paracoccus shandongensis. The sequence goes on from NZ_JAFLRK010000070.1 coordinate 2,447, forward strand.
ATAAGCCGGGCGCGGCGCAGCGCCGCCAGATCGGCGCTGCCGGTGCAGAAGCAGGCGGTGCGCAACTGTTTCAGCACCACGTCCAACTGACGCTCCAGCGCCTCGGGGCCGTCCAGGGCGGATGCCAGGACCGCCCCGGCCAGCGACACGACATCCGCGCCCAGCCGGATCGCCCGTGCGGCGTCCAGCCCCGTGACGATGCCGCCCGATCCGATGATGGTGGCCTGCGGCGCGGCCTGGCGTGCGGCGCGGATCGCGTCGGCCGTGGGGATGCCCCACCCCGCAAAGCAGGCGGCGACCTGGGCGCTGGCGCGGTCGGGGGCGCGCGCGGCCTCGACCCGGGCCCAGTCGGTGC
>NZ_JAFLRK010000071.1 GCF_017315735.1 Paracoccus shandongensis
CGTGATGTCATGGGCCTTCTCCGATCAAGGCCCGTCCAGCGTATCAGTTTTTCAGGGTCCTGTGGTCCAGCCCAAGGGGTTCACTCCACCGGGCATGGCCCCGGTGCGCCGCGGGTCACTGCTCTCGGCCCACGCCTCTGGATCGCGGTCGGTTTTTCAGTTGCCCCACCCTAACGAAACGCCCGGGCACCTCAAGAAACTCATCGATCTGATCGCCGAGCGAGGAAGACTCTGAAGGAACCCAAGACACCGTCCGGTGGAGTGAGATCGACACGAGCCGGAGCATGGACTGCGACAATCCGCAGAATGCATCGGATTTTACAAGACTGTCGGGCAGGCTGGCACGCCCATGGCGATTTCAGCATGGCCGCTGTCCGCAGCCTCGATTTCTCTGCCGCCGATAAAGAGGATTTCATGACCCGCACCCCTTCGCGCGTGACGATCTACGCCCGCTATTCGACCGACCTGCAGAACCCGAACTCGGTGCGCGACCAGATCGCGAGTTGCCGCGCGCTGGCCCAGACCAGGGACTGGTGGGTGGTGGCGGAATACGCGGACGAGGCGATGTCGGGCACGCGCTCGGACCGGCCGGACTTCCTGCGCCTGTCGGCCGACCTGGCAGCGGGCCGGTTCGACATCGTGCTGGCCGAAAGCCTCGACCGGATCAGCCGGTCGATGAAGGACACCGCCGAGTTCTATGCCATTGCCAGCTTCCACGGCATCGGCATCCACACGGTCGATGCTGGCGAGAGCGACAAGCTCAGGATCGGCATCACCTCGACCATGGCCGAGATGTTCATCGACAACCTGCGCGCCAAGACACGCCGGGGGCTGAAGGCGCGGGTCGAGGCCGGAGGCTCGGGCGGCGGCCGCGCCTACGGCTATGCCGGCGGCACCAACATCGGCGATCTGGAGATCGTGCCCGAGGAAGCCGAGGTGATACGGCGTATCTTCCGGGACTATGCCGATGGCCTATCGCCAGTGAGGATCGCCGCTGCGCTGAACGCCGAAGGCATTCCCGCCCCTCGTGCCCGCGCCGGTTCCGGCCACTGGAACAGAACTCCATCAACAGCAACCGCGAGCGCGGCACCGGGATTCTGAACAACGAACTCTACATCGGCCGGCGGGTCTGGAACCGGCTGGAATATCGCAAGGATCCCGTGACCTCGAAGCGGGTCTCTCGTCTACGGTCGCGGGACGAGTGGGTGCGTCACGATACGCCCGACCTGCGGATCGTCGACCAGACTCTCTGGGAGGCCGCCAGGGCACGGCAGGAGACACAAGCCCTGTTTCGGGCAGCATCCCCGAAGACGGCTGATCACAACGGACTGGCGATCAGCCAGGGCATGAAGCGCCGCCGCTATCTGCTCTCCGGGCTGCTTTTCTGCAGACAATGCGGCGGATCGATGACGATCGCCGGCTCTGGGCGGATCAAGCGCTACTACTGCGCCAACGCGAAGGAGAAGGGTTCGGCGGTATGTGCCGGCCAGCCGGGCGTCGTCCAGGACGAGGCCGAGCAGATCGTTCTGGGCGGGCTCAAGAGCGGCCTGATGACCGAGACGGCGATCGCGCAGTTCCGCAAGGACTACGCTCGGCACTTGAAGGAACAATCGCAGGCCTCCTCTACCCGCGTCGAGCGCCGGACAGCCCGCTTGAAGGCGCTGGAGACAGTGCGGCTGAACTACAAGCAGGCGATTGCCGAGGGTGGCTTCAGCCCGACGATCCAGGAAGGTCTGACAGAAACCGAAGCCGAGATCGCAGCGCTGAAGCAGGCAACAGAGGCGGAGTCCGGTAATGTCTTGCAGATCCCGCCTGACCTTGGCGCGCGCTACCGAGCCTATGTGGAGGACCTGGCGCGGACGCTTTCAGGCGGCGATGTGGTGGGCCGGGCCTCCGAGGAACTGCACCGGCTCATTCATCGCATCACCGTCCGCTGGGATGCGGCGATGATGGTCCACCGCCTGGACCTCGAAGGCGATCTTGTCGTGATGTTGGGGAAGGCAGACACGCAAAACGCCCCGGCTTATCAGCGCGGGGCGGTTTCGCTTCATTTGGTTGCGGGGGCAGGATTTGAACCTGCGGCCTTCAGGTTATGAGCCTGACGAGCTACCGGGCTGCTCTACCCCGCGACAGTGGGTTG
>NZ_JAFLRK010000072.1 GCF_017315735.1 Paracoccus shandongensis
CTTGACCGCATCGGCCAGAATGTTCACGCCCCGCAGCATCCGGTCCCGCGCGTCCGTGTTGAACTTCACTTCTTTCGCAGCCATGTGATTCTCCTGAATTTAAGGGTGAAGGACGCGGATCAGGCGATGACGCCCAGGATGTCGCTTTCCTTCATGATCAGCAGCTCTTCGCCGTCGATCGTGACTTCGGTGCCCGACCATTTGCCGAACAGCACGCGGTCGCCCGCCTTGACCGACGGCGCGATCAGTTCGCCCGAGTCCTTGCGCGCGCCTTCGCCGGTCGAGATGACCTCGCCCTCGGCGGGCTTTTCCTTGGCGCTGTCGGGGATGATCAGCCCGCCCTTGGTCTTTTCGTCCGACTGGACGCGGCGGACCAGGACGCGGTCATGAAGCGGTGTGAATGCCATAGGTGAACACTCCGTGTTTCAGGTTGCAGTGTTGCGTTGTTGGCACTCATCGGCGTTGAGTGCCAATGGCGTTGATCTAGGCCAAGGGACCGGGCCTGTCAACGCCGGGCTGTCGCTAAAATATGTCCCGGCCCCGCTGGTCACGCGGGCGCGGCTGTGCCAGCCTTTCGGCGTCAAGGCGGGGGAAAATCGGATGCGCATGGTTCTGGCGGCAATCCTGGCACTGTGGGCGGGGGCGGCCCCTGCTTCCGAATGCCTGGGCAGCAACCTGTTCGACACCATGCCCACCGACCAGCGGGCGCTGATCGACGCGGCGGTGGCGGGCGTTCCCTATCACCAAGGGCTGCTGTGGCGGGCCAGCAAGGGCGACCAGTCGATCACGCTGGTGGGCACCTATCATTTCGGCGACCCGCGCCACGATCCGATGCTGGCCCGGCTGGAGCCGGTCATCGCCGATGCCGCCCTTGTCCTGGTCGAGGCGGGCCCGGCCGAGGAACGCAGGCTGACCGAGGCGCTGTCCTCGGATCCGACGCTGATGGTCGATCCGACGGGGCCGACGCTGCCCGAACGGCTGAGCGAGCGGGACTGGCAACTGCTGTCGATGGCGATGGCCGAACGCGGCACGCCCGCCGTCGTCACCTCGAAGCTGCGGCCCTGGTATGTGGCGATGATGCTGGGGATCAGCCCCTGCATGATGAAGCAGGTGACGGAAACCGGCGCGCAGGGACTGGACCACCGCCTGGTCGAGCGGGCCGAGGCGCTGGACATCCCCGTCCGCGCGCTGGAGCCCTGGGACACCGTCTTCACCCTGTTCCGCGACCTGACGCCCGATCAGGAGATCGAGATGATCCGCGCCGCGCTGCCCGCCGCGGCCCATGCCGACGATTATGCGGTCACGGTGACGGATGCCTATTTCGCGGGCGACATCTGGGCTATCTGGGAATTCGGGCGCTTCGATGCCTATCGCACCTCGGGCCTGACGCGCGATCAGGTGGATGCGCAGATGGCCTTGGCACAGGAAAGGCTGATGGACGGGCGCAACGAAAGCTGGATCGGCCCCCTGACCCGGGGCGCGCGCGATGCCGCCCGGCAGGGCAAGGGCATCGTCGCGGGCTTCGGCGCGCTGCACCTGCCGGGCGAAGGCGGCGTGCTGCGCCTGCTGGAACGGGACGGCTGGACGATCACCCGGCTGGACGGCTAGCGCCCGCCCAGCACCGACAGGGCCTGTTGCTGCCCGCCCTTGACGAAGGTGATGCGGCTGTTGCCGATATCGGTGATGGTGCCGCCGTTGATCTTGTCGCCAAGCCGCAGGGTCAGCACGCGGCCGTTCGACAGGCGCACCAGGGCGCGGCTGGCCTTGCCCGCGCCAATGGTGCCGATGATCTGGGTGCGGTTGATCTGGATGCCGTCCTCGACGGTGGCGGCCATGCCTGCCGTGGTGGGGGTGCGGCCATCGGGGATATTGGCCGCGACCTCGGGTTCCTCCTCGGCCTCGGGCGGGGCATAGCGTTGCTGGCGGGCGGCGGCGGCACGCGCCTCGGCCTCGGCCTGGGCGCGGGCGCGGGCTTCGGCCTGGGCGCGGGCCTGCGCCTCGGC
>NZ_JAFLRK010000073.1 GCF_017315735.1 Paracoccus shandongensis
CCGGCTCGGGCGCGCCGGTGTCGGTGCCCAGCGGCGGGGGCAGGTCGCCGGGCGCGGGGGTCACAGGGTCCGCCCCCGGCGCCGGGGCGGGCGCGGCACCGCCTTCAGGGGCCTTCATGCCCGGCACGGGCGGATGGCCCTCGGGCAAGCCTGCCGGTCCGTCCGGCATCGGCTGATCGCCATTCATGGCCCCGTGCCCTTCCCCCATATGGCCTTCCATCATGCCGCCATGGCCCCCGGACATGTGGCCGTGGCCCTTGGGGCCGCCGTCCCGTCCCGGCATCGGCCCGCAATCCTGGCCCATCAGCGCGAACTGCATCTCGACATTGGCGGACAAGGCGACCTCGCCCGCAGCGATCGGCACCTTGGCGGCATCGGACGCGGCGCGCGCCTCCATCATCATCGGGCGCGGGCCTTCCATCGCGGGCGTGTCGCGCAAGGTCAGGACCGGGCCCAGCGTCAGGCCCGCGGCCTCGGCCAGAACCTCGGCCTTGTGGCGGGCGTCGGCCACGGCGGAACGCCGCGCCTCGTCCTCGGATGCGCTGCTGTCGTCGCGGGTGAAGCCGATGCCGTTTATCTCGTTCGCGCCCGCCGCGACGATGGCGTCCAGAACCTCGCCCAGCCGGGCCACGTCCTTGACGCGCACCGCGACCATATTGCTGGCCTGATAGCCGGTCACGGTGGGCGCGCGGCCCTCGGCGTAATCCATCACCGGGTTCAGGTTCAGCCCCGAGGTCTGGACATCCGCCCCCTCGATCCCCGCGCCGGCCAGCGCCTCGATCACGGCGGCCTGCCGGGTGGAATTCTGGGCCATCGCCTCGGCCGCGCTGGCGGCCTGCGTGGTCACGCCCAGCTGGATCGTCGCCATGTCGGGGGCCACCCGCGCCTCGCCCTGGCCGGTCACGGTCAGGCGCGACAGGCCCGGGTGGCACATGGAATGGCCGCCCTTGCCGGGGGCCGCCAGCGCGGGCGCGGCCAGCGCGAAGGCCGTCGATGCCGCCAGCGCGGCCCGGACCAGCTTGCGCGAAACCTGTGTCATGTGTTTGTCCCCTTTGCGGAAAATGCCGTTGGCCCATCAACACCGGGGACGCGGGCGAAGTTCAATGCAAATCCGTTCACGCCTGCGCCAGATTCACTTTCCCCATCCCGCGATTTCCGGTAGATCTGGCGTAATCCATCAAATCGCGGACCCACAACACGCGATCGTCATGAGCAGTGATCCACCATGAACAGACATATCGCGCCGCCCGAATTCGCCATGAGCTTCACCTCCGAGGCGGTGCTGCTGGAACATCGCGACGGCCTCGGCTGGCGGCCCCTGGGACAGGCCCCCTTCGCGGGGCGGGAAATGACGGCCCGGCTGGCGGCGATGCGCAACGGGGCGGGGGTGGTGCCGGGCGATCTGGACACGGTGCTGGTCATTCCCGACGACCAGATCCTTTACACCACGCTGACGGTCCCGGCGGGCTCGGACACGCCCAAGACCATCGCCCGCGCGCTGGAAGCGATGACCCCCTACGCCGCCGACGAACTGGCCTTCGACTGGTGCCCCGCCGCCAATGGCGACATCGAGACCCTGCGCATCGCCGCCGTCGCCCGCCGCACCCTGGAGGAGGCCGAGGATTTCGCCCGCGCCCAAGGCTTCCGCCCCGCAGGCTTCGTGGCGCGGCCCGATGACGCGCGCTTCGACGGCCAGCCCGACTTCGGGCCCAGCCGTCTGGCGGGCGACCATGTCATCCGCACCCCCTTCAGCCAGCCCGACCTGACGCAGGCCCGGGTGACGGCCCCCGCGGTGGCCGATCCCGCCGCCACGCCGCAGGCCGCCGTTCCGGCCATCTCGCGCATCGTGCCCCACCGGGTGATGCCCCCCGCGCCCGTCCAGGTTGCCCCCGCGCCCGCCGCCGAGGTGATCCGGCATGGCGAGCCCAGGCCCCCCGCCGCGCCGCGCGTCCTGTCGCCGCGCGC
>NZ_JAFLRK010000074.1 GCF_017315735.1 Paracoccus shandongensis
CCCCCGGCAGCAGCGGCTGGCCGCGCGGCAGGCGGGCGGCCTGGGGCGCGATGGCATGGCCGAACAGCGCCCGCCCGTCGCGCAGGCGGATCACCCGGTCCTCGGCCGGGCGGCCGCGCATCAGGTCGGGCAGGTCGTCCATCGTGAGGGCGGCCACCTCGTCCAGCCGCCGGCCCAGCAGGTCCGCGCCCAGGGCCGCCTGGGCCGCATGGGTCATGCCGATCACCCGGCCCCCGGCGTCCAGCGCGACCGCGGCCTCGGGGTCCACCTCCAGGAAATCGGGGGCCGAGGACAGGCGCAAGACCCAATCGCGGCGCGACACGGCCATCAGGTTCGCCATCTCGACCCGCCGGGCCGAGGCGCGCACCAGGGTCATCGCCAGGTTCTGGCTGGCCTTGGGCTGCGGGGACCGCAGCAGCGACAGATCCAGCACCGCCGTCAGTTGCCCTGTGGTGTCGAAGATCGGCGCGGCGGTGCAGGACAGGGGCGTGTGGTGCAGGTCGAAGTGATCGGACTGATGGATCGTCACGGGCTCGCCCGTGACGATGCAGGCGCCGACCCCGCAGGTGCCCGCCAGGTGTTCCGACCAGTCCGACCCCAGGTAAAGCCCGGCCTGGCGCAGCTCGCCCTCGAAGCGGTTGTCGCCGAAGAAGTCCACCGTCACGCCCTTGGCGTCCGCCAGCAGCAGGACATAGTTCTGCCCCGCCACCTGCCGGAACAGCGCGCCAAGGCCCGACCGGGCGATGGCGATCAGGCGCTCGGACTGCTCGCGGTGGCTGCGCAGCTCGGCCTCGGTCACGATATGGGCGGGGGACGGGCGCGCGGGGTCCAGGCCCCAGCGTTCCACGCAGCGCCGCCAGCTGCGCTGCACCACGCCGTCGCGGCCCGTGGCCTGCCCCTTCAGCACGCGGTCGATCTCGGCCAGGTGGTCCCTGTCGCGCATGGTCCTCCTCCATCCGCAGCGGTCCGGTCCAGCAAGGCACAAGGCGCGCCCCCTGTCCAGAGGACCATCGTCCCTGCGGTGGCGCACAGCCCCTGTGCGCCCGGCCCCATTCAGTCCCGGCCCAAGTCCCGCTAGACAAGGCCCAAGCCCGCCAGCCAGGAGACGCCATGCCCCGCAACACGCCCCGCCGCTATGGCGGCATCGCCCGCACGCTGCACTGGCTGACGGCGCTGATCATCGGGGGCAACATCGCCCTGGGCCTCGCGGCCAACCGCCTGCCGTTGGAGGCGATCGACGCCAAGGTCCGGCTGTTTTCCCTGCACAAGACGCTGGGGATCGCGGCCTTCGCGGTGGCGGGGATCCGCATCCTCTGGGCCGTCAGCCAGCCCCGCCCCCTGCCCGTCCACCCCGAGCGCAGGCTGGAAACCTTTCTGGCCGAAAGCGTCCACTGGATCCTGTATGCCGCGCTGCTGCTGGTGCCGCTGTCGGGCTGGATCGAACATGCCGCGACCGAAGGCTATGCCCCGATCCTGTGGCCCCTGGGCCAGGGCCTGCCCCTGGTGCCGAAATCGCCGCACCTGGCCGAGACCATGGCATCGGTCCACCAGACCTTCGCCTGGCTGCTGATCGGCGCGGTGGCCCTGCATGTGGCGGGCGCGCTGAAGCACGCGCTGATCGACCGCGACGGCGTGCTGGCCCGGATGCTGCGCGGACGCCCTGCGGGCCCCGCCACCGCGCGCCGCCACCGGACGCCCGCCCTGGCCGCCATCGCCGTCTTCGCGGCGGGCACCGCCCTGG
>NZ_JAFLRK010000075.1 GCF_017315735.1 Paracoccus shandongensis
CTGCGGCCCGGCGCAGGGCGCGGGCATGGGGACCAGGCCGCAGGCGGCGCAACCGGCGGCGCAGCGCACCGGCGGGCAGCAACCCCTGCCCCCGCAGCATCAGGCCCAGCGAAACCGCCATGCCCCCGCCCAGGGCCAGCGCGGCCAGCGGCCAGTTGCGCCAGGCCGCCTGGTCCGGCGCGCCGAAGTTCGACCCGAAGCCCGCAAAGCCGAAGGGGATGGGCTTCAGGGGCGCGACCTCGACCTGGCGGTTGTCGGTGTCGAACCAGGAAAACGCCTCGGCATGAAGGATGGCGGGTTCCCCGGTCCGGGGGCGCAACTGCCATTCCCAGACCACGCGCGCGACCGGCCCGGCCTCGGTCAGTACGGTTTCGCGCTGTTCGGGCTGGCTGAACAGGATCAGCCAGGGCTCCGACAGGTCGGGGCGGGCGGGCAACTGGTGGGCCAGCGCGCCAAGCGCCTCGATCGTGACGCGGCGGGTGAGGATCTCGTCCTTCTTCAGCTTGCCGGGTTCGGCGGAGAGTTCGTCGGTCAGGGTCAGTTGCCGGGCGGACAGGGGCGGGGCATCCGTGGGAAAGGGCTTCACGCCCAGGGTGATCGGCGGCGCAGTCACGGTGGTTTCCGCGCGCTGGCCGTTGTCCTGGACAAAGGTCAGCCTGTGGTTGATGGGCCCGACCGTCAGCACGCCCGCGCGCCGGGGAAACAGCGCCACCTTGCGTTCGAAGATCTGCAACAGCCGCCCGTTCACGCGTTCCTTGTGCCAATCGTCCCGCGCGACCTGGATCCAGTCGTAGTCGGGCGAGTTCGGGAACTGCATGTCCTCGAGCGACACCGTCAGGTCGTATTCGCCCCGGATGGTCAGTTCCACCATTTCCGACACGACCGGGTTGCCGTGGTCGTGCAGCACCATCAGGCGGGTGTCGCCCTGCGCCAGGGCCGGACCCGCCAGCAGCCACAACAGCAGGACGCGGATCACCATGGGTCGCCCTCCTCGGGGCGGATCAGGCCCATCCGGGCGCGGCGGTCGAACTCGGCGCGGATGCGCAGCTTCAGGAACTCGCCCGGGTCGTCGGTGATGGTGTCCAGCCACTGGTCGGTCGCGGCCAGCCCCTTGGCGTCCAGCCGCTTTTCCCATTCCGGCCCCGAGGCATTGGCCAGCAGGTCCGAGATCGGGATATCCCCCGCATCCAGCCCCCCCGCACCCTTGATGCGGCCGGGCACTGTGGACTCGCCCTGATGCGGCGGAACCATTGCCGCGACCAGATCGCGGTTCTGCCGCGCCTGTTCGTCGGCGGGATTGGCAAACAGCATCGCGTCGAAATAGGCGACCGACAGCGGGTAATCGCCCGTGGCGGCCAGCGACAGGCCCCGGTTGTAGGTCTGCGACCGCCCCGCCTTGGCAAAGGCCGCATCTGCGGCGGCGAAATCGCCCAGCCGATACAGCGCCACGCCCCGCGCCGCCGGATCGTCCAGCAGCCACGCGGCAGGCCGGTCCAGCCCGGCGCGCAGGGCCAGGCGGCCAAGCGCCCCCGGGCCCGCAACGGCCAGCGCGGCAAGGCCCGCCAGGGCGATCAGCGCGGGCCTCATTCCTGCCTCCGCAGCATGACCAGCAGGGGCGGCAGCGCCAGCAGCGCCAGCCAGGGGCCAAGGTCGCGGTATTGCAGCGCCCGCAGCACCGGGTCGCGGGTCGATCCGCCGCTGCGCGCCAGGCGGGCGGCCAG
>NZ_JAFLRK010000076.1 GCF_017315735.1 Paracoccus shandongensis
CCAGCGCGTCCGTGGGCGCGGCAGGGGCGCCGGGCGCGCGCCCGTCCAGCCGCAGCGCGGAAATCTGCGCGCCCTGCGCCGCCAGCCGGTCGGCCTCGGCCACAGCCTGCCGGTCCACGCCGTCGCCGTCGGAAATCAGCACAAGGTCGGCGCGTGGCAGCCCGGCCAGCATCTGCGCGGCCATGCCGATGGCGGCGGCGGGACGCGAGCCCTTGCCGGGCATGGTCTCGGCATCCAGGACGCCGATCTGGGTCTGCAAGGTGCCGATGTCCAGCGTCGGCGCGGATGCCGTGAAGGCCTCTCCGCCATACAGGATCAGCCCCACCGGACGACCGGAAAGGGCCTGCGCCAGACCGGCGGCGGCCAGCTTGGCCTGGTCCAGCCCCGCCCCCTGCGCGACCGAGGGCGAGAGATCCACCGCCAGCACCACCGCATCGGCCTGCGCCAGCACCGGCGCATCCCGGCGGGGCAGCGCGGGCCCGGCCAGGCCCAGGATCAGCGCCGCCAGCGCGCCCGGCGGCAGCAGCCGCTGCCACAAGGGCTGCCGCCCGCCCAAGGCGCCAAGCGCCTGCATCGCCCGCAGCATGTCGCGCGGCATGACCCGTTCCCACCCCCCGGCATCGGGCAGCCGCGTCAGGCGCAGGGCCACCAGCCCCGCCAGCGGCAGCCACGCCAGCAGCCACAAGGGGCGCAAGAGGATCAGCCCGTCCATCCGCGCCTCCGCCCCGCGATCAGGAACAGGCACAAGGCGGCGACCGTGGCGGGCCAGACCCACAAGGGCTGCCACAGCCGCATCGGCGGGCGGGCCGAGGGGTTGGGCTCCAGCCGGTCCAGGCTTTGCGCCATGGCCTGCAGGTCGGCGGTGTCGCGCACGCGGAAGCTTTCGCCGCCCGCCACCCGGGCCACGGCGCGCAGGGTCGCCACGTCCACGGCGTCGCGCGATCGGGGCTGGTTTTCCAGATCCTCGGGGCCGAGCGCGATGGAATGGATGCGGATGCCGTGGTCCTGGGCCAGGCGCGCGGCCTCGACGGCGGGCACGGTGCCGGACGTGTCCACCCCGTCCGACATCAGCACGATCACCCGCGTGGGCGCATCGCTGCGCGACAGGCGTTTCGCGGCAAGGCCCAAGCCGTCCGAAATGGCGGTGCCGCGCCCGGATATGCCGATCTGCGCCTCGTCGATGGCGCGGGCCACGGCATCGACATCAAAGGTCAGGGGGGCCGCGAAATAGGCGCGTTCGCCAAAGATCACCAGCCCGATCCGGTCGCCGCGCCGGGCCGCGACAAAGGCGGACGCGGTGCGCTTGACCGCCTCCAGCCGGGTGACGGGCTGGCCGTCCAGGAAAAAGTCCTCCTTCAACATGCTGCCCGACAGATCCATCACCAGCACGATGTCGCGGCCCGAGGCCGGGATCACGTCGCTGGCGACCTCGATCCGGGGACCGGCCAGCGCCAGGACCAGGGCGGCCCAGGCCAGCGCGGCCAGCCACGGCCCCTGTCCCCGCGCGGCGCCGGCCGGTTCGGCGCTGCGCCACAGGTGGGCGGGCAGCACCAGCGCGGGCCGGGGCA
>NZ_JAFLRK010000077.1 GCF_017315735.1 Paracoccus shandongensis
AATGGTACGGCGATCTGGTCAGCGAAAACGACCTCGACAGCTTTGCACAAGAGGTCCGCAGGAAGAGCCGCACGGTACAGGGAGAGGTGGCTGCCTAGGGATCGCCCCCGACGCTGACAACAGGCCCGCCGGAACCGGATGGTTCGGCGGGCCAGACCGTGATCATTCCTTCGCAGATATCCAGAATGAGGCGGAAACTGTGATCGAAGCGGCTTGTTGTCCTGGCGGCGATGCAGGCCGTTGCACCGGCCAGATGCGGGACGCCCGGCCGGTGCGGTCTGGATCAACCCTCGGCCATCGCCTCGACCGAGATGCGGACCTGAACATCATCCGACACGGCGGGGGCGAACATCCCCAGGTTGAAGTCGCTGCGCTTCAGCGTGGTGGTCGCGGAAAAGCCCAGCCAGGGCTTGTTTGCCATCGGGTGGTTGCCCTGCTGGTTCAGCACGGTGTCCAGCACGGTTTCCTTTGTCACCCCGTTCAGCGTCAGATCGCCCGTGATCAGCGCGGTCTTGTCGCCCGTCACCTCGATGGATTTCGACACAAAGGTCACTTCGGGCGCGGCGGCCTCGCTGCCGAAGAAGTCGGGGGACAGGAAGTGTTCGTCGCGGCCCTTGTCGCCGGTCATCAGCGAGGCGACGGGGAAGCTGGCGCTGACGGTCGATGCGGCGGGGTTTTCGGCGTCAAAGGCGATGGTGCCCGTCACGCCGCTGAACATGCCCGTGGTGGTGGAAAAGCCCAGGTGGTTGTAGTCGAAGACGACCTGGCTGTGGGTGGTGTCGAAGGCATAGGTCTGCGGCTCGGCCAGGGCGGCGGTGGCGGCAAGGGCCAGGGCGGCGGTCAGGGCGGCGGTCTTGAACATGGGAAAACTCCTTGGGGGTTGTGGCGTGATGCCGGGGGAAAAGGGGGATCAGCGGGTGGCGGTCAGGCTGACCGTCAGCCGGACGGGAAAGCCGATGGTGGCTTCGTCGCCATAGCCCGCGCCAATGGTCCAGTCGCGGCGGTCGAGCGTGGTTTCGCCCGACACCGTGGCGATGCCGTCGGTGATGGACAGCGCGAAGGGCAGGGTCACGGGGGCGTCATGGCCCTTGAGCGACAGGGTGCCTTCCGCCACATGGCCCGCGCCCTCGGGACGGATGGCGGCGGTGAAGACGGCTGTCGGATGCGCGGCGGTGTCGAAGAAATCCGCGCCCTTGGCCTGGTCGGTGACGGTGCCGATGGTCACGGAATTCATGTTGATCGTGACCGTCACCTGGCCCGTCCCGGTATCGGGGTCAAAGTCGATACCGGCGGTCCAGTCGGAAAAGCCGCCCGCGACCTCGGTTCCCATCTGGCGGATGGAAAAGCCAAGCGTGCCTTCCGTCACGCGCCATTCCGACGCCGCCTGCGCCAGAGGCGCGGATTGCGGTTCCGGGGCGCGCGGGGCCAGGGCCAGGGCGGTGCCCGCCGCGAAGACGGCGATGGCGGCCAGGGCGGGCGTCCGGTGGCGGCGCGCGGTGGCGGGGCCCGCAG
>NZ_JAFLRK010000078.1 GCF_017315735.1 Paracoccus shandongensis
CCCTGGGGCGTGCGGCGCAGGACTGCCGCGACCGAACGCGCGACCTCGACCGCGTCGCACAGGGCGCGGCCCGCGTCGCTGGCCAGCCGCGCCCGGGCCAGTTCGCGGTCCACATGGGCGTGCATGGTGCGGGCGATCTCCTCGATGCCCGACGCGGCGTCGGACAGCCCCTGCCTGCGCAGCCGCGCGGCCTCGCCCAGCAGGGCCTGCAGGGGGGTCTTCAGCCCATGCGCCAGGTCGCCCGCCCGCAGCCGCGCGCGCTCAAGCTCGGCCTCGCGGTTGTCCAGAAGGGCGTCGATCTGGCGGGCGAGCGGCAGCACCTCGGCGGGCATGTCCGCGCCGATGCGGCCTTCGCGTTCGCGCTCCAGCGCCGCCACGCGGTCCCGGATGGCCGACAGCGGGCGCAGGGCCACGGTCACGGCCACCCCCAGCGTCGTCACCAGCGCCAGGCCCAGAAGCGTCAGATAGGGGGCCAGGTCGCGCAGGAATGCCGCCCGCGCGCCTTCCAGGTCGGCCCGGTCCATGGTGACGGCGATGCGCAGCGGCAGATCGCCCCCTGGCGTGGCCAGGCTGATGCGGCGCACCAGGACCAGAAGCGGCTCTCCCAGCGGGCCGGTCAGTTCGCCCTGCCAGGTGCGGTCCGCGCCGGGGGGCAGGGCCAGGACGTGATCCCACAGCGACCGGGACCGCAGCCGGGCGGCGGGGGCCTCGATCTGCCAGTAATGGCCGGAAAAGGGGCGCTGATACAGCGGGTCGCGCGGCGGGGCGGGCATGGCAAGGGCGCCGTCCGCGCCGATCTCGGCGGCCGAGGCCAGGTGTTCCAGCCGGTCCGACAGCTCGCCCGCCGCGACGCGTTCGACATGGCGGTCGAACAGCAGGGCCAGGCCCCCCGCCGCCAGCAGCAGGGCCAGCGCGATGCCCGCCGCCCCCGCCACCAGCAGGCGCAGCCGGATGGATCCGCGCCGCGCCCTCACCCGCCCGCCAGAAGATATCCGAAGCCGCGCCGCGTCTCGATCACGCCCGGGCCCAGCTTGCGGCGCAGGCGCGCCACCAGGGCCTCCAGCGCGTTCTGTTCGCGCGAATCATCATCGCCGTGCAGGTGTTCCAGCAGTTCGTGGGGCGGCACCGGGCGGTCGCGGTTCAGCGCCAGATAGGCCAGGCAGCGGAATTCCAGCGGCGTCAGCGCGACGGGGCGGCCGTGCAGCGTGGCCGTCTGGCGCGTCAGGTCCAGCGCCAGCGCGCCCGCCACCTCGACCGGGGCGGCGCGGCCCGCGGCGC
>NZ_JAFLRK010000079.1 GCF_017315735.1 Paracoccus shandongensis
CTGGCGCGTGGCGGGGCGCGGCGGATCGGTCGCGGCGCTGGTGGCCACGGGCGCGCGCCTGGCCGAGATCGCGGGCACCAGCGGCGACGGGCCGATGGCGGCGGTCTGCCAAGCCCTTGCGCGCCAGCACGACCTTGCCCTGTCCGCCCCCGGCCATGCGCCCTTGGCCGAGGCTCTGGCACGGGCCATGCGCCTGTCGCCGTCGGGCGGGCGGGTGCTGGTCGCGACCTGCCTTGACGGGGTGCAGGGTGCCGAACCTGCGCTGGCTACCCTGGCCCGCCGCCGCTCGCTGACTTTGGCGCTGATGCTGGACGAGGCCGAGTTGCAGCCCCCGCGCGGGCCCTTGGGCGTCAGCGACGGCCACCACAGCCGCATCGCACGGCTGTCGGCCCCCGACATGAGCGCCGATCTGGCCCGGCTCCGCGCGCTTGGCGCCACCGTGACCGAGGTGCGGCCGTGACGCGGGAGGAGCTTCTGGCGCAGCTGGCCCCGCCCCGCCTGCCGCTGGACATCGGCGCGCTTGGCTGGCGGGAAACCCTGGCGCTGGCCGGGATCGGCCTGCTTGTGGGGCTGGTGGCCGCGCTGGTCCTGCGCCCGCTGCTGACCCGCAGGCCATCCCGCCGTGCGCGGGTCCGTGCCACCCGCGGGATGCCGCCCGAGGCGCGCCTTCTGGAAATCGCCCGCATCCTGGGCCGCCTGCCCGATCCGCTGCGGCCCGCCGCCTATGGCGCGGCACCCGCCCCCGACGATGCCGCCATCGAGCGCATCGCGCTGCGGGGCCGCCGGGGATGAGCCTCGCCTGGCCCTGGCTGCTGGCGCTGCTGCCCTTGCCGCTGCTGCGTCGCCTGCTGCCGCCCCTGGCCGTGCCCCGGCCCGCGCTGGT
>NZ_JAFLRK010000008.1 GCF_017315735.1 Paracoccus shandongensis
TCGGGGGTTCGAATTTAAGGTCGCGCATAAGGTCGGAGCTATCACTCAAGCGCTAAACCCGTCAGGCGGCCTTCACCGGAGGAATACGTTGCTGCAGGCTCCATTCTGAATGCACCAGTCCTGCGGGGCAGGGTTCGTCATGGTGCCTCCAATCGTATCAGTTCATCTCGAAACGCTTCTGTGGGTGTTCGGTAGCCCAGGCACTTCCGGGGCGTGGCGTTCAGGCGCTGACACATCATTCTCATCGAACGAGGTGTCAGCTGCAACACAGCAGTGTCCCGGGGCAGGTAACGGCGTAGTCGCCGGTTCATGTTCTCGACTGAGCCTTTTTGCCAAGGCGCTTGCGGGTCGCAGAACCATGCTCTTGTGCCCATGCCGGTTTCCAACTCACGCCAGGCCACGAACTCCAGGCCGCGGTCAAAGGTGATCGAGCGCCGCGCCTCGGCGGGCAGGGGTGACATCTCATGGATCAGGCGGTTCATGAGGGGCTTGGACTTCCGATCGTTGTTGCGCAGCAGAACGGTGTAGCGGGTCTTCCGTTCGACCAGCGTCGCCACATTGGCGTCGCCCTGAGCCCGCTCGAAGATCATCAAGTCGCCTTCCCAATTGCCAAACTGGCTGCGATCGTTGAGCTCGGGTGGCCGGTTATGGATGCTTGTTTCCACAGGAAAAACCCGGTTGCGTGGCGTGCGGGCATAGCGTGGCTTCCGCTTTCGGCGCCGCTCGGGCAAGAGGCGGGCCAGTTGCGCTGACTGTCCTTCGGCAGAATAGACATATTGGTAGATCGTCTCATGGCAGAGCCGGTGCGGAGCCCCAGGTTCGATCCTGAGCCGGCCTGCAATCTGTTCCGGAGACCAGCCTTCCTGAAGGCAACGGATCACTTCGGCGCGTAAGTCCGGAAGACGCTCGAGCTTGCGCCGGCGGGAACGCCTGCGGTCGGCCTGGGACTGAGCCGTCACATGCCAGTAGCCATCAGCTTGCGGGACATCCTTGTCATGCCACCAGTTGTGCTTGACTTCGCGGGTGATGGTCGAGCGATCACGGTCGAGCATCGCCGCAATCTTCGTCTTCGGCACTTTGGCCTGCAACAAACGCGCAATCACGCGGCGTTCGTCCAGCGTCAGGTTGGTGAAAGGGCGCCTCATCACATCCTCCTGAATAGCTTCAGGAAACTATCGAGTGATGCATTCCAGAATGGAATGTGCCTGCCGGTAATCTCACAGGATGATAATGAAGATTATGGAAGATAAATCGTTTACTATCAATGATTTGTCCAATTATGATAACACCATATTCATTGGGATGGTTCAGCTTGTGCAACAGTTCTGATGTGCCGTGCGGCTTCCACAGGCAATGTTCATAGCCATGCTTGGGTGCCGTCAAAGCTGACGGATCAGTTTGAGTGCATCTGTGTCACGCCTTCGTTCTACATCTGGACATAAGAATAAGAGGTAGACTGGGATTCAGTCCGCTTGACAGACTCGCGTAGATCCAGGGCTTTTCCCATCTGAGCCAGTGCCCTCCCGAGTGGTGAATCACCGCACTGGAAACTGGCGAATGCCCCCAGATCGAGCGAGGCCACATGCTCGGCTTCGATGGCCTTCCTGTCGGCACGTGCTGCGGCATCGTCACCCGGCAGTGAAGGACGGCCGGACCAGCGGCCAAGAAGTGCCAGGGCATGCTTGGGTGCGAAAAGACGATAAGCGTTGCTGACCTGCCGGACCTGGGGGCCGCGACCGTCATTCGGAGTTGGCTCGAACCGGCGCAGCCAGTCCAGAAAGCCGTGGTCGCGCAGCGCCTTCAAGGCGCGAACGACGGCGTCCCTCGACCGTTTCAACTTGTCCATGATCCAGTCCAGGGACGGGTCCAGGCGGCCGGTCTTGAAGCTGACCAGATTGCCGAACAGCGCCAGAACTTCCAGGGCGACGCTGCCCAGAGGTCCATTGCGCCTGCCGGGCTTGCGGCCGTGCAATTCGTATCGCTGCGCGGCTTTGAGGATCTTCTGTATCTCCTGCCGCGTAGTGCTGCGCCAGAACGTGGCTTCGCAGGTGCCAAGCTGGTGAGAGTTACGGTGCAAGCGCGGCCGGTTTTGAGCGCGCAGGCTGGTGCAAGCCTGGGCCAAGACGCCAAGGCATCGGAAAAAATCGCCGCCTGCTGCGGCTGCTACAGTCGTCAAGTGCTGCTCCTTTGTCACAAGAAGCGCGGTGTCCGCAGGCAAGCCTCATCCGTTCGCACAGATGCGCTTTTTGCTCTTGATTTCCGGGAGCGGGAAGCTAACTATAGCAGGTGAACATTAGCTGCTAATTCAGGTCGCCAAACCTGTGTTATCAACCCAAGCCCCCTCGTGCGGACCCCCGCGCGGGGGGTTTCCTTTTGGGCTGGTGGTCTATCTGATTCTGCTCGTCCCTCCCCTTTGGGGCATTTTGCCGAACAGCCTACGCCAGCAGGGGCTTAGCGGCAATTCTTTGTGTAACGATCGTGACATCAAAGGCATCAGTAGGACACCCACTCGGTTGAGTAGGAACCCGTGTAATCCTGCATGCGCAAGACAATGCTTCGGAAGCCCCGGCCGTACTCGCCAAGGAACGTGCTGCCGGTTCTCTGCCGTATTTTGTCATCAAGCCATGCAGGCATCTCGCTGTATCGGGCGGGAAGCCGGACAAAGTCACCAGATGGTGCATATCCGTAGCGGGTCATGCTGACATAGACGTCTCGTCCTCCGCTACCGCTCGTCACATGCTTGGAAAGCTGCCACAGTTCGATGGCATCACGGTATTGCGCGACTTCAGGCGGCACGGTGTCAGAGCTACCTCCACCCGGAAGGCTTACATTGTGACTTCCCATGGGGCATCGCCACAGTTGCAAGGGCGGCTCAACTGGCCAGGGCGTGATGCGGCGGATAAGCTCCGCCTTCGCCGCGCTGCACTCTGCCGAGGCCGGAAAACCGCCTGCCAGACAGAGCAGGATGGCGCAGTCGATAGGATAGGCATCAGCCTGATTAGCTGGAGAGACGGCAGTTAGACCTAAAACCGCTAAACTGGCGAAAAAATTTCGAGTGCTCATCGTCGGCCGCCGTAGCTGTTACAAGAACCAACAGATAAGTACACATTTGAAACAATATTGCAATATCACATATGCTCTTGCTTAGTCGACTAACCATGGTTGGCTTTTTTTGAGGTCTGCCAGACGTTGCGGCGAAGGGGGAACGATCCACATCATCTGCATCTCGCCGTTGTTCCAGCGGTAGAGCCATCCGCTTGCATCGTGCAGGTCGATCTTCTGCATAGGGTCGGCATAGAGGCGTGGCATGGACATGGGCAAGGACCTGCTTGTAGTTAGTCCAGCCACCGTTAACTCTTGGTTAACCAGCGAAAAGCGGAAACTCTAGAAAGTAGCTTTTGAGATATACTCATCAGCTACTTTAGTCATAATAGGCAAAAGCTCGCCGTTTTGTGTCAGATGAAGTGACGGGCCACGGCAATGGCGACAGCCTGGGTTCGAGTCTTTGCGCTAAGCTTAGAGCACGCCTTTTGAGCGCGCTGCGTCACAGTCGCTTCAGCGATGCCAAGCTTTTCTGCGATGGCCCGCTGCCCCAGTCCATCCCTCAGTCCTGCCAGAACATCAAGTTCCCCTGCCGTCAGAGAGGCCCGGTTCAGAACAAGGTCCGTCCAATGGTTAAACTTGGTGACAACCTTGATGATCTCCTCGTCAGCAAACTCTCTTGTCGGGTGCGAGAGAGTTAGAAACGAGCGCTTGAGGTCAGTCTTCCGGGAAATCGCAACCCCGTAGTTCAGGCCAAACTGTTGGGCGGCGTGCATGAACGGCATGTCCAAGGCGGACTTCTTCACGTCTGACCAGCGAATCCACCCTTCCTGCTCAATCGTCCAGCGGGCGACCGGGTCCGAGAAAAAATAGTTCCGCTCCTGGTAGATGTCCCGCCACTTGTCAGGGTAGGCGTTGTGTAGGTGCTCTGGGCCTTGATAGGTCAGGTTGAATCCCATAATCCAACCTGCCGGCGCCAAGTTGTGTAGTGCATCAATTTCCTGGTCGAAGTGTGGGATCAAGTCGTGCAGCATGTGGTCCTCATGGTCTCACGCGACCTATGTAGCTTTTCAGATATATCGAAAAGCTACTTTTGCACTTTTGTGCGAGACATACCAAGTTCGAGTGGTTTTAGTAAGGCATCCACAACACGGAAGCTAGCTATGGTCTCGGCTTGGAAGAACAAAAAGATAGCTGACGCAGAGTTCAGCAAGGACATGGTTGAGACCATTCTTCAGTATTTCGAAACCTATGCCGATGAAGAAGGTGTCCTGACGGTTGAAGTCAGGGAGCACGGGTTATGGGTTCCAAACCCCGTCCGTGGCCTCCCGCCTCAGTTCATCGGCCTTGCCCGGTTGCCGGCAGGCGTTGCGAAGCAGTAAGGAGCTTGTTGTGTCAGAAGAACGGCCCATCACCGTCGAGATTGTGACACTGCCCGGTCAGATTTCACGGTTTCACCTGGTCCATGCCTACATGCGGCTGCGCAAGGCGGTTTTCATTGATCGCATGTCCTGGCCACTTGGTCAGACTGACGGCATTGAGTTCGATCAATATGACACCTTCGACACGACCTATGTTGTCGCCCACAGGAACGGCGAAGTGCTGGGCGGAGCAAGGATCAAGCCTACGGATAAGCGCCAGGCCTGCGG
The DNA here is from genome assembly GCF_017315735.1 of Paracoccus shandongensis. GTDB lineage: Bacteria > Pseudomonadota > Alphaproteobacteria > Rhodobacterales > Rhodobacteraceae > Paracoccus > Paracoccus shandongensis. The sequence continues at coordinate 4,692 of NZ_JAFLRK010000008.1, forward strand.
AAACAGCATGTATGAATACATGATTCGAGATGCCTATAGGGGGCTACTTCCCGGTATGCCGGTCGATCTTTGCAACGATGCGCCCCCGCTTTCGCCGGATGATTGGGAGCTGACCAGACTTGTGACCCTTCCTATCAAGGGAGTGGCCGAGAAGATCCTTGAGGCAGCCAATGACTACCTGTTCCAGGTTGGAGCGAAGGGCTGTTTGTTCCTTGGGCCGCCTGCGTTCTTGCGTATGGCAGAACGGCTAGGCTGGTCCCCGCAGAAACTGGGCGATGTGGTTCAGAACGAGGATGGAAAGTTCCTCGCCTTTGCCTGTTCAGTTCGCGAACCACACTCCGCCGCAGCTAGCAACTGACAGGCTAGAGAACAAACTAGCAATCTTGAAGCGAAAACAGATGCCATGCCAAGGAACCGTGTTCCTTGGCATTTTCGGCTTATCTGTATAGATTTGCGCCGCAGATAAGAAAGCAGCGCACATCAAGAATACCTCTTGATAACAGATATGCAATTTTGTATCAACTTTGTAGCATCGCTGCGAGGTTGTCCACTTGTGAAAGGCTGGCTAGCGGTGACGACCCCGATCAACTATGAAGAAGCACCGAATGTGGTCAGCGAAGAAGGTTGCAGGAAGCTCGTGGCTTCAGGATGGCAGTTACAGGTTTTCTGCGCGGGTTCAGCCGAGAAGAGACACCAGAACTACTTTGGGACATGGGGCATCAGGATCATCTCGCCTGACGGCACCTATGAACGAACGCTTGTTACAGCCCGCAAGGACATGCAGATGCGGATGTTCAAGACGGTCAACGGCCTCATTGCCTTCCTGTATGACCTTAATGTCAAAGTTCCCAGTATCCCGCTGGAACAAGGAATGCGTGCCCTTCAGCCTGTCATCAGGGAAGAGGTCTCTCCAAGCTCGACCTAGCACGCGCCCCCAGACAGCGCTTTGCAAAGTAAAGCTGGCTTTCCTTGTCGTAGCCGGTTTGCTGCCGCTTTCCACCCATGCGCAGCCCGCGCCTGTTCAGCAGGTGCCGGGACACTGCATCTACCCGTCTCAGCCTCTTGTTGATGAGGCAAGCCTGCACGCCCTGGATCTCACGATGGGCGAAGAACTGGCTCGTTTCATGAACGAGGCCCAAGCTTACAGCCAATGCCTCGATGCAACCAAGCAGCAGCTCAACAGCGAGGTCGATCAATACATGCAACAGTATCGAAAGGCGCATCCAATGGTCGAAACAGAGTATTGACCACCGATGCAGAGTAACGTGCAACCGTAAGCCGCCTGTGTCATGAGTTTCACAGGACTCAGACAATTCAGAGCGGCCAGAATGTATCGTTTGGAAAGTGGCGCGAGCGAAGCGGGCTTTAGAGAGTATCTGATCGGAAGCGGAAAGCTCCTGATCCTGTGCACCGAAGATGCGGTCCCCACGCGCGGCAACTTCCAAGGAGGCTGGCAATTCTATGCCCTCAACCCCCGAACGGGGAAATGGGCCGTCCTTAATCTGTTCCGACCTCGACGCGGGGTAACGCCCCCGCGTGTGGTCAAGACTGTCAACGGTGCGTGCAGTTTCATGAAGGACGTAGGGTTTCCAGCCGGGATAATTCCATTTGGAGTTGGGTCCGGTGTTGAAACAAGCAAGTCTGGCGATATGCGCTTCATTGGCAGTGTGGTCTTCGACTGAAGCAGCGGCGCAATCGGCCGAAAACGGAATGGTTCTGGTTCTGAACCACGCATCCGGCAGCTTTGAGAGGCAAAGATCGACGTTCTCCTTTGCCCGCCACTTCGGGCCGGGGGGCGTTCCGCTCCTGTCCGAAGTGCCTGAAGTAGACCTTCCGGCCGAACAGGTGATGCACCTGGCGCCTGTCCGCACGCCGCGCGTCATCCCAAGGCCGGAGGTTCTGGCCGCGATTGATGACGTCGGGATGCGCTATGCCGGTCATCCCTCGCTTCGCGCGGCGGGCATGAGCGTCACCGAATGGCTGTCCTTCTTCCGGGCGAACATCGAGATTGAAAGCGGCTATCGCCAAACTGCCGTCAGTTCGGTGGGGGCGATTGGCTTGGGCCAACTCATGCCCGCCACAGCGGCCAAGCTTGGCGTCAATCCCAATGACATGCACCAGAACCTCGATGGCTCGGCACGCTACATGCTGATGCTGCTCGGCCGGTTCGGGTCCAAGGAACTTGCGCTTGCGGGCTACAATGCTGGTCCCGGCGCGGTCGAGAAATACGGGGGCATCCCCCCGTACCCTGAAACACAAGGTCACGTCCGCAAGGTCATGTCCGTGTTTCAGAAGCTGACTTTAGCAACCGCAGAATAGGAGCCTTCCATCATGACCTCTGCAATGCATGCCGTTTGGCCGGCACGATCTTCTATTGCCTGCGCCCAAGGTGTTCATGCCGCACCGCGCGTCCTGGATACCTGGGTGAAAGTCTCGCTGGTGATGCTGATTGCCCTCGCCTTCACGCTCGCGTGGAGCGAACCGGCGGCAGCGCAGGCGATCAACCTCAACCCGATCCAGACCTTCCTGAACAGCATCGTCACGGCACTGACAGGCACCCTGGGCAAGACCATCGCCACGCTGGCCTTGGTCTGCGTCTTTATCGGCTGGTTCATGGGCTACATCGAAATGCGCACGGCGATCTATGTGCTTGTCGCCATCGTGTTCGTGGGCTCCGCCGCGACCATCGTGAACTCCCTCTGGGGCGCATGACGGGGGAATGACGGTGGAAAAAGATACGGTCTATCGAGGACTTCTTCGCCCGGCCAAGCTGTTCGGCCTGCCTCTGACCTCCGCCGTCATCCTTCTTGTGACGGTGCTGCTCGGGTTCATGTGGGCGGAAAGCTTTTGGGCCTTGGCATCCATCATCGTCTTTTATCCAGCCCTTTATGGGCTGGCTAAATGGGACCCGAACTTCTTTGACGTCATCACCAGGACGCTCAAGAACTTCGGTCCCTCCAAGAACCGCAAAGTGTGGGGCGGAGACTCCTATGAGCCGTAATGACAAAAAGCCGATGACGGCAGGCTTCAAGCGGCTGTTCAATTCCCGGCATGGCAAGGCGGTGTTCCCCCGCGCCATGAAGAGCGAGCTGCAATTCGAGGCGTTCCTGCCCTTCGTGTCCTTGCAGGCTGACGACAAGACGATCCTGACGCGCGGGGGCGAACTGATCCAGTGCATCCGCGTCGATGGCCTGAACTCGATGACGGCCAGCGACCGCGACATTTCCTTGTTGAAGGAAACCGTGGCCGAACTGCTGGCGCAGCAGGGCGAACGCTATGCGGTCTATGTCCACAAGATCAGCCGCCCTTTCAAGGCGACCCTCGCCCCGGTCGAAACTGGCGGGTTCGCCCAGGAAGTTGATGCGGCCTGGAGGCAGGTCGTGGCGGGCCGCACGCTGCGCGACAAGACCCTGACCATCAGCATCATCAACCGCCCTGCTGGCCTTTTTGGCAGTCTCTCAGCGGGCGACAAGCTGAAGGAAATCTTCTCGCGCAAGCGCAAGTCTGACGCGCTGCAAGCCTTCATCGCCAACAAGGCCGAACGGCTGACTGACCTCGATGAAACGGTTGGCGTGGTTGTCGCCACCCTCGCGCACCTCAAGGCGCGTGTCCTGACAGGGGCCTCGGGCGAACTCATCGGCTTTCTCGAAGGCATCGGCACCGGCATTGAGCTTCCGGCCTTTCCAAGCAATGACCTGGGCGTCCTCGCCCGCAGCGTCTGCAACTACCGCGCCACCTTCCGGGGAACGCGGGTGCATGTGACGGGCGGGGTGGTGCCGAACCGCGTGGGCCATGTGTTCACGATCAAGAATTATCCGACCGGCACCTTCCCCGGCATGTTCGATGAACTGAACCTGCCGATCGACATGGTGATCACCAATTCCTTCGTGCCGATCAGCGATGACCGGGCCAGCGAATTGATCCGCCGCAACCTCGAACAGCGGCGCGGCTCGGGCGATGCGGCGGAGACCGATCAGCAGATGCTGCGCGAAGGCCGCAACAAGGTAGCTTCGGGTCTGGAAATGCTTGGCTCCCATCACATGACGGTTGCCATCTATGCCGCAGATGAAAAGACCCTCGCGCGTGCAGCGGCCGATGTGCGCCAGATTGCGCAGGAAACCGGCACCAGGATCATCACCGAAGCCTTTGCCGGTCAGGGCCACTATTTCGCGCAATGGCCGGGCAACGCGACCTATCGGGCGCGCACCGGCCTTATCAGCAACCATGTCTTTGCAGGCATGGCGGCGCTGCACCGCACACCTACGGGCCTCACGGGCGATCTTCTGCCCTGGGGCACGCCCCTCTCGGTGTTCCCGACCCCGGAAAAGAGCGGCTATCTGTTCTCCTTCCACCCTGCCGGGGAAGCGGACAAGGAACCGCCTGCCGGTCATACGGTGATCTTCGGGCCGTCCAGCGGCGGCAAATCGGTCCTGATCTCGTTTCTGATGACGCAGGCGCAGCGGGTGGGTGCGAGGATCTTTGCCTTCGACTACCTGCGCGGGCTTGAGGTCCAGATCGAGGCCTTGGGCGGCAGCTACACCACAATCTCGCCGCACCAGGCCACGGGGCTCAATCCGCTTTTTGCGGAAACTGACATGGCCGGTCAGGCGTGGCTCAGCGAATGGCTGACCGCCCTTCTCAACCGCTCTGAGCGTCCGCTGTCGCCGGTCCAGACGCAGCAGCTTCATGATGCGGTCGTGCAGACCGCGACGGCCCCGGACCATCTGCGCAACTTCGACGGCTTCCCGTCGCTGTTCCGTCACCTCGACGACAACGGCGATCTGGAACAGCGGGTGCGGGAATGGGCACCGGGAGGCCGCTACGGGTGGGTGTTCGGCGGCAACGCGGCCGACAACTTCGCCCTCGACCAGAATGTCATGGGCTTTGACATGACGGCGGTGCTCGACTCCGACAACGAGAAGGAGCGCACCGCGATCCTGGGCTACATCTTCCAGCGTCTCGAACGGAAGCTGCAAGACCGCCACCCCACGATCATCGTCATTGACGAAGCCTGGAACGCGCTTGGCACGGAATACTTCGCCGACAAGCTGGAAAAATGGCTGGTCACGGCGCGCAAGCTCAATGCCGTGGTCGTCATGGTCACGCAGTTTCCTTCGCAGCTCGACAAGAGCCGCGCGGGCGCGGCCATCCTGCAGGGCGTCCAGACGCAGGTGCTGATCCCGAACCGCGCGGCCTCGACTGAGAACTATGCGGCGCTGCACCTGAATGACCGGGAAATGGGCATGGTTCTCGGCGCACCCACGGGGTCGCGCCTCGCGCTGATCCGCAATGCCTCTGCCTCGGTGGTCGTGGACGTGAACCTCTCCCCTTTGGGCGATCACCTGAAAATCCTCGGCGGGAGCAAGACCGGCCGTGCGGCCTTTGACGCCTACCGCGCCCGCCACCAGAAGAAGGAAGAAATCGCATGAAGTCCGTTCTCTTGATCTGTGTGCTGGCCTTCACCGTCTCGGCCTGCGCCAGCACTCAACCGGCCCGCTCGTCCTGCTTCATGAACGGCAAGCCGGTCTGCACCTTCACGCCCATTCAGGACCTGTGGGCCGAAGAATGATCGGGCGGGTCACACAGGCAGCGGCGCTTGCCGTGGCGGGCCTGTGCGCCAGCACGGCCCCCGCCACGGCGCAAGGCGTTCCCATCATCGACCCAAACCTGCTGCGGCAGAACCTCGCCATCCTGGCTGAACAGGAACGCGACCTCGGCCGCCAGCAAGGCAGGCTGGCGCGGTCAAACGTCCTGTTGCAGATCGACGCGGACATTATCGCGGAACTGGACAAGCTGATCGAGGCGGGAAACCTGCCGGTGGACGGGACCGGCGACATGATCCAGACGCTGGAAGATGGGGCAGGCCAGCCGGAGGCGTCGGCTGACAGTCTCTACAATCCCGACGACACCAATCCGGCTGCGGGCAAGACCTTCGGGGATGCGGCGCTGACGGTGGAGGAAGTCATCATCGCCGGGTCGAAGGCCACCTACGGCCATGCCGGTGTGTCCAAGGCGGGGCTGTCGCAGGCCCAATGGCGGGCCTTGATCCAGGCGATGATCTGGCAGGAAAGCCGCTTCAACCCCCATGCCGGGTCTCCGAAAGGGGCCTACGGCCTGACGCAGCTCATGCCGGGCACGGCCAAGGACCTCGGGGTGGACGCCGACTACCGGACCAACCCCTATTCGCAGGTTTATGGCGGGGCGACCTATCTGGCCCGGATGCTGTCGATGTTCGACGGCAACATCGTGATCGCGCTTGCCGCCTACAACGCGGGTCCGGGCAACGTCCAGAAATACGGCGGCGTGCCGCCCTTCAAGGAAACGCAGCACTACGTCCAGGTGATCCCTACCAAGTATAACGAGTATCTGGCAGCCATCGGCGGCGTTGACGCGCTTGGCACCATTGCCCCGGTCGATGCGGCAGGGGCCAACCTCGCCATGATGGGCGCCGGGGCCTCCGCCTATGGCGGCAACATGGCTCAGGAAATCGCCGCCATCGCGCATCGCCTCAAGGCGATCCTGAGCCAGATGGAGCAGAACCAGAACCCTACGCAAGCCTGGGCGCTGAACAGCTACGCGCGCGCGGAAATGGCCCGGATCATGACGCTTCGGGTCCGGGTGCTTGCGGCGAACACCAAGACGGTCAGCGCCGAGGCTTTGCAGCAAGCCGCGGCCCACGCTGAAGAACGCCAATACATGACATTCTCGAACGATTGAGGTTCACGATGCTTTTCCACCGTATCAGTGACTTTCCGAAAGCTGGCCTTTTTGCGGCCGTTCTTGCGATCAGCAGCCTGACCGCAACTGCCCTCCCCTCTGCCGCCTTGGCGCAGGGCGTTCCGACCATTGACGGGCAGAACACCTTGCAGACGATCAAGCAGCTTGAAGCCATGCTCCGCGATGCAGGGGTGCAGTCCGATCTTCTGTCCAATGCCGTGAAGCAGGTCGAACAGTTGCAGGCGCAGCTTACGCAACTCCAAGACATTTACGGGCAATTCAACGGCACGCGCGACATTGTGGATCTGGCAATGGGCGGCGATCTCGACGGCCTCTTGAGCGGCAACATGACCGATGTGCTTGGCACGATCCAGGGCGGCATGACTGGCAACTGGGGCGGCTTCACACCGGCTAAGGGCGACAAGCTGACCAAGGGGGTGGAAACCGCGCTGACCACAGGCGGGCTAAGCCAAGAGAAAGTCACAGGCATGGCGTCCTCGGGCGTGCCCGGCGCGCAAAGGGTGGCGGCGCAAGCCTCGGGCGGCGCGGTTCTCGCAGCGTCCGCCGAACAGACCTATGCGGAAACCTCGTCCTCGCTGGAACGGGTCAACACGCTTGTCGCCATGACCCAAGACAGCGGCGACATAAAGGAGTCGATCGACCTCAACACGCGGATGCTGGCCGAACTCTCGGTGCAGCTCGCCAAGTCGCTCGAACTGCAATCCATCGAGGCCGTCTACAATGGCCAGGCGGGTGTCCTCTCGGCCGCGACCATTGCCGAGGAACGCGCCTACATGACCTTCTCGAACGAGTGATCCAGCCATGAGCAACATCAAGGATGTGTTCGAGGAAGAACTGATCTACGGCGCACGCGAGGAAGCCGCGATGTGGAAACGCATCGCCTTCATCACCTCGGGCTTCGGTGTCGCCGGCTGTCTGGCTGCGGCCATGGTGGCCCTCTTCATCGACAAGCCGCCCCCTGCCCTGGTGCCCTTCGATCCGACAACGGGCGTGGCGCTGCCGATGGCGAATGTCGGCACGATCAGCCTCGCGGAACGCGAGGCGGTCATGCAGTCGCTGGTTTATGCCTATGTGCGCGACCGCGAAACCTACAACCAACTCGACAATGACCTGCGCATCGAGGGCGTCTTTGCCCGCTCCACGGGTCAGGCCGCGAAGTCGCTTCAGGATCTGTGGAACGAACAAAACCCGGAGTTTCCACCCAAAATCTACGGGGAAAACGCCCGCATCGACGTGGCCGTGTCCTCGATCTCCGACATTGGCAACAACCGCGCACAGGCCCGCATCACCAAGCGCCTGACAACAGTGGACGGCGTGACGGAGGGCACCTTCGTCGTCACGCTGGCCTATGATTACGACCCTTCGACGCTGCGCAGCCTCGATGGGGTCTGGTCCAACCCCTTCGGCTTCACGGTCAGCAACTACAGCGTGGCCGCCGAACGGTTCCGGGATGAGGGAGACACCCAATGAAAGCATGGTTGATCGCGGCCGCGCTTGGCGCGGCAATGGGGGCGGCACCGGCCTTGGCCGAAGTCACGCCCTCGGCCGGGCGGCATGACTCGCGCGTCCGCAATGCCGTGTATCAGGATGGGCAGGTTTACCGCGTGAATGTGGGCATGATGCGCGTGACCTCCGTGGAGTTCGGCCCCGGTGAGGAAATCGTCAGCATCGTCGCGGGCGATACCGAGGGCTTCAACTTCGACGGTGTTCCGGGCGGGCGGGCCTTGGTGGTCAAGCCGACCGTCGCAGGCGGGTCCACCAACATGACCGTCTATACCAATCGCCGCGCCTACTACCTGCATCTGAATGAAGTGGGTGCGCGGGCCGATTATGTGGTCCGCTTCGGTGGCGGTGTGAGTGCGCAGGCGCCCCGCACAGTTGCGGCAGAGCCGCAGAACAAGCGGCTGAACCCGACAACGCCCTGGGGCGGCTATGCGGCCAGCAAGCGCAATGCCGCCCTGCCCTTGCAGGTTTGGGATGATGGCGACTTCACCTATTTCCGCTTCCCGCGCGGCGCGCAGCTCCCGGCGATCTTCAAAACCTCGTCGGGGCCGGAACGCACTGTCAACAGCACAACCCTGCCTGACGGCACGATCCGCGTGAGTGGCATCAGCCCCTATTGGGTGCTGCGCATCGCCGCGACTGAAACCGTCATCAAGCGACTGGACCCCCGGCCATGAGCGAACAGAACCAGAGCGAACAAAACCACGCGGATCAGGTCCAGCCGGATCAGAGCCAGACCGAACAGAACAAGGGCGAAAAGAGCCAAGCGGATCAGGGCCAGACCGAACAGAACAAGGGCGATCAGGACAATGCCTCCAAGGGCACGCCTGATCTTGAGGACGATACCGCCCGTCTGGCGGCGGAGGTGCAGGAGGCGCGGGCCAACAACCGACGCGGCACGGTTGGCGGTGGAAAAGGCAGGCTTCTGGCTGGCACCGCCCTGGCCGGGGCATGTGCGCTGTTTATTGCGGTGATGTTCTGGCCGCAGTCTGACATGGCGTCAGAGGCGGCCTTGCCGACCGGCCGACCTGCCGCGTTCCAGACCACGAGTGAGGAACCCTTTGGCCGGATGCCCCTGCCCGCGCAGCGTGAGCCTGAACCCGATCCCCGGATGCTGGCGCAGATCGAGGCTTTGGAGGCAGAAATCGAGCGGCTGCGCCAGCAGCCGCAGGACGTGGAAGTTACCGTTGAAGACGATGTGCCGCCGGTCAAGGAGGCGCCGGTCGTCAACAATGACCCGCAGATCGACAGCCTCTTGGCGCAGGTCAGCCAGCTGCAGGACACGATGACCTCCATGCAGTTTGAAAATGCCAACATGATTGCCGACCGTGACCGGCAGCTTGCGCAGCTTCAGGCGCAGCTTGACGCGGCGCGGATCACCAGCGGAAACCCAGACCTTGGCATGGTGGACGGGGAAGTTGATCGCCGCCGCGAGGCCGAAGAACTCTACCGCGCCCGCGCATCGTCGCCCATGATCGCCTTTGGTGGCAGGGCTTTGGGCGGCAGCAGCAGTGCGGCAGGCGTTCCGGGTGCGATGGAGGCGGCGGCGGCCATGCCCGGCATGGAAGGGTTGGACCCCAACCTGCGCAACCAGAGCCAGAACGAACGCTTTGCCCGCCAGCAGGCGGCGCGGGCGCCGATGGAGCGGGCCAAGGTCATCGCCAGCCCGGCCAATACCGTCCTGCAGGGCACGATGATCCAGGCGGTGCTGGAAACCGCCATCAACACCGACCTGCCGGGGGCGATCCGCGCCCTCGTCACCGAGGATGTTCATTCCTATGACGGATCGCGCATCCTGATCCCGCGCGGGTCGCGGGTGATTGGGGCCTATAACGACAACACCGACCTCGGGCAGCGCCGCGCGATGATCGTCTGGAACAGGATCATCCTGCCCGACAACCAGATGGTGGAAATTGGGGCTTATGGAGGTGACGCCATTGGCCGTTCGGGCTTGGGCGGGGTGGTGAACACTCATTTCGGCGCGCGCTTTGGCTCGGCCGCGCTGATCAGCCTGATCGGCCTCGCGCCTGCGATTGCCGTGGCTGATGACGACGATGACAGCACATCGGATGTGGCGGAAGCCATGTCGCAGAACATGATGGAGGCCACCTCCAGCGCCTTGGATGGCTACCTGAACCGCCAGCCGACTATTGCCATCAAGCAGGGCTCGCTTGTGACGATCATGGTTGATCGCGACCTGGAAATCCTCTGATGGGTTGGCTGGCTCACAAGCTGGACCGCTTCAAGTCGTGGCTGGATGATCCGGCTACGATTGAAGTCTCGGTCAACCCGGATCGCAGCATCTGGATCTTGAAGCGCGGCGACGTGCATATGAAGCCGGCCGGGGAACGGGTTGATCCGGGCTTCGGCCATTCCCTTGCCAACCAGATCGCGGGCGAGAACCAGGCGCAGACCGGCCGCGACAAGCTGCTGGTCTCCGCGACTGTGGCCTATCACGACCGCCCGATCCGGGCGCAGGCGGTCCTTGCGCCTGCCACGCCGCAGGAAGCGGCCCTCTCCTTCCGGCTCTTTGCCGCCCTGCCCATAGAGGAAATCGAACTGCGGTTTCTGCACGGCAAACAGGTGGCTCTCGATGCGGAACGGAAAAGGCGCAACGCCAGCCTTGCTGAACTGATCGAGGCTGGCGACCTGATGGCGGCGCTGCGCTTCTGCGTGACCCATAAGCTGAACATCCTGATCTCTGGCGGCACGGATACCGGCAAGTCCGTGGCGCTGCGCAAGATCATTTCCATGATCCCGCAAGAGGAACGGGTCATCACCATCGAGGACGCCCGTGAGCTGTTCCCCGACCAGCCGAACGCGGTGTCTCTCATTGCGGATCGCGGCGGCTCCACCAGGACGCCCGACATGCTTCTGGAAGCCACGCTCAGGATGCGGCCGGATCGCCTGATCGTGGGCGAGGTTCGGGGCAAGGAAGCCATGACCTTCCTCGAAGCCGTCAACACCGGGCATGGCGGCTCGATGACGACGATCCACGCGGAAACGCCGGAACTGGCGCTTGACCGGCTGGCGATTGCCGCTGGCCGTTCGGATGTTCGCATGAGCTACAACGATCTGCGAAACTATATCCTTCGCACCATCGACGTGATTGTTCAGACGGGGCGCATTGGGGAAACGCGCGGCATCGCGCAGGTTTACATTCCAACCATAGGAGACGCGGCATGAAATGGGTGATTACGGGTATTCTGGCTGTTTCGGGTGCTGCGGCTTTGGCCGGTGGCGCCATGACCTTCTCGAATGACAAGGGCGAGACGCCTGCCGCGATGACCATGCCAAGTGAGGCAATGGAAGAAGCTGGCTACCTGACCTTCTCCTTCAGCACTGGCGGCTCTCCGGTCACATTGGACCCGTCCAAGGCACAAAGCGACATGCCGGTGGACATGGCCCAGGCGAATGATCCTGCGGGGCAGCCGGGCTACACGACCTTCTCGAATTACGGTGGTGGAACGTCACGCGGTGGTGCTTATACCACGCGTGGTGGCTGCGCCGCCTACCGCGCACCCGAGGTTGAACATCGGGCAATCCAGGGTGCCGCCTCGCTGCGCTTTCTGGAAAGTGCCTATATCCATCAGGTCGCAGCAAGCATTGAGGCGGCAGGCGGAAAATGCACTTGCGAACTTCGGTTCCCAACTTGGGATGCTGCCTTGGAGGAATTGGAAACGCGGTTCATGACCTTGCCAAGTGACGAAAGCAGCGCATGGGTAAGAGATTATGCCAATTCTGATCGTAGTCGCCTGACGCGCGAGGTGGATAAGCTTTGCAAGGCGCAGGGGGTCTACTGATGGGGGTCATCGAGGAGTTCGTCAGTCGCGCCCAAGGCCAGCTTGACGATGTAGCAAAATCCAGCTTCGGGGCCGTGCTGGATGGGATGGGAGCGCTTACTGCAACGATGGCGACGCTTGCCGTGGTCATGCTCGGCGTAAACATGGTTCTGCAATACCGGCCCATGTCGGCCGGGCAGATCGTCGTCACCTTTATCAAACTGATCGCGATAGGCAGTATCGGGTTGGTCTGGGGCCAGTTCAACTTGATCGCCAGTGCCGTTGAAGGCGGCGTGGACAGCATTGCCGCCAATCTGCTCGGAAAGTTCGGAGGTGGCGACGTGCCTTCTAATAATCTCGCCGGTGCCATGGATGACTTCATCACCTCCTTTTCCGACAAGGCAAACAAGGTCATGGAGCCGATGGGCTGGATGGGTGGTGCAATCATGAGCGTGCTGATCTTTACCAGCATGGGCACACTTGCCGCCCTGGCCGCGCTTCTGCTGATCTTCGGTCAGGTCATGGTGACGATCTATCTTGGCATCGCACCCATCTTCATTGCCTTGAGCATGTTCGAGGTCACGAAGGACTACTTCAACCGTTGGCTCCAAGGCGCAGTCAGCTACATGCTCTATCCGCTCGTCACGGCCATAATGCTCGGCGGGCTGATCCGCATTGTCTCGGGCTACATGACCTCTCTCGACACATCGATAACGGAAAGTGTTTCCGACTTCATCCCGTTCATCGCCTGCATGGTCATCATGACCGTTTGCACGCTTTGCATCCCCATGATCGTCAGTTCCTTAAGCGGCATGATTATGTCCGTCACGCCCACGCAAGCAGCTATCGCGGCGGTCGGCGCAAAGGCGGCTGGCTCTCTTGCCGGAAAAGCGGCCGCAGCCAGCCCTCCGGCGCGCGCCGCCGCTTTCGTTGGACAGAAGGCGATGCAACAGGGGGCAAACTATGGTGAACTTGCCTTGGCAGGATCGCGCAATCTGGCGCACCGAATAGCCGAACGAAGTTCGAAATATTGAGACACGATCTATGCGCTAAAAAGTCGGTCAGGCGCTCAACTAGCAAAGCAAAGCTCTTCTTGATCTAGGCCAATAATTGACGTCCTTCAGCATGGGCATTGAGGCTTTGTACAAGGGCGCAGGGACATCCTGTAAACAGGCGCCGGTCGATCTCACAATCTCTTTCGCGATACTCTTATGATATTCGATAGCTACCAGATATCGTTTCTTGCATCAAAGGGAGACTGGTACTGGAACGCATTGCCGAAGTGGCAGCAAAACAGGAAGACTATATCTCGATTGAGCACTGGCCCATTCTGTTCGCGTGCTGGACCTGGGTCTCGACATTTGACGCTCACGTGCCGTGTCTGCGGCCAGCAGCGCCTTGCCAGAAGGGACAATGTAGAAGGTCAGCGACACTGAACTTGACTGCTCGACCAGTGCCCTTTGCGCAGCCTTGCGGCGCAAAGGGCCATCCAGGGGGGCAGCCGGAACGGGATCTTACTCGGTCGTCTGAGAGGGTCCTGCGGCCTCTGGAGACACCTGCGTGTCCAGATCCGGCTCCGGGCTGCGATCCTTGGCCTCGTCCGGAGTGGTGTAGTCTTGGGGCGCGGGCTCCCTGTCTGCCGCTGCACCGACCGGTCCAGCCTCTGACGCAGCCCTTGCCTTGCGTCCTCGGGTTGCCTTTGTCGCCTCGCCACTCTCGGTAGCGGCCGCTTTCGGTTTGCGGCCCCTGCCCGATGCTGATGCCGTGCCCGGGGTTTCGGCTTCGGCCTTGGGAGGACGGCCGCGTTTTGCCTTTGGCGCCTTTGGCTCATCCCCTGCCGCAGCCTTCGGCTTGCGGCCTCGGGTCTTGGCCGGCTCCTCCGCGGCAGCATCTGCTGTCGCACCGGCTTGCGGTCCCTGGCTTGCCTGTGCGGTCTTTCTGGCTTTTGTCGCTGCAGCCTTCGGCTTTGGCTTGCGGCCCCTCGCGGTCATGTCGGCCGAGGTGGCGGATGCTTCGGCCGCGTCTTCCGCGTCGATCTCGCGTTCCGCCTGCTGCCAATGCTGCGCGTCCCGGCCATGGGGCCGGCCCTCCATCTCCCAGAGGGAATGCGCGCGTTCCTCGATCCGCCGTGTGCGGTCTTCCATCATGATGAATCCTCGTGTGTGCGATCAACAACGTGTGGCCGTTGGATCAGGTTTCGGATCAGGACAGGTTCAGGTCGGCTGACCTTGGGGGTGACATGCCTCCGCCAGCTTGCCGCCAATGTCTGCAGCAGTCCTCCATCCGCGAAGGGCAATTGCAAGGGGTTGCCTGTGCTGCAACCGTGCTCAGGATGTTTCGGGCAAGCCAGGTTCTGATGCTTCCCTCAGCGCGCCCTTGTCCCGCAATTCCCTGGCAAGCCGCGCTTCCCGAAGCCTTTGGACCTTTTCCGCCCCCGCCGCCCGAACAGCGTTGATCTCCTCGAAGGCACGATCACGTGCGGAAGGTGGAGCCTGCAGTTTGCCGAAGACAAGCTCGGCCTTCAGACGTGCGTCACTGCGGTTCTCGGTCATTCCTGGTCTCCCTTATGGCCTTGCTGGGCAGCCGATCATGAAAAAAGGCCAGGCAACATACCTGACCTTGCTCGATGGTGTGTCCTCACCAGGAGCAGTAAGGTGGTGAAGAAGGACGGCACCCTCGCTTACCCTGCTTGCAGATTGCCGGCCGACATCTTGCCCGAGCGCTTGTCACGCTCCAGGTCATAGGACACCTTCTGGCCGTCGACGAACTCGGGCAAGCCCGAACGCTGGACTGCCGAGATATGCACGAAGACATCTTGCCCGCCATCGTCGGGCTGAATGAAGCCAAACCCTTTGGTGGCGTTGAACCATTTGACAGTGCCTGTGGCCATGATGGACCCTTTTGGAAGAAGATTGTTGATCGCTGAGGCAGATCACAGCGGAAGAAGTTTAGCAGGTATCATCCCAGCCGGATGATCGGGTTGAGGCATGCGCATTCGCTTGGCGCATACCCCAAAGTCAGAGCGAGCAATCAGATTGCGAAATCCTCGAGCGACTTTCCGGCTTCCAGAGCCTCCACAATCCAGCCGGGCTTTCGGCCCCGGCCGCTCCAGGTCAGCTCGGGGTTTTCAGGATGGCGGTATTTCGGCTCTGCCTTTTGCTTGGCGGGCTGAGCGGCCAGCATGTCTTCAAGCGAGGCAAAGCCCGCAGCCTTTGCGATCTCGGTCGCCTTCTGGATGGCGTCCTTTTTCCGGCGGGTCTCGAAATCGGCAATGGCGGCTGCGGATTTCTTGTTGATCTCTTTCAGCTGCTCAAGCGACAGCTCATTATAGACGATATCCATGATGATCTCCTTAGATGCCTGTCGCAATACAGAAAGCATCCTTGACAGGAAAGCCTCTCATCTGCCGAGTAGGTCTGATCTTCAACGGAAAAACTGGATCACTTAATGTCGAGCACTATCCAAGCCGGCGCATGATCGCTGGCTTTCGACAGAGTCCGCATCTCTCGATCCACACCCGCGTCCTTGAACCATGCTGCCAAATGAGGTGAGAGCAGCAGGTGATCAAGCCGTAATCCGGCATTTCGCTCCCAAGCTTGTGGCAGATAATCCCGGAAGGTATAAACGGGCTTGTCGGGATGGACTGCCGCTATTGCAGGACATCAGCCCTGTTTCAGAAGAGACGCATAGGATTTTCGAACCTGCGGCAAGAACAGAGCATCATCCTGCCAGCGATCCCGGTTATAGACATCGCGCTCGGCGGGAGTGATGTTGTAGTCCCCGGCGAGGATCACCGGGACGTTCAGGGCGAGCAGCTGTTTTGCGTAGACGGTGAACCGCTTTAGCCAAGCCAGCTTGTAATCCCATTTCTGCCCCAGTTCGGGATTGCCATTGGGAGCATAAAGACAGCCCACCAGGATGCCATTCACCGCAGCCTCGATATAGCGGCTTTGGCTGGGATCGGGACCCCCCCGGCAACCCGCGGCGCGTGAACACCGGCTCGCTGCCGCGCGACAGGATGGCCACGCCGTTCCAGCGGCTCTGCCCGTGCCAGACGGAAGCGTAGCCGGCCTCCGCCAGCTGCCGCTCCGGGAACGTCGCCTGCGGATGCCGTTGATGTTGTAGGTGGCGATCCGCATGGCGCTGCCCTGCCTCTCCCATCAGGTGCTCTGGCTTTGAGCCTCGATACAGGCGCCGCATGCAGGGCCCGGACGTCGTTTGCCGGCAGATTGTGCCGCACTTGCACCTGCGGACCCATCGGCCCTTGCAGACGTCTCAATCTTGCCTTTCAACAAGCATATCGTGCGGATCTCCTCCCGGACCTTGGCCTAAATCGCATTACGGTGGCAAAACCGGCCGACACTGGCTACCCCTCTCCCAGATATTCACATTATAAGGAAAGAACGATGAAGCCGATGACCAAGACTGAGTTGCTTGCCACCTTGGCCGAAAAGTCTGGCATTGAGAAAAAGGATGTCTCTTCTGTCCTTGATGCACTTTCCGAGGTTGCGACCTCGATCGTAGCCGAGGGCGGCGCCCTGACCCTTCCTGGCTTGGGCAAGCTCGCCTGCCGCGATCGTCCCGAACGACAGGTCCGAAATCCGTCCACGGGCGAGGCCATGACAAAGCCGGCAGATCGCGTGGTAAAGTTTACGGTGGCCAAGGCTCTGAAGGACAGCGTCAACTCTTAACCGCTGCCGACCGCGGACATGGCTTGCTCCCGCATGCAGTGGGAGTGACGCCATATCGGGTGAAAAGACGAGTTCGCCTGGTCCTGTCCCGCGCGACAGACGTAGTCCAGAACTTTCGACCCGTTTGCCGCCTCGCTAAGCTCTGGTATGGGTTGCATGTCCGAAGGCGGCTTTAAGGTTCTGGTTGGGGCTATCATAGGCTTCGGATGGCGAGGCGGCGAAAGACTGGGCCGACATCGCTGGGTCGTCGAGCGGACACCGGCATGGCTGAACCGCTTTCGCCGCCTCGCCATCCGGCTCATGAGCGGCGCGCCGCCATCCACGAGGCTTTCGTGATCCTCGGCTGCGCTCTCATCTGCCTCAACCAGATCAGCAGGTTTTGTTAAGTGTTCTTAGAGAGCTGCAGTGCGATGATCCGGCTCTCTGGCTGAAGAAAAGCCGCACCAGGGTTCCTGTGCAGGACCACCCTGGTGCGTAATGACCGGGGCCAGAAATTTCTGGGAATAATCAGCCGAGAGGCGAAGAACTCGGACAATGCCTTCCTCCTTTCGCAGGGAATGCCAAGCGCTGTCCGGTTCGCTTCAGTCACACAGGATCTAGAACCTCAAAGCTGCAAATGCGCTGACCGAGTTGTCGTCTAAGTCTTTCACTCCGTACTTGTTCTTGTAGTATGTATACTCCAGACCCAGGATGGTGCCGCCTTCCTTGCCGACATCCCAGCGCAGTTGGGGCGAGAAGACAATTTGGCTTTCGAAACCGTCGCCTTGTTCGCCGATAAAGTCCGCAAATCCCCTTATGGACAGGTTTTCGTTGCCAATCTGGAAAGGGTAATCCCAGACAAAGGTTATCTGGTATGTCGTGTCGAGGTCGCGATCAAACGGATCATCGACACTGTCATAGACATAGGCACCTGCCGTCAGGACGGAAAAGCCATTCACGTTCAGGTCGGCGCGGACCCCAGGAGAGATGACCAGAAAATCCTCGCCATGGTTGATACCAAGATCGGGTCCGACATCCTTGACGAACGCGCCCTCCGGGAATGTCAGCCCCATGGTCCTGCCGCTCAGGTGCAGCCAAGCCTCGGCGTAGTGATTGTTGTCCGACCCGGTTCCCTGATGATCCATGTTGAGATCGACGAAATAGAAAAGATCGCCCCAGTCGAACAGTGTGTAATGTTCAAAGGTCAGGGTAGTGCGGGTGGTCGAGTCAAGACCATTAGCACCCAGATGAAATCCGTCGCCATAGTGCAGCTGTACTTCGCCACCGGAAAAAAGCACCTCGGCCTGGGCTCCATGCCCGGCGCTGCCCAAGCCCAGTGCCAATATCGACGCCGGGATGATGCGGTGTTTGGTCATAAGTCTTCCTCCTGTTGGAGCAGGTTTTTCTGCTTCTTGATGCTCTGGACGGTTACCGGCATGCACCCGGGAAGCGCATGATCGATGGGAGGATCAGCCCATTCCGGGGCTAATCCTGAGTCAATGGCAGCGACCGCCTAGTTCTGCAGCCGCGAGTCGATGCCTTCGACAAGGAAGTCCATGCTCTTGATCTCGGACGAGTTCAGCGTCTTTCCGGAAGCGATCGCCTCTGACCCGTTATTGTTCATGACCGGGCCGGTGAAAGGATCGAAACTGCCGTCGCGCATCGCATCCTGCTTTGCCAGGATCGCCGCCCGCTGTTCTTCCGTCAGATCCTTTGACAATCCGGCCACTTCCATCGCTCCTTCGGCGACACCGGCGAAGATGTCCTTGCCTTCGAAGGTTCCATCAATCACGGACTGGACGACATCGGCATAGACAACCCCGAAATTGGCCTGCCCCGCGCACAGGTGCTTGGTCGGCGCATGGGCGGAGTTGTCGCTGAGCGTAGTGACAGCGTAGACACCCTTTTCCTCGGCGGTGGCGACAGCTGAGGGGGTGCCCGGGAACAACGAATAGATCACGTCGGCGCCCTGCGAAATCAGGCTTTCCGCCGAAGACCGGTCGCGCGGGGGATCATACCAGGCATTCAGCCATACCACCTTTACCGGCTTGAGGTCCGGGTTGACGCTCTGCGCACCCAAGACATAGGCGTTGAGGATGCCTAGGACTTCCGGCAAAGGAAAAGCGGCCACGACACCAAGCTGCTGGTTCTTCGTCGCATAGCCAGCCGCCATGCCGCACAGATAGGAGGCTTGGTAATGTCGCGTCGTGAATGTTGCGAAGTTCGGAAGGTTCTGGTACCCGCCGATATGCAAGACCTTCAGCTCGGGCGATCTCTTGGCCAAGGCTAGGCCATCGCTCATGTGTCCGAACGAACCCAAGATCAGGACGTCGGTCCCGTTCGCCACAAGCCGGTTCATGACGCGGGTGGCGTTAGGTCCTTCACCGACAGAATCTATAACCGTCACGTTTATCTTTTCCCCGAACCGCTCTTCGAGAACCTCTTTGCCGCGTACGACTTCGTGGTCCCAGCCGACATCGCCGATTGCGTTGGGCGCTACGATTGCCACGTCGAGTGGTTCCTGCGCGAACAGCGCCCCGGACCATGACATGGAAAGGACTGCACCAAGCAAGGGTGCGCGAATGATCTGAAACATGGTTGCTCCTGTTGGTCGTTTGTTCTTATTTTGATGGACGGAAATTCTGGCCCAGCGAGACCGGTGCGTTTAGCCGGATCAGAAGTGCGTTCCTGGAAACCGCGGCAAGGACAACGATGGTCATTACGTAGGGTAGGGATGTCATGATCTGCGGCGGAACACTGAAGCCGGTGGCTTGGACGGCCAGATCCCCCAGAAGGAGCGCCCCGAAGAGATAGGCTCCGAATGCGATTCTGAGCGGCCGCCAGGTTCCGAATACCACTAGTGCAACTGCGATCCACCCCCGGCCGGCGATTAGACCGTCCGACCAGCCGGGCGTCAGGATCGTCGAGGCATAGGCGCCCCCAAGGCCCGACATTGTGGCGCCGAAGATTATCGCAAACAGGCGGATCCGGATAACGGCAAAGCCTAGGTTATGCGCTATGGCCGGGTCTTCGCCCACGACCTTCGTGATGCGGCCGTGACGCGTCCTGGCAAGGAACCACCAAGTCAGGAACGCGACCGCAAAGGCGAGATAGGTGATGGCGTTCTGCTGGAACAGGATCAGCCCGACAAGGGGCAGCTCCGACAGAACGGGTGGCGAGAGGTTTGCCGGGGCCATCATCGTCAGGTTCTCAAAATTGCGCCCGACTAGGCTGGAAAGGCCAAGGCCTAGGATCCCGACCGCAAGCCCGGAGACGATTTGGTTCGCCGAAAAGGCCAGCACGAGCACAGAGAAAACCAGGGACAGCGCCACAGATGCGCCGACCGCAAGGCCGAAACCCAGCACAATGTTTCCTGTCTGATATGTGACGGCAAAGGCCACAGCTGCCGCGAATGCCATCATGCCTTCCACAGAAAGGTTCATGACACCCGTTTTCTCTACCACGGCCTCGCCGATCGCCGCGAGTAGAAGGGGTGTGGCGGTTGCAAAGGCGCCCGCCAGGACGAAGATGATCGTGTCCATCATGCCCTTGCCTCCGGTTGGATTCGTACGATGCGGTATTGGACCAAGGCGAACGAGGCGAGGTAGAACACAAGAACCATTCCCTGGAAAATTACCGGCGCCGCCGGGGGAAGGCCTACATCGATGATCGCACCGTCCGCGCCGACATAGACGATTGCCATGAATGTTCCGGCCAGCAGTATCCCGACCGGATGCAGGCCGCCGAGATAAGCTACGATGATCGCGGCAAAACCGTAGCCGGGGGACAATGACGGCTGAAGCCTGCCAATCGGCCCCGATATTTCGCCCACTCCAGCCAGGCCCGCAGCGGCACCACCGATCAGCAGCGTGATCCAGACCGCCTTCTTGGCGCTAAAGCCCGCGTAGCTGGCGGCACTCGGGGCAAGCCCTCCCACAAGCAGCGTGTATCCCGAGAAAGTGCGCGTGACATAGATCAGCGCTACAATCGACAGCAGGACGACCACAAAAATGGACGCGTTTGCCCGAAGCACCCCGTCACCCGATAGAAGCGGATACATCGCCACCGGCGGAAAACTTACCGACTGGGGATAGGAGAACCCCATCGGATCCTTGAGCGGCCCGTTGATGAGAAAATACAGAATCTGCACCGCGATCTGATTTAGCATCAGCGTCACAATGATTTCGCTGGCGTTGAAGCGCGTCTTAAGCGCTGCAGCGATCCCAGCCCACGCCGCCCCCGAGATCATGCCGGCTAGCATCATCGTCGGAAGCATCAGGATGTTCTGGCTTTCCGGAAAGGTGATGGGGATCACGCTTGCCGCCACGGCGCCGATGATCAGTTGGCCTTCAGCGCCGATATTCCAGACCTTCGCCCGGAAGCCGATGGCCAGACCCTGGGCGATCAGGATCAGAGGCGCAGCCTTTATCACCACCTCGGAAATGTTGTACGCCGATGCCAGCGGATCAATCAGCAACCTGTAGAGGACTTCGAGAGGGGGGGCGCCAAGAAAGCCGAACAAGACCATGCTACCCAGCAATGCCAGAACGAAGGTCACCAGTGGCACGAGCATGATGCTCTTGAGCGAAACCTCGCTTCGCTGGACAAGTGCATACCCGCCTATCATCACGCCGCCCTCATCGTCTGGTCGAATTCGCCCATCATCATCCGCCCGACGTCTTCGGCGGTCACAGACCTGGCCTGGACCGAGGGAGACAGGCGTCCATGGTACATGACGTGGATCCGGTCGGAGATCTCGAATATCTCCTCCAGTTCCTCGGAAATCATGAGGATCGCCGTGCCGGTGTCCCGCAGGTCCACCAACTTCTGCCTGACCATCGCCGCCGCTCCGACATCGATGCCCCAGGTCGGCTGGGAAACGATCAGGATACGAGGCTCCAGCAGGATCTCGCGGCCCAGCACGAACTTCTGGAGGTTGCCGCCCGAGAGGCTGGACGCGATCGATTGCCGACCCCGCGAACGGACATCCATGCCGGAAATGCAACTGTCAGCGAAATCGGCCTGCTGCCGTCGTCTGATCAATCCCTTTCGGACCAGGCCCGCCCGGTGGGCGGTAAGAAGCACGTTGTCCGCCAGGCTCATAGCAGGGACCGTGGCGCGCCCCAGCCGTTCTTCCGGGACAAACGTCACTCCCAGTTCCCTGCGCATTCCCGGCTGGGTATCCCCCACAGAACGATCAAAAACCCGGATCCTGCTCGCCATGTCGCTCTGCAGCCTGATTTCACCTGACAAAAGCCGCGCCAGCGTGGACTGGCCATTGCCCGACACACCGGCAATGCCGACGATCTCGCCCGGGCGGACCACCATCGAGACGCTGTCGAGGCTCTCTCCCAGCGGATCGGGGTTGTCATAGCTGAGGTCGCTAACGGTCAGGGCCGGCTCGCAGCTTGGTTTCGCCTCGGCATGGCGGGCTGTCGGGATGGCCTGTCCAATCATCAAGCGGGCCAGTTCCGCCGATGTGGCCTGTCGTGGGTTCGCTGTTCCCGTCACGCGTCCCTGGCGCAACACGACGGCGCAATGGCACAGGTCCCTGATTTCCTCCAGCTTGTGCGAGATATAGAGCATCGCGACGCCACGCTCGGACAGTTTCCTCAATGTCCCGAAAAGCTGCTGGACGCTGTGGGGCGGCAGCACGGATGTTGGTTCGTCCAGGATGAGCAGCTTCGGATCTTGCATAAGGCAGCGGATGATCTCGACCCGCTGTCGCTCGCCGACTGAAAGGCCATGCACCGGCGCGTCGGGATTAACGTGAAGGCCGTATTCATTCGCCTTCTGGCTGATTATCTCGGACAGGTCCGGCAATGATCCGGGAACGGTCAACGAGATGTTTTCAACGACGCTGATCGTTTCAAACAGCGAGAAATGCTGGAACACCATTCCGATGCCCAGGTCTCGGGCAACGCTCGGGCTGGTGACGGCGACCTTTTCACCATTCCAGACAATCTCGCCCTCATCAGGTTGCTGAATACCGTAAATGGTCTTCATGAGGGTGGACTTGCCTGCGCCGTTCTCACCGAGGATGGCGCATATCTGGCCTTGTTCCAGCGAAAGATACACGCTGTCGTTTGCCACATATGTGCCGTATCTTTTGGTAATGTTCCGCAGTTGAAGCAATGGGGGGGATTCACCTACCTTGGTCTTCAAATGCTGCTCCCTGTTATTGATGACCACGCATTCTTGCGGAACCCGGCAGCAACTCGCGCCAGATCTGCGACAAAAGTTGCGTTTTTTGCCTTTTTTGTAGGCAGCGCTCAAGCTGATCGTACACTGATCAATCTGCCGAACGCTGACTCTAGCTTGCGTAGCAAGTCGAGATTACGACGAGTAGACAAACAACAGAGACGTTCCGTTCCAAAAATAGAACGGCACCCAGGGATTGAATATGCCCAAGGTAGAATTGAAGGACATCAGCAACTTTGTGCTGATTGCCCGGGCGGGCAGTCTGACGCGCGCGACGATGGTGTCCGGCATTCCAAAGGCGACGTTGAGCCATAGCATTCG
The DNA here is from genome assembly GCF_017315735.1 of Paracoccus shandongensis. GTDB lineage: Bacteria > Pseudomonadota > Alphaproteobacteria > Rhodobacterales > Rhodobacteraceae > Paracoccus > Paracoccus shandongensis. The sequence continues at coordinate 27,907 of NZ_JAFLRK010000008.1, forward strand.
CCGTCTGGAGGATCTGCTTGAAGTCGAACTGTTCCTCAGATCCCAAAAGGGGTTGCACCTGACCGATGCAGGTCGTGCCCTGCTGGACAACAGCGCGCGCGTGTTCGACAGCATTGAGGTTGCGACAAGCGCCGCTCAGCGCGCGCACAGTTCGCTGAACGGCAAGGTTCGCATCCTAGGCAGCGCCGAGTTCGGAACCAGCATCATCGGCGCCGCCACCTTGTTGCTGGCGCGAGAGCATCCCGGCTTATCGTTCGAGACACGCACCTACCCCAGCGATACGCCCTTGCCGGAGCAATCCGACTTCGACTGCATGATCTTCGTCGGCACAGCGCCGTCGTCCGATTATGTATGCCGGAAGCTCGGGAATGTCAGCTATCGCGCCTATGCAAGTCCGATCCTGCTTGAGAAGTGGGGTACTCCCGAAAGGATCGACGACCTATCGCCCATGCCAGGCATTGAATACATGCGAAAGGGTATTGCCGAGCCTTGGCTGCTTCAGGACGATGAAAGCAAGCAGGTTGCACGCTACAGCATGCGGTTCAGCGTGCACGATTACTGGATGGCGAAGTTCTATGCAGTTTCGGGCGAGGCTGTCTCCTACCTGCCCGACTTTTTCGTTCACTACGAAGTGGCGCAGGGCAGCCTTGTCCCCTTACTGAAGCCCGCCGAGAATGTGGACCAGATTGCCGTCTGGGCGATCTATGGCGCCGCCCGGCACAAAAACCCGCGCGTCAAGCTGGTGGTCGAGACCTTGTGCAAGCAGTTTTCTAGTGTCATTCGTCATCCTGGGTATGCCTTGGTTCGAGGAAACGACTGAGACGTTCTGCCAGCATGCAAGGCGCGCGCAGGAATGCGCCAGACATGAGCCGTTCCCAATCAAGACCCTGCGTTCGCGCTCAAACCAGAAAAGGTCGTCGCAGAAAACGTCTGTAATTACATTGTAAATAAGGGCGAAGGGCACACAGATGTGGGCACATTTTAAGCGAGCATGCCGTGTCAAACTGGGCACGATGGAGTGATTTGGATGCGAGTCTTCGCTGGACCATAAGGTTGGTCACTCTTAGCGCCTTGGATTGTTCAGAATCTGAAACACAAGGTACAAACTACTGCACTTTTTGAAACGCAGTGCTTTCCGTAGGCTATTATGAAGCAACTATTACAACGGTAGCTAACCGGGGGGAATAATGAACGCTTTGACTCCACTCACCGCAGATCAAAGCTATCTGCGCCATTTCTGGCATCCTGTCGCAACCGTGAACGAACTCCAGGCTGCCGATCCAGCAGGCAATGGTCCGATCGGCAGGATGCTTCTGGACGAACCGCTGGTCATTGCGAAGCTGGACGGAAAATACGTCGCCATGCGGGACCGTTGCGCGCATCGTTACGCGAAACTGTCCGTCGGAAAGGTGCTTGATAACAACCGCATCCAGTGCCCGTATCATGGCTGGGAATACGGCGCTAGCGGCCGCTGCGAACTAATGCCGGCCTGTCCCAACGACGCCATTCCGAAAAAGGCGTTCACGCCCGCCTATGCCTGCGAAGAGCGGTATGGAATCATCTGGGTCCGCCTGGACAGCTCGTGGGATTGCACGAACATTCCTTATTGCGAGGCTTGGGAAAACCCCGAGTACAAGCGCCAGATCATTGCGGAGCCCTACAACTGGGACAGCTCGGCCGAACGCCGCTGGGAAAACTTCACCGACTTCTCACACTTCGCCTATGTGCATCCGGGTACCCTTTATGACCCGGCATATTCGGAACCGGCAATCGTGCCTGTGGACCGCGTGGGCGGCGAACTCCGCTTTTTTATGGAGCCGGGCCGCGACATGCTGGACACGCTGCCGGACGACAGCCCGCTGGGAAGCTGGAACTACCGGAACTCCATGCCGTTCAGCGTCAACCTGTCGATCAGACTGTACAAGAACGACAAGCCGTTCCTTCTCTGGACAACATCCAGCCCGATTTCGCAGAATTCGTGCCGCAACTTCATGATCATCGCGCATACCGACGACACTATGCCCGACAGTCAGCCGCTCGACTTCCAGAAGCTTGTTCTGGCCGAAGACCAGCCTGTCATCGAAACGCAACCCGGCCCAATCTACCTGGACGAGGTTTCGCTACCGACGGACAAGATCTCGAACCAGTACCGGAAATGGCTGCGCGAACTCTCCACCGCCGCTACCAAGGGTGAAGAAGCGTTCAAGGCGGCCCTGTTCACCGACGTCACCGAAAGCAAGTGACCGGCATGAACGCACGTGAAGACGCAGCGGTCTGGAACCGTTGGTACCCGCTTGGGTCGCCAACGGATATCCGGCGGCGGAAGGCGACTAGGACCAGGCTTCTGGGCCACGACATCGATTTGGAAATCCACAAGACCTGGATTTCCGCGTCGAGCGACTCCCGGCCTTTGCCGGTGACCGAGCGGCTGGGATATGTCTGGACAAGCCTTGGCACGCCCGACGGACCCCCACAGCAGTTGCTGGAATACTACGAGGTCGATCGCCTGGTGATGAACATCTGGTCCACGCCGATCAAGTGTTCGGGCCTGCGGATCGTGGACAACGTGATTGACAACGCGCACTTCCCGTTTCTGCATCCCAACATCCTGGGTGACGAGGATCACCTAGACCTGGTTCCGGGAGAGGCCAGCGTGGATGACGCGGGAGCGCTATGGCTAAAGTCGCAGAAAGCCTGGCTGCCGCTGACGAACTCGGTCGCGGAATACACCTACCGGATTTCGGATCCGTATTCGGTGGTTCTCTTCATCCATCGCCCGTCGACACCGGATCGGTACGACTACCTCGGCATCTTCGCGCAGCCCGTGGACGAGGAAAACTTCATCGCACACAAGCTGCTTGCCTGGATAAAAGAAGACTGGATGGACGAGCGCCAGCTGAAGGCCGACCAGCAGAGCATCTCGGCCCAGGACAAGTATGTCCTCGAGCGGCATGTCCATAAGAAGTTGCCGCTGAACGGCGCGGAAACCTCCATCGAGGTGGACAGCTCTTCGCTTAACTATCGCGAATGGCTGCGGGCCAATCAAGTGAGCTATGGGGCGATGACATGACCTCATATGTCGTTGCACTTGAAAAGGACGTCCGCGATTTTTCGATTGTCAGGTCGATGATGGGCGACAAGCCCTTGGTCATCTGGCGCGGCGCCAGCGGCGCGATCAACGTCTGGCTGGATCGCTGCCCCCACCGTTCCGTAAGGCTTAGCGCCGGACGGAACATGGGCGGATACCTCGAAGGCGTGTACCACGGCTGGAAGTTTGATGAATCGGGCAAGGTAACGCAGGTTCCTGCGCTGCAGGGACGCCCGTCGGAAGACATCACTGCGACCGTCTATTCCACGGCTGTGGCGGACGGTTTTGTCTGGGCAAGCGAAGAAGAATGCGCGCCCTCAGGCAGCGCGGGCGAACCATGCTATCCGGTCCACATCGCGGCGCCGGTCGATCAAGTTAGGCTGCATGTCGATGCCAGCGCTAATCATCTCACCCCTTGGGGTATAGATAGGACAATGGTTTACCCGACCGGCGATCCAGTGCAACGGCGCGCGGAACTGTCGGCCATCCGGCGCAGACTGGAGGAGTCATGATACAGCTGCATGACTATCCGCTTTCGGGGAACTGCTTCAAGGTCCGCTTCCTGCTGGAGCAGCTTGACTTGGAATACCAGTCGATCCTTGTCGACTTTTATCCGGGCTACGAGCACAAGTCGCCACGGTTCCTTGACATAAATCCGCTGGGACAGCTTCCGGCAATCGTGGAGGGGGGCGAAGCGGTTCGCGATGCGCAAGCCATCCTGGTCTATCTTGCCACCGCATACGACAAGTCCGGCAAGTGGTTTCCGCGCGACCGCCAGGGTGAGGTCTACCAATGGCTTGCCTTTGCGGACCAACTGACAGGTTCCATCTCGGCCGCGCGGCTGCATGATGCAATGTTCTATCGGCTGGACGTGGGCAAGGCTCGGTCCGACGGCATCAGGCTGCTGCGGATCATCGACGAGCATCTCTGGTTCGCCGAGAAGGATGGTCACGAATGGCTGCTGCCGCTGCCGCATCCCACCATCGGGGATGTCGCATGCTTTCCTTACATTGCACTTGCCGAAGAAGGTGGCATCGACCTGGCTCCGTTTTCCTCCGTGTCGCGGTGGATGGAGCGCTTCATGAGACTCAAGGGGTTCAAGCCAATGCCCGGCATGATGCCTCTTCCAATGCCGAAGGAGACGCCATGAACACTCAACGGGTAAAGATCAGGCGGATCGTGGAGCAGACGCCTGAAATCCGATCGTTCGAACTGGTTCCCTGCGACGGATCTTCCGTCAAGTTCACGCCGGGCGATCATATCGACGTCTGCGTCGGCGACGGCATCGTCCGCCAGTACTCGCTCTGGAACGCCCCCAAGGACCGCGACGCCTATCACATCGGCGTCAAGCGCGAAGCGAATGGCCGGGGCGGATCAGCTGCGATGCACGCGCTGCACGAGGGCGACGAGATCGAGGTGGGCCTGCCGCGGAACAATTTCGAGCTTCGGTCGGACGAGGGTCCGGTGATCCTGATTGCCGGGGGCATTGGCATTACCCCGGTGCTGGCGATGGCGCGCCACCTTCAGTCCGTGAACCGCAAATGCGTCCTTCACCTGTTCGCCCGAAGCGCCGAGCATGCGCCGTTCAAAAGCGAACTCGCTGCCCTTGACGAGGCCCCGGTCTATCTTGGCCTTGTTCCACCGACGCTCAACGCCGTTCTGACCGGCATCCTGTCCAACCCGCCCGCCGATGCGCGCCTGTATTTCTGCGGGCCCGGACCCTTCATGGACCTGGTCGAGCAATTGGCGAAGGACTGCGGCTGGAAAAGCGACCGCGTCCATCTGGAGCGGTTCAGCATCGATCCGGATGCGTTGGAACTCGACGGCGACAGCTTTGAGGTGGTGCTGCAAAAATCTGGCGTTACACTAAAGGTCGAAGAAGACCAGACCATCATCGCCGCCATGGAGGCTGCCGGACTGGAGCCGATGACATCCTGCGAGCAGGGGGTTTGCGGCACCTGCCTGACTACAGTTCTGGAAGGCGAGCCGGACCATCGCGATTTCTACCTCAATCCGGCCGAAAAGGAATCTGGGACGCTGATCCTGCCTTGCGTGTCGCGTTGCAAGGGCAAGAGACTGGTGCTGGATCTGTGACATGGTAACGCGGCGCGTATCTCTTGAGGGAACTCTCAAGACCGAGTCCTGCCTTGCCATGGTCAGCCACTTCGCCCGGCGCCTTTCGTTGTCGAGCACGATCGCCAGTGCGACTCCTAGTTGCATCACGCTGATCCTGACCGGGGACGAACGGCTTATCGACATGTTCGAGATTGCCTGCTGGCTCGGGCCGGACGACGTGAACATCGACGCGATCACGCTTGAAACCGTCTGACGCGGTCCAGAAGCGACGCCCGGCGCCGCGAAGGACGCTGAAATGAACGCGCTGGACCATGGCCCGATTGGCCAGTGCCCTGGGCTGAAATGCAGAAATGGGGAGTGGAATGAAACCTTCAGAACTGGAAGCCGGGTGGTTCCCTGCCGGACTTCAGAACTATGTCCTTCCGAAGACGGCAGGACGCGTGGTGATCGCCGACAACGACATCGCTCTGTGGCGCGGCGAGGACGGCCAGATCCGCGCATGGGAAAACAGGTGCCCTCACCGGGGCATGCGCCTGTCCTACGGCATCGTCCGGGGGAATACGCTGACATGCCTGTATCATGGCTGGTCCTATGATGGGGCGGGCGCCTGCGCGGGCATCCCGGCGCATCCCGAACTGACCCCGCCCAAGACGATCCGCGCTAAGGCCTATCGAGCGGCAGATGCTGGCGGGTTCATCTGGGTCGCCAATCCCGGCGAGACGACGGCGCCGCCATCTATCGACGGTGATTGGGTTCCCAACCGTTCGGTCCATATCGACGCCACCCCGGTCAGCCTGAATGAACTTGCCGAAGGCATGGGCGCCGGTCTGGTGTCGAAGATCACCGACCACGCTGGAATCGTCCGCGTTCACGGAGTGGAGGAAGAAATCCTCCTAGCGTTCCTGGACATGAAGAAACACGGGGCGATGATCCACACCTCGGTTCCAGCCAGTGCATCGGAGGATGTCGCGATCGCCGTCAGCAAGCTGACCAGCCGTCTGCGGCAGGTATTCAAGGCGTCAAGCGCCGCTTGATAGGCATCGCAGCCTAGCAAGTTGATCGTCTCACTTCGACAAGCGAGGAGAAACACACTATGACACTCGATACTTTCACCCGTTCGCAATGGTACGCCATTGGCCGTCTTCCCGATTTCGACGGCGCAGAAGCAAAGCCCGTCCGGCTTCTGTCGCAGGATCTGACTGTGAGCGACAAGGCTGGTGTTCTTTCGGTAAACGACGCGGATGGGCGCAGCCTTTTGACTCAGATCCGCTATGGCCATCTCTGGACCACGCTGAGCGATACGCCGCGCCCGCTTTACGACATGCCCGAGTTCGACGAGCCGGACCGGCGTCTTGTGACCGCCGGCGGCGTGGGCGTTCGCTGCTCGGGGCTGCGCTGCGTGGAAAACTTCCTCGACATGGCGCATTTTCCCTTCGTCCACACCGATATCCTCGGCGTGGAAGAGCATCCGAGCGTCGAAAGTTACGACGTCAGCATGGATGCGGAAAAAGACGAAATCTGGGCGACCAAATGCAAGTTCTTCCAGCCCATGGCTTCGGCGGCTGCATCGGGCGGCCAGATAACCGAATACAAGTATCGCGTCCCGCATCCCTATTCGACGATTTTGTACAAGACCTGCCCGATCCGGGATAATGTCTGGGATCTGGTTGGGTTGTTCATCCAGCCCGTGGAAGAGGACGAATGCATCGTCCATTCGTTCATTCTAGTCTTTGACGATGAAAACACCGACACCGGCCTTCTCCACTTCCAGCAGAACATCTTCCTGCAGGACCGGATGATCCTCGAGAACCAAGTTCCTCGGAAGCTGCCGCTCGATCCCCGTTGGGAATTGCCAACCCGCGCGGACGCGTCCTCGATCGCCTACCGTCGCTGGCTGAAGGCCAATGAACTTCAGTGGGGTGTCGCGCTCTTCAACGAGGCGGCATGAAATGAAGCTGTACGATTATGTCCTGTCCGGCAACTGCTACAAGATACGGCTGTTGCTAGATTTCCTGGAACTGTCCCATGAAAAACGAGCCGTGGACTTCTTTCCGGGGCGTGAACACAAGTCTGATGAATTTCTCCAGATAAATCCACTGGGCCAGATCCCGGTACTGGAGGATGACGGAGCCTACATCCGGGACGCACAAGCCATTCTCGTGTATCTTGCCTCGCGCTACGATCCGACAGCAACGTGGTGGCCGGTCAACGATCCGTCCGAACTGGGCCGGGTTGCGCAATGGCTGGCTTTCGCGGACAGCATCACGTCCACGGCCTCGGCGGCACGGCTGCACGACGTTCTGGGCTATGACCTCGACGTGGCGCAGGCAAGGGCCGGTGCTCACAGGCTGTTCCGGATCCTGGATGACCATCTGGCCAACCAGGAGCTGCAAGGTTTCAACTGGATTGCCGGATCGAACCCCACGGTGGCGGATATCGCGTGCTTCCCCTATGTGGCGCTGGCTGGGGACGGCGGCATCGAGTTGTTCTATTACCCGGCAATCCAGCGTTGGATACGCAGGTTCGTCAATCTTCCGCGCTTCAAGCTCATGCCGGGGATCAACATCTTCGATTGATCTGTCGGACTGCCATGACCGGGGACGTCACCTGTCATCAGGATGTCGTACCCGGTCTTTTGATGATCTTGCCGAGTCAGCAGTAGCCAGGCAAAACCGTGTCTTGCGGCAGTGCAAGACTCTTGGCCGTTCCGTGCTGGCCACGGGAACGGCCAGCGGTTGATTTCTCGCTGCAAACCACAATCTGCCACGCTAGAGCCGGTGGATCGTTGCAGCTGGATTACAACCCGCGCGTCACATCCATCCCGGTTATCGTCGCCCCGCCTCCGGTTAGGCAGAGGATTAAACATGCTCTTGCACGGCATTGGATGGCTTGTACAGCCTGCTAGGCCTCGCTGCTGCGCAGGATCGTTTCGATGCGCTGCGCGTCCGACTTCGACAAGCGCCCGCTTGCGGTGCCGCTTCTGACCTTTCGGTAAATGGCGCTTGCATGCCCATCCGTGCGGCTGTCTTCCCTGGTGTGGCACAGGGTACGGGTCTCCGATGCACCAGAGGTCGGAAAGCACGACCGAAAGAAGATTGTCCTTGTCTCCGAATGAAGCTCGGCGCTATCGCCGCAGATTGCCCTTATGCCTTCCGAGAAGGCCCAGTCGAACAGGTTTTCCTGTGTTTCCCGGAGTGAGGCGCTGCTTGAGGCAACGAAAAAGGGATGTGCCGTATTATCCCCAAGGCAGACGTCGCAACTTATGCCAGTTATTTCGGCAGGCAGGCGCGCTGCAAAAATTTTCAGGCCACTCAGCTCAAGCTCATCCGACAGGCTTCGAAACGAACGGGAACCAATCCCCAGTCGATGCCGGATCATGTCCGCTATACCAGTGGCAGTTCGATGCTTCGGATCGCAAAAATCCATTCTGCTGGGTGGGGTGATGGTTCCCGTGGCCAGAAACTCGGCAGAGATGTAGTTCTCGACGGAAATATATGTCGCCACTAGCGCCCGTGCCCTTATCGGCAGAGAGTTGACGGCATCGCCGAAGTATCTCTGCACCTTAATGTCTCTGACAAGCGGCGGCAGGAAGAAGCAGAGCGAGATGCCCGCCAGCGAACCAATGGCTGTCAGGTCACGAAGTGTCGGCGATGCCTCGTCTGCCTCCCACCTAGTAAGAGTGGCGGCGTTGCCACCCATGCCAAGCGCCGAGGCAAATTCGGCAATCTCCATGTCGAGGCTTTGGCGCGCAATCTGAATTCTTTGACCAAGCATCGCGGCCCCTTAGGGTTCAGTAAAGGACGACCGAGCGGATCGACTCGCCCTTGTGCATCAGGTCGAAGCCCTTGTTGATGTCGTCCAGCGGCATGGTGTGAGTGATCATCGGGTCGATCTCGATCTTGCCGTCCATGTACCAGTCGACGATCTTCGGCACATCCGTGCGTCCGCGCGCGCCGCCAAAGGCGGTGCCTTTCCAGACCCGGCCGGTGACCAGTTGGAACGGGCGGGTGCTGATTTCCGCGCCTGCGGCCGCCACGCCGATGATGACCGACTGTCCCCAGCCGCGATGGGTGCACTCCAGCGCGTCGCGCATCACCTTGGTGCTGCCGGTCGCGTCGAAGGAGTAATCCGCGCCGCCGATCTGGTCGAAGGGCGTCTTGGTCATCTCGACGATGTGCTGGACGATGCTACCGTCGATTTCCTTGGGGTTGACGAAATGGGTCATGCCGAAGCGTTCGGCCATTTCCTTCTTGTCGTTGTTCAGGTCGACGCCGATGATCATGTCCGCGCCCGCCAGACGCAGGCCCTGGATCACGTTCAGCCCAATCCCGCCCAGGCCAAAGACCACCGCCTTGGCGCCGATTTCCACCTTGGCGGTGTTGATCACCGCGCCGATGCCGGTGGTGACGCCGCAGCCGATATAGCAGATCTTGTCGAAGGGCGCGTCCTCGCGGACCTTGGCCACCGCGATTTCGGGCAGCACCGTGAAGTTCGAGAAGGTCGAGCAGCCCATGTAGTGGTGGATCGGCGTGCCATCCAGCATCGAGAACCGGCTGGTCCCATCCGGCATCAGGCCCTGGCCCTGGGTCGCGCGGATCCGGGTGCACAGGTTCGTCTTGCCCGACAGGCAGGACGGGCATTCGCGGCATTCCGGCGTGTAAAGCGGGATGACGTGATCGCCCGGCTTGACCGATTTCACGCCGGGGCCGACCTCGACCACCACGCCTGCGCCTTCATGGCCCAGGATCGCCGGGAACAAGCCTTCCGGATCGTCGCCCGAACGGGTGAATTCGTCGGTGTGGCAGATGCCGGTGGCCTTGATCTCGATCATCACCTCGCCCTCTTTCGGGCCGTCGAGGTTGACCTCCATCACTTCCAGCGGTCGGCCAGCCTCCAGGGCTACGGCGGCACGAGTCTTCATGGTCGGTTCCTTGTTCCATGCTCGTCCGGCAATGCGGGACAGGCGATCTTCGCGTGTTGAGAAAACTGGCGAAGCCTCGACAAAGGGAGGATCAAGGCTTCGCCTCGTCCGGCGGCGGAGATTAAACGCACCAGACGTGTCTTGCTGAAGATTAGAATATGGGCATAACCCATCCAAAGAAGTCATTTTATCTGGACTTGGCGTTCACAATTTTGAACAGCGCAATACGGTACGTATCACCTTTTCAGCGTTGCCAAAGAACAGCGCGCACCCTTTAGATATGTTATCAGTTGATCCAAGGGGATCTGTGGGGATCTGTCGCAAACTTTGCCAGGTCAGTGACAAGAGGCTACGATCGGCTTGAGGACTGACGTTTTCAGAGGATGAGCGATGACCGTGTCATTCAAGGGTGCTCATTTCCCCAAGGACATCATCCTGCACGCCGTCTTCTTCTATCTGCGCTACGGGGTGTCGTACCGCAACCTTAAGGAGATCATGGCGGAGCGCGGTGTCACAGTGGATCATGCCACGCTGAACAGGTGGGTGGAGCGATAGGATCTGTCGCAAACTTTGGCAGGTCAGCGGCAAGAGACTATGATCGGCCTGAGGACTGAGATCGGAGGATGAGCTATCGCCGTATCGTTCAAAGGCTCTCATTTCCCCAAAGACATCATCCTGCACGCCGTCTTCTTCTATCTGCGCTACAGCGTGTCGTACCGCGATCTTGAGGAGATCATGGCTGAGCGAGGCGTCAGGGTCGATCATGCCACGCTGAACAGATGGGTGGAGCGCTATGCCGGGCAGGTCGCTGAGGATGCTCGCCGCCGCAAGCAGGCGACTGACAGATCCTGGCGGATGGACGAGACGTACATCAAGGTGAAAGGACAATGGGTTTATCTTTACCGCGCCGTGGACAAGTTCGGAAAAACCCTGGAGTTCATGCTGTCGAAGCGCCGCAACAAGCCGGCAGCGATCAAGTTCTTTGCCCGGGCAATGGAGGTCAACGGCCTCCCGCGTAAGATCGTCATGGATAAGAGTGCCGCCAATACCCACGCCATCAAGGACATCAATCGGATGCTGAAGCGCTTCGGCTGCCCGCTCCCGATTGAGATGGTGCGGATCAAATACCTCAATAATCTGGTTGAGCAGGACCACCGTTTCATCAAGCGTCGGGTGAGACCCATGCTGGGCTTCAAGAGCTTCACCTCAGCCGCTTCGACTATAGGAGGCATCGAGATCGTGAACATGATCCGCAAGAGCCAGTTCAGGCCCGAACTGCGTCCCTTTCAGCAGTTCTGTCAGCTGGCCGCCTGAATTCCACAAACGTCGCCGACCGTACATATCCTGTCCCACGGTTTGCGACAGAGCTCGATCACATCATCAACGCCCGGAATCTGCCCCAGTTACCCAAGAGCCGCCCAAAGAAAAAGACGATAACCTCGCGCCTGTACTCTGCCAACTCCGCAATTATCGGCACAGTTGCGGATCAGGGAGCCATTCTAAGGATTGTTGATATATAGCCGGTAATCATCGCTTATCGACAGTACTTGCTGGGGGGTCGTCAGCAGCCCGCTCTGCGTCCCGAAAGGCTGCTCTCAAACGTCTTTGGATTACAGGAGTGCTGTTCTGGCAGGAGGCACAGGCCTCGTATCTGGCCCCCCCTGCCCTTCTCAAAAACAGCACGAATTAGCGACGTTTTGCTTTGCACGTGTCAACAAACGACCATTTTCTTACGCATCTTGATTGTGTATGCAGGGCAACCAACAGCCCAACCTTGGAGCCATCCATGCCTCTGATCGGCTATGCCCGCGTCTCGACCGGTGAACAGACGCTTGACCCGCAGCGGATGGAGCTGCGTGCGGCGGGCTGTGCCGTGATCCATGAGGAGCACGCCTCGGGTGCCGACCGCACCCGCCCTGCCCTGGCGCGGCTGCTGGCAACGATCCGGCCCGGAGAGACGCTGGTGGTGGTCCGCTTGGACCGGCTGGCGCGCTCGCTGAGCCATCTGTTGCAGGTGATCGAGACGCTGGAGGCCAAGGGCGCGCATTTCCGGTCGCTGGGCGATCCGATCGACACCACCACGGCACAGGGCAAGTTCAGCCTGCAGGTGATGGGGGCGGTTGCGGAACTGGAACGCGCGCTGATCAGGGAACGCACCAAGGCCGGGCTGCGGGCCGCGCGTGCGCAGGGGCGGGTCGGCGGCAATCCGGCACTGAAGGCGGGCGACCGTGAGGCGATCCGCAAGCTGCGTGCCGCCCGGGACGAGACCTACTTCCAGAAGCTCGAGGCCACAGCCGACACCTGGCTGCCCTTGGTGCGCCGGCACCGACCCGGAATGGCCTGGGACGACCTGACCAGGCTCCTGGGCAACCGCACCGGCCAGCCCTGGACGGTCGAGCGGTTGAAGCGCGCGGCCCGCCGCTATGTCCGCGACGGGCTTTTGCCTGCGGCCGTGCTGGACCGCGCCCCGCGCCGCACAGCGGACGACCGGCTGCTGGCCATCATCGCCGGGATGCGCCATGCCGATCCCGACCTGACGCTGGCGGGCATTGCCAAGCGGCTGGAGGACATGCGCGAACGCACCCCCCGCGGCAGTTCGAAATGGTATCCGTCGTCCGTACGGTCGCTGCTGCTACGGGCCGAGAAGATGGGCCTGATCACGGCCTAGTCCCCTGCCGGGTCAGGCCGACCGATAAGGGGCGACTGGCTTTTGGCCCGTCGGGCATTCGTGCTGGGTGCCAAAATCGAAGGAAAGAGGTAGAGTAAAGTGTGGCCGGGTCCTCAAGCATGAACAGGACAACTTCTGTTTACTTAGCTGGGAGCATTCATCCCGATCCCCTACCCCACCCCTTATATTCCTGAAGCTCTACCAAAAACGCCTAAATACCTTCATGGTACCAGTTAGCTTTCTGATATCTTGGTCTCAAGAAGGTCCACAGCAACTTCAAATGCCTCCCCTACCCCACATCCCATCGCATCTACTGCCGCATAGAATCGATCGAGAGTCTCTTGCTTCGCTTTGATGTTGATCTGGACGTTCCGGCCTGTCCTGCGCCGCCTCTGCACCTTTTGTGGTGCCGTTACATTCTCATGAATCGCCGAGGGTTCCCGCCGTGTGAACCCAACTGCTGCCGCCGCATTAGGCTCTGCTACAGTTTTGGTAGGCTTAGCTGGCGTGAACGACGCCAGGTCATCAAGAGCATCACCAAACCCGATCTTTGCGCGCGTGTTCGTCATGCTACAGCCTCCTTGATCTTCGCGACCAACTCGCCCGCAAACTGACGGGCGTTCTCAATCGCCTTCTCGATGTTGCTCGTCTGGGATGAGTCCAGAGCCAGTAATGTGCCCCCAAAATCGAAAAGGTCGCGATAAGCTGCGCGTTCCACTATTGCGGTCTGGAAAACAGGAATGCCTGCATCCTCTAGTTCAGTACTGACGTTCTTTAGACTGCGAGATCTGATAGCCGCACTGGTTCGCGTCAGCACAACGGCATGAGGAATTGTGCGACGAGCCAGCTTTGCTTGGGAGGCGATCAGCTTCAGCACTTTCGCCCCGCCCTTCGCGTCCATACTCGAACCCTGTAGCGGGATCGTCACAAAGTCCGACATGCCGATCGCATTCGCCACCATCAGGGATGCTGTGCCTTCCAAGTCCACGATAACGAATTGAGCCTGAGCTGCTTCACGCTCGATCACGTCCACAATAGTATCTTCGGTTACGTCGCTGATGATTTGTATTGTCTCTGGCTTGCCCGGGAGAGCCCCCCACTGAGAAATCCATCGCTCAGGATCGGCATCTATAATTGCGACTGTCGCCCCAGCTTCGGCCAATTGTGTTGCAGCCAGAAGAGCGGTCGTCGTCTTTCCTGCTCCACCCTTAGGATTTGCAAAGCTGATCACTGGCATCTTCTGCTCCCTCTTTTTCGAGGTACCAAAGCAGCAACCAGCCGAACTGGCAAGTAGATACTTGCTAGCTATCCGCTAATACTGTTGGATAGTAGCTACCAGCTATTTATATTGAGGGTGCCTGAATAGTGTCTGCAAAACACCTGCAGAAGCAAAGCATATAACAGGTCCATGCAGTATAGATATAGCTACCTGTCTGATACTTCGAAGGTACTTGGGTGCCCTTCTTTGCTGACAGGTACAGGTCGCGGAGTCGTATAAAGACGATTGGCAGTCTACTCGTATTCCACTGTGAGCTATGGCTCCTCAGTGCTGATCCTGTGACAGCGCTCAATCCGGTTGATGGTAGCTATCGAGTACTGAGCGAGTTGCAGAAATCGGCCCGTAGAAAGCACCACCCGTCATAGACACTTTGATGTACTGATATCCGATAGCTACTCGCAACCCTGCGGATATCGGCTAGCTATCTGGTATCAAGATGTACCTAACTTTCGTAAGTAGGTATCCACTCGCATAGGCGTTTTAGTATATCGGTTAGCTATCAGGTGTCGACAATGCACTAGTTCCGTCTCTCCCCAATACCCCACTACGCTGACAGATTCACACGGCAGTAATGCCCTACACTCATAGATCTTCTTACCAAGCAAATGGATCGTGACACTTGAATGGTACTATCTTGGTATGCGGTAGCTATCTTATGATGCCGCTTGGAAGGGAAGCTAGGCCAGCTATGATCCGCCCGCATTCTCCAAATCTCCTTCACGACATCGACGATACATGCGCAGCTCGCCCTGCTGAAACTGTTGCGGAGTGTAGAGCGAAAAGCATATCAAAGCTCTTTCGAGAAAGTGCATGATAGCGAAGACCGAACGCACTACGACAGAATGATCAAGTTCCTAGATAAGCAGCTGAGAGGGCCATCCATAACCAAGTAGCTATCCGGTAAACGAATACTATCTGATAGCTACCAGGTACTATGATTGCTTACTCTGAATCTCGGGCAATTATTCGTCGCTGTCTTCAAGGCGACACCGACGGTGATCTTGCCCTTCGAGGGGGCGGTTCAGGAAGCCGCCGAAAGCGTCTCCGAAATCGTCGTTATCAGATTTTCGATCCGCAGATGCGCCAATGTCGCACTCTCCGAAGAAAACATTGTTCTCGAAGGGCTGAGTTCGGGCAAGGGCAGGGCAGCCCGCCGCTCCTGATTCTTCTTACGCAGCAACGCTGCCTTTTTGATAAGCTCGTTGTCGCCCGATAGGGCCACGCATTTTCTTGGGGCAGGGGCCGACGTTGTATCTGCCTGACCGTCGACCTGATGGGATTGTTGTCCCGCTTCTTGGGATTGCGCCTCTGGCGCCTCTGGCGCCTCTGGAGGAATGGTTGCGTTCGCCACAGGCGCAACTTTGTCTGGCTCTTTGATCAGTGCGGAATCTGGCGAACCGTTCTGAGCGCCAAGCTGGGTGCCCGCGCCGCCTGCTGCACCGGTAGACGGCTCAGTCTTATCAAAGTCGAACTGCCTTTGTCTCAGCGCCGCGGCGTCCTCGTCACGCTTCTCGGCCGCACGGGACCGGGCCGCATCGCCCTCTACCTCGGCCTCTGCCTTCTGTTCAGCGGTATCCTCGGCAGTCTCTATGTACGTGTAGTCGGCCTCGGTGATGACGTGAGGTGGTTGCGGCAGCGGCGCGTTGAAATCCTGGCTTTCGTAGAGCTCCTTGTAGGCGGTATCGTCATAATACATCAACCGCTTGGCCCGGATGGGCATGTCTCCGTCCACGACGATGACCACATCCTCCCTCGGCAGGCGGCGGGCCTGATCGCGCGTCAGCAAGGGATGCTCCTCGGTTCGCTCAGAGATGTTGTTGGAGAAAAGCCCGTCCTTGATGTTCTTAGACTTGCTCACGACCCGCTTGGTGGTCATGCCAACAGCATCCGACAATTCCGCAATGGTGTCGGGTTCGCTCGGGGTGAGATAGAGTTTGATCCCCGCGCCGCCCTGAAGGGTCTTACGTACCTGCTCCCCATAAACCACATCGAGGTCGGGGATGGTCTGCGTGATGATCGCAAGGTTGCCGCCATAGCTGCGCAGAAGCGAAATGCTCTCGGCCACGACCGGCATCCGGCCGATGCGCTGAAACTCGTCCATCAGGATCAGAACAGGGAAGGGCTCATCCTTGCCGGGTTCATGATCCTGCAGAGTGGCAATCAGGTCCGCGAAGAACAGCCGGATCAGCGGTGCAATCGCCCCAATCTCGTTAAAGGGCGTGGTCAGGTAGACTGTCTGCGGCTTTTTGCGGAAGGTAGCAAAATCGAAGTCGCTTGCATCCGTGACCGCGCAAGTATGCGGGTTCGACCAAGCGCTCATTCCCGATGAGTTTAAGATCGAGATATAGGACGTGAGGGTCTTTTCGTTCATGCCTGCCATCTGCTGGAAGATCAGTCTGGCGCTGCGGTCCTTGACGATGCCGGCATAGGCTTTGAACTTGGCGTTGAAATCTCCGCCTCCATTGGCGAGCTTGTGGATCCGCCCCAAGGTCAGTTCCCCTTGCTCATAGGCGAGAATGCCGCAGGCCACGAAGATAGCCCGGCTATTCGGCAGGAAGCTGGCGGCCGAACTGTCCTCCGCTTGCAGAAACAGCGTCGCGATCTTTTCCAGCTCGGCCATGCGCTTTGCCGGGTTGGTATAGGTCTTGATCCGATCCAGCGGATTGTAGCGGAAGGAGGGTTCGTCAAAGTCGCGTGGACTAAACCGATAAACCGTCTGTCCCATCTTTTCGCGAAAGCGCGCGGTGTCTTCGAAGTTTTCTCCCTTCACATCAAGAACCACGGCGCTGCCCTTGTAGGAAAGAAGGTTCGGCTTGACGAAGCCCACGCCCTTGCCCGCGCCAGTCGGTGCCACCAGCAGGCAATGGGGATACTTACCAGAGACGATGTACCGGCCCTTCCTGGTCGGCCCGGTCGTCTTTGCCAGCACAAAGCCCGTACGGGCATCGCCAAAGAAGTTTTTGCGCTTGAGCTCCCGCTCCGTCATCCAGTGGGTTGTGCCAAATCGCGTCAACTGCTCCTGGACGATGCGGCTGGCGATGAGCAAGCCCGCGCAGAAAAAGCCAATGATGATGATATTGACGATCATCCATCGGTTCGGCTGGTAGTCCTGCAGCGCCAAGTAATTGCGGATTAGCCAGAGAAAGTCCGGCTCTGCGTGGCCAAACCAGTATTGGATCACTCCCGTCGCTACGACATAGCCGATGGCGGCGGCAAAGGCCGAAATCAGCAACACGCCGCCCGCCATCCGAAGCCGGATCGCCATTGTATCACTTGCCATCCTTGTACCCTCCTAGAGCTCGTGACCTTCGTCGTGACCGCGTTCGCGTCGCAGCTGGACCTCGTGCTCGTAGTGCCGCTCAAAAGCGGTCTGCCGCTCCAGCCTTTCGTCAAGCTCCATGACCCTGCGTTCCATCTGGACGGCGGTAATGGCGTCTGACCGGTCCAGACCCCGGCTCTGCTCGGCTTCAAGATACCGCGCTGCCAGGTTCAAACGCTCGGCCTTGTCCAGCATCATAACGGACAAGGCGTCGCTGTTTCCGCCGCGCAGCTCATGAACTGCATCCTTTCCCGCAACTTGCTCCACGATCTCGGTTAGGCGGACCTGCTGCTCATGGCTCAGATGACTCCGGCCTGCCAAATCGCGGGCTTCCTCGATCAGCGCCTGACGATCCTCGGCAACCTCGACCAGGTCGCGGTCGTCTGCCACCACAGGCACAATGCGCTCTGTGACGAGGCTGCGTTCCGAAACCGCCAGGTAGGCCGCGGCAAGATCGCGATATGCCTGCCGTGAGCCGTCTTCGGTCGCCATGTCATAGCCGCGCGCGACTGCGATCTTCTCGGCATCGACGGCAACCCAATGAGCCTCAAGAGCGGCAGACCGGGCCTCGACGGCCACGCGCGCCGCAATCTCGTCAGGATCCATGCAGGTGCTCTCCAAGGCAACGGAAAGCTGGCTGCGGTCCATCGCAGCAATCGCTTCGCGGTGGCCGTCCGCGTAGATCGTCCCCTGTGCGGGTTCAGAGAATTCGGGACGATCAAGCCCGCTGGTCAGCCGCTCAACGTCGCGAACGGCTGCGAAATACTGTGCCTCGATACCGGGGCGGGTGCTTGGGTCAAGCTGCGCAATCGTATCGCGGACCTCGGCCAGCTTGTCACGGGCCTCCTCGATGATAGCCAAGGCCTTGGCGGTTTCAGCGGCAAGCTCCTCCTCGCGAGGCATCCCCAGGCTTGCTCGAACACCGTCCTCTCGTTCTACGCTGTTGGCAGAGCTGTAAGCCCGGTCGTATTCCTTCGCCTGTAGCCCCGTGATCTCAACCTGAACACTTTGCGACAGCAGGTTCTCACGCTCGGCATTGGTCGTCAGAATAGGCTTCGATGCGTCCAGGCCATCATCTTGACGCACATGTTGCATGGTATGGCTCCTCACGTTCTCTAAAATCTCTGGGGTTAATGAAAGGCCGCGTTCCAGCAGGTCGGCGGCTGCGGCAAAACCGCGAGACAGCGCGGAAAACCCGTCCGCGAAGACGGCAGAAAGCGAACGGTATTCGGCGGCATTGGCCAAGATCTGTTCGCGCTTCCATTCCGCGCTGCTTTGTTCGCAGACGGTCGGTGCAAGTTCATGCTGGCTGGCGTGGGCAATGTCTCTCTCGGGCAGCGTGACAGCCCACTGGTTTCGGTGCGTCTCAATGGTGCGCCCATCGCGCGTCACGATCTGGACTGCCTCTTTGCCCTCATGCGTGATGCGAATGGCATCGCCCTTTTGGGCGCAGCTTTCCTGAATGACTGGGCCGAGATCCTTGCCCCACAGGGTCTTTTGACCTTGGGGCGTCTCCACTGTCACGAAGTAGCTCAGGCGCTCTCTCGGGTTGTTTTGATAGGGGGAAGCGCCATGCTCAACGAGCGTTCCGGCAAGGCCACGCACGGCAGGTGCGCGGTTACGCCCTTGTTCATGCTCGTCGGTGATGCCGCGGGACAGCTTGCTGCTGTTGACCATTTCAATGCCGTGGACGGCGGCATGTTCGACGATGGTATCCTTCACGCGGTCATAGGTGAACTCGCCGTCGCGGGCGAAATAGAACCACTCGCCTTCGGCATTCTTACGGTCTACGACGATATGGACATGCGGAAAGCCGGTGTCGGTGTGGAGCGCCGCGATGTAATCGAACCGGCTGCGGCCTTGATCGAAGATGTCAAAGCAGGTAGCACGCATGATCTCACCCACCTTCTCGGGGCAGGTGCCGCGCGGGAAGCTCGCGACCATATGCATCGAGTGCCCGGCCTTGACCCTGCGCTCCCAGCCATCCGCCCATGCCTCGGCAAGCGCCTCGGTGAACTGCGCCGGCAGGTGATCGAGTCGGTCATATTCCTTGTTAGGGTCGATGATGTGTTCGGCTTTGCCCAGCACGTAGCCAAGCTGTGCTGCCAGTCCCCTAGGGCCCTTACAGCCCCCATTTGGGACGACCTTGAACATCACCTGGGGCAGCCCTCGGATGTTCCCTATGGCACGCGCGGTCCGTCCTGTTCGCACACGGAAGGTGTCGCGCCCGGCGCCGCCGCCTCGGTTCTTGGCCCAGTCAAAGCGGCCAATGATGAATTTGGCCTGGCTCATCCCTCATTGCCCTGGCGGAGCAGCGCCTCAACCCGCGCTTTCCGGCGCTTGGCTGCATGGACAAAAAGCGCATCAACCTCTTTTGCTAGTGCCTTCAAGGCCCGCTCGGATAGCTCGATCTGCGCTCGCTGGTCTGCGTGGGGTGACGCACGTCCCTGCAAGCGGACCTCGCGGTTGAGGTGCGCAGCGATCTGGTTGAGGTTTCCCCCCACAGCTTTGATCTGCCGCGACAGGTCCTGAACCGCCTCGACGAGGTCAGGCTCCGGCTCCAAATACCCTGCTGCCAACCGCAAGACGCGACGGCCGAGAGCCGCCCGGGAAAAGCCAAGCCGCCCTGCAAGCCCGTCAAAGGTCGCCCGTTCATCAGGCGTGAGACGGATCGCGACCCGGGCAGAATTCGCGGACGGATGGCCCGGACGGCCATTCTTTTCGATGGCCCGGTAGACTGTCGGCCGCGACACCCCGAAACGCCTGGCAAGCACTGTAACGCTGTCACCACGCTGGAAGGCAGCGAAGATCTCCCTGCTTTCGCTCAGCGAAAGCCGCCGTCCAGTTGGTTTTGGTGAGTGTAACGATGCCAAATTACATTTCCTGCTACATTACTGCAATATTGACTCATAATTACATGTGTGCAACACATTTGGTGAGGTCGTGCGAAATTGTCTTTCTGGGGAGACTGCGATGATGAGCAGAACAACAACATCTGAAGCCGCCCTCGTGGCAGCGTCGTCTACCGAGAGTGTGGCCGATTGGCTTGCTGGTCCGGGGGAAAGATGGAGCGCTGGCAATGCGGCCGAAGTGGCAATTCGGCAATCAGGTCAAGGAGCAACGATGCTGAGCGGCAGTCTGGATAGTTGGCAATGTTGTACTGTGGCCGGCTGGCGCATCGACAATTTGGCAAAATGGTTGGATGGCAGCCTAGCCATAGAGCGAGGTGGCAAGCTGGTCATCTGCCATCGAGGCGATCTGGCACCGTTTGGCTTGGATCGGTGAGGCCCATGCGTCAACCCGCACACACAGCAGAAACACAGCTTCGCATGCAGGCGAGGCGATGCTGACAATCTCCCTGGTGGGCCAGAAAGGCGGTGGGGGCAAAAGCACGGTCTGCTGGATCCTGGCTCAAGCTGCCTTGGCAAGATCACATGAATCCACAATCCTTCTTGTGGAAACCGATAAGCAGGGTTCGACGAGTGGCTTTGTCAAAGGCGCCCATGCAGCCTATCCCGAACTTCAGGATCGGCTATTCTGCGAAAAGGTGTCGAATGGCGAAGAGCTCTATGATCTTGTCGAGAAGGCCATGGAAAGCGGGGTCGACTACGCTTTGATCGATACCGAGGGGCGGCACAGCGATCTGGCTCGCGATGTCATGTCCATGTCCGACCGTATCATCATTCCCGTCAAGCCGGTCCTCCACGAGTATCACAGCCAACTTGCGACCGTCGCTCTGTATGAAGCCTTGCACGCCACGCTCAAGGAAGATGGGCACCAGGCCGCGCCCTGTGGCTTGCTGTTGAACAACCTCAAGCCCGCGCAGAAACTGACGCTCGAACAAGCTGGCGCTCTCGATGTCATCACCGGCCACCCAATGATGCTTCCGTTCTTCATGCCCTTCAGAACCGCCTATGAAACGCTTGGTCGCGGCCGCATCCTGCCCTTGGAGCGAAGTGCGCTGACGGGAGCGGGACAGGGGCTCGCGCGCAAGCACCTGGATGTCGATATCGCAGAAGCGAATACTATCCTTGCGTCAATCGAAGGAATGGCGTGATGGCCCAGCTAGGACATCTCAAAGACAAGAATGCCGACCGCGTCCGCAGGGCGGCGATGCTGAAGAAGGCGCAAGGCTTGGCCCTTCCAGATCCGATGATCGGCTACCCCAAGGGAGCACGACTGGAAGCGCCTGCGCCACAGGCTGATGCAGGTGAAAACCCTTCTTTCAGGAAGGCTCAGAAAGCCGAACCTTCGGATGACACGCCAGCAGCAGAGGTCCCGCCAGTGAAGGATCCTACGGCTCAAGTCGATGCAACCGTTCTCACCGAAAAGAGCAAGCAACAGAACGCAGCGTCTGCACCGGGTCCGGCAGATTCAAGGCAGGTAACAGGTCCTCGAAACGGTGTGGCCCGAAACGGTAGCATGGACAGCGATGAGATTGATAACACGGGGACAATATTCCACCGCGTTATTTTCCAGTTCACGCAGGATCATTTCGCACGGGCCCAGGCAATAGCTGTAACGCTTGGATTATCTCCCCATGGGGTGCTGAAAAAGGCGGCGAAGATGACGACCGTGACCACAAGCGACTTTGTGGATAGAGGGGAAACGGTACGCACTGGCCCGACATTTCGCCACGGTGTCAGCTTTCCCGAAAGCGCTGCAATCAGGTGGATCAAGAAACAGGATCCTCTGGGTTATTACACCTATCCACGCACCATGCTCCGAGCCGTCGGGCGCGCTGCCTTCGACCGGGCAGCAGAAATGCTTTTAAGGCAGCTTGAGAACGACAAGCTGTGACTCCCATCATGAGGGCTTGGCAATCGATCTGTTTGCTCGGACAAGAGGAGTGAAATGAAAAGCTTTGTAGTTTCAGCATTGTCTCTTGCCGTCATGGCCCTGCCGGTGGGCGCGGCGGAATGGCAATCGGTCGAAGATAAGAACCTTTTCCTGCACACGATCCAAGACGGCACAGCCCGTCTTGAACTGGTGTGCGATCCCGAGGGCGCTTGGCTGCCGCCAGAGTATCATGTCGTCGTGACTCCGGCACCAGGACAGTTTCTTGAGGGCACCACGATAGAGGTCCGCACGGAGACGGAAACGCAGACCTTCCCCTTGTCGGGCGGGTCCATCGTCAGCCGTGAGCCGGAAGTCTGGAACAAGGTTGTCGCCACCCTGTCCAAGCCGGGGCCGATTACCTTCAGTGCGGGCGGGCAGGACGTGAGCTTCAACATCGAGGATGAACTGAAAGCGGACTGCGCCATATGATCGGCCGAAAGCTCCGCGTCGGTCCTGGCGCGGCCATTGGGGTTGTCCTGCTTGGGGCGATCCTCGCTGGCATGGCTGATGAACTGACAAAGGAAGCGGAAAAGCTTCTTGGCGATCTGTTCCGGCCGCAAGGCGAGATCCTGTCAGGGCCAGTGCGCGTGATCGACGCTGACACGCTGGACGTGGACGGCACGCGGGTTCGCCTGTTCGGCATCGACGCCGTGGAAAAGAACCAGATGTGCCAAGACAGGGCAGGGGAAGACTGGCCATGCGGTCGTCAAGCGACCGAGAAACTGGAGGCCACCCTCGATGGACAGAACGTGCGGTGCCTCGTGCAAGACACGGACCGCTATGGCCGGGCGGTTTCCGTCTGCGAAGCTGGCGGCAAGGACATTAATTATTGGGTCGTCCGCAACGGATGGGCCGTGGCCTACACCCGCTACAGCCGAGACTATGAACAGGCCGAAGCCGAAGCCCGTGCCGAGGGAAACGGCATCTTCGCCGGGACGTATACCCCGCCAGAGGTATGGCGGTTTCAGCAGAGATAAGGACATGGGGCGGGCACTTGCCCGCCCCGGTGCTGTCAGGCGTCGGGCAGGACAGCGCCGGGGTAGGGGTTCGCGGGTCCGTAGCGCACGCCGTCCTGCTCGAAGCAGCCATTGAAGCCGCACAACCAGGCGCGGTGCAATACGCTGCGCGCGACAAGGCGGCGCAGCCAACGCGGCATGACGCGGCTGGAATGTCCCGCCAGATAG
The DNA here is from genome assembly GCF_017315735.1 of Paracoccus shandongensis. Classification (GTDB taxonomy): domain Bacteria; phylum Pseudomonadota; class Alphaproteobacteria; order Rhodobacterales; family Rhodobacteraceae; genus Paracoccus; species Paracoccus shandongensis. Next base: position 51,281 of record NZ_JAFLRK010000008.1, read on the forward strand.
ATGCGCAGATAAAGGTTCATGGGGTGATCCGTGAAAGGGGCAAGGGCAGGGGCAGGCGCATCGCCTGCCCCTGTCGTTTTCAGTCACGCCTTGGGCTTGTGATAGACGCAATAGCCGGTCGGAACATTGGTGCCGGAACTGGCGAAGCTGCCCACGGGCAGATCGGTCCAGCGGCCTATGGTGGTGCCGTGGTCATAATGGGCCGTCGCGGGCAGGATGCAGACCAGGACGCCGCCCGGCTTCAGGAACTTTACCGCATGATCGAGGTGCAGCTTGTAGTGCCGGCCATAGAAGGGCGGGTTCATCACGACTGCATCAAAGCGCGGATCGGGGGCAACCTGCAGGAAATTGGCGGTCATGACGGAATGACCCTTGGCGCGGGCCTGCTCGGCGCGGCCTGCGTCATACTCGATGCCGGTCACAGTGACGGGCGCGCGGCCGCGCCGGTCCTCGGGGTTGTCGTTCCACGCGGCCAGCTCGTCCATGATCCGGCCGTCACCGCAGGACGGCTCCAGGATCTGTTCGCCACCTGACAGGTGCAGGGCGCTGACAATCTCCTGCGCCACGCGGCGGGGCGTGGGGTAGAATTGCAGGTCGCGGGCAACCTCCGTGCTTGGCCGCTTGGCCTCGGCCTCGGTCGGCGCGTCAGGCAGAACCTCGCCATAGAACTCGGCCAGGGCGCGGTTGATGTCGCGTCGTCCATCAGCGTTGAAAATCAGATGCACGTTGCCGTTCTTGAAGGCGCGGATGAAGCCTGCGCAGCAATCGGCCTCGCCGTGCCGCTCGGCCTCTTTCATCATGTCGGCAAACTCGCGGTATTCATAGCGCGGCTGGCCGCGATAGACGCGCAGGGCATTGAGCGTGTCCTTCAGCCGCTCCTGGCCCCAACCGTTCCAGCCGGTCGCGCTGCCAATGATGATGCGCTTGGGCAGGCCCTCAACGCCGATCTTGACCTTGGAATGGCTCTTGTAGGCGGGGTCCAGATCGCAAAAGCACTCGGCCAGACCCTTGAGGACGTGAAAGCGCGGGTCCAGGAGATAATCCCCGAACACTTCCGCGATGTTGGGCAGGGTGAAGGGCAGGGGGTTGGTCAGTTTCAGGTCAAGCTGCTTGCGGTCCTTGGCACTGGCAATGCGCTCGATCTGCAATCCCTCATAGACATGCTTCCAGGCTGACCGCAGCAGGGCAAGGCGCACATCGCGTTCGTAAAGGCTCGGACTGCGGGAAAAGACCTGACCGCCATAAGCTCCGCCTATACTAGCGGCAACATTGACCGCTGCCTCGGCCCGGCTGAAGTCGGCAATCACCTCGGGAATGGCCGCGACCTTGGCGTCATACTCGGCCACGATCTCGGACAGGCTGCGCCGCAGGGCGGGCGCGGCATGTTCCGTGGTTTCTCCGATCTTCGGAAACTCGGTGTTGTGATAGGTCATGTCGTCACCCTTGACCCAGGAAACACTTGAAGGCGGTCCGGCCGTTATCCGTTATTTCCCAAACCTCATGGCCGTGGCGGCGCGCAAAGCGCCATGCCAGGGCCTCGGTGTCATGCGTGCGGGGGAGGGCGCCGGGATGCGCCCTTGTTTCGATGATCCGCCAAGTCATGCCGTGGCCTCCTGCCGGGCGGCAAAGGCATCGAGCATGAGATACATCGTTTCCATCGAAGGACCGTCGCCATAGACAACGGCGTGGCCAGCCAGGGCCGGGTCGGCTTCGCACTTGGCGCGGACGCGCAGATCATGGTCAAGATAGGCGTTGACCGTGAAGCGATTTTCACCTGCGCCGCTGTCGTAGAAATAGACGTGCCACTTGGGAAGCTGATCGGGGTTGTCGTTTTCCTCGGCCATCAACTCCTGTGCGGTCAGGGTCTGAACCTCGACGCACCGGGCGCAATCGCGGATGAAGCCGTTGCTTTTCGGACCCTTGAAGTCGGCGGTGTCGCGGATGCCGAACACATTGCCGGGGCAACGCTCGGCCACAAGGCGGGCCCCGATCTGTGCGCTGCGGGCGCTGCCGGTCGCGGCAACGTAGGGTGCCGGGTGCATGTCAATCTGGACCACGGGAAAATAGGTCATCGCCGCCTCCTTACTGGCTCAAGGCGGCATAGGTGCCGCGATCTTCGTAGCGGATGATGGGTTCGCCGGTCTTGGACAGTCCGCCCCAGCAAGGGCCGACAAAGCCCGCGATCTTCGGCTGGCCCTGCAACTCGGGGCGCAGGCGGGTGCGGGTCTCGGTCCCGGTGATTTCCGTGCCCATGTCCTCGACCCATGCGGCAAGGTTATCGGTCACGATGCGGGTCATGCCGCTGTCGTCGGTCATGGTGACAATCTCAAACAAAGCCATTCCGGCCTCCTTGTGGTGCTGCCCTTTGCCGGTCTGGTGCCGGATCATCGGGCGGGGTTTCTGGCGAGGACCGCGAAGCGCGCGCCTCTCCTGAAACCCTGCCTCCCGGCGAGGGCAGGAGGGGGACCCAGGCAAGGTTGGACGTCAGGGGCGAAGGGGAGGGGGATCACCCGGCCTGCACGGAGCGCGTAAGCCGCGCAGGAAGGCCGGGGAAACCCCTTCGCCCCGTCAAACGGACGGCCTTGCGTGGGGGAACCGGCGGTTCCCCTGAACGGACACGCGCCCTTCGCGCGTGGCCCCACAAAGGCAGGGGCGTTCGGCTTGTCCGAATCCCCCGGCCAGGCGCGGTCCCGCGCGTTTGCCACGATCACCGCGCCTCGCGCGGGGATCTCTCCATCATCATCGGGGGCCGCAGCTTTCCAGCCTGCCGCCCCTCTGCTGGCGGCGGGCCTTGCAGGGCGGCGAGACGGATGTGCCCATCGTGAGACGCGAAGGGAAGCGAGCCGCCTTATGGGAAGGTTGGTCTGAAAAGCTCTTACAGCCCAGAGGACTGTAAGAGCCCCATGAAGGGTGTGCGCTTGCCTTCACAGGCCGCCACCTAATCATCAAAGGTTAATTCAAGGCAAGATTGATAATGGCCCCGCCAATGCGCGCACACAGCGGGGCCGTCGCCCGAGGGCGACTAAAGAATACTAAGCCAAAAACCAACTAAATAATCCAGTAACATTTCCCTCCAATGGCTTAGCGTCTCACCTCAACTGCCCGCCCGGTTGACCACAGGCTGTGTGCTCGATCCCTGTGGTCTCGCTTACAGCCTGCTTCGGCCCCACCCTGTCCCTCCCAAGGTCGGGCCAGTGCGCGGCTGGACAACCGTGCTACCCGCAAGCGGGCGTTCCTTGACAACGGTTCACCCTGTCAACCACAAATGGTGGGTTTCTGAAGCAACTGCTCAGGTCGAGAGTGGGACGACGGTGCCGTTCTCGGCGCGACGGCTACGGGGATGAGACGTCAGTTCAACTCAGGTGGCGCGATCGTCCTTCGGGGAGCCCATGACGATGTAGGAGGTGATCGCATTGACGTGGGATCGGGTGCCCAGAACGTCGGTGTGGAAACGCTTGTAGTCCGACAGGTTAGCGCATTCGACCCGCAGGATGTATTCGAAGGCTCCGGCGATGTTGTGGCATTCCGTCACCTCACGGGCGATGGCCATGGCCCGCTCGAAGCCTTCCTGCGCCGCCTTGGTATGGGATGACAGGCCGACCATGACGTAGGCTGCGAACCCTCGTCCCATCGCCTCCGGGTCCGTGACGACGCGGTAGCCCCGTATCACGCCGGCCCGTTCCAGCTCTTGAACGCGGCGGAGGCAGGCCGACGGGGACAGACCGATGCGCTCCGCAAGCTGCACGTTGCTGATGCGTGCCTCGCGGCGCAGTTCGCGCAATATTCGATGGTCAGTTTCGTCCAGCAGCGCCATTCGTTGTGCAGATACCGTAAAATGATCAACCTTTGGCGCCTCATTGCACCCTGGGCGCTGTAAGTTCGTCGCATTCCTTCCTTCAGGCAAGTCCTTATGAGCTTCGCACTCCTCACCGCCCTTCTGGGTTTCGCGTTCGTCACCACCGTCACGCCGGGTCCGAACAACCTGATGCTGATGGCCTCGGGTGCGAACTTCGGTTTCCGCAGATCCGTGCCGCACATGTTGGGGATCTCCGGAGGCGTCTCGGCCATGGCCTTTCTCGTGGGAATGGGTCTGATGGCGGTGTTCGAGGCCGCTCCGATGCTCGGCATCGCGTTGCAGGTGGTGTCCGTCGTCTATCTGCTCTGGCTTGCCTACAAGATCGCGACAGCGGCCCCCTTGAAGGATCAGGCCGCGAACGCCCGTCCCATGAGCATGATTCAGGCAGCTGCTTTCCAATGGGTGAACCCAAAGGCGTGGGCGATGTGCCTGTCGGCCGTCACGCTCTATGCCCCCGACAGGACGGTACTGTCGGTCGCCGTTGTGGCCGGCGCCTTTGCCGTGGTGTCCATGCCCGCGATCTCCCTGTGGGCATGGCTGGGAACAGTGATACGGCAATGGTTGTCGAACCCAACGCGGCTGCGGGTCTTCAACGGCCTCATGGCATTCCTGCTGGTCGCCTCGCTGTATCCAATCTTAAGTTTGGGAAGGTAGCCTTTCGCAATGGCAGGACATGAATGTCCGAATTGGTTTCGACTTGTCAAATGTCCGAACCAGACCGGCCCACACATCGCTTCGCGAGGAGGATACCTTTATGACCACCGCCGGGCACATGGTTCCTTACAAGGTCGGCAACTGCCGCCGCAGAATGGGCTTCGGTAGGAAAGGCCGGGTGAAGAACGGTTGTCACCCCATGTGACCCGCAGGGCCGAGACTGGGCCGCTGGACTGACTTGTAGCGGCCCCGCTACAGGCTGGCTCGCGCCTGGCGCGGGCTTCTCCCGTATCTTCTTCTTAGACCGCGCGGCGACGGCAGAAGGATCAGAAAGGCAAGTCAGGGTACCATCCGTCTTGCAACATTCATAAATGCGACATGTTGCAGCAGTATGGGCTCAAGCTGTTCTTGGTCGACGTTTACAGTGGAGCCAGCCGGCGATGACGCTAGAGGAAATGCAAAAGGTCGCAGACATTGTTGGCACAGCAGGTCACGGCAACGAGATTTTGGTAGGCCAGCTTATCGACCAACTGGCCGCTGCATTCCCAGAGTTTGACTTCTTTGAGGCGGAGTTGGACGAAAGTGAGCTGCCAGATGGAATGGATTATCGCCCGGTGAAGGTGTCCGTATCGTTGATGTCGCAAGGATAGTAGCACGATAGCTTGGCCCTACTCGAATATTCGCCCGGTTGACCACAGGCTGTTCGCTAGATCCCTGTGGTCTCGCGTACAGCCTGCTTCGGCGTCCCGCCTCCCCTCCCAAGGTCGGGCCAGCGCGAGGCTGGACAACCGTGCTCCTGCCTCCATTTCTGTCGTTGTTATCCCCGGAATGATCCACGCAAATTGTGGATAACCGCGTCAGCGGTCCCGCCCGAAGAGACGAAGCGGGCGACACGGGAAAAGCCCACAATGGAGGGGCAGGGGGTTAAGCTCAGGGCGATGGCCGGCGCCAGCCGGACGAAGTCTGGACCGCGGTCCCGGTCGAAGGACGGGATGCGGCAGATCATCCACAGGATCAGAAAAGATTTTCGCCCTCTTTCCGTCTTTTCTGCACTGCCGTAAATGTGGCAGGGAGACTGCCACATCAATCACCAGTTGAATGTTATGAATGCTCCCTTTCTGCCCGGCCAGCATCTGCTTTCGGCCGCCATCAGCACAGCAAGCCGTCTTGCTGCCAAGACCGGCGAGCTGCCGCACCTGAAAACAGTGGCCGAGGAGCTTCGGATCGAAGAGCATCTCCTCAAGCAGGTCATCTTCGACCGCGAGCATCTGCTTGTGGCGATGGCCGATGTCGCGCTGCAACGGCTGCTGCACACCATCACCCGGGAGGCCGCGCGGCAGTCATCACCTGTCGATCAGCTTGAGGCAATGGCTGTCGCCTATGTCGACTGGGCGCGTCTCTACCCGCAGGAGTTCCGGTTTGTCGGGGAAATGCCTGCTCGTGTTTTCGAGGCCCATCCCCGTCTTCTGCAATATGAGCAGTCGGTCCATGATCTTATCATGAAGATCCTTCAGCGTGCCCAGGAGCAAGGCTATCTTGATCCGGACGAGGACTTGGTCATGCTGCGGGCGATGAGCCATACTTACCTGTATGGCGTCATCACCAAGATGCTGCTTGGGGATCTGGCCCGCTGGACGCCCGGCTCAACTGACCAGGACGCCGCGCGAACGGCTGTGCAGGTGTTCAACAGAAGACTGTTCAAACCTGCGGCTTCATCTACTGATGCAAGAGCGGCAGGGGCAGGATCACATTCTCACGTGAGACCTGTCTAACCCTGCTCCGGGCCGCATTGCGCGTCAAAGGCTGCCAGCAGTTTTTCCAGGCCCAGCATGTCGCACAAGAACCTGACCGCTTCGGGGTCGTTCTCTTCGGCCTGAAAGGCGGTAGCATAGATATTGTCGGCCAGGGCCTTGAGGGCACGCGCCCGTTCGGCTGTAAGATTTTCTTCGGTCGACGCATATTCAATATCGGCGGCAGCATCACGGGCAGCCATGACGATTGCGGAGACGATCATTGCAGATTTCCAGTCATTGCCTGCTCGTGTTGGGTAAGGTTTATGGTGCCCGACCTGACAGCGGAAAAGAAGGAATGGAAGATGGCAAATGACGTGATCCACAAGCTTGTGGGCTATCTTCGGCAGATCGAGATGCTGGCTGAGAAAGGCGATCTTGACGGTGTTCTGCTTGAGGCGCGTCTTGCCCTTCGTCTTTGCAATGCTCCGTCCCACAGCGACACGACCTCCGACGCCAAGGCGTGAGCTGCTACCCTTCGCGGACGAACACCCCGGCTGACGTCAGCGCCTGGATGAACTCGGCCCTCGCCTGTTCGGCCGTCACGCTGCCTGCGGCAAAAGCGATGCAGGAACCGGCCGCCTGCTGGTAGGCAGGATCGGCCGGGTCGCATTGTTCCATCAACGCCCCACCCATGCCGTTGGCATCATTGACGATGCGAAACCGGTTGTCGGTCTCCTGGTAGGCTACGGGCCGGATCGTGCGCAGCCCGCTTGCATGGCCCGCCATGATTTCAGTCCTCGGACAGCTTGCGCTCGACCTTGTTGCGGCTGTTGCCTTCGGACTTCACGGCGTCCCGCACCTCGTCCTTGGACACGTCCATCTTCTCGGCTTCATAGCGGACTTCGTGATCCTGTCCGGCTGCGACCTGACGGCGATCCTGGGCGCGGCCCCTGTTTGTCTGTTCCTGGGTCATCGTTGCGTCCATACCTGTGAAGGATCAACGCAGTCGTCTCTGCGATGTTTCCCCGACAGGGGATCAGGCGCGGCGGCGCAGGATCACCAGATAGAGGAACATTCCCCAGGCAAAGAGGTCGAACACCCGCTGGATATAGACCAGCACGAGGTGCAGGCCCGTGCCGATGAGGGGCAGCAGCGTCAGCGCCTCGCCATGATAATAGAGCGACATGGCGAAGGCGACGTTCATCAGCAACAGCAGGACCGCCGCAGCCTTCAGCCCGCCGAGCTCAGTGGCGGGCGTGCCGTGCGCGAAGTGCAGGGCATCGACCGGCTGCAATACCAGGAAGCGGATGCGGCCCGTCAGGGTATCGGGTGGCATGGCCTGAACCTCGCTCGGACTTGCCGACCATGATAGCACCGTATAGGCTAATTCGTAAATACTGTGCATACATATTAGGGCGCACATGGGCAAGTTATCCATCCGCGACGAAAGCGTGAACGATCTGGCGGAAACGCTGGCGGAGATGCTGGGGGTCACCAAGACAGAAGCGGTGCGGCAGGCGATCCAGAACGAGATCGAGCGCATCCGGTCCATGCCGACCATCGAGGACCAGATTGCCGCCCTGCAGGAGCGGGTGAAGAACTACGGCTTCAAGTCCGTGCACATCGTTCCGCCAAAGGGCAAACGCTGATGTTCATTGATAGCTCTGCCTTCCTTGCCATCCTGGGCAACAGGTCTGACGCGGCCTTGCTGGTGGAAAAGATCAAGAACAGCCGCAAGCCGTGCAAGACCTCGGCCAGTGTTCGTCTCGATGTGGTCATGGCTTTGGCCGAAAGCGGCGCGGACAGGCGCGGCGTCTCATCTGAGGCGGTTGAGCAGGCCACCGAGGTATTCGACAGCCTGCTTCAGATCCTGAAGGTCTATGAAATCGTGGTCAGCCCGCGCATCGCGGCTGACGGATGCAGGCTGGCGGCCCGCTTCGGCCAGGGAGCGGATCACCCGGCGAAACTGACGGTGCAGACCTGCCTCGCCCTTGCGGCCGCGGAGTCGCTGCACCTGCCGGTGCTGCACAGCAACCCGGCCATCGACAGGATCACGGAACAGGACTGGACGGCATGGCGGGCGGGGGAGTGACGGGTGCGCGAAAGTCGCGCGGCAGTCTCAAGGTTCGGTGGTTCCGCCGCGCCGTGCCCTGGGGCACGGTCTATCTGACCTGCGACGAGCGGTATCCGCAGCGGATCAAGATCGGCTTCACGCAGCGCAAGATGACCGAGCGGCGGCGCGAGCTGGCGCGCGGTTTCGAAAAGCGGCTTCTGATCGTGCAGACGATCCAGATGCCGCACGCTCATTGCCTTGAAAGCCGTTGCCTCAAGAGCGCGACACGGCTTGCGGATCGGGACTTTGCCAAATCGAGCGAATGGTTCGTCCTGGGCGACGGCTTCACCCTCGATGATGTGGCGCAGACCATGCTCGACAATGCGCGGCGCCTTCGGCGGGAAGCCCGATGGAAACTGGCATGGCCCTCGCAGGGTCGGGTTACGGTCTTTGACTCTGGCTGGCGCAAGGACGGGCTGCGGCCGTCCGAGAAGTATGATCTGTCCTGACCGGGAACCCGCATTCCAACCCTACGTTGAGCGACACTCCCTCCCTGAGTCTCGCCCCGCCCCAAAGGGCGGGGCTTCTTCATAGGCTGACGGCGCAGCCGTCTCCGCTTGGCCGCGAAAGCGGTTCCCGCGCGGATAGCGCGAGGCCGGGCAGGGCGGGGCCGGCTCGACGGCTCCACCCCGCCTGGTCAACCAGATCGACACGTAAAAGCCCCGCTGCTGCGGGGACCGGGGGGTTAGATCGCAGCGATAAGCCGCTCTCCGCGTGTGGGGTGCATTTCGTAAATCAGAACCTCGATGCCGAGGCGGGCGGCGCGGCGTTGGCCGCGCCGCTCCGCTTCGGCCAAGGTGGCGCAGATGATGGGCAGGTCGTCGGGATCGTCCCGGATCTCGTAGGTGGTCAAAGCGTGACTCCCGGCTTGAGATTTCCGGCCGCGTCCAGCCAGCCGCGTGCTGTGGCGCAATCCATGCAGATGCAGGTGCCAGATCCCTCGACCACAACCGGCGCAAGATAGACCCAAGGGTTGCTCCTGCCGCATTTGCGGCAGGACAGGGCGGGCAAGGGGTGGGGGCCGCTCATGCGGCAGCCCCTTCTTCTTTCTCAGCGGGCTTGCCTTTTGCCAGCCATTCGGCCGCCTTCTGCGCCTCACTGGCGGCTTTGAAGATCAGCCGCTTGTCGTCCTTCAGGGCGCGTAACCAGCTTTGGACATAAGCGCCGGATTGCTCAAAATCGGGGGTCAGGCCAAGCCGGGCGCAAGTCATGCAGTTGCCAATCTCGGCAATCAGTTCCTCGAACGCATAAGCCTTGCGGTCGGTGAAGCGGCCAAGCCGGTCAAGGCGGCTCTTGTGGCCGGTCCAATGCGTGGCCTCATGGGCGAGCGTGGCATAAAATCCAGCGGCGCTGTGGAAGGTCGCAATCGGCGGCATGTGGATGAAGTCCTCGGCGGGGTTGTAGAAGGCTTGCGGCTCGTCGCTGGTGCGAATGTCCGCGCCGGTCGCCGCAAAGAAAGCGTCAAGGGCGGGGTCGGCCTCGGTGCCAAGGTCATGGGCAGGCTCGGCGGGGGTGCCGTAGTATTCTGCGGGCAAGCCGTCGATCTGCTCGGCGTTAAAGACGCGATAGGCTTTCAGGTAGGGCAGGCGGCGTTCCTCGCCCGTTTCCGCGTCCTCGCGTTCAAAGGTGCCGTATTTGACAACGGTTGACGATTTCTCGCCCTTGCGGACCTGTCCGCCTGCCTCTTGGGCCTGCTTGTAGGTGAACCAACGGGCGGCGCGGTAGCCTTTGGCATCGGCGGCAAGCCACAACATCAGGACGTTGATGCCGGAATAGGGTTCGCCGTTGCTGCGCAGCGGGAAGGGTGCGCCGCCCTTGTCGCCGGTCCACGGCTTGCGCCATGCCGGAGTACCCGCCTCAATGCTGGCAATGATGCTGTCGGTGACGTGGGCGTAGAGGTCGAACGTGTCAGCCATGTGTGGCCTCCTTGTGGTGCTGCCCTTTGCCGGTCTGGTGCCGGATGATCGGGCGGGGTTTCTGGCGAGGAAGCGCGAAGCGCGCGCCTCTCCTGAAACCCTGCCTCCCGGCGAGGGCAGGAGGGGGACCCAGGCAAGGCTGTCCGTAGGGGCGAAGGGGAGGGGGATCACCCGGCCTGCACGGAGCCGCAGGCGGAGGAAGGCCGGGGAAACCCTTTCGCCCCGTCAAGCGGACGGCCTTGCGTGGGGGAACCGGCGGTTCCCATGAACGGACACGCGCCCTTCGCGCGTGGCCCCACAAAGGGCCGGGGCGTTCGGCTCGACCGAATCCCCCGGCCAGGCGCGGTCCCGCGCCTTTGCCGCGATCACCGCGCCTCGCGCGGGGCTCTCTCCATCATCATCGGGGCCGCAGCTATCCAGCCTGCCGCCCGCTTCGAGGCGGCGGGCCTCGCAGGGCGGCGAGCGGAACGCGCCCATCAAAGAGCGAAGGGAAGCGAGCCGCCTTGTGGGAAGGTTCGGCCCCTGTCACCCGCCCGGCTTTATGCCAAGGTCAGGCTAGCGACGCTTTGAGCCCAATGCCGCCATTCGTCTTTTTTAATCAGCTCTGCCGCACGCCCTCAGTAGCCAGCTTCATCCCGAGCGCTGCGAAGGACGCGGCGAAGGCACGGCGCAACCAATTCATCGCTCGTTCGCTTTGCAACAGACGCTGACGTCCTGTTGCTGCAACAGCGACGTAGCCCATAAACACCGCGAAGGTCATGACAGAGAATCCTAAGCCGAGTTCAACCAGCAGGCCGACCGGGCTGCCGACCGGCACGAACTGGGGGATGAACGCCATGAAGAACAGAGGGAGCTTTGGATTCAGGATGTTTAGCAGGATGCCACGCCAAACTAGCCTGCCGGGCGGCACCGGCGCGGACGGACGCACCGACAACCCACCTCGGTCGTTCAGGACGGCCCAAGCCATCCAGACTAGATAGGCTACGCCTGCGAACTTGATGGTCTGAAACAGCACGGCGCTGGTGTGCAGAACGGCGGCCAGACCAACCATGGCAACAATCAGATGGATAATCGTCGCAACAGTGCAGCCAGTTGCAGCCCAGAACCCTGCCCGGACACCGCCGCCGAGAGTTGACGAAAGCGTATAGACGACGCCGATTCCCGGTGAGAGACAGATAATGAACGCAGTCAGCAGATATTCGAGGCTCATAGTTCTGGTCTCCAAATGCGTCGAGGATTGCGTGAATTCTATCGTTCAGAATGTTGCGCGTAAACTTGGCGACCGTCAGCTCTGTCCGCAAAGCTGACGCCTGTCCCATGCACCCCGCAAGCGATCGCAACCCGCAGGGCCGAGACTGGACCCGTAAACCGACTATTGCGGCCCCGTACAGGCTGGCTCGGGACGAGACGGACGGCGCGGGACAAGCCGCAAAGGAGGGGCAGGGGTTCAGGCTCGGGGCGAAGGCCGGCGCCAGCCGGACGCAGCCTGGCGCGGTCCCGGCCAGAGGCCGGGATGCGGCTAGAACAATTTTCTGATGTTGCGGACGCCCTTGCCTGATCCTGTGGGCTTCACGCGCAGATGCGATGACAGTCCCAACAGGCCGGTTTTCAGCAATCTCGGCTGGGCATTTGCGCCCTTCATCAGAACCTCGTGGATCATGCCGGTGTTGCGTTCCGCCTCGACCCTGAACACGTCACAAATATCATCGCCGGGGTCCAGGATTGCCCAGAGATCGTATTCTTCATTCTTGACGCAGGACACCATGTAGGCCGCCATGACATCGGCGGCCCAGTTTATGACAGGATTTGGCGCGATCCCTCTTTTCCTTGCCTCGGCCATGCAGAAGTTCTTTGCGGCCTTAAAGGCATTGGACACATCACGGGGGCAATCCGATATTCCGCCAGTATCGCGAATATCCTCGATCCAGTTTGTGTAAATCACTTGATAGATCATCTGCCATCCCTGACCTGAAGGCCGCCCAAGGCTCGAACCTTGCCCGAAGCATACCCTCGCAGCCCTTCGCCACAACACCCGGTATGATGCGTCTGTTTCAGGACCATGCCCGCCACGATTGAAGCCCGCCGTCAGATGGGCCAGGACGCCGCCAGGCGTCCTTGTTCTTCCGCTCGGCCCTCAGGGCAAGTGGTTGCTTTGGCGTCTCGGGCAAACTGCCGGGGCGCAGACAACCACGACCCCACCCTGGCGCACTCATCAATGGGGAAACCGGACCATTCCAAAACGATCTGTGGTTGTTCAATGCTTTAGAAGATCAATCTAAAAGAGAAGCAGAAATCCGCTTCATCGACGTAAGCGCGGCGCCAGCCGCGCTTTCCTTGTCCGCGCAGCGGTTCCGCGCGAACAGCGCGGGGCCGTGGCGGCGGGGCATTGTCCTGCCGCTACGGCCAACCTTGGGGAGCTGCGCCTGGACAAAAGAAAAGGCCCTGCGTGATGCAGGGCCAGTGCTATCCTCACCACAAAGATATGAGTATGCAACTCAGCCGGGGGCCGATACGGCTGGTGCAAGTCTTCGGTACCACTAACAGGCTTACTGTTCTAGCGACTGAACCGATTATTCCATCAGGTCAGGGCCATCTTGTCGGGCTGCGGGCGGATACCTGCGCGGCCTCGCAGAGGGCAGGCAGGGCGTTCGCGCCCTGCCGCCGTGGTTCACGTCATGCCTTCGGGCGGCGATCAAGGCGGAACCGGACAAGCCAGGATGGCCCGAGCCGGTTGCGCAGCCCATAAAGGACGGGAATGGCACTGGCGTTCATCCATTGCTTTTGCAGTTCGGCCTTCCAGCACCGGCCATGCTCGGCCGCAAAGGCCCGCAAGGCTTCCCATTCCTCGGCCGTCAAGCCGTCACCGGGATCGGCGCTGTCACCGGCCTTTTCCCCGATGATCCGCTGCAATTCCTCCCGTCCGGCATCGAGCATGGCGCGGGCTTCAAGATGGGCAAAGGGTTTCCAGAACCGGGCGCGGGCTTCCGGGGTCTGCTCGATCCCGGCGATGCGTTCGAGGTCTCCGATGGTCACGACACAATCTCCTGCGGGGTGAAGGGGTGGGGCGCTTGCGCCCCACCGTTTGGTCACTTCATGCCTTCGGGAAGCCATGCCGCGATCTTCGCGGCCTGTTCCTCGGTGACGGCAAGGGCGCTGCGCAGATCCCCGTCGCCCCGGAACAAGGCTTCAAGCCGCTCGGCCTTCTCGCCTTTCTTCATCTTGGCGAAGGTGGTTGCGGAAGGGGACCAGTTCAACCGGGCTGTTAATCTGTTCGTAAATCACGGGTCGTATCCTTGTTGTGTGGTGAGTTCTTCTGTTAGGGATGCCCTGCCCTCATTGCCCTGGGGGCAGGGCGGGCTTTGTCAAAGTGCGCCGTGCTGGATCAGGAAGCGGCGGCCGATACCGAAGGTGTCGCCCTTCCTGACAAGCGCCCAGGCCTCTGCGAGGCGGCGCTGCAAGGTTTCTCTGCTCATACATTCACCCCCTTTCCGGGTTGCGGGTTGGTGGGGGACGTTGGGCGTCCCTCCCGGTTGGCCTGCTCGAAAGGCCAGCCTCGGCGCGGGAACGGAGCCACCCCGCGCCGATCTCGGGGTTAGTGTTCGGAGGGCAGGTAGAGCGTCAGGACGCGGCGCGTCTGCTCGGGGTCAGTGGCGCACTCGGGCATGGTCGCCCCGTAGGTGTAGGCGGCGTCGTAAAGGTCGATCTTCCAGAAGATCGCCACGCCATGCGCCTCGACCCGGCCAAAGGAATGATCCTCCCAAGGGTCATTGTCCTCGGTCCAGTCCGTGAAGCTGATAACCGCGTTCATCAGCGCGGCTTGGGTCCGCTCGGGAATGGCGAGGAAGCCCGGCGTGGCGACGGTGCGGCCTTTCAGATGCTGGCCGCGCCAGAGGGCCGCAAAGCCCAGGGCACGACGGAAGGCATCGTTCTGTTCCGCGATCATCAGCCGCAGCATGTGGTCGCGGGCCTGCTCGGTGGGGGTATCGGTTTCGAGTGCTTGAGCCATTCCGGCCTCCTTGTGGTGCTGCCCTTTGCCGGTCTGGTGCCGGATGATCGGGCGGGGTTTCTGGCGAGGACCGCGAAGCGGCGCCTCTCCTGAAACCCTGCCTCCCGGCGAGGGCAGGAGGGGGACCCAGGCAAGGTTGGACGTCAGGGGCGAAGGGGAGGGGGATCACCCGGCCTGCACGGAGCCAAAGGCGGAGGAAGGCCGGGGAAACCCCTTCGCCCCGTCAAGCGGACGGCCTTGCGTGGGGGAACCGGCGGTTCCCATGAACGGACAGGCGCCCTTCGCGCGTGGCCCCACAAAGGGCAGGGGCGTTCGGCTTGTCCGAATCCCCCGGCCAGGCGCGGTCCCGCGCCTTTGCCGCGATCACCGCGCCTCGCGCGGGGATCTCTCCATCATCTTTCCCGCTCAAAGCTATCCAGCCTGCCGCCCCTCTACAGGCGGCGGGCCTTGCAGGGCGGCGAGCTGGACGCGCCCATCAAAGAGCGAAGGGAAGCGAGCCGTCTTGTGGGAAGGTTCGGCGGGATTGTGCCAACCTAAAGGATCAGGGGAGGAAAATTATGCATACGACTTTTGTCGTGCTAGGATCGCTCTGTGCAAAGGAGGGTGTGACATGTTCCATTCGCCCGAGCAGCACGACATCCGTTGGTCGGACCCTAAAACCGAAACGGAGATGTCAGACGATGAGGTCAGGCAAGTGTTCGACGCCTTGGTCGCAAAGCTCAACGAAGAAGAGCGATCAGCGTCAGATAAGCGGTACGTCAGTTCGATATGAAAGTCCCCCCTCGCTGTCCGCGCGAGGGTCTTGTGCAATGGTTTGATCGGATCACCCTATCGCCCAGTTGACCACAGGCTGTGCGCTCGATCCCTGTGGTCTCGCTTACAGCCTGCTTCGGCCTCCCGCCTCCACTCCCAAGGTCGTTCTGGCACGAGGCTGGACAACCGGGCTCCCCGCAAGCGATCGACACCCGAAGGGCCGAGACTGGGCCGCTGGACCAACTATTGCGGCCCCGCAAAGGCTGGCTCGGGACGAGACGGACGGCGCGGGAAAAGCCGCAAAGGAGGGGCAGGGGTCCAGGCTCGGGGCTAAGGCCGGCGCAAGCCGGGCGCAGCCTGGAGCGCGATCCCGACCAAAGGACGGGATGCGGCCTGAAACTTGATCCCACATGAGCACTTGAAATGTGTACACAGAAAGTATACCTATCAATTAATGGCTCGCAGAGGCCGAAAGCTTTCATCAAGCAGACCATGGGGGACGACGATCAAAATGGTACCTTATGGAAATCGAATACGATGAGGCAAAGCGCCAAGCCAACATCAAGAAGCATGGAGTTGATCTGCTCTTTGGAGCGTTGATCTTTGAAGGGCCGACCTTCGAGGTTCCGTCTCCCCGAAACGGGGAAGATCGTGTTCTTGCAGTCGGGCTTGTGGATGGCGAGGTTTTTGTAACCGTCTATGTCAAACGAGGTAACGCGATCCGTCTCATTTCGACCCGAAAAGGAGGCCGTCGTGACAGACAAAGATATGAAGAAGCTCTCTCTGGCTGATGTGCGCGCACTGAAGAACGCGGGCAAGCTGCACATTGATCCTACCCCCCCCGAAGTCGACCTTCCCGACGACTTCTGGAAGCATGCTGAACGCGTTGAACGTGAGACGAAGAAGTCAGTTCACCTGCGCCTTGAACCCGAAGTGTTTCGTTTTTTCCAGGAAGAGACACAAGGGAAAGGCCACATCAAACGCATGCAGGATGTTCTTGCTGCCTATGTGAAAGCAAAAAAGACAGAAGGTAGCCCGGCTGCATAGATCACTTGGGCTGTTCTTCACGCTCTACACCTGCACAGTCGGCAATTCGCTGATCCTGGTGGTGTAGCGGGGCGAGCGGTGATCGGCGCGCAAGCGCCATTCACCGGCGAAGCCCTCGCGCGCCAGCACCATCGTCTTTTTGCCAAAGCGGTCGTTGATCGCATCGAGCGCATCCGTCAGGCGCGCATCGCGCGGCCGGTCAGGCTGGAACAGCATGGCCGGCCGGTCGGCCTCGGGCAGCAGGTCATCGAGGATCACGCCCGCCTTGGTATAGCGTATCCGTCCGGTGTGCCTGCCCTGACGGTGAAAGCCGGCGCTTGATAATGTCCATGGTTGATAATGGACATCTTGAGGCACTCGATGGCGGGCACGAAGGGGCAGAAGAAGCGGTTTTGGTCTGAAGCCGGGGTCGGCCAGGTTCAAGGCCAAAAGGTACTTCCAGTCGATCCGCGCTCGAACCGCCTCGGCCGCTTGGCGATCCGAAAGGCCCTCGCGGAACTGCATCAGCGTGACTAGGGCCAGCCGCCATGGCGCGTAGGCGGGCTGGCCCAGGGCTGGGTAGAGGTCACCGAAGTCAGCGTCATCAAACAATGGACCCAGCCGGTCGCGCAGAAGCAGGTAGGGATTGCCCTGCGGGAATGCCGCACGAGCTACAATCTCTGTCTGCGCAGGAATGGACGGCGCAGGGCGATGGGGGCGCAAGGACATGGGAGCTACTCCTACCAGAGGCGCCTGTTTAACGCTCCATCGCCCGCAGGTTCCGACTTCGCCAACAGTGTCCGACCGTTTTCTTTACCTCGTTCTCGGCAGCAGACAGGGACGTATCTGGCGCTTGTTCCACCTGGTGATGGAGTTCATCCTCGACAACGGCGCGAAGAGCCCAGAGCCGACTGTAGAGCAGCTCCTATGGGCTTCTATCGAAAACCTCTGCCCGGGTTGAACGGCGCTGTCTCTTGCGGCAGTTTGGTGCGGAAGACCAGATTAGGGATCATCCATGCAGATAGCACTTCAGCTTGTCGGGGGCTTGATCCTGCTGATGCTGGGAGGAGAGCTGCTGGTCCGGGGGGCCGTGCAGGTGGCGACCCGGTTTGGTGTCTCGCCGCTGGTCATCGGCCTTACGCTGGTCGGTTTCGGAACCTCGACGCCCGAGCTTGTTACCTCGGTCCAGGCTGCACTCAGCGGGTCGCCCGGGATCGCCTATGGCAACATCGTCGGCTCAAACATCGCCAACATCCTGCTGATCCTCGGGATCGCCGCGATCATCACGCCGATTGCGGTGTCCTCGAATGCCCTGAAGCGGGACAGCACGATCATGGTCCTGGTCACGGTCGTCTTCGCGATCGTCGCCGCGCTTGTGCCGATGGGGCTGCTGGCCGGTCTGGTCTTTGTGGCTGCCCTTGCAGGCTACATCTTCGCAGCCTTCTGGCAGGAACGCGGCTTGGCCGCCGGCGCCCTGGACGATGCGCATGGCGCAGCCTTCGACAAGTCGCTAGCCCTGCAAGAGGCGGATCCTGCCCTCAAGGGAACAAGTGACATCGGCAGGTCCGCATTCCTCTCGATCCTGATTGCGATCGCCGGATTGGCCCTTGTCGTGTTGGGCGGCAATCTCCTGGTCAGCGGTGCCGTCGGCCTGGCACGTTCGTTCTCGATATCGGAAACGATCATCGGCCTGACGATCGTAGCCATCGGAACCTCGATGCCCGAACTTGTGACTTCCGTCATGGCCGCATTGCGCAAGCAGACCGAGGTGGCATTCGGAAACGTCGTCGGATCGAACATCTACAACATCCTGGGTATCGGCGGCTTCACGGCATTGATCGCGCCCACGAATGTCCCAAGCGAGATCGTCCGCTTCGACAACCTGATCATGATCGGGGCGTCGCTGGTGCTGGTGGCTTTCGCCTTCACTGGCAGGCGTATTAGCCGGAGGGAGGGGGCCGTCCTTGTCGCTGGATACGCGGCCTATGTGGCGCTGATCTGGCCGTGACTGAACCGGCAGTCAATGCCCGAAGCGGCAGCGGCATAACCGAGGTGGAAAACCACTTAGAAAACGCTCGGAACCTGTTCAGACAAACCGAACCACCTCTGTGATCGTCAGGGACGGGAAGCGCGCGGCAAGGCAGAGCCGGCGGGCGCGTCATCTGCCGGTGGCAATGAAGGCACCCGCGCAAAGGCCAGTTTCCTCAATGAGGCCCTGGATCGCGCCCTAGCAGAACGCGACCGCCGCCAATCTACGCCTCAGGACATTGCATCAAACGATGATAGCCTAAGCCAAGCCGACTTGGCTCGCAGGGCTATGGAACTGAAAAATGCAAATAGCGCGCAGAACTCCATGCTGGAAGACGGCGCGCCCTTGCATCCTTTGGACCCAGATGCTGATCCCGGCAAAAAGAACCTGGCTGCCACAGAACGTAAAACAGCTCCCTCAGGCGCTTTGGATCACGCGGGAGAATTGCCGTCCCGTGAGCGCTCGCGAACCAGATATTGACATGCGTCGCGCTGAATGAGGAGTGAAAGAACAAGGTGGCCTGCAGCAGGGCTAAGCTCCGCATTCGCCTTCCTTCAACTGAAGTGAAGGCAATCTGCTCTCGATCGTGCATACTGCATGATCGAGTGACAAGAGGTCCAAAAGCAGCATTTGTTGTGCTGCAAAGCACTTCACTAAGTCGCGTGAGGTTAGCCCTGCTTATACCGCAGCCCCCCAAGGTTTCAGGCAGCCGCTGATCGTGTTGGCAAAGTCGATGTAGGTCTCGGCTCGTGGTGATGATCTCCGCCATGCCATGCAAATGCTGCGTGTCGGGGCAAGGGCACGCAAGGGTATCGCCTGAACCAGCTCCTCGCGCATAACCTCGGAGCGGACATAAAGGGCTGGTAGCAACGATATTCCCATACCCGCCGCAACCATCTGCCGCAAAGTGTCAAGAGTTGTTCCCACGAAGTCCGAGGCTTGGATAGCTCCAACCTCCTGACAAAGCTCTGCGACGTCATTGTTGGACCCATGCGAGCGTTCCATCGTTAGGATGGTTTCTCCAGCCAGATCCTCGGGCGCGATGGTCGTACACCCTGCTAACCGATGATCCTGCGGCACGACCAGGTGGAGAGGCTCGGCCATCAGCACATAGGATATAAAGTCCTCACGGACGGGCAACTCGGGCAGCAGGATTACATCATACTGGCCATCTGCAAGATGATCCTGCAGTTCCTTGGACCGTTCCTCGCGCACGTGAATGCGAGTTTCGGGGAAATCCCGACGCAGCATTGGCATCGCTATTGAAAGCACATAGGCACCGACCGTGTGGACAACGCCCATGCGTAGCAGGCTCTGCATCGCATGGGGATCCTCGCGCCGGGCTATGTCGCGAATGTCGTCGATCTCAGCGGAAATGTTGCGAGCGCGGCGAGCGATCTCGGCCCCTACCGGGGTCAACAAGACGCGCGCGCGGGTCCGTTCCACCAGCTTCGTGCCTAAACGTGCTTCCAGCTCCTTCA
Organism: Paracoccus shandongensis; assembly: GCF_017315735.1. GTDB lineage: Bacteria > Pseudomonadota > Alphaproteobacteria > Rhodobacterales > Rhodobacteraceae > Paracoccus > Paracoccus shandongensis. The sequence continues at coordinate 70,848 of NZ_JAFLRK010000008.1, forward strand.
ACTGAATACTGAGTGTCGGCTGCGTCACATGGCACAGTTCCGCGGCCCGGCTGAAGCTCAAGGTATCTGCCAAGGCCAAGAGGTATCGTAGCTGCTGAAAAGTTGGCATCCCAGCTTCCTTATAGATTTACACTATATATCTTGTTTGATTATCAATTTCTATATCTTGCTAGGAATGATATTTAAGCCGTCAAACTTCAGAAAGGTTACCTATGGCTGACAGTACGGCACCGGGCATAAGTCGGCCATTCGGTTATACTGCATCGATCCTTGCCGCCCTGATCCTTGTCGGCATTGCGCTGACAGTTCCTGCCGTGGTTGACGGCCGGCCCGTGCTGTTCGCCTTGGACTGGGCGCCCTCGCTGGGGATCTCGCTGGCCTTCATGGTGGACGGGCTGTCGCTGATCTTCGGCCTTCTGATCAGCGGGATCGGGTCGCTAATCTTTCTGTACGCCACCGGCTACATGGGTAATCACCCGCAGTTCGGGCGGTTCGTCCTGTTCCTGTTCGCCTTTATGGTGTCGATGCTGGGGCTGGTGCTGGCCCGCGACCTGATCACGCTGTTCCTGTTCTGGGAACTGACCAGCATCACCTCGTACCTGCTGATTGGCTTCGACCACGATAATCCCCGCGCCCGTCGCAATGCCTTGCAGGCGATGCTGGTCACGGCGGGCGGGGGACTGGCGCTGCTGGCGGGCTTCATCCTGATGGGCACGGCGGCCGGCGGATACGACTTGGCTGAAATCCTGACGGGTCCAGGGCTTCAGGACAGCAGCCTGTACGGGCCGATCCTCGTGCTGGTGCTGCTGGGGGCATTTACCAAGTCCGCGCAGTTCCCGTTCCATTTCTGGCTGCCGAACGCGATGGCGGCGCCGACCCCGGTGTCGGCCTATCTTCATTCGGCGACGATGGTGAAGGCGGGCGTCTATCTGCTGGCCCGGCTGCACCCGGCCTTGGGGGGCACCATGGCCTGGAGCGTGACGCTGGCCACGGCCGGGGCGGTAACGGCGGTGCTGTCCTCGGTCCTGGCGATGCGGCAAAGCGATCTGAAACAGGCGCTTGCCTATACCACGCTGATGGCCCTGGGAACGATCACGATGCTGCTGGCCGGGGCCCATTCCTATGCCCTGACGGCGGCGGTGACCTTTCTGATCGTTCATTCGCTCTACAAGGCCAGCCTGTTCATGGTCGTGGGTGCCGTCGACCACGGCACCGGCACGCGCGAGGTGGAACGGCTGGGCGGGCTGGGCCGCGCCATGCCGGTTACGGCGGCGGCGGCGGTCCTGGCCTGTTTGTCGATGGCGGGGCTGCCGCCGATGATCGGCTGGATCGGCAAGGAGCTGATCTATGCAGGCGCTGCCACCATGACGGGCGCCCCCCTGGTCATCGCCGCAGCGGTCACGGCCAATGCCCTGATGTTCGCGGTTGCGGGGATCATCGCGCTGCGCCCGTTCTTCGGCGCGCCCATCGCCACACCCCATGTCCCGCACGAGGCGCCCTGGCAGATGCTGGCCGGGCCGACCGTCCTGGCGCTTGGCGGGCTGGTCGTCGGCGTTCTTGCGCAGCCCCTGCTGGGATCGGTGGTCGGCAGCGCCCTGACGGGAAGCCTGCTGCAGGATCGCGCCGCCGGGCTGCACCTGTGGGCCGGGTTCAACGAGGCTTTCGTGCTCAGCATCCTGACCTTCGCCATCGGCGCCATGCTCTACACTATGCGCGACCGCTTTGCGACTCTGGTCGATCCCGTGCTCCGGAGCATGCCGTCGCTGGACGCCGGCTGGGACAGTTTCCTGGACTGGTTCCGTGACCTTGCGGCCTGGCAGACCCGGGTGCTGCAGACCGGCAGGCTGACGGGCTATATGCTGGCGGTCTTTGCCGTCACGGCCCTGGCGCTTGGCGCGACCATCCTCCACGGCAGGCCTGTCATCATGCCCGAGCTTCCGCGTTCGGCCTTCCTGTGGTTGACGGTGGGCTTTACCGCAGCCGGGGCGGTTGTTGCGCTGAACACCCATTCGCGGATCGCGGCCATTGCCGGCATCGGCACAGTCGGGATCGGGGTGGCGGTGATCTTCATCTTCGCCGGCGCGCCGGATGTCGCCACGACCCAGCTGATGGTCGAGACGCTGTCAGCGGTCATGTTCGCCATCGCGGCCCTGCGCCTGCCGGGCCTGGTCGAACGCCGCAGCCGCCAAAGGCAGCTGGCTCATGGGGCGGTGGCCTTGGCCGTGGGTCTTTGCGTGACGGTGATGGTGCTGTCGGTCACGGCCTCGCCGCTTGACCGGACTATCACCCAATACTTCGAGGAGAACTCCTATGTCTTGGCTCACGGCCTCAACATTGTGAACGTGGTTCTGGTCGACTTCCGCGCCTTCGATACCTTTGGCGAACTGATCGTGGTGCTGCTGGCCTCCTTCGGCGCCTATGCGGTCCTCAAGCGGAAGGGGAGGGCAGGGGCATGAACTCGCTGATCCTTTCGGTCGGCGCGCGGTTCCTGACGGCGCTGTTCCTGCTGTTCTCTCTGTTCGTGCTGCTGCGCGGCCATAACAGCCCCGGCGGCGGCTTCATCGGTGGGCTGATCGGCGCGGCCGGGTTCGTCCTCTACAGCTTCGCCGCAGGGGTCGAGGCCGCGCGCCAGGCGCTGCGCGTCGATCCGCGCGCCATCGGCGTCTGGGGCATGGCGATTGCGGTGCTGTCCGGGCTGGCTTCGGCACTGGCAAGCCTGGACCCCTTCACCGGGCTTTGGCTGATCCTGGCGGATCTTGCCCTGTCCACGGTCCTGGTTTTCGACATCGGCGTCTATCTGGCCGTCTTCGGGGCGATCCTGACGCTGGTCTTCGCGCTTGAGGAGACGCTCTGATGGAAACCCTTGTCGCCTGCCTGTCGGGTTTCCTAGTCGCGACGTCCATCTGGCTGATGCTGTCGGGCAACCTGATGCGCTTCCTGTTCGGGCTGCTGCTGCTGTCGAACGGCGTGAACCTGGCGATCCTGGCGGCAGGCCGCCTGACGCCCGGCGCGCCGCCTCTGCTGGGCGCGAAGGGCGCGTTGCCGCCTGACACCATGGCCAATGCCCTGCCGCAGGCGCTGCTGCTGACCGCCATCGTGATCGGCTTCGGCCTGTTCGCCTTTGCCCTGGCCCTGACCATCCGCGCCTATCGAACCTTTGGCCATCTCGAAGTTGATCGAATGCGCATCGCCGAACCGGCGGAGGAGCGGGAATGAGCTGGGTTCTTGCGCTGCCCATCATGATCCCGTTCGTTACGGCGGTCCTGGCCTTTCTTCTGCGCCGGTCGCGGATGGGTGACTTGGCTTCGGTCGGCGGCTCCGTGGCGTCGCTTGTTGCCGCCGTGGTGCTGATCGCCGAGGTTCTGGACCAGGGTGTCATCGCCGGCCAGATCGGCGGCTGGCAGGCCCCCTTCGGCATCACACTGGTAGCCGATCACCTGTCGGCGGCGATGGTGCTGATCACCGCCATCATCGGCCTGTCGGTTGCCGTCTGGTCCCTGGCCGAGATTGGCCCCACATCCGCCCGGTTCGGATACCATGCCCTGTTCCAGTCGCTGCTGGGCGGCGTCACCGGCGCCTTCCTGACCGGCGATCTGTTCAACCTTTATGTCTGGTTCGAGGTTCTGCTGATCTCGTCCTTCGGGCTTCTGGTGATCGGAGGCAGGAAGTCCGCAATCGACGGGGCGGTGAAATACGTCACGCTGAACCTGATCGCGACGGTGCTGTTCCTGGCGGGCGCGGGCCTGCTTTATGGCGCGACCGGCACCCTGAACATGGCCGATCTCCGCGGTGCCGTCGCGGCCTCGCCCGACCAAGGGCTGATGACGCTGATCGCGATGATGCTGATGGTGGCCTTCGGGATGAAGGCCGCGGTCTTTCCCTTGTTCTTCTGGCTGCCCGCCTCCTATCACACGCCGCATTACGCGGTCTCGGCGGTCTTTGCGGGCCTGCTGACCAAGGTCGGGGTCTATGCCCTCCTGCGCGTCTTCACGCTGATCTTCGTGGGCGACCTTGGCTACACGCACGAGATCCTGCTGTGGGTGTCGCTGCTGACAATGCTGACGGGCGTGCTGGGGGCAGCCGCGCAGAGCGATTTCCGCAAGATCCTGTCCTTCCACATCATCAGCCAGATCGGCTACATGGTGCTGGGCCTGGCACTGATGACGCCCCTGGCCGTAATGGGTGCAGTCTTCTATCTGCTGCACCACATCATCGTGAAGACCAACCTGTTCCTGATCGCCGGCGTGTCGCAGCGCCTGACGGGCTCGTCCGACCTTTACGCCATCGGCGGCCTTTACAGGACCGCGCCGCTGCTGGCCGCGCTGTTCATCATCCCTGCCTTCTCGCTGGCCGGTTTTCCGCCGCTCTCGGGCTTCTGGGCCAAGTTCGTGATCGTCCGGGCCTCGCTGGACCTGGGCGAATGGCTGGTGGCGGGGGTCGCGCTGCTGGTCGGGCTGCTGACCATCTTCTCGATGACCAAGATCTGGGCCGAGGCCTTCTGGAAGGCCCATCCCGACGGACGCCAGCCGGCCCTGGCCGATCTGCCCCGGTCCGCGCGGTGGCAGATGATGGTGCCGATCATCGCCCTGGCGGTCATGACCGTCGTGATTGGCGCCTTCCCCTCGGCCTTCCTGGAGTTTGCGACAAAGGGGGCTGAACAGCTTCTTGATCCCGCCGCCTATGTCGCGGCCGTTCTGGGGGAGGCACGCCGATGAAGCTTCTGGCCATCAATGTCCTTCTGGCCGTCGCCTGGGCGGCGCTGTGGAACGGGTTCTCGCTGGCAAATCTGCTGACAGGATTCGTTATCGGCTTCGGTGCCCTGTGGTTCGCCCGCGACCTGATCGCCCAAGGGGACGAGCGGCGCTATTTCCGGGCCCTGCCGCAGACCTTGGTCCTGATTGTCTATTTCCTCAAGGAGCTGATCAAGTCCTCGATCATGGTGGCCCGCGATTGCATCGCGCCGCGCCCGAACCTGCACCCGGCCATCGTCAAAATGCCCTTGGACGCCCATTCGGATGCCGAGATCTTCCTGCTGGCCAATCTCATCACCCTCACGCCGGGCACGCTGACGCTGGATGTGGCGCCGGACCGCAGCTTCCTTCTTGTCCATTCGATCTATGCCACCGACGAAGCCGCCCTGGTCGCCGATCTGAAGTCGGGGATGGAGCGTCGCATCGGAAAGGTCTTCCGCCCATGACACCCACCGCCTTCATGCAGACGAGCGTCACCCTGGCCCTGATCATGGTCGGACTGGCGATCTTTATCGGCTTTATCCGGCTGGCCCGCGGACCCAGCCTGGCCGACAGGGTCGTGGCCCTGGATATGATGACTACCGCCGTCATCGTCGTGTGCGGCCTTTATGCGGTGCGCACCGAGGCCGAGGCCTTTCTGGACATCGCGGTCGCGCTTGCCCTTGTCAGCTTCCTGTCGGTGGTGGCCCTGGCCCGCTACGCCGAACGGCTTGGCCGCAGGAACGACCGCGATGACTGAGATCCTCACCGGCATTCTTGCGCTTCTGGGCGGTGGCTTTGCCCTTGTCGCGGCCATTGGGATCCTGCGCTTTCCCGACGCCCTGACCCGGATGCACGCCTCCTCGAAGGTTGGCAGCCTGGCAGGCTCGCTGGCTCTTCTGGCGGCGGCCGTCGATATCGGCGGCGTCAGCGCGGCCAGCCGGGCGCTGATCGCGATCCTGTTCTTGCTAATGACGGCGCCGATCGGCGCGCATCTTCTCGGCCGCGCTGCAGCCTGGCGGGCGGGGCAGAAGCCCGACCTGCTGATCCGCCCGTCCGACCGAGGAAAGCCGGGGCCATGAAGCGGATCGCCCTTGTCCTACCCGAGATTTTCGAAGGAGGCGCCATGTTGGGGATCCTGGAAAGGCTTGCACGCCGACAGCCGTTGCAAGTTCAGCTGTGTTCCCAAGAACAGCAGCTGTCGGCTAGCCAGTCGCAGCTGCTTGGATGGCTACAAGAGATGAATGCGGAGACCTCACTGCATTTGGCCGTTACCATGGACTGCCTGGAAGCAATGAAGCCCGATCTGGTCATTGTCGCGTCTGAAACACCTAATGCAGCCCGCCCGGAATCGTGGAAACTAGTTCAAGACTTGTCCCGGCGATCGCCTTTGCCGGTCTGGATCATGAATGCGCACACCGGTCCCCCATGCAGGGTGACCGCCCTGATCGATCCCGACAGGGAAAGCCGCTTAGATCCCTGTTTGGCCGACGAAGTGTTGCGCCTGTCATTCAAGCTCGCACACGCGTTGAATATTCCAATGAATATCATCAACGTCTGGTATCTCCATGAGGAAGGACTTCTCCGATCTTGGAGGATCAGGATGCCCGAGCAGGAGGTGGCTGCGAGACGGCGAAGGGCAGCCTGGATCGCTCAAGCAGACCTTGCCAGAGTGCTGTCGACGCTTCCGCCCGAACTTACATGGAACGAGATCCACTGTGTGCAGGGGCCGGTGATCGACAGCCTTGACAGCATCCTGCCCTCGGACACGCTTATTGTCACTGGGTCCGAGGGCCGTGATGGCTGGACCGCAAGGCTTCAGCCGAACTTGGCTGAGACTCTATGCCGCCGGACTATGGCGGAGATCGTCATTATCAAAAGGCCTAACTCCCAAACAAAGTCCTCTTGGGACGGAACAACTCTGCAGGCTCCAATCTGAATGCACCAGTCCTGTGGGGCGGGGTTCGCCATGGTGCCTCCCCCGGTGCAGCCCTACATATGATAATTGGGATTACCGCCGTCGATGAGCACGACCAGGGCCAGCACCAGCACCAGCGGCAAGACAACCGGCAAGACCATCAGCACCAGGAGGAGATCAAGCGGCCGCTTGAGCGAACTGCGGTAAAATCCATGACGCGGGGCAACGGTGGAGACATAGGCCGGGCCATCAGCCAGAAGCTGCTGCTGAACAAACATGACAAACTACTCTTTACAAACAAGGACTTTAACATCGTGGCCTGGGCCGCGATGACCTTCCGAAGTCAAACTGACCTCAGTGCGGGCTCAACTCGTGACGTCAGGACAGTCGAGGGGCGGACGACGCGATGCCGATGATCTGCGCCTGATGCTCCAGGCGCCCCAGAAGCTCGCGGTACTCTGCGTTATGGGAATAAGCGCTGATTGCCGACATGATGACCTTCCAGTCATCGACAGACACAGCGGGACGAAACGCAAAGGTGGTTTCAGAGGCAAACATGGAAATACCTACAACTGTAACGAACATCCTCTCCATAACCGGAGGTTGTCTCTTGGCCAATTTGCCTTTTTGTATAGGCTAATGGGCTGCCGAGTAACTGGGCGGAGCTAGAAGGCTGCAAGGTCTTGTTCCATAAAACGAATTACTGACGAAAATTGTTGCGCTAGGGGGACGCACCATCCTGAAATGCGGCTTTCTGTGCTCAACGATCGGTTGAGCATGATAAGATTACAGAATGAAGGTTTGGTTCTGCCACCCTACCCTATAAGAACGTCGCAAGATCAAGCATTGGCGACAAGGCAGAAGACGCATGGCTACCTCCGCGTGCTGCTCTAGGATGAAGCAATTATTCCTTCAAAACTTGTCGCTGTCACGAACGGTACGTCAAGCGCCTTGAAATGTGCTTTTCCGCACGCGATCTGAGCTTTTTCGGCTTCGCGTAGCGTATTCAGGTCCCCCTTGCTTTCACTTACCAAGTAGACATCCTCTCGGCCGTCATGCTGGCGGACGATGGCCCAGTCCGGGTTATAGGTCCCCAGCGGAGTCGTGACCTTGAAGCCCTTCGGTAGCTTGGCGAACACCTTGATCGCGCCGCTGATATCGAGCGCTCTGGCAAGTTCGGCCTCAATGTTCGAGTCCGTAATGATGTGATCCAGGGGCGCATGCTTGACCGCGACCAATCGATCAAGCGGAACGTCATCTTCGGCAATAAACAGGTTCTGCGTCCACCATTCGTCCAGAGGTTTGTAGACAATGCCGTCAGTCATCATCAAGCGCTTGCCCGCTTGGATGATGGCTGTCACCCCGTCAACGAATGCAGAAGGATTCACTGCCGCATCCTCAAGCCGCCCAGATTGGACAAGGATGTCCGCCAACACTTTGCGAGGCAGTTCAGTCCGGTTCTGCAATTCACCCAACAAATCCGGAACGTCGAGGCGGGATGCTGCGAGACGCTGCGGCATCGATGTACTGATCTTCTCTGGCGTTACGCCCTCTCGGCCGACCAGTATCTCGGCCAGTTCGAAGGTAACGCGTGCATCACCAGGACGAGGCATATCCCGCATTGCTTGTGCGCAGCGTTCGACGAGAGCCGTATCGTCGAAATCGAGACGATACGTTGTCTTCCGGCTGATGCGATCCCACAGGGCTTTGAAGTCGTGACCTTCCAAAACTGCAAGGTTGAGCTTTACTTGCCCTTTCGCTCGCGCGTCACTGACTGGCACCTTGCGCGCAAGGCGATGGAGCATATCGCGAACCAGCTTTGCTGCGGACTCCGGCAGGTTCTCTGGCAGCGGTACTGCATTTTGCGCCAAGGCAGAGCGGAGCTCGGGCTTGGCGTTGCCCTTATTGTCGATCAGGCCGGCGTCGGCGAGCCCCTGAAACACGGCCCGGCTTTCCTGCACGGATATGAGGGCAGTGCTGCCGTTCGGCAAGACATATGCTAGGCCGGCAAACAGCTCAGCGGTGACAATGCCCAGTTTGATATCCAGCGCCTGCTCCATTTCTGTTTGCAGGCCTTTGGCAAACTCAGCGTAACTCTCCTGCGCAACGACCGTCAGGACGTTCAGTCCCTCATCACGTCGACGCTGCCCCTCTTGGTCCACGCACAGGCGCAAACCGCGGCCGATCGACTGTCGACGCCGTGTTTCGCTGGCCATCTCCCGCAACGAGCAGATTTGAAAGACATTAGGATTATCCCAGCCTTCGCGCAGTGCGGAGTGTGAGAACAGGAAGCGCAGTGGCTCAGCCTCGTCGAGCAGACGCTCTTTGTCCTTCATGATCAGATCGAACGTGCGCTCCGCATCTTCGCGGGACCGAGCGTTGGAAAACTCGCCTGAGCTGTTAAGCGTCGGCTCGGTAAAACGGCCCTTCTTGTCCTGCGAAAAATAACCGTCATGCGCACGGGCCGCGTTCGCCGGAACGTCTACAAAGAGTGATTGAAAATCGGGAAGCGCAGCTAGCTTCGCATATTCCTCCTCAAACATGGTCGCCAGCGGACCAGGCTGTGGATTGCCGGCTTCATCGTACCGCCGATAATCCGCGACCGCATCGATGAAGAACAGGCTAAGCGTTTTAATACCCAATGGCCGGTTGCGCAGTTCCTTTCGGAAATGATGCTCAATCGTCTGGCGAACCATGGCGCGGGAAAGCGAGTCTGCGTCCACGTCACCCCAGCTATCTCCCACTCCTAGGGTCTTTACGCCATCGCCCGGAACGACCAGCTGCATTGAGCCAGCGCCTCGCATTTTCTGAATAATGCCGACGCGATAGCCCGCATAGACGCTGCGGCCGCCTGATGCCTCCTCCAGCATGTCGTTGTCGCTAACCCAAACCGCCTGTCGCGACACCCGGCCTTTCATCTGCTTGGCCACTTCGATCAGGGCACGCGGTAGCTGCCCCTTCCTCGCCTCGACTTCAAGCAGCTTCACATAGGGGCTGTTGTCGGCGTCCTGAATGCGGGCGCCATCGACCTCAATCGACTTTACCAGTCCTCGGTCATGCGCGTCGAAGGCATCGAGGCGATAGACGGGATGAAACTTCGCCACATGGGTCGCCGAGTAGCGGATCGTAGCGAGCGGCTGCATCGCCCGCATGATTTGGCGGCCAGCACCATTGGGATTAGCATCAACCGACTGCGGTTCGTCGACGATGATGATTGGTCGTGTGCTCTTCACCCAATCGACACCGGGTATGTCTCGGGTCTGCTCACGCGCTTGCTGAAAAACTGCCGTCTTGGTGCCGAGAGACTGCACAGTGGCAATCATCACCCGGATGGACGATGATGAGGCAAAATCGATAATCCGCGACAGATCGGAGCTGTCATAGACAAAGCTCTCGAACGGCACACCGTCATAGATCTGGCGAAAATGGTCGCGGGTTTGCTCAATTGTCTTCTTCACGCCCTCGCGGATTGCGACCGAGGGCACGACGATGACGAACTTGGTGAAACCGTAACGCCGATGCAACTCAAAGATAGTGCGCAGATAAACATAGGTTTTCCCCGTGCCAGTCTCCATCTCAATGGTGAAGTCCATTTTGTAGTCGCCGCCAGCATCCTTCTTGCCCTTGGCTGCAACTGCCAATTCCGGCGATGCAGGAAGCGCATGGCGGTTCTGCACGACATGCAGGTTCTCTAGTACCGTTTCGTCCAATAAGTCGAAGCGGTTAGAGTAACCTAGCAGTTTCTCAGCGAAATCTAACTCACCCGCAATCTGACGCGGCGCGATTGTGAAGAGAGATTGACGCACGTCCTGCCCAGCAAACAGATCTACCACAGCATCGATCGCAGCGACCTGGTGCGGCAACTCGGCTTCGAAAATGAACTTCATAACGCGTTCCAGTTAGATGCTGGCGATTTTAGCGATGCGATCACCAAGACGCTGGCGCAGGATGGCAGCCAGATTTGCCTTGGTCGCCGCGCGGTTGCCGTCGGCGCCTAGCCCCGTATCCTTGAAGTAAACCGTAGTCTGAACGGGATCGAGTTCGTTGACCCAGTCCGCCATGCCTTGGCCCAGCACTTCAGCTTCATCGGCACCGATATTGCCCATGCACACCATCAGCGTGCCACTACCAAGGGCGTGGACGATCTGACCGGCAATTTCACGCTTTTCCTCTAGTAATGTCAGGTCGATGCCGGTCTTCAGCAACAGTTCGACCAGCAGATCGTCCTCGGTGCGACCCGGAAGGACATTGTCGACTGCGTCAAGGAGGCTGGCTTCCAGATCTTCAGTGTCTGGCTGCCACGGCTTAAGGTTCGATGTGGCGAGCTTGTAAACGCGGAAGCCCGTATCAATCTTCGTAGTTGGATATTTTCCGCGAACACCTTCAGCGGATTGGCGAAGACGTTCCTTCGTCAATTCGGCGATATTTGCTGCCTTCCCTGCTGAAGCTAGGAAGGCAGCGGCTACACGCTCACTGTTTTCGTCGGCAGAAACTGGCTCTGGAATTTGCACGAGTATAAAACGACGCGCTGAACTGTCTAAAGCATTCTGTAGCATCACTGCATGACCCGTCGTACCAGATCCAGCAAAAAAATCTAGGATGACATCGTTTTCATCGGTAATCCAGGATATTATCCGGCACAAAAGATCAACGTGCTTTTCAGTATCAAAGAAATTTGTCTCACTTCCTTTTAGCGCGACATCCATCCAGTTGTTGGAGAGAAGCTTTGTGCCAGTAGGTGGAACATAGTATTGAACCACTCCATCTCCATTCAACCGCACAAAATTAATCTGCTCATTAGTCGCTTGAATTCTATCTAAATAATAATCATCAATTTTTTCATCGGAACCAAACTCTTCGATGACTTTCTGATGATTATTTATGGCTTCTAATGTTCGATCTTCACTCCAGCGCCATTGGCCGGACTCTGGCTTGTGACCGAACAATTCGTAGCGCATTGTTGGTCGGTCTGTTCCACGCCAGAAGGTATCCCATTTGCCAGGCTGAAAATCTTTCAGTTTTACTGACAACTTGTTCATCCGAGCTGCTGCGCTGCGCCCATAAATAACGATGTATTCGTGTCCTACAGATAAACTATCTATGCTATCAAATTGTGCTTGAACGTTCTTTATACCTCTTCGAACGATAATTTGGTTCTTAAAGCATTCTGCTCCAAAAACGTCGTCCATGAGTAGACGCAGGTTAGCACACTCGTTATGATCAATTGAGACGGCTATAAAGCCGTTTTCGGTTAGCATTTCCTTTGCGAGGATCAGCCGAGGGTAAATCATGTTAAGCCAATCCGTATGAAAACGTCCACTGGCCTCTTTATTACTCGTTAAGGCCTCTCCCTTTTCTCCAGACTGACCAGTAAGTGCGAGATAACCACCGATAGAGTCGCGGTAGTTGTCCGGATAGACAAAATCACCGCCGGTATTGTAGGGTGGGTCGATATAGATCAGCTTTACTTTAGAGGCATAAGATCGTCGAATAAGTTTCAGCACTTCAAGATTGTCGCCTTCGACAAAGATGTTCTGCGTTGTGTTCCAATCAACACTGTCTTCTGGGTCGGGACGCAGCGTACCAAGGCTTGGCGTCAGTGCGAATGCACGAGCACGGCGCTTACCTTTCCAGTTGAGGCCGTACCGTTCTTCGCCTTCTTCCACTGTATCGCCAAGCAGTTCCCGCAGTACGTCGAAGTCAACCTTCCCATCCACCAGGATCTCCGGAAACAGCGCCATCAATCGCGTTACATTGCCCGCTACCAGGTCGCCGCTGTTAGCATTCTCATCGGTACGGTTGATCTGGGGGATGGGGTCGTTAGCTTCAGTCACAAATTTTCTCCATGCACGGCGTAGACGCGCATCTATTTCAAATATGGTCCAGCGACAGGAGCTTCAGCCAACTCTGCCGCCACCGCCTGAAGCCTTTCTTTAAGCGACCTTACCCGATTGCCAAGATCAACCTGCGCCGCGAGTCTCTTTTCCCCCCTCGCTGCAGCGCGTGCGGTAAGCAACTCTGCTTCCGCTAGCGCATAACGACCGAGCGCATCACGCCGCGCTGCCACCGCTGCTGTATCAGCAAGAAGCTGGAACGGCGCTCCAATCAAACGGGCCACTGTCAGCGCCTCTGCTCGCTCGATTAGCGCGGTATAGAGTGCAGCAAGCGTCGTCTGCGGCAGTTCAGGAAGCGCGAGACTAGTAAGGAAGGCAGCGGTGGCGGGATCGTCTTGCCTCGTGAGATCTGGCACCACCACCACTCGCTCGACTACCATCTGCCCGGCGATCCGCTCCGCTCGCCGGAGAGGCGCAAGACTGACACGAGTGCCCGCTTTATCGGGCAGGGCCGTAACTAGTATGATAGGTACAGGGACCGCACGGTGGATTAGCGTCAGTAGCCGCTGTGTCGGCTCAGCCCGTGCAGTTAGGGTCAGCAGTTGGAGGGCGGGAACAGGGCGCTCATCGTCAACGCCTTGAGCTATACCAACCGTGGCCGGCGAAAGCGTTGCCCACCAGTCCAGACGTTCTATCGCACCGTCAATCAGTTTCCTATCAGTGGCGTTGGAGGCGCTGTGCTGGGCAAGCACGTCCTTGGGCAGCCGTCGAACCGGCGCGTCCATTGATGGCAGCGCAAGCGCGGCGCGGACATCCGCAGGCGTAATCATCATCTTGGTGGCATGATCGCGAGCCAGCAGACGACTTCCCAGTCGTCTAACCCGCTCTCACCGCCGGATCCCTCAATCCCACCGGTGGTGAACAGGCTTTCTACAGCACGCTCTTCAGCTTTACCGGTGACGCCGCGGATTGCGGCTGCAAGCAACGCCTGCCACGTCTCCATCGCCTCACCTCCGCGTGTTTCAGCATCGAAATACCTCCAAGCCTCGGCTTGTTGCTCCGCTGGGGTCGCTGCTGCAAGCCGTAGCAGATCCAGCATCCGCTTGGGCTGGCTGTGCGGCAAGATGATCCGTTCGTCGGCGCCAACATAGATCAAGGCATGTGGGAACAACGGATCGCCCTTGGCAATGGCCCGCTCCGCCGCAACGGACGCGGCGCGCAAGACGAACAGCCCGCCAGGAGGAAATTCGTCGCTAGCAAAGATGGGAGAGTAGGTGCCAAGCATCTGCTTGCTGAGGACCATGCGCTCATCCGGGGAAAGACGAGCCAAGTCCAACCGAAGGTCGTTGAGCGTCATGTCTGTGATAGACACGCCTGAGGACAGATCCTCCAGATCAATCACACGCGACTGTAGAGCTTCCAGTTGTTGACGGCGGTACTCCAAGTCGTTCATCTGGTTGCCCGCTTGCGCCTCGATCAGGTTCTCCTCACCTGTCGCCGAAACGTCGAGCAGCATCATTTTTCCCGAAACGCTGCGCTCCAAGCCGATATAGCTGTCTAAGTCCATATTCGGCCAAAAATTTATCAGCTTGATAACAGCGTTTGGCGATCCCAAGCGATCGACGCGACCAAAGCGCTGAACAATGCGAACCGGGTTCCAGTGGATATCGTAATTCACCACACAATCACAGTCCTGCAGGTTTTGGCCTTCGGAGATGCAGTCTGTCGCGATAATAAGGTCGATCTCCTCCTCACCCGCCAGCGCTTCCGGCCGCGACCTGGCACCCGGCGCGAAGGCAGTGAGGATTGAGCCGAGGTCAGCGTTCAGCTTGGGATGTGTTGTTTTATTACGACCAGACCCCGTTACTAAAGCCATACGATGTGGATAGTCCGCCCGGATGGCGTCATATAGATATGCGGCCGTGTCGGCGAAAGCGGTGAAAACCAGCAGCTTTACGTTACCGGGGTTGAATGGATCTGCCAGCTTGCCTGCGATCAACTTCTTCAGATCGGCAAGCTTTGCGTCTCGTTCCGCTGTGACGCGTTGGGCCTGCATATGCAGGCGCGTGAGTCGGTCTCGGTCTTCGGTCAGATCCTGACGCCAGCGCACAAGGTCCGCGTCGCTGAGAAGCACGCGCACGCTGCGGCCGACGCCGAGTAGGTCGAACGCGGGGTCATCGTCGTCCAAGTCATCGATGGTCGGCGAGGTGACGCTGTCGTCGTGCGCGTCAATCCGGGCGATCAGCGCCTCGACTACCTCCAACTGACGGCCAATCGTCAGCGCGAACGCGTAGACCGAGCTTTCCATGCGCTTGAGCAGGTTCACCCGCAGCAGCGCAATCAAGCTTTCTTCGCGGTCCAGTTGGCGAAATACGCTGGCACCGCCGCCAGCACCTGCCACATTCTGATTGTAGCGCCGCTCATAAGCATCGCGGCGGTTTTCCAAGACATAGCGAAGTGGTGCGAAGGCCGCCAGTTTCAAGCGACGAATCTCGTTATTCACCTCGGCTATCGGCGGGAACGATCCGGTAAGATCAACGTCAGATTTAATGTTGGCTGGCGCCAGCTTCTCTGGGAAAGTGCCAGTCTCGGCGGTGCCGTAATAACGTTCGATATGCCTACGACTACGCGCAATGGTAAGTAGATCGAGCAGGCGGAAATAGTCGAAGCCGAGCATCTCTAGAAGCTTGGCCGGTGTTCGCGCTGTCTCCGGCAGTTGCTGCCAACGGTTAAACTGGCCCTGTGCTATGCGGATCGTACTCGCAATACTTGCAATGCCATGACCGGCAAGCGCTTGGTCGTGCCCTTCGGTCGCAAAGGCGATCTGATTTTTCAGGTCGTTGAGGCGGTTGTTGACCGGGGTGGCCGACAGCATTAGCACCCGCGTCTTGACGCCTGCCCTCACGACTGCATTGAGCAGCTTATCGTACCTACTCTCGCGTTCGCCTTTGCCGGACGGGCGATTGCGAAAATTATGACTCTCGTCGATAACGACCAAATCGTAGTTAGCCCAGTTAATATGACTTAGATCAATGTCGCCGGATTGACCGCCCTCGCGAGATAGATCGGTATGATTCAGAACGTCGAACGCGAAGCGGTCGCGAGCAAGCATGTTGCGGACATCATTGCGCGTCCAAAGCGTCCAGTTTTCACGCAAACGCTTAGGCGCGAGGACAAGCACGCGAGCGTTGCGCAACTCGAAGTACTTGATAACAGCCAACGCCTCAAAGGTTTTGCCCAGTCCGACGCTATCGGCGATGATACAGCCACCAAAGCGCTGCAGTTTGTCAATAGCGCCGATGACCCCATCCTTTTGAAAACGATATAGTTTTGACCAGATCTGTGTGTCTCGGATGCCAGTCGCAGGGTCGACAATGCGCGACTCGTCCGTGCCCGCCTGCATCTCAGAAAATAGCTGGTAAAGTGCCTGAGTGTAGACTGTGCGAGGGGCATGTTCGGAGGAGGCCACATTAACAGCTTCGATTAACGCAGCCACTGCAGGACCCTGCGGATTGGCAGCTTTCCACTCTGTTTCAAACCACTGGCGAACCATGGCCAATTCCGTGTCGTTCTCAGTTTGCTGGATGAAACCGAGCCGGGACTGCGGAGCAATGCCAAGACCGCCGGTCGTCAGACTACAATTGCCCAAGACGGCGCCCCGCTGCGTCAGGAGTACTGATTGTGAGGGGGGCAATCGCGTTTGCCTGATATCCGCAGTTGCGAGCGCTCGGGCAAGGGCAGTAGAAATCGCCCGGTTCTGCAGACGGTTGCGGCGTACCCGGTCAGTAGTTTCACCAGTAAGAAGCGCGTCAGTTGAAGAACCAAGCAGAACCCGCGCTAAAGTACAGGGACCAGCCTCAAGCGCAGCGTGCGCTCCGAAGATTGACACTTCGTCGGTAAGAACGTCCAGAGTCTGGCGCTTGAGACCGCTCAAAATGTCGAACGTTCGATCTCTACCGGTGTTCGCAATAAGCCGCACGTGTCATGCCTCCATCGCCCAGTAAGCAAAATACAGAAAACAGTAGGTTGCTTTGGTTCTGGTTGTCTTTCTGGGCGATTGCTAGTGTGCTGAACGCATCTGTAGTAGTTATTTGTTGGCCGTCCTCAACGCGTAGTGGTGTTCATTCTTGGTCAAGAAGATTCATCCCTCTGGGATAAAAGGTGAACAAGGCATTGCCCACATCCGCAAAGTGGTGGCTGCAATGGAGTACTTGTTCTACGAAACGGGCGGAGTGGAGGCCGGTATCGACGGCTTTATTGAAATCCGCGATCCGAAAACGGGCGAAGTTGCCAATCAGCTCGTGCAGTTCCAAAGCAAAGCTACTGGCAACCGCTTGCCTGGAGACACTGACACGAGCTTCCACTGGCCCTGCGACGCGCGCGACATTGACTACTGGACATTCGGCACCGCACCTGTGGTGCTGATCGTGGTCGATCTGACCGCTGACCGGGCTTATTGGAAAGACGTGCGCGCATGGTTTAGCGATCCCCAGAACCGTGCCAGCCGGAAGGTGCAGTTCGACAAGAAAGCTGACCTATTCGACATCGGTGCAGCGCGTGCCTTACGAGAGGTAACTACCACCGCCCGCCCTGGCAGTTACTACTCGGCGCCACGCCGAACCGAAGAGTTAACGACCAATCTGCTGCGCGTGTCCGCCATGGCGACGACGCTGTACTGGGCGCCTACCAACGCGAAGAGTGTAGCTGAATTCTGGGCGCGGGTTAGGGAGCATGACCCATATCCGTCAGGTGCAGCGATCCTGCGCGGCGGGGCGGTGTTGTCTTTTTGCAATCTGGATCAGCTGCCATGGCGCGAAGCCTGCGACATCGGTGCAATGGAAGAGTTCGATGTGTCGGAATGGGCGCTATCGGATGACCCAGACAGGGAACGCGACTTCGTGGACCTGCTGAACCGTGCGATGAGAGAAATGGTTCGGCATGATATGAGTTACGACCGCGACCACTACGTGCTGTACTTCCGTCCGAACCCCGGCAAGCGTGACCGTAAGATCACTTACTTTGCCGAAAAGAAGAGTACCGATCGGTCCGTGGCCAAGCGGTACAAGAAGCCGGACGGGCAGACGAAATTTTGGCGGCACTCAGCGTTCAAATGGCAGTTCATCCGCATTGGCGACGAGTGGTTCGCGCAAATCACTCCGACTTACCATTTCACCCGTGACGGAAGGGAGAAGGACAAATTCGGAGGAGAGCACCTTTCTAAAATCAAGCGCATGGAGTGGAATCCGGACGTGCGCGGCCAATTCGGCATGTGGCGGGCGTACCTCTGTGTCGACGAGCAGAAGGATATGTTCCGGCAGGCGTATCCGTATCTGACCCTCGCCCCTGTCGAGAAGCTGTTGGCAGACTTCGGTGTGCCCGATGACCTGTGGAAGCCCGTGCGCGCCGACCCGCCGGATGAGGAAGGCCTGCTGCTGTGATGAAGCTGTCTCACCTTCCTGAACCTGAATTGGAGTTCGGGCAGGCGCATCGCCATATCGACATTCGGTTTGGGCTGATGGATTATGGTCCGCTCGACGCTGGACAAACGGGCGCGCCGACCGCTGTGCGGGTGGGCCTGATCGGCGACACGGAGACGGTGGAGGGAACGCAGAGATGGTTCGCCCGCTGCGCCGCTGGTATTGACGGCAAGGCAGATACCCGCCTGACCAATCTTTATCCGCCATTCCCTGGCTCCACGGCGGAAGGCCCGTTCCGCGTGGCCTTCACCTGCGACGAACAGGACATTCGCACCATCCCGGCGCGTGTGTTAACCAAACTGAAGAATACTAATCCTCTGGACCTAGCCGATCGATACTCTGACCTGTTTGTGGCAGAGTTGCGCGCGCTCGCCGAGGGCAACACCCGGCCGAACGTAGTTCTCATTGGCTTGCCCCTGGAAGTGATTGCGGCATTGAATGTGACAACTGATGACGAAGAGGAAGTGTTGGAAAGCGCGGCGCTCCCGTCCGGTGTGGACTTCCGGGCGCGGTTAAAGATCGCCGCAATGGAGTTCGGCTTGCCCATTCAGCTCTTCTGGCCGACGCTTTACGATCCGACGATCAAGATCCCTCGGAAGACAAAAACCGATAGCTTCCGGGAGGTGCAGGAGGACGCCACCCGAGCATGGAACTTGTTCACGGCACTGTACTATAAGGCCGGTGGTCTGCCGTGGCGGCTGGCGCGAGACTCCCGGCAGATGCGGTCCTGCTTCGTAGGGATAAGCTTTCACGAGTCGCAAAGCGGTGCATATCTGGATACAAGCACCGCGCAGATGTTCGACGAGCGCGGTGAGGGAATGATCCTGCGCGGCGGACGGGCCGCCAAGCTGTCGGACGACCGGCGGCCGTACATGACAGAGGCCCACGCACACGACCTGCTGTCCCGTTCCATGCAGGCGTACTACGATCAGCATTCCCAATATCCAGCGCGCGTAGTACTGCACAAGACGTCGCCCTTCCACCGTGAGGAAATGGCTGGGTTCGACGCCGCCGTTGAGGAATGCCGGATCGACAATTTGGACTGCATGGCGGTGGCCCCGTGCGCTTTCCGACTATTCCGTGACGGGCAGTTTCCACCACTTCGAGGCACGCTACTACGCTTAGATCGCGACCGCGCGGTCCTGTACAGCCGGGGCGGCGTGGACTTCTTCAAGACCTATACCGGCATGTATATTCCTAAGCCGCTGATGATCCGTTCGCAGGCT
This sequence comes from Paracoccus shandongensis, assembly GCF_017315735.1. Lineage (GTDB taxonomy): Bacteria > Pseudomonadota > Alphaproteobacteria > Rhodobacterales > Rhodobacteraceae > Paracoccus > Paracoccus shandongensis. The sequence goes on from NZ_JAFLRK010000008.1 coordinate 90,033, forward strand.
CCGTCCCAGCCAGTAACCCACAACGCCGCCGAGATACTCGCCCTTAGCAAGATGAACTGGAACAACACCCAATTCGATAATCGCGACCCAATTACTATCGCTGCGTCACGCAAGGTGGGAAAAATACTCAAGTACGTCGGAGAAAATGACAGGGTTCAAACGCGATATAGCTTCTTCATGTAAATGATTTGTTCCCCTGCTAAGCATGACGGCAGACAGATCTCTCACCATTTGCCATAAGCCCATGCTCCCGTCTGAAAGCCGTGGCAGGAAATCAGCTGACCGGACTATCTTGCTTGGTTCCATTCATGCATTTCCGTCTCCTGATCGACCTAAGAAAAGCAAAGTGCAGGACGACAGCACGACCCTATTGTCTGTCAGCCTCGGATCAGTTCGACGGCTACGCCGATGTCCAAGCCGGCCCAAGCCTGGTCTGCGGTCAGAGCAGGCATTCCGAGTTCGGCTGCCAAGGCAAGACAGGCCCGATCCCCGAGCGACAGGCCAGAAGACCGGGTTGTCGGGCGCAGATGACCAATCTTGTATGCCTGGGAGGCATTGAGAGCCCGGACATCGAGGGGAAGGCTGCCGAGCACGTCCCCCACCTCTTCAACACTCAGGCCGCGTTCGCGTAGCTTGGACACGACCTCCGCAAGATTGGCGGCGCCGATCACGGCGGAAGGTAGGGCTTCTAGAACACGCTCGCTGCCCGACTCCCCGTTTAGAAGGCAAAGCAGGGCAGAGGCGTCCAGGACCGCGGCCTTACTCACGCTCTGCCTCGCGCCGCCGGTCCGCGATCAGCTCGGCCGCCAGCGAGACGCCCTCGGGCACATGGCGCCGCAATATGGCCTGGGCTCTTGCAACGGCTTGCGAAAGCGAACGAACACGCAGCTCTCCATCTTCAACGTCGACAAGCACAGTATCGCCTGTGGCAATCCCAAGCTCGCGGCGCATGAGCGCCGGAATGACGAGCTTGCCTCCTTCGATGATCCGGACCCGTTGGGCTGTCATGTCTTCCATCCTTCCTCAGGTCATCTTTTCAGATCTTATACCTGCCAGTGTATATGGTATCGGGAAGACAAAAAAGTCAGAAGCACCACGGCAAAAAGGCACCGGCCAACCACTGCCCTACCCTGCTGTGTCACGTTGGGCACCCCCTCAAATGACAGCCAAATGTGACGACCCAAAGTGTCACAAATGAGTGGCAAAGAGGCCTTTCCGACAGTCTCAGGACTCAATCACCCTCATGTGACAGGTTGCCCATGTCCCGGATCGGATACGCCCGCGTCAGCACGTCGAGTCAGTATCTCGATGTCCAGAAAGCCACGCTCAGGGCTGCAGGCTGCGAGATCATTCGCGCCGAGACCGGGTCGGGAGCTTCCCGCGACGGCCGCAGCGAGCTGGCAATGGTTTTGGAGTTTCTGCGCGGGGGTGATGAACTGGTCGTGCATCGCCTCGACCGCCTTGGCCGGTCCACGCGCGACGTGCTGAACCTGATGCATGAGCTGGATGCCAATGGAGCGTGGCTCCGCGTTCTCGAACCCGAAGTCACCACGGCCGGGGACATGGGGCGGATGGTCATCACTGTTCTCGGCATGGTGGCCGACATGGAGCTGAAGTTCATTCGTGATCGTCAGCGCGCCGGTATCGAGGCGGCAAAGGGCAAGGGCGTCTACAAGGGACGGGAAAAGCGAGTAGACGATGCGAAAATCCGTAAGCTCGCATCAGACGGCATGTCCAAGGCCCGGATCGCCCGTGATCTGGGTGTGTCCCGAATGACGGTTTATCGGGCGCTTGATAATGTAGACACTAAGGAAGATACGGAAACCTGGTGAGGCCAGCGGCCGCAATGCGGGACGAAGCTGCCGGTCCTGTCATAGACGCATCACGGATGCTAATGACCTAGGGGGTGTGCTGCCTCCATTCGGCGTGTGACGTTGACGGTATGACAGCAGCCAGCACAACTAAGGCTCATTAGCTACTCAAGAACTAACTCCCCACGCGCAATCGCCTGCTCAACTACATCAAAGTAGACCTCGATTGGCATGTTTGTGCCGCGCCCTTCTGCACGAGCTACTAATTCATGTAATACCGCATAATGAACCTTAACGGCGTCATCGTTCAAATCCACTCGCTTCAAGTCGGGGAAGATTGAATCATTTAGCATTCCTGCTTCTAAAGCATGAGCGGTGAGCTCAAATCCATCTGGAAGACCATTCGTGTAGCAATGCACTACTGTACTAGCCAAAATATCAGCAAGTTGAATTGCAGGATGAGCCCGTGAGTCGGCAAATTTAACTGGCCCTGACATGTCCCAACCGAGTGGATCGTCTGGTCTCATCATCCGTGCTCTTGAAATTGCCGCGTCCATAGCGTCACCATTTAATTCGGCGGCAAAGGCTTTTAATGGCTTGCTGTCATCGCACATGACCTCAAGCGGTACTTTGTATTGACCCCAGTGGTTCAGGTGGCTCCAAAGCCCTGAAATCGACAAGTCGAGAGTCCAAGTCCCTCGGTCGAATGCATGGTGCTGGACTTCAAGTAGCTCTTTAGCAATTATCGTTCGGTGAGCCTGAGAAAACCTACGAATTAAATCGAAAGGATGCCGACGCCGATCTGCAATGCTATTTGAACTTAAAAACATTGAGGGCGCTTTAGAGAGATCCTTTGTCCGCATCATCTCCTGAAACTCGGCAAGAGTTGCCTTGACTTCAGGGCTGTCACTTTTGAACCAAAGGTAACTATACATCGCAATAAATTTATGAAACTCCTTTTGGTAAAATATACGTGGATTATCTTGAAAGACTGGTTCGAAAATGTATTCAAACATCCAGCCGCAAAGTGCCAGAAGCTTGTCGTGGGCATTTATGGCAAATCGGCCAGATATGTTCTGCACCAAATAAGATATTAATCTACGACCTTGATTGCTCCCCATAAGTCTTGAAGCCTTGAGTTCCGGCATTTGCACGGGATATGCTTTTCGGGCGTCACTGATTAGCGACCACGCATCTTCATCTGAAATACTAACCGAAGCGAATGCAAAATACCTTTGGTCCTTTGCCAGCAAATCTGGGCCTGTAAACCCCGCCTCGTCGCAAGCAATCAACATCAACGAGTTCCCTAGAAAGCGATGTTTCGCAATACATTAAGAGTTTAAATTTGGCTTCCGTCACAGTCAATGCCACGCTACACTCGGCGGTTGGATTAGATCTGCGAGACCAGTCATCGATGTGGTTAGCCTGCCTGGTAAATTTCGCATGAAAGCCACTATAGCACGGAAGTGAGGTTCACATGCTGATCGGCAGCTAAGGGCTTAGGGTGTGTGAAAACTCAGGTCACGCGATTTTTACGAGAAAACCCTTCCTCCGCTGCCACGCCAATCAGCTCTCCCAGGGACGCTGTTTCGATAATCTACGCATGGAAGAACGTCGTTCCAGGCGTTGTGCCCCTTGAACGAGTTTTGACACACCCTCTCCTCAAAGGAGACTGGCTGCTTTCAGATGGCGGCTCGCCAGAAACGACATTAGTATGACCGTCGTCATGCACTGCTTGGGGCCAAGCAAGCGATGCTGTGCTGACGTTATCATGTGTGCGGGGAGCGAAATGCAGCAGCCATGGGTCATAACAGACATCCAAAGGCGCAAAAATGTTGCGCAAATAATGAAACGGGTGCTTACTCAGCATGGCGTCGTGCTATCGGATTTTCAAAACGACATTCACGTCAGGGACATCTGTGTCACCGAGCATACGTCCCAAAACGCAGGTCTTTCTCAGGCTATTTTCGACCATATGTTTCCCTGCGAAACATCACCAACTACCCTATACCACTACACCAGTCTCAGTGGCCTTTCCGGGATTGCGTCTTCCGCTGAACTGCGCCTGTTTCCACTCAGGAAGCGGATCGATGAGGGTGGGGAGCTTAGTGCCTTCGCTAAAGCCCATGGGCTGACGGGATATCTGAACAGTGACGAGGGCGAACCATATTACAAAGTGCTTTCGGACGATCTCTTCTATGTATCGATGACACGCATCCCGCCGAAGGACCCGACACTTATGTGGGGAGCCTTCTCGTCAGGGACTGGCGTTCGCCTTGAATTTGAGGTCACGGCCAAGATGGCTCAACTTCGCCCAGTTTATTACGAGCAGAAGGGCGCCGCGACCCTTCTCAAGGAAATGAATGCTGCCCTGATAGAGAGCGGCGAGCCACCCTTCGTGCCCTTCACGATATCCCACATCGGCGCCTTCTATCTCTCATCACTAGTGAGCTCCGAAGACGAAGTCCGGCTTATGGTAAAGCGCTACAAGTGCGGTGAGGACCTAACACAAAATAATGGGACGTATGACTACTGGCCAATCCCTATTTGTTCCGCAAATGACTACTGCGATTTAAGGCTTAAAGGGATTCATGTCGCACCGAACGGCAACCTATCGAGTGTCGAGCATGCGATTGCTGAAACCAAGTTTGCTTCAATTGTGCCCACGGGGCCATAGTGACCGCATACGAGCGAAGGCCGCGCCACCGCTTTGGTCGACAAGTCCGCTTTGGCACCGCTCTTACCTGGCTGTTTAGCAGGATGCTGAAATAGTCGGCTCTCGACGCGGTTTACGGAACATGATTCACCGTCTGCACGACATCGGGCGGGGTGATGATGCGCGGGACGGATGAGAAGAGTGGATCGCTGTTCAGCTATGTCGATCTTGAGGATCGGATCCCCGTCAAGCACCCGCTGCGCAAGATCCGGCAGGTGGTGAATAATGCTATGGCCAGTCTCGATACCGAGTTCGAGGCGCTTTACGTCGACTTTGGCCGCCCCTCGATTGCGCCGGAACGGTTGATCCGGGCCAGCCTGATCCAGATCCTGTTCTCGATCCGGTCGGAGCGGCAGTTGATGGAACAGATGCAATATAACCTGCTGTTCCGATGGTTCGTGGGGCTGGGCATCGACGACCAGGTCTGGGTCCCGACAGTGTTCACGAAGAACCGGGACCGGCTGCTGACGACCGATATGTCGCGCAAGGTAATGACCGCGATCCTGGCGCACCGGGAGGTCGCGCCGCTCTTGTCGGACGAGCATTTCTCCGTCGACGGCACGCTGGTCAAGGCCTGGGCTTCAATGAAGAGCTTTCAGCCGAAGCCTGCCATCACATCCCCTGATGACGAGGGGCCGGACGACCCGCCCTCGCCAGCCACGACCGCCGCCGACCAACCTGAACAGACCCAAGCCGAGACCAGCCCGATGCCCCGCCCCACCCGCCAGCACCGCAACGCTGAGGTCGACTTCCGAGGCGAGAAGCGCTCGAACGCCACCCATGCCTCGACCACCGATCCGGACGCCCGGCTCTACAAAAAGTCGCCCGGCACCGGCGCGATGCTGTGCTTCATCGGCCATGCTCTGATGGAGAACCGTTCGGGCCTGATCGTCCAGGGCGATCTGACCGAAGCGGACGGCCATGCCGAACGGCGTGCCGCTCTCGACATGGTGCATCGCCACTCCCCGGGATCCACCCGCAGGCTGACCCTCGGGGCGGACAAAGGATATGACGCCGCTAATTTCGTCGGTGATCTGCGAACGGCCTGCGTGACACCGCATGTCGCCCAGAAGACGCGCTATTCAGCGATCGACGGGCGCACCACCCGGCACGAGGGCTATGCCCTGTCGATCAAGCACCGCAAACGGATCGAGGAGGCCTTTGGCTGGGCCAAGACCGTCGGGGGCATGGCGCAGACGGTCTATCGTGGCGTCGAGCGGGTCCGATCCCGCTTCATCCTCACGATGGCCGCCAACAACCTTGCCAGACTGCCGAGGTTGCTGGCTGCATGACGACTGGAAGCGGCGTCACGCGTCCATGCCGCGGGCACCGACAAACCCGACTCCGAACGCCGACGCCCAAGCAAAAGGAATAGCGTTCCGCATCGCAGACTTCTTCAGCACCCTGTTAGGCTACAATGGGCTGCAAGCGGACATAACGAGGGAAGCAGCCGACCGGCAGCTTTGGGCTCCCTTCGCGTCATGCGCGGGGCCGACCCCCAGTGGCCGCTTCGTTCCAATCGCCCAAGGTCGCTGGCTGCGTCAGTCCAGTGACCCCGCCTGCTGTCGGCCGATGGGAAACATATCTTCACCGTAATGGTGCAGCTTGACGTGATGGCTGCGGCAGAGCCACCGCACGTTCAGGGGTTCATCATATCGGTCGTGATGGGCATCAACCTTGGCCGCGCCGCAGACCTCACAGGCTTGCCTTTCCAAGATGCCAGAGATGAGCGCCCGCTGAACGGCAAGATGGGCCTGATACTTCGGCAGGTTGGTGCGGCGCCAGTTCGTCTGGCGGGTCTCGCTTTTCAGGGACGGTGGCCGTGGGGCCTTTAGATCATCTGTCATCACGCCACTGCCGCCTGCCGGCCCAACGTGCGGTACACGGTCGGCCGCGAGATCGAGAACACCTCTGCCAGATCACTGATGGAATACTCTCCGGTGTCATACATGCGCCGCAGCTCCTGCTGCTGACGATCCGACAGCTTCGGCTTCTTGCCCCGCAGCTTGCCCTTGGCACGGGCTACGGCCATGCCCTCGCGGGTCCGCATCCGGATCAGGTCGGCCTCGAACTCGGCAAAGGTCGCCAGGATGTTGAAGAACAGCTTGCCCATCGGGTCGGTCGGATCATGGATCGAGGTGCCAAGCTGAAGCTTGATCCCGCGCTCGGCCAGCTTGTCGGCAATGTCGCGGGCGTCGGGGACGGAACGCGCCAGCCGGTCCAGCTTTGGCACGACTAGGGTGTCACCCTCCCGCAAGGCTGCAAGCGCCTGATCGAGACCAGGGCGGGCGCGGTTCGTGCCGGTAAAGCCGTGGTCGGTGTAGATGCGATCGGAGGCAACTCCGAAGCTGACAAGGATGCCCTTCTGCGCAGCAAGGTCCTGTTTGTCGGTGGAACAGCGGGCGTAGCCGATCAAGATCTGTGTCATGTCCTGATCTGTAACAGTAGCCGCCCCTTCATTGCAAAAAATATCGGACCATTCATCTGAGATTTAGTCCTGCCAGCAAATGCTGGCCTTCAACGGGTCTGTTTAAGGGCAAGCTGACCGTCCTCTCAACGATCCCCTTATGAACACTACCGGGAAGAGCATTCGGAGAGAGGAGCCGCAGAGCTGGCGCTGCATTTCGCTATGCGGGACGAAGCTGTCGTGCGCTGCTTTGCCGCGTCGCCTCATCAGCGACCTATCCTGAAACTCCTTGACCTTCCAAGTAAGCGGATCAATTGTATCAACAACTGTTGAGGAGTTGATTCGATGAACGAGCCTCAAGCTCTTGTCGCCTTTGCGGCCATGTCCCAGGAAACGCGGCTGCGCGTGGTGCGGCTGCTGGTTCAAGCGGGGCCGGACGGCATGGCTGCAGGGGCAATCGGCGAAGCTCTCGGTGGCGCCACCACCTCACGCCTGTCCTTCCACCTGACCCATCTCGAACATGCCGGACTGATCCAGTCACGACGGGAAGGGCGCTACATCATCTACAGCGCTGTTTATTCCGCCTTGGCGGGGCTTGTCAGCTTTCTCTTGAAGGATTGCTGTCAGGGCCATCCCGAGATCTGCGCCCCTGCCGTTGCGGCGCTGACCTGTGCCTGCGAGCCTGCCCTGACCGAAAGCGCCTGACCCATGGATGTCGTCATCTACCACAACCCGGACTGCGGCACGTCGCGCAATACGCTGGCGATGATCCGCAATGCCGGCATCGAGCCGCATGTCATCGAGTATCTGAAGTTGCCTCCTTCGCGCGCCATGCTGGAGCAACTGATCGCCCGCATGGGGATCACGCCGCGCGACCTGCTGCGCGAGAAGGGCACGCCCTATGGCGAGCTTGGTCTGGGCGATCCGTCCTTGTCCGATGCAGCGCTGCTTGAAGCCATGATGGCGCATCCGATCCTGATCAACAGACCTATCGTGGTCAGCCCGCAAGGAGTGCGGCTCTGCCGTCCTTCCGAGCAGGTGCTTGATCTGCTGCCGCCCCAGAAATCCGCCTTCAGCAAGGAAGACGGTGAACAGGTCGTGGACGCCCAAGGCAACCGCACCGGCTCGGCCTGATCAAGGATATCATCATGACCGCCCCCCGCCCGGCCAGCCGGCTTTCCTTTCTCGACCGCTACCTGACGCTCTGGATTTTTGCGGCCATGGCGCTTGGCATTGCGCTCGGAACGATCTTCACCGATCTGCCGGATGCCTTGAATGCCATGTCGGTCGGATCGACCAACATCCCGATCGCCATTGGCCTGATCCTGATGATGTATCCGCCCCTAGCCAAGGTCCGCTACGAGGAGCTGCACCAGGTCTTTGCCGACAAGCGCGTCCTGGTGCTGTCGCTGGTGCAGAACTGGATCATTGGACCAGTGCTGATGTTCGCCCTTGCGGTGATCTTTCTGCGCGACCAGCCGGAATACATGACCGGGCTGATCCTGATCGGCCTCGCGCGCTGCATCGCCATGGTGCTGGTCTGGAACCAGCTCGCACGCGGCGACAACCAGTATGTCGCAGGACTGGTGGCCTTCAACTCGATCTTCCAGATCCTGTTCTTCTCCACCTATGCCTGGCTGTTCTTGACCGTGCTGCCGCCGCTATTCGGGCTTGAGGGCAGTGTCATCGACGTGGGCTTCTGGACAGTCACCGAGGCCGTGCTGATCTATCTGGGCCTGCCCTTTGTTGCGGGCTTCCTGACCCGGCGCATCCTGATCGCCCGGAAGGAGGCGGACTGGTATCAGAACGTGTTCCTGCCGAAGATCAGCCCAATCACGCTGGTGGCGTTGCTCTTCACCATTGTTGCGATGTTTAGCCTCAAGGGCGGAGACCTGGTGCGGCTGCCGCTCGATGTGGTGCGGATCGCCATTCCGCTGATACTCTATTTCGCCATCCAGTTCCTGCTGAGCTTCGCCATGGGCCGGCTGATCGCCAAGGACTACCCGCGCACCACGGCCATCGCCTTTACCGCGGCCGGCAACAACTTCGAGCTGGCGATTGCCGTGGCCATTGCGGCCTATGGTCTGGCCTCGCCTGTGGCCTTCGCGGCTGTTATCGGTCCGCTGGTCGAGGTGCCGGTGCTGATCCTGCTGGTGAACGTGGCCCTGCGCCTTGGTGACCGCTGGTTCCCTGAAGATGCCGCCCTGAAGGAAGTCCCCGCATGATCCCCGACCTGCCGAACCTGTCGCCCGACGCTATCCGCCCGCCGAGCCTGCCCTTGGTGTCCCGCGCAAGCCACCCTCCGCGCATCCTGCTGCTTTACGGCTCGTTGCGGCAACGCTCCTACAGCCGTTTTGCCACGCTGGAGGCCGAACGCCTGCTGCGCCACTTCGGCTGCGAGACGCGCGTCTTCCATGCCAACGGCCTGCCGCTGCCCGACGACGCCGAGGCCTCGCATCCCAAGGTGCAGGAGCTGCGCGAGGCGTGCCTCTGGTCCGAAGGCCAGGTCTGGACCAGCCCCGAGCGGCACGGCGCCATGACCGGCGTGATGAAGTCCCAGATCGACTGGATCCCGCTGTCGATGGGGGCGATCCGGCCGACCCAGGGCCGGACGCTTGCGCTGATGCAGGTGTCTGGCGGTTCGCAGTCCTTCAACGCCGTAAACCAGATGCGCGTCCTTGGCCGTTGGATGCGGATGGTCACGATCCCGAACCAGTCTTCTGTCGCCAAGGCTTATGACGAGTTCGATGAGGCCGGGCGGATGCGCCCGTCGAGCTATTACGACCGCATCGTTGATGTGATGGAAGAACTGGTGAAGTTCACGCTGCTGACCCGAGACCTTTCAGAGGTCCTGACGGATCGCTACAGCGAGCGGAAGGAAACGGCGGCAAAGCTGGAAGCCCGGGTGAGCCTGAAAGCCGCCACCTGATAAGGGCAGCTCTGCTGCGACTGCAAAAGTCAGGTCTTTGCTGCGGAGTGAATGAACGACAGAAGTGGGCTCTTCCTGTCGATCTCTTGGCTTTGCTGAACGTCAGATTGTGCCGTGGAGCGTGAATGCCAAGCCAGGTTCTTCCCAATGGTGTAAACCCGCACAGAGCCGATCTTCAGGCGATTTGAGTAAGAAAGGTCGTCATGATAAGGGAGTAAGCTTCCCTAGTTTTCCTTACCGAGTAGATTTACTCGGAACTGCGAAGCTCACCAACAGCAACGATGGCCTGCAGCTCTGGTAAAGAAATCTCCGTTTTCTTTACTTACCACAGGTCGGTTGCAGCTTTGTTTTTCATCTAACGAAAGATTTTTCCCTTTATCGCTTACAGCCAGCCGGCCGATCAGCCTGGACCATACCCGCCCCTTCGTTCGACACGACAAGTAACAAGCCCAATGGGGAACAACTCCTCTCTCTGCGTTCCAGCGGCATGGGACGACCAGTCCGATCTGATGCAAGTACGGACGGCCTTGCAGCAGCTTGTTCAGAACTGTGTCGGCGACGGGCGGCCGGATTGTTCGATACTCGATGCACTGGCAAGTGATTGCACGACCCGGAACCGGGCCTAGCTACCATTCCGCTCGGCCTGGATCGCGCGTATCCGGTCCGGCCAGGTCGATTTGATGAACCCGAGGACGGCGGCAATGTCGCTGTCTGTCAAAAGCTCGCCAAAAGCTGGCATGCCGGACGTCATGGACACGCCCAAGTCGTTCAGAACTGCCTGGCCACCCCGCCGGATGTAGTCCTTCAGCATGGCATCATCATGGTGCCAGGTGTGGCCGGATGCGTCATGCGGCGGGGCAGGAAGAACGCCGTTTTCGTCAGCAACCTGCTAGTCGGGCTGACCTTCGAGTTGGGCACCGTGGCACATCCCACAATGCTCCGCATAGAGCGCGGCCCCTCGTTGGGTCTGGGCGGAAATGCTGTAGCTCCATCCTGCCCAGATGGCGATGCAACCAAGGGCCACGGCAAGCAGCGATGCAGTGGAAAGAAAGAGGGCAGACGAACGGCTTCCAGTCATGACAGCCAGATTGTAGGTATTCACACCACGGTCAACATCAGGACGTTGTCGAGTGCCTTGACCTTCCAGTGCTGAAAGCTCCCATTTGCTCGGGAATGAGAAGAACCAAGGAAGGTTTCATGCGTCTCCATCTCCCAAACATGAGCTGCGGCGGATGCGTCCGCAGCGTCACTCGCGCCATCCAGTCGGCCGATGGAAATGCCGCGATCGTCATCGATCAGAACCGTCACGAGGTCGTGCTGACTAGCAATCTGCCGCGTGTGTGCTTTGCGTCCGCCCTAGCCGCAGCAGGCTCCCTGTGATGCCGCCAACCCGCTAAGCGCCCTCATTTCGATATACAGCAGCCCCGCGAGGCATCGCCTCTGCCGGGCGGCCTTCGAGACGGACCCGCGACAACCCACCCCCTGATGGTAGGGGCGGCACAGCCCGGACCTGCTCAAGCGAACCCCAGCGTTGCTGCCGCCAAGACAAGGTAGCGGCCAATCTTCGCGACGCTGACAAGAAGCAGGAACACCCAGAAGGACTCGCGCAGCACTCCTGCAACGATAGTCAGCGGGTCGCCGATGATCGGCATCCAAGCCAGCAGCAGCGACCATCTGCCATAGTGGCGATACCAGTTCTCCGCTCGTGCCAAGGAGGCCGGGCTCACCGGGAACCAACGTCTGTTGCGTAGCCCTTCGATCCCTCGCCCGAGAAACCAGTTGACGACAGACCCTAGCACATTGCCGACGCTGGCAACGGTCAGCACCAGCCATGGCGAATGGTCGGTTAGCAGAAGGCTAACAACCAGGATCTCGGACTGGGTGGGGAGTAAGGTAGCTGCGGTGAAGGCCGCCAGAAACAGGCCACCGTAAACGGCAATATCAATCATGAACCTCCATCAGCCCGCCGACAGAAGCGACCAGGTTTCAAGCTCTCCCCACAGAGTGCCTCGGCCTCCAAGGACCACACAACAGCCTCAATCTGCCCTTTCAGGCGGCGGACGGGGGCTAGTAGCTTGGTGTTTTGCTTCGTTGTTTGAACCACAGAATTTTAGGGATACCCCATTTCAGGAAAGCACAAGACTATCTTCTGCGTCGCAGAACGCTTTGGCAGTGCCGTTACGGCCACTTGGAGTCCGGATGGAGTATTCGTTTGACCGTCCCCTGCGCCGTGCTGGCGGAGCAGGACAAGTCTCTGGACTGGCGCGCCCGGCGAGCAAAGGCCAAGGCCCCGCATTTTCGACGACGAACTATCGGCAGCCCAGATAAAAGGCAAAGGCTCTAATAGGCTAGTAAGACTTGTTGGCAGATGAGCTTGAAGCCCAAGACCAGCAGCCAGGATTCGGCGCAACCAGGTCAGACAGATTTCCACTGCTGATATAGGAAACGGATACAAGCATCTGCGAAGGTTGACCTTCAATAACACAGCCGCAATGCTTCGAAAATGTCAGCAAAGTTACACTCCATTAGTCCAATCTTATTGAAGTTGCTGCTGGCTTTGGCATTTGTCGGCGCGGCTGTTTGGGCAACCGGGGCTTATGTGAGGCCTCAAGAGCTGCAGCGGGGTGCTCAGCTTTACAACGAACACTGCGCGACATGCCACGGCGCTCAACTGGAAGGTCAGCCGGACTGGCAGATCATTGGGGATGACGGGGTTCTGCCCGCTCCGCCGCATGACGAGACAGGTCATACCTGGCACCACGACGATGCGATGCTGATTGACTATATCCGCCAGGGCGGGCAAGCCGTCTTGGATGATCTGGGCGTCCTCATGACGTCCGGCATGCCGGCGTTCGGCGCCATCCTAGAAGATGACGACATTGCCGCCATCCTTGCCTATATAAAATCGACTTGGCCTGCGCGGATACAGGCTCTCCAGGCAAAGCAGAACGACGATTGAGCGCCCCGTGGAGGCAGGCGTGGGTCATGACTGCCGTAAGCGACGTTCGCTCAAGAATAGTCTTTACTCCATGCTTGTGACCCTTCGACGATATCTCAGCTAGATGGTCGTTGCGATCAGGCCTACTGCCCGAATAAGGCGGCTGAACAACAGGCTTCTTAAAATTTTTGCTTCAAGCTAGCGGCATAATTCTGACAGCTATCGATGCCTCGCGCTGTACCCTTCAGCAGTTCCCCCGCCAAGACCAGCAGTTCGTCAATGAGCGGATCAGCCAGCCGGTAGTGGACAAAGCGCCCCTGCGGCACGCCCACTACCAGTCCGCACTCACTTAGGCAGCGCAGGTGGTTTGAGGCGTTGGGCTGGTTCAGGCCGGTGGCGGTGACGATCTCGCTCACCGACAAAGCTCCAGGCCGCAAGGCTTCAAGAATTGCTAGTCGCGAAGGGTCAGCCAGCCCGCGAAACAGCTTGGCTCTTTGCGTCACGGTCAGAACATCAACAACAGGGTTTGCTAGGAGATCAGTCCTACTCGACATATCAGTTTCCAATGATATTAACGGCATGTCAAAGGAAGATGACTGATGACCGATAGAAATTCCATAAGCCACACTGAACCTGTCCGATACCGCGTCACCGGCATGGACTGCGCTTCGTGCGCAGCGAAGATCGAAAAGGCAGCGCGTTCGGTCGGCGTTGAAGATGTGAAGGTATCGACTGCTACTCAGATCATGACCTTGCACGCTGACAGCGCTCGCCTGGCGCAGATCGAACAGGCTGTGACTGCCATCGGCTACCAACTCGACCGGCTGGACCAGCCCAGGCCTGGGGCCGAAGCGGACGATGATGACGAGTTGCCCCGCGACCTGTCCCACATCACTCCGGCCTACAAGCGTGCGCTGTGGATCGTGGTGGCCCTGAACGTGGGCTACGGCCTAGTCGAGATTGTCGGCGGCTTTCTCTCGGGCTCGCAGGCGCTCAAGGCCGACGCACTAGACTTCTTGGGCGACGGCCTTATCACCTTCCTGGGCCTTCTGGCCATCGGCTGGAGTCTGCTTTGGCGGGCACGTTCTGCCCTCATCCAAGGGCTCTTCCTGGGCGCCCTCGGGCTGGGCGTTCTTGCCAGCACGATCTACCGCATGATCGTCCAGCAGCAGCCCGAGGCTGAACTGATGGGCCTGTTCGGCGCCATTGCCCTCGTCGTCAACGTGGCGGCGGCATTGGTGCTGATCCCGCACCGGACAGGGGACGCCAACGTCCGCGCGGTGTGGCTGTTCTCGCGCAATGACGCCATCGGCAACGCGGCGGTTGTGGCGGCGGCGGGGCTCGTGGCTTGGACCGGCACGGCTTGGCCCGATTTGGCTGTGGCAATCGTTATCGCCGGACTGTTTCTGCAATCCTCGTGGTCGATTGTTCGGGATGCCCGGAACGATCTGCGTGAAGCTCAATGAACGGCCGCGCCCTAGGCCCAGGCTGCATAATGGCGGCATTTGCGTTCGATCAGGGTACCAAGGCTTTTGCCTTGGGCTCTACAGCCTTGGCGCAGGGTGTCGAAGTTCTGCCCATTTTGAACTTCGTGCTCGTGCGTAATGAGGGTGTCAGCTTCGGAATGCTCAGCGGCGTCGTGCCATGGTGGGTCCTAACCCTCCTCAGCTTGGCCATCGTGACGGTCCTTGCTTCTTGGCTTTGGAGTGCTCAAAGTCGTGTACTAAGTGTAGCCTTAGGTCTGATTATTGGCGGCGCCCTATCCAACGTCCTCGATCGCATAAGACATGGGGCCGTAACGGATTTTCTGGACCTCCATCTTGCTGCCTACCATTGGCCCGCCTTCAACTTGGCGGACATGGCAATTGTTGTAGGGACGGCGCTTCTCCTGCTCGATAGCCTAATTAGCCCAAAGCGCAAGCTTTCTGCACCAGAGCACGATTTCTCGAGATAGAAGGCTCTGCGACAAGCGCAAGTTCCTATCTCAGATGACAGCAGTGCTGGCTCTAAGGGTGAGACCGACGAGGCGTCTGCCCATCGTGGCGCCACGCTTGAAGAAGAAGAAGGGAAAAACGTTGTTGCCGTCTTTCTGCCTGGGCAGCCGCTTGGGCTGATCGCGATGCGGGACGAGCCACGCGATGATGCGGCTAAGGCCCGGGTCATGTTCTTATAACTTCACACCTCGTAGCCGTGTGGCATTGGCGATGACGCTGACAGAGGAAAGGGCCATGGCTGCTGCTGCGATGATCGGGGACAGCAAAATGCCGAAGACCGGATAAAGAACCCCCGCTGCGACCGGGATCCCGAGCGCATTGTAGATGAAGGCGAAGAACAGGTTTTGCCGGATGTTGCGCATCACAGCCTCGGAAAGATGCCGCGCCCGGACGATGCCAGTCAGATCTCCCTTGAGCAAGGTAACACCGGCGCTCTCCATGGCGACATCGGTGCCGGTGCCCATTGCAATGCCGACATCCGCGGCGGCCAGTGCAGGAGCGTCGTTAACCCCGTCGCCCGCCATGGCCACAACCCGGCCTTCAGCTTTGTAACGTTGGATCACGGCGCTCTTCTGATCCGGCAGGACCTCGGCCTCGACCTCATCGATCCCGAGTTGCCGGGCCACTGCCCTTGCCGTCGTCCAGTTGTCACCGGTCAGCATGACCACCCGGATCCCGTCAGCCTTGAGGGCCGCAAGCGCCTCGGGCGTCGAAGGTTTCACCGGATCAGCGATCGCAAAGATCGCGGCAGGATGGCCGTCCACGCCCATGAAAATGGCAGTGGCACCGTCGGCGCGCAACGCGTCCGCACGCTCTGCGAGTGGTGCAACATCAACACCTTCTTCCTCGAGGAACTTGCCGTTGCCCAAGGCAACACGCTTGCCGTCCACGATACCCAGGGCGCCTTTGCCCGTAGGCGAGTCGAACTCTGCCACCGAGGAGATTTCCACGCCTTGGTCTTCCGCGGCCCGCACGATGGCAAGCGCCAGGGGATGCTCGCTTGCCCGTTCCACGCTGGCCGCAAGACTGAGAGCCTGACTTTCGGTCCATCCGGGAGCGGAAACAATCGCAGTGACGGCGGGCCGGCCTTCGGTCAGGGTGCCGGTCTTGTCGACCACGATCGTATCTACCTTCTCCATGTGCTCCAAGGCTTCGGCGTTCTTGATCAGGACACCGGCCTGCGCGCCGCGGCCAACCCCCACCATGATCGACATCGGGGTCGCAAGGCCAAGGGCACAGGGGCAGGCGATGATCAAGACCGAGACCGCAGCGATCAGACCGAATGAGAAACGCGGCTCGGGTCCCCAGACTGACCAGGCCGCAAAGGCAAGCAGCGCTACAAGGATCACCGCTGGCACGAACCAACCCGAAACCTGGTCGGCAAGCCGCTGGATCGGTGCTCGCGAGCGCTGAGCCTCCGCCACCAGTTGCACGATCTGCGCCAGCATGGTGTCGCGCCCCACCTTGCGCGCCTCGATCACCAGGGCCCCTGACTGGTTCATGGTCCCGCCGATCACCGTGGCACCAGTTTTCTTGGTCACGGGCATGGACTCGCCCGTGACCATCGACTCGTCGACCGCGCTGCGCCCTTCAAGGACCGCGCCGTCCACAGGGACCTTCTCGCCTGGCCGAACCCTGAGCCGATCCCCAACCTGCACCTGATCGAGCGACACCTCCTCTTCAGTGCCATCCTCCCTGATCCGCCGGGCCGTCTTGGGCGCCAGATCCAGCAGTGCCCGGATTGCCCCGCTGGTGCCCTCCCGCGCCTTCAGTTCCAGGACCTGACCCAGCAGCACAAGAACGGTGATGACGGAAGCAGCCTCGAAGTAAACTGCGACCGACCCGTCATGCTGGCGAAAAGCGTCAGGGAAGATGCCCGGTGCCAGCGTTGCCACGATACTGTAGATCCACGCGGTTCCTGTTCCCAAGGCGATGAGGGTGAACATGTTGAGGTTGCGGGTGAGCAGCGACTGCCAGGCACGTTCGAAAAAGGGCCATCCTGCCCAGAGCACAACCGGGGTCGCCAGGATCAGCTGCAGCCAGCTGGACGTGCGCTGCCCGATATAATGGTCCAGGCCGAGGAAATGCCCGCCCATTTCGAGGATGACGACGGGGATCGTCAGCACCAGTCCCACGCGCAAGCGGCGCCGCATGTCGATCAGTTCCTCGTTTGGTTCAGCCTCCAGGCTCACCAGAACAGGCTCCAGGGCCATGCCGCAGATCGGGCAGGACCCCGGCCCGACCTGTCGGATCTCCGGGTGCATCGGGCAGGTATAGATTGTTCCTTCGGGAACGGGTTCGGACGCTGCGGCCGCAGCCGGATCAAGGTAGCGCGTCGGCTGGGCCAGGAATTTCGTTCGGCACCCGGCCGAGCAGAAGTTGTAGGTCCGCCCGCCATGTTCCGCGCGATGGGTCGATGTGTGGGGATCGACCATCATGCCGCAAACCGGATCCTTGACCCGATGGGTACCCTCAGCCGTGCCGCTTCCCGCCGTATGCGAATGGCTATGACTGGCATGATTTTCGTGAGCCGCCGACATGATATGTCCTTTCTCCAGACAATCCCCCGCGGTGATCATCCCGAGGGCGACACTGTGTTTTTTCGAGTCTGTCGTTGTCAGGGAACGGTGCAGACGCCGTCCTGAACTTCGGGTTGTAGCCTGCGGCCAAGCCGCTGGAGCACGAGGCTCCAGCGGCCCGTCTGTTACTGTTGGCCCGTGTTTTGCTCGACCCAGGCCGTCATCTCTTCGATTTCCGGGCCCTGCGCGTCGATGATCTTCTGAGCCATCGCCTTCGATTGCTCGTCGTCGCCATATTTCAGCTCGACTTCTGCCATGGCAATGGCACCAGCGTGATGGGCGATCATCCCGCAGTGGAAAGCAAGATCAGGATCCTTGATGGTGTGGGTGGCCATCATGGGCATGTTCATTTTCATCATGGCTTCCATGGACGCTTTCTGGGCCTCGTCCATGCCTTCCATGCCACCCATCATGTTTGACATGTCCATTCCCTGCATCATGCCTCCCCGCATCATGCCGCCCATTCCGGACTGCTGGATCGCGTCCTGACAGCCTTGGGGCAGGATCGACAGATCGGCCATCTGCTCAGCCTGGTTCGCAGAGGCTCCTGATTGGGCATTTCTGGCTTCCTGAGCAAAACCGGGAGTCGCAGCGATAAACACAGCAACGGCGGTTGTAAGATAGGATTTACCCATGGTCATTCTCCTTAGGGTTCATAGGGTTTGGAACGGATCAAGCAGCCTTTTCCGGCAGCTCTCCAGTCAGGAAATATTAGGGTCGAGGAGCGGCTAATGCCTCCTCCCCGTTGCTAAGCATGCATGACCCCGGGGCCTGCACAGCCTGATCGCGTTTTCCAATAACAAGAAAGGAAGGAATGCCATCAACCTGACAGGATCAGATTGAACAGAGTTCCTGCTGGCGCGCGATCAGATCAGATGGAGAACCGTGGAGGACGGCGCGGACCTTCAAGCACGCGCCCGCTGAGGAGGGATCCAGAGACAAACAGGATCGACTCCTCGTGTGACATCCGCTCCGGGGAGGAGACCTCCTGCGGTGTCAACGCCAGATGACACGCATCTCCGCAACACGGAGGTGTTCTTGTATCATTGCTGTAATCGTGCCCTGATCCGACAGACGCCTTGGCTCCGCCTTGTGACACGATTTGGTGGCAAGGGACGCTTCCATGATCAGCCTGTGAACGCATGAGTGCGTGCTCACTGGGAGCCTGCGAATGCGACAGCATTCCTCCCGCGATCACCGAATGGGCCAGAAACACAGCCGCAAACAGGAAGGCTGCTGCACTGACGAGCAACCTTCGGCCCTGCGACGCGCCTGTCATGCGGGTAGTCCGATAGCCCATATCAGGAAAACGATTGTGCAATCAAAATGTTCCGGCTGAGCTTTGATGAATCAGGCTGGTCATCGTCCCTTCCTTCATTCTAATCGCTTTCCAGCCCCGCTCGCCCGTCATGATGCGCCTTGATCCGGCGTCTTGTCACGTCACGAAGATGCCAGTTCCGAGGTGCGGGATCCTGCAGAAGAGTTGGATGCCACAGGATACACAAGGAATCCGGGTCCTAATCTCAGTCGTAAGCCGGGTTTCTGGTTACTCAACGCTGAGGAAGCAGCCAGAACATCCATTTGCTGCCTTGGACCCAACGAATCGAAGCGGCATAAGCTGAGCTTCCAACAGCTCGGGCAGTGACATTGGACAGCGATACAATCCTCCTTTCGGCTGCCTTTCTTGTCATCGCCTTGATCTATGCAGCGGTTGGGCAGGCAGGAGCCTCGGGCTATATCGCAATCATGGGCCTGGCAGGCTTCACACCCCTTGCCATGAAAACAACGGCTCTTGCCCTGAACCTTTTGGTAGCCGCTATCGGCACCGTCCTGTTTCTGAAGGCAGGACGGCTTTCATGGCGTAATGTTTGGCCTTTTGCCATTTTGGGTTTCCCTTTCTCGATGCTTGGCGGCGCCGTCCATCTGCCAGAGGGGACCTATTTTCCGCTTGTGGGGATCGTCCTGATCCTTTCTGCGCTTCAAATGGCGCGCACGGCATTCAGCACCAAGTCCTCGGGTCCGGAGACGGCAGCCACACCTCCCTTCGGGGCAGCCTTGGCTATCGGCGCTGTCATAGGCTTCTTATCCGGAACGACCGGAACAGGCGGCGGCGTGTTTCTGGCGCCAATCATCCTGAGCATGAACTGGGGCACCGCCCGTCAAACGGCAGCCACAACAGCAGTCTACAATCTCATGAACTCGGCTGCCGCGTTGATCGGGGCCTATGGGGCATGGGACCATATTCCCGCAACGCTTCCGGCTTGGCTTGGTGCCGTTGCCGTGGGCGGGTCCACCGGTGCCTATATCGGTAGCCGCTACCTGTCTGACCGCTGGTTGCGAGGCGTTCTCGCATTCCTGCTTATGGCGTCAGGTATCAAGCTCGTTCTATGATGCCGGCTGTGGTGGCACTGCAGGCTATGAAGATCAACAGGCCATTTCGAAGAACTAAGACCTCGCCATGCGGCCTTCATGGAAGATTTAGCAGGGCAAAGGCAACCAACGGGCGCTTGAGTCAGACTTCTTTCTGATGCCCGTGCATGGCCCTGTGTCTGGCATTCTTTGCTTGGGGCACGATGGAGACCGCGCGCGTTGCGACACGACACGTTCGACGATGGGAAAATGGAATCTCATCCTGTTGTCACGTGGTAAAATCGCAGTTCCAACAGGAACTAGGACGTGATCACTGCTTCAGCATATCGGAAGCGATAAGGTTTTCTCGTCCTTCGCGATCTGCCTGAGCATGGAAGGAGGAATTGCGCCATTCAGGACGGTCCGCCCGATCACAAGGCCAGGTGTGCCGATAAAGCCAAAAAGATCGGCCAAGGCACGCGTTTGATCGAGTTCAGCTTGAATCTCGGGTGAAACCATATCCTTCGCAAGCTGTTCGAGATCAAGGCCGAGGTCAGACGCCACACGCCGTACCGAAGATTCGTTGGCAACCAGCGGCGTTCGCATGAAGCGGCGCCGTAGGTCCTGCTGTCTGCCCTGCCGCGCGGCCGCGACCGAAGCGCGCGCGGCGAGTTCAGAGGCAGGTCCAAAGATCGGAAGTTCGTGTTGCACAAGATGATAAGTGGCTGGGTTATCAGCCATCAAGTTGTCCAGATCCTGTTCGAGCGCACGGCAGAAAGGGCAGCGAAATTCGCTGAAATAGGCGATAGGAACGGCGTTGCTCGTGAGGGCGCTGCCGAAAAGGGCAGGGCAGGGATCAGGGCGCAAGGCTTCCATTCGCGCGCGGCGCACCTCTGCATCGTCTGACGGCCCATCGATGCCAATCAAGGCGACGCTTGCAGAGGAGGTTTTCCCCTCAGACTTCAGGCGACGGAATGGCGGCACGTCTTCGATCTCGACATAAGTAAGGCCGCGGCCTGTCAGCCGCTCCCAAGGGACGGCACGCAACCCATAAATCGTGGTGACAATGCTCCCAAGAACCAAGACATCACGTCGCCGGATTGTCATGGCACCGGCGCAGTTCTTACCGAGCCCACCTCGTAGATCTGGATGACGTGGCGGCTCAGCATCCGGATGCAATCAATAGAGACCGATAGGCCAATCATCCACAATCCAAGCTTCCCGAGGGATGCGGTCGAGGTGTCGCTCCTGCTAAGCATCCGTACTGACAACTCCCATTCTACAGCCATCGAAAAATCTAGTATCATCCCATGCGCTTTCATATTCCTACATGAGCTGCGACGGCTGCCCCCGCACCGTTACTCATGCCATTGAGGCCGTTGATTCAGCCGCGCGATAGCCAGGTCAGCGCTCCGGCGATTATCAGGATGCCAACGCTTCGGCGCTTTCTACGACAGCTACTGTCATGCCTATGCTTCCTGCAGAACTTCCATCAGCCCCGGCCGTCTGTGTCCGGACGAATGAAAAAGCCGGTCACAGCTCTTCCAGCTACAAGCAGGAACCTATCCGCTGACTGGGCGACCATTGACCGTGCTCTCGGCGTCTTCTGCATCGGGTCTGTCGGCTGACCATCGATACGAACTTCGTAGTGCAGGTTCGGCCCGCTGACCAAGCCGGTTGCACCAACAGAGCCGATCCGATCTCCCGCACTCACCTCAGACCCTGCGGCAAGGCCAGAGGCAAATCGGGACAGATGCGCATAGCGGGTGACAACGCCACCCCCATGATCGATATCGATCGTTCGTCCGTATCCTCGCATGGTTCCAGCAAAGATCACCTTGCCAGTTCCTGTCGTCATCACAGGAGTCCCGGTTTCTGCTGCATAATCGACCCCTGTATGCAGGCGCTGCACGCCCAGAACCGGATGCCGCCGCTTGCCGAAGACAGAAGACAGGCGGGCACCAAGGACGGGGCGGGCCGTTTGCTGTACTGGTGTTCCATCCTTGAATAAAACGAAGGGCCGGTCCGCTGGCCCTGCCACCAGCTCAAAGATATTTTCGCCCAGTTCAAGCCGGGCATAGGAAAGGGCCGGCTCTGCCATGATCGTTCCGTCCGGCAGAGCACTTTCCTGCCAGATCAATGACAGGCGTTCTTTTCCCTCAAGATCGCGACGAAAATCGACATGCCCGGCCAAAAACGCAGCAAGATCGACGGCAAAGCTCTCGGGAGCCTTGTGTGCGGCAAGCGCCTCATAGAGCGAGCCGTCGATCTCAAAAGTCTCGCGGCGATTTCGGAGCCGGATCTCAGTCTTGACCAAGGCAGCTTCGAGAGGCTTGTTGAAATCAAGGACAATATCAATCCCGTCAAGTGTCAGGAGCGACAGGTGTTCCAGGCGGGCAGGGTCATCCGCAGACACGCTCCACCTCAGCACCTGGCCAGGGCTCAGGGCAGACAAGTCGAACACATCGTCGATGGCCAAGGCCGCCTCAATGCGGGTACTGGCCGCTATACCTGCATCAGCCAGGATCTTGTCCAGCGTATCTCCAGGCACCACCTCGTGGCGCGCCACAACGGCCGTTGACCCTGACCGGATTGCGGTTTCGGTGAGGGTTTGGGCATGCAGGGGTGTTGTTGCTGCAACGGTGCCGACAAGAAGCAAGGTTCGCAAGATCATCAACTCTGGTATCCCGTCAGGTGGAGAAAACTCTGCTTTGGCTGCAGGACCACATGCAGGCGGCGTCAGTAGTCCAAGTCATGGCGAAAGAAAACGCGCAAGGAGGACCCCGACCAATGCTGCCAGTAAGCCAAATGCGATTGCGTAGCCGCAAGCGTACTGGATCATATCCAGTCGGTTTCCTCCCAGCTTTCGGGCTCGGACGATACCACGCAAGGCACCAAGTGCAGCCGCGACAATGGTCAGCATTGGCTCAAACGTTGTTCAGGGGGTAGCATGCCTTCATCCTGCTGCCAGAATTTGTAAAGGCCTTCTGCGACCTCAAGCAGCTAGAGGTTCAAGCCGAATACCTGCAGATCACGGCTTTGTCATATTATTGGCTGCGGCAAATAGGTGTTGCGAAGCCTATTAGGATATTCCGAAGCGCTGTCTGCAACTTTGACACGAACATCAAGGAAGTCGTGCTTATTTCGCGAAAGGAAGTAAGCGGTGTTTCACAGTGCATCGGCTGGCAGTGGCTGTGAGCCCCCAGCCAAAGGAAGTGCGTCGTCGCCAACCAGGTGATCGGTGAGGCAATGCGCGTGATCGCTCAGCACCTCGATGACCCGGCAATCGGATATCGTGTCACCGGCACATTGCACCACCATGCGCTGCAGTTCGGTTTTCAAGGCCATGAGCCGCGCCAGGCGGCTCTCGACTTCGGCAAGCTGCGCCCTTGCAATGGCATCTGCAGCGGCGCAGGGCTGATCGGGATTGTCCGACAGGCTGAGCAGGTCGCGGATCGCCTCAAGCGAAAAACCGAGTTCGCGGGAATGTCGGATGAAGCGTAGCCGTTCCAAGGCCTTGTGGTCATAGAAGCGCTGATTGCCTCCGCTCCGCTTTGGCTCAGGTAACAAGCTGATCTGCTCATAATAGCGGATCGTCGGGACCTTGACGCCCGTCGCTGCGCTCAGCTTTCCGATCGACAGCATGAAAAACCCCTTGAAGCTCTAGTTGCTAGAGCAGTTATGTTCCTGATTCGATGAATGCAAGCGGGCATTGCCTGCGGGAGTTTCGAAATGACGGATCAGGCACAGGGCAAGCAGGAATGGACAGTCAGCGGGATGGACTGTGCGGCCTGCACGACAAAGGTGACGCGCGCAGTCGAGCGCCTGCCTGGCGTGAGCGAGGTGCGTGTTGCCTTGATGTCGGAAAGGCTGAGCCTGAACCTTGAGCCTCAGACGACACAGCCCGAAGAGATCGAGGCTGTGGTGCGCAAGCTGGGCTTTGGCATTGCACCAAAGGGACAGACAGCTCCTCGCAAGAAAGCCTTTGTCCTGCCGCAAGCATCCGATCCTGAGCCGGCGCCGGCCTCCACGCCGTTTCCGACACCCCGATCTTCGATGAAGGGTGCCTGCGCGACGGGTTGTTGTCCGCCAGCCTCCATGGATGACGACATGGCGGACGATCGCGGCGACGGCAGTGCAACGCAGATCCATAACGGCCATGATGATACCGCCCACAGCCACGACGACCCGGCGGATCGTGGCAAGTCCTGGTTCCAGACAGCCAAAGGACGGCTGGTCATCCTGACTGGCCTGCTCCTGGCCGTAGCCTGGCTCTTCGAGCTTCTGACCTCGGCCGAGACAGGCTACTGGGCCTTTTTGGCGGCCTGTCTGATCGGGGTGGCGCCAATCGCCAAGCGGGCCTATGAGGCCGCTCGCATGGGCCAGCCCTTCACGATCGAGGGTCTGATGACCATTGCGGCCGTCGGAGCCCTGGTTATAGGCGCCGCCGAGGAAGCAGCCCTTGTGGTCTTCCTGTTCGCAATCGGCGAAGTGCTGGAAGGGGTAGCCGCCAACAAGGCGCGCAACGGTATTCGCGCTCTGGCCAATCTGGTACCCAAGACGGCGCTGCTGGAACAAGACGGCCGCACGCGCGAAGTGTCGGCCGAGAGTCTGGAGATCGGCCAGATCGTCGTCGTGCGGCCCGGGGACCGCGTGCCCGCCGATGGCGAGATCATCCAAGGCAGCAGCGGCATCGATGAAAGTCCTGTCACGGGGGAAAGCGTGCCGCGCAGCAAGGGGCCCGGAGAGCCGGTCTTTGCGGGCTCGATCAACACCGAAGCCGTGCTGCGGGTCCGCGTCACCAGGGAGCCCTCGGACAACACCATCGCGCGCATTATCCGCCTGGTCGAGGAGGCGGAAGAGGCGCGCGCGCCGACTGAACGCTTCATCGACCGTTTCAGCCGCTGGTATATGCCCGCCGTTGTCGTGGCGGCAGCTCTTGTCATCATTGTACCGCCGCTTGCTTTTGGCGCGGATTGGAACACCTGGGTGTACCGCGGGCTGGCGCTTCTGCTGATCGGCTGCCCGTGCGCCCTCGTGATCTCGGTTCCTGCCTCGATCGCCTCGGCCTTGTCTTCGGGGGCCAAGCGAGGGCTGCTGATGAAAGGCGGCGCAGTGATAGAAGGCGCGGCGAACATCCGCCATGTCGCGTTCGACAAGACAGGAACCCTGACTGTAGGCAAGCCGGTGGTTACGCGCGTCCTGCCCGCCATGGGCGTGGCCGAGGCCGAACTGCTGGCCGTGGCAGCGGCGGTCGAGGCAGGGTCCAGCCACCCGCTGGCACAGGCAATCCTGCGCAAGGCGCAAGAAATCGGTATCGCAGCACTGTCCTCGCGCGATGCTAAGGCGCTGCCTGGTAAGGGTGTTCAGGCGGTGGTAGGCGAGGCAATGGCTTGGGTCGCATCGCCACGTTACGCCTCTGAGATGGCAGCTATCGACGGTCCTGCACTCCACCAAGCAACCGAGCTGGAAGCCGAGGGCATGACCGTAGTTGCCGTTTTCCGCGAAGGGGAGGCGCTTGGCATGATCGCCATGCGCGACGAGCCGCGGGAGGACGCTGCCGAGGCGATGCGTCAACTCAGGACCATGGGCGTTTCGGCGGTCATGCTGACGGGAGACAATCCACGCACGGCTGAGGCCATAGCAGGGAGCCTTGGCCTGGATCACCGAGCCGAAATGATGCCTGAGGACAAGCTGATGGCGATCCGTGAGGCCGCGGCCAGCGGCGGCGTGATGATGATCGGCGATGGCATCAATGACGCCCCTGCCTTGAAGCAGGCCAGCATCGGCGTCGCCATGGGATCGGGGACCGATGTCGCGTTGGAAACGGCGGATGCGGCGATCCTGCGCGACCGCGTCACAGATGTTCCGGCGCTGATCCGTCTATCCCGCGCCACCATGAGCAATATCCGCCAGAACGTCACATTAGCCTTGGGGTTGAAGGCGGTGTTTCTCGTGACCTCCGTTCTCGGGATCACGGGGCTGTGGATCGCGATCCTGGCCGATACCGGCGCCACGGTCCTGGTGACGCTGAACGCGCTCAGGCTTCTCGGCTACAACCCGGAGCGTGAAAGCTGATGGCAACGGATTTCAGTTGGCCTGCACTGTCGATCCTGGCAGCCTATCTGCTGCTGTTTTGTTGGGGCACAGCCGAGACAGGCCGCGTCAACGGGCAAACCGCATGGCTGATGGGGCGAAGCAAGGGGCGGGATCGAGGGGCAGCCTTTGCCTTTCGGCTGGCGTTCGCGTGCAGCTTTGCCGGTCCGCTAGTCTGGTTGATCTGGCCTGCCCTCCGTGAGCTTGATCCGTTCTGGCTCGAAGGTGGCGGGGCAGGGCTGCGGCTACCCGGCGTGTTCGTTGCAGCACTTGGCGCCATGGTGGCCTTTGCCGCGCAAATGTCGATGGGGGCTTCCTGGCGCGTTGGTGTTAACCGGTCCGCGGTTGGAGCCTTGGTTACGGGCGGATTGTTCCGCATCAGCCGTAACCCAACCTTCGTCGGTCAGCTTTTGCTTCTTTCGGGCGTAGCTTTGGCAATCCCCGCACTGCCCACCTTTGTTTCGCCCCTGCTCTTTCTCGCTGCCGCGCAAGCGCAAATCCCATCCGAAGAAGCAGCGCTGCGCCGTATCCATGGCTCCGCCTACGAGGAGTGGGCACGGCAGGTACCACGCTGGTTCAGTTTACGAATAGTCAGAGGAAACTGATGCGACTGGAAACAACCATCATCCTGGCACTTCTGGCCGACCAGATCAGCAAGGCGGCGGCATTGATCTGGCTGCAGCCTGGCGTTCCAGTGCCCGTATTCCCGGGCTTTTCGCTGACATTAGGCTTCAACACCGGTGCAAGCTTTGGGCTCTTTTCAGAGCGCATGGCCAACGCGCCATTATTGATGGCAGCACTCACCAGCATTCTCACCGCGATGTTCTGGCTGTTTGCCTTGCGCGGCCAAACGGCGACTGAACGGCATGGCTTTGCGCTGATCGTCGGGGGAGCCGTCGGCAATATCATAGATCGCTTGCGGCAAGGCGCAGTGACAGACTTTTTGGATTTCTCGTGGAAAGCTTGGCACTGGCCTGCCTTCAACCTTGCCGATGCAGCCATCACCTGCGGTGCGGTGCTCGTTCTTTGTGCAACGATCTTGCGGCCTCGCATCGGAGCAGTCCGTTCCTGACGCTCCCACAGGCCCAAAGGAGTGACTTGACCGGTAGAAACGAAAGGATCAACCTCAGTCGCATATGACAATCATTTGCAACTGAGGCGGGCTCATGGATCAATCCTCACTTGGCTGGCGCGAAGCCCCTCATGAGCCGTCCTTGTCCGACGTCTTTCGTTCCATCGCCGTGCCGCAGGGACGATCGGGATTGCGGCGCTTTCTGGCTTTTGTGGGTCCAGGCTATCTGGTTGCCGTCGGCTACATGGATCCGGGAAACTGGGCCACGTCGCTCGCGGGAGGGGCCAAGTTCGGCTACACGCTGCTGTTCGTTGCCCTTCTCTCCAACATCATGGCGATCTTGCTGCAATCGCTTTGTGCACGATTGGCCATCGCGTCAGGCCGCGACCTGGCGCAAGCCTGCCATGATGCGTTCCCTCGCTGGGTATCGTTTCCGCTATGGATCTTTGCCGAGGCGGCGATCATTGCCACAGACCTGGCCGAGGTGATCGGCACTGCCATCGGTCTGAACCTGCTGTTCGGCATTCCTTTGGAAATCGGCATCTTCATCACCGCGGCGGACGTGTTTCTGATCCTGTGGCTGCAAAACCGCGGCTTCCGCTGGGTCGAGGCCTTTGTCATCGCACTGCTGGCTGTGATTGCAGGCTGCTTTCTGGTCCAGATTGCTATGGCCGATCCTGACTGGAATGCAGTGATCCGCGGCTTCGCCCCCTCGGTCGAGATCGCGACTAACCCTGAGATGCTGTATATTGCCTTGGGCATCATTGGGGCCACGGTCATGCCCCACAATCTCTACCTGCATTCAGGCATCGTGCAGACCCGTGCTTTTGGGGCAGATCCCCGCCAAAAGCGGCAGGCCTTGCGGCTGGCCACATGGGATTCGACCATTGCCCTGATGTTTGCACTCTGCGTTAACGCCTCGATCCTGATCCTTGCCGCCGCGACCTTCCACAGCACAGGCAATACCGAGATCGTTGAAATCGACCAGGCCCATGCCTTGCTGTCGCCCCTGCTGGGCGGGACCATTGCACCGACCCTGTTCGGGATCGCGCTGCTGTGCTGCGGCCTGAATGCCACCATCACCGCCACCATGTCCGGGCAGATCGTGATGGAGGGTTTCCTCCGTTGGCGCATCAGCCCCGTGCTGCGGCGCCTGATCACACGAGTCTTCGCGATCGTACCGGCAATGGTGGTTATCCTGCTTTGGGGCAGCGAGGGTACAGGCCAGTTGCTGATCCTCAGCCAGGTTATCCTAAGCTTCCAGCTTCCCTTCGCCATCGTTCCACTTGTAATGTTCACCGCCAGCCGCCAGAAGATGGGGGCTTTGGTGGCACCACGATGGCTGACCCTAGCCTGCGCCGTCGTCGCAGCCACGATCATCGTGCTGAACATCAACCTTCTCTACAGCGTCTTTCTTGCCTGACAAAGCTGTGAACGGCCAAAGTTCTGCTTGAACCTCAAGTTGCTAGAGGTGCTAGGGCGGGCTGAGCAAACAGCACGAACGGTGATCGATGACACTCCAACCATTCGGAAAGGCGCTTGGACATTTGAACGCCATAGCGCTCGCCGCTGTCGTGGCTGGGTTTCGCATGTCCCTGAAGGTTCTGTGCTCGCTGGGGTGCCGGGGTTTCACCCATGCCTGATACCTTATCGTCTCGATCAGAAGCACTGCCTCTCCTCGCCTTTCTGATCGTCCTGGGCGCGACCCTGGGCGCGCTGTTCATTGGCGAGGTTCTGGGGCAGATGCCTTGTGTGCTGTGCTGGTATCAGCGGATCGCCATGTTCCCGCTTGTCCCCATCCTTGCTATCGGCCTGTGGCGGCAAGACGCAGGGGCCAGGCTCTACGCGCTGCCCCTGGTGCTGGCCGGGCTGGCGATAGCCCTATGGCATTCAGGCCTTTACGCCGGACTGATCCCCGAAAGTGTCAGCCCTTGCACCAAGGACGGGCCGTCCTGTTCCGACCGCGGCCAGATGGCCATCCTGGGCCTGCCAATTCCCTATCTCTCGCTCGGTGCCTTTACGGCAACCGCGCTGTGTCTGATCTTCATGAAAGGAAAGCGATCGTGAACCGAAGAACCGTTGTGGTGGGCGCCCTTGCTCTGGGTGCAGGCACGTTTGCTGCCGGGTCCTGGTATGTCACGCGCCAGCGAGAGGCCGAACAGGCTGCCGCTGTGCGCGAAACCCTGCAAGCCCAGCCGGATGCCTTGATCCGGTCGCATTCGCCGATCTTGGGACCGACAGACGCGCCGGTCTCCCTGGTCGAATTCTTTGACCCTTCTTGCGAAGCCTGTCGAGCATTTCACCCTGTGGTCAATGAGTTGCTCCGAGAATATCCTGTTCAGCTTCGCGTGGTGTTGCGATATACGCCGTTCCACGAGGGCTCAGACGAGGCGGTGCGTATTCTTGAGGTGGCGCGTCGTCAGAATCTCTTCGAGCCGGTCTTGGACATCCTCTTCGATCAGCAGCCCGCTTGGGCGCTGCATGGCCAGCCCCGCTTGGACCTGGCTTGGAAAATGGCCGGGGAAGCCGGGCTTGACCTGGCACGCGCCGAGACCGAACGCTTGCACCCTGACATCACGGGCGTGCTGAATCAGGACATGGCCGATGTTCAGGCCATGCAGATCAAAGGGACACCTACCTTCTTCGTCAATGGCGAGCAGCTGATGGAGCTGAGCATCGAGAACCTGCGCGAAGCGGTTTCGAATGCGATCTCCGAGCTTGGGTAAGGCAGGTCACCGATGAGCTTGCGAACGATCCGTCTGGCCCTCTGGGGATTGGTCATAGTTGCAGCGGGCGCCATAGCGGCCCAGCAATGGGTGGGACGAGAAAAGACAACTGAAACCTTCCGGCCAGACTTTGCCCTTCAGGATGGCAACGGTCAGACCTACACCATGGCCGATTTCCGGGGAAAGTTCAGCCTGGTGTTCTTTGGCTTCACCAACTGCCCTGATGTCTGTCCCACAACCATGTCCGAGGTCGCACAGGTGATGGATGATCTGGGCGAGAAGGCTGACCGGGTACAACCCTTGTTCATCTCCATCGACCCCGAGCGTGATCGTAGGCAGGGCCTGACCGAGTATGTGGCGGCCTTCCATCCGGCAATCCTTGGCTTGGCAGGGAATGATGCCGCCACAAAGGACGCTGCCGACAGCTTCAAGGTCCATTTTGCTCGTGAAAAGGACTCCTCGGCTCCCAACGGCTACACTATGTCGCACAGCCCAGGGCTGTTTTTGATCGGACCGGATGGTGAATGGCTGCGCCAATTCACGTATGAAACTCCTGCTGCTGAGATACGGGCGGAGATCGAGGAAAGAATATGACCATGAAGGGGTTCGCGCTTGCCCTTGGATGTGCAATGCTGCTGCCGGCGATCGCGTCGGCCGACTGCGTCGGCGTGACAGCCGGCGATCTCACGATCTCGAAGGCTTGGTCGCGGGTTACCATTGGCACTCAGAGGCCGGCGGTCTTCTATGTTGAGATCCGCAATGCCGGGAAAACCGATGATCGTCTGATCGGGATCGAGACGCCAATCGCCGGAATGCCGATGCTGCACCAGACAGTCATCCAGGACGGGGTCGCCGCGATGCCTCATGCCGAGGCCGTCGACGTTCCGGCAGGCAAAACGATCTCCCTGGAACCGGGTGGCTATCATGGCATGCTGATGGAATTGACCACCGCGCTCTCTGAAGGCCAGACCTTCCCTATCACTCTGACCTTCGAAAAGGCCGGGGCAGTCGAGATCGATACTCTGGTTCTCCCGATGCGAGCTCAGGAAGCGCAATGCGACGGCGCAAGCTGATCCTCGGCGGAGCAGGCCTTCTGGGCGCATTCGGCTTTACCCTGGGGATAGGGGCATGGCGCAGCGGCGATTTGCAGCGGTTGGCGGAAAACAGGGGAGCTGAGGGCAGCCCGGCAAACCTGTCCCGGATGGAGTGGCAGCTGACCGATGATCGGGGCATTCCTGTGGGTCCAGAAGACTGGCTGGGGCAAGCCAGCATGGTGTTCTTTGGTTTTACCTGGTGCCCTGATGTCTGTCCCACGACACTCATGGATATCGCCGATTGGCTGGAAGGTCTGGGATCGGACGCGGACCAGATGCTGGTCACCATGATCACGGTCGATCCCGAACGGGATACTCCTGAGGTCCTGGCCGAGTATCTGGAGAATTTCGATCCCCGCATTCGTGGTCTGACGGGCACGACCGACGCGGTTGCCAAAGCTGCCGAAGCCTTCGGCGTGACATACACACGCCTGCCGCGAGATGACGGCGACTACACCATGAACCATACATCCGGCGTGTTCGTCTTTCGGCCGTCGGGTGAACTCGCCAGCGTCATAGACTTCCATGAAGAGCGCCGCTTTGCGGTGCCCAAAATCCGGAGAGCCATCGGATGAAAAACGCCTTGCTGATGTCCCTTGCCATGCTGATTGCACCCCTGCCTCTGGCGGCAGAAGAGACCTCCCGCACCATTCGTGTTGTCGAGGGACAAGGCTGCGAATGCTGTACCAAATGGACAGAATATCTACAGGAGCAAGGTTTTGACGTAACGGCTGAAGAACGCTTTGGCGTCCTGCTGATCCAGCACAAGATCGACCTTGGCGTTCCCGCCGAGCATTATTCTTGCCATACCGGCCAGATCGATGGCTATTTCCTGGAAGGCCATGTGCCTGCCGCGGATATCCGCAGGCTTCTGGAAGAACGACCCGATGCCGCAGGCCTGGCTGTACCCGGCATGCCCTATGGCAGCCCCGGCATGGGCCCGGAAGCCAAGCGCGAAGCCTACGACGTGCTGCTGGTGCGCAAGGACGGAAGCAGCGAAGTGTTCACCAGTTATCCTGCAGCCGACAATATTTAGATCAACCTATTTATACCTGTGACGGAGCATTTCTGAATGGCCAGCTTGAACCGGCGTCATTTTTCCTTGGCGGGCTTGGCCGCATTGGCCGCGTGTGGCGCTCCAACGCCGCAGACGCCGACGTTCAAGGTCTATTCCGGTCCACCAGTCACCCAGGTTGTCGTTCAGAAAGGGCAGCGCCGGATGCATCTGCTGAATGGAACAACGGTGCTGAAGTCTTATGATTTCGGCCTCGGGTTCCAGCCTGTCGGTCACAAGCAGTTCGAAGGCGACGGAAAGACCCCCGAAGGGCTCTACTTCGTGGACCGGTTCAATCCCCGCAGCCGGTATCACCTGTCCGTCGGCGTGTCTTATCCAAATGAGCGCGACCGCGCCTTTGCGGAACAGTTTGGTCGAGATCCTGGCGGCGATATCATGATCCATGGCCGTGGACCTGAAGGTAATCGTCTGGTGCGCCAGAAGCAGGACTGGACGGCTGGTTGCATCACCGTCAGTGATGAGGAAATCGAGGATATCTATGCCATGCTGCAACCCGGCGTCCCGATCATGATTTATGCATAACAGTTAGACAAAGGGGTCCAGAAATTCGGTTCAGTGACACTTGAGGCTTTTTGGGGGATGCCGACAATGCAGTTCGTCGGCATCCTGATGCAAAAGAAGCTTCCTAAAACACGGTCACCTGCGTTCCGATTTCTGCTACCTCATAGAGCCGGGTGATGTGCTCATTATAAAGTCCATAGCAGCCATTTGAGGATTTCCGGCCAATCTTCCGGGTGTCATGCGTTCCGTGAATCAAATAGGCAGGCCATGAAAGATAAAGACCGTAAGGACCCAGGGGATTGTCAGGACTTCCGCCTTCAACACGCTGAGGAAGATTGGGATCTTTTTCCCGCATGCTCGGCGTCGGGGTCCAAGGGGGATTCTTTGCTTTTCTGACGATTTCAGTTTCGCCCCGGCGAGTTAGATCTTCCGTGACAGGAATAGAGCATGGAAAGACTAGGTTGATTGACCCATCACCTGACCAATAATGCAGGGCACGAGATGTGACATCCGCAAGAATCACGCCCTTTCCAAGGCTAGGGTAAAACTCACTCCAGTGCCTCGCTCGAAACGACGACTGGTTACGGCTTGGATCTGCCGTCGGATCGATTTGATAAGCGCCAAGATCGGGTGCCCCGCCGGTCGGGGGGCCGCCATAGAGGGGCTGCCCGGTATAAGGGTCAATACCTTGCGCCAGAACGGCACTGCTCGGAAGGATCGTCGCCGTGGCAAACAACCCTCCCAGAAAACGCCGACGGTCGCTACCTGTGTCCTTCAGGACCATCACTGCCTCGTGTTCTTAGTCTGTTTATGTAACGATTCCAGAAAGATAATTCTAAAACGTAACTTGGCCAAGAAGACGAAATGCCGTGCGGATCAAGATATTGTGCGTTCCAACCGAGACTCACTTCTGTTGACAGAGAGCGGCCTTGTGTGCGGGGACATCGAGTGCGAGTGATCTCAGACAAGACCAACCTTTCAGGGAGATTAAAATGAAAAGCAGGGCCTTTATCATCTTGGCAGCCGTTCTGCTCACTGGCGCTTGCGCAAACACTGCTCCGACGCCGGAAAATGCAGAAACCGGAGCCAACAGCCTCCCGGCAAACCTCATCGCCCTAGCTGCACCGGAGCAGGACGTTGCCTCTGCCCGTCTTAATCCAGAGGATAATTGCTATTGGTACGAGCATCGTGGTCAGGTTGAAACCACCCTTCTTCCGCTAACTACGACTGAAGGCCGCCCTATCTGTAGCCAATCGTAGGCCTGACGCCGATCATGCGGGTTGGGCCAACGACATGCGAAAGGAATAGCCTAGTTCCGTGCAGTTACACTTTGCTCGGCTGAGTAAAGAAACGCAGTGGAGCCAATTTCTACTTTTGGGTAGAGATCGTTGATATGCACCATAACCATCCGCACGCAGCCAGAACTGGCGCTGCTGCCGATGCTCCTAGGAAAGGGGGTTCCGTGGATTCGCAAGTGGGTATCTTTGTCGCCGACATAGAGGTATAGGGCGCGCGAGCCGAGAGCGTTTTCAGGACCGGGCTCAACCCCCCCTTCAAACTGCGCATAAATCTCCGGCTCTCGGATAATCATGTTCTGTGTCGGTGTCCAATGTGGCCATTCGGCCTTTCGCTTGATCGTGTATACACCCGGTTCGTACAAATCTCCCCGACCGATGGCCACACCATAGCGCATCGCAGTTCCACCAGTCTCAATATGGTAAAGATACTTCGCCACAGCATCCACATGGATGTCACCCGGAACGAGGCCGTCGTTGGCGATCACTCTTTGGGGCAGGAAGCGTTGGTGCAAACCCCAGGGGTTGGATGAGGCAGGATCATAACCGGGAGGAGTGACCTGAGCGTCCCAAGCAGATTTCTGTTCCTCAGTTGGCCACGATCCCGCCATCAACGGGCCAGAAATAGATGCCGAGAACAGCGCTGTGGTTGTGCAAATGAAATGTCTTCGTGTCAGCATTTTTATGCTCCTGTACTTTTTTCGACATCCTCACAGCGCACGCTCGGATGCAACTTTCCAAACTCACAATTGATAGGTTCTCTGATCAACTTCACTTGTACGTTCGGCCCAGTTATGACCCCAAGAAGACTGGTTTCCAAAATCCTCAAAGTGTGGCCGAACACAACCAAGTCGGCAAAGGTTTCGCCTTTCGCGTCAACCTCCCGCAAATGGCAGGTTTCATCCTCTCCGACTCCTTGCCCACGTATTTTGTGGCTTCCTGGCAATCGGGGTAGGTCTGAAGGCGCGCATTGCCCTCGCGGCCAAGCCAGCTAGTAAGGTTTTGGTGAGGCCTAAGATGACAATACGGTCGCTCAAAAGCTCTGCTCATGTCGCTTGCGTTCGCTCAGCCCGATCAGGCTACCCATCAGGTTGAGTGTCCTTGCTGGAAGGCGCGGGTCATGCCGCGTTGCTGCGTAAGGCTACGCCGAGGACCGTCTTGCCTCAGCACCTGCTCTCGTCGGCCATGATGCGTTCGATGACGTCGGGCTCGCATTGCTCGT
>NZ_JAFLRK010000080.1 GCF_017315735.1 Paracoccus shandongensis
AGCCCCCCGCCGCCCAGGCCGAGCCGAAGCCGCAGCGTCAGCGCGCCGAACAGGCCGAACCCGCCGCGCCGCAGCGGGCCGAACGCCAGCGCAAGCCTGACCGCCCCGAGCCCGAGCCCGAACCCAAGGCGGAACGCCCGGCCCAGGCGGCACGCGAACAGCAGCGCCAGCGTCCCGCCGACAGCGCCGAAGGCCGCGCCGCCCAGCAGGAGGAAAAGCCGCAGCGTGCCCGGGACCGCGCCGCCCGCCAGTCCGCCGAGGAGGAGGCCACCGAACGTGGCCAGGCCGAACGCCCCGAGGAACCCGCCCGCCGCCAGAACCGCGAGCGCCCCGAACAGGCGGCGCGCCGGCAGAACGGGGAACGCCCCGCTGATGGCCCGCGCGATCCCCAGGCCGACCGGCCCGCGCAGCGCCAGCGTCAGGCCGCGCCCGAACCGGAATCCAGGCCTGAACCCCGCGACGAACGTCGCCCGCAGCGCGCGGACGGCGACGATCCCCTGGGACAGGCGCTGGACCGCGAACGGCAGGCCGGGCAGCCCCCCGCCGACGCGCCCGGCAAGCCCCCGCGCCGACAGGCGGGAGAGACGCCGGACGAACAGGCCCTGCGCGAACGGCTGCAACGCGAGCAGGAACAGCGCAACACCACGGCCGAGGGGGGAGGCCAGCCGCAACGGGCGGGTCAGCGCGCCCCGCAACCGGCCCGCGCGCCCGAGGCGGATGCCCCCCGCAGCGAAGCCGCCCGCCAGGCCGCGCGGGAA
>NZ_JAFLRK010000081.1 GCF_017315735.1 Paracoccus shandongensis
GCGATGCCGGTGCGGCCGAGGCGGCCTCGCACGAGGCCGCTGCCCGGCGCGAGGCGGCTGACGCCGCGCTGCCGCCCTTGCGCGAGGACGAACAGGTCGCCGCCGCCATCCTGTCGCGCATCGTGGTCGAGCGCGAGGCCCTGGACGAGGCCGATGCCCGTGCCGCAGGGGCCATCGCCAGCCTGCAGGCGCGGATCACGCAGCTTGCCCGCGACCTGGATCGCGAGGAGGCGCTGAACCGCGACGCGGGCGAGGTGGTCGAGCGGCTGGCGAGGGAACGGGCCGAACTGGACAAGGCCGGGCAGGGCCATGACGCGCGTCTGGACGCCGCTGCCCATGCGGCGGACGAGGCCGCCGAGGCGCTGCGCGAGGTTGAAGCCAAGCTGGCCGAACTGACGGACGAGGCGGCGCGCCTGGCCGCCCGGCACCAGTCGGCGGAACGGCTGGTGACGGACCTGCGCGCGATGCTGGAGCGTTCCGAACGTGCGGGCGCCGACGCGCAGGCCACGGTTGACCGTGCCGCCGAGGCGGGAGCGACCGCCGCGGATGCACTTGCCGGGGCCGAGCAGGCGCAGGAAGCCGCCGCCGAGCGCGCCGAGGCCGCCGAGGAGGCGCTGGCCGCAGCCGAGGCCGCCCGGG
>NZ_JAFLRK010000082.1 GCF_017315735.1 Paracoccus shandongensis
TGCGGCAACTGGATCCGGGCCGCTTGCCGGTGATGATGGGCCTGCTGGTCCTGGGCCTTGTGGCGGTGCTGGCCTTCTTCGGCACCGAACCCTCGGGCGAGGCCGTGGCGCCCGAAATCGCCGAAACCGCACCGGCCCCGCAGCCGGTGGACATTGCGCCGGTTCCGGCCCCCGCCGACATCGCCCCCGCTGCGCCCGAACCTGTCGAGACCGCCGCAATCCCCCTGGCAAGCGAGCCGGTGGCCGAGGCCCCTGCCCCGCAGCCCGCAGCACCCCAGCCGACGCCTGCGACGCCCGCACCCGCGCAACCGCAGACCGCCACGGTGGAGGCGACCCCGCCCGCCCCGGTCCCCGCGCAGGTGCAGCCCGAGGCCGCGACGGACAGCACCGTGGCATCGCCGCAGCCTCTGCCCGCGCAGCCGCAACAGCAGGCCCCCGCCGCGCAGGGTAATGACGCACTGGCCCGGGCCCTGACGGAAGCGATGAGCAGCCCGGCACCGGCGGCCCCGAAACCCCCGATCAGCGCCGCGACCCTGGCCGCCGAACTGGCCGAGGCGCCGCGTCCGAAGGCCGCGTCCCCTGCCAGCCCCGCACCGGCGGCGCCTGCGGCCAAGGCCGCGCCTGCGCCCGCAAGC
>NZ_JAFLRK010000009.1 GCF_017315735.1 Paracoccus shandongensis
CCTCGGCCTGGGCCAGGGCGGCGCGGGCCACGGCCAGCCCGTCGGCGGCGGATGCGGCCTGCGCGCGGGCATTCGCCTCGGCCGCGACGGCATCGTCCAGCGCGGATTGCGACGCTGTGCCCGCCTCGCGCAGCCGCTGCACGCGCTGCAGGGTCGTCCGCGCCTGCGTCAGCGACGCCTGGGCGCTGTCGATGGTGCTTTGCGCCTGGCCCACGCCCGCCTCGGCCCGCAAATATTCCGCGCGGGCCTGTTCCAGCAGCGCGGACAGCGTTTCCGTGGACAGCCGGGCCAGCACCTGGCCCTTGGCCACACTGTCGCCCGCCTCGGCCAGGATCTCGGTGATCTCATAGCCCGAGACCTGGGGAAAAACCTGCACCTCGGACCGGGCGACGATGGTGCCGGAGACGGGGACGCGGGCCTGGACCTCGGCCCGGACGGCGGGTTCCACGGTGACGGAGGGGGCGACCCGGGCAGGCGCTTCCGAGGCGGTGGCGGGTTCGTTGGCCCCGGCGGCCAGCGGCAAGGCCAGTGCGGCAACAAGAACGGACAGAAAGCGCATGAAACGGGCCTGCCATGATGACTTGGACAGCAACATAGGTGCTGAACCCTGCGGCAACAACGCGCGCGTGGGCCTTGCCTAGAAGTTGACCGAAACGCCCGGCAGGTTCAGTTCGGCCACTAGGTCGCGCAGTTCCTGACGCGCGGCGATGTTGGACATGGACAGCTGTTCGGTGCCGATGTCCTTCAGGTCCAGCAGGGTCAGCCCGCGCGGGAACAGTTCGCGGAAGATCACGCGTTCGGAAAAGCCCGGCGCCACGCGGAAACCGATGCGTTTCGACAGCGTTTCCAGCGCGCCGCCGACCTTGCGCTTGTTGTGCATGGCCTGCGTGCCCAGGCGGTTGCGCAGGACCAGCCAGTCGATCGGCCCCGCCCCCGCCTGCGCGCGCATCTGCCGCGCGGACCAGACCATTTCGGCATAGATGGACGGGCCGAGGATCCTGCCCTCGGGCGAAAGGCGGGCCAGCAGGTCGAAATCGACGAAGCTGTCGTTCATCGGCGTGACCAGCGTGTCGGCCAGCGTATGCGCCATCTGGGAAAGCCGGGTATGCGAACCGGGACAGTCCAGCAGGATGAAGTCGCACTCGGCTTCCAGCGCGGTCAGCGCGGGCGTCAGGGGATCGCCGCCCTCGCCCAGGGTGCCGATCACGGGCATGGGCAGGTCCAGCCCCTCTCGCGCGGCGAAATGGGCGCGGTTTTCCAGGTACCGGCCAAAGCTGCGCTGGCGCACGTCCAGATCCAGCCCGCCCACGCGATGACCCATGCGGACCAGGGCGGTCGCCACATGCATCGAGGTGGTGGATTTCCCCGATCCCCCCTTTTCGTTGCCCACAACGATGATATGCGCCACGAAGCCGCCCCTTGCCGTCCCTTGTCCGGGGCGAAGCCTAAAGGGGCCCCGGGGCGAAGAAAAGCGCCGCCGCGCGGGTCAGGTCGTGCGGACGGGGCCGCGCGCCGGTTCGTCCGATTTCAGCAACAGCGCCAGCGCCCCCAGCGTGGCCAGGATGCCGGGCAGAATCACGATACCGGGCAGCCCCTTGCCCAAAGCAGCTTCCAGCCCGATCACCCAGAGCGGCGTCAGATAGGTATAGGCCATCACCTTGGCCGAAGGCAGGCGCAGCGCCGCATATTGCACCAGCATGGTGGTGATGGCGCTGGCAAAGACCGCGACATAGAAGATGGTGATCCAGACGATGGCGGGCAGTTGCCCCCAGGCCGTCGCGGTCAGCGCGCCCCATCCCCAGATGGCCGTCAGCATCCCGCCCGCGACCAGCGTCCCGAGGGAGGAGATCAGTGGCCCCTCGCCCCGGTTCAGCCTGCGGACCAGTGGCGTGTAAAGGGCGTGCAGCGCGCAGCCGACGACATAGATCGCCTCGCCCCGCCCGATCTCCAGCCGCATCAGGGCGGCGGGATCGCCGCGAAAGATCACCCACAGCGCCCCCGCCCCGCCCAGGGCCAGCGCCGCCGCCAGATGCCCGGTCATCCGCTGGCGCAGCAGAAGCCAGCCGAACCCCGCCGCCATGACCGGCGTCAGGGTGAAGACCGCGCTGGCGGCGACGGCGGGGGCGGTCTTCAGCCCCTCGAACATCAGCACGAAATAGCCCGCGAAGGCTCCGCCCAGCAGCAGATACCGCCACGGCGCCTCCAGCAACCCGCGCGGCCTGCCCCGGCCGGGCACAAGGACAGCGATCCCGGCCAGGACGCCCGCCGCGATAAGGAAGCGCGCCACCGTGATCGCCGCCGGGTCGATCAGGTTCGCGGCCCGCACCCCCAGCGAGAACGACCCCGCGACCAGGGCCGAGAACAGCAGCATGGCCGCATGGCCACGCAGGGCATCCGCCCGCGTCACGCGCGGCCCAGCATGTAGAATTCGTCATTGGCGCGGAAATCGCCCGCATTGGCCATGCGGTTCGACATGCCGAAAAAGGCCGCGATGGCGCCGATGTCCCAGATCTCGTCGGCGTCAAAGCCTGCATCGCGCAGTGCCTGATGGTCGGCGTCTCCGATCTGATGGGCCGCGACCGTCACCTTTTCGGCATAGGCCAGCATGGCGCGCTGCCGATCCGTCAGATCCGCCTTGCGCCAGTTGATCGCCACCTGGTCAGCGATCAGCGGATCCCTGGCGCGGATGCGCAGGATCGCGCCATGGGCCACCACGCAATACTGGCAGTTGTTGATGCCGCTGACGGCCACCACGATCATCTCGCGTTCCGCCTTGGTCAGGCCGCTGTCCTTGTCCATCAGCGCCGCGTGATAGGCGAAGAAGGCGCGGAATTCGTCGGGCCGGTGGGCCAGCGCCAGAAAGACGTTGGGCACGAAGCCCGATTTTTCCGCCACCTTGGCGATGGCGTCCTGCATGTCCTGCGGCAGGCTGGCAAGATCGGGCACGGCGAAGCGGCTGATGGGATGGGTCATGGCGGGTTCCTCCTTGCGGCGCACCTTGGCGGATGGCTTGCAGACTGTGAAGGGGTCACTCGCCCCGCAGGGCTGCGACCGCCGCCTGCACCTTGGGCGAACGGTGCAGGTCCACATGCGTGACCAGCCACAGCCGCGATTCCCATTCGGGCAGGGCCATGACCTCGACCAGCCCCTCGGCGCGCGAGGGCGACAGCGGCCCGATGGCAAGGCCCGCGCGGATCACCGCCTCGCGCGCGGATTCGTCGCTGGCGGTCAGCACGATCTGGCCCGGGTCGATCCTGCCCTGCAGCCAGCGCATCAGCGGCGCGTTGCGCGCCTGCGGACCCATGAGCGCCAGGGAATGCCCCGCGATGTCCGTCACCGCGCCATGCGCGGCGATGTATTCGGGCGCGGCATAGACGGGGTGGCGCATCGTGCCCATCGAGCGGACGACATAATCGGGCTCGGTCGGCTGGCTGCCCGCGCGGATCGCCACATGCGCCTCTCCGGCGTCCAGGCGGAACAGGCGCGTGTCGGTGACATAGTTCAGCCGCAGCCCCGGATGCTGCCGCATCAGCCGGATCAGCCGGGGCATGACCACGTCCGCCAGTTCGGGCAAGGACGTGACAACCAGTTCCCCCTCGATCCGGTCGCCGCCCCCCGCGATCCGGGCCGCCAGCTGGGCGAATCGCTCGTCGGCCTCGCCCGCGACCTTCAGCATGGCCTGCCCGGCTTCCGTCAGGGCATAGCCGCGCGGATGGCGCTGGAACAGCTTGACGCCAAGCTGCGCCTCCAGCCCGTCGATGCGGCGGATCACGGTGGCGTGGTGGACGCCCAGGGTATCGGCCGCCGCGCTGACGGTGCCGTGGCGCGCCACGGCCAGCGCGATGCGAAGATCATCCCAACTGTCAAAATTCATGTGCATCCCCGCACAGATGATGCGCGTTTATCGCCATTCCGTTCGCCGGGGCCTAGCCCTAAATCACCCTCAACGCACCGACTTGAACGGACCAGACCCATGAACATCCTGCACATCGACAGCGCCATCACCGGCGAGGCCTCGGTTTCGCGCAAGCTGACCGCCGACATCGTGGCGAAACTGACCGCCGCGAATCCCGAGGCGACCGTGACCTATCGCGACCTGAACGAAGGCGTGCCCCCCATCGATACCGACTGGTTCAAGGCCATCCGCCTGGCGCCCGAAAACCCGACCGCCGACCAGCAGCGCCTGATCGCCACCTCGGACGCCTACCTGGCCGAGGTTCAGGCCGCTGACGTGCTGGTGATCGGGCTGCCGATCTATAACTTCACGCTGACCGCGCAGTTGAAGAACTGGCTGGACCAGATCGCGCGCGCCGGAAAATCCTTCCGCTATACCGCCGAGGGCCCGGAAGGGCTGCTGAAGGGCAAGCGCGCCCTTATCGCCTATAGCGCGGCGGGCACGCCGATCGGGTCGGATGTGGACTTCGCATCCGCCTATCTGCGCCACATGCTGGGCTTCATGGGCATCACCGACGTGGACTTCGTGGCCGCCGACCGGCTGGCCATGGACCGCGAAGCAGGGCTGGCCCGCGCGCAGGACGCGCTGGACAAGCTGGCTGCCTGAAACGACGCGCGATGTAACGAGTGTCACGGCCCGCGTTGACTCGCGGGCCGTTTTTTCGTATCAGCCTCTGGATTCCCGGAAGGACTGTCCCTTCCGGTCCCCGTCTGTCGCGGGGATCGCCCCCCGTCAGCGCGTCGCGCCCACGGGGGCTGCACTGTTTTGGACCGAAGGAGGCCCGGCGATGTTCGAGAACCTTTCCGACCGTTTGGGCGGCGTCTTCGACCGGCTGACCAAGCAGGGCGCCCTGACCGAGGATGACGTGACCGCCGCCATGCGCGAGGTCCGCGTGGCCCTGCTGGAAGCCGACGTGTCCCTGCCGGTGGCGCGCAACTTCGTGAAGGCCGTCACGTCCAAGGCCACCGGATCGGCCGTCACCAAGTCGATCACGCCGGGCCAGCAGGTCGTCAAGATCGTCCATGACGAGCTGATCAAGGTCTTGCAGGGCGAGGACGCGCCCGACGCCCTGCGCATCGACAACCCGCCCGCGCCGATCCTGATGGTCGGGTTGCAGGGCTCGGGCAAGACCACCACCACCGCGAAACTCGCCCTGCGCCTGAAAGAACGCGAGAAGAAGCGCGTGCTGATGGCCAGCCTTGACACCAACCGCCCCGCCGCGATGGAGCAGCTGGCGATCCTGGGAAGCCAGATCGGCGTCGATACCCTGCCCATCGTGCCGGGCCAGACCGCCCCGCAGATCGCGCAGCGTGCGAAACAGCAGGCCGCGCTTGGCGGCTATGACGTGGTGATGCTGGACACCGCCGGCCGCCTGCACATCGACCAGGCGCTGATGGACGAGGTCCAGGCCGTCCGCGACATCGCGCAGCCGCGCGAAACCCTGCTGGTGGTCGATGGCCTGACCGGCCAGGACGCCGTGAACGTCGCGACCGAGTTCGACGCGAAGGTCGGCGTATCCGGCGTGGTGCTGACCCGGATGGACGGCGACGGTCGCGGCGGCGCGGCGCTGTCGATGCGCGCGATCACCGGCAAGCCGATCCGCTTCGTGGGTCTTGGCGAAAAGATGGACGCGCTGGAAACCTTTGACGCGCAGCGCGTCGCGGGCCGGATCCTGGGCATGGGCGACATCGTGGCCCTGGTCGAGAAGGCCCAGCAGGTGCTGGAGGTCGAGCAGGCCGAGCGCATGATGAAGCGGTTCCAGAAGGGGCTGTTCAACATGAACGACCTCAAGGGCCAGCTTGAACAGATGCAGAAGATGGGCGGGATGCAGTCCATCATGGGCATGATGCCCGGCATGGCCAAGATGGCCAAGCAGGCCGAGGCCGCCGGCATGGACGACCGCGCCATCGCCCGGCAGATCGCGCTGATCAATTCCATGACGAAAAAGGAACGCGCCAATCCCGACATGCTGCAGGCCAGCCGCAAGAAACGGATCGCGGCGGGCGCGGGCATGGACGTGTCGGACCTGAACAAGCTTCTGAAGATGCAGAAGCAGATGGCCGACACGATGAAGAAGCTGGGCAAGATGGGCAAGGGCGGGATGCTGAAGCAGGCCATGCGCGCCATGACCGGCAAGGGCGGCGGGCTGCCCGACCTGGAAAACTTCGACCCCGCCAAGATGGCCGAGGCGCAGAAGATGCTGCAGGATCCGCGCGGCCTGGGCGGCCAACTGGGCAAGGCCGGGCTGCCCGGCGGCTTGTCGGGCCTGTTCGGGAAGAAATGATGGACGCCGTGACCGATCCCACCGCCCGCGCCGCCGCGCTTCTGCGCGACCACCGCGCCAGCATCGACCGGCTGGACGCGATCCTGGTCTATACGCTGGCCGAACGCTTCAAGCACACCCAATCCGTCGGCCGCCTTAAGGCCGAACACGATCTTCCGCCGTCCGATCCCGCGCGTGAAGCGCAGCAGATCGAGCGGCTGGAACGCCTCGCGCGCGAGGCCGACCTCGACCCGGAATTCGCGCGCAAATTCCTGAACTTCGTGATCGCCGAAGTGATCCGGCACCACGAAACCTTTCAATCCTGACGGCGGGATTCCCGCCAAACCCGCCATTACGAAGGAGAAACCCAATGGCAACGAAAATCCGTCTGGCCCGTGGCGGCAGCAAGAAGCGCCCGCATTACGCCATCGTCGTGTCCGATTCGCGGATGCCGCGCGACGGCCGCTTCCTGGAAAAGCTGGGCACCTACAACCCGCTGCTGGCCAAGGACAGCGAAGACCGCATCAAGCTGGATCTGGACCGTGCCAAGCATTGGCTGGACCAGGGCGCGCAGCCGACCGACCGCGTGGCCCGCTTCCTGGAAGCCGCTGGCGTCCGTGAAAAGGCCACCCGCGCCAACATGAAGAAGGCCGAGCCGGGCAAGAAAGCGACCGCCCGCGCCGCCGAAAAGGCCGCGAAAGCCGCCGCCCCGGCCGAAGCCGAGTGATCCGATCGGGCGGGGGCAACCCCGCCCTTTTCCGTCAAGGGAACCGCATGTCACAAGACCGCATC
The DNA here is from genome assembly GCF_017315735.1 of Paracoccus shandongensis. Classification (GTDB taxonomy): domain Bacteria; phylum Pseudomonadota; class Alphaproteobacteria; order Rhodobacterales; family Rhodobacteraceae; genus Paracoccus; species Paracoccus shandongensis. Next base: position 7,011 of record NZ_JAFLRK010000009.1, read on the forward strand.
TGCGTGGGCGCGATCGCCGGGGCCTTCGGGGTCGGGGGCGAGGTGCGGCTGAAAAGCTTCTGCGCCGAACCGGCCGACATCGCCAGATACACCCCCCTGACGACCGAGGACGGCAAGCGCAGTTTCACCGTGAAACTGACCCGCCCTGTCACCGGCGGCCTTGGCGCGCGCCTGTCGGGCGTGGCCACGCGCGAGGATGCCGAGGCCTTGAAGGGCGTCACCCTCTGGGCGCCGCGCACCGCCCTGCCCTCGCTGCCCGACGATGAATTCTATCACGCCGACCTGATCGGGCTGGAGGTCGTCGATACCGGCGGCGCGGTCCTGGGCCGGGTCCGCGCGATCTTCGACCATGGCGCGGGCGACATCCTGGAGGTCGTGGGCGGCAAGGACGTGCTGCTGCTGCCCTTCACGCGCGCCGTGGTGCCGACCGTGGACCTGACCGCGCGCCGCATCGTGGCCGATCCCCCGGCCTCTGACGAATGAGGCGGGCGCTGCTGCATCTTGGGTTCCACAAGACCGGAACCACCAGCATGCAGGGTTTCCTGCGCCGCAACCATGGGGTGCTGCGCCGTCATGCGGCGATCCTGCTGCCGCAGCAGACCTCCGAACTGGCGCGTTGGGTTTGGCACCTGCACATGCTGGACGATGACAAGGTCAAGCAGGGGATTGCGGAAGACATCGCCGGGCTGCTGGCCGGTCTGGACCTGTCCGGCCGCGATCTGATCGTCAGCAACGAAAACCTGCTGGGTCGAATGCCGCAGGCCGACGGCCGCGACCCTTATCCCCATGCCCCGGCGCTGCTGCATCTGTGGTGCGAGGCGCTGCGCGCCCTGCCGCAGCCGCTGCGGCCGACGCTGCTGCTGACGACACGCGGCACGCAGGATTGGGCCGTCAGCATCCACGCCCACCTGGCCCGCAAGCCGTCCGCCGTCCGCCTTGCCGAGGACCGCGACAGCTTTGTCGCCCGGCTGGCCGCGCACGGGACCGACACCACGCTGACCACGCTGGCCCGCGCCCTGCCCGATCTGGACATCCGCCTGCACGACATGGCCGATCTGGCGACCGCCCCCCATGGCCTTGCGCAGCCTTTCATGACCTTCCTGCCGCTGTCGGCAGCCGAACAGGCGTCGTTGCAGCCGGTTGGTCATGAAAACCGCGCCCCTGCGCCCGAGGTGACCGACCGGCTGGTCGCGCTGAACCGCAGCGACCTGGGTGATAAGGCGCTTGCGGACGCCAAGCGCGCCTTGCTGCGAGAGGCATCCTTGGCAGACAGAGAGTGCGCGCGATGAAATCCCACGGCCGCCTGTCCGTCACCCCCAGCCTGCGCCCGCGCGAACTGATGGCGGAACCGCAGGTGCAGGGCGCCTGGACCGCCAGCATCGTCACCCTGTTCCCCGAGGCCTTTCCCGGCATCCTGGGCCTGTCGCTGACCGGCAAGGCCCTGGCGCAGGGCTTGTGGAACCTGCGCACCATCCCCCTGCGCGACTTCGGCATCGGCCGCCACCGCAATGTCGATGACACGCCCGCAGGCGGGGGCGCGGGCATGGTGATCCGCGCCGACGTGATGGACGCCGCCCTGCGCGAGGCCCGCCAAGGCCCGCCCCGCCCGGTGATCTACATGTCCCCGCGCGGCGCGCCGCTGACGCAAGCGCGGGCGCGCGATCTGGCGCAGGGCAATGGCGTGACGCTTATCTGCGGTCGCTTCGAGGGGGTGGACCAGCGCGTCCTGGACGCCCATGATGTCGAGGAAATCAGCATCGGCGACTATGTCCTGACGGGCGGAGAGATCGCCGCTCAGGTCTTGATCGACGCGACGGTCCGCCTTATACCGCGCGTGCTGGGGAATCACGACTCTCTGGCCGAGGAATCCTTTTCCATCGGCAACAGGGGGCTGCTTGAGGCCCCCCAGTTCACGAAGCCCGCCCAATGGGAAGGCCGCGAGATACCCGAGGTTCTGCTGTCGGGCAATCACGCGGCCATTCAGCGTTGGCGGGCCGGTGAGGCCGAAAGGCTGACAAAGGAACGCCGCCCCGACCTGTGGCGGGCATACCAGGATGGTATGGACCCGGCAAAGGACCGACAGCTCTCGGGCGCATCAGACCAATCGCGGGGCTACCGCGAGCATGACAAGGAACCCAGGCGATGAACCTGATCGCAGAACTCGAAGCCGAGCAGATTGCCTCGCTCGGCAAGACCATCCCGGATTTCAAGGCCGGCGACACCGTGCGCGTCGGCTATAAGGTGACCGAAGGCACCCGCACCCGCGTGCAGATGTATGAAGGCGTCTGCATTTCCCGCAAGGGCGGCGCGACGCTGGCGGCCAGCTTCACCGTGCGCAAGATCAGCTTCGGCGAAGGCGTGGAACGCGTGTTCCCGCTTTATTCGACCAACATCGACTCGATCGAGGTCGTGCGCCGCGGCAAGGTCCGCCGCGCCAAGCTGTATTACCTGCGCGACCGTCGCGGCAAGTCGGCCCGGATCGTGGAAAAAACCAACTATCGTCCGCTGTCCGACGCGAAGGCATAAGGGGTCATCCGATGAAAAAAGACATCCATCCCGATTACCACACCATCGAGATCAAGATGACCGATGGCACCACCTACCAGACCCGCTCGACCTGGGGTTCGGAAGGCCAGACCATGACGCTGGACATCGACCCGACCGTGCATCCGGCCTGGACCGGCGGTTCGGCCAAGCTGATGGACACCGGCGGCCGTGTGTCGAAGTTCAAGTCGAAATACGCAGGCCTGGGCTTCTGATCGGCCCTGCCCTGGAAATGCGAAACGCCGCCCCTTCGGGCGGCGTTTTCACATCGGCGGCATCCCGCAAGCGGTCAGCATAAAGATCGTGTGATCCGTTGAACCGGCTGGCGCGCTTGTCACGTTACGGATTTCGCAAACGGTCCAACAAGGAGGAGAGCCGATGCGTTTGACGGGAATCACCACATTTGCCGCCGCTGCCGCCCTGATGGGTTCTGTGGCCCTGGCCCAGGACACGCCCGCGACGGTGGTCGATATCATCGTGAATTCCGACGATCATGCCACTCTTGAATCTGCCGTCGTCGCGGCGGGCATGGCCGAAACCCTGTCCGGCGAAGGGCCTTTCACGATCTTCGCCCCGACTGACGAGGCCTTTGCCGCCCTGCCCGAAGGCGCTCTCGACGCGGCCCTGGCCGAGGAAAGCAAGGATACCCTGAAGGCGATCCTGGGCTGTCATGCCCTGGCCTCCAAGGCGATGGCGGCCGACGTGATCGCCCTGGTCGAACAGGGCGGCGGCTCTGCCGAAGTGACCACGGTGGGCAACTGCCGCCTGACCCTGACAGTGGCCGACGGCACGGTCAGGATCAACGATGCGGTGACCGTCACGGCCGCCGATCTGGTTGCTGGCAACGGCGTCGTCCATGTGATCGACGGCGTTCTGATGCCGGCGATGTGATCGCATCCGTTTCCATCTCGGGAAAGGGGGCCATCTGGCCCCCTTGTTCATGTCATGCCGCCTCGACGCTGGGCTCGACCAGCGCCACGATGTCCATCATGATCGCGTTCAGCTGGAAATCCTTGGGCGTATAGACGCGGGCCACGCCCATGGCGCGCAGGCGGGCCGCGTCGTCGTCGGGGATGATGCCGCCCACGATCACGGGGACATGGGCCAGCCCCGCCGCGCGGATGCGGGCCATCACATCCTCGATCAGCGGCAGGTGGCTGCCCGACAGGATCGAGAGGCCCACGACATGGGCGTCTTCCTCGGCCGCGCGGGCCACGATCTGTTCTGGTGTCAGGCGGATCCCCTCATAGGTGATGTCCATGCCGCAGTCGCGGGCGCGGAAGGCGATCTGTTCGGCGCCGTTGGAATGGCCGTCCAGGCCCGGCTTGCCCACCACGAATTTCAGGCGGCGGCCCAGGCGGGCGCTGACGGCATCGACGGCCTCGCGGATCTCCTCCAGCCCCTCGGTGCGGTTGGACGGGCTGGCCGACACCCCGGTCGGGCCGCGATATTCGCCGTGGACCGCCCGCATCACCCCCGCCCATTCGCCGGTGGTGGCCCCTGCCTTGGCGGCGGCGATGGACCAGGGCATCACGTTTTCCCCCCGCCGCGCCGCATCGCGCAGGGCGCCAAGCGCAAGCTGCACCGCGCCTTCGTCGCGCGCCTGCCGCCACGCGCGAAGCCGCGCGATCTGGTCCTGTTCCACCGCCGGATCGACGACCATGATGCCGCCGTCCCCCGCCACCAGCGGCGAGGGCTCACCCTGTTGCCAGCGGTTCACGCCGACCACCACGGTTTCGTTCGTCTCGATCCGGTTCAGCCGCTCGGCATTCGATTCGACCAGCCGCCCCTTCATGTAGTCGATGGCGGCGATCGCCCCGCCCATCTGATCCAGCAGGCGCAATTCGTCGCGCGCGCCCCCCTTCAACTCCTCGACCTTGGCGGCGATGACCGGGTTGCCGTCGAACAGGTCGCCATATTCCAGCAGGTCGGTCTCATAGGCCAGGATCTGCTGCATCCGCAGCGACCATTGCTGGTCCCAGGGACGCGGCAGGCCAAGCGCCTCGTTCCAGGCGGGAAGCTGCACGGCGCGGGCCCGGGCGTTCTTCGACAGCGTGACCGCCAGCATCTCCAGCAGGATGCGATACACGTTGTTTTCGGGCTGCTGTTCGGTCAGTCCCAGGCTGTTGACCTGCACGCCATAGCGGAAGCGGCGGTATTTCTCGTCCGTGATGCCGTAACGGTCGCGCGTGATCTCGTCCCACAACTCGGTAAACGCCCGCATCTTGCACATCTCGGTGACAAAGCGGATGCCCGCGTTCACGAAGAAGCTGATGCGGCCGACCATTTCCGGGAAGCTTTCCGGTGGCACCTTGCCCTTCAGGTCGTCCAGCACGGCGATGGCGGTCGCCAGGGCATAGGCCAGTTCCTGCTGCGGCGTCGCCCCGGCTTCCTGCAGGTGATAGGAACAGACGTTCATCGGGTTCCACTTGGGCAGATGTTCCCGCGTATAGGCCGCCACGTCCGTGATCATCGCCAGGGACGGCTTCGGCGGGCAGATATAGGTGCCGCGCGACAGGTATTCCTTGATCAGGTCGTTCTGGACCGTGCCCTGCAAGGCCGCGATGTCCGCCCCCTGTTCCTCGGCCACGGCGATATAGAGCGATAGCAGCCACGGGGCGGTGGCATTGATCGTCATCGAGGTGTTCATCTGCTCCAGCGGGATTCCGTCGAACAGCGCGCGCATGTCACCCAGGTGGCAGATGGGCACGCCGACCTTGCCCACCTCGCCCCGCGCCAGGACGTGGTCGCTGTCGTATCCGGTCTGCGTGGGCAGGTCGAAGGCCACCGACAGGCCGGTCTGCCCCTTGGCCAGGTTGCCGCGATACAGGGCGTTCGATTTCTCGGCCGTCGAATGACCCGCATAGGTGCGGAACAGCCAGGGTTTGTCCTTGTCGGCCATGCGGCGCCTCGCAATAATCTTTCGGTCCCTTAAGCGATACCGAAACAAACATGCGCCGTCAATTCGCCGCGATGCGGCACAATTCTACGACGTTCGGACATTTTATTACTAAACAGCCATCACAGTTGTTGCAATCTTGCGCAATCATCCCTTACCTCTGGGGATCAGAACGCGGCGATTCTGCGCCGCAGCAGATGCAGGAGAAGATGATGGCCCTTGATTCCCCGACTCCAATCGCCCCCTATGACGCGCCCGTCAAAGACCTGTACGACATTGGCGAGATGCCGCCCCTGGGCCATGTGCCCGCCCGGATGCACGCCTGGGCGATTCGGCGCGAACGCCAGGGCGAACCCGACAAGGCCATGCAGCTTGAGGTCGTGGAGACGCCGTCCATCGACAGCAACGAGGTGCTGGTCCTGGTGATGGCGGCGGGCGTCAACTACAACGGCATCTGGGCGGGGCTTGGCGTGCCGATCAGCATGTTCGACGTTCACAAGCAGCCCTATCACATCGCCGGATCCGACGCCTCGGGGATCGTCTGGGCGGTGGGCGACAAGGTGAAACGCTGGAAGGTGGGCGACGAGGTCGTCATCCACTGCAACCAGGACGACGGCGACGACGAGGAATGCAACGGCGGCGACCCGATGTATTCGCCCACGCAGCGCATCTGGGGATACGAGACCCCGGACGGCAGCTTCGCCCAGTTCACCCGCGTCCAGTCCCAGCAGCTGATGCCGCGCCCCAAGCACCTGACATGGGAGGAATCGGCCTGCTATACCCTGACGCTGGCCACCGCCTACCGGATGCTGTTCGGGCACGAGCCGCACGAGCTGAAGCCCGGCATGAACGTGCTGGTCTGGGGCGCGTCCGGGGGCCTTGGATCCTATGCGATCCAGCTGATCAACGCGGCGGGCGGCAATGCCATCGGCGTCATTTCCGAAGAAGACAAGCGCGACTTCGTGATGGGCCTTGGCGCCAAGGGCGTCATCAACCGAAAGGAATTCAACTGCTGGGGCCAGTTGCCCACCGTGAACACGCCCGAATACAAGGCCTGGTTCAACGAGGTCCGCAAGTTCGGCAAGGCCATCTGGGACATCACCGGCAAGGGCAACAACGTCGACATCGTCTTTGAACACCCGGGCGAGGCGACCTTCCCCGTTTCCACCTTTGTCTGCAAGAAGGGCGGCATGGTGGTGATCTGCGCGGGCACCACGGGCTTCAACTGCACCTTCGACGTGCGTTACCTGTGGATGCACCAGAAGCGCATCCAGGGGTCGCATTTCGCGCATCTGAAGCAGGCGTCCGCGGCCAACAAGCTGATGCTGGAACGCCGCCTGGATCCCTGCATGTCCGAGGTCTTTCCCTGGGCCGAGATCCCGCAGGCCCATGTGAAGATGATGAAGAACCAGCACAAGCCCGGCAACATGGCCGTGCTGGTCCAGGCGCCGACCACCGGCCTGCGCACCTTCGAGGATGCGCTGGAAGCCCGGCGCGGCTGAACCGCCGGGAAGCGTTCAAATCTGCGTGTCGCCTGTCTTCGGCAGGCGGCATTTCCATTCGACGACATGGTCGTTCGGATGGGCGTTCACCCATCGGGCCAGTTCGTTCTGGCCCGACAACATGCAAGTGAACAATCCGTTCTGCTGTTCGAACAACAGGCTGTGCTCGGTGCAGCGTTGCGGATCGGAAATCAGGCAGGTGACGAAGAACAGCTCGATCATCGGCGTTCCTTTCGGCTGACCCCCCTACACGCACGAGTGGCGAAAAAGTTGCATGGGCAATCGCCGCGCCGCGCGCTAGATGAGGGCCATGACTGTCCCCGCCCCAATCCTGTCCCCCGACCAGGCCGATGCCTGGGATGCCCTGGCCGAGGCCTTCGGCGAAGCCGGCATCGACCTGATCGCCGAGGAGGTGCAGCCTCCGCAGCCTGGCAAGGGCCGCGTCCTGGCGGTGATCGGCAAGGCCGGGTCGGGCAAGACGCTGCTGCTCTCGCAGATCACCAAGGCCCTGCGCGGCGCGGGGGTCGAGGTCGTCAGCGGCGATTACGAAGGCCGCCGGCGCAAGGACCGGCGCAGCGTGGCGATCCTGGCGCCGACGAACAAGGCCGCTTTCGTGCTGCGGATGCGCGGCGTGCCCGCGACGACGATCCACCGGATCCTTTATACCCCCGTCTATGACCCCGAATACGAAAAGCTGGCCGAATGGCTGACCGGCAGCGGCGACAGGCCTGCGGTCGAAGGCATGACGGATGCAGCCCTGGACCGGGCCAAGCTGTTCTATGACCAGCACACGTCCATCCCCGGCGCGCTGGCCGCTGCGGGGCTGCGCGGGTCGGACTTCATCCGCGGCTGGAAACGGCGCGAGGATGCGCTGGACGTGGGGCTGATCGACGAGGCGTCCATGCTGGACGAAAAGCAGTTCGAGGATCTGCGCGAGATCTTCCCGATCCTGGTCCTGTTCGGCGATCCGGCGCAGCTTGCCCCCGTGGGCCAGTCGGGCGAGATGGTGTTCGAGAAGCTCGCCCCCTCGCAGCGCCTGATCCTGAACCGCATCCACCGCCAGGCCGACGACAGCCCGATCCTGGATCTGGCCCATGCGCTGTCCGATGACGCGCTGTCCTTTGACGGCTTCGAAAGCATGATCCGCGCCGCCGCCCGCCGCGACGACCGGGTGGTCTGGGCGGAACGGGTGGAAAGCGACCTGATGGCCCGCAGCCCGGTCCTGGTCTGGCGCAACGCCACGCGCATCCGGCTGATCCATGCCTTCCGCGCGGCCTATGGCGCGCCGGGCGACGCGCTGCTGCCGGGCGAGCCCTTGATCTGCGACGGGCTGGAACTGCCGCTGAAGCACCGCAAGAAGCGCATCGACCTGGAGGCGCGCGGGCTGATCAAAGGGGCGCAGGTGGTCTACCTCGGGCCAGGCCGCAAGCCCGGCTTTTCCCGCCTGCACGTGATCGGGGCCGAGGATCCGCGCCTGTCCGCCGCCAGCATCGTCAAGATCGAACTGCCCGACGAGGACGAGCCCTTCATCCCCTATGCCGCCCGCATGGGCGCGACCTTCCTGCACGGCGCGGCGGTGACGATCCACAAGTCGCAGGGGTCGCAATGGCCCGCGGTCCAGGTCTTCGGCCCCGACATCAGCGCCGCCGCCTGGTCGAACCGGACCGAGGCGGGCATCCCCTTGTGGAAGCGCCTGGCCTATGTCGCCATCACGCGCGCGCAGGAACGGCTGCTGTGGGTGACGAAGGCGCGGCTTGCGCGGCCGTCGGCGCCGTTGGGGACGGACGATCTGGACGCGCCGGTGGCCGACCTGGCCCTGGCGGGCGAGGAAGACTAGCGTCCCGCGAATGCCGGGGGCCAGCCCCCGGGCCCCCGGGATATTTAAGGTCCAATGCAGGGAGCCAGGTCAGCGCGCGGCCTTGCGGTGGTCCAGGCGGTCGATGGAGAGGCGCAGCGCCTCGACCAGGGCTTCCTTGGGGATGCCGGTTTCGTGGGACAGGCGCATGATGCCGAAATGGACGCGGGCGAGTTCCTGGTAGTAGCGCGCGAAGGTATAGTTGATCGACGCGCCCACCACGGCCCCGAAGATCGGCGCGGCCTGTGCGGCAAGCTTCTGCCCCATCGACACCGACAGGCGCGGAGCCACGCGGCTGATCAGGCCCTGCACCGTCTGGCCCGTCACCGACATGCGCGCGGCCAGAAGGCCCAGGTCGGTCGTGTCATCCTCGGCCATGGGACCGGCGGCGGCGAAGATGCGCAGGCATTCCATCCGCACCTCCTCGCTGTCGGGATCGAGCCCGTGTTCCACCGCGATGTCCAGCATGGCCCGCAGCAAGAGCGTGATCGTGAAGGGCAGCTCGATCATCGCGCCCGCAAAGCCCCCCACGCCCCCCGCCGCCCCGCTGACGGTCGAGGCCATGCGGTTGAACCAGTCCCCCCGGTCGCGCACCAGCCGCCGCGAGCCGGTGGCCGCCGCAAAGGCCCGGTTCAGCGCCGCCCGCGTGATGCGGTCCATGCGGCTGCGCACGAAGCCAGGCAGCTTCTCGATCAGGCCCTCGGCGCTGTTGCCGACGACCGACATGATCTCCATCCCGAGGCCCCCGGCATCCAGGTATCGCCGCGCCAGGCGGTCGATCTGGGCATGGACCGAGGGATCATTGATCGGCGGAAGCACCAGTTGCGGATTGGTGGGCATCGGTATCCTCTTGTGGGTGGCCGACCGTGACACAGGGCGGCAGGGCATTGGTGCTGCGCGATATTCTGTTCGCATCGGGCATGGTTTCACGCGTCACAGGCCCCGCCACATCAACCCAGGCCCCGGGGCGAAGTTCCAGTCCCAGCACCCGGTCGGGGTTCGTGGGCGGCGGCATGATCACATCGTCCAGCCTGGCAAATCCGAAGCGGCTGTAATAGGGCGCGTCCCCCACCAGCAGCACCCGCGCCCATCCCAGCGTGCGGGCCCGCGCCAGGCTGTCGCGCATCAGAAGGCCGCCCAGGCCTTCGCCCTGCGCGGTCGGGTGGACCGCGATCGGGCCCAGCAGCAGCACCGGCTGGTCCGCCACGCGCACCGGCCAGAAGCGGATCGCGGCCAGCAGGATCCCGTCCGCGCGCAGCACCAGGCACAGGTCGGCCACCTTGGGCACGCCGTCGCGCAGGCGGTATGAGGACAGCGCGGTCCGCCCGGGCGCGAAGCACAGGTCGTAAAGGGCCTCGACCTCGGGCTCGTCGGCGGGCGTTTCGGGGCAGATCTCGTACATCGCGCCTCCTGTCGGATTTTTGCGGCCTTAGCATGGGGATGCGGGTGATGAAACCGGCACCGGCCATTGCGGGGCCGTGCCGCTGATGGCAGGTTGGCGCGGCGAAACCAGGAGGCCCGCGATGTTCTACCGCCCCGAGTCCGGCCACGGGCTGCCCCACAACCCCTTCAACGCCCTTGTCGCGCCCCGCCCCATCGGCTGGATTTCCACGCGCGGGGCGGCGGGCGACAACCTGGCGCCCTACTCCTTTTTCAACGCGGTGGCCTATGTTCCGCCGCAGGTGATGTTCGCGTCCACCAGCGCCAAGCCGGACCGCAACGGCACCAAGGACAGCGTGGCGCAGATCATCGAAAGCGGGGTCTTCTGCGTCAACATCGCCACGGGCGACCTGCGCGACCAGGTCAACGCCTCGTCCGCGCCCCTGCCCGCAGGCGTCAGCGAGTTCCACGCGGCGGGCATCGCCGCCGCCGAATGCGAAACCATCGCCTGCCCGCGCGTGGCGGGCGCGGCCGCCGCGCTGGAATGCCGCATGACCCGCGTGCTGCCGCTTGCGGGCGAGGCGAACTATGTCGTCTTCGGGGTGGTGACGGGCGTGCATATCCGCGACGATTGCGTGGTGGATGGCCGGTTCGATCCGCGCGCGGCGGGGGGCTGGATTGCGCGGCTCGGCTACAAGGATTATGCCGCCGTGACCGAGTTGTTCCAGATGGACCGCCCTGCATGAGCCTGAACGTCAAGGACTATATCCGCACCATCGTCGATTTCCCGCATGAAGGGATCATGTTCCGCGACGTGACGACGCTGTTCGCCGATGCGCGCGGTTTCCGCATTGCGATCGACCAGCTGCTGGCCCCCTATGCGGGGGCGCGGATCGACAAGGTGGTGGGGCTTGAGGCGCGCGGCTTCATCCTGGGCGGGGCCGTGGCGCATCAACTGTCCACCGGCTTTGTCCCGATCCGCAAGAAGGGCAAGCTGCCCGGCGCGGTGATTTCTCAAGCCTATCAACTGGAATACGGCGAGGCCGTGGTCGAGGTCCATGACGACGCCTTGCGCCCTGGCGAGCGGGTGCTGATCGTGGACGATCTGCTGGCCACCGGCGGCACAGCGGCGGCGGGAATTTCGCTGTGCGAGAGGCTGGGGGCCAAGGTGGTGGGCTGCGCCTTCGTGATCGACCTGCCGGATCTGGGTGGGCGGAAGGTGTTGGAGGGGTTGGGGCATGAGGTTCATGCGCTGTGCGCGTTCGATGGGGAGTAACAAGCTGACGGCGACTGTGGCAGCTCTGCGGTTATCTCGCCTGACCGGCATATTCTTCAATCGTCGCTTGCCAAGCCTCTCGAACCCTCTTGTCCTGTTCTTTTTCGGCTCTTGCAAGCAGCCTCACAATCCAGCGATCACCGACACGAGGCAATTCTTCGGATCGCGCTTGATCAAGAAGATCAGCCAAATCATCCGAAAATTCTTTCCGGGCGGCACGTTGGATTGCCTCGGTCATGTCCGCTCGCGCGTCGTCGATCCGTCCCAGCCTCGCCAGAACGATTCCTCTTTCCAGAAACAGCATGGAACGCTTCGGGCCTTCGCCGGGAAAAACACTCCCGACCATGATGGTGATGTTGCAATAAGCAAGCCGCCGTCCCGGCGTGCGATCCTGATCGCGACAAGCCCCCGCAGACAGGGCAGCGGTCATGCCTGCCAACCAGACTGCCAGGAACGCGTATAATACGACAGCACCTGCCTTGCCGTTCAGTCTTATCATTTCTGTCCTTGTTACTACGACAGACGTAAGCAAGCGTAGGGTGCGTGATTTCACGCACCATTGCCTTGAGAGCGGTGCATGCAAGCACCCACCCTACGCCAGAATAACCCCCGGATTCATGATCCCCGCCGGGTCCAGCGCGTCCTTGATCGCGCGCATAGCGGCCAGCCGCGCGGGATCGCCCCATTCGGCCAGGTCCGCCGCCTTCAGCCGCCCGACCCCGTGTTCCGCCGAGAACGATCCGCCCCGCGCCACCACCATCTCATGCACCGCGCGGGACAGGGGGCGACGGATGGCGTCATAGGCATCCCGCGTCTTCCCCTCGACCGGGAACAGGTTGAAATGCAGGTTGCCGTCGCCCAGGTGGCCGAAGCAGTTGATCCGCAGGTCGGCCTTGTCCGCCAGCATGGCGCTGCAATCGCGGATGAAGCGGGCGATTTCCGACAGGGGCAGGCTGATGTCGTGGCTGGCGATGGCGCCGATGTGGCGGTTCGCGTCGGGGATCGTCTCGCGGATCGCCCACAGGTCCGCCGCCTGCTGGCCGGATTGCGCGATCACGCCGTCGCTGACCAGACCGGCTTCGGCCGCTTCGGTGAACAGGCCCTCAAGCGCGTCATCCGCTGACAGGCCGGAGGGCAGGCCGACCTCGATCAGGACCAGCCAGTCGGGGCGGTCGGCGAAGGGCTGGCGCAGGTCGGGAAAGGCCGCGTCCAGGAAGCGCAGCCCCTGCCCCGAGATCAGTTCAAAGGCCGTCACGCCCCCGGCCATGCGCGCTTGGGCCAGCGACAGCAGGGTCAGCGCGGCTTCGGGCGATTCGACCACCAGCATGGCGACGCCGATTTCCGCAGGCACCGGGGCCAGCACCAGCGAGGCGGCGGTGATGATGCCCAGCGTGCCTTCGGCCCCGATCAGCAGGTCGCGGATGTCGTATCCGGTGTTGTCCTTGCGCAGCCGCTTCAGGTCATGCATGACCTGGCCCTGCGGCAAGACCGCCTCGACCCCCAGGCACAGGGCGCGGGCGTTGCCATAGCGCAGCACGTTCACCCCGCCCGCATTGGTGGCCAGCACGCCGCCCACTTGCGCCGTCCCGCCCGAGGCCAGCGCCAGCGGAAACTGCCGCCCCACCTGGGCCGCCGCCTCGCGGACCTGTTGCAGGGTGGCCCCCGCCCCGGCCACGATCACGCCTTCCTCGGGATAGACCGCGCGGATCCGGTTCATGCGTTCCAGCGACAGCAGCAGCGGCACCGTGCCGTCGGGCATCACCTGGCCGCCCACCAGCCCCGTGCCGCCGCCACGCGGGACGATGGGCACGCCCGCATCCGCGCAGGCGCGGACGATGGCTGCGACCTCATCCAGCGTGCGGGGGGCGGCGACCAGCCCGGCCCGGCCCTTGTAGCGGCCGCGCGGTTCTTCCAGATAGGCGGGGCCGATCTCTCGCAGCACGCCCTCGGGCAGAAGGGGGGCCAGGGCGTCGGTGGCGTCGTTCAGCATGGTCTTGTCCTATCGAGCGTCGCTGCGTCCGCGCCGGTCGCTGCGCAGGTTGGCGTAAAGCACGTGGTTGCGCCAGCGCCCGTCGATCTGCAGATAGCTTTGCGCGACACCTTCATACTTGAAGCCCGACTTTTCCAGAACGCCCCGAGAGGCGGCGTTTTCCGGCAAGCAGGCGGCCTCGATCCGCGACAGGTCCAGGGCGGTGAAGGCGTAATGGACCAATACGCCGATCGCCTCGCGCATATAGCCCTGGCGGGCGAAGGACTGTCCGATCCAGTAGCCGATGGTGCCCGATTGCGCGGGGCCGCGGCGGATGTTGTCCAGCGTGATCGCGCCCAGAAGCACGCCGTCGCGGCGCACCAGGAACAGGGGCAGCGCGGTGCCGCCCCGGCTGGCGCGGGCTGCCCAATAGACGCGGTTGACGAAGCTCTTGCGCGTCAGGTGGTCGGGCGACCAGACGGGTTCCCAGGGCGTCAGGAAGTCGCGGCTGGACTGGCGCAGCGACACCCAGGCGTGGAAATCCGCATGGGCGGGCAAGCGCAGCACGATCCGTTCGGTTTCCAACCTGACGGGCCGCGCGCGCAGGAACATCAGGCGGCAAGCCTTTCGGCCAGCGTTTCGCGCGCGGGCGCAGCCTTGACGGGGCCGTAAAGCGCCAGCGCGGGTCGGGCCTGCCCGATCAGGGCTTCGGCATGGGCGCGCACCTCGGCCACCGTGACGGCGGCGATGCGGTCCGCGACCTCGGCCGCATCGGGCACCCGGCCCCAGATCGCCAGGGTGCGGGCCATACGCTCGGCCTGCGCGGACGGGCTTTCCAGCGACATCAACAGGCTGGCGCGCAGTTGCGCCTTGGCGCGGGCCACCTCGGCCTCGGACATGTCGGCGGCGGCGCGCTTCATCTCGTCGATGGTCAGGTTGGAGAGATCGGCCAGATCCTCGGCCCCCGTCCCGGCATAGATCGTCAGCATCCCGGTGTCGTCGTGGAATCCCGACTGTGCGAAGATCGTATAGCAGAGCCCGCGTTCCTCGCGGATCTTCTGGAACAGGCGGGACGACATGCCCCCGCCAAGGGCTGACGAAAAGATCTGCGCCGCATAGAAATCATCCGCCAGATAGCCCGGCCCTTCCAAGGCAAGCGCGAAATGGGCCTGTTCCAGCCGCTTGACCTTGCGGGTCTCCAGGCCCTGCCAGCGCGCAGCTTCCCTAGGGGCCTGCGTGATCGGCGCCAGGTGGCCGAAGGCGCGTTCGGCCAGCCGCACGATGCGGTCGTGATCGACGGCCCCTGCGGCGGCCACGATCATCTGGCCGGGACCATAGTTTTCCGCCACAAAGCCCGCCAGGTCGGCGCGCCCGAAGCGGCTGACGCGTTCGGCCGGGCCAAGGATCGTGCGGCCCATCGGCTGGTTGGGATAGGCGGCCTCTTGCAGCCAGTCGAAAATGATGTCGTCGGGCGTGTCCAGCGACTGCCCGATTTCCTGAAGGATCACGCCGCGCTCGACCTCGATCTCGCGTTCGTCGAAGACCGGGTTCAGCACGATGTCGGACATCACGTCGAAGGCCAGATCGACATCATCCTCCAGCACGCGGACGTAATAGGCCGTCGCATCGCGCGAGGTATAGGCGTTGATATAGCCGCCCACATCCTCGATGGCCTCGGCGATCTGCAGGGCGGTGCGGGTCGCGGTGCCCTTGAAGGCCATGTGTTCCAGGAAATGGGCGATGCCGTTCTGTTCCGGGCGTTCGTTGCGCCCCCCCGCATTGACCCAGATCCCCAGGGCGGTGGAATGAAGCCCCGGCATCAGGCGCGTGGCGATGCGCAAACCGTTGGGCAGGGTCGTGACATGCAGGTTGGGGTCTTGGTTCACTGGGTTCTCCGGTCAAGGATCAGCGATTTAAGCTGCTGCACGTCGTTTTCAACCCGCGTGACACGTTCGGGCAGGTCGAACAGGGTCGCCATGTGCGGCGGCAGGGCGGGCCGGATGCCGATGGCCGCTTCCACCGCGTCGGGGAACTTGGCCGGATGGGCGGTCGCCAGCGTCACCATGGGCACGCCGGGCTCAAGGTGCTGGCGGGCGACGGCCACACCCACGGCGCTGTGGGGGCACAGAACCTCGCCCGTCTCGGCGCGGACCGTGCGGATCATGGCGATGGTTTCGTCCTCGGACACGCGGCCCGAGAGATATTGCTCGCGCAGGGCCTGAAGCGCGCCCTGGCTGATGGCGAAGCCGCCTGCCTTCAGTTCGTCCATCAGTTGCGCAATCGCCGCCGTGTCGCCGCCATAGGCCAGATACAGCGCGCGTTCAAAGTTGGAACTGACCTGGATGTCCATGGACGGGCTGATCGACGGTTCCACCGTGCCGACCCGGTATTCGCCCGTGGTCAGCGCGCGGTGCAGGATGTCGTTCTGGTTCGTCGCCACGATCAGGCGGCGGATCGGCAGGCCCATGGCCCGCGCGACGGACCCCGCGAAGATGTCGCCGAAATTGCCGGTGGGCACGGTGAAGTCCGTCGGGCGCATCCCCAGGGACGCGCAGGCGGTGAAGTAATAGACGATCTGCGCCACCACGCGCGCCCAGTTGATGCTGTTAACGCCCGCCAGCCCCACGCTGTCGCGGAAGGCGTGGTCGTTGAACAGATCCTTCAGCCGCGCCTGGCAGTCGTCGAAATGGCCGGTCACGGCCAGCGCGTGGACATTCGCCGCGTCGGGCGTGGTCATCTGTCGGCGCTGCACCTCGCTGACGCGGCCATGCGGGAACATGATGAACACGTCCACATTGTCGATGCCCTTGAAGGCCTCGATGGCCGCGCTGCCGGTATCGCCCGAGGTCGCGCCGACGATGGTGATCCGCTGGCCCGACCGCTTCAGCGCGATCTGGAACAGCTGCGCGATGAGCTGCATCGCGAAGTCCTTGAAGGCGAGCGTCGGCCCGTGGAACAGTTCCAGCAGGTGATGGCCAGGGGCCAACTGGCGCAGGGGCGCCTTGGCCGTGTGTTCGATGCGCGCATAGGCGCGGTCGATGGCGCCGCGCAGTTCGGCGTCCGTGAAGCTGTCGCCGGTGAAGGGACGGATGACGCGGAAGGCCACCTCCTCATACGGCAGGCCGTCCAGGTCGTTCAGGCCGGAAAACGCCGGGATCGTCTCGGGCAGATAGAGGCCGCCGTCGCGGGCCAGGCCCGACAGCATCGCCCCTTCAAAGTTCAGAACCGGGGCCTTTCCCCGCGTCGAGACGTAGCGCATCACTATCCCTCAGTATTTCCGCTGCCTGATACGCCAGATCAGGCCGACTGTCATCCCTGCCCAAGTCGCCGCGATCAGGAACCATTGCACGGCATAGGACAGGTGGTTGTTGGGGATCCCCTCGATGGCGACGGGGATCGGCTCGACGCCCTGGGCGTCGCCCTGGACGAAGCTGGCGACGACCAGCACGGGTTCGGTGTCCAGCACGGCGGCCATGGCGGGCACATCGCGGGCGAACCAGATGTTTTCGTCCAGGTTCGGCTCGGGCGTGGCGCTGCCCTTTTCGTCGGGCCAGTGCAGGTTGCCGCGCACGGTCAGGCGCACCGGCGGGCGTTCGGCATGGCGCAGTTCCTGGGGCACGAAGCCCCGGTCCAGCAGGATCGCCCGCCCGTCGTCGGTGACAAAGCGCGAGACGATCTGATAGCCCCCGCCCTGTTCCTTGGTGCCGGACAGCACGTCGATTTCGGCCCCCGTGGTGGTGCCGCTGACGGTCACGGGCAGGTATTTCATCGAAGGGTTGACCGTGGCGGGCAAGGGCACGGGCGCGGCCTCGATGCTGGCCTGGATTTGCGCCAGCATGTCTTCCTTCCATTCCATCCGGCGCAGTTGCCACAGGCCGAGGGAGATCAGGATCGCGCAGCCGACGATGCCGAGGATCAGGGGAAACAGGATGCGGCGCATGGAAAAGGTCCGGCTAAAGAAAAACGCGCGGGGTCTGCCCCGCGCGTCGCATTCCAGGATCGGCGGGGATCAGCTGCCCCAGACATAGACCACGGCGAACAGGAACAGCCAGACCACGTCCACGAAGTGCCAGTACCAGGCCGCGGCCTCGAAGCCCACGTGCTTTTCCTGGCTCATCTGGCCGTTCATCAGGCGCAAAAGGCAGACGAACAGGAAGATCGTGCCGATGATGACGTGGAAGCCGTGGAAGCCCGTCGCCAGATAGAAGGCCCCGGCATAGGCGGTGTCGGCCAGGCCGAAGGCCGCGTGGCTGTATTCATAGGCCTGCAGGATCGAGAAGACCACTCCCAGGATCACCGCGACGATCAGCCCGTTGATGGTGGTCTTGCGGTCGTTGTCATGGACAAGGGCATGGTGCGCCCAGGTCACGGCCACGCCCGACAACAGCAGGATCAGCGTGTTGATGAAGGGCAGGTGCCAGGGGTCGAAGGTCACGATGCCTTCGGGCGGCCAGACGCCGTCCTTGATCGGGCTTTCGGGGCCCATCGGATAGAGAGCCTGCTTGATGAAGTTCCAGAACCAAGCGACAAAGAACATCACCTCGGAGATGATGAACAGGATGAAGCCGTATTGCAGGCCGATGCGCACCACGGGGGTGTGATCGCCCGCCTGGCTTTCACGCACCACATCGGCCCACCAGCTGTACATCACGTACAGAACCCCGGCCAGGCCGATCAGGAACAGCCAGGGGCCGTTGACCGGAATGCCCAGCAGGTGAACTTCGTCCGCATGCATCCAGCCCACCGCGCCATACAGCATCAGGAAGGCCGAGATCGCTGCGACAAAGGGCCAGATCGACGGCGGAAGGATATGGTAATCGTGGTTCTTTGCGTGCGCCATGAGCTGTCCCCGTCGGCTCCTTATGTGTTCAGTTGACGTTGGCGGCCGGGGCGGCGTCAAGCGCCGCCTGCTTCGGCTCGGTCCGGTGGAAGGTATAGGACAGGGTGATGTCCCTGACCCAGGACGCGTCGCGGTCGCCCACAAGCCCGGGATCGACAAAGAAGCTGACCGGCATCTCGATCCGTTCGCCCGGTTGCAGGGTCTGTTCCGTGAAGCAGAAGCATTCGATCTTGTCGAAGTAATAGCCCGCCACTTCCGGCGCGACGTTATAGCTGGCCGTGCCGGTGACGGGCACGTCGGAATTGTTCACGGCCTCGTAGAAGGCCAGGCCCGTTTCGCCGATCTTCAGTTCCATGCTGGCCTGCATGGGCCGGAAGGTCCAGTCGAGGTTCGGGTCCACATTGGCGTCGAAGCGGACCCGGATCACCTCGTCCAGGACCGTGTCCGACCCGGCCTGCGAGACCTGCGTGGTGCCGCCATAGCCCGTGACGCGGCAGAACCAGTCGTAGAAGGGCACGGCGGCCCAGGCGAGCGCGCCCATGGTCAGCACGACCGCGACCAGGGCGGTGACGGTTTTCGTCTCGGGCGACATGCGGCGGCTCATCGGGCGGCCTCCGGCTGATCGGACGGCAGGACGGACACGCGGGGCTGGTGGTCGAAGGCTTCCATCATGTCGCCCTGCTGGACCTTGACCACCGTCAGGCCGAAGACCAGCGCGACGAAACAGACCAGGACGACGGCCAGGCCGACATTGCGCGACCGGCGGCGGCGGTGGATCTCATGCTCGGCGTTCAGCGGCATCACCAGGCCCCCCACCAGTTCTGGACCAGAAGCGCAACGAAATGCAGGAACAGATAGTTCAAGGACAGCTTGAAGACGCGCTTTTCCACGGCATAGCCATCGGCGATGGCCGCTTCCTCGGACCGGCGCAGGATCTGCCAGCCGCCGTGGATGAACAGCGCGTTCAGCACCACGGACGCCGCCAGATAGATCGGCCCGCCGACTTGCGTGAAGCCCAGCCAAACCGCGAAGGGCGCCAGCACCAGCGTATAGGCGAAGATATGGCGGCGCGTCGCCGGGCGGCCATGGGTGACGGTCAGCATCGGCACCTTGGCCTCGTGGTAATCCGACTTCATGAACAGCGCCAACGCCCAGAAATGCGGCGGCGTCCAGAAGAAGATCAGCGCGAACATCAGAAGCGATTCGAGGCTGATGCCCCCGGTGGCGCAGGCCCAGCCGATCATCGGCGGGAAAGCGCCCGCCGCGCCGCCGATCACGATGTTCTGCGGCGTCCAGCGTTTCAGCCAGATCGTATAGACCACGGCATAGAAGAAGATCGTGAAGGCCAGAAAGCCCGCCGCGAACCAGTTCGCCGCCAGCCCCAGCATCATCACGGCAAATCCCGCCAGGATCAGCCCAAGCGCCAGGGCGGCATTGCCGTCGATCCGGCCCGCCGGGATCGGGCGGTTCTGCGTGCGCCGCATCACCGCGTCGATATCGGCGTCATACCACATGTTCAGCGCGCCCGAGGCCCCGCCGCCAAGCGCGATGAACAGGACCGAGCAGAAGGCGATAAAGGGATGCACGTCGACCGGCGCGACCCACAGGCCCACAAAGGCCGTGAAGACGACCAGCGACATCACACGCGGCTTCAGCAGCGCGACGAAGTCGCTGAACTCGGCCTCGGGGGCTGCGCCTTGGTATGCGTTGATGTCGGTCATGTCGTCCGTCTGGCTTTCTGGCTGGTCCGGGCGGCGGTCACTCGGCCCGGGCCACCTGAACGTCGGTTGCAGCCGATGCGGCGGCGGTTTCCGCCACCCCTTCCAGGGTGCCGCCCTGCTCGGCGACCCACTGGGCATAGACCTCGGGGCTGACCGCCTTCACGACGATCGGCATGTAGGCGTGGTTGATGCCGCAAAGCTCGCTGCACTGGCCGAAATAGACGCCTTCCTGTTCCACGTTGAACCAGGCCTGCGCGATCCGGCCCGGAACGGCGTCCTGCTTGACGGCGAAGGCGGGGATCGTCCAGCTGTGGATCACGTCGTTGGCGGTCACCTGCAGCAGCACGGTCTGGCCCACGGGCACGACCACGGCATTGTCGGTGGCCAGCAGGTATTCGTCCTCGGCATAGCCGTAATCGGCCAGCTCTTCCTTGGTCAGCATGATCGCGTCGAAGCTGAGGCCGTTTTCCGGGTATTCGTAGGACCAGTACCACTGGTTGCCGATGGCCTTGATCACCACGTCGGGATCGGCGGGCATTTCCTGGCTGCGGAACAGCGCGGGCAGCGAAAAGGCGCCGATAGTCACCAGGATCAGCACCGGCACCAGCGTCCAGCCGATCTCCAGCGGGGTGTTGTGCGTGAACTTGGCCGGCACCGGGTTCGAGCGGCTGTTGTAGCGCAGGATCACCGCCAGCAGCAGCAGGCAGACGAAGATCGTGACCGCGGTGATGATGATCAGCACGAAATGGTCCAGCCATTGCTGGTCGCGCGCCAGTTCCGTCGCGGCGGGCTGGAAGTTCACGCCCCTGGGTTCCGGCTTGCCGATCACGGGAAGCTCGCCCAGAGCGTCCTGCGCCAAGGCAGTGCTGGCTATCATTCCCGCTGTCGCAAGCCCGGAACATGCCGCGACCCCACGGCGAATCATCGCTATTGCCATCATTCCATCCCGTTATCCTGGTGCGGCCGCGCGACCGCAGGCGCCCGAGGGCGACCCTTTTCCTTTAACAATCTCCGTTCTATGACCATATCTCGACCCCACGGGCAAGTGATACATAAGCCTGCCTGCGCAAAATCCCGGCATCGCGCCCCTTTCGGAAGATGACCCCCGCCCATGAGCCGCACCCCCTTCGACCCCTTCGCCACCCATCTGGACCGCGACCGCGCCCTGGCCATCCTGCGCGAGGCGACCGCCGGCGCCGAGGATGGAGAGCTTTTCCTGGAACGATCCGTGTCGGAATCGCTGGTCTTCGACGACGGGCGGCTGCGCAATTCGGGCTATACCGCCGAGCAGGGCTTCGGGTTGCGCGCCGTCCGGGGCGAGGTGACGGGATACGCCCATTCGACCGAGATATCAGAACCCGCCCTGCGCCGCGCGGCGGAAACCGCGCGCCTGGCGGTGGGCGCGGGCGGCGCCGTCCTGGCCCCCGCCGCGCCCTTGCAGGTCCAGCCGCTCTACATGGCCGCCGACCCGGCCGAGGGCATCCCCTTCGCCACCCGGATCGAGCTGCTGCGCCAGATCGACGACTACGCCCGCTCGCGCGATCCCCGCGTGGTGCAGGTCACGGTGTCGCTGGCCTCGTCCCTGCAGGAAATCGCGATCCTGCGGCCCGAGGGCGGGCTAGTCACCGACATTCGCCCCATGGCGCGGCTGAATGTCAGCGTGATCGTGGAAAACAACGACCGCCGCGAATCCGGCGGCCATGGCGGCGGCGGGCGCGTGCCCCTGGCCGGGCTGATGGACCCCGCCCACTGGCAGCCCGCCGTGGACGAGGCGCTGCGCATCGCCCTGGTCAACCTGCGATCCGTTCCCGCGCCTGCGGGCGTGATGGACGTGGTGCTGGGCCCCGGCTGGCCCGGCATCCTGCTGCACGAGGCCGTGGGCCACGGGCTTGAGGGCGATTTCAACCGCAAGAAGGCCTCGGCCTTTGCGGGGCTGATGGGCCAGCGGGTCGCAGCCCCCGGCGTGACGGTGGTCGATGACGGCACCATCCCCGACCGGCGCGGCAGCATCAGCGTGGACGATGAGGGGATGCCCCCTGCCCGCAACGTGCTGATCGAGGACGGGATCCTTGTGGGCTACATGCAAGACCGCCAGAACGCCCGGCTGATGGGGGTGGAACCAACCGGCAACGGTCGGCGGCAGGGCTTTGCCCATGCGCCGATGCCGCGCATGACCAACACCTACATGCCCGGCGGCGATGCGGATCCGGCGGCGATCCTGGCGGATCTGCGCGACGGCATCTATGCCGTGGGCTTCGGCGGCGGGCAGGTGGACATCACCAACGGCAAGTTCGTCTTTTCCTGCACCGAGGCGTACCGCGTGAAGGACGGCGTGGTGGGCGATCCGATCCGGGGGGCCACCCTGATCGGCGACGGGGCGACCGCCCTGCAACAGGTCCGCGCCATCGGCAACGACATGAGCCTGGATCCCGGCATCGGCAATTGCGGCAAGCAGGGGCAATGGGTGCCGGTGGGCGTGGGCCAGCCGACGCTGCTGATCGGCGGGCTGACGGTGGGCGGCTCGGCGGCGTGAGGTGCTGCTAACCAGTTGTTAACGGCTTCGGGGTAATGCTGATTCCCGGACAAGGGCCGGAGGCAGCATGGATACCGGGCATCTTCCTTTCGACGGGCGCAGCACCCCCGACGACGACCTGGCGGTGTTGCGCCTGATCCGGTCGCGCCGGGTTGGACCCACAACCTATCACCGGCTGGTCGCCGAACACGGCAGCGCGCGTGCGGCGCTGGAGGCCCTGCCCGCCATCGCGGCGGCGGCGGGCATCCCCGATTATGAGGCCTGCCCCGAAGGCGTGGCGGCGGCGGAACTGGCGGCGGGCCGCAAGGTCGGCGCACGGCTGATCCGCTGCGATTCGCCCCTTTACCCGGCGGCGCTGCGCGAGATCGACGGGGCGCCTCCGATCCTGTGGGTGCGCGGCGATCCCTCCTGGCTGTCCAGGAACCCGGTGGCGGTGATCGGGGCGCGCAACGCCTCATCGCTGGGCCTGCGCATGGCGCGGGGCATGGCTGCGGGATTGGGCGAGGCCGGGCATACGGTCGTCGCGGGCCTGGCGCGCGGCATCGACACGGCCGCCCATAACGCGGCCCTGCC
The DNA here is from genome assembly GCF_017315735.1 of Paracoccus shandongensis. GTDB lineage: Bacteria > Pseudomonadota > Alphaproteobacteria > Rhodobacterales > Rhodobacteraceae > Paracoccus > Paracoccus shandongensis. The sequence goes on from NZ_JAFLRK010000009.1 coordinate 30,103, forward strand.
CACCGGCACCATCGCGGTGATGGCGGGGGGCGTCGATGTGATCTATCCGGCGGAAAACGTCATCCTGGCCGCGCAGATCGCGGAAAAGGGCGTGCTCGTGTCGGAACAGCCGCCCGGGACCGAACCGCAGGCCCGCCATTTCCCCACCCGCAACCGCATCGTGTCTGGCCTGTCGCTGGCCGTGGTGGTGATCGAGGCCGCGCATCGATCCGGCACGCTGATCACGGCGAAGAACGCGCTGGATCAGGGGCGAGAGGTGATGGCCGTGCCGGGCCACCCGATGGATGCCCGCGCGGGGGGCTGCAACCAGTTGATCCGCGACGGGGCGTTGCTGGTACGCAGCGCGGCCGATGTCTGCACGGCGCTTGGCCGCGAGGCAGAGCCTGCGGGCATGGCCGAGACAGCGCCCGTCCCCCTCGCCCGCCCCCAGCCGGTCGAGGCCGGGCAGATCGAGGCGCGGATCCTGTCGCGGCTCGGCCCCTCGCCCTCGGATGAAAACGACGTGATCCGCGACCTGGGCCTGCCTGCCGCTGCGGCAAGTGCTGCGATCCTGTCGCTGGAACTGCAGGGCCGGCTGCTGCGCGTGCCGGGCGGGCGGCTGGCACTTGGCTGATGGCGGCACAAGCGGCGGGTGATTTCGCCCGGTTGACACTGGCAGGGACCGCACCCATGTTGCCGCCCCATCGCAAGGTCTGCGCCCCGAGGTAAGAATGCCAGTCGTCGTTGTCGAATCCCCGGCCAAGGCCAAGACCATCGAGAAATACCTCGGCGGCGATTATCGCGTTCTGGCAAGCTTCGGCCATGTCCGCGACCTGCCCCCCAAGGACGGCAGCGTCGATCCGAACGACGATTTCGCCATGAAATGGGAAGTCGCGGCTGACAGCAGGAAGCACCTCAAGGCCATCAAGGACGCCCTGAAGGACGACCAGACCCTGATCCTCGCCACCGACCCCGATCGCGAGGGCGAGGCGATTTCCTGGCACCTGCTGGAGGCGCTGTCCCCTGCCCTGAAGAAGGGCGCCGGGGTCAGCCGCGTCACCTTCAACGCCATCACCAAGGCCGCCGTGACCGAGGCGATGGCCCATCCCCGCCAGATCGACCAGCCGCTGGTCGATGCCTATCTGGCGCGCCGCGCGCTGGATTACCTGGTGGGCTTCAACCTGTCGCCGGTGCTGTGGCGCAAGCTGCCGGGCGCGAAATCGGCGGGCCGGGTGCAGTCCGTCTGCCTGCGCCTGATCGTGGACCGCGAAATGGAGATCGAGGCCTTCAAGGCCCGCGAATACTGGTCGGTCCATGCGCGCCTGGCGACGCCGGGCGGCGCGGAATACGACGCCACGCTGGTGTCGCTGGCGGGGTCCAAGCTGGACCGCTTCGACCTGCCCAGTGCCGAAAAGGCCGCGATGGCCGTCAGCGCGGTGGCCAGCCGCGATCTGAAGGTCACTTCGGTCGCAGCCAAGCCCGCGACCCGGAACCCCTGGCCGCCCTTCATGACCTCGACCCTGCAACAGGAGGCGTCGCGCAAGCTGGGCATGGGCGCCAAGGCCTGCATGTCGGCGGCGCAGCGGCTGTATGAGGCGGGGCTGATCACCTATATGCGGACCGACGGCATCGACATGGCGCCCGAGGCGGTCCATGCCGCCCGCGACGCGATCCGCGCCAAGTTCGGCGAGAACTACGTGCCGAAAAGCCCGCGCATGTACAAGAACAAGGCCAAGAACGCGCAGGAAGCCCACGAATGCATCCGCCCGACCGACATGATGCTGTCGCCGGACCGGCTGAAGGTCACGGCGGAGGACCAGCGCAAGCTTTATGACCTGATCTGGAAGCGCACGATCGCCAGCCAAATGGAAGCCGCCCGGATGGAGCGCACCACGGTGGACATCGCCAGCCCGGACAACCAGGTCGGCCTGCGCGCCACGGGCCAGGTGATGCTGTTCGACGGCTTCCTGCGCGTCTATGACCAGGGCCGCGACGACGAGGATGGCGAGGACAGCGCCCGCCTGCCCGCGATCAAGGAAGGCGAGGCCGCGAAGCTGGTGGGCCAAGCCTTCCTGTCCGACTATCAAAAGGCATCGGCAACCGAGGATGCGCTGATCGAGACAGCCTCGGCCGGGCAGCTTGTGGCGGAGGGCTTCATCGCCGATGAAACCGCCGCCGTGGCCGCCCGCCAGCATTTCACCCAGCCGCCCCCCCGCTATACCGAGGCCACGCTGGTCAAGCGGATGGAGGAGCTGGGCATCGGCCGCCCCTCCACCTATGCCAGCATCGTCACCACGATCCAGGACCGCGAATATGTCCGCAAGGACAAGAACAGGCTGATCCCCGAGGACAAGGGGCGTCTGGTCACGATCTTCCTGACCAAGTATTTCCCGCGCTATGTCAGCTATGACTTCACGGCGGATCTGGAAAACGAACTGGACGAGATCAGCGCGGGCGACCTGGTCTGGCGCGAGGTTCTGGCGCGGTTCTGGAAAGATTTTTCAAAGGCGCTGGAAGGCACGTCCGAACTGCGCATCACCGAGGTTCTGGACGCCATCGACGAGGCGCTGGCGCCGCACCTGTATCCCCCGCGCGCCGATGGCGGCGATCCGCGCGAATGCCCGCTTTGCGGCAAGGGGCGGCTGAACCTCAAGACCGCGCGGTCGGGCGGGGCCTTCATCGGCTGCACGAACTATCCCGAATGCCGCTACACGCGCCCGATTTCCGCCCCCGACGGCGAGGAGGCCGTGGGCGACCGCATCCTGGGCGAGGATAACGGCGATCCGATCAGCCTCAAGACCGGGCGCTTCGGCCCCTATGTCCAGCGGGGCGAAGCCAGCGAGGACAATCCCAAGCCCGCCCGGTCCTCGATTCCCAAGGGCTGGAACCCTGCCACGCTGGATCTGGACCGCGCGGTGCAATTGCTGTCCCTGCCCCGCCCCATCGGCAACCACCCCGAGGATGGCGCGCTGATCGAAGCCGGGATCGGCCGCTTCGGCCCCTATGTGAAGCACGGGTCGAAATACGCGAACCTGCCGGATGTGGAGGAGGTCTTCACTATCGGCATGAACCGCGCGGTCGAGGTTCTGGCCGCCAAGCAGACCCGTGGCCGGGCAGCCGCTGCGGCGCCCCTGCGCGAATTGGGCGACCACCCCGACGGCGGCGCGATCCAGGTGATGAGCGGGCGCTATGGCCCCTATGTCAAATGGGACAAGGTGAACGCCACCCTGCCCCGCGATGTTGCGCCCGAGGATTTGACGATCGAGCAGGCGCTGGAACTGATCGCCGCCAAGGCGGGCAAGTCGCCCGCCAGGAAGAAGGCCGCGCCCAAGGCCAAGGCGGCCGCGAAGAAGCCTGCGGCGAAGAAGGCGCCTGCCAAGAAGGCGGTGAAGAAGGCGGCCGAGGGTTAATCCCCGGCCGCAATCCCCGCCGCTTCCGCCAGGAACCGCTGGCGGACCGCCGCCGCATGGGGGTTCGCCCGCAGGATCGTTGCCAGCAATTCGGGCGAATCGTTCTGGACCATGGCGGCGGCCTCGGCCAGCAGGGTGAAGCTGCGGGTTGCCAGCCGATCAGGCAGGGGACCAAGCCGCGACAGGCTGCGCGCGATCAGGTGGGTCAGGCCCTGGACCACCGCCATGTCGCGGTCGTGCTGGTCGGGGGTGGTGGGGATCACCTGCAAGCCCTGCGCACGCAGGAACGCCGCCAGCAGCCGGTGCGACCGGCCCCGCAGCGGGCACCAGGCGATGCGGTGGCCTGCGACACCGCCCGCCGCGCTGGCGGGGCCGAACAGCGGATGGCTGGCGATGATCTGCACATGATCCGGCAGAAGATCCAGCATCAGCCGCGCCGGTTCGACCTTGACCGAGGCCACGTCGATCACCGTCGCGCCGGGCCGCAGATGCGGGGCGATGGCGTGCAGGACGCTCTCCACCTGGGCCAAGGGCACGGCCAGCACGACGATGTCGGCCAGCGCCGCCCCCGCCGGATCGACCTGCGTCAGGTCGTTCGGCCTGACGCAGGGATCGCAGGCCGACAGCGCCAGATGCGGGCGCAGGTGGCGGGCGATCAGCCGGCCGAAGGCGCCGAAGCCGATGATGGACAGGGTTTGGGGACGCATGGGACGGACCTTCCGGGCTTGCGCAAGGTCGTTGTCCTGTTCCCGTCAACCGCACCCCGCGCGGTTGACATGATGCTGCCCCCGCTATGTCAGCGGGCGGTAATAGGTCGTGAAGACAGCATGGGTTCTCATGCCCTGCTTGTTGGCGGCGCGCGGCGCGAAAGTCAACCATGCTGCACCGCCGCATTGACTTGGCCCCACGCGCAAGCGACAAATCCGCAAGCGTTCATGAGGGGAGGGACAATGAAAAAGGTCTATGCCACGGCAAGCGAGGCCTTGGAGGGCTTGCTGCATGACGGGATGTTCATCGCCGCGGGGGGCTTTGGCCTCTGCGGCATCCCGGAACTGCTGATCGCGGCCATCCGCGACGCGGGCACCAAGGATCTGACGATCGCGTCCAACAACTGCGGCGTCGATGATTTCGGCCTAGGGATCCTGCTGCAGACGCGGCAGATCCGGAAGATGATCTCCTCCTATGTCGGCGAGAACGCCGAGTTCATGCGCCAGTATCTCTCGGGCGAGCTGGAGCTGGAGTTCAACCCGCAAGGGACGCTGGCCGAACGGATGCGCGCGGGCGGCAGCGGCATCCCCGGCTTCTACACCAAGACCGGCGTGGGCACGGTGATTGCCGAGGGCAAGGAGGTCAAGACCTTCGACGGCCAGGACTATATCCTGGAACGCGGCATCGTGGCGGACCTGTCCATCGTCAAGGCCTGGAAGGCCGACGACACCGGCAACCTGGTGTTCCGCAAGACGGCGCGCAACTTCAACCCGCCCGCCGCCATGTGCGGGCGTGTCTGCGTGGCCGAGGTCGAGGAGATCGTTCCGCGGGGCAGCCTGGATCCCGACCACATCCACCTGCCCGGCATCTATGTGCATCGGATCGTGCAGGGACAGCATGAAAAGCGCATCGAACAGCGCACGGTTCGCAAGAAGGAGACTGCGTGATGGCCTGGGACAGGAACCAGATGGCCGCGCGGGCGGCGCAGGAACTGGAAGACGGGATGTATGTGAACCTCGGCATCGGCATCCCGACGCTGGTGGCGAACTATGTGGGCGACAAGGACATCACCCTTCAATCCGAAAATGGGATGCTGGGGATGGGACCGTTCCCGTTCGAGGGCGAGGAAGACCCGGACCTGATCAACGCGGGCAAGCAGACCATCACGGAACTGGACCGCACGGCCTATTTCGACAGCGCGACCAGTTTCGGCATGATCCGGGGCGGCAAGATCGCCGCCGCGATCCTGGGCGCGATGGAGGTGGCCGAGAACGGCGATCTGGCCAACTGGATGATCCCCGGCAAGCTGGTCAAGGGCATGGGCGGCGCGATGGACCTGGTCGCGGGCGTGGGGCGCGTGATCGTGGTCATGGACCACACCAACAAGGCGGGCGAGTCCAAGGTGTTGCGCGAATGCACCCTGCCGCTGACCGGCAAGGGCGTGGTGGACCGCATCATCACCAACCTGGGCGTGCTGGACGTGGTAAAGGGCGGGCTGCGCATCGTCGAGACCGCCGAGGGCGTGACCGAGGACGAGCTGCGCGCGGCGACCGAGGCGACAATCGTTTCGTGAACCGTCGCGCAGGGTGGACATGTCGGCGGGGGCCTTGCCCTCCGTCGCCGTTCCGGCGGGCCTACCGGCCCCTTCTCGACTGAAAAAGGTCTACTGGACCTTTTTCCGGGCGTCTCGAAGCCCCCAGGATATTTGGGCCAACGTGAAAGGCTGGGCATGACCGCAGACCAGATCGCCACGCTGTTCACCCGCGCCGACGGGACGTTTCTTTGTGCCCGCTGGGGGCGTCCGGTGGCGCCGGTCATCTTTGGCCTGGCGGACGAAAGCCTGGACATCTTTCGCGGCGCGATCCGGGCGGGTTTCGCCCATGCCCGGCATCCCCTGGCCGAGACCGACCCGGACATGGGCGCGAACCTGATGCTGTTCTTCGTGCGCGACTGGCCGGATCTGGCGGACATTCCCGACCTGGACCGGCTGACCGATGCGCCCGGCCTGCCCGACCGGCTGGCCCGCACTGAGGCCGATCAATACCGCATGTTCCGCTTTGACGCGGATGGCGGCATCCGCGCCTGTCTGGGCTTTCTGCGCATGGGGGGCCGTCTGGCCGACAGCCACCCGGGGCATCTGGCCGAGGCGCTGTTCATGCGCTGCGCCCTCACCTTCGCGCAGGACATCGTGCCCTCGCCCGCCATGGCGGCGCTGATCCGGGCGGCTTATGATCCGGTCCTGCCGGTGGCGGCCACGGACCCGGTTCATGCGATGCGGCTGGCCGCGCGGATGGGGGACGCATGACGCATCAGCTTTCGGTCCGCGTTTATTATGAAGACACCGACCTTGCCGGGATAGTTTATTACGCCAACTATCTGAAATTCATCGAGCGCGGCCGGTCGGAATGGCTGCGCGCGCTTGGCATCGACCAGGTGGCGCTGAAGCAGGACAGCGGCCATGTCTTCGCCGTCCGCCGGCTGGAGGCCGATTACCTGCGCCCCGCCCGCTTCGACGACCTGCTGATGGTGGAAACGGCGCTGTCGCAAGTCACGGCCGCGCGGATCGTGGTGGACCAGACCGTGCGGCGCGGCGATGCGGTGCTGTTTGCGGCGCGCGTGACGCTGGCCTGCCTTGACGGCGCGGGACGGGCGGTCCGGTTGCCCGCGGCCCTTGCCGCCATTCTGTCACACCGCCCGGATATTGCTGAAAAGTGACGGTATTGTGTTGCGGCAAGGGGCTGCAACCTGTGCCAGGAAGGCGCTAGAAGGCCTGCAAACCGGCCGGACCTTCGGCCGGGTCCGTGATGGATCACGACGAAAAGGCAGAAACGATGGAACCGATCCAGGCCGCGCAGGCCCTTGATTTCTCGCTGATGGCGCTGTTTGCGCGCGCCTCGCTGACGGTGCAGGTGGTGATGGTGCTGCTGATCGTCGCCTCGGTCTGGGCATGGGCGATCATCATCCAGAAGTTCCTGGCCTTTGCCAAGGCCCGCAAGGAAGCCGCCCGTTTCGACCGCGCCTTCTGGTCCGGGGAACCGCTGGACGACCTGTATGACCGGCTGGGCGACCGCCCCTCGGGCGCGTCCGAACGCATCTTCGCGGCGGGCATGACCGAATGGCGGCGCAGCCACCGCGACGACGGCGGGCTGATCCCGGGCGGCCCGGCCCGCATCGACCGGGCCATGAACGTGGCCATCCAGCGCGAGGAATCGCGCCTGTTCCGGGGCCTGTCCTTCCTGGCGACCGTGGGGTCCACCGCGCCCTTCATCGGGCTGTTCGGCACCGTCTGGGGCATCAAGACCGCCTTCGAGGGCATCGCCATGTCCCAGGACACCAGCCTGGCCGTCGTCGCCCCCGGCATTGCCGAGGCGCTGCTGGCGACCGCCCTGGGCCTGCTGGCCGCGATCCCGGCGGTGGTCTTCTACAACAAGCTGTCGGGCGATGCCGAGCGCGTGACCGGCAACTGGGAGGCTTTCGCCGACGAGTTCTCGACCCTGCTGTCGCGCCAGATGGACGAGGCGTAAGATGTCCGCCGCCGTCGTCAAGCGGGTCAGCCGCAAGGGCCGGGGCCGCCGCCGCAACGCGCCGATGTCCGAAATCAACGTCACGCCCTTCGTGGACGTGATGCTGGTGCTGCTGGTTATCTTCATGGTGGCCGCGCCCCTGATGACGGCGGGCGTGCCCCTGAACCTGCCGCAGACCGCCGCCACCGCCATGCCCACCGAGCCCGAGGAACCGCTGGTCATCTCGATCCCCGCCAATGGCGACGTGACGCTGATGGATGCGCCGGTGGCGCAGGACCAGATCGTCACGCGGTTGCGCGAAATCTTGGCGGATCGGCAAAGCCAGCGGGTGTTCCTGCGCGCGGACGGGGCGATCCCCTATGCCCGCGTGGTGCAGGTGATGGGGGCGCTGAACGCGGCGGGGCTGAGCGACATCGTGCTGGTGACGGATACCGGCGGTCCCCGGATGGACGGATAGGACGATGGAGGACCGCGAGGGCCGCATCGGCTGGTGGGTTTCGGGAACGGCGCATGGGGCGCTGATCCTGTGGGCGATCCTGGGCGGGGTGTTTTTCCGCCCGCAGCCCTCGACGCCCCTGCGCACGACCGAGGTGGCGACCATCAGCGGGGCCGAGTTCGAGGCGCTTGCGGCGGCTTCGCGCGGGGCGGGGCCGGTCGGGCGCGATGCGACGGCCGTGGCGGCCATGCCCGCCCCTGCGGCGGATGGGGATGCCGCGCAGGCGCCCGCTGCCGCCAGCCCCCCTGATGCCGAAGATGCCGCGCAGGATCTGGCGCAACCTGACCGGCCCGAGGCGCGGCCGGACCTGTCCGATTTCGCGCGCCCCGATCAGGTCGCGGTCACGACCGACCTTGGCGCCCCTGCCGAAAACCAGGTTGCGGACGACGCGGCGCCTTTGCCGCCTGCGGATGGCGGCCTGCCGGCGGCCGATGCGCAGCCCGCGCGCCCCGAAGCGCCGTCCGCCGATGTGTCCGCCGCGCCCCGGTCCGAACTGGCGCTGGATCGGTCCGCCCTGCCCCGGCTGCGTCCCGAGGGTCTGGTCGAACAGCGCAACGCCCGCCTGGCCCGGCAAGAGGCCGAGCGCCAGGCAGCGGCAGAGGCCGCGCGCGCCGCCAAGGAAGCAGCGGCTGCCGCAGCCGAGGCCGAGGAGCGCCGCCTGACCGCCGAGCGCGAGGCCGCCGAGGAAGCCCGCCGGGCCGAACGGGCGGCGGCGGAGGAAGCCGAGCGCCAGGCCGAGGCAGAGCGTCAGGCTGAAGAAGAACGTCAGGCCGAGGCGGAACGGCAGGAAGCCGAGGAGCGGCGCGAGGCTGCGGCACGCCGCGAAGCCGCCGAACGCGAGGCCGAGGAGCGTCGGGAAGCCGAGGCCCGGGCCGAGGAAGAGCGCAGGGCGGCAGAGGCCGAGCGCCGCGCCGAAGCAGAGCGCCGCGCCGCCGCCGAACGGAAAGCCGAGGAAGCGGCGCAACGCGAGCGTGCCGAGGCAGAGCGCCGCGAGGCCGAGGCGCGGGACGCCGAGCGCCGGGCCGAGGAAGAACGCCGAGCCAAGGCTGAACGGCAGGCCGAAGAAGAACGGCAGGCAGCCGAAGCTGAACGCAAGGCCGATGAAGAGCGCCGCGCTGCCGAAGCAGAGCGCAAGGCCGAGGAAGAACGCCGCGCCGCCGAGGCTGAACGCAAGGCCGAGGAGGAGCGCAGGGCTGCCGCCGAACGCAAGGCCGAGGAGGAACGCCGCGCGGCAGCCGAGCGGGAGGCAGCCGAACGCGAAGCCGCCGCAGCGGAGGCCGCGCGCCAGCAGGCGCTGGAAGACGCGTTGCGCGATGCGCAGGACGGCAGCGCCGGGGCCGAGGGCACGGATACGGCCTCGACCGGCGATGCCCAAGGCGGCAACAGCCAGATGATCGAGGGGGGCGCAGGCGCCTCGGCCGCGCAGGATCCGCTGGCGGCGGCGCTGGCGGGGGCCATGTCGGGCGGCGGCGCGGCGGACGGCCAGCCGGACGGGGGCCTTGCCGAACCCATGCAGCTTGCCCCTTCGCCCCTCCGTCCCCTGCCGCCGGAAGGGGGCATCGACATGTCCAGCCTGTCGCGGGCCGAACCGCTGTCCCTGGCCGAAAAGGACGCCTTCCGCGCAGCCCTGCGCCAGTGCTGGAACGAGGGCGCGCTGTCGGTCGAGGCGCGGCAGATGTCGGTCTCGGTCGGGTTCAGCATGACCGCCGATGGCAGGCCCATCGAGGCGAGCCTGCGGATCGCCGATTACCGGGGCGGCTCGGAAACCGGCGCCCGGCACGCTTTCGAGGTCGCGCGGCGGGCGATCATGATGTGCGGCGGCGCGGGCTTTCCCCTGCCCATGGACAAATACAGCCGTTGGCGCGATGTCGTGGTCGAGTTTCGCCCCGGCGGGATCGGATTTGACTGACGCCGGATCCCCTCCGGCCTTGTCGCAGGAATGATGAGGATATGATGCTTCGGACGCTGACCGTGACCCTGTCGATGGCCCTGGCCGCCGCGTTGCCCGCCCTGCCCGTCCTGGCGCAGGACGGCCCGCTGAAGATCGAGATCACCGATGGCGTGACCGAACCCATGGCCATCGCCATTCCCCCCTTTCACGGCGACGCGGCGGTGGCCCAGAAGATCCGCGGCGTGGTGGCCGCCGACCTGACCGGCACCGGCCTGTTCCGCGAAATCGCCGCCAACGCGGCGACAGCACCCGGCAGCTTTGGCGAGGCCATCGCCTATGAGGACTGGCGGGCGGTCAGCGCGCAGGCGCTTGTTTCGGCCGAGGTGACGCAGGCGGGCGATGCGATCAGCGTCAAGTTCCGGCTGTATGATGTCTATGCAGGCCAGGCGCAGGGCGACGGGATGCAGTTCGACGCCCGCGCCGGCGACTGGCGCCGCGCGGCCCACAAGATCGCCGACCAGATCTATGCCCGCCTGACCGGGGAACAGCCCTATTTCGACAGCCGCGTGGCTTTTGTCCAGGAAACCGGGCCCAAGGACGCGCGGATCAAGCGCATCGGCGTGATGGATTACGACGGGCAGAACATCCTGTGGATGACCGACAGCGCGTCCCTGGTGCTGGCCCCGCAGTTTTCGCGCGACGGGCGGCGGCTGGTTTATACCAGCTTCGACAGCGGCTTCCCGCAGATCCGGGTAATGGAGGTGGCGACCGTCACGTCCCGCGCGATGACGCAGGACGCCAACAGCATGGCCTTTTCGCCCCGCTTCAGCCCCGACGGGCGCTGGATCGCCTATTCCCGCGAACAGGGCGGCAACACGGATATCTGGCTGATGGATGCGGCCTCGGGCGCGCAGCGGCCCCTGGTGCAGTCGCCCGCCATCGACACCGCGCCCAGCTTCAGCCCGGACGGGCAGCGGATCGTGTTCGAATCCGACCGCTCGGGCAGTCCGCAGCTTTATGTCGTGGGCGTGGGCGGGGGCGAGCCTGCGCGCATCAGCTTTGGCGATGGGCGCTATGGATCGCCTGCCTGGTCGCCCAAGGGCGACCTGATCGCCTTTGCCAAGCAGGTGGACGAACGCTTCCACATTGCCACCATGCGCACCGACGGGTCCGCCGAAAAGACCCTGACCGAATCTTTCCTTGACGAGTCCCCGACCTGGGCCCCCAATGGCCGCGTGGTGATGTTCACGCGGGTGACGCCGGGCGGGAATGGCCAGCCGCGCCTGCATTCGGTGGACATCACCGGACGCAATATGCGACCGCTGAGCCTTGACTTTGCCGCCTCGGATCCCTCTTGGGGTCCATTGATGCCCTGAAGCACCGCGCCGGAAGGATAGCCCGATGATCGCCTGGACCAAGCCCGCTGCCGCCGTTCTGCTGCTGACCCTTGCCGCCTGCGCGCAGCCCGCCCCGCCGGTGACGCAGTCCGCCGTGGTCGATCCCTATGCCAGCGCGGGCGGCGGGGCGCTGTACCAGGGCCAGCTGGTGGGCGGCACCCTGGGGGCGGAAGCCACGCCCGAATATTTCAACAATACCGTGGGCAACACCGTGCTGTTCGCCGCCAACCAGACCGCCCTGACCGCCGAGGCGCGGGCAATCCTGGCCCGGCAGGCGCAATGGCTGAACACGCACACGAACTTCAACGCCGTGGTCCAGGGCCATGCCGAGGAAACCGGCACCCGCGAATACAACCTCGCGCTTGGCGCGCGCCGGGCCAGCGCCGTGCAGGAATACCTGATCGCGCAGGGCGTGGGGTCCGACCGGGTGCGCACGCTCAGCTTCGGCAAGGAACGCCCGCGCGAGGTCTGCTCGGACGAGGGGTGCTATGCCAAGAACCGCCGCGCCGTGACGGTGGTCAGTCCCGCCGGGGCCGGGTCGTGATCCTGCGGGCCATCGCCGCTGCCCTTCTGGCCGTGACGGTGGCGCTGCCTGCCGCCGCGCAGGATCCCACGCTGGCCGATCTGCGGGCCGAGCTGACCGATTTGCGCGGCCAGTTGCAGACCCTGCGGTCAGAGCTTGTCGCCTCGGGCGCGGCGGGGTTCCAGGCGGCGGGCGGTGATACGGCCATCGACCGCATGAACGCCATGGAACAGCGGCTGGCCCGGCTGACCGACCGGACCGAGCAGCTGGGGAACCGCATCGACCGGATCGTGGCCGACGGCAGCCGCCGCCTGGCCGACATTGAATTCCGCCTGTGCGAGATGGACGAGGGATGCGACCTGGCCGCCCTGACCATGCAGGATCTGGGGCGCAGCGGCGTTCCCCTTCCGAACCTCGGGCCGGCGGTTCCGCAGGCGGGCGGGGGGTCGAAGCCCGTGGCTGCGGGCGAGCAGGCCGATTTCGACGCCGCCCAGCAGGTCATGGCCAGCGGCGATTTCCGCCGCGCGGCCGCCATGTTCGGGGCGGTGGCAGAAACCCATGCGGGCGGCGCGCTGACCGCCGAGGCGCTGTTCCTGCGCGGCGCGGCGCTGGACAGCGCGGGCGACAGCAAGGGCGCGGCGGCGGCCTGGCTGGAAGGCTTCGCCGCCGCTCCCGATGGACCGCGCGCGGCTGAAAGCCTCTTGGGCCTTGCCCGCGTCATCGCGGACGAGGGCGATCCGACCGCTGCCTGCCTTTACCTGGCCGAAATCCCGGCGCGCTTCCCCGGCACCCCTTTCGCGTCCGAGGCCGAGACGCGGCTGAGCCGCCTGGCCTGCAGCAGCAACGACCTGGGGCTGGCCGCCGAGGGCACGCTGGACCCCGAGGCCGATCTGGCCGAGCCGCAGTAAGGCCGATGACCCGGCCCGCCGCCGATCCCGCCCTCCGCATCCATGCCGCGCTGGATCGGCTGGCCGCCGACATGCCCGCGCTTGGCGTGGCCGTGTCCGGCGGGGGCGATTCGGTCGCGCTGATGCACATGGCGGCGGACTGGGCGCGCGGCCGCAGGATCATGGTGGCCACCGTCGATCACGGGCTGCGTCCCGAAAGCGCGGCCGAGGCGCGGCAGGTGGGCCGTGCCGCCCGGGCGCTTGGCCTGTCCCATGCCACCCTGCTGTGGCAGCGCGGGACCGAGGCCGGGAACCTGATGGCCAGCGCCCGCGACGCCCGGCTGCGGCTGCTGTCAGGCTGGGCGCAACGCAACAACCTGCCCGCCGTTCTTCTGGGCCATACCGCCGATGATCAGGCGGAAACGCTGCTGATGCGGCTGGCGCGGGGATCGGGGATCGACGGGCTGGCATCCATGGCGAAATGGCGCGATGCCTTCGGCACCCGCTGGCTGCGGCCCATGCTGGGCGTCGGACGGCAGGATCTGCGCGACTGGCTGGCGGCGCGCGGGATCGCCTGGACCGACGATCCCAGCAACGAGAACCAGGATTTCGACCGCATCCGCATCCGCAAGGCCATCGCCGCCACGGGGCTGGATGTCGCCGCCCTGGCCCGTGCGGCCAACCACATCGGCGAGGCCCGCGACGCATTGTCGCACTATGCCGCCTATGCCGCCCGCGAGGCGGTGATCCACAACGGCAGCCTGACCCTGCCCCGCCGCCCCTATGGGGACGCCCCGGTCGAGATTCGCCGGCGGCTGATCGTCGCAGCCTGCCGCTGGATCACCGGCGCCGACTATCCGCCGCGCCGCAACACGGTGCTGCACGCGCTCAATGCGATCGCCACGGGCCACCGCGTCACCCTGGACGGCGCCCTGATCGAGCCTGCGGGCGACCGCATCCGCCTGTTCCGCGAAGCCGCCGCCGCCCTGCGCGCGCCTCCCAGCCAGGACGAGACCTGGGACAATCGCTGGAAGATCAGCGGCTTGAAGCCCGGCCAACATGTCGCGGCCCTGGGGATGGGAGAAGTGGCGCGCGTCAAGTGGCGCCTGTCGGGCCTTGGCCGGGACGAGGCCGCCGCCTCGCCCGCCGTGTGGGAAGGGGACCGATTGGTCGCGGCGCCGCTGGTCCGCGCAGCCGCGCCCTATGACCTGCGCCCCCTGCGCGGGGCCGCCGATTTCCACAGGCTGGTGATGGCGCATTGAACACGCGCCGATAATCCCTATTTTCAGGGCAAACCGATACATGCCGGAGGTCCCGCATTGGGCAACGCACGAAACCTCGCCTTCTGGGTCGTCCTGTTTCTGATGATCCTGGCGCTGTTCAATCTGTTCAGCGACGGCGCGACGACGATGAACAGCCGGCAGATCAGCTATTCGGACTTCATCCAACGCGTCGATAACGATCAGGTTTCCGCCGTCACCATCGACGGCGAGGAACTGGCCATCACCGGCACCGACGGCAACCAGTATTCCACCGTCCGTCCCCAGGGCGAGGATATCGCCGACCGCCTGATCGCCAAGAACGTCGATGTGAAGGTCACGCGTCAGCAACAGTCGGGCTTCATGTCCCTGCTGGGCGTCTGGCTGCCCTTCATCCTGCTGATCGGCGTCTGGATCTTCTTCATGAACCGGATGCAGGGCGGCGGCAAAGGCGGGGCCATGGGCTTTGGCAAGTCGCGCGCCAAGCTGCTGACTGAAAAGCACGGCCGCGTGACGTTCGACGACGTGGCGGGCATCGACGAGGCCAAGGAGGAACTGGAGGAAATCGTCGAGTTCCTGCGCAACCCGCAGAAGTTCAGCCGCCTGGGCGGCAAGATCCCGAAAGGCGCGCTGCTGGTCGGCCCTCCGGGCACCGGCAAGACCCTGCTGGCCCGTGCCATCGCCGGTGAGGCGGGCGTGCCCTTCTTCACCATCTCGGGGTCCGACTTCGTGGAGATGTTCGTGGGCGTCGGCGCATCGCGTGTCCGCGACATGTTCGAGCAGGCCAAGAAATCCGCCCCCTGCATCGTCTTCATCGACGAGATCGACGCCGTGGGCCGCGCGCGCGGCGTGGGCATCGGCGGCGGCAACGACGAACGCGAACAGACGCTGAACCAGCTTCTGGTGGAAATGGACGGGTTCGAGGCGAACGAAGGCATCATCATCGTCGCCGCGACCAACCGCCGCGATGTGCTGGACCCCGCCCTGCTGCGCCCCGGCCGCTTCGACCGCCAGATCCATGTCCCGAACCCCGACATCAAGGGCCGCGAGAAGATCCTGTCCGTCCACGCCCGCAAGGTGCCGGTCGGTCCCGACGTTGACCTGCGAATCATCGCGCGCGGCACGCCCGGCTTTTCGGGCGCCGACCTGATGAACCTGGTGAACGAGGCCGCGCTGATGGCCGCCCGCATCGGCCGCCGCTTTGTCAGCATGGAGGATTTCGAGAATGCCAAGGACAAGGTCATGCTGGGCGTCGAACGCCGCAGCATGGTCCTGACGCCCGAGCAGAAGGAAAAGACCGCCTATCACGAGGCCGGTCACGCGGTGGTGGGCCTGAGCCTGCCGAAATGCGATCCCGTCTACAAGGCCACGATCATCCCGCGCGGCGGCGCGTTGGGGATGGTGGTCAGCCTGCCCGAAATGGACCGCCTGAACTTCCACAAGGACGAGGCCAAGCAGAAGCTGGCCATGACCATGGCCGGCAAGGCCGCCGAGATCATCAAGTATGGCGAGGAAGGGGTCAGCAACGGCCCCGCCGGCGACATCCAGCAGGCCAGCCAGCTGGCCCGCGCCATGGTGATGCGGTGGGGCATGTCCGACAAGGTCGGCAACATCGACTATGCCGAGGCGCACGAGGGTTACAACGGCTCGACCGGGGGCTTTTCGATTTCCGCCGCGACCAAGGAGCTGATCGAGCAGGAAGTCCGCGACCTGATCGAGGAAGGCTACCAGACCGCCCGCCGCATCCTGCTGGAAAAGGAGGCCGAGTTCGAGCGGATGGCCCAGGGCCTTCTGGAATACGAGACCCTGACGGGCGAGGAGATCGGCAAGGTGCTGCGGGGCGAACCCTTGGGCGGCGACGACGACACGCCGGGCAGCCTGATCCCGGCGGTCACGGCGATTCCCAAGGCGGGCAAGCCCGCCCCCGGCGGCGATCCCGCCCCGGCATGACGCAAACGAACCCCGGCCCCTGCGCCGGGGTTTCTCTTTGGTCTTGCACAGCCCTGCAGCCCGGTGCATCCCCCTGCCAGCAAACGGAGGGTCCGATGCAGATCGACGACATCTCGGACATGGCGACGCTGCGCGCCCATATCGACGCCCTGGACGAACAGCTTGTGGGCCTGCTGGCGCAGCGCCACGCGCTGATCGCGCAGGCGGCCCGGATCAAGGAACGGACCGGCCTGCCCGCCCGGATCGACGAACGGGTCGAGGAGGTTGTCGCAAATGCAGGCCGCCACGCCGCATCGCGCGGGCTGGATCCCGTGCTGATCCAGGATATCTGGAGGCAACTGGTCGAAGCCGCCATCGCGCAGGAAGACCGCTATCTGAACGGAGACCGCCCGTGACCGCGACAACGCCCATGACCGCCACCCCCATCGACGGCAAGGCCTTCGCCGCCCACCTGCGCGCCCGCATTGCGACCGAGGTGGCGGCGATGAAGGCCCGCGGCATCACCCCCGGCCTGGCCGTGGTGCTGGTGGGCGAGGATCCGGCCAGCCAGGTTTATGTCCGCTCCAAGGGCCGCATGACGCGCGAGGTGGGCATGAACTCCTGGGAACACCGCCTGCCCACTGATGCGCCGCAAGCCGACCTGCTGGCGCTGATCGACCGGCTGAACGCCGACCCCTCGGTCAACGGCATCCTGGTGCAATTGCCCCTGCCCCGCCACATGGACGAATCCGCCGTCATCAACGCCATCGACCCGGCCAAGGACGTGGACGGGTTCCACATCCTGAATGTGGGTCGGCTGGCGACGGGGCAGAAGGCCATGGTCCCCTGCACGCCGCTGGGCTGCCTGATGCTGCTGCGCGACCGCCTGGGCGATCTTGGGGGCAAGAACGCCCTGGTGATCGGGCGCAGCAACATCGTGGGCAAGCCCATGGCCCAGCTTCTGTTGCGCGACAGCGCCACGGTGACGGTGGCCCATTCGCGCACCACGAACCTGCCCGAGTTGTGCCGCCAGGCCGATATCGTGGTCGCCGCGGTGGGCCGGGCGCAGTTCGTGAAGGGCGACTGGATCAAGCCGGGCGCAACGGTGATCGACGTGGGCATCAACCGCACCGACGGCGGCCTTGTCGGCGATGTCGATTTCGACTCCGCCGCCCATGTCGCGGGCGCCATCACCCCGGTTCCGGGCGGCGTTGGCCCGATGACCATCGCCTGCCTTCTGGCGAACACGCTGACCGCGACTGCCCGCGCGAATGGCCTGCCCGATCCTGAAGGGCTGACGCCCTGAGGTAAAGCCGGGGGTTTCACACCCCCGCTGCCTGCCGCACGCGGCAGGCGTTCGCCGCTGAAAAAGGTCCACCGGACCTTTTTCCGGGCGCGGCTCACCCCGTGGGATATTTAAAGTCCAAAGCAGGTTCTTCACGTTTTCTTAAGCATTGGGCAGCATTCTGGCTCCACGGTACAGGCGGGGACGCCGATGACCGTGTCCGAAGCAGGCGCCCCATCCTCTCGCAGGGTGGGGCGTTCTTCGTGCCTGCATTGGACCAAAAATATCCCGGGGGAGTCGCGCATGGCGCGACGGGGGCAGCGCCCCCTGCAACGTCAGCCGTCGAACAGGGTGCCCTGCGAAGGCGCGGTCGGCGCGGCAAGCCCCAGATGCCGCCAAGCCCCCGCCGTCAACTGCCGCCCGCGCGGGGTCCGTGCGACCAGGCCCTGTTGCAGCAGGTAAGGCTCGATCACTTCCTCGATGGCGTCGCGGCTTTCGGACAGGGCGGCGGACAGCGTTTCCACCCCCACCGGCCCGCCGCCGTAATGTTCGGCCATCTGCATCAGGTAACGCCGGTCCGCGCCGTCCAGCCCCATGTCGTCCACGCCAAGGCGCGTCAGCGCGGCGTCGGCGATTTCCCGGGTCAGCCGCCCGTCCCCCTCGACCAAGGCGAAATCCACCACCCGGCGCAGCAAGCGTCCGGCAATGCGGGGCGTGCCGCGCGCGCGGCGGGCGATCTCGCGCGTGCCTTCGGGATCGGCGCTGATGCCCATCAGCCGCGCGCCACGCTGCACGATCAGGTCCAGTTCGGGGATGGTATAGAACTCCAGCCGTGTCGGGATGCCGAAGCGGTCGCGCAGGGGCGTGGTCAGCAGGCCGAGGCGCGTCGTCGCGCCCACCAGCGTGAAGGGCTGCAATTCAATCCGCACGGTGCGCGCGGCGGGGCCTTCGCCGATCACCAGGTCCAGCTCGAAATCCTCCATCGCGGGATAAAGGATCTCCTCGACCGCCGGGTTCATGCGGTGGATCTCGTCGATGAACAGCACGTCGCGCGCTTCCAGGTTCGTCAGGATCGCCGCCAGATCGCCCGCCCGCGCCAGCACGGGGCCCGAGGTCATGCGGAAGTTCACGCCCAGTTCGCGCGCCATGATCTGCGCCAGCGTGGTCTTGCCCAGACCGGGCGGGCCGAAGAACAGCGTGTGGTCCATCGCCTTGCCGCGCATCTTGGCGCTTTCGATGAAGACGCGCAGGTTGGCGCGCGCTTCGGCCTGGCCCACGAATTCGGACAGCATCTGGGGCCGCAGGGCGCGGTCCTCGGAGTCGGTTTCCATCGGCTGGGGGCGCAGGGTCGGGTCGGGCTGGATCATCCGCGGCCCCAGGGTCCGTCGTCGCGCCCGCTGCGCGGTATGGGCGAGACGCGTTCGCGCGCGCCGCCATTCATCGCCATCAGCCGGGCGATGCGATCCTCGGTCGCAGGATGGGTGGCGAACAGGCGGTCCATGCGCAGCCCGTTCAGCGGGTTGATGATGAACATCGACGCCGCCGCAGGATTGCGCTCCGCCGGGATGTTCAGGGTCCGCCCCGCCAGTTGAGAGATCTTCGCAAGCGCCGAGGCCAGCGCCTGCGGCTGGCCGCAGATCTGCGCGCCGGTGGCATCCGCCTCGAATTCCCGCGTGCGCGAGATCGCCATCTGCACCATCATCGCGGCCAGCGGCGCGAAGATCATCGCCAGGATCGCGCCGAAGCCCCCGCCCCGGTCGTCGCGCCCGCCGGTGAACATCATCATGTTGCCCATCATGGCGATGGCCCCGGCCATGGTCGCGGTGACGGTCATGGTCAGCGTGTCGCGGTGCCTGATATGGGCCAGTTCATGCGCGATCACGCCGGCGATCTCGTCCCGCGACAGCGAACGGACCAGCCCCTGCGTCACCGCCACGGCCGAGTTTTCCGGGTTGCGGCCGGTGGCAAAGGCATTGGGCTGTTCGGTGGGCAACAGATAGAGCTTCGGCATCGGCAGGTCCGCGCGCCGCGCCAGTTCCGCCGTCAGCGCGTAAAGATCGCCGCCCTGCTGCGGCGACAGTTCGACCGCCCCTTGCTGGCGCAGGACCATCTTGTCGCTGTTCCACCAGGAAAAGACGTTCATGCCGCCCGCCAGCAGCAGCGCCATCATCGCGCCGCCCTGCCCGCCCGCCATCCAGCCAAGCGCCATGACCAGGGCGGTCATGGCGGCCATCAGCACAAAGACCTTCGCGTTTCCCATCGCGGACCCCCTTATTCCTTCGGCGCCAGCAGGCGCAGCGCCGCGCGGATCAACGCGGGGGTTTGGACATGCGGTTCCCGCGCCTGCGCCTCGGCCACGGCCTGCGCCGCCTCGCTGGCAGCATAGCCGAGATTCGACAGCGCGGACAGCGCGTCCGAGGTCGCGCGGGCAGCCAGCATCGCATCCGAGGGCGCGGCAGGCGGGGCGGCGGGAACGGTGGTCTCAACGACGGGGCTGTCCCCTTCGATCATCGGGACGCCCATGTCCACCGTCAGCATCGCGCCAAGCGCCATGACGGATGGCGCCTTGTCCTTCAGTTCCAGCACCACCCGCTGCGCCAGCTTCGGCCCCACGCCCTGCGCCTTGCGGACTGAGGCCCAGTCACCCAGGGCAATGGCGCGGCCCAGTCCTTCGGGCCCCAGCGTGCCCAGGATCGCCAGCGACACCTTGGCCCCCACCCCCTGCACGCTGGTCAGCAGCCGGTGCCATTCCTTTTCCAGCATCGAGGGAAAGCCGAACAGTTGCAGCAGATCTTCCCTGACCATCAGGTCGGTATAAAGCGCGACGGCCTGCCCGACCGGAGGCAGGCTGGCGGCGGTGCGTTCGCTGACATGGACGATATAGCCCACGCCGCGCACGTCGATCAGCACATGGTCCCGCGCCCGGTGCAGGATGATCCCCGCGATGCGGCCGATCATGCCGACCGTTCCACGATGCGCAGGGTCCGGCCCTGCAGGTGGCGGGCGTGGCAGATGGCGATGGCCAGCGCATCCGCCGCGTCGGCGCTGTCGAAGGTGACGCCGGGAAGCTGGACCTTGACCATGTGCTGCACCTGTTCCTTGCCCGCATGGCCCACGCCGACCACGGTCTTCTTGACCGCGTTCGGGGCATATTCGCCGACCGTCAGCCCGGCCTCGGCCGGGGCCAAGAGGGCGATGCCGCGCGCCTGGCCCAGCTTCAAGGTGCCCACCGCGTCCTTGTTCACGAAGGTCTGTTCGACCGCCGCCGCATCCGGCGCATGGGCGGCGATCACGGCGCAGAGCCCGCGATACAGTTGCGACAGCCGGGTGCCCAGGTCGCCCTCGGTCGTCTGGATCACGCCGTTCGCCACATGGCGCAGGCGCGATCCCTCGACCAGGATCACGCCCCAACCCATGTTCCGCAAACCCGGGTCGATGCCCAGAACCTTCATGCCTGCCTCTTTTCCGTTTTCAAAGGACTAGCACGAAAGGCGAACATTTGCCTAGGGGGCAATGCCGCAGCGGGGGCGCTTCGCCCCCCGCACCCCCAGAGGATATTTTCGTGAAGAAGATGACACTTCACTCCTCGACCACGTCCAGGACGCCCGGGACGGCGCGCAATGCCTGGCGGGCGGGGGTGGTCAGGGGGGCATCGTTCGCGACCTCGATCTCGATCAGTTCGTCGCCCTCGCGGATGCGCAGCAGGACGGGGCCGCGGGAACGGGCGGGGACGGTGATCTCGGTGCGGATGCGGGCCAGGGTCTCGGCCAGGCGGGGGATGGTGTCGGTGCCCTGCATTTCCACGGCCAGGCAGCCCGCGCCCGCGTCGGCTACGAAATCCTCCATCCGGTGAACGGCATTCGCCAGCATCTTCACTTCATCGCCAGACGGTTCAACCTTGACCTGCAGAACGACGTTCTGACCCGATTCCAGCAAGGCACGAGACGCGGTCAAGAGATCCGAAAAGACCGTTACCTCATAAATGCCGGTGG
Organism: Paracoccus shandongensis; assembly: GCF_017315735.1. Taxonomy (GTDB): domain Bacteria; phylum Pseudomonadota; class Alphaproteobacteria; order Rhodobacterales; family Rhodobacteraceae; genus Paracoccus; species Paracoccus shandongensis. Next base: position 51,383 of record NZ_JAFLRK010000009.1, read on the forward strand.
GATCGGACAGGCTGACAAAGGCATAAGCGGTGCCCTTTGCCGACTTGCGTTCCATCCGGGCGGCGACGGTTCCGGCGATATGGGTGACACAAGGACCGTCTGCGGCCTTGGCGCAGATCTCTGCCAGCGTCCTGGCGTCCTTGCGCTTCAAGGCGGGCAGATAGTCGTCCAAGGGATGCCCGGACAGATAGAAGCCCACGGCCTTGTGTTCCTCGGCCAGCTTTTCGGTGGGCAGCCAGATGCCGGTGATGGGCGGGCGGGGCGGCGGCAGATCCTCGCCGCCCCCGAACAGCGATGTCTGGCTGGAGGCCGCCTGTTCCTGCACCGCCGCCGACCAGGCGCACAGCGCGTCCAGCCCCTTGACCACGCGGGCGCGGTTGTCGTCCAGCACGTCGAAGGCCCCGGCACGGGCCAGCATCTCCAGCGGGCGCTTGCCCACGCGTTTCATGTCCACGCGTCGGGCGAAATCGTGGATGTCGCGGAAGGGCCGGTCGCCGCGCGCGTCGTGGATCAGCTTCATGGCGTCCACGCCCACGCCCTTCAGCGCGCCAAGCGCATAGTGGATGCGGCCCTCGCGCACGCTGAAGGTGGGGGCGGATCGGTTCACGCAGGGCGGCACGATGGCGATGCCCATGCGGTCGCATTCGCGTTTGTAGATCGCCAGCTTGTCGGTCAGGTGGATGTCGCAGTTCATCACCGCGGCCATGAACTCGACCGGGTGGTTCGCCTTCAGCCAGGCGGTCTGATAGCTGACCACGGCATAGGCCGCCGCGTGCGACTTGTTGAAGCCGTAGTTGGCGAATTTTTCCAGAAGGTCGAAGACCTCGCCCGCCTTCTTGGCGTCCACCCCGTTGGCCACCGCGCCATCGACGAATTTCGGGCGTTCCTTGGCCATCTCGCTGGCGATCTTCTTGCCCATGGCGCGGCGCAGAAGGTCCGCGCCGCCAAGGCTGTATCCCGCCATGACCTGCGCGATCTGCATCACCTGTTCCTGATAGACGATGATGCCCTGCGTCTCGGCCAGGATATGGTCGATGGAAGGATGGATCGATTCCAGTTCCCGCAGCCCGTTCTTGACCTCGCAATAGGTCGGGATGTTCTCCATCGGGCCGGGACGGTAGAGCGCGACAAGCGCCACGATATCCTCGATGCAGGTGGGCTTCATGCGGCGCAGGGCGTCCATCATACCCGAGCTTTCGACCTGGAACACCGCCACCGTCTTGGCACTGGCGAACAGGTCATAGGTCGCCTTGTCGTCCAGCGGGATCAGGTTGATCTGGTTTTCCGTCCCCGGCGCGGGGTCGTAAAGCTTGCGCCCGTCGGCGGCGACATGCAGGGGCCGCCCGCCGCCGTTGATCAGATCGACCGCGTTCTGGATCACCGTCAGCGTCTTCAGGCCCAGGAAGTCGAACTTCACCAGCCCGGCCGCCTCGACCCATTTCATGTTGAACTGCGTGGCCGGCATGTCGGATGCCGGATCGCGATACAGCGGCACCAGCCGGTCCAGGGGCCGGTCGCCGATCACCACACCCGCCGCATGGGTGGACGCGTTGCGGTAAAGCCCCTCCAACTGCTCGGCATAGTCCAGCAGGCGCTTGACGACCTCCTCCTTGGCGGCTTCGCGCAGGCGGGGTTCATCGGCACGGGCCTTGGCGATGCTGACGGGCTTGACCCCTTCCACCGGGATCATCTTGGACAGGCGGTCCACCTGGCCGAAGGGCATCTGCAAGACGCGGCCCACGTCGCGCACGGCGGCCTTGGACAGAAGCGCGCCGAAGGTGATGATCTGGCCCACCTTGTCCTTGCCATAGCGGTCCTGGACGTAACGGATCACTTCTTCCCGCCGGTCCATGCAGAAGTCGATGTCGAAGTCGGGCATCGAGACGCGTTCGGGGTTCAGGAAGCGTTCGAACAGCAGGTTGTAGCGCAGCGGATCCAGGTCGGTGATGGTCAGGGCATAGGCCACCAGCGATCCCGCGCCCGACCCCCGCCCCGGCCCCACGGGAATGTCGTGTTTCTTGGCCCAGCCGATGAAGTCGGCCACGATCAGGAAATAGCCGGGAAAGCCCATCTGCTCGATGATGCCCAGCTCGAACTCCAGCCGCTTGTGGTATTCCTCGACGCTGACCGCGTGGGGGATGACGCGCAGCCGCGCTTCCAGCCCCTCGCGGGCCTGGCGGCGCAATTCGCTGACCTCGTCGTCGGCAAAGCGCGGCAGGATCGGGGCGTGCTTTTTCACCGCGAAGGCGCAGCGGCGGGCGATTTCCACCGTATTCTCCAGCGCCTCGGGCAGGTCGGCGAACAGGACGGCCATTTCCTCGGCCGACTTGAAGTAATGCTGCGGCGTCAGGCGGCGGCGGGGCTGCGACTGGTCCACATAGGCCTTTTCGGCAATGCAGATCAGGGCGTCATGGGCCTCGAACATCGACGCCTTGGGGAAATAGACATCGTTCGTGGCGACCAGCGGCAGGCCCTTGGCATAGGCAAGCTCGATCAGCCCGCCCTCGGACGCGGCCTCGGCGGGCATCAGCTGGCCGTTCTCGCCCGGATGGCGCTGGAGTTCGACGTAAAGCCGGGTCGGAAAGGCGCCGGCCAGCCGGTCGGCCAGGGCATTGGCCTTGTCGCGCTGGCCCTGCGCGATCAGGCAGCCCAGCGGGCCGGTCGCCCCGCCGGTCAGGCAGATCAGCCCCTCGGCATGGGCAAGGAGTTCATCGACCGTCACATGCAGCGGCGCGCCGCCGTCGCGCAGGTAAAGGCAGGACGACAGCGCCATCAGGTTCAGCCAGCCCGCCCCGTTCTGCGCCAGCAGGACCACCGGCCCGGTCGCGCCGTCCTGCAGCGTCATCTGGCAGCCGATGATCGGCTGGACGCCCTTGTCCATCGCCTTCACGCTGAATTCCAGCGCCGCGAACATCGCGTTGGTGTCGGTCAGCGCCACGGCGGGCATCCCGGCATCCGCCGCCAGACCGGGCAGCTTGCCCACGGGAATGGCGCCTTCCAGCAACGAATGCTCGGAATGTGTGCGAAGGTGGATGAATCGGGGGGATTTTGCAGCCATGATCTGGCTTGTATCGCAGCCTGCCGAAACAGCGCAATTGCCCCCGGCGTCAATTGCGCGCTAAGCAGGCGGGGATGTGACCAAGGGGACAAGGCTTGACCGACGCGGCAGTTTTCCGGGCAAGGGGGATCGGCAAATCCTATCCCGGCGTCCGCGCCAATGACGATGTGTCCTTCGCCGTGGACCCGGGCGAGATCCATGCCCTGCTGGGCGAGAACGGCGCGGGCAAATCGACGCTGGTCAAGATGATCTACGGCCTGGTCCGCCCCGACGACGGGCAGATGGAACTGAACGGCCAACCCCACCAGCCCGCCGATCCCCGCGCCGCGCGGGCCGCGGGCGTGGCCATGGTGTTCCAGCATTTCAGCCTGTTCGATGCGCTGACGGTTGCGGAAAACATCGCGCTTGGCATGGAAAACCCGCCGCCCCGGCGCGACCTGTCCGCGAAGATCGCGCAGGTCAGCCAGGATTTCGGCCTGCCCCTGAACCCCGCCCGCCGGGTCGCCACCCTGTCGGCGGGCGAACGCCAGCGGGTCGAGATCATCCGCTGCATTTTGCAGAACCCGCGCCTGTTGATCATGGACGAACCCACCAGCGTCCTGACCCCGCAAGAGGCCGAACTGCTGTTCGCCACCCTGCGCAAGCTGGCCGATGGGGGGACAGCGATCCTTTATATCAGCCACAAGCTTGAGGAAATCCGCACCCATTGCGACCGCGCCACGATCCTGCGCGGGGGCCGCGTGGTGGACAGTTGCGACCCGCGCGCCCATTCCGCGCGCGCCCTTGCCGCGATGATGGTGGGCGGGGAAATGCGCCCCATCGACCGCAGCGGGCGGCAGGCGGGCGAGGTTCTGTTGCAGGTCAAGCGCCTGTCCCAACCCGCCCCCACGGCGGAAGGGACGGCCTTGAAGGGTGTCACCCTGACCCTGCGCGCGGGCGAGATCCTGGGCATCGGCGGCGTCGCCGGGAACGGCCAGGACGAATTGCTGACGGCGCTGTCGGGCGAGATCCGCAGCGCGCCGGGCACGATCCTGCTGGAAGGGGCCGACCTGTCCCGCCTTGGCCCCGAGGCGCGGCGCAGCGCGGGCCTGCTGGCCGCGCCCGAGGATCGGCTGGGCCATGCCGCCGTCCCGGATTTCAGCCTGACCGACAACACCCTGCTGACGGCAGGCGCGCGCAAGGGGCTGGTCTGCAAGGGCCTGATCGACCGCCCCGCCGCCCGCGCCTATGCCGAAGCCATCATCCGCGCCTTTGACGTGCGCACCCCCGGCCCCGGCACCGCCGCCAAGGCGCTGTCGGGCGGCAACCTGCAGAAGTTCGTGATCGGCCGAGAGGTGATGCAGGCCCCTCGCGTGCTGGTGGTGAACCAGCCCACCTGGGGCGTCGATGCGGGGGCGGCCGCCGCCGTGCGCCAGTCACTGCTGGATCTGGCGCGAAAGGGCACGGGCGTCATCGTGATTTCTCAGGATCTGGACGAACTCTTGGAACTTTCCGACCGCTTCTGCGCGCTGAACGAAGGCCGCCTGTCCGACCCCCTGCCGACCGAGGGGCTGACGCTGGACCAGATCGGCCTGATGCTGGGCGGCGCGCACGGGATGGAGGTCGCGCATCTATGATCCGCCTCGTCCCCCGCACCGACACGCCCGCCCTGCTGCAGATCGCCACGCCCATCCTTGCGGTGCTGGCGACGATGATCGCGGGCGGCATCCTGTTCGCCATCATGGGGCATGACCCGGTGGCCGCGATCCGCACGATCTTCTGGGATCCGCTGTTCGGCCCCGCCGCCAGCTATTCCCGCCCGCAACTGCTGGTGAAGGCCGCGCCCTTGATCCTGATCGCATCCGGCCTTGCGGTGGGCTTTCGCGCGGGCATCTGGAACATCGGGGCCGAGGGGCAATACATCATCGGCGCCATCACCGGCGCGGCGGTCGCGCTTGCCGCCTATCCGGCGGAGGGGATGTGGATCTTTCCCGCCATGGTGATCGCGGGCGCTGTGGGCGGTTGGGCATGGGGCATGATCCCGGCGCTGCTGGGCAATTGGTTCGGCGCATCCGAGATCCTGGTGTCGCTGATGCTGGTCTATGTGGCGCAGCGCATCGCCGCCTGGATGGCCTTCGGCCCGATGAAGAACCCGGAAGGTTTCGGGATGCCGGGGTCGCGCAACCTGCAGCAATACCCGGCGGCCGCGAACCCCGAACTGGTCGCGGGCACCGGCGCGCATTGGGGCGTGGTCGCCGCCGCCCTGGCCGTGCTGGCGACCTGGTTCCTGATGTCGCGCCACATCCGCGGGTTTCACATCCGCGCCGCAGGCATCGCCCCCCGCGCCGCCCGCTTCGCGGGCGTGAAACCCGAAACGCTGGTGGCCTTCTGCCTGGGCCTGTCGGGCGCGCTGGCCGGAATGGCGGGCCTGTTCGAGGTCGCGGGCCCCGCAGGCCAGATCACCGACAAGGTGGGCGTGGGCTACGGCTTCACCGCGATCATCGTGGCCTTCCTGGGGCGGTTGCATCCCGTGGGCATCCTTCTGGCGGGCCTCTTGCTGGCGCTGACCTATATCGGCGGGGAACTGGCGCAGCTGACGATGAACCTGCCCGCCGCGACCGTGCAGGTCTTCCAGGGGATGCTTCTGTTCTTCCTGCTGGGCTTCGACCTGCTGACCCGATACCGCATCGCCAGAAGGATCACGGCATGATCGACCCCGTGGCCCTGTTCCTGCTGCTGCTGTCGGCATCGACCCCCATCCTGTTCGCGGCCCTGGGCGAGCTGGTCGTGGAACGCGCGGGCGTCCTGAACCTGGGCGTCGAGGGGATGATGATCGTGGGCGCCCTGTCGGGCTTTGCCGCCGCCTATCACACGGGCAACCCCTTCCTGGGCTTTGCCGCCGCCGCCGGCGCCGGGGCGCTGGTCGCCCTGCCCTTCGCGATCCTGACGCAGTTCCTGATGTCGAACCAGGTCGCGTCGGGCCTTGCGCTGACCCTGTTCGGCCTGGGCCTTGCCGCGCTGTTCGGCAAGCCGGTCGAGGGGGTCAAGGCCCCCGCCATGATCTCCGGCCCGCTGGGCCTTAACTGGATCGTCTGGCTGGGGCTGCTGATGGTGCCCGCGATCTGGTGGTTCCTGAACCGCTCGCGCGCGGGCCTGATCCTGCGTGGCGTGGGCGAGAACCACGACGCCGCCCATGCGCTTGGCTACAACGTCCGCCGCGTGCGCATCGCGGCCATCGCCTTTGGCGGGGCCATGGCGGGCGTGGGCGGGGCCTTCATCTCGATCGCCACGGTGCTGCAATGGACCGAGGGGATGACGGCGGGCGCGGGCTGGATCGCGCTGGCCATCGTGGTCTTTTCCAACTGGACCGCGCCGGGCGTGCTGGCGGGCGCCTGGCTGTTCGGCGGCGTCACCGTGCTGCAACTGCGGCTTCAGGCGGCAGGCGTGCGCGTGCCCGTGCAGCTTTTGTCGATGGCCCCCTATCTGGCGACGATCATCGTGCTGGTGGCGATCTCGGCCCGGCAGAAGCTCAGCCGCCGCGCGGGCGGCACCGCGCCCGGATCGCTGGGCCAGGATTTTCACGCCCTGCGCTAGATGCCGGGCTTATCAGAGAGGGAAGAATGAACCGCAGACAGCTTATCGCCAGCGTCGCCGCCCTGACGACGATCAGCCTTGCCGCGCCCACCTGGGCGCAGGACGAACCGCTGAAGGTCGGCTTCATCTATGTCGGCCCGATCAGCGACGGCGGCTGGACCTATCAGCACGACCAGGGCCGCCTGGCGGTCGAGGCCGAATTCGGCGACCGGGTGGAAACCACCTATCTGGAAAGCGTCCCCGAAGGCGTCGATGCCGAGCGCGCGCTGACCCAGCTGGCGCTGGCTGGAAACGACGTGATCTATGCGACCAGCTTCGGCTATATGGACGCGGTGATCAACGTCGCGGCCAAGTTCCCGGACGTGAAGTTCGAGCACAACACAGGCTACAAGCGCGCCGACAACGTGGGCACCTATGACGGCCGCTTCTATGAAGGCCGCGCCGTGACCGGCACCATCGCGGGCCGCATGACCAAGACGAACAAGATCGGCTATATCGCGACCTTCCCCATCCCCGAGGTGATCCAGGGCATCAACTCGGCCTATATCCACGCCAAGAAGGTGAACCCGGATGTCGAGATGAAGGTGGTCTGGGCCTATACCTGGTTCGACCCCGCGAAAGAGGCTGACGCCGCCAATGCCCTGATGGCCGAAGGCGTGGACGTGATCCTGCAGCACACCAACTCGACCGCGCCGCTGGCGCAGTTGCAGCAGCAGGGCAAGATCGGCTTCGGCCAGGCCGCCGACATGGCGTCCTTCGCGCCTTCGCCCCGCGTGTCCTCGGTCTACAACAACTGGGGGGCGCATTACGTGAAAAGCGTGGGCCGCATCCTGGACGGCACCTGGAAGCCCGAGGCCGTCTGGGGCGGCATCGGCGACGGCATCGTGGCCATCGGAGAGATCACCGAGGCCGTCCCCGCCGAGGTCAAGGCCGAGGCCGAGGCCCTGCGCGACAAGATCGGCGCGGGCGAATACCACCCCTTCACCGGCCCGCTGAACAAGGCCGACGGTTCCGCCTGGCTGGCCGAGGGGCAGACGGCCACCGACGAGGAACTGTCGGGCATGAACTTCTTCGTCGAAGGCATCACGGCGGAAATCCCGCAATAATCCCCCGTCAATCGTTTCGTAACCGCCCCTTCGTATAACAAGGGGGCGGTTGCCGTGACGCCTCCGAATCGCTTCGGCCATCGGATACCGCAGCGACATTCAGTTCTGGGGTGCTTTCATGGCTTATGGCAAAGCCCGTCGACGGGCCGTGGCCGCTTGGTTCGTCGCCGATGCATGGCGCGACACGTCCAGGGGCGGTCGTCTCTCGGCCGGTGCGTCACGTCCTTGCGCCGTGATCCTCTGATGCAGTGGGCAAAGATTACCTCCTATGAGCAGCGGCTTGGCGACTTTACCGTCGTCGATGAACCGAGCGTCCCCGAGGTCTGGGTCTTCAAGTCAGGCCAGATGGTGTGGGAAGGCGACTCGGTCCATGAGGCCCGCCGCTGGTGCGAGGATCAGGTGGGCGTCCTCGGACGAATATCCGGGAATTCGGCATCGCCGCCAGCGATGCAATCGCGCCTGTCCCGGCCGCAGCGGCTGTAAGTGTGTTGGGATGTGGCGGGGCTGCAAGGGCCTGTCCGGGGATTGCAGGCCGGGGCCAAGGCCCGCGACTTACCCCATCCGCTCGCTGGCATAGCTGCCGGGCGAGGGGGGAAACACCACCGTCTTGTCGCCGTTGAGGAACACCCGGCCGTGGATATGGGCATGGACCGCGCGGGCCAGCACCTGCGCCTCGACATCGCGGCCCAGGGACACGTAATCGCCCGGCGATTGCGCATGGGTCACGCGCACCGTGTCCTGTTCGATGATCGGGCCTTCGTCCAGGTCGGCGGTGACATAATGCGACGTCGCGCCGATCAGCTTCACCCCGCGCTCATAGGCCTGCTTGTAGGGGTTCGCGCCCTTGAACGAAGGCAGGAAGGAATGGTGGATGTTGATGATCCGGCCCGACATGGCCTGGCACATCTCATCCGACAGAACCTGCATGTAGCGCGCCAGAACGATCAGCTCGGCCCCGGTCTCGCGGACCACGCGCATCTGCTCGGCCTCGGCCTGGGCCTTGTTCTCCTTCGTGACCTTGATGCAGTAATAGGGCAGGTCGTGGTTCACGACGACCTTCTGATAATCCATGTGGTTGGAAATCACCGCCACGATGTCGATGGGCAACGCGCCGATCCGCCAGCGATACAAAAGGTCGTTCAGGCAATGGCCGAAGCGGCTGACCATGATCACGACCTTTTTCTTCACCGCGTCGTCGCTGAATTCGGCCTCCATCCCGAAACGTTCTGCGATGGGGGCGATGCCCTGCTGCAACTGGTCCAGCGTCGCCCCGCCTTCGGACCGGAAGCTGACGCGCATGAAGAAGCGGCCGGTCTCGGCGTCGTCGAACTGCGCGCTGTCGGTGATGTTGCAGTCATGCCCTGCCAGATAGCCCGAGATCGCGGCCACGATCCCGCGGGTCGAGGCACAGGTGACGCGCAGCGTATAGCTTTTCATGTGGGGTCCGCTTCCTTGGCTGTCCGGTGGCAGCATTTCGGACGATTGCGGCGGAATGACAATCGCATTTCCGACACCGCCGGGGGCTGGCGCGACATCCCCCGGCGGCAGCGGCGATCAGGCGGCGGGCATCCGCGCCTCGACCATGCCGGCATACCAGCTGGACCCGGCGGGGATCGCGTCGTCGTTGAAGTTGTAAGCCGGGTGATGGACCATCGCCGTGTCGCCGTTGCCCACGAAGATATAGGCGCCGGGCTTTTCGTTCAGCATGTAGCTGAAATCCTCGCCCCCCATCATCGGCTGCATGTCCAGGTTCACGTCGCCTGCAATGTCGCGCGCCACATCCGCCGCCCAGACGGTCGCCTGGTCGTCGTTCATCGTGACCGGATAGCCGCGCTGGTAATCGACCTCGGCCGTGGCTCCCATGGCGGCGGCGATGTTGGTCGCGATGCGGGTGATGCCTTCCTGCAACTGGTCGCGCACGCCCGCGTCCAGGCTGCGGGCGGTGCCCTTCAGCCTGACCACCTGGGGGATCACGTTGTGGGCGGTCGAATCGGTGCTGACCACGCAGACCGACACCACGGCGTTCTTCAGCGGATCGACATTGCGCGACACGACCGATTGCAGCGCGACGATGATCTGCGCCGCCGTCAGGGTGGTGTCGATGCATTCGTGGGGCTTGGCCGCATGGCCGCCCTTGCCGGTGACGATGATGTCGAACTGGTCGGCCGCGGCCATCATCGCGCCCGGCTTGATCGAGAAGCTGCCCACCGGCATCCCCGGCATGTTGTGCATCCCGTAGAATTCCTGGATGTTCCAGCGGCTGACCAGGCCGTCCTGGACCATCGCCTCGCCCCCTGCCCCGCCTTCCTCGGCGGGCTGGAAGATCACCACGGCGGTGCCGTCGAAGTTGCGCGTCTCGGCCAGGTATTTCGCCGCGCCCAGCAGCATGGCGGTATGGCCGTCATGGCCGCAGGCGTGCATCTTGCCCGGTGTCTTGGAGGCATAGTCCAGGCCCGTCTGCTCGATGATCGGCAGGGCGTCCATGTCGGCGCGCAACCCGATCACGCGGCCCTGGGTGTCGGTCTGGCCCTTGATCACGCCGACCACGCCGGTCCGGCCCACGCCCTCGACCACCTCGTCGCAGCCGAAATCGCGCAGCAATTCGGCCACGCGGCCCGCCGTGCGGTGGACATCGTAAAGCAGTTCGGGATGTTCGTGGAAATCGCGGCGCCAGGCGGTGATTTCGGGCAGAAGTTCGGCAAAGCGGTTCTTGACGGGCATGTTCGGTCTCCTTCAGCGGCGACAAGGTGGACCCTTTGTGCAGACTGTGCAAGCCGTCTGCTAAAGGTCGGGGCCAAGCGTGACGGGCGATCCGTCCGAGAACCGGCCATAGCGGAACCGCGCCAGGTCGTGGCCCGGGTCGCGGCCCTGGATCAGGCGCGCCATGACATGGCCCACGCCCGGCCCGATGCCGAAGCCGTGGCCGGACAGGCCCGTGGCGATGAAAAAGCCCGGGATCGCGCTTTCGTCCAGCACCGGCACCTGGTCGGGCGTGGTGTCGATCATCCCTGCCCAGGCGGCGCGCAGTTTCGGCACGCCGATCTGGGGAAAGGCCGTGGCGAAATCGGCTTGCAGCTTTTTCAGGCGGCGCGGGTTCGGGGGCGGGTTCAGGACGCGCATCGCCTCGAAAGGGGTGGGCCGGTCGGCCCGCCAGCGTCGGGGCGTGCGCCAGCTGTTGGGATAGCCCGCCGGGGCGGGCCCTTGCAGGCGGGTCTGCGACAGGTCGCGCCGGATCATCGGCAGGAAGGCGCGCAGGTGGCGGAAGGCCGACGGCCCGATCCAGAAGTCGTGGCCGGTGCCCGGCGCCAGCGTATAGCCGCCATCCGCGCGGCGGCGGAAGGCGAAGTCGGGGTCGGTCGCGGCGCCCGGCCAGATGTCCGGCAAAGCCTCGGTCGCGGCGACGGTGGCGCGGACGGACAGTTGCGGCAGGTGCAGCCCGGCATTGGCGGCGAACAGTCCCGACCAGGCGCCGCCCGCCAGCAGCACGCGGTCGGCGCGGACGGGGCCGTCCTCGGTCACGACGCCGCTGACGCGGCCCGCATGGGTTTCAATGGCGCGGACGGCGCAATGCTCGCGGATCGCCACGCCTTCGGCAGCCGCCAGCCGGGCAATGGCCGGAACGGCGGTGGCGGGTTCGGCGCGCATGTCGGACGGCGTCTGCAAGGCCCCTGCCCAACCCGCCTTGTGCGGCATGGCCCGCGCCAGCTCCGCGCGGTCGAGGATGCGGCTGTCCAGCCCATGCCTTTGCGCGACCGCCAGCCAGTTTTCGTATCGCGCCAGCGTGGCCTCGTCCCGCGCCAGATAGCTGACGCCGCAGGTGGCCAAGCCTAACACGTCGCCCAGATCCTGCGCCAGGCCTTGCCACATCCGGCGGGCGGTCAGCATCACGGGGATCTCGGCCTCGTCCCGGCCCTGGGCGCGGACCCAGCCCCAGTTGCGGCTGGACTGTTCGGCAGCGACCAGGCCCTTTTCGCACAGCACGACGGACAGCCCCTCGCGGGCGAGGTAAAGCGCCGTCGTCACACCGGCGATGCCGCCGCCGATCACCACCACATCGGCGGCATCGGGCAAGGGGGCGCGGAATTGCGGGGCGGCATTGGCCGTGATGGGGGCGCCTTGCATCAGTGGTGCGTCGCCGGTTCGACCAGAACCTTGTGGCCCGGCGCGACCTCTCGGTAAACCGAAGGCGCGGCCTGATAGTCGATGGGATGGATGGGCGAGGGGATCGGCCTGAAGTTCAGATCCTCGCTGATCTTCTTTTGCCGGGGATCGGCCACGGGCACGGCGGCCATCAACTGCCGGGTATAGTTGTGCTGCGGGTTCTCGAACACCTGTTGGCGGGTGCCGATTTCCACGATGCGGCCCAGATACATCACGCCGACATGGTGGCTGACGCGTTCGACCACGGCCATGTCGTGGCTGATGAACAGCATGGAAATGCCCAGGTCGGCCTGCAATTCCATCAGCAGGTTCAAGACCTGCGCCTGCACGGACACGTCCAGCGCCGACACCGCCTCATCCGCGATGATCAGCCGGGGGTTCAGGGCCAGCGCCCGGGCGATGGCGATGCGCTGGCGCTGGCCGCCCGACATCTCGTGCGGATAGCGGCGCATGAAGCTGCGGGGCAGTTCCACCCGGTCGAACAGCGCGGCGATGCGGTCGCGGCGTTCCGACCGGGAGCCTATGCCGAAATTCTCCATCGGCTCGGCCACCTGGTCGTAAAGCTTCATGTGCGGGTCGAGGCTGGCGAAGGGATCCTGGAAGATCATCTGCATGTCGCGGCGGGCGCGGCGCAGTTCGCGTGGCGAGAGCGACAGGATGTCGGTGCCGCCCAGATCGACGGTGCCGGATTCGGGTTCGACCAGCCGCAGGATCGACCGTCCGCAGGTGGACTTGCCGCAGCCGGATTCGCCCACCAGCGACAGGGTTTCGCCCGCGTTGATGGTAAAGCTCACATCCTCGACCGCGTGGACGCGGGCCACGGTGCGGCGCAAAAGCCCGCCCTTGACGGCAAAGCGCGTGGTCAGGTTCTGGACCGTCAGCAGGGGCTTCGGGTCGGCAGCGACGATCGGTTCCGGCGCGCTGACGGTGCCGTCGCGCATCAGGCGCATCCGTTCGGGGGCGGGCTTGCCGGTCATCTCGCCCAGGCGCGGGACGGCGGCCAGCAGCATTTTGGTATAGTCTTCCTTCGGGTTCTCGAAGACCTCGGCCACGGGGCCTTCCTCGACCTTCTCGCCGCGATACATGACGACCACGCGGTCGGCCATCTGCGCCACCACGGCCATGTCATGGGTGATGAACAGGACCGCGATCCGCTTTTCGCGCTTCAGCCGGTCGATCAGGGCCAGGATCTCGGCCTGGATGGTCACGTCCAGCGCAGTCGTCGGTTCGTCGCAGATCAAGAGGCGCGGCTCGCAGGCCATGGCGATGGCGATCACGACCCGCTGGCGCATTCCGCCGGACAGTTCGTGCGGATACTGGTCCAGGCGGCGTTCGGGTTCGGGGATGCGGACCTGGCGCAGGATTTCCAGCGCGCGGGCGCGGGCCTGCGCCTTGGTCAGGCCGCGATGGGCGATCAGGCCTTCGGTCAACTGGTCGCCCACGGTGAAGACCGGGTTCAGCGCCGTCATCGGTTCCTGGAAGATCATGCCGATCTGGTTGCCGCGGATGTCGCGCATCGCGAGGGACGATTGCCGCGCCAGGTCGATGGTCCGCCCGTCGCCCGCATCGAACATCAGCCGGCCCCCCGCGATGGTGCCGCCGCCGAATTCGACCAGCCGCATCAGGGACAGCGAACTGACCGACTTGCCCGACCCGGATTCCCCCACAACGCAGACGCATTCGCCCGGGTTGATCGAAAAGCTGACATCCTTGACGCCAACCACGACGCCATCGCCGGTCTCGAACTCGACCCGAAGTTTTTCAATGGAAACAAGCGGATTGTCGTCCAGCATCCTGCGGCCCCCGGCATTGCCCTTTCCGAAGGCTAGCGGGCAGGCCCCAAATGTCAAAGCTGAAAGAACCGGCAGGACGTTGCGTGATAAGACTTGCTTTCCAAAGGGGCTTTGATTGAAACTGATCCCATTCCGCGGGGAAAAAGAACGCCCGATCAAGGGCGCCAGCCATTTTCCGGGCGCGTCCTGCGGCCTGAAACTTCCGACAGGAGAGAGTGATGAAGCTGAAGACACTGCTGATGGGCGCGGCCGCCACCCTGGTCCTGGCGCCTGCCGCGATGGCCGAACGAGGCAGCGACGGCGCGCTGAACATCATCATGTGGCAGGCGCCATCCACCATGAACCCCTATCTTTCGGGGGGCACCAAGGAACTGATCTCGTCCTCCATGGTGCTGGAACCCCTGGCGGGCATGACCCCCGAGGGCGAGCATTACACCCGCCTTGCCGCCGAAATCCCGACGCTGGAAAACGGCGGCATCGCCGAGGATCTGAAATCCGTCACCTGGAAGCTGCAGGACGGGCTGAAATGGTCGGACGGCACGCCCGTCACGGCGGCCGACGTGGTGTTTTCGGCCGAATACTGCATGCATCCCGAAGGGGGCTGTTCGCAACTGGCCAAGTTCGAGGGGATCGAGAAGGTCGAGGCCGTCGATGACCTGACGGTCAGGATCAGCTTCACGAACCCGATGCCCGATCCTTATTCGGCCTTCGTGGGCTCGAACTCGCCCATCATCCAGAAGGCCCAGTTCGAGGCCTGCCTGGGCGCCAATGCCCCGACCTGCACCGACCAGAACTTCAACCCGATCGGCACCGGCCCCTTCCGCGTCACGCGGTTCCTGACCAACGACGTGATCACCTTCGAGGCGAACCCCGAATACCGCGACCCGGCAAAGCCCGCCTTCGCGACCGCGACCATCAAGGGCGGCGGCGACGCGGCGGCGGCGGCGCGCGCGGTGCTGGAAACGGGCGAATACGATTACGCCTGGAACACCCAGCTTGCCCCCGACGTGATCGCCGGGATGGAGCAGATGGGCAAGGGCAAGGTCAGCGCGGCCTTCGGCAGCCTGGTGGAACGCATCCACGTGAACCTGACCGACCCCTCGCCGTCCCTGCCCGAGGGCGAGCGTTCGACCGACGCCCATCCCCATCCGTTCCTGACCGATCCGGCGGTGCGCCGCGCGTTGTCCATGGCCATCGACCGCCAGCTTCTGTCGGAAATCGGCTATGGCACGGCGGGCAAGCCCACCTGCAACTATGTCCCCGCCCCCGAAGCCTGGGCATCCCCCAACACGGACTGCCTGACCCAGGACATCGAGGGGGCCAAGGCCCTGCTGGACCAGGCGGGCTGGACCGTCGGCGGCAGCGGCGTGCGCGAAAAGGACGGCGTGCCGCTGAAGATGGTCTTCCAGACCTCGGTCAACGCGGTGCGGCAGGACTTCCAGGCGCTGATCAAGCAATGGTGGTCGGAAATCGGGATCGAGACGGAACTGAAGACCATCGACGCCTCGGTCTTCTTCGGGACCGACCCCGGCTCGCCCGACACGCTGCAGAAATTCTATGCCGACGTGGAGATGTATGCCGACAACTTCGAGGGCGGCAACCCCGCGCCCTATCTGGCGAAATGGACCTGCGACAAGGCGCCCGGGCCCAAGAACCAGTGGCAGGGCGAGAATATCAGCCGTTATTGCGACCCGGCCTATGACGCGATGATGGTCGAGCTGTCGAAGACCGTCGATCCGGCGGAACGCGGCAAGATCGGCCAGAAGCTGAACGAGATGCTGACAAAGGACAGCAACGCGATCATCCCGCTGATCTATCGCGGCACGGCCTCGGCCCATTCGAACACCCTGGGCGGCGTGCAGCTGAACGCCTGGGATTCGGAACTGTGGAACGTCGCCGACTGGACCCGCGTCCAGTGATGCCCTGCCCGGCCCCGCGATCCGTCGCGGGCCGGCCCCTCGCCGACTGGAGCCGCGCCGAACGAAGCGCCCCGACCCGAGGCATACGATGCTGACATTCACCATCCGGCGCCTGCTGCTGGCGGTCCCGACGCTTTTGTTCATCTCGCTGGTGATCTTCCTGCTGCTGGAGGCATCGCCGGGCGATCCGCTGGGCGACGTGCCCCTGACCGTCCCGCCCGAGGTCAAGGAGCGGATGCGCGAGGCGCTTGGCCTGGGTTCCCCCTGGTATGTCCGCTATGTCCTGTGGCTGAAGCAGTTCTTCTGGGTCGAGCCGCTTCATTGGTTCGACAGCCTGTTCGGCACGCAGTTCAGCGCCGGGATGCAGCGCATCATCAGCTTCCAGTCGCGCAGCCCGGTCTTCGACGTGATCGCGCAGCGCATCCCGCAGACGCTGACGGTGGTGGGGTTCAGCTATCTGGTGGGCGTGCTGATCGCGCTGCCCATCGGCATCCTGTCGGCCTACAAGCAGTATTCGTGGTTCGACCAGCTGGGCACCTTCGTGTCGATGATCGGCTTCTCGATGCCGACCTTCTTCACGGGCGTGGTGCTGATCATCATCTTCGGGGTGAAGCTGCAATGGTTCCCGTCCGTCTATGACACCACGCTGGAGGTGCGGGATTGGGACAGCTTCTGGGCGCAGGTGCGGCAGATGGTGATGCCGGTGACGGTGCTGGCGCTGTATAACGCCGCCCAGATCAGCCGCTTCATGCGCGCATCCATGCTGGACAACCTGGGCCAGGATTACGTCCGCACGGCGCGCGCCAAGGGCCTGTCGGAACGCACCGTCGTCCTGAAGCACGTGCTGAGGAACAGCCTGATCCCGGTCATCACCGTGATCGCGCTTGGCCTGCCTGCCGTCTTCGGGGGCGCGATCATCACCGAACAGGTCTTCAAGGTGAACGGCCTGGGCCAGTTGCTGATCACCGCCATCCACGGCAACGACATTCCCATGGTGCTGACGCTGACCTTCATCTTCGCGATCCTGATCGTGGTTTTCACGCTGGTTGCCGACATCCTCTACGGCATCCTTGACCCGAGGATCCGCTATGACTGACCCTGACCGCCTGCACGCCCTTGACAGGACCGAGGCGGTGGACGCGACGGCGGCATCCGCCGGGGTGGTGGCGGGCCTGCCGCCCGCAGATCCCCACCACGCCGGCGAAACCCGCAGCCAGTGGCGCGACGTGTGGCGCCAGTTCCGCAGCCATCGCGGCGCCATGGTGGCGCTGGTGCTGTTCGTGGCGACCATCCTGTTCGTCCTGGTCGGGCCTTACCTCTGGACCATCGACCCGACCTATGTGGACATCCGCGCCCGCAATTCGGGCTTTTCCGCCGCCCATCCGCTGGGCACCGACCAGTTGGGCCGCGACATGCTGGCCCGGCTGATGGCGGGGGGCCGCGTCTCCATCGCCGTGGGGCTGACCGCGATGATCATCGCGATTTCGCTGGGCAGCCTGATCGGCGTGGTGTCTGGCTATTTCCGCAGGCTGGACGCGCCCCTGATGCGCCTGACGGAACTGTTCCTGGCCCTGCCCCTGCTGCCGCTGCTTTTGCTGATGGTGACGCTGTTCCGCGAACCCCTGTCGCAAAGCTTCGGCCCCGCCATGGGCACCTTCATCCTGATCGTGTCCGCCATCGGCGCGACAAGCTGGATGCAGGCCGCCCGCATCGTGCGCGGCGACGTTCTGGGGTTGAAGGAGCGCGAGTTCATCCTGGCCGCCCGGTCCATCGGCACGCCCGCGCACCGGATGATCCTGCGCCATGTCCTGCCCAACGTGCTGTCGCCCATCATGGTCGCCGCGACCCTGGGCATCGCCACGGCAATCATCACGGAAAGCGCGCTGTCCTTCCTGGGGCTTGGCTTCCCGCCCGATTTCCCGACCTGGGGGCGGCTGCTTTACGACGCGGTGGATCAGATGATCATGTATCCCTGGCGGGTGATCCTGCCGGGGTTGTTCATCTCTCTGACGGTGCTGTGTGTAAATTACATCGGCGACGGCTTGCGCGACGCGATGGATCCGCGGATCCGGGGGCGGTAATTCAGGAACGAAGGCGGAACACGGGCTTTCCATGCCCTGCCCTTGCGCCTATGTTGGACGGATGGAGCTTCTGGACGATTCCGACGACATGGGCGGCGTGCCGCTGTCACAACGGGCGATGGCCGCGCGGCCCGCGCGCCCTGCCCCCTATCTGGACGGGCTGAACCCGGCGCAACGCGCGGCGGTGGAAACGCTGGACGGGCCGGTCCTGATGCTGGCGGGCGCGGGCACCGGCAAGACGCGGGCGCTGACCACGCGGATCGCGCATCTGCTGATGCTGGGCAAGGCCCGGCCCGGGCAGATCCTGGCCGTGACCTTCACCAACAAGGCCGCGCGCGAGATGAAGAACCGCATCGCCCGCCTGCTGGGCGAAACGGTCGAGGGGATGCCCTGGCTGGGCACCTTCCATTCCATCAGCGTCAAGATCCTGCGCCGCCATGCCGAACTGATCGGCAATGGCGAATTGCACCTCAAGCCAAGTTTCACCATCCTGGACACCGATGACCAGATCCGGCTGCTGAAGCAACTGATCACGGCCGAGAACCTGGACGAGAAACGCTGGCCCGCCCGCCAGCTTGCGGGCCTGATCGACGGCTGGAAGAACCGCTGCCTGACGCCCGCGAACCTGCCCAAGGGGGAAACCGCCAGCTTCGACGGCTGGGGCGGGCGGCTGTATCAGGCCTATCAGAACCGGCTGCTGGCGCTGAACGCGGTCGATTTCGGCGACCTGCTGATGCACTGCGTGACGCTGTTCCAGGCGCACCCGGACGTGCTGCGCGGCTGGCAGGACCGCTTCCGCTATATCCTGGTGGACGAATACCAGGACACCAACGTAGCGCAATACATGTGGCTGCGGCTGCTGGCGCAGGGCCATCGCAACATCTGCTGCGTGGGCGACGACGACCAGTCGATCTATGGCTGGCGCGGGGCCGAGGTCGGCAACATCCTGCGCTTCGAGAAGGATTTTCCCGGCGCCCAGGTGATCCGGCTGGAACAGAACTATCGCTCGACCCCGCAGATCCTGGCCGCCGCATCGGGCCTGATCGCCGCCAACCAGGGCCGGCTGGGCAAGACCCTGTGGACGGATGCCGAGGCGGGCGAGCCGGTGCGGTTGATCGGCCATTGGGACAGCGAGGCCGAGGCCCGCTGGATCGGCGAGGAGATCGAGGCCTTCCACGGCGGCCACCGCGCCAGCGTCGGGCGCACCAGCCTGAACGACATCGCCATCCTGGTCCGAGCGTCCCATCAGATGCGCGCCTTCGAGGATCGGTTCATGTCCATCGGCCTGCCCTATCGCGTGATCGGCGGGCCGCGCTTCTATGAACGGCAGGAAATCCGCGACGCCATGGCCTATTTCCGGCTGGCCGTCAGCCCCGCCGACGACCTGGCCTTTGAACGCATCGCCAACACCCCCAAGCGCGGCCTGGGCGAAAAGGGCTTGCAGGCCATTCAATACATGGCGCGGGCGCGGGGCCTGTCGCTGCTGGAGGGCACGGTCGCGGCGTTGACGGCGGGCGACCTGTCGGGCAAGGCCGCGGCCAACATGCGCCAGTTCGCGGAAAGCATGGGCCGCTGGCACGCCGACGCCCTGGACGACCGCGTGAACCATGTCGAACTGGCCGAACGGATCCTGGACGAATCCGGCTATACCGCCATGTGGCAGGCCGACAAGTCGCCCGACGCGCCGGGGCGGCTGGACAACCTCAAGGAACTGGTCAAGGCGCTGGAGGAGTTCGAGAACCTTCAGGGCTTCCTGGAACACGTGGCCCTAGTCATGGACCGGGACGAGGGCGAGCAGGCCGAGCAGGTCAGCATCATGACCCTTCACGCCGCCAAGGGGCTGGAATTCCCCATCGTCTTCCTGCCGGGGTGGGAGGACGGGTTGTTCCCCAGCCAGCGCGCCATGGATGAAAACGGCACCAAGGGGCTGGAGGAGGAACGGCGTCTGGCCTATGTCGGCATCACCCGCGCCGAACGGCTGGCCACGATCAGCTTCGCGGGCAACCGGCGGCTTTACGGGCAATGGCAAAGTTCGATGCCTTCGCGCTTTGTCGATGAACTGCCGCCCGAGCATGTCGAGGTTCTGACCCCGCCCGGCCTTTACGGCGGCGGTTACGGCGCGGCGATGGCCTTCGCGGCGGGCGGGCCGGTCAACGCGCTGCACGAACGCGCGGCCAAGGCCGATGTCTATAACTCGCCCGGCTGGAAGCGGATGCAGGCCCGCGCCACGGAACGGAAAGCCCCGGTCCACCGCGCGCCCATCATCATCGACGCCGAGCCTGCGGCCAAGTTCACCGTGGGCGACCGCGTGACCCATGCCAAGTTTGGCGAGGGCACGATCATGGGCATTGCCGAGGACACGCTGACCGTCCAGTTCGCGGCGGGCTTCAAGAACATCAAGGCGGCCTATGTCCAGCCGGTCGGTGGGGGTGACGACGTTCCGTTCTAAGGGGCCGTTCTGACCGCTGGCCCCCTGCCCGGCGCGGTGCTAGCCTGGCCCGGAAACCACCGGGACCGCCCTTGGCCGCCTTCATCCGCCTGATCCTGTTCCTGCTGATCGCCGAAACGGCGTTCTATCTGCTGCTGCGGGTCTATATCCGATCCCTGCGGACCGAGCGGCTGGAGGAGATCTGGGACGAACGGCACCCGGCCATGGCGGGGAACACCCCTGCCCGGCGCGCGTTCGTCCGCAGGTCCATGATCGGGTTCGACAGGACGCTGCGATCGCGGCTGTTGCTTCTGGTCTTCGTTCTGCCCAATCTGGCGGTCATGGGCATCGTCTATTGGATCAACTGGCAGTAAGGACCGCTTTCCATGCATTACCTCAAGGTCGCGGTCGGCGTGCTGTTCGGCGTCGCGGTGTTTTTGTTCCTGGACTATGCGCTGCCGTCCAAGAACACGGTGCGCATCACCAACACCTATAACCGGCTGACATCGGTCACGGCGTCCAACGCGATCTTCTATGCGTCCGACAACACCGGCACGGTGGAAAACGCCGCAGGCCAGCGCGACGTGCGCTTTATCGAAACGGTGCGCCCCAACGGCAAGGTCTTCGTTTATCGCAACGAGGATACCGGCTGGATCTGGCCGCCCTATTTCAAATACGACAGCGCCAACCTGCAGGCCGAGGCCACGAACCTGCGATCCGACCGCAACAACCCGCAATGGGTCAGCGTGACCGCCTATGGCTGGCGGATGGCGTGGCTGTCCACCTATCCCAACGCGGTCAGCATCGATACGCTGGCCGGCCCGGACGAACGCCCGCGCAACTGGGCGGCAAGCATCGTCTGCATCGTCCTGCTGGCGCTGCTGGCCCTGATCTGGCGGATGTGGGCGCAGTTCCAGGAACGCGGCTTCCGCGGCTTCCGGGGCAAGGCATGACCCGCAATCCCGGTACCGACCTGCGCACCGACGGCTTCGCGGATATCCGCATCAACACCCCCGCCGCCGAACGCCGCGCGGCCACCCTGCCCGCCCGGCGCAGCCTGAAGAAGGACCATCAGGCCGCCTGGCTGCTGAACGCGGTGCGCTGCATCGACCTGACGACGCTTGCGGGCGACGACACACCCGACCGCGTGGCGCGGCTGTGCGCCAAGGCCCGCCAGCCGATTGCCCGCGAATTGCTGGATGCCATGGGGGTCACCGGCCTGACTACCGGCGCGGTCTGCGTTTATCCCACGATGGTCGCGTCCGCGAAACGCGCGCTTGGCAATTCCGGCATCCCCGTCGCCAGCGTCGCCACCGGCTTTCCGGCGGGGCTGATGCCGCTTAACCTGCGCCTGGCCGAGATCCTGTATGCCGTCGAACACGGCGCGGATGAGATCGACATCGTCATCACCCGCGCCCATGTGCTGCGAGGCGAGTGGGCGGCGCTTTATGACGAACTGCGCGCCATGCGCGAGGCGTGCGGCGATGCCAGGATGAAGGCGATCCTGGCGACGGGTGACCTGAAATCGCTGGAAAACGTGGCGCGTGCCAGCCATGTCGCCATGCAGGCGGGGGCGGACTGGATCAAGACCTCGACCGGCAAGGAAGGGGTGAACGCCACCCTGCCCGTGTCGCTGGTGATGTGCCGGGCGATCCGCGACTATCGCGACCAGACGGGCCATGTCGTGGGCTTCAAGCCCGCCGGGGGCCTGCGGACGGCCAAGGATGCGCTGAACTGGCAGGTTCTGATGGCCGAGGAACTGGGCCGCGACTGGCTGCGCCCCGATCTGTTCCGCATCGGCGCCTCCAGCCTGCTGGGCGATATCGAGCGCCAGATCAGCCACCATGTGACGGGCTGCTATGCCGCCGGTTACCGCCAAGCGATTGCCTGAGGACCGCATGACCAGCGTGAGCGAATTGATGGAAACGATGGAATACGGCCCCTCGGTCGAAGACAGCGGCGCCGTGCGCGACTGGCTGGCGCGGCGCGGGGCCTTCGGGCATTTCATCGGTGGGGCCTTCACCAATCCCGGCACGCTGTTCGACACGCGCGATCCTGCGACGGGCGAAACCTTGGCGCAGGTGACGCAGGGGACTGCCGAAGACGTGGCGGCGGCGGTG
The DNA here is from genome assembly GCF_017315735.1 of Paracoccus shandongensis. GTDB lineage: Bacteria > Pseudomonadota > Alphaproteobacteria > Rhodobacterales > Rhodobacteraceae > Paracoccus > Paracoccus shandongensis. The sequence goes on from NZ_JAFLRK010000009.1 coordinate 73,622, forward strand.
GCGGCGGCACGGCAGGCGCAGCCCGCATGGGCGGCGCTGACGGGGACGCAGCGGGCGCGGTATCTCTATGCCCTGGCGCGGCATGTGCAGAAGCGCGAACGCTTCCTGTCGGTTCTGGAAACCCTGGACAACGGCAAGCCGATCCGGGAAGCGCGCGACATCGACGTGCCGCTGGTCGCGCGGCATTTCTATCACCATGCCGGTTGGGCGGAACTGCGCGACACGGCCTTTCCCGCTCATCGGCCGCTGGGTGTCTGCGGCCAGATCATCCCCTGGAACTTTCCGCTGCTGATGCTGGCCTGGAAGATCGCCCCTGCCCTTGCGGCGGGCAACACGGTCGTGCTGAAGCCCGCCGAATACACGCCGCTGACCGCCTTGGCCTTTGCCGAGATCTGCCAGGAAATCGGCCTGCCTGCAGGTGTCGTGAACATCGTCACCGGCGATGGCGACACCGGCGCGGCGCTGGTCGCGGCGGATGTGGACAAGATCGCCTTCACCGGATCCACCGAAGTCGGGCGGGCGATTGCCGGGCAGCTTGCCGGGACGGCCAAGCGGCTGACGCTGGAACTGGGCGGCAAGTCGCCCTTCGTGGTCATGCCCGACGCCGACCTGGATGCGGCGGTCGAGGGCGTGGTGGATTCGATCTGGTTCAACGGCGGCCAGGTCTGCTGCGCGGGATCGCGGATCCTCGTGGCCGAGGCTGTGGCGGATCGGTTCCAGACGCTGCTGAACGCCCGCATGGCGCGGCTGCGGGTCGGGCTGCCCTTGGACAAGTCCACCGATGTCGGCGCCATCGTCGATCCCGTCCAGAAGGACCGGATCCTGTCGATCTGCCGGGCTGCGACCGATGCCGGGGGGGAACTGGTGGGCGGTGCGGCGGGGGACGGCTGCTTCATCGCGCCGGGCTATCTGAAAAACATCAGCCCCGCCAATCCGGGCTTCGAGCAGGAAATCTTCGGTCCCATCGCCACGCTCTCCACCTTCCGCACGGCGGATGAGGCGGTCGAACTGGCGAACAACACGCGCTATGGGCTGGCGGCCTCGGTCTGGTCGGAAAGCGCGGCGGTGGCGACGGACATTGCCGCCAGGATCAAGGCGGGCGTCGTCTGGATCAACTGCGCCAATGTCTTTGACGCCGCAGCCCCCTTCGGCGGCTATCGCGAAAGCGGCTTTGGCCGCGAAGGCGGGCGCGCGGGGATGCTGGATTATCTGGCGGAAGCGCCCGTCGAGGCCGTCCAGGAACCCGCCCCTGCTGCGCCGGTTTCTACGACCACCGGGACGGGGCAACCGGCGGCTCTGGACCGCACCGCCAAGCTTTACATCGGCGGCGCGCAGAAGCGGCCCGACGGCGGGGCCAGCTATGCCGTGCCGGGGGGCCTTGCGCCGCTGGGCAGCCGCAAGGACATCCGCAACGCGGTCGAGGCCGCGGCCAAGGCAGGCAAATGGGCGGCCATGGGCGGCCATGCCCGCGCGCAGGTGCTGTATTACATCGCGGAAAACCTGTCCGCCCGCGCCGCCGAGTTCGCCACCCGCACCAGCCAGGCCGAGGTCGAGGCCGCCATCGCCCGCGCCTTCCACTATGCCGCCTGGGCCGACAAGGTCGACGGCGCGAATGTCCAGGCCAAGCCCGGCCATCTGCTGAACGTGGTGAACGAACCCTATGGCATCATGGGCATCGGTTGCCCGAACGCGCAGCCCCTGGCCGCGTTCATGTCGCTGGTGATGCCCGCCATCGCCATGGGCAACCGGGTGGTGGCGATTGCCGCGCAGGACGATCCGCTGGCGGTCACGGATCTGTATCAGGTCTTGGACACCTCGGACCTGCCGGGGGGCGTGGTGAACATCGTCACCGGCCCGCGCGACGACCTGGCAAAGGTGCTGGCCGCGCATGACGAGGTCGCGGCGATGTGGATGGTCGGCGGCGACCTGGCGGCAGTGGAAGGCGCGGCAGGCGGCAACCTCAAGCCCGTCTGGGCGCCCGCGCATCGCGACTGGACAGGCCGTCAAGCGCAGGGAGAAACCTTCCTGCGCCACGCGATGCAAGTTAAGACGATCTGGCTGCCCTATGGCGCGCTGCCAGAGGGCACGGGCAGCGCGGCTTATTGACCGTCAGCAGGGGGGCTGTCTGCCCCCCACGCGCGTGCCGCGCTCCCCCCGAGGATATTTGGGTGAAGAAGATGGGGCGCGACGATCTAGGCGCGCAGGCCCGCGAAGGTCATCGGGTCCAGCGAGGCCTGGGCAAAGGTCGGGCCGCTGGTCATCAGGCTGACCGCGTCATGCGAATGCAGCGATTCCTGGTGGCTGGCCACCACCCGGAAATCGCCGAAGCGCGGATCGGCCAGCAGTTCCCCGGCAAAGGCGCGCACCGCATCCTCGACAAAGATCGGGTTCGCGGCGTTGAGTTCGGCAAAGGCCTGCTCGTCCTCGCGCTTGACCATGACCTGAGTCTCGGTCGGCACGGCGCGGCGGCAGAGTTCGACCATGTCCTCGAACCAGATCTTCTCCGGCCCGACCATCACCGCGGAAATCCGCGCGATGGACCGCTGCGAATGGGGCGTGGCCAGCCGCGACCGCACCTCGCGCGCGTGTTCGGACAGTTCCAGCGAACAGGGGCAGGTCGAGGAGTAGACGTAGTCGAAATGCATGATCCGCAGGCGCTGGCCCTGGAAGTCCAGAACCTCCATCGCGATGTCGTAATACTGCCAGCCCGACAGGCCGGACCGCAGCGAATCGACGCGGATCGGATAGGAGAACTTCATCTGGATCCGCGCGTCATAGGCGTCGAGATCCGCCTGGTAGTCATCCAGCGCGGCCTCCAGCACCTTGAGGCTGAAGGCGTGTTCGGAATGGGCATAGAAGGACCGCATGATCCGGGACATGTTGATGCCCTTGCGGTCGGCTTCCAGGCTGACGGTGCCGGTGACGCTGGTTTCCAGCGCGATCTCGCCGCCATCGCGGGTCTGGTAGCGGATCGGCAGGCGGAAGTTCGAGATCCCGACATGCTGGATCGGCGCGCGGGCGCCCACGATCAGGCTGGCCGGGCCGTTCTGCAGGTCGGGCAAGCCTGCCTTGTAGGCGTCGTCCACCCGGAACTCTGCATCATATTTGCGCAAAAGGGCCGGATAGGCGGGGATCATCGGGCGGGCTTCGGTCATCGGGGCATCCCTTGTCGGATCGCGGCACAATATGGGGGCCAAAGGCGGAAATCCAAAGAACAAATCCGGCAGGCCGGGCCGCTTTCGCGACCTCAGACGGCCAGGGCCTGCATCAGGTCGCGGGTCAGATCCCCCGCATCCTCCAGCCCGATCGACAGGCGCAACAGGCCCGGCGTGATGCCCAGATAGGCGCGGTCGTCATCCGACAGGCGCTGGTGGGTGGTCGTGGCGGGATGGGTGATGATGGACTTGGCATCGCCGAGGTTGTTCGAGATCCTGACGATTTCCAGCCGGTTCAAGGCGGCAAAGGCGGCGTCCTTGCCGCCCGCCACCTCGAACGCGATCATGGTCCCGCCTGAACCCATGGCCCGCATCGCCAGGTCGTGCTGGGGATGATCGGCAAGGCCGGGATAGATCACGCGCGACAGCGCCGGATGGCCTTGCAGCGCCTGCGCGACGGTCAGGGCGGTCTCGGCCTGGGCGCGGACGCGCAGGTCCATGGTCGTCAGACCGTTCAGCATGATCCAGCTGTGAAACGGGCTGATCGCGCCGCCGGTATGCTTGAGATAGGGCTCGGCCACCTCGCGCACGAATTGGCGGGTGCCGCAGATCACGCCGGCAAGGGCGCGGCCGCCGCCGTCGATATGCTTGGTCGCGGAATAGACCACCACATCGGCCCCCAGATCCACCGCGCGGGAAAAGACCGGCGTGGCGAAGACGTTGTCCACCACCACCAGCGCGCCGACCGCATGGGCTAGGCGGGCGACGCCCTCGATGTCGATCAGCTCCAGCGTGGGGTTCGACAGGCTTTCAAAGAAGACGGCCTTGGTGCCGGGGCGCAGCGCGGCCTGCCATTGGTTCAGGTCGGTGCCATCGACATAGCTGACCTCGACCCCGAATTTCGCCAGCAGATCCAGCACATAGAGGCACGATCCGAACAGCGCACGGGCCGCGACGATGTGGTCGCCGGGCTTGCACATGGAAAACAGCGCGCCATTGACGGCGGCCATGCCGCTGGCGGTGGCGAAGGCATCCTCGGTTCCTTCCAGCGCGGCGATGCGGTCCTCGAACATGCGGCTGGTGGGGTTGCCGTAGCGGGCATAGATGAATTCGTCGGGGCCGGTGCCCTTGAAGCGGGCCTCGGCCTGTTCGGCGCTGTCATAGACGAAGCCCTGGGTCAGGAAGATCGCCTCGGCCATCTCTCCGTACTGGCTGCGGCGGATGCCGTGGTGGACGGCTTGCGTGCGCGGGTGAAGCCCCTTGGCCGAACTGTCGCTCATGTCCTGATGCCTTCTGCTGTCGGGGTGGGTTAGCGCCCCCGGCCTTCTGGCGCAAGGGACAAGGCCGCTGCACGGCGGCGCGGCAGGGTTCGCGTTGCAGTTGAAAGCCTTGCGGCACGCGCCCGCCCGCGGCTTTGCGCACCCCGATTTTATCTTTTTAAATCATCAACCTAACCCCAAACTCAAGGTTATTGTCCAAATGGACAGGTTGAGCCGGAGATGGCGCGTCAGTAGGTTGACTGGGCGGTCAAGAAGATCGACCGCGCAGGAAAGATCGGCCCCTGGCGGGAATGCGGACATGACTCTGGACTATGCGAACGAATATCCCGACGTCCTGCCGCGTCACGCCCAAGGGGACCAGCTTTCCGGCCGCGCCCGTTGTCCGGGGGCGGCTTCGACCGAACGGGACGGCATGTCCATTTTTGTGTTGGGCCGCGCATCCCCGGCCGATCCGGTAAAGGACCGGCGGGTGGATGAGGCGGCCGCGTGTTTGTATGAGGATCTGCCGGTCTGACCGATCATTGTTCCGATCGGTTCCCTTATGGGCTGCGTCACCAGTTTTGTTTCATGTAACGGCCCGAAAGAAGCATCGGGGGCGGAGAAATCCGCCCCCTGTTCCTTTACAGATAATCGCCGCGCTGCAACCCGTATTTGGCCATCTTCTCGTTCAGCGTCCGGCGCGGCAGGCACAATTCCTCCATCACGCTGGCGATGCTGCCCTTGTGGCGGCGCATGGTGTTGTCGATCAGCATCTTCTCGAAGCTTTCGACATATTCCTTGAGCGGCTTGCCCTCGGTCGTGGTGGCCTGCTGGTTGTCCTCGCCATCTGCCATCAGCAGGGACGCGATGGAGCCCGACCCGCGCCGGTTCTGCAGCACCGCGCGTTCGGCCACGTTGATCAACTGGCGGATATTGCCGGGCCAGGGGGCCTGCAAAAGCTGGGCGGCTTCCTGGGCCGATACCTGCGGCGGCTCGCAGCCGTATTCCTCGGAAAACTGCTCGGTCATGCGGGTGAACAGCGACAGGATATCCTCGCCCCGCGCACGCAGCGGCGGCAGGGTGATCTTCAGCGCGGACAGGCGATAGAACAGGTCGGGACGCAGCGAATCCTCGGCCCGGCGGCCTTCGCCGCGCGCGTTGGAAATGGCGATGATGCGGGTTTCGGCGGGCGTGCCCTGGTCGCTGATGAAGGCCAGAAGGCGGGCCTGCAAGGGTTCGGACAGCGCCTCGATGTCTTCCAGGCACAACGTGCCGCCGCGCGCTTCCTCGACCGCCGGGATGCCGTCTTCCAGCGGGCCGAACAGACGGGCGGACAGCGCGTCGTCGTTATAGGCGGCGCAGGACACGGGCACGAATTTCTTGGACGCGCGCGGGCCCACGGCGTGCAGGGCATGGGCCACCAGCGTCTTGCCGGTGCCGGTTTCGCCGTCGATCAGCACATGGCCGTCGGCCTGGCCCAGATCCAGGATATCCTCGCGCAGGCGCTCCATCACCGGGCTGGTGCCGATCAGCTTGGACATGACCTGCTGGCCTTCGGACAGATCCCGGCGCAGGGCGCGGTTGTCCAGCGTCATGCGCCGCATCTGCGTGGCCTTCTTGGCCAGCGCTGTCATCTTGTCAGGGTTGAAGGGCTTTTCCATGAAGTCCATGGCGCCCAGCCGCATCGCCTCGACCGCCATGGGCACGTCGCCATGCCCGGTGATCAGGATCACGGGCAGCCCCGAATCGAGCCCCATCAGCCGTTTCAGAAAGGCGATGCCGTCCATGCCGGGCATCCGGATGTCGCTGACCACGATGCCGGGCCAGTCGGCGCCGATGACCCTCAGCGCGTCCTCGGCACTGGGATAGGTTTCGGTCTCGAACCCGGACAGCACCAGCCATTGGCTGATGGATTCCCGCATGTCCGGTTCATCATCGACAATCGCAATCTTCAGTTTGCGGGACATTGACGTGTTTTCCTTTCTCGTCATTCGGCGGCAAGCGTCTGCTGGGCCTGCCCGGGCCTGTGCAGGGGCAGTTCCACGGCAAAGACAGCGCCGCCCTGGTCTTCGTTATGGGCGGTCAGGCGGCCGCCGAAATCGGCCACGATGCTTGACGATATGGCCAGGCCAAGGCCCGTTCCCTCGCCCGGTTTCTTTGTCGTCCAGAAGGGCTCGAACAGCTTTTCCAGGTCGGAAATGCCCGGCCCGTTGTCGCGCACCAGGACATAGGCGTTGGTCGCGGCCTCGACCGTGATCTCGATCCGGGCATCGCGGCGGTCGCGCACCGCATCGACGGCGTTGCGCAAAAGGTTGATGATGACCTGTTCCAGCCGGATGCGGTCGGCCATCACGGTGACGGGGCCGCGCGGCAGGTTGCGGGTCACGCGGATGGTCCGGTTGCGCAGCTGCGGCTCCATCATGGTCAGGGCGCTGCTGACGGCGGCGCGCAGGTCCACGGGCTCGACCGCCTCGCCGCCCTTGCGGGCATAGGATTTCAGCTGCCGGGTGATCGCGCCCATGCGCTCGATCAGGTCGTCGATGCGCTGGAAACTGGACAGCGCCTCCTCGGCCCGGCCGCGCTGCAACAGCAGGCGCGCGCCCGCCAGATAGGTCTTCATCGCGGCCAGCGGCTGGTTCAGTTCATGGCTGACGCCCGCCGACATCTCGCCCAGGGCGGCCAACTTGCTGCTTTGCTGCACGGTCTGCTCGGCGACGCGCAGTTCCTTCTGCATCCGCTCGCGTTCGGCGATCTCGCGGGTCAGGCGCATGTTCAGGGCCCGCAGGTCGGCCGATTCGCGCATGTATGCGACCGACTGGCTGCGCGCCCGGCGCGACAGGACATAGAAGGTGCCGGCCAGCAGGATCGCAAAGCCCATGATCTCCAGCGCCAGGACCGCGTTCACCTGCTCGCGGACGGAGGCATAGGTGGTGAAGCTGATCATCCGCCAGCCGCGGAAGGGGATGCGCGCCTCGGCCTGCATGACGGCGCGGCCCTGGACATAGGCGTCGATGGGCAAGGCGGTCCAGTCGGCGGTGACCTGGAAGGCGCGCTGGATGGCGGATGGGGCATCGCGCACCGCCAGCGCCTCGGGCATGGTCAGGCCGCGCCACCGGGGTTCGGTCGCCAGGATGATGAAGCCCTGGCTGTCGGTCACGGCCACCGCGTCCGAGATCCCGGCCCAGGACCGTTCCAGCCGCGACAGGTCGGCGCCCACCACGATCACCCCCAGGGTGCGGCCATCCGAAACCACGGCGCGGGAATAGGTGAACTCATAGGCGCCGCCCCCGCGGGGGGTGACGGTGAAGACCGTCTCGCTGGACCGCAGCGCCTCGACATAAAAAGGCGCCAGGACGTTGTTGGTGCCGATCTGGTAGCGGTCGGTCGATCCCACCGTGCGCCCCGAGGCGTCCAGCAGCCGGATCGAGGCCGCGCCGATTTCCTTTTGCGCGGCGATCAGCCGGGCCGAGGTGGTGGAAAAGTCGTTGCTATTCAGCGATCCGATCAGCGCGGGATCGCGCGCCAGCAGCAGGGGCACGACGGCCGTGCGCTGCAATTCCGACAACAAGTTGCCGGTGTAAAGCGCCAGCCGCAGTTCGGACCGGACGCGGGTGTTGTCCGAAAACCGCGTCGTCAGCCAGGCATTCGTCATCCAGATCGAGACGATGGCCAGCCCGAAGATCAGCGCGATGGCGATGCGCAGCCACCATGGATTGCCGGGCTGCGCCAGCCGCGGTCGAATACGCTCTCCCTCGCTGGCGCTGTCCTTGTCCTCGATCACCTATGAAGCCCGGTCCTGTGGCACAACTGCCGCACTCTAGGCCCGGAAGCGCCGATGCTCAAGTCAGGCGTTGACAACGCCATTGACCAGCGAGCGGAACAGCGCCGCCCCGTCGGTGCCCCCCAGGGCCGGATCGGCCGCGCGCTCGGGATGGGGCATCATGCCCAGGACGCGGCGGTTTTCCGACAGCACGCCCGCGATGTCGCCCACCGAACCGTTGAGGCCCGGGGCATAGGTAAAGGCGATGCGGTCCCCGTCCTGCAGTTGCGCCAGCCCCTTGGGTGCGATCTGGTAATTGCCGTCGTGATGGGCGACCGGAATGGTGATCCGCTGGCCCTTGCCGTAGCCCGCGGTGAAGTCGCTGTCCGTGGTGACGACATTCAGGACGGCGGGCTTGCAAAGAAAGGTCAGCCCCGTGTTGCGCATCAGGGCGCCAGGCAGAAGGCCCAGTTCAGTCAGCACCTGGAAGCCGTTGCATATCCCCAGGACATAGCCGCCCCGCTGCGCGTGCCTGCGCAACGCGCCCGCGATCGGCGACTGCGCGGCGATCGCCCCGCACCGCAGGTAGTCGCCAAAGGAAAAGCCGCCCGGCACGGCCACCAGGTCGGTGCCTTCGGGCAGGGCATCGTCCTTGTGCCACACGCGCGCGACCTGCGCGCCCGCCTGGTCCAGCGCCACCGCCAGGTCGCGGTCGCAGTTCGATCCGGGAAAGGTGATGACGGCGGCTTTCATGGGGCTGCTCCTGCTGGGATCGCACGTCCCATAACGCAGCTTGGCCCCCGAAGAAAGGGGGCGTTGCCCCCGCCGCGCGTGCCGCGCGACTCCCCCAGGATATTTGGACCAAGGTGAAAGGCTGCTTCACCTTGGTCCAAATATCCCCGCCGGAGGCAAGAAAAGGGCCGGGCGCATGCCCGGCCCGCTTTCCCTTGGGTCAGTTCAGCGCCTTGTTCAGGTATTGGTCCACCTTTTCCAGATAGCCCATGGTGGTCAGCCATTTCTGGTCCGGCCCGACCAGCAGCGCCAGGTCCTTGGTCATGTGGCCGTCCTCGACCGCCTGCACCGTCACCTTCTCCAGCGTCTGCGCAAAGTTCAGCAGCGCCGCGTTGTCGTCCAGCTTGGCGCGGTGCTTCAGCCCGCCCGTCCAGGCAAAGATCGACGCGATCGAGTTGGTCGAGGTCTGGTTGCCCTTCTGGTGCTCGCGGTAGTGGCGCGTCACGGTGCCATGCGCCGCCTCGGCCTCGACCGTCTTGCCGTCGGGCGTCATCAGGACCGAGGTCATCAGGCCCAGGCTGCCGAAGCCCTGCGCCACAGTGTCGGACTGCACGTCGCCGTCATAGTTCTTGCAGGCCCAGACATAGCCGCCCGACCATTTCAGGCTGGAGGCCACCATGTCGTCGATCAGCCGGTGTTCGTAATGGATCCCGGCTGCCTTGAACGGGTCGGCGAACTCGGCGTCGAAGACTTCCTGGAACAGATCCTTGAAGCGGCCGTCATAGGCCTTGAGGATGGTGTTCTTGGTGGACAGATAGACCGGATAGCCGCGCTGCAGGCCATAGTTGAAGGAGGCGCGGGCGAAATCGCGGATCGAATCGTCCAGGTTGTACATGGCCATCGCCACGCCCGCCGATGGAGCCTGGAAGACCTCGTGCTCGATCGTCTGGCCATCCTCGCCGACGAACCTGATGGTCAGGCGGCCCTTGCCCGGAAAGCGGAAATCGGTGGCCTTGTACTGGTCGCCGAAGGCATGGCGGCCGACGATCACGGGCTTGGTCCAGTGGGGCACCAGCCGGGGCACGTTGCGGCAGATGATCGGCTCGCGGAAGATCACGCCGCCCAGGATGTTGCGGATGGTGCCGTTGGGCGATTTCCACATCTTCTTCAGGCCGAATTCCTCGACCCGCGCCTCGTCCGGCGTGATGGTCGCGCATTTCACGCCCACGCCGTATTGCTTGATGGCGTTGGCCGCGTCGATGGTGACCTGGTCGTCGGTGCGGTCGCGCTCCTCGATGCCCAGGTCGTAGTATTTCAGGTCCACGTCCAGATAGGGCAGGATCAGCTTCTGCTTGATGAAGTCCCAGATGATCCGGGTCATCTCGTCGCCGTCGAGTTCCACGACAGGGTTGGCGACCTTGATCTTCGACATGGGCAGTCCCTTTCGGCGATGGCGTTCGCGGGCCGCTATAGCCGGGAAAGGCGGGGAAGGAAAGATTGTATGCAGAGGTATGCAATCGCGCACCCCCTGGGTTCCGGCTGCAACAGGCGCCGCTTTTCATAAATCTGTACAAAAGTAACACGTGCATCCCGATAGGGCCTGCGTTATCCAGGGCACCGTGTTGTAATGATTATTCTGGTGCTAAAATGACGGCTACGGTCGAATGGATGTGGTTTGGCAATCAACCCCAGGTCAATGGAACCAGTGGGTCACCAGCCACCCAAGCCGAGGCGGATCGGCTTGTCGGGTACACTGCCGTCGGCAACGCGCAGATGGAAGCGGTGACGCTTTGCGGGGACACCCGGACGATCATCGCGGACGGCCATCTCACCCAGGCTTTTGCGACAAGCTACAACACCAATAGCTGGAACTGGGATGTCCCGGACTCGCGGATGACCTATGTCTCGCCGCACACGGACACGGCGGTCAAGACCACGATCACCGGCTTTCTGTCGGTGCGCTATGAACTGACCTTCCCGGATGGCGGCACCACGGTACAGACCGGCGTGCTGATCCAGATGAAGAACGGCGACATGTTCTTCCGCCCGTCCAAGGACTGCCTTGCGGCCTGGGACAGCATCGACGAATTGCGCGGGGTCAAGATCCTGGCGGCCAAGCCTTTCGACAAGAACATGTATGTCGCGGCCCTTTCGTTCAAGACGACCATCCATGACCTGCCGATCACCTGCTTTACCCGCGGCACGCTGATCGCCACCGCCACCGGGGAACGCCCGGTCGAGGATCTGCGGATCGGCGATCTGGTGCTGACCCGCGACAACGGGCTGCAGCCCGTCCGCTGGATCGGCAGCCGCCACGTCACCGCAGCCGAGATTGCCGCCAAGCCCGCCCTGGCGCCGGTGCGCATCGCCGCGGGCGCGCTTGGCCCCAACGTGCCTGCGCAGGATCTGCTGGTGTCCCAGCAGCATCGCGTGCTGGTGCGTTCGGCCATCGCCGCGCGGATGTTCGCTGCCAAGGAACTGCTGATCGCCGCCAAGCACCTGACCGAGGTCGAGGGGATCGACATCCTGGCCGATGCCGATGGCGTCACCTATGTCCACCTGATGTTCGCCGCGCACGAAGTCGTCCTGTCGAACGGGGCGGAAACCGAATCGCTTTATCCCGGCCCGCAGGCCCTGCTGGCGCTTGGCGACGCGGCCGAGGAAATCTTCGCGCTGTTCCCGCACCTGCGCAACGCGGTCGAGGATTTTCCCGGCGCGCGGCCCTTCGTGCCGGGCAAGAAGGCGCGGCAACTGGCGGCGCGGCACGCGGCCAACGGCAAGCCGCTGACAAGTTCTCTGGCAAGCTGATCAGGCGAAAAACGCCTGGACCTCGCGGCGCAGCCAGTGCCACAGTGCTGGCGCGCCCAGGGTGATCTTGCGGCCCACGCGGGTCTCGATATCGGCAAAGGTGACGCCGTAATCGACCCAGCCGATCCCGCCCGACCGCAGGTTCTGGATCACGGGCTGGCAGCGGTCCAGGGCCTTGGCGAACAGGGCATCGGGACTGGCCGCCGCCTCGAACTCCTGCCACAGCGACAGGAAGTCCCGTGCCTGCGCCTCGGGCAGCAGCCCGAAGATGCGCAGGGCAGCCGCAGCCTCGGCCGCCTGGATCTCGGCCGAGCCATGCGCCTGGCCCGCCGCGGAATGCAGCGGCACGTCGCCCACGTCGATCTCGACCAGGTCATGGATCAGCAACATGCGGATGACGCGGTCGGGATCCACGCCCGGTCCCGCCAGATCGGCAAAGACCAAGGCGTAAAGCGCCAGGTGCCAGCTATGCTCGGCGCTGTTTTCCCGCCGCGAGCCGTCGATCAGCAGGTTGGCGCGGAACACCGATTTCAGCCCGTCGGCCTCGGCCAGGAAGCGCAGGCGGCGGGCAAGGTCGCTGTCCGGCACCCCCTCGCCTGCCAGCACGGCGCGGGCCCAGTCCATCGCCTCGGGCCATTCGGCAGCCAGCCGCGCCGCGCGCCCGCCGGTCATGTTGTCCCGGACGATGGCGATGTGATCCGCCAGCGGCTGCGGGGCCAGCAGCACCTGGAACAGCGGCTGGCTGTGATCCATCCGCTTGGCCACCACCGCATCGGCCGAGGCGCCCGCCTCGAATTCCTGCCACAAGGCCATCAGCCCGTCCCCATCGGGCGACAGGCCGAAGATGCGGGCGGCGGCCTGCGCCTCGGCCCGGGCCAGGGCGGCCGCGTCATGGGCCAGGTGGATCGGCTGGTCGCCCGTGTCGATTTCCACCAGGTCATGGACCAGCAGCATCCGGATCGCCCGGGGGGAGGCGCCGAAGACCATCGCCTGCAGGGCGACGTGCCAGCTGTGTTCGGCGCTGTTCTCGGGCCGGGACAGGTCCAGCAGCACATTCGCCCGGGCCACCGATTTCAGCCGGTCAGCCTCGGCCAGGAAGGCGAACTGGCGGGCGATGCGGTCCGACATCCGGGATCAGCGGGTGGTTTCCGTCAGGCGCTGGCGCACATAGCTTTGGACCAGTTCGATCATCGGCTTCATGTGCAGCTCGTCGTCGCGGAAGAAGTGATCGGCCCCCTCGATTTCCTTGTGGGTGATGGTGATGCCCTTCTGCTCGCGCAGCTTGCTGACCAGGGCATTGGTGTCCTTGGGCGGCGCCACGCGGTCCGCCGTGCCGTTCACGATCAGGCCCGACGACGGGCACGGCGCCAGGAAGCTGAAGTCGTACATGTTGGCGGGCGGGGCCACGCTGATGAAGCCGGTGATTTCCGGGCGGCGCATCAGCAGCTGCATCCCGATCCAGGCGCCGAAGCTGAAGCCCGCGACCCAGCAATGCTTGCTGTTGGGGTTCATCGCCTGCAGGTAATCCAGCGCGGATGCCGCGTCCGACAGCTCGCCGATGCCCTGGTCGAATTCGCCTTGGCTGCGCCCCACGCCGCGGAAGTTGAACCGCATCACCGTGAAGCCCATCTTGTGGAAGGCATAGTGCAGGTTATAGACGACGCGGTTGTTCATCGTCCCGCCATATTGCGGGTGCGGGTGCAGGACGATGGCAAGGGGGGCGTCGGGCTTGCCCGGCTGGGGGTGATAGCGGCCCTCGAGCCGCCCTTCGGGGCCGGGGAAAATCAGTTCTGGCATCGTCTTCCTTCGAAGCTACGGGTTTCTTGACGCATCTGCATGGCGCTTTTAGACCGCTATCTGGGATGCCGGCGCGGATTGCGCAAGAAACGGTCCCTGGCGGCATAGCGCGACCGTGCGCGCGTCGTCAACCGACGCCGCCTGACAGGAGGGAGCCAGCCGATGAAACTGTCCACAAAGGGGCGCTATGCGATCATCGCCCTTGTCGACCTGGCCACCGCCAAGGGCAGCGACCTGACCTCGCTGGCCGAGATTTCGGCCCGCCAGGACATCTCGCTGCCTTATCTGGAACAGTTGTTCGTGCGGCTGCGCCGGGCGGGGCTGGTCGCATCCGTCCGCGGCCCCGGCGGCGGCTACAGGTTGGCGCGCGCGCCCGAGACGATCCGCATCGCCGAGATCCTGGAAGCCGTGGACGAGACCGTCAGCGCCATGCATGTGGGCGCGGGCGCATCGGGCGGGGTGTCGGGGTCGCGGGCGCAGACGCTGTCGAACCGGCTGTGGGAAAGCCTGTCGGCGCATGTCTATGTGTTTTTGCACAACCACTCGCTGGCCGACGTGGCCCGCAACCAGCTGCTGCCCTGCCCGGCCCTGCCGCAGATCCTCAGCGTGGTGGACGACTGAATGAAAAACGCGGCCCCAAGGGGCCGCGTTTTCCGGCAAGGGATCGCCGCGATCAGAAGCGATACGAGGCGCGGACCTGCACCAGGTCGGTATCCAGGTCGATGCCCGAGATGCCGGTTTCGTCTTCCGCCACGTCCGAGAAGTCGCTGCGGCTGTATTCTGCGCCGACCGAGAAGCGGTCGGTGACCAGGTATTCCGCGCCGATGCCATAGGTGACGCCGGTTTCCGACACGTCCTCGTCGCCGTAATCGGCCGACACGCGGGCAGCGCCCAGGGTCAGGTAGGGCTGGAACTTGCCCATGTCATAGCCCACGCGGCCGCGCAGGCGCCACAGGTCGGCATCGGTGTCCGACTGGTCCAGATCGGCCTTGTTATAGTCCAGTTCGGCACCGGCGATCAGCTTGCCGAAGTCGCGCAGATAGCCGGCATGGACGCCGTAGCCGTCGAAATCGCTCTCGCCCTCGCCGTCGGACAGTTCCGCGTTGCCCTGGCCATACTGCAGACCGGCATAGAAGCCGGTCCAGTCCGTGCCGGCCTCGACCGGAACGACGGGCGCAACGACCGGGGCAGTCTCGACGACGGGGGCAACATAGCCGCCCGCGAACGCAGCCGAGGCCGCCAGCGAGGCAGCAACCGAAAGCGCAACGAGTTTCATGGGGTAGTCTCCTTCTTAGTCACCCGTCATGGATGGCGGGAGGGGACTGATAGCAGACATGGCGGGGGGCGCCATGCAAAGGCGCCACAAGAATACAGGCAGGATTTCACAAGCAGGTGAAAACATTGTGATTCAGATCCCAAGCTCTGCCTGCCGGCACATGGGCCGGCCCAACGGCTCGCCCGGCGACCGGGGTGCCGTTCTTCGTCCTGGATTGCTGGGGGAGACCCGTGGTAGCGGAGGAGGGATTTGAACCCCCGACACAAGGATTATGATTCCTCTGCTCTAACCAGCTGAGCTACTCCGCCACGGGTGGGGGCGATTTACGGGCTGGCGCGGGGGGCGTCAAGCGGTTTTCGCGGGGAAAAATGAAAACGCCGCCCGGGACAGGGCGGCGTTGGCTTTCAAGGGCAAGACCTGGTCAGCCGCGCGCCTTGACCACCTGCAACAAGGGCATCACCTGCGCCATGTCGGGGCCATGGGCCTGGCCGGTCACGGCCTTGCGCAGGGGCATGAACAGGCCCTTGCCCTTGCGGCCGGTGGCTTCCTTCACAGCGGTTGTCCATTCGCCCCAGGTCGCGTCCGTATAGGGCGGGGGCGGCAGCAGCGGCATGGCCTGGGCGATGAAATCGGCATCCTCGGGGTCGATCTGCGGCTCGGCACCCTGACTGAAGATCGTCCACCATTCGGCCAGATCGTCCAGCCTGGTGATGTTCTGCGAGGCCACGGCCCAGAAGCGTTCCGCCAGGTCGTCGGGCACGCCAAGCGCACTGATCCGGTCGCGCACGGCCTCGAAGGGCAGCGCCTGGTTCCGCTCGCGGGTCAGCGGCCACAGATCCTCGGCGTCGAATTTCGTGGGCGAGGCGCCGAATTGCGACAGATCGAACCCCTCGGCCAGCTCGTCCAGGGTCATACGCAATTCGACCGGCTGGCTGGAACCAAGCCGGGCCATCATGGACAGCAGCGCCTCGGGCGCGACGCCGGCCTCGCGCAGGTCGCGGATGGACAGGGCGCCGATGCGTTTCGACAGTTCCTCGCCCTGCGCGCCGGTCAGCAGGCTGTGATGGGCAAAGGACGGCGGCGTGCCGCCCAGGGCGCGGATGATCTGGATCTGGGTGGCGGTGTTGGTCACATGGTCCGCGCCGCGCACGATATGCGTGACGGCCATGTCGGTGTCATCGACCGAGGAGGCGAAGGTGTAAAGCACCTGCCCGTCGTGGCGGATCAGCACCGGGTCGCTGACGGACGCCGCGTCGATGGAAATGTCGCCCAGGATGCCGTCGGTCCATTCGATCCGCTCCTGGTCCAGCAGGAAGCGCCAGTAACCCTCGCGCCCCTCGGCCCGCAGGCGGTCGCGGTCGGCATCGGACAGCGCCAGCCCCGCGCGGTCATAAACCGGCGGACGCCCCATGTTCAGCTGCTTCTTGCGCTTAAGGTCCAGCTCGGTCGGCGTCTCGAAGACCTCGTACAGGCGCCCGGCGGCGCGCAACTGGTCGGCGGCCTCGGCGTATCGGTCAAGGCGCAGCGACTGGCGTTCCTCGCGGTCCCAGTGCAGGCCCAGCCAGTCCAGGTCGCGCTTGATGCCGTCGGCATATTCCTCCTTGGAGCGTTCCTGGTCGGTGTCGTCCAGCCGCAGGATGAAGGTGCCCCCGGCCTTGCGCGCGATCAGATAGTTGAACAGCGCGGTCCGCAGGTTGCCGACATGGATATGGCCCGTGGGCGAGGGGGCGAAGCGGGTGGTGGTCATGGCAGGTCTCCTGTTCGCCTTGCTCTTTCACAGACAACGATTCTTGTCCATATCAGGGCCGACATGCAGGAGAAGCGGATGACCGACTGGAAAGACCTGACCGCCCCCGACGCGGCCCGGATCGAGGCGATGGCGCGCGACGCCGTGGCGGCCCTGCCTCCCGAATTCGCGACCCATGCGGGCGACATCGCCATCCGCGTGGCCGAGTTCGCCCCCGAGGACGTGCTGGACGAGCTTCAGATCGACGATCCGTTCGAGCTGACGGGCATCTATGACGGCGTGCCCCTGACGGAAAAGTCGGTGTCCGACCAGCCGGGCCAGCCCGACATCATCTGGCTTTACCGCCGCCCGCTGCTGGACGAATGGGCCGCGCGCGGCACCGTGACGCTGGCCGAACTGGTCGCCCATGTCGTCACGCACGAGATGGCCCACCACTTCGGCTGGTCCGACGACGACATCGCCCGCATCGACAGGTGGTGGGAATGAGCGCGCCGATGCAGGCCCCCATCCTGACGGTGACGCTGAACCCCGCGCTGGATCTGTCCACCGCCACCGAGGAGGTGCGCCCCGAACTGAAGCTGCGCTGCGACAAGCCCGAGGTCGATCCCGGCGGCGGCGGCATCAATGTCAGCCGCGCGATCAAGCACATGGGCGGGCAATCGACCGCCATGGTGGCGCTTGGCGGGGCCACGGGCACGCGCATCGCGGACATGCTGAAATCCGACGGGCTGTCGGTCGTCCGCCTGACCGCCCCCGGCGAGACGCGGCAATCGCTGGCCGTCACGGATCGGTCCACCGGCGGGCAATACCGCTTTGTCCTGCCCGGCCCCGAATGGCACAAGGCCCATGTGGCCGACATGACCCAGGCCATCGCCGAGGCCGCCCGCGCCGGAGGCTGGGTGGTCGTGTCGGGCTCGAACCCGCCCGGCGTGCCCGCGGGGTTCGAACAGATGCTGACCGTGCGGCTGAAGAACAGCGGGGCCAAGCTGCTGGTCGATACCTCGGGCGAGGCCTTGCGCGTGCTGGCGGGATCGTCCACCCCCGTCGATGTGCTGCGCATGGACAGCCACGAGGCCGAGGATCTGGCGGGACGCCCCCTGCCCACGCGCGAGGATAGCGCGGGCTTCGCGGCGGGGCTGGTCAAGGACGGCGCGGCGCGGTCGGTGATCGTGGCGCGCGGCGCCGACGGATCGGTCATCGCCGGGCCGGACGGCGCCTGGCACGCGGCGGCGGCGCGGGTCAAGGTGGTCAGCGCGGTCGGCGCGGGCGACAGCTTCGTCGCGGGCTTCGTGCTGGCCATGGCGCGGGACTGGCCGGTCCCCGAGGCGCTGGCGCTCGGCGCGGCGGCCGCATCCGCCGCCGTGATGACGCCCGCCACGGATCTGTGCCGGGCCGAGGACGTGGACCGCTTCTATGGCGAACGGGTCATCACGCAGCTTTGACATGAAAAAAGCCGCCCCGGGGCGGCTTTTCCATGAACCGGGCGGCACCGTTCAGGCGGCTTCGGCTTCCTCGGCCTCGGCGGCCATGCGGCGTTCGCTTTCCTCGCGCGACAGCGCGACGGACGTGCGCACGCCCTTGGACACGAATTCCATCAGCCCCTTGACCACGCGTTCGTTGGGGTCGATGCCGGCGCAGGACAGCACCTCGCGCCCGTCGCGCGAGCGCGCCCAGCGAGCGATCTGTTCGGGGCCGTTGCCGTATTTCTTGTCATCCGCAATCGCATCGTCCAGCGCGGCCAGGACCACGGCGGCAAAAAGTTTGCGGGCCCGCTGGCCCTGTTCGAAATTGAAAGCCGATCCATCGACAAAATCGCGCATACCATTCGTCCATCTTCTTGGGCCGCAAGGTCAAGGCAGCCGTGTGGGCGGCATCATGCCAACCCATCGTTATTGTTTCCGTTTCTCTGACGGTGCTGCTGCTTAGCCCAGATGCCCGCCGATTCGTTATTCCCCAGACTGCATATCACCCATGCAGTTTGCGCATGTCGTGTAAAAAACAGGTGAAATCTTCAATTACACCTTGCTTTTCATGTGGCACGGCACCGGACTGCGCCTTGACAACACGGCAAAAGCCTTTTGGTTGCCTCGGCCACAAGGCCCCGATATAGGGGCGCCACAGCGCCGTTCAACGACGAACAGCAGTTATTCCCAAGAACCCGAAGAACCCCAAAAGGTTTCCCATGCCCAAGATCAACGGCAACGAAATCCGCCCCGGCAACGTGCTGGAGCATGACGGAGGCCTGTGGGCCGCCGTGAAGGTCAGCCATGTCAAGCCCGGCAAGGGCGGCGCCTTCGCCCAGGTCGAGATGAAGAACCTGCGCGACGGCCGCAAGCTGAACGAGCGATTCCGCAGCGAGGACAAGGTCGAGCAGGTCCGCCTGGAACAGAAGGACCAGCAGTTCCTGTACGAATCCGACGGCAAGCTGGTCTTCATGGACAGCGAGACGTTTGAACAGACCGAACTGGATTCCGACCTGCTGGGCGATCGCCGCCCCTTCCTGCAGGACGGCATGACCGCCACCATCGAATATTACGGCGAGGAGGCGCTGTCGGTCTCGATCCCGCAGAAGGTGACCTGCACCGTCTCGGAAACCGAGCCGGTGGTGAAGGGCCAGACCGCCGCCAACAGCTACAAGCCCGCGATCCTGGACAACGGCGTGCGCATCATGATCCCGCCCTTCGTGGGCGAAGGCGAGAAGATCATCGTCAACACCGAGTTGTTCGAATACAGCGAACGGGCCTGACCCTTTCCCCGAACGCCCCGGCCTGTCCGGGGCGTTTTTCTGTCCGAACCCGGGTTTGCCCATGACATCCCACGCCACACCCGCCGATCTGGCCCGCGCCCTGCCCCATGTCCTGGCCGCGCCCAAGGACGGTGCGCCGGTGGAATGGCTGTGCTTCCGCCCCGGCTTCAACCAGCGTACCTTTCCGGGCCGCCTGACGCTGACCCGCGCCCAGGGCGTTCCGGGCGAACGCTGGACCGTCGCGCCCTGGCTGAGGCTGGCCAATGGCGCGCCCGACCCGCGCATCCAGGTCTCGATCCTGCCGCGCCGGGTGATGGACGCCGTCTGGCTGGACCGCGAAGGAACGCCCCATCCCGGCGACACCATCGTCTGCGACCTGGACACCAGCCACGCGAACCTGCCGGTCGGCACGCTGCTGCAAGCCGGAACGGCGGTGCTGCGGGTGTCGGATGTCTTCAACGACGCTTGCGTCAAGTGGAAGGTCCGTTACGGCCAGGCGGCCAAGGACTGGATCACCGCCCCCGGCCACCCGGACCTGCGCCTGCGCGGCATCCTGTGTTCGGTCGAGCAGGATGGAGAAGTCGCCCTGGGCGACCGCATCCGCAAGCTGGGCTGAGCCCTATTCCGCCGACAACCGCGCCGCACCCGCCTGCATGTCCGGTCCCAGGCGGTCGAACCGCACATGAGCCAGGGCATGGCCGCCCGACTGCGTGAACAGGGTGCCGACCTCGCGCCCCTCGGCGGTGATTGGGGTGCCCACCGGGGCCTCGCCCGCGATCCGAAGGCGGACCAGGCCCTTGCGCAATTCGGTCTTGTGCTTCATGCGGGCCGTCACCTCTTGCCCCACATAGCAGCCCTTGCGGAAATCGACGCCGTGCAGGCGCTCGAATCCCGCCTCCAGGATGAAGGTCTCGTTCGGGATCAGTTCCACCAGCGTTTCGGGGATGATGTGCTGGACGCGGATGGCGTCGAAATCGGTGCCGTCGTCGCCCGTCCCGCCGTAAAGCCGCCAGCCAAGCGCCGGATGCCTGGGATCGGGGATCGCCCCAACGGGCGCGGGCCCGGTGCCGCGCGCGACGGTCATGTCGGTCGCCTCGATCGCCACATGCGACCGCAGCTTGTACATGGTCAGGCGGCGGACCAGATCACCCGCCAGCCGTGCGTCCACGTCGATCAGCAGCGCATCCCCGTCCGGCACGATCAGGAAATCGGCCAGGTATTTGCCCTGCGGCGTCAGCAGCGCGGCCCAGCAGGGGGCGCGGCGCACGTCGTTGCTGACCAGCCCTTGCAGGAAGGCCAGGCGGTCGTCGCCGGTGACGCGGATGATCTGGCGGGTCATTGGATTTCTCCGAATTGCAGGGCGACAAGGCGGGCATAGGCGCCGTTTTGCGCCATCAACTGGGCATGGCTGCCTTCCTCGACAACCCGGCCCTGTTCCATCACCACGATCTTGTCGGCGTTGCGGATGGTGGACAGGCGGTGCGCGATCACCAGCGTGGTGCGCCCCTGCGACAGGCTTTCCAGCGCCGCCTGCACCAGCCTTTCGCTGGCGGTGTCCAGCGCGCTTGTCGCCTCGTCCAGCAGCAGCACGGGCGCGTCGCGCAGGATGGCGCGGGCGATGCCGATGCGCTGGCGCTGCCCGCCCGACAGGGCCGAGCCGCGCGGGCCCGCCGCGCTGTCCAGGCCGTTCGGCATCGCCGACACGAAGTCGCTGACATGCGCCGCCTCCATCGCGCAGCGCAGGGCGGCATCGTCGGCGTCGGGGCGCCCCATCAGGATGTTGTCGCGCAGGGTTTCGTCAAACAGCGCCGAGTCCTGCGCCACAGTGGAAAACTGGTCGCGCAGCACCCCCAGGTCGAAATCCTGCACGGGCACGCCGCCCAGGGTGATGCGTCCCCGGTCGGGATCGACCATGCGCGTCAGCAGGTTGAAGACCGTGGACTTGCCCGCGCCCGAGGGCCCGACAAGCGCCGTGGTCCTGCCCGCCTCGGCGGAAAAGCTCAGCCCTTGCAGCACCGGCTTGCCGTCATAGGACAGCCAGACATCCTCCAGCCGGATATCCGTGCTGTCGGGCGGTTGCATCCGCGCGCCCGACCGGATGCGCGGCTGCGTGTCGATGACCTGATAGACCCGTTCCAGGCTGGCCGCCGCCGTCTGCCAGGTGCCCGCCAGCCCGCCAAGCCGCCGCATGGGCTGGAAGGCCAGCGCCAGCGCGGTGAAGAAGGACATGAAGTCGCCGATGCTGCGCGTGCCCTCCATCACCTCGCGCCCGCCCAGGGCCAGGACGGCGACGAAGCCGATGCCGGTGACGATGTCGGTCAGGGCGGGGACAAGGCTGCTCATGGCGGCGACCTTGACCTCGGACTGGCGGATGCGGGCGACGATGGCGGCGAAGCGGCGGGTCTGGCCCTCCTCGGCCCGGTTCAGCTTGATCGAGGCGATGCCGTGCATCACCTCGTCCAGGCGGGTAGCGCGGGCGCTGGCATTGGCGCGGTTCTGGCGCACCTTGCGGCGGATGTAACGCTGCACGAAGGCGGCGGGCAGGATCAGGATCGGCGCGCCGATCAGCGCGGCCAGCGTCCACTCGGGGTCGATGCTGACCGCCACCGCGAACAGCATCACCAGCGAAATCGCGTCCCGCGTGGCGCTGGTGATCAGGTTCGCCCAGACCCCTTGGACGGCGATGGTGTCGCCCTGGATCCGCTCGATCATCGCGCCGGGGGGGTTTGCCTGGAAGAACCGCCCGTCCAGCGTCATGATATGGGCCAGCAGGTCGCGCTGCATGGTGGTGGAAATCCCCAGCGAGATCCGCGACAGCAGCGACCGGCTGGCGATCAGCGTCACCGCGCGCAGCAGGAAGATGCCCATGATCGCGCCGCCGACCCACCAGATCGCGCCCGCCTCTTTCCCGACAAAGACGCGGTCGAACAGCGGCTTCAGCATCCACGAGATCAGGGCAAGCGTCGAACCCTCGGCCGTCATCAGCAGGAAGGCGCCCAGCATGGGGCCGCGATGGACGTGCAGGTAATCCGTCCAGAAGCGGCGCAGCAGGGTCGAGGCGGCGGGATGGGTGGTATCGGACACGGGCGTCTTTCGTCTGGTCGCGCTTGGCAACCCTTAGCCCGAGGGGGGCCGCCACGGCAAGGCAGGGGGGCGTTGACCTTGGGCCGCGCGGGCACTAGCGATCCTTGCAGGATGTGAAGGATAAGACACGCCATGAGCCTTGCCGCAGGTCGCCCCGTGATCGCCATTCCCGGACCCTCGCCCGTGCCGGACCGGGTGCTTGTTGCCGCCCACCGCGCCTCGCCCGACATCTATGGCGAGGAGCTGGCGGATCTGAACCTGTCCGTGATGGCGCAGTTGAAGCGGCTGGCGGGCACGGGGGCGCATCTGGCGCCTTATATCGGCAACGGCCATGCCGCGTGGGAGGCCGCGGGCGCCAACATCTTCAATTCCGGCGACCGGGCGCTGGCGCTGACCTCGGGCCATTTCGGGCGGTCCTGGGCGCAGCAGATGGAACAGATGGGCGTCGCGGTGGAGCGGCTGGACTTCGGCAACCTGCCCGCCGATCCCGACATGCTGGCCCGCCGCCTGGCCGAGGACAAGGCGGGCGCGATCAAGGCGGTGATGGTCTGCCAGATCGACACGGCCACCGGCGTGATGAGCGACATTCCCGCGCTGCGCGACGCCATGGGCGATCACCCGGCGCTGCTGATGGTGGACGCCATCGCATCCCTGGGCTGCGCGCCGATGATGATGGACGACTGGGGCGTCGATGTGCTGATCTCGGCCAGCCAGAAGGGCATGATGTGCCTGCCAGGCACCTGCTTTGTCTGGTATTCCGACCGCGCCGCCGCGCGCGGGCGCTCGCAGCTGACCACGCCCTATTGGGACTGGCACGCCCGCGCGGGTGCCGAGGCTCTGTGGCGCTTCTGGGGCGGCACGCCGCCGGTCCAGCAGATCTTCGCGCTGGACGAGGCGCTGCGCATGATCCTGGACGAGGAAGGGTTGTTCGCCGTCTGGGCGCGCCATGCGGCCCTGGCACGCGCCGTCTGGGCTGCGGCGGACGCCTGGGGCGAGGGCGGCACGGGCATCCGCCTGTCGGTCGAGGATCCGATGTCGCGCGCGGCCTCGGTCACGGCCATGGCGCTGCCGGGGGCGGACGCGCTGCGGGCCTGGACGGTGGCGCATTGCGGCGTGACGCTGGGCGTTGGCCTGGGGGCCGAGCAGCCTGAAAACGCGCTGCGGGTGGCGCATATGGGGCACGCCAATGCCGGGATGATCCTGGCCGCGCTTGGGGCGATGCAGGCGGGCATGGCGGCGCTTGGCATTGCGCACGGGCCGGGCGGCCTGGACGCGGCGGCGCGGGTGCTGGCGGAACCGGCGTGAGAGGGCACTGCCGCGATCCATGGCAAGGAATAGTATATGACTGACGAAGAAGTGGCGGCGCTGCGGCGCTTTCAGGACGCAATCCGCAAAATCAGGCAAGTTTATCCCCGAATGGAGGTAGGGCAGCTTGAGGTGCTTTTGTCTATCTCTACCAAGCCGGGAATACGCGGGGCAGAGATCTTGCAGGAGATGCAGGGCATCAAAAGCAACAGCGTCTATAGAACGATCAAGGTTCTGTCAGATGTAGAAGGCGAGGCAGGGGATGGCCGCAGACACGGCCTCAACCTGATTACAAAAACACCAGACCCATTAGATAGCCGGGCCTTTCAACTGGTCCCAACCATGGCTGGAAGAGACCTTGCGGAAGCCGTTGCTGCGGCTTTGACAGACAGCAGACCAGATAGGATCTGACGCCAATAGCCGCAGCTTTGGTCAGATTTACTCCGCGTGCCCGTGTTCCTTCAGCCATTCCTGCATCATCTTGATCTCGGCTTCCTGCGCGGTGATGACCTCTTGGGCCAGTTTGCGGATCTCGGGGTCGTCGCCGTGTTCCAGCGCCACCTTGGCCATGTCGATGGCGCCCTGGTGGTGCGGGATCATGCCGCGCACGAAATCCACATCCGCATCGCCGCTGGATTCCATCGGCATGTCGGCGTGCATCTTTTCCATCACCGCCTGATAGGCCGAAGCCGCATCGCCCCCTGCGCCATGGGCAGAATGATCGTCCTGGGCATAGGCGCCAAAGGCCAGGGCAAACAGGATGGGGGAAAGGGCAAGGCCCCGGCGGATGGATGCGGTCATGGAAACCTCCTTGGCGGTTGCCAGGGCAGGCTGGCGCAAAGCCCGGTCCGATGGAAGCGGTCAACCATCACATCCGCGATACCGCGACCCTATGCCCCGGGCAGGCGCGCGAGCGTCACCAGCGTATCGCCATAGCGGCGCTGGTCGATGGGAACCAGGGGCGCGGGGACCAGCGGCGGGCGGCTTTCCTCCCACACCACGACCGCGCCGGGGGCGAGCCAGCCGCCTGCCAGGGCCGCGGCGATGGCCCGTTCCCCAAGGCCCTGCGCATAGGGCGGGTCGAGGAACACCAGATCGAAGGGCGCATCGCGGTTGGCGGCAAGACGCGTCGCATCCTGGCGCAGCAGGGCGGTCGCGTCCCCCGCCCGCGCCTTGGCGACATTGCTGCGGATCAGCGCCTGCGCCTTGGCGCCGTTCTCGACAAGGGTGACATGGGACGCGCCGCGCGACAGGGCCTCAAGCCCAAGCGCCCCGGTGCCTGCGAAGAGATCCAGCACCCGCGCGCCGGGGACCGGGTTGCCATGGGTGCCGTTGACCAGCAGGTTGAAGATCGCCTCGCGCACGCGGTCGGTGGTGGGGCGCAGATGGGCGGCCGTGTCGCCCACGCCGACCTCGGCCAGTTTCAACCCGCGCAGGGTGCCGCCGACGATCCTCATGGTTGCGTCCCGCGAAGGCTGGGGGCGCTTCGCCCCCCAGACCCCCCGAGGATATTTGGGTGAAGAAGAAGCATCATGCGAGCAGCGCCTTGAGGTCGGTCGTGGTGGCGATGGCGTCGGGGTCGGGGCTGCGGCCCGACTCGATCAGGCGCTTGCCGATCATAAAGGCGCGGGCGTCGTTCAGCGCATCCACGGCGATCAGGCGGCCTTCGCGGAAATACCAGACCGATCCGCCATGCTGGCCGTCGCCCGGCCGCGTCACGATCCGGTCATGGCCGGTGCCCAGACCCGCGATCTGCAGCTTGGCGTCGAACTGGTCGGACCAGAACCAGGGCTTCGGGTGATAGGGCTTGTCCGCGCCCAGGATGTTGTCGGCCACGGCCTCGGCCATGTCGATGGCGTTGCCGACGCTTTCCAGCCGCAGCCGCCCGCCCGCCCAAGGAAAGCTGGCGCAATCGCCCGCCGCCCAGATGGCCGGATCCGAGGTCCGGCCCAGGGCATCCGTGGCGATGCCGTTGTCCAGCGCCAGCCTGGCAGTCTGCGCCAGCGCCGTTTCCGGCAGCACGCCGATGCCGGTGACGATCAGGTCGGCGGGCAGTTCCCGCCCGTCGGTCAGGGCCACGCCGGTTGCGCGGTCCGTGCCGGTGATGTGCGAAATGCCGGTGCCTTCCAGGATCTCCACCCCGTGCGCCCGGTGCAGGGCGCGGATCATATCCGCCGTTTCCGGCGCGGCCACGCGGCCCAGGATGCGCGGCGCGGCCTCGATCAGCGTCACCGTCAGGTCCAGCTTGCGGGCGACCGCCGCCGCCTCAAGCCCGATATAGCCGCCGCCGATCACGATCAGGCGGCGGCCCGGCTGCATCGCGGGGGCCAGCGCGTCCACATCGGCCAGGCTGCGGATCACATGCACGCCCGGCAGATCGCCCCCCATGGCGGCGGGCAGCCGACGCGCCGACGCGCCGGTGGTCAGGGCCAGGGCGTCATAGCTGACCTTGCCCTTGTCCGTCACGACCACCCGCAGCACCGGGTCGATGGCCGTTGCCGTTTCACCAAGCCGCAGGGCGATGCGCTGGTCGTCCCACCATTCGGCCCCTCGCAGCACCAGCCGGTCCAGCCCCATTTGTCCCAGCAGATAGGCCTTGGACAGCGGCGGGCGCTGATAGGGGGCGGCGGGTTCCGCGCCGATCAGCACGATCTCGCCCCCATGGCCCTTGGCGCGCAGCCGCGCCGCCAGGGATGCCGCCGCCTGTCCCGCCCCCACGATCACGATCTTCATGCCGGTCCCCGCGCGCTGGCCTGTCACCGGGCCGCACCCTATAGTCGCCGCGAATCCGTTGCAATTCCAAGGAGGACAGGATGACCATCACCGTCGGAGACAAGCTGCCCCAGGCCAAGCTGCTGCGCGTGGGGGCAAGCGGCCCCGAGGCCGTCGATACCGCCGACCTGACCCAGGGCCGCGTCGCCCTGTTCGGCGTGCCCGGCGCCTTCACCGGCACCTGCACCAACGCCCACATGCCCAGCTTCGTGCGCAACGCCGACGCCTTCCGCGGCAAGGGCGTGGACCGGATCGTCTGCATCACCGTGAACGACCCCTTCGTGGCCGATGCCTGGGCCAAGGCCACCGGCGCCGACACGGCGGGGATCGAGGTTCTGGCCGATGCCGACGGCAGCCTGACCCGCGCGCTTGGCCTGACCTTCGACGCCCCCGCCGCAGGCCTGCAAGGCCGCTGCAAGCGGTTCGCAGCACTTCTGAAGGACGGCCAGTTCACCGCCTTCGAAGTCGAGGACAACCCCGGCCAGTGCAGCGTCAGCGCGGGCGAGGCGCTGCTGGAAAAGGCCTGATCCCGGCGACCGGCGGGCGACCGCCGGTCAGCCTTCCTTACGGAAGGGGGTAAAGTCGGCCAGGGCCTCGATCTCCTCGCCCATGGCCTCGCGCTCGCGGTCCAGGTAATCGGCCAGGGCGCGCCGGAAGCCCTCGTCCGCGACCCAGTGCAGGGAATGGGTGGCGACGGGCTCGTATCCCCGCGCCAGCTTGTGTTCGCCCTGCGCCCCCGCCTCGACCCGCGACAGGCCGCGCGCGATCGCCACGTCGATGGCCTGGTGATAGCACAGCTCGAAATGCAGGAAGGGGTGGTCCTCGACGCAGCCCCAGTAGCGGCCATAGATCGCGTCCGGGCCGATGAAGTTCAGCGCCCCGGCCACCGCGCGCCCATCGCGTTCCGCAAGCACCAGCAGGATGTCGTCGCGCATGGTCTGCTGAAGGCAGTCGAAGAAGGCCCGCGTCAGATAGGGCCGTCCCCATTTGCGGCTGCCGGTGTCCTGGTAGAAGGTCCAGAAGGCATCCCAATGATGGGGCTTCAGGTCGTCGCCCGTCAGGTGCCGGATCGTGCCGCCGAAACCCTGCGCCCGGGCGCGTTCCTTGCGCAGATCCTTGCGCTTGCGCGAGGACAGCGCCCCCAGGAAATCGTCGTAACTGCCATAGCCCCGGTTCAGCCAGTGGAACTGCTGCGTGAGGCGGGGCAGGAAGCCGATTTCCGCCCCGGCCTTCGCCTCGGCTTCTGTGCAGAAGGTGACGTGGACGCCCGAGGCCCCACCGCTTTCCGCGACCCGCGTCAGCCCCGCCAGCAGCGACTGGCGCATGGCCGGATCGCGCGTCAGCAGCCGCGCGCCGGTCACGGGGGTGAAGGGCACGGCGGCCTGCAATTTCGGATAATAGCGCCCGCCCGCGCGCGCATAAGCCTCGGCCCAGGCATGGTCGAAGATGTATTCCCCCTGGCTGTGCGACTTGGCGTAAAGGGGTGCTGCGGCGACCACGCGGCCGCCCTCCTCCAGCGTGACATGCAGGGGCTGCCAGCCGGTCCCGCGCCCGACCGAGCCGGACTCCTCCAACGCCAGGAGGAAGCGATGGGTGGTGAAGGGATTGCCGTCGCCAAGCGCGTCCCAGGTCTCGGCGGGGATCGCGGCAATGCCGGGATGGGTGGACAGGGTCAGCGCGTTCATGGTGCCAAGCTAGGGGCTCGGACAGCGTTTGTCAGCCGCCCCACCCTCACAATCACGCAGGCTTTTCACTTTGGCTCAAATATCCCGCAGGGGGAGTAAGCCGCGCCCGGGAAAAGGTCCAGTGGACCTTTTCCAGCGGCGAACGCCGAAGGCGGATGGGGGACGCGAAGTCCCCCTGCTCGGGTTCAGAACGCCGCGCGATAGCCCTCGAAGGTGATGTTGTCGGCCACGCGGCGGGCTAGGGCTTCCTCCGCCGCGCTGCGGATCGTCCAGCACAGGATCGGCACGCCCTGCGCCTTCAGCGCGTCCAGGCGCGGATTGGCCAGGTCGTTCTTGTCGTGGGACACGAAGCAGGCGCCGGATTCGTTGAAATCGTTGATCCCGGCCAGATGGCTGCGGGTTGCCTCGGGGATGCCCGGCCAGTCCGCCTCGTCATAGCCGCAGGTCGTCAGGCCCACCGGGACATGGGGGGCAAGCCTGTGAAAGGCCGCGACCACATGCGGGTTGAAGGACATGACCGCGACCGGCCCGCCATAGCCTTGCAGCGCATCGGCCACCGCCTTGTGCAGAAGGCCGATGTTCGGGCCCAGTGACATGTCCTGGTCCTTGATCTCGACCAGCAGGGGCACGCGGCCCGCGACCAGATCCAGGAACTGCCGCAGGGTCGGGACCGGCTGGTCGCTGCCCAGCAACCGCTGGACCGCCAGGGCGTCGGGGTCGAAATCCGCGACAAGGCCCGGCCCGCCGGTCAGCCGCGCCAGGTCGTAATCGTGAAACACCATGGGCGTGCCGCCCTTGGCAGGCTGGATGTCCAGTTCGATCCCATAGCCCGCATCAATGGCGGCCTGCGCGGCGGCCAGGCTGTTTTCCGGGATGCCGGGGCCGTGCAGGCCGCGATGGGCGATGGGGGTGGACAGGAAGGCGGGGGGCAGCGCCATCACGCGACCTCGAAGATGGCTTCGATCTCGACCGCGACGCCCAGGGGCAGCGCGGGGGCCGAGACGGCGGCGCGGGCGTGGCGGCCAGCCTCGCCAAAGACCTCGACCATCAGGTCGGAACAGCCGTTGATGACCTTGGGCTGGTCGGTGAAATCGGGGGTCGAGTTCACGAAGCCCGTCAGCTTCACCACGCGGCGCACGCGGTCCAGATCGCCCACGGCGGCCTTCAGTTGCGCGATCAGCGACAACCCGCAGCGGCGGGCCGCAGCCGCGCCCTCATCGACCGACATGCCGTCGCCCAACCGGCCCTTGATCAGGCCATTGTCGTCCTGGCTGATCTGGCCCGACACGAAGACCAGGTTGCCCGTCTGCACGAAGGGCACATAGTTCGCGGCGGGCATGGGGGCTGCGGGAAGGGTGATGCCCTTGTCGGCCAGGGTCGCTTCGATGCTCATGATGTCCCTCGGAGTGGCTGGAGTCGCGGCAGCCTAGCAAGGCGGGCGTCAGGCGACCAGAGCCTCGGCGCGCTTCAGGTCCACGCTGACAAGCTGGCTGACGCCCTGTTCCACCATGGTCACGCCGAACAGCCGGTCCATGCGCGACATGGTGACGGCGTGATGCGTGATGATCAGGAAGCGCGTGTCGGTGCGGCGCGTCATCTCGTCCAGCAGGTCGCAGAAGCGGCTGACATTGGCGTCGTCCAGCGGCGCGTCCACCTCGTCCAGAACGCAGATGGGCGCGGGATTGGCCAGGAACACCGCGAAGATCAGCGCCATGGCGGTCAGGGTCTGTTCCCCGCCGGACAGCAGCGACAGGGTGGACAGCTTCTTGCCCGGCGGCTGGCACAGGATCTCCAGCCCCGCGTCCAGCGGATCGTCGGATTCGACCAGCACCAGCCGCGCCTCGCCGCCGCCGAACAGGGTGGTGAACAGCGTGGTGAAATTGGCGTTCACCGCGTCAAAGGCCGCCAGCAGCCGTTCGCGCCCTTCGCGGTTCAGGCTGGCGATACCCGCGCGCAGCTTGCGGATGGCCTCCTCAAGATCGGCCTTCTCGGCGGCAAGGCGGTCGCGCTCGGCCTCAAGCTCGCGCTTGTCCTCGTCGGCGCGCAGGTTGACGGCCCCCAGGCCGTCGCGCTGCGTGCGCAGCCGGGCGATCTGCTCCTCCAGCGCGGCGGCGGGCGCATCTGGCGGCGTCCCCCCCAGCGAGGCCAGAAGGGCCTGCGGCGTCGTTTCGGTTTCCTCAAGGATGCGCGCCCGGGCGGCGGCTTCCCCGTCCCGCGCGGCCTCGGCCCGGGCTTCGCGGGTGGCGCGGGTTTCGCGGGCCTCGGATGCGGCGCGCGCGGCCTCTCGTTCCGCATGGGCGGCGCTGCGTGCGGCATCCTCGGCCACCGACAGGGCGTCGCGGGCGGCGGACAGGCGGTCTCCGGCATCCGCTTCGCGCGCGCGCAGGCTGGCGCGGCGATCGGCCAGGACGGCGGGCTGCGCCTGCGCCTCGGACAGTTCGGCCAGGGCGGCGTCACGACGGGCGGCCAGTTCGGACGCGCGCGTGCCCGCCTGTTGCAGGCGCAGCGTCCAGCCGGATTCCTCCTTGGCGATCTCTTGCAGGCGCTTGGTCCGCGCATTGGCCTCGCGCTTCAGCTCGTCCAGCGCGGCGCGGCGGGTCATGGTGGCGATGCGCGCGGCCTCGACGCCCATGCGGGCATGATCCAGGGCCGTGGCGGCGTCCGTGCGGTCGGGCAGGTCCGCCAGCGCGGCTTCCGCCTGCGCCAGCCGTGCGCGCGCGTCCCCGGCATCGGCCCGGTGCCGCGCCAGTTCCGCCGCTGCGGCTTCGGCCCGGCTGCGCGTCATGGACAGGTCGGATTCGGCCCGCGTCAGGGCGCGGGCGGCCTCGGACAACTGCCGTTCCGCATCGCGCCGGGCATCGCGGGCGGATTTTTCGACAGCCGTGGCCTCTGCCAGGGCGGCGCGCGCATCCTCGTGGGTTTCAACCGCAATTGCCGCCCTGGCTTCCGCCTCGGCCGCCTGTTCCGCCAGTTCGGCCAGCCGGTTCACCTTTTGCAGATGCAGCGCGGCGGCCGACGACGCCTCGCCCGCCATGACCCGCATCCCGTCCCAGCGGAACAGATCGCCCGCAGGGGTGACCAGCCGCTGACCGGGCCGCAGGGCCGCCTGCATCGCCGCCCCCGTCGCGGCGTCAGCGACCAGCCCGACCTGGGACAGCCTGCGCGCCAGGGCGGCCGGACCATCCACATGCGGCGCCAGGGGTGCCGCGCCAACCGGCAGGGGCTGCGGATCGTCCCATCCGGCCAGCAGATGCCAGCCGCTTTCGCCATCCGCCGCCAGCCCCGCCCGCAGGTCGTCGCCAAAGGCCGCGCCAAAAGCGGTTTCAAAGCCCCTGGCCACCGTCACCTGATCCAGGATCGCCTTGCCGCCGGACTGCCCGCGTTCCACCAGACGGCGCAGCGCGGCCATCTCGGCGGCCAGGGCGCTGGCTTCGCCCTCGGCCTCGGCGCGGGCGATGCGGGCGCCGGTTTCGACCGCCTCGGCCTCGGCCCGGGCGGCCTCGGCTGCGGCCAGCGCCTCCTCGGCGGC